>NZ_VXCY01000019.1:0-10022 GCF_052850735.1 Pseudomonas sp. 910_21 | reverse complement strand
GGCTCGGCCTGCATGATGTCTTCGAAGAAGATGTTCGGCGACTTGCCGCCCAGTTCCACGGTGGACGGAATGATGTTCTCGGCGGCGCATTTCATGATGTGCGAGCCCACCGGGGTCGAGCCGGTGAAGGCGATCTTGGCAATGCGCTTGCTGGTGGCCAGGGCCTCGCCGGCCTCACGGCCAAAGCCCTGGACGATGTTCAGCACCCCGGCCGGCAGCAGGTCGGCGATCAGCTCGGCGAAGACCATGATCGACAGCGGGGTCTGCTCGGCAGGCTTGAGCACCACGCAGTTGCCGGCGGCCAGGGCCGGGGCCAGCTTCCAGGCGGCCATCAGCAGCGGGAAGTTCCACGGGATGATCTGCCCGACCACGCCCAAAGGTTCGTGGAAATGGTAGGCGGTGGTCAGTTCGTTGATCTCGGCGGCGCCGCCTTCCTGGGCGCGGATGCAGCCGGCGAAATAACGGAAGTGGTCGGCGGCCAGGGGCACGTCGGCATTGAGGGTTTCGCGCACCGCCTTGCCGTTGTCCCAGGTCTCGCTGACCGCGAGGATTTCCAGGTTCTGCTCGATGCGGTCGGCAATCTTCAGCAGCAGCCGCGAGCGGTCCTGGACCGAGGTCTTGCCCCAGGCCTCGGCGGCGGCATGGGCGGCGTCCAGGGCCAGGTCGATATCGGCGGCGCTGGAACGGGGGAATTCGGCGATCACTTCACCGTTGACCGGCGAGGTGTTGGTGAAGTACTGGCCAGCCACCGGCGGCACGAACTGGCCGCCGATGAAATTGCCGTAGCGTGGCTTGAAGGACACGACGGCGCCTGGGGTTCCGGGTTGTGCGTAGATCATGCTGAGCCTCTGCTGGTCGAGGCCTGTCCAACGACAGGCGATGGACCGATGGTAGAGAGCCCCGGGTGCCGGACGAATCCATCGTTGGCAGGGGGGGCTCTCGTCATTTGGTCGTAGGTTGATTGCCCTGTGCGGGAGCCGGCTTGCCGATGAAGGCGCTCTTGCGGGCCTCTTCGCCAGCAAGCTGGCTCCTACGGTTGGCAGGGATATCGCGGGGGCTTTGTAGGAGCCGGCTTGCCGGCGAAAGCGGTCGTGCGGGCGCCTTCGCCAGCAAGCTGGCTCCTACGATTAGCGTTTGCTCACCAGCTCCTTGGGCAGTTTGAAGGTCCAGAGCATGCCGCCCTGGTTGAAGTCCTTGACCCGCTTGGCCACTTCGCCGCCCCACAGCGGCACCGCACCGCCCCATCCGGAGAGCACCGAGACGTACTGTTCGCCGTCCATCTCCCAAGTCACGGGCGAACCCAGGACCCCGGAGCCGGTCTGGAACTCCCAGACCTTCTCGCCGGTCTTGGCGTTGAACGCCTGGAGGAAGCCTTCAGGCGTGCCGGTGAACACCAGGTTGCCCTTGGTGGTCAGCACCCCGCCCCACAGCGGCGCGAAGTTCTTGTGGCGCCAGACTTCCTTGCCGCTGATCGGGTCGATGGCCCGCAGCACGCCGATGTAGTCCTCGTTGAGTGGCTTGATGGTGAAGCCCGCGCCGAGGAACGCCGCGCCCTTCTTGTAGGCGATGCCTTCGTTCCAGATGTCCATGCCCCATTCGTTGGACGGTACATAGAACAGCCCGGTGTCGCGGTTGTAGGCCATGGGCATCCAGTTCTTGGCGCCGAGAAAGGCCGGGGCGACGAACACCGAACTGCCCTTGGCTTCGCTGCCCGGGGCGCCGGGACGGCTGGCCTCGTTGTAGATCGGCCGACCGTTCTTATCCAGGCCGGTGGCCCAGGTGATCTTGTCGACAAAGGGGAAGCCGCGGATGAACTTGCCGTTGGTGCGATCGAGCACGTAGAAGAAGCCGTTGCGGTCGGCGGTGGCGGCGGCCTTGATCTCCTTGCCGCCCTCCTTGTAGTTGAAGGAGATCAGCTCGTTGACGCCGTCAAAGTCCCACCCGTCGTGGGGGGTGCTCTGGAAGTGCCACTTGATGGTGCCGTCGTCCGGGTTCAGGGCCAGGCGCGACGAGGAATACAGGTTGTCGCCGGGGCGCAGGTGCGAGTTCCACGGCGCCGGGTTGCCGGTGCCGAACAGCAACAGGTTGGTTTCCGGGTCGTAGTAGCCACCGAGCCACGGCGCCGCGCCGCCGGTCTTCCACAGATCGCCCGGCCAGGTCTTGCCCGCCTCGCCACCGGAAATACCGTTCTCGATGGCCTTGCCGTCCTTGTACACATAGCCCATGTGGCCTTCCACGGTGGGACGCATCCACAGCAGCTCGCCGTTTTTCGGATCGTAGGCCTGGATCTTGCCGACCACGCCGAACTCGCCGCCGGCGACCCCGGTGATCAGCTTGCCGTTGACCATCATCGGTGCCGCGCTGATGGAATACCCCTCTTTGTGGTCAGCGACCTTCTTGCTCCACACCACCTTGCCGGTGTCCTTGTTCAGGGCCACCAGCTTGGCGTCCAGGGTGCCAAAGAACACCAGGTCGCCGTACAGCGCCACGCCGCGGTTGATCACGTCGCAGCAAGGGCGAATGTCATCGGGCAGGCGCGCGTCGTACTGCCAGAGTTTCTTGCCGGTGCGCGCATCCACGGCGAACACCCGGGAATAGGAACCGGTCATGTACATCACCCCGTCCTTGATCAGTGGCTGGGCCTGCTGACCGCGCTGCTTCTCGCCGCCGAAGGAGAAAGCCCAGACCGGCCGCAGTTCCTTGACGTTATCGACGTTGAGCAGGTCCAGCGGGCTGTAGCGCTGGCCCTGGACGCCCAGGCCGTTGGTGACGATCTGCTCAGGGTTCTTCGGGTCCTGGAGGATCTCTTCATCGGTGACGGCGGCCAGGGCCGCGCTGGACAGCAGCATGGCGCTGAGCACCAGGCTCACGGCGAAAAAGGGACGACGTGGGGGTTGGGTCATGACGGCTACCTCTGCGGTTATTGTTGTTCCCGGGAAATTTTCCCGGTCTGCCGGGAATTCTTGGTCCCGGCCTGTTTGCCAACAATTGCCCGCAGTGCGGAGTTTTCTAGTTCCTTGGTACTGGAGCGGCAACCGGCGCCTACAGGCCGTCGATACGCTGCAGGCGCTGGCGTTCGTAACGCGGGTACAGGTGGCTGACGCTGCGGATCAACTCGTAGCGAGTCAGGCTGATGCCGGCAAAACGCTCGGGGATCGGGCGGCGGATCATCTCGCTCATGTCGTCACCCCGGGCCGCGCCGTCGCGCATCAACCCGTCGAGCCAACCCAGGTAGTCGCGCATCTGGGCAAAGGGCGCAGCATCGCTGGCCACCGGTCCGTGCCCGGGAACGATCAGTTTCCACGACAGGCCCTGCAAGGTATCCAGGTCCTTGAGCCATGCCTCCAGCCCCGGGCTGTTGGGGGTGGTCAGCGCCCGCTGGTAGAACACCAGATCACCGGCAAACAGCACCCCGGTGTTCTCGTCGAGAATCGCCAGATCGGCACCGGTGTGCCCACTCAAACCGAGCAAGCGCAAGCGATGCCCGCCCACTTCGAGAACGCCGGGCTCCAGCACCTGGGTCGGCAACACCACCTCGGTGCCGCGCATCCAGTCGCCGACCATGCGGTACAGGTTCTCGGCCATGGCGTCGCCCTGCTGGCGCAGCAGGGCGGTGGTGCCGGCCAGGGCGCCGATGGGCACGTCACTGAAAGCCTGGTTGCCCAGCACATGGTCAGGGTGATGATGGGTCAGCAGCAGCTGGATCACCGGCTTGTCGGTGGTGGCGGCAATGGCTTGGCGCAGGGCCTCGCCGTAGCGCTTCGATGGTCCGCTGTCGATCACCACCACGCCGCTGTCGGTGACGATAAACGCCGTGTTGACGATGTTGCCGCCATTGGCCTTGGCGAAATTGTCGGTGCTGCCTTCCAGCAGCCAGGTCCCCGCGGCGATCTGCCGGGGCTTGAGTTGATAGTCCAGATCGGCCCGGGCCGGCAGGCCCAGGCACAGCAGCAACAGCAGGATCCAACGCATGGTGCGCCTCGGCTCGGGTGGGTCAAAGGATGCGCTCAGGGCAGCTTGGCCTCGAACTGATTGCCGCTGTTGTCGCGCAACAGCAAACGGGTCTGCCCTGCCCCTCGGATAGCGAACCCCAGGCTGGGGTTTTCGCTGACCGCCGGGAACAGTTCGAGGCTGGCCAGACGCTGATCGTTCTGGTCGCGCAATTCGGCGTGATTGAGGAAAAACTCAGGGATGCCGCTGACCAGGCCGTTGTCCATCGGGTGGGACACTTGCAGGCGCAGGCGGCTGGCATCACCCCGGGGATAGCGCCCGCCCAGCACCTCGCCGATGTGCTCTTCCCAACCGGGCTGGGTACGCACCACGCTGGGGGCGGTGCAGCCACCACCCGCAGCATCGATCAGGGTCGAGCCCACGTGCCACAGGCCATCGCGGGTCAGCACGGCGGCGCGCAACGGCGTGGCCTGCTCGATGCGGATGCGGATCGACAGCCAGGGCAGCACCCGCTCCCCCGGCTCGAAATCGACAATGCGCGGCAAGGGGTTGAGCTCGGCCCAGGCGAGGATGCGCACCACCTCGCCGCTGAAGGCCCGGGCGTCGATCTCCAGGGGCACCTGCCGCGCATCCTCGGCAAAGGGCGGCGCCAGCAGCTTGACCCGGTCATCGAAGACGAACGCGGCATCGCCCAGCAGTTGCTTGTGGTAGAAGGCCCACATCACCGAGGGCACCGGGTCCGGACCCGGGGCCTGCGGATCGGCGGCCAGCGCCGAGGTCGCCAAGGGCAGCCAGCACGCCAACAGACAGGTCGCTCGCCAGTTCATCGCAGCTCCTATTGATACATCTGTGGGACCTCGTAGCGCAGGCCATAACGGGCGTAGAGCGCCTTGAGCCGACCGTCGCGGATCAGCCCCTCCAGGGCCTCCTCCACGGCATAGGCCAGCTGGCGGTTGCTTTCATGCACCGCCATGCCGATCTCCCACACCTGCTTGCCCATGTTCGGGTAGGCGTTTTCCGCCAGGGCCAGTTGCGGGTCACCGGCCTCGTGCAACTGCCAGTCGATCTCGCCGCGCATGGCCATCACCGCGTCCACCTGCCCGGCCCGCAGAGCGCCGAACGCCTGCTGCACGCTGGGGTAATGATGGGTCTTGGCACTGAGCATGCCGTTGAACACCGAGGTCAGGTAGAACGACGGCACGCTGTCCACCTCGACCCCGATCGGGTGCTCCTGGAACACCGCGACACTGGCCACCGAGTCCAGCCGGCGGCGGTCGAATGCCACCTGCCAGCGCTCCTCCTGATAGGGGCCGAACATCACCACGTGATCGTTGGCCAGCTCCCCCAGTTCGTTGCGCTTTTGCGCGTAGTCGTGGTCATAGGGCACGCGCATCATCAGGTCGGCCAACTGCTGGTGGCGCAGCGGACTGCCGCGCCAGATGTAGTCCCGCAAATCGTCGTCGAGCTTCTCCCCCGGGGGCGCCCAGATCAGTTGCAGGCGCACTCCCAGGGCCTCGGCCAGGGCTTGCGCCAGCTCGACGTCGACGCCCCGGGGCTGGCCCCGATCCTCGAAGCTGTAGGGGGCGAAATCCTGGTACACCGCCACCTTCAGCTCACCGGAGGCGATCATCGTGTCGTAGTTGCGCACCCCGGCCTGCGCCGCCGCGCAGCACAGCAGCAAGCCACTGAAAAACAGCGCCAGGCGGCCCATGGCGATCACTCCTCGACGCGCACGCTGTCCAGGTAGGTGCGCACCGCCCACAGGGCTTCCTGGCTCAAGTAGTCGGCCATCTTCGGCATGTACACCCGACCATCGCGCACCGCGCCGTGGCGCACCCGCTCGACGAACCATTCATCCCCGGCCTCGCCGGCATCGAGCATGCGCAGGTCCGGAGCGATGCCGCCGGACTTGGCTTCCAGGCCATGACAGGCGGCGCAGTTCTGGTTGTAGGCCGAGGCGCCGATTTCCACTGCCTTGTCGTGCTCGGGCGAGGTGCGGTACGGGTTGACCGCGGCCCAGCCGTCGCCATCGACGCTCACACCGGCATCCTTGATCGGCGTCAGGCCCTTGGTTTCCACCGCCTGGGGCACCACGTTGCCATGGGCCCATACGGAACCGGTGAACACGGCACCGGTCAGCAGCCCTACCGCGAGCAAGGCGTTGCGTTTTGTTGTCATTGTTATGCCCTCAAGATTGCACGCAAGACCTCAATACAGAGGCCATGGCGCCATCTTAGAAACAGCCGGTGGGCGGCCGTATGCTGCTTTGGTGGTCGCGCTCTACTCCCTTGGTAGTAGGGCTTGTGGCGCGGGCCTAAATCAGGTGCCGCCCGGGAACTATTCCCGGCAAGGGCGGGACTTTTTCCGTATCTCAACACCCGTCCCGGGGCAGACCCTAGTCAGGCCAAAACCTCCACTGGGAACTGCAACCATGACAATAAGATCGCTCCCCGCCCTCTCCCCCCTGAGCCTCGCCGTCCGGGCCCTGCTGCTGGCCGGCAGCCTGTCCCTGGGCGCGGCGGCCACAGCGGCCACCGCCCCGGCGGCACCTGCCAGCAAGAACGTGACCTGGGAAGACATCGCCAACGACCACCTGAGCACCCAGGACGTGCTGCAGTACGGCATGGGCACCAACGCCCAGCGCTGGAGCCCGCTGGCCCAGGTCAACGACAAGAACGTGTTCAAGCTGACCCCGGCCTGGTCCTACTCCTTCGGTGACGAGAAGCAGCGCGGCCAGGAATCCCAGGCCATCGTCCGCGACGGCGTGGTCTACGTCACCGGCTCCTACTCGCGGGTATTTGCCCTGGACGCCAAGACCGGCAAGCGCCTGTGGACTTACAACCACCGCCTGCCGGACAACATTCGCCCGTGCTGCGACGTGGTCAACCGCGGTGCGGCGATCTACGGCGACAAGATCTACTTCGGCACCCTCGACGCCCGGGTCATCGCCCTGGACAAGAACACCGGCAAGGTGGTGTGGAACAAGAAATTCGGCGACCACAGCGCGGGCTACACCATGACCGGCGCCCCGGTGCTGATCAAGGACAAGACCAGCGGCAAGGTGCTGCTGATCCACGGCAGCTCCGGCGACGAATTCGGCGTGGTCGGCCAGCTGTTCGCCCGTGACCCGGAGACCGGCGAAGAAGTGTGGATGCGGCCTTTCGTCGAAGGCCACATGGGCCGCCTGAACGGCAAGGACAGCACCCCCACCGGCGACGTCAAGGCACCGTCCTGGCCGGACGACAAGACCAGCGAAACCGGCAAGGTCGAAGCCTGGAGCCACGGCGGTGGCGCCCCTTGGCAGAGCGCCAGCTTCGATGCCGAGACCAACACCATCATCGTCGGCGCCGGCAACCCCGGCCCGTGGAACACCTGGGCGCGGACCTCGAAAGACGGCAACCCCCACGACTACGACAGCCTCTACACCTCGGGCCAGGTCGGCGTCGACCCGAGCACCGGCGAAGTGAAATGGTTCTACCAGCACACGCCGAACGACGCCTGGGACTTCTCCGGCAACAACGAACTGGTGCTGTTCGACTACAAGAACAAGGACGGCAAGGTGGTCAAGGCCACCGGCCACGCCGACCGCAACGGCTTCTTCTACGTGGTAGACCGCAACAACGGCAAACTGCAGAACGCCTTCCCCTTTGTCGACAACATCACCTGGGCCAGCCACATCGACCTCAAGACCGGGCGCCCCGTAGAGAATCCCGGCCAGCGTCCGGCCAAACCGCTGCCGGGTGAAACCAAGGGCAAGCCGGTGGAAGTCTCGCCGCCGTTCCTGGGTGGCAAGAACTGGAACCCCATGGCCTACAGCCAGGACACCGGGCTGTTCTACATCCCCGGCAACCAGTGGAAGGAGGAGTACTGGACCGAGGAAGTGAACTACAAGAAAGGCTCGGCCTACCTGGGGATGGGCTTCCGCATCAAGCGCATGTACGACGACCACGTCGGCACCCTGCGCGCCATGGACCCCACCACCGGCAAGCTGGTGTGGGAACACAAGGAACAGCTGCCGCTGTGGGCCGGCGTCCTGGCGACCAAGGGCAACCTGGTATTCACCGGCACCGGCGACGGTTTCTTCAAGGCCTTCGATGCCAAGACCGGCAAGGAGCTGTGGAAATTCCAGACCGGCAGCGGCATCGTCTCGCCGCCCATCACCTGGGAACAGGACGGCGAACAGTACATCGGCGTGACCGTGGGCTACGGCGGCGCGGTGCCGCTGTGGGGCGGCGACATGGCCGAGCTGACCAAGCCGGTGGCCCAAGGCGGTTCGTTCTGGGTGTTCAAGATCCCGAGCTGGGATAACCAGAGCGCCCAGCGCTGATCGTCACCGCCCTATCTGTGGCGAGGGAGCTTGCTCCCGCTGGGCCGGGCTGGCGTACCAGCGCGCAGCGGCCCCGAAACCCGCCCCGGGATGTGCCAGACACACCCCGGGGGCCGGGTTCTGGTCGGCTACGACCCCAGGGCGCCGGTCGACCGGGAGCCCGCCTTCTCGCCACACCCGTCTTCACTCCCGCCTGGAGCACCGCACCATGAACTACCTGCCCCTTGTCCTGCTGTTGAGCCTGTCCCCCGCCTTCGCGGTGAACATCGACGACGGCAACGACGTGCCCCTGACCATCAACGGCTGCCTGATTGCCGAATCCAGCCAATGCCCGGGTGCCAACCTGCGCGGCGCCAACCTGGCCAACCAGGACCTGCGCAAGATGAACCTGGCCGGCGCCGACCTCTCCGGCGCCGACCTGCGCCATGCCCAGCTGGACCTGGCCAACCTGGAAAAAGCCCGCCTGCAGGGCGCCAACCTGACCCGCGCCAGCCTGCAACAGAGCAACCTGCGGCTGGCGGACTTCACCGACGCCAAGCTGATGGCGATTCAGGGCTGGGGCCTGTTTGCCCAGGGCGCGCAATTCGAGAACGCCAACCTCAGCGCGGCCTATCTGCAATTTGCCCGGCTGTCCGGAGCCAAGCTGCACCGGGCCAATCTGCAGGCGGCGGATCTGGAGATGGCCTGGTTGAACAAGGCCGACCTGCAAGGGGCCAATCTGAGCGAGGCCAATCTGCAAGAGGCCAAGTTGGGCGAGAGCAATCTGGAGCGGGCCGATTTGCGCGGGGCGCGGCAGCATTATGGGAATTTTCAGGATGCCAATATGGAGGGGTGTGGGGGGTGTCCGGGGACGTGGGATAAGTAGGGGGGGCATATTCGGTGCTGCGGGTGGGGCGGCTTATGATTCCGCTTTTACAGCAGGGATTGGGTACATATCCATTCCTGCGGGTGGGGCGGATATTGGTTCCGCTCTTACAGCGGCTCACTTTTGAAAAGCGCAAAAGTAAGCAAAACGCTCTGCCCCTCCACTCGGTGCCTCGCCTAGGCTCGGCATGCCTTCACTCCGGCATTGATCCGTGGGCCGCCGCCACCGGCCATCCCTGGCCGGGTGGCGGCTAACCCGGCATCCCTGCCGGGTTACCCACGGCTCAATGCCTGCGTTCAGCCATCGTGGTTAACGGGGCGTTCAGATCAAAATCAAAATCAAAAGCGCGACAGCGGCCTTGCGGCCGGCCTGAAGCTAAGGGTGGGTGCGTTTCTGTAGGAGCTGGCTTGCCAGCGAAGGCGTCGGCCCGGGCGCTGCATGACTTACGGGCCTCTTCGCCGGCAAGCCGGCTCCTACGGTGAGCTGCACGGTCTATCTGTCTGCTGTAGGAGCTGGCTTGCCAGCGAAGGCGCCAGCCCAGACGCCGCATGTCTCACGGGCCTCTTCGCCGGCAAGCCGGCTCCTACAGGGAACTGCACGGTCTATCTGACAGCTGTAGGAGCAGGCTTGCCAGCGAAGGCGCCCGCCCAGGCGCTGCATGACTTACGGGCCTCTTCGCCGGCAAGCCGGCTCCTACGGACAGCGCGTAAACGCGCTTGGTTTTTGATCTTGCTCTTGCTCTTGCTCTTGATCTTGATCTTCAGGCCCCTTTCCAGCCGGCCGAGCGTAGGCGTTGCGTAGGGGGCAGGTCGGCATGGATGCCGAGCTAGCCGCCACCCGGCCATGGATGGCCGGTTGGCGGCGGGCCCCCGGAGCAAT
>NZ_VXCY01000018.1:0-19265 GCF_052850735.1 Pseudomonas sp. 910_21 | reverse complement strand
CATCGTCAAGATTAAATTCCGAAACCCCAATTGCGAAAGCAATTGGGGTTTTGTCTTTATATAGAAGTTACTGATTTTGCTGACACGTTCGACTCTTGAGTCCAACGGATCGGCCACAGAATTTCTTGACGACCATAGAGCGTTGGAACCACCTGATCCCATCCCGAACTCAGAAGTGAAACGATGCATCGCCGATGGTAGTGTGGGGTTTCCCCATGTTAGAGTAGGTCATCGTCAAGATTAAATTCCAAAACCCCTGTTTGCTAACGCAGACAGGGGTTTTGTTTTTACGCTCGATAAAGTCTGGGTAATCAAGTCGCAAAGTCCTGCAGAATCCCTGTAGCTGCTTTGAACAGACGGCTATTACCAAGGTTCGGCTTGATCCTCAATGTCGGGCTCTACGCCGTTTGCCGCTCCTGCGGGCAATCAACTTACGCCACCAGATATAGATGCCAGTAAGCGACAGCATTGCTATCAGTACACCCAATGCAGCAATGATCACCTGTCCCGTAAAACCGATGATCCTCCCGCCATGTATCGGTAATTGCAGCCGATAGAAGCGTTCTCCCAGAGTGCCCTGTCCCGCGATTTCCTGCCCCAGCAGATGTCCATTCGTACCGTGGAAGAACAACCAGGACTTACCATGGGCCTGGGTATCGTGCTGGCCAAAACCCGCCCCATAGAAGTTGTATTCAAAGCTGTAGTACAACTCACCGATTGTCTCCTTCAAATCCAATCGCCGTCCCTCTTCCACAGCCCGCTCATACGCTTGTTGATACGTCAGCCGAGTTACCCCAAGCTCCGCAGTCGACATTTGCCCACGGGCTTCATAGACACTCGGCTCGATAGGGGAGAACAAGGACACCACTGGTTTGAAGACCTGGCTCGGTAGATTCATGGCCACGCTGCTAATGGCGATCGGTAGCAGCAGCAACCATAGCCACAAGCCCCCTGCGCGATGCAGGTCGAAATTCAGGCGGTAGGCGTGTCCTCCCTTGATCTTCCAGGCGGTAGACCACTTGTGCCAGAACGGCCGACCACGGGGCAGCGTCAACAGCACGGCAACGAAGCAATCGATGACCCAGCCGATAGCCACCAACCCCATCAGCCAGAGCCCCCAATTACCGGGAAGGACCAGGTTGTAGTGGAGCTCAAGCAGAAACGGCACCAGATTCTCTCTCTGGAAGCAGCAGGCTCCCCAAAAGCGCTGTCCCCGTTGTTCAGCACTGACCGGATCCAGATAAAACACCTGATTGCGTTCGGCATAAGGCTTGCCAGTGGCAGGGTCCGTACGTGGTACCGCAGCCAGCAACGCAGTGTGTGTGGCCTCTTGCGGATATTCCATGTACCAGACCTGCAGCCGTGGATGCTCGGTCTGCACTCGATCCACCAGCGTTCCGGGTGCCAGTAACGGCCCATCTCCAGATACTTCATAGAACTGGGGATTGAGCCACCGATCCAGCTCGTGATGAAAGGCCAGGACACTTCCGGTCAACCCAGCCAGCAGTAGAAACAACGCAGTGGCCAAACCCATGTAGCGATGCAGCAGAACCAGAACAGCGCGCATTGAATGTTCCTGTACAAACGACAAAGCCAGCGGCTGTTTGCAGGCGCTGGCTTTGTGGAAGTCAATCTTGATTAGAACTGGTAGCTCACCGTGGCTGCGACGTTGCGCTCTTCACCCAGGTAGCAGTAACTCAGGCTCGCGCAGGACGCGACGTAGGACTCGTTGGTCAAATTGTTGGCATTCAGGCGCACATCCACCCCCTTCAAACCCACCTTGCCCAGGTCATAGCCGATGGAGGCGTCGAACAGGGTGTAGGCCGGCACCTTCATGGTGTTCTCGGCATCGGCCCAGCTGTACCCCACATAGCGCACTCCTCCTCCCAGGCGCAGCCCATCCAGGGTTGCACTGTCGAACCTGTAGTCGGCCCATAGCGAAGCCATCTGCCGTGGCGCCTGAGTAGGGGAGTTGCCCTTGTTCTCGATGATGTTGCCGGGGCTGCTCAGGGTGCTGACCATCGACTTCGAATACTGGATGTCGGTGAAGGTATAGCTGCTCAACAGTTTCAGGTTGTCGGTCAGTTGCATATGCGCTTCCAGTTCCAACCCCTGGGAACGAACGGCGCCGACTGCGCGGTAGAAATTTTCCTGCGGCAGTTTCGACGCCAGGTTCTCCTGGTCGATGCGAAACAGCGAGGCGGTGAACAGGTTTTCCGTACCGGGAGGCTGATACTTCAAGCCGGCTTCCCATTGAGTGCCGTCGGTAGGTGGCAGGGGATTACCGGCGCTGTCTGCGTAGGAGTTGGGGTTGAACGACTCGGAATAGCTGAGATAGGGCGCCAGACCGTTATCGAACAGATACAGCACTCCCGCGCGTCCAGTGAGTTTGGTGCGCTTGTCGCTGATCTCGGTGCCCAGGGGGCGCTTGTCTTCGGCCAGACGGTTTTCATCCGAGGTTTCCACCCAGTCCTGACGCAGCCCCAGGGAGAAGCGCCATTTATCCAGCTCGATCAGGTCCTGCAGGTATACGCCGGTCTGCTCCAGGCGCCGTACATAGCTGGTGTGACTGTAATAATCGATCGTCGAGTTGCCATAGATCGGGTTGAACGCGTTGATCGCCTGCAGCGTTCCCTGATCCCAGTCGACCACGGTCTTGCGCCGCTGATAGTCCGCTCCCAGGAGCATCGTGTGCTTGACGTCGCCAGTCAGGAATTCGGCTTGCAGCATGTTATCGACGATAAAGGAGTGCAGCTTTTCATTGCCTCCCGAGTAATAGCGCCTCAAGTCGTTGCTGGTGGCATTGGTCCAGCCATAGGCATACACCTGATCGAGCTTCACCTTGGAATCCAGGTAGCGGAAGTTCTGCCGGGCGGTGAAGACGTCGTTGAAGCGATGCTCGAACTGATAGCCGAACGACTGTTGATCGCGTTTGTAGCCATCGACGCCTGGCTCACCCTCGAAGAAGTGCTCGGAAATCCGCTGGCCATTGCGCTGGTTCAGCGTGCCGTTGGCCGGCATGCCGCCGTGGTAGCCGCCATCAGGATCATTTTGCAGGTAGGCCTGGAGCGTCAGGGATGTGTCGTCGCTGAAGTCGATGCTCAGAGTGGGAGCCAGGGCAAAGCGCTTTTCTTTTGTATGGTCGAACTGGGTGTCGGATTTGTCCGTCAGGCCGATCAGCCGATAGGCAATGCGCTTGTCATCATCCAGTGGACCGCTGAAGTCGAAGCCCAGACCTTGTTTGCCCTGGCTGCCTACGGTCGCCTGGATCTGGTGGTAGGGCTCGTACAGCGGCTTTTTGCTGGTCAGGGCCACCAGGCCACCGGGGGAGCTGCGGCCATAGAGTACCGACGACGGTCCCTTGAGGATGTCCACGCGCTCGAGGAAATAGGGATCGACCTGCATGCTGCTGTAGGTACCGCTGTCGCCCATGGACTTGAGGCCGTCGAGGTAGATGTTATCCACCGAGCCATCGTTGAAGCCGCGCATCGCCACATAATCGTAGCGATGGGTGGCGCCATAGGGGTTGGTCAGCACACCCGGGGTATAGCGCATGGCCTGGGCGACGGTTTGTGCACCCTGGTCGTCCAGTTGTTCGCGAGTCACCACCGACACGCTTTGCGAGGTTTCCAGCAACGCGGTACTGGTCTTGGTGGCGATCTGGCTGTGGGTCGCGTTGTAGCCGTCCATGCTGCCCAGGGCGTTACCCAGGGCGAAGCCTTTGACTTGCGTGGTCGGCAGTGACAGCGCGCTGCCTTGGGGCAGCGGGCGCAGGATATAGCTGCTGCCATCCTGGCTGACCGCCTCCAGCCCCGTGTCCTTGAGCAACTGGTTCAGGCCCTGGCTCACCGAATAGCTGCCCTGCAGTCCGGCAGAGTGTCGGCCCAGGGTCTGGGCCGGTGTGGTGGACAAGGTGATTGCTGCCTGCCGGGCAAATTGATTGAGCGCATCACCCAGGCTGCCCGGGGCAACGTTGTAGCTGTGGTGCGGTGCATCCGGGGCGGTGTCGGCGGCCTGTACGGTAGTGGCCACAAGTCCGAGGCCGATACTGGAGCACAGTAGGGCGGCGTGGATGGCTTGACGTAGAGTCGGGGCGCAGGAAGCGCTTGGGCGGTGATCGCGGAGGGTCATTGTAGGTTCCGTTGAAGTCGCAGGAAGCAGATTGAATTGCTTACTGACTAAGCCGGACGTCCAGACAAAACCCGCCAAAAAAACAGTTGGGTCGTGAAGTTCACACCACAGGTTCCAGGGTGACCCACCAGCGGGTGCGGTAACGCAGTTGCACCGGCAGGGTCTGGGGCAGGATGGCCAGCAGCTTCTCGGTATCCTCCAGGCGGAACACCCCGGACAGGCGCAGATGGGCAATGGTTGCCGCGCACCCCAGGTAACCATGGCGATAGCGACCGACTTCCTGCAGGAAGTCATCCAGGCGCATGTTGCGGGTCACGATCAGGCCATCGGCCCAGGCCCCCACGTCCATGGCCAGCGGTGCGGCCGGCTCCGCCAGTCGATGATTGATCCGATAGCTCTGCCCCGGACCGACCCGGGCGCTGCGACCCTCGGCAGCGTGCGGCGAATGAATGGCCACGCTGCCTTGGGTCACGCTCAGGCGGGTACAACGGTCATCCACGCGCACCACGAAACGGGCGTCGAAACCTTCCAGCAGAGCATGCCGGCTTTCCACCAGCAGTGGACGTTGAGTGCCCTGCTGATCGGTTCCACAGGCCACCATGATCTCGCCCCGACGCAGTTTGATCAGGCGCTGTTGTGCGTTGAAATTCAGGTCCGCGGCGCTGTCGGTATTGAGTTCCAGCCGGGTGCCGTCGGGCAGTTGGAAGCCTCGTTGTTCGCCCACGGCAGTGGCGAAGTCCGCGCTCCACTGCTGCCAGCCCAGTAGATCCTTGCCAACCCAGGCGCTGGAGCCCAGGAGCAGGGCGCCGCTCAACAGTTTCAGGGCCTGACGCCGGCCCAGGCGCTGGCTGCTGTTTTCCAGGGTGTGCAGCGCCACTTGGGCCCCAGGCACGGCTCGCAGATTGGCATTGAGCTCTTGGTGCAATGACTGCACCCGTTGCCAGGCCAGTTCATGCTCCTGGTGAGCGGCACGCCACAGATCGCACTGTTGCTGCAGTTTGGGATTGGCGCCGTTATTGCGCAGGCGCAGTAACCAGTTAATTGCCTGCTTGACCACCAGGTGATCTGGATTGGGCTTCAGGGGCAGGCTGCCGGAAAAGTTATCCACAGGCGTCAGCTCTCATAGCGCAGCAGGTAACAGTGATAGAGCGCTTGAGCCACATAGCGCTCCACAGTGCGCAGGGACAGAGACATCTGCTCGGCGATCTGCTTGTGGGTAAGTTCTTCGCACTGAGATAGAAGAAACGCCTGACGCACTTTCGGCTTTAGCCCCTCCAGCATCCGCGCAATGCTTTCCAGCAACTCCAGAATCAAGGCACGAGCCTCGGCACTTGGGGCTTCAGCCTCGGGCAGATGGGCGATGGTTTCCAGGTAAGCGCGTTCAATTTCCTCGCGGCGCCAGTGATCGATCACCAGCCCTCGGGCAATAGTGCGTAGAAAAGCTCGCGGTGCTTTGAGCTCCAGCCGTTCGGTTTTCTGCAACAGGCGTACGAAAGTGTCCTGGGCCAGATCAGCAGCATCCGCAGCGTTGCCCAGACGCTGACGCAGCCAACTGTTGAGCCAGCCGTGGTGATGGCTGTAGAGCGTCTGTACGGCGAACTCGGTTGATGACATGGAGCCGGACTGCCTGAGTGTCACAAATGATAATTAGTCGCATTGTCATTGAAGGATTATCGATTTGGCAACAAGCAAGGTGCTGTCGGTCATCTGAAAATGCGCGGCGGACGCTCTGGAATGCCGTTCGGCGGGATTCGGCAAATTCAGACGAGTAATTCAGATAAATCTCTAAGGGTTCGGGGAATCTTGCCGAAAGACTGATAAGACATGCGTGCACCAAAGTAGAGCGGCCAAAGAATGTCGCCTGCACTGTTACATGGAATGTTGCTTTACGGACGCATCCCCACTTTCGGCATAAGAAGTCCCATGAAATGAATCTCAAGTTCAGCCATAAAATCCTTTTGGCCGCCTCCGGCGTAGTGGTTCTGGCTTTTGCGTTGTTCACTTTGTACAACGACTACTTGCAGCGAAACACCATCCGACAGAACCTCGAGTCCTCCATCCAGCAGGCCGGTGAACTCACCTCCAGCAGTGTGCAGAACTGGATGAGCGGGCGGATCCTGGTGCTCGAGAACCTGGCGCAGAACGTCGCCCACCAAGGTCATAACGCAGACTTCCCTGGCCTGGTGGATCAGCCGGCCTTCACCTCTAACTTCCAGTTCACCTACGTCGGCCAATCCAACGGCACCTTCACCCAGCGTCCTGACGCGAAGATGCCCGACGGCTACGACCCGCGTCAGCGGCCCTGGTACAAACAGGCCGTGACCGCCGACAAAACCATGCTGACCCCGCCCTACATGGCGGCCGTCGGTGGTTTGGTGGTCACCATCGCCATGCCGGTGAAGAAGCAGGGGGAATTGCTGGGCGTGGTCGGTGGCGACCTGAGCCTGGAAACCCTGGTGAAGATCATCAACTCGGTGGACTTCGGCGGCCTGGGCCATGCCTTCCTGGTCAGCGCCGACGGTCAGGTGATCGTCAGCCCGGATAAAGACCAGGTGATGAAGAACCTCAAGGACATCTACCCCGGCGCCAATGTGCGGATCGCCAGCGGCAACCAGGAAGTGGTCCTGAACAAACAGGAACGCATCCTGTCCTTCACCCCGGTGACCGGCCTGCCGAATGCCGAGTGGTACATCGGGCTGTCCATCGACAAGGAAAAGGCCTACGCACCACTGAGCCAGTTCCGTACTTCCGCCTTGATCGCCATGTTTATCGCGGTGGCGGTGATTGCGGTACTGCTGACCCTGCTGATCCAGGTGCTGATGCGCCCGCTGATCACCATGGGCCGGGCGATGCAGGACATTGCCCAGGGCGAAGGCGACCTGACCCGGCGCCTGGTCGTGGAAAGCAAGGACGAGTTCGGCGAGTTGGGCAGTTCGTTCAACCAGTTCGTGGAGCGGATTCACGCCTCGATTTCCGAAGTGTCCTCGGCTACTCGTCAGGTGCATGACCTCTCGCAACGGGTGATGGCATCGTCCAACGCGTCGATCATCGGTTCCGATGAGCAGAGCGCCCGTACCAACAGCGTGGCCGCGGCGATCAACGAACTGGGTGCTGCCACCCAGGAAATCGCCCGCAACGCCGCTGATGCCTCGCAACATGCCAGTGGCGCCAGTGAACAGGCCGACGACGGTCGCCAGGTGGTGGAACAGACCATTCAGGCGATGACCGAGCTGTCGCAGAAGATCAGCCTGTCCTGCACCCAGATCGAGACCCTGAATGCCAGCACCGACAACATCGGGCACATTCTCGATGTGATCAAGGGCATCTCCCAGCAGACCAATCTGTTGGCCCTCAACGCTGCCATTGAAGCGGCCCGTGCCGGTGAAGCCGGCCGTGGTTTCGCCGTGGTGGCCGATGAGGTGCGTAACCTGGCCCACCGTACCCAGGAGTCGGCGGAAGAGATCCACAAGATGATCACCTCCCTGCAGGTCGGGTCTCGCGAGGCGGTCTCGACCATGAACGCCAGCCAGGTGTCCAGCGAAGAGAGCGTCGAAGTGGCCAACCAGGCCGGTGCACGCTTGGTCAGCGTGACTCAGCGGATCGGCGAGATCGATGGCATGAACCAGTCGGTGGCTGCGGCAACCGAGGAGCAGACCGCGGTGGTGGAGACCCTCAACGTCGACATCAACCAGATCAACCTGCTGAACCAGCAAGGCGTTGCCAACCTCAACGAAACCCTGAAGGACTGTGATGCACTGTCGCAACAGGCCAGCCGCCTGAAGCAACTGGTGGACAGCTTCAAGATCTGAGGCAATCCGTAACCGACCTCAAAGCCCGCTCCTGCATCACTGCAGGGCGGGCTTTTTCATGGGTGGCGCTCAGGCCAGGTGTTCCCCCAGCAGGCCCAGGTGCGTGTTGATCACCTGCAACAGGCGTTGGCGCTGGGACTTGATGAAGAAATGGTTGCCGGCCACTTCGATCAATTCGAATTCGCGCCCGGTGAACTCCCGCCAATTGAGCATATGGTCGGCTGTCGCCAGCGGGTCCTCGCTGCCATAGAAAGCCGTCAGCGGTATATCGAGGCAGCCGCTGGAGGTGTCGTACCAGGTTTCAAAGAGCTTCAGGCCGTTGCGCAGCAAGCGTTCGTAGGATTGCAGGTCGTTTTGCCCCCGGGGCATCTCCAGGGGGCTGGCGCCGAGGGTCAGGATCGCCTCGCGAAATGCCGCGATCGGCAGCGAGTGCAGCAAGGGCCGGCGGGGCAGGCTGTCGGGGCTGCGGCAGCCAGAGACGAACAGGTGGCGGGTCTGCTGTGGAAACCGCTCCTGGGCGTATTTGCAGGTTTCGTACGCCAGCAGTGCACCCAGGCCGTGGCCGAACAGCGCGTGGGGCTTGTCGAGCCAGGGATTGAGGGCGGCGAAGGTGTTTTCCAGCAGGCTCGGCCAGTTGTCACAGGGCGCTTCGTCGCGGCGCGGGCCGTGCCCCGGAAGGTTGATCACCACCAGCTCGATGTGATCGGCCAGGCTGTTGGACCATACCCGCAGTTGCTCCGCCGCCGCCCCGGCCTGGGGAAAGCAGATCAGGCGTATGCGGGTGGTTTGCCCTGAGTTGATCACCAGCGTCCATTGTCGGGTGTCGGTGTACACAGCTTTTCCTTAAGCAAGGTGGCCCGTGGGCGGGTTCTCGGTGCTGACAAGAGGCCGTTCGAGGGGGACGTCCCAGTCCGCGAATGGTTTCTAACATAGTGGCTGGCGTGGGTGAATGCACGTGACGACTGGGGAAATTCATGGGCTGTCACCCGCAGCGCAAATGCCACTTGAAGCTATTCTCTGAATGTTCCGTGCAGGCCCTTCCCTGGTGGCCGGTGATTGTAAGGTGCCATTGTTTTTTGTCGGGCCAGCCTTCACCATCAGCCGATTTACGACAGCTCCCATGGACTCATCGCATTGGCGGCACGTTTAGCTCTTTTTCGGACCTTGCGCTGGTTCTGCTCGGCACTGCTGCTGGCTGGCGCGCTGCTGGGCAGCCTGCACGCCGACTGGGACTTCTCCCTGATCAGCCGCCGTGCCACGGCGCTCTACGGTCCGCTGGGCGAAGGTCAGCAACGTATTGATGCCTGGCAGCACCTGCTGGCCACGCAGAAGCAGGTGTCCGAGCGCGAGCAGTTGAAAGTGGTCAACCTGTTCTTCAACAAGAACATGCGCTACATGGAAGATATCGATCTGTGGCGCCAGGTGGACTACTGGGAAACGCCGATCGAGGCGCTGTGGAAGGGCGCCGGCGACTGTGAGGACTATGCGATTGCCAAGTACTTCAGCCTGCGCCATCTCGGGGTGTCCAGTGACAAGCTGCGCATCACTTACGTCAAGGCCTTGCGCCAGAACCGCGCGCACATGGTCCTGACCTACTATTCCACTGCGGACGCCATGCCGCTGGTGCTCGACAGTTTGGAGGACTCGATCCGCCCGGCCAGCGAGCGAACCGACCTGCTGCCGGTGTACTCCTTCAATGCCGAAGGGTTGTGGCTGCCGGGCGCCAAGGGCAACAAGCGGGTCGGTGATACCAAGCGCCTGTCCCGTTGGCAGGACGTGTTGAAAAAAATGCAGGCCGAAGGTTTTCCGGTCGAGACGACTAACTAGGAGCACGAGCTCAGATGTCTTTGTTCAAACAACTGTTGATCGCAATCTGTGTGTTCCTGGTGGTCGCCTTCAGTGGCAGCTTCATGGTCAGCCTGGAAAGCTCGCGCACCCAGTATGTCAATCAGCTGCGCTCCCATGCCCAGGACGCGGCCACGGCCCTGGCCTTGTCGCTGACACCCAACATCGACGATCCGGCGATGGTCGAGTTGATGGTCAGTTCGATCTTCGACAGCGGCTACTACGCCAGCATCCGGGTGGTGGACCTGGCCACGGACAAGACCATCGTCGAGCGCAGCGGCATCCCGGAAGTCAGCAATGTGCCCCAGTGGTTCGTCAAACTCATCGGCCTGGAGCCGGCCGGCGGTGACGCCATCGTCAGTCGCGGCTGGGAGCAGGCGGCGCGTGTCGAGGTGCTCAGCCATCCGATGTTCGCCGTCGCCAAGCTCTGGCAGAGCGCCCTGGGCAGCCTGGGCTGGCTGTTGATCTGCGGTGCGGTGAGTGCGGTGCTCGGAGCCCTGTTGCTGCGACGCCAGCTCAAGCCCTTGGACTACATGGTCCAGCAGTCCCATGCCATTGCCCGCCGCGAGTTTCTCAGCCTGCCGCAACTGCCCCGCACCCCGGAGCTGCGCCGGGTGGTGCAGGCGATGAACCAGATGGTGGAGAAGCTCAAGGCGTTGTTCCAGGAGCAGGCCGAGCGCAGTGAAAAACTGCGCATCGAGTCTTATCAGGACAGCCTGACCGGGCTGGCCAATCGACGTTATTTCGAAATGCAACTGCATGCCCGGGTGAGCAACCCGGAGCAGGCCAGCTCCGGTTACCTGCTGCTGTTGCGGGTCAAGGACCTGGCCGGCCTGAACCAGCGCCTGGGGGGCCAACGCACCGACCAACTGCTGCAAGCGGTAGGGGAGCAATTGCTGCGCGAGTGCAACAAGTACCCTGAAACCCACAACCTGGTGACCCGGGTCCGCGGTGGCGAGTTCGCCGTGCTGGCGCCGGGCCTGGTGCGCGAGGAAGCCATCCAGCTGGCCCAAAGCCTGGACAGCGCCCTGGGCAACCTGCATGCCACTGGCGCCACCGACGTTGCCGCAGTGGCCTCCATCGGTCTGGCGGCCTTTGCCCACGGAGATTCGCCACAAGCGGTGCTCAGCCTCGGCGATCAGGCCCTGGCCCAGGCCGAAGCCCAGGGCGAGACCAACTGGGCCTGTCTGGATCAGGGGGGCGGAGCTCAAGTCGGGGATGATCACCATGCCTGGCACCGGCTGCTGGACCGCGCGCTGTCGGAGCAACGCTTCCAGCTGTACTTCCAGCCGGTGGTGGCGGCCCAGGACACCACGCTGGTGCTGCATTACAAGGTTCTGTCGCGGCTACTGGACGAGCAGGGCCAGACCATCCCGGCCGGGCGTTTCCTACCCTGGTTGGAGCGTTTTGGCTGGACCTCGCGCCTGGACCTGCTGATGTTGGAGCAGGTGTTGAAGCAGATGGTCGGACATGACGACAGCCTGGCGCTGAACCTGTCGGCGGCCACCCTGGAAGACCCTCAGGCCCTGAACCGGGTCTTCGAGATTCTTCGCCAGCACTCTGACCTGGGGCCGCGCCTGACCCTGGAAATCGGTGAGGAACAGCTGCCTGAGCAGATCCAGCTGGAACAGTTGACCCGGCGCCTGCGGGAACTGGGCTTCTCCCTCAGTCTGCAACGCTTTGGTGGGCGCTTCAGCATGATCGGCAACCTGGCGCGCCTGGGCCTGGCCTATCTGAAGATCGACGGCAGCTACATCCGCGACATCGATCAGGAAAGCGACAAGCGCCTGTTTATCGAGGCTATCCAGCGGGCAGCCCACAGCATCGACCTGCCGCTGATTGCCGAGCGGGTCGAGACCCAGGGCGAGCTGCAGGTGATTCGCGAGATGGGGCTATATGGCGTGCAGGGGCAATTGTTCGGCGAGCCGGCGCCTTGGGGTTGAACGTGCATTCGCCGGCAAGCCGGCTTCTACAGGCGAGGGGCGTTCAGATCAAACCGGTTTCATCATCATTGATCAGCCGGCTGAGTCCACCCAGGGCCTCACGGGCCTGGCTGCGATCCATCAGCTTGGCCTGAGCCGCCGCCGGCAGGTCGGTGACGCGAATCACGCCCTTGCTGGTCAGGACCTGAATCAGGTCGTCCAGCACCCGGATCATTTCCAGGTCACTCTGCTTGAGCTGCTTGAGGCTGACTTCCACCGCCTCGTTGGCGTACCAGGTCTGGATCTCGTGGTGATCGGCGGGCAGCGTCTCGGTAGCCTCGGCGTAAGCGGCGGCTTCCACGCGAATCAGCTGACCTTGCGCATCGCGTTGCACGTAGAACATGGCAAATCCCTCAGGCTTTTTTTTCGGCATCCGGCTGTCAGCAGCATAGGCCAGCGCAGCATTCAGAGCGCGAGTATGCGGTGCGCCGCGACAATCGTCACGGCGCAGGCTGTTTGCCAGGACCCGGCAACCACCCGCCAGGGGGGGCTGCCAGGAGCCGATCAGCTGTTGTTGTGATCGATCTTGATGGTCGGGTCGCTGCCGGCGATCAACGAATTGATGTTGGCGTTGGACCAGTTGTTGCCTTCCAGCTTGATCGTCACGTCGGCGTTGGCCAGGCCCCCGGCGGCGTTGAGCTTGCCCTCGGAGCTGACCTGCAGGGTCGAGACCCCGTCCACGGTGGTGATCTTGAGGAAGTTGTCGATGGTGCTGGCGCTCTCGCCCTGCAGCAGATCCCGCAGGTCGATACGGTCACCTTCGCTGGCCTTGAAGTCCTTGATCACGTCGTTGCCGGTATCGCCGGCTTTCCAGACGAAGGTATCGGCCCCCGATCCGCCGATCAGGATGTCGTTGCCCTGGCCGCCGATCAGGGTGTCGTTGCCGGTGCCCCCCAGCAGGATGTCATTGCCCTTGCCGCCGTCCAGCGTGTCGTTGCCGCCCTGGCCGAAGAGAATGTCATTGCCGGCGCCGCCCAGCAGGGTGTCGTTGCCGTCGTGGCTGCCGGACACATCGAACTCGGTGTAGTGCTCGGTGATGTACTGGTGCACGTTGCTGGTGGTGACCTTGCTCACATCGACCCCGCTCTGCTTGGCCACGTAGGCCTGCATGGCCTGGTAACCCTCGCCGGCGATGCCGTTGAAGCTCACCAGGTCGCCGAACAGGATGTCGTTGCCGTCGCCGCCGCTGACCTTGTCGGCCCCCGGCATGGTGGCTTCGGTATGACCGATGATCGAGTTGGCCAGGTCGGCCGGGTCGATGTTGGTCTGCGGCTTGCCGTCACTGTCGTAGGGCTTGAGGTCGTTGAGACTGACACCACTGTTGATACCGATGGCTTCGACGTTCGACAGGCCGCTGAGCAGGGCAAAGCCGCTGCTGGAGTTGGTGGAGGTGTAGTAATCGGTGCTGCTGCCGGAGCCGGCCAGGTTCGACAGCTCGTAGGTGCCGTCACCCTGGGCGTGCAGGGTGCCCAGGGTCTTGCTGCTCCAGCCCCAGCCATTGTTGGTCTGCAGGATCGTCGTGCCATCGCTGGCGACGCTCAGGTAGTGTGAGTTGTCGAGGTACTTGCCGAAGGTATCCCCCAGCTTGTAGTTGCTGGTGGTCACCACATCGTCGAGGCGCACGTTGCCGTACAGCGTCGGGTTGGTCTGCTCGCCGCTCTGGTAGTAGGTCGGCTTACCGTCGGTAATGAAGTACGTCAGGTTGGTGGCGTTGCTGTTGCCGGTGGCCTGGCTGCTCTGGAAGAAGTTGGCCGTGGCCTTGAACACGTCTTCATAGTTGGTGCCGCCGCCGGAAGCCATCGAATCCAGCACGGCCTTGAGCTGGGCCAGGGCGTTCGGGTCGTTGAGGTTCACCGACACCGACTTGTTGACCTGGGTATCGAAGTCGGCAAGGAAGATGTTCACGGTGCCCGAGCCGGCGCTGCCGATACTGTTCTTCAGGGTATTGAAGACCGAGGTCAGGGAGTTCTTGGCCGCGGTGATCGAGGCGCTGCTCATACTGCCCGAGGTGTCCACCATGAAGGCAATGTTGTAGTTGGTGCCCGGGACCACGGTCAGGCCGCCGATGTCGGCGACCACGATGTCGTTGCCGTCGGTACCGGTGACGGTATCGTCGCCGGAGGTGGCGACCACCGCGTTGTAGGTTGCCGGGTAGACCTTGACCGGGATCTGCGCCGAAGTGCTGGCAGAACCGCCCAGGGACTCGGTGGAGGTCGAGGTCACGTTGAGGTTGAACGTGCCGTTGTAGTAAGGCGGCGGGGTGACCGTCAGGTTGCCCAGGTTCCAGCCGGTGACATTGGCTTCGCCGGAGGTCGCGGTGGCGGTGAAGGTATGCCCGGCGCCATCGCTGAGGACCGAACCGGCAGGAATGCCGCTGATCTTCACGCTCAGGGTTTCCGAGCCGTCGGTATCGGTCAGGCCGGTGCTGATCTTCGCCAGATGCACGCTGCCGCCTTCGCCGCCTTCGTTGAGCTTGTAACCGTCGTAGTAACCCTCACCGTTGGTGCCGTGCAGGTCGGATACCGAAACCCCGGCGTTGGTCAGGTCGGTGACGCCGGTGTACAGCGGCACGCCGGCGTTGCTCAGGTCTACCGCGGCGCCGCCATTGACCGAGAGGTTGACGTCGTAAGCGCCCGGACCACTCTGGTTATGGTGGTAGATGTCGATGGTGTAGTAGCCGCTGGTGGTCGGGGTGAAGGTACCGTTGAGGTTACCGCCCGCGCCCCAGGTGGTGCTGGCCACGTTCTTGCCACCGATGGTCACCAGCAGGCTGTCGTCGCCGGTGCCGGAGAAGGTGTAGGCCTTGCCGGCTTCCAGGTAGATCAGGCCGGAGGTCTTCGATGCGGTGCCCGGGGTGATGTTGCCGTCGGACTGGACGTTGGTCGCCAGGCTGCTGCTGTTAGGCGTGCCGGCAGCATCAATGACCGATTTCAGAGTGCTGGCGGACGCGCCGCTGCCGTCGGTGCCCAGGCCGCTGAGGCCGGTCCAGACTTCCTTGAGCAGACCGACCGAGTTCACATTGTTGCCCGCCACGCTCAGGGTCGGGGCATCGGCCACTGGGGTGATGTCGACCGTGACCGTACTGGTGCTGCCCAGGGCCTGGCCATCGGTTGGCTGGAACTTGATCTGGGCGTAATCCGCCTGCTGGTTGCCTACGCCGCTGCCGCCGTAGCCATTGGTGCCGGATTCATTGGCGTCCGGCGTGAAGCGCAGTTTGCCGGCATCGATATCGGCCTTGCTGAAGGTCTGGTTGTTGGCCACGTCCTTCCAGGTCGAACCGTCCAGGTACTGCAGTTTGCCTTCACCCGGTAGTTGGGTGATTTTCACCCCGAGGTTGGCCGCCGGGCTGTCGACGTCGCTGACGCCGAAGTTGGACCAGGTCAGGGCCAGCGGCGTGTCTTCGGTACCGGTGACAGCGCCGCCGGTGGCGGTTGGGGCATCGTTCACCGCCACCACATTGACCGTGGTGGTGGCGACGTTGGAGTAGTTGCCGCCGTCGGTCACGGTCACGGTGATGGTCCGTGGCGTGGTGCTCGGGTCTTCACTGTTGTTGGTGAAGGTGATGTTCTTGATCTGCTGCATGTAGTCGGCCAGCGTCGCGTTGCCCGACAGGGTCAGGGTGATCGAACCGTCCTTGCTGTTGGCATTGATGTTGATGCCGTTGACGCTGTTGCCCAGGTTCAGCGAGTCCCCCGGCTGACGGTTGGTCAGCACGATGGTGGCGCCGGTGAGCAGGGTGCTGTCCGGATCGGTGATGCTCAGGTCGGTGTCGGCGATCGACACGCCAGGGCCTGCGGTGCCTTCGGTGAAGGTGACCTTGTAGTCGGCTCCGGTGGCGCCGCTGGAGTTGTTGGCATCCAGGTCGATGACCGGTGGCGCATCGTTGTCGATGATCGAGGTGGTGACGGTATTGTTGCTGCCCACCACCAGATTCTCGAAGTTGCCGCCGGTGGCCGAGTCGATCTTGACCGTGAAGTTTTCCGTGCCTTCGGTGATCTTGTCGTCAAGGGTGGCGACGTTGAAGGTGGCGCTGCTGGCGCCGGCCGGGATCTTCACGGTGTACACGCCGCTGAAGTCCGAGCCGTCGGTGGCGGTGCCGCTGTAGCTGATCTTCAGGGTGACTTCGGTTTGCGCCGGGTGGGTCAGGCTCACGGTGTAGCTGGCGGTCTGGCCTTCGGTGACCGAGGTGCTGCCGCTGATGCCCACCGAGGTGGTATCGACAGTATCGGTGACGTTGGTCACGGCTGGCGTGGTGTCTGGTACCAGCTTCTCGAAGTTGCCGCCGGTGGCGCCGGTAATGGACGCATTGACCTTGCCGGCGTCGATGTAGACGTCATCTGCCGGTGCCGGGACGGTGACCGTGCCGGTGGTTTTACCGGCTTCGATATGGATCACCGCACCGTTGTTCAGGGTCACGGTAACCGGCGAGCCGGCAGCATTGCTCAGGGTTGCGGTGTAGACGATGGAGCCGCCCTCGGCCACGGTGCCGGTGGCACTGAGGCTGACGCTGGTGGTGTCGACGGTGTCGGTCACGGTGGTGCTGACCGGGGTCTTGTCGGCCACGAGATTTTCGTAGTTGCCGCCGCTGACGTTGGTGATGGAGTTGGTCAGCGGAGTGTGGCCGACCAGAACGTCGTTAGGCGCGCTGATGCTCACCGAACCGGTGGTTTCGCCGACCGGGATGGTGATCTTCTCGCCATTGGCCAGGTTCACGGTGACGGGCGAACCGGTCACTGGAGCGCTAACGGTGGCGGTGTAAGTGACGTTGCCACCCTCGGCAGCCGAAGGCGTGGCCTTCAGCGTGACGGTGGAGTTGTCGATGGTGTCGGTGACATCGGTCACGGCTGGCGTGGTGTTCGGCACCAGCTTCTCGAAGTTGCCACCTTCGGCCTTGGTGATAGTGGCCTCGACCTTGCCTGCATCCTTGTAAACATCATCGGTTGGCGCCGCGACGGTGGCGGTACCAGTAGTCGCACCTGCGGCGATGGTGATTACTGCACCATTGCTCAAGGTCACGGTGACCGGAGTGCCTGCAGCATTGCTCAGTGTGGCGGTGTAAACGATGGAACCACCCTCGGCCACGGTGCCGGTGGCACTGAGGCTGACACTGGTGGTGTCGACGGTGTCGGTCACGGTGGTGCTGACCGGGGTCTTGTCGGCCACGAGATTTTCGTAGTTGCCGCCGCTGACGTTGGTGATGGAGTTGGTCAGTGGAGTGTGACCGACCAATACGTCGTTCGGTGCGCTGATGCTCACCGAACCGGTGGTTTCGCCGACCGGGATGGTGATTTTCTCGCCATTGGCCAGGTTCACGGTGACAGGCGAACCGGTCACTGGAGCACTAACGGTGGCAGTGTAAGTGACGTTGCCACCCTCGGCAGCCGAAGGCGTGGCCTTCAGCGTGACGGTGGAGTTGTCGATGGTGTCAGTCACATCGGTCACGGCTGGCGTGGTGTTCGGCACCAGCTTCTCGAAGTTGCCACCTTCGGCCTTGGTGATGGTGGCCTCGACCTTGCCGGCGTCTTTGTAGACATCGTCGGCTGGTGCGGGGACGGTCACGGTGCCAGTGGTTTTACCGGCCTCGATATGGATCACGGCACCGTTGCTCAGAGTCACGGTGACCGGAGTGCCGGCAGCGTTGGTCAGGGTCGCGGTGTAGGTGATCTGGCCACCCTCAGCCACGGTACCGGTGGCACTGAGGCTGAGATTGGTGGTGTCGACGGTGTCGGTGACCGAGGTCTGGGCCGGTTTGTCGCTGATAGCCAGTTTTTCGTAGTTGCCGCCATCGGCCCTGGTAATGGTAGTGCTCAGGGAACTGCCACCGGCCAGAGCGTCGTTCGGCGCCGTGAAATTGACCGAAGCCTGGCTTTCACCGACTGGGATGGTGATGGTCTGACCGTTCGACAGGGTCACTACTACTGGCGAGCCAGTCACCGGCGCGGTGACCGATGCGGTGTACACCACGGTTCCACCTTCGGCCACGCTTGGCGTGGCGGTCAGGCTCACCGTCGACGTATCGATAGTATCGGTGACATCAGTCACGGCTGGAGCCGGGTTGGTGACCAGGTGCTCGAAATTGCCGCCGTCAGCTTTGGTGATGGAGGCTTCGACCTTGCCGGCGTCCTTATAAACATCATCGGCCGGGGCGGCGACAGTCGCGGTGCCGGAAGTGGCGCCTGCGGCGATGGTGATCACTGCGCCATTGCTCAACGTCACGGTGACCGGAGTCCCGGCCGCATTGCTCAGTGTTGCGGTGTAGACAATGGAGCCGCCTTCAGCCACGGAATCGGTAGCGGTCAGGCTCAGCGTCGTTGTATCCGGCGTATCGGTAACCGTGGTTTCAGCCGGTTTGTCACTGATATCCAACTTCTCGTAATTGCCACCGTCGGTCTTGGTGATGGTGGTGCTCAGGGAGCTACCGCCAGCCAAGGCATCGTTCGGTGCGGTGAAATTCACGCTGCCGGAGGACTCGCCCACCGGAATGGTGATGGTCTGGCCGTTGGACAGGGTGACCACGACCGGCGAGCCAGTCACTGGCGCGGTGACCGATGCGGTGTACACCACGATGCCGCCTTCGGCCACGCTTGGCGTAGCAGTCAGTGAAACGGTGCTGGTGTCGATGGTATCGGTGACATCAGTCACAGCTGGAGCTGGGTTGGTGACCAGGTTTTCGAAGTTGCCACCGTCCGCTTTGGTGATGGTGGCTTCGACTTTGCCGGCGTCTTTGTAGACGTCGTCGGCTGGTGCCGCAACAGTGGCGGTGCCAGTGGTGGCACCGGCAGCGATGGTGATCACCGCGCCGTTAGACAGGGTTACGGTAACCGGTGTGCCAGCTGCATTGGTCAGGGTGGCGGTGTAAACGATGGAACCACCTTCGGCCACGGAGTCGGTAGCGGTCAGGCTCAGGGTGGTGGTGTCCGGCGTATCGGTGACAGCGGTCTCAGCGGGTTTATCGCTGATCTCCAGTTTTTCGTAGTTGCCACCGTCCGCTTTGGTGATGGTGGTGCTCAGGGAGCTGCCGCCAGCCAGGGCGTCATTCGGTGCAGTGAAGTTCACGCTGCCGGAAGACTCGCCCACCGGAATGGTGATGGTCTGGCCGTTGGACAGGGTCACCACAACCGGCGAGCCGGTCACCGGCGCGGTGACCGACGCGGTGTAAACCACGGTGCCGCCTTCGGCGACGCTCGGGGTAGCGGTCAGGCTGACGGTGGACGTGTCGATGGTGTCAGTGACGTCGGTGACGGCAGGGGCTGGATTGGTGACCAGGTTTTCGAAGTTGCCGCCATCCGCTTTGGTGATAGTGGCTTCGACTTTGCCCGCATCTTTGTAAACGTCATCGGCAGGCGCAGGCACTGTGGCGGTGCCCGAAGTAGCGCCCGCGGCGATGGTGATCACCGCACCGTTAGACAGGGTCACGGTCACTGGCGTACCAGCGGCATTGGTCAAGGTGGCGGTGTAGACAATAGAGCCGCCTTCAGCCACAGAATCGGTAGCCGAG
>NZ_VXCY01000017.1:0-36192 GCF_052850735.1 Pseudomonas sp. 910_21 | reverse complement strand
CGAATCCTTATGTTCGGTGGCGGGGAGCTGCGACGCGTGGGGCTCGTGAAATGGCCCGCGCAGGCGTTTGCAGTGCGGAAAATCATGGTTGCACACAACCCGGGAGACCGGCCAATCGCGAACCGGCCGGTCGTGTTGTGCATGAGCGGTCGGCTTCTACAGACCCATGCGTCGTTTCGCCCGATGCACTGAACTGTCCCGCACCGCCCAGCGCAGCATCGGTGTACTGCGTTTGACGCTGGCTCGAATCAGCTGACGTTGCAGCGGGTTCTGATTGACGTCGAGCATGGCGCTGGCCCAGTCCGGCAGCAGGTCGATACCGGCCTGCATCATCAATGAGCCAAAGGGCTTGGCCAGGCGACTGGGGGCGGGAGCCGCCTGTAGCAGACGCAGAACCTCCCGACTGCGCTCGTCGCACAGCAGTTGGGGACGCATAGCCTGCAGGTAGTCGGCCACCGCCCGCCGCGAGCGGGGTACATCCCGGGCGCCGAGACGTTCGGCGATCAGAGCAATCTCGTCGTAGTAGCGGTCCTGGTCCGCCCCTGACAGACGAGGGTTGAGGTAGCGCAGGTGAGCGGCGAGAAAACTGCTGACTTCCGCCACATGCACCCAGGTCAACAGTTCCGGATCGCTGGCGGCATAACGACGGCCATCAGGGGCGGTGCCCACTATATGCAGGTGAATAGTGCGTACTTTGTCGATCAGCCACTCGGCGTCCTGACGGGAGCCGAAGGTGGTGCCGGAAATGAACTGTCCGGTGCGGCGCAGGCGGCCGATCATGTCCTGGCGAAAGTTCGAGTGGTCCCAGACCCCGGCCAGAGCCAGGGGGTGCAGGGCTTGCATCAGCAAGGCACTGATGCCACCGATCAGCATGCTGCTGAAGTCGGCATGTACCTGCCAACTGATCGACCCCGGCCCGAACAGGCCGGGGTCGCCCTTGGGATGCTCCAGGTCGAGTTGCCCCAGGGAGAGGCCTGACAAGCTCATGACCTGGCTTTCGATACGGCTGCGAATGAATTCCATGACAGCTCGGTGCGGGTAGTGAAAAAAGGCGCGGCCATGGCCGCGCCGGTTTCAAGCGTTCAGGCGCTTGGCGATCAGCCCGTCCACCACACTGGGGTCCGCCAGGGTCGAAGTGTCCCCCAAGGTATCCAGTTCGTTGCAGGCGATCTTGCGCAGGATACGCCGCATGATCTTGCCCGAGCGAGTTTTCGGCAGGGCCGCAGCCCACTGGATCAGCTCCGGTTTGGCAAAGCTGCCGATTTCACGGCTGACCAGGGCCAGCAGTTCCTTTTTCAGTTCCTCGTCGGGTTCGATGCCTTGCATCGGCGTGACAAAGGCATAGATCCCCTGGCCCTTGAGGTCATGGGGGTAGCCCACCACCGCCGCTTCGGCGATGCCGTCGTGGAGCACCAGCGCGCTTTCCACTTCGGCAGTGCCGATGCGGTGCCCGGAGACGTTGATCACATCATCGATGCGCCCGGTGATCCAATAGCTGCCGTCCTCGTCCCGGCGCGCGCCGTCACCGGTGAAGTAGTAGCCGGGATAGGGCGCGAAGTAGGTTTCGACCATGCGCTTGGGATCGCCGTAGACGCTGCGTATCTGCGCCGGCCAACTGGCCTTGATGGCCAGGATGCCGCTGCCGGTACCTTGAATTTCCTTGCCCTGGTCGTCCAGTAGCACGGGTTGTACGCCGAACATCGGGGTTGAGGCGCAGCCGGGTTTGATCTGCTGGGCGCTGACCAGGGGGCTGAGCATGATGCCGCCGGTTTCGGTCTGCCACCACGTATCGACGATCGGGCAGCGTTGCTCGCCCACTACATTGAAATACCACTCCCAGGCTTCCGGGTTGATCGGCTCGCCAACACTGCCCAAGAGACGCAGGCTGCTGCGGGAGGTGCGTTGTACCGGGTCGTTGCCTTCGCGCATCAGGGCCCGCAGGGCGGTGGGGGCGGTGTAGAAGATGTTCACCTGATGCTTATCCACCACCTCCCAGAAACGCGAGGTGCTGGGGTAGTTGGGCACGCCTTCGAAGATCAGCGTGGTGGCGCCGTTGGCCAGGGGACCGTAGAGGATGTAGCTGTGGCCGGTGACCCAGCCGACGTCGGCGGTGCACCAGAAGACCTCGCCGTCGCGGTAGTCCAGCACGTACTTGAAGGTCATGGCGGCCTGCAGCAGATAACCGCCAGTAGTGTGCAGTACGCCTTTGGGTTTGCCGGTGCTGCCGGAGGTATAGAGGATGAACAGTGGGTCTTCGGCGTCCATCGGCACGGGGGCGCACAGGTCGCTGGCCGCGGCCACGGCCTGCTGGTAGGAAATGTCGCGGCCCTCTACCCAGTTCACGGGGTTGCCGGTGCGCTCGACCACCACCACGCTGCTGACGTCCGGGCAACTGAGCAGGGCCTTGTCGACGTTGCTCTTGAGGGGAATCTGTTTGCCACCGCGCACGCCTTCGTCGGCGGTGATCAGGGTGCGGCAGTCGGCGTTGAGAATCCGGTCGCGCAGGGCCTCCGGGGAGAAGCCGCCGAACACCACCGAATGCACGGCACCGATCCGGGTGCAGGCGAGCATGGCGTAGGCCACTTCGGGAATCATCGGCATGTAGATACACACCCGGTCGCCTTTTTTCACGCCACGGCTTTTCAGCACGTTGGCCAGGCGGCAGACATGCCCGTGAAGTTCTTTGTAGGTGATGGAACGGGAGTCGGCAGGATTGTCGCCCTCCCAGATGATCGCGGCCTGATCACCGCGCTTTTCCAGATGACGATCGATGCAGTTGTAGCTGACGTTGAGCTGGCCTCCGCGGAACCAGCTGGCTTCACCGGTGCGGATATCGTGGCTGTGCACGCTGTCCCAGGGGCTGCTCCAGTGCAGGAAACGCTTGGCCTGCTCGGCCCAGAACACATCTGGTTGCTCAATGGATTGGCGGTAGAGGTGGTGGTAGTCGTCCTGACTCATTTGCGCCGCCCGGCGGACGGCATCGGCTTTCGGAAAAGTGCTGATATCGAACATGACGGTTCCTTATTCTTGTTTTGCGACAAGTCATAAGGGTGCGCACAAGTGTCAGGAAGGTTCAAGGGGGGAGGGCCGGGGCCCAGACGGGAGCCGGCGCACCGGCTCCCGGAGGAGAGAAGGTTGATCAGCCGCGGTGACGGCCGCGGAAGTAGTTGATCAAGCCTTGGGTCGATGCGTCGTCAGCCAGGGTCTCGTCGCTGCCGACCAGGCGGTTGTAGACGCCCTTGCCCAGCTCTTTGCCCAGTTCCACGCCCCATTGGTCGAAGGCGTTGATACCCCAGACCACGCTTTGCACGAAGACCTTGTGTTCGTACAGGGCTACCAGGGCGCCCAGGCGCCGCGGGCTGATGCGCTCCACCACCAGGGTGTTGCTCGGACGGTTGCCGGGAATCACCTTGTGCGGCGCGAGTTTCGCCACTTCGGCTTCGCTCAGGCCTTTGTCCCGCAGCTCGCTCTCGGCTTCGGCGCGGGTCTTGCCCAGCATCAGCGCCTGGCTCTGGGACAGGCAGTTAGCGTACAGCCACTGGTGGTGGTCGGCCACCGGGTTGAAGCTGACGATCGGCACGATGAAGTCGGCCGGAATCAGCTGGGTGCCCTGGTGCAGCAACTGGTGATAGGCGTGCTGACCGTTGCAGCCTACGCCGCCCCAGATCACCGGGCCGGTATCGGTCGCTACCGGAGTACCGTCCTGGCGCACACTCTTGCCGTTGGATTCCATGTCCAATTGCTGCAAGTGCTTGGTGATGTTGCGCAGGTAGTGGTCGTACGGCAGGATCGCGTGGCTTTGCGCGCCCCAGAAGTTGCCGTACCACACACCCAGTAGGGCCAGCAGTACCGGCATGTTCTGTTCGAACGGTGCACTCTGGAAGTGCTGGTCCATGGTGTAGGCACCGGACAGCAGTTCCTTGAAGTTGGACATGCCGATGGCCAGGGCGATCGGCAGGCCGATGGCGGACCACAGCGAGTAGCGACCGCCAACCCAGTCCCACATCGGGAAGATGTTCTCTTCACGAATACCGAAGGCCACTGCCGCCGCATTGTTGCTCGACACGGCGATGAAGTGGCGATGCAACTCGGCTTCGGAGCCGCCCTGGGCCAGGTACCAGGCCCGCGCCGCCTGGGCGTTCTTCAGGGTTTCGAGGGTGTTGAAGGACTTCGAAGAGACAATGAACAGTGTGGTTTCTGCACGAATCTTCGCCGAAAGCTCATGGAACTCGCTGCCGTCGATGTTGGCCAGGTAGTGGCAGCGCACGCCTTTCTGGGCGTAGGACAACAGCGCTTCGGATACCAGTTCAGGGCCGAGGAAGGAGCCGCCGATACCGATGTTGACCACGTCAGTGATGGGCTTCTCGGTGTAGCCGCGCCACAGGCCGTCGTGGATGCGTCCTACCAGTTCGGTGATCTGGTTCAGTACCTTGTGTACTTCGGGCATCACGTTGACGCCATTGACCGACAGCTTGTCGCCCACTGGGCGGCGCAGCGCAGTGTGCAGTGCCGGGCGGCCTTCGGAGGCGTTGACCAGCTCACCGGTAACCATGGACTTGATGGCATCGGCCAGACCGACTTCCTTGGCCAGATTCACCAGCAGTTCGCGGGTCTGGCTGGTGATCAGGTTCTTCGAGTAGTCGAGAAAGAGTCCGCAGCTGCTCAGGGTAAATTGGCTGAAGCGCTGAGGATCGGCATTGAAGGCTTCGCGCATGCTGAAATCCTGCATGGCTTGGCGGTGTTCTTTCAACGCTTGCCAGGCGGGCAGAGCGGTAACGTCGTGAGGAGTGCGGTAGTACGCCATCGCTGCGGTTTTCCTTTTGCTTGAACTGCCTTTTGGACACTGAGAAGCCCGGAACGTCCTGCGCGGTCTCAAGGACCTCGTTCGTTCAGCCCTGTGCTGATTCGATTAATCTCCCAGGGCGATAACAGTAACCCCAGCGTGCTGTTCTGTCTTGGCTTTGTCCGACTTGTGGCCGGTACTATTTTGTACTGGCGGGGCCAATCAGGGCTGCATGGGGGGCTTTCAGCGGGAATAAACGGGGTTGGACTCGGGTGACCTCAACGGGGACCCCATGGCGTTATGGTTCCGCTCGTTGCCGGGGACATCTAGAGTCTGCGAGGTTTGAAACTGAGCCGATCGGCAAGATGGCACGCATGGGAAATTCCTGGGTCGGATCCTCGAACAGGACCTGCAGTATTAGCTGCAGGCCCCAGCCGGCGGCAGTTTGCCCGAAGGTTGGCATTCGGGCAATCAGGCGTTCATGCCGGCGTATCAAGGTCCAGATGCAGGTTGTCGATCAAGCGTGTAGCGCCCAGATAAGCCGCCACCAGAATCACCAGGTCGCGGTCTTCGGCAGTGGCAGGACGCAGGTTCTGCCCATGACGAATTTCCAGGTAATCCCGGCGCAGGCCGGCCGCTTCGAGCTGCTGCTGGTGCTCGGCCAGTAGCGTCGGATAGTCACGCTCGCCGTCCCGAATGGCCTGGGCGATCTGGCTGAGGCTGCGGTATAGCACTGGGGCGATGGCACGTTGTTCTGCACTCAGGTAGCCATTGCGCGAGGACAGGGCCAGGCCGTCGGCGGCTCGCACCGTTGGCTCGCCGATGATCTGGATCGGCATGTTCAGGTCATGTACCAGGGCACGAATGACCGCCAACTGCTGATAGTCCTTCTGACCGAAGACCGCTAGGTCAGGCTGGACCATGTTGAACAGCTTGCTGACCACCGTGGCCACGCCTTCGAAATGCCCGGGACGGCTGGCGCCGCACAGGCCTTCGGACAGCTGTGGCACGCTGACCCGGGTCTGTCCGGCCATGCCGTCGGGGTACATCTCTTCGACACTGGGCGCGAACAGCAGCTGGCAGCCGGCTTCGAGCAGTTTTTCCTGGTCGGCGGCCAGGGTGCGCGGATATTTGTCCAGGTCTTCGCCGGCGCCGAACTGCAGCGGGTTGACGAAGATGCTGGCAACCACGAAGTCCACTCGTTGGGCGGCCTTGGCCACCAGGGCGGCGTGACCGCTGTGCAGGTTGCCCATGGTGGGCACGAAGCCAATCCGCTTGCCTTCGCTGCGGGCGCGGGCGACCGCAGCGCGCAATTCGCGCACGGTTTTAACTGTATTCATGCAGAGAACCCGTGTTCGGCGCCTGGGAAGGTAACGGCCTTGACTGCTTCGACATAGGCGCTCAACGCCGCCTGGATGCTGTCTTTGCCGGCCATGAAGTTCTTCACGAACTTGGGCGAGCGACCGCTCAGGGACAGGCCCAGCATGTCGTGGATCACCAGAACCTGGCCGTCGGTGGCGCTGCCGGCACCGATGCCGATTACCGGGATCTTCACGGCCTGAGTGATTTCCGCCGCCAGCTCACTGGGGACGCACTCGAGCAGCAACATGGCGGCACCGGCCTGCTCCAGGGCAATGGCATCGGCACGCATCTGCCGCGCCTGGCTCTCGTTACGCCCCTGGACCTTGTAGCCGCCCAGGACATTCACTGTTTGTGGGGTCAGCCCCATGTGTACGCAGACCGGGACGCCGCGTTCGTTCAACTGGCGAACCGATTCGGCCAGCCAGGCGGCACCTTCGATCTTGACCATGTGCGCGCCGGCCTGCATCAGCTGGGCCGAGCTGCTCAGGGCCTGTTCGGTGGTGGCATAGGACATGAAGGGCAGGTCGGCGAGGATCAATGCACCGTTGTTGCCGCGTTTGACCGCCGCGACGTGGTAGGCCATATCGGCGTTGCTCACGGGCAGTGTGCTGTCGTGCCCTTGCAAGACCATGCCCAGGGAGTCGCCTACCAGCAGGACTTCGACGCCGGCTTCACAGCAGGTGTGGGCGAAGGTGGCGTCATAGCAGGTCAGCATGGTGATCTTCTCACCTTTCTGCTTGAGGCTTTGCAGGGTAGTCAGAGTGATGTCTGGCATGAAAAGGGGTCCTCATTTCAGGCGCTTTGGAAACTACTGCGAGTAACGCGCGTGATTCTTCGTTATTCAGGCGCACGGTCTTTTGTCGTGCTTATACAGCCTGGTTCCAAGCGGTTTGAAAGCAGTACCGGGATTCGCGCTGGTGGCGCTGGACGCATTATTCTGTGCCCAGAAGAGGCTGTGCACCAGCGGGTGCCACCGCCGTTGTACAAGCGCCTTGGCCTAGCGTTTCCTGGGGTCGCCGCGAACAAGCCTCGCTTGAATTGCGCCCTTTAACGCCGGGATGGCGGCAACGGGACGCCTATAGTCGTGATGAGGACTCGGGAAGTCAATTAGATGTGTTACCGCCTTGTTACGTCGGGAGTGTTACCGCCGTTACTGATGCGTTTCAGCGGTTATTTCAGACGTTCCAGGCCGACAAATGGACAGGCAACGAGCAGTTCCTGCAGGGTGCGTCCGTCGGCCAGTCTCAATTCGGCAGGGGCTAGTTCCGCCAGGGGGTAGAGGACAAAGGGGCGGGCCTGCATGTGGTAATGAGGGACCTTGAGGCGCGGCTCGTCGATCAGGCGGTCGCCGAACAGGAGGATGTCCAGGTCCAGGGTGCGGGGGCCCCAGCGTTCATTGCGCTCTCGGCCTTGCTGGTTTTCGATGGCCTGCAGTGCATCAAGCAGTGCCAAGGGTTCCAGATCACTATCCAATGCCGCCACGGCATTGGTGTAGCGTGGTTGGCCGGGAAGCAGGGAGTCGCTTTGATAGAAGGCCGACACGCCATGGAAGTGGCTTGCGGGCAACTGCGCCAAGGCCTCGAGTGCGCTGCGCAGTTGTTCTTCAGGGGCAGCCAGATTGCTGCCCATGCCAATGTAGATACGTTCCATCCATTACTCGCCTGAAGCGCTGGAGCCGCCTGCACGCTTGCGTTTGGCACCGCTGCTGCGCCGACGCTTGCGTGGCGCGCCGCTGGCGTCTTCCTTGCCGCTCAGATCGCGGATCATGTCGCGGCGTTCGGAGTCATTGGCGTCCTGGTAGTCGGTCCACCATTCACCCAGGCCGTCGGTCTGCTCGCCTGCACTTTCACGCAGCAGCAGGAAGTCGTAGCCGGCACGGAAGCGTGGGTTGTCCAGCAACTGGTCGGCGCGCTTGCCGCTGCGCCGTGGCAGTCGCTCCTGCATGTCCCAGATCTCGCGGATCGGCATGGTGAAGCGCTTGGGAATGGCGATGCGCTGGCACTGTTCGGCGATCAGTTCGTGGGCAGCTTCCTGCATGGCCGGGATTGGCGGCATGCCGCGTTCCTGCAGGCGCAGGACCCGGGCGGGCAGGGCTGGCCAGAGCAGGGCAGCGAAAAGGAAGGCCGGCGTCACAGGCTTGTTCTGCTTGATCCGCAAGTCGGTGTTGATCAAGGCTTCGCTGATCAGCGTATGGGTGTAGGTCGGGTTGTATTCCAGGGCTTCGGCGCTGGCCGGGAACAACGGATCGAAGAGTTGCAGGTCCACCAGCATTTCGAAGGTGTCGGCTGCGTAGCCGGAGAGGAACAGTTTGAGCACTTCTTCGAACAGGCGTGCGGAAGGGATCTCTCGCAGCATGGGGGCCAGTTCGCGGATTGGCGTTGCGGTGTGTTTTTCGATACCGAAGTTGAGTTTCGCCGCGAATCGGACGGCCCGCAGCATCCGCACCGGGTCTTCCTGGTAACGCTGCCGAGGGTCGCCGATGAGGCGGATCAAATTGTTGCGAATGTCGTGTACGCCATTGGCGTAATCGAGGATGCGTTCGCTGACCGGATCGTAGTACAGGGCATTGATGGTGAAGTCGCGGCGTTGCGCGTCTTCTTCCAGGGTGCCATAGACGTTATCCCGCAGGATTCGCCCGCTTTCATTACGGGAGGATTGATTGCTGTCTTCCTCGTCGTCGTTCTGCGGGTGATTGGCGCGGAAAGTCGCAACCTCGATGATTTCGCGACCGAAGTGGATATGCACCAGTTTGAAACGTCGGCCAATGATCCGTGCGTTACGAAACTCGGCCTTGACCTGCTCCGGTGTGGCGCTGGTGGCGACGTCGAAATCCTTGGGGGTGATATTGAGCAGCATGTCGCGCACGCAGCCGCCTACCAGATAAGCCTGGTAGCCGGCGTTCTGCAGGCGTTCGACGATATTTACCGCATACCGGCTGAACTGGGCACGTTGCAGCGAATGCTGGCTGCTATTGAGCACTTCAGGGGTGCTGCGTTTATGTTGCGTACGACGCAAGGGAGAACGGAATGACTGGAACAGCTTCTTCAGCATGGGATGCACTGTTTGAAGGAATGTTCGGCCAAAACGAAGAATGACCGCATGATGGGCGGGGATTCTAGCATTTAGTCGAAGGATGGTGTAGGAAGCTGCCGCGACTTGTGCAGGTCTGCGCAAAGGTGCGATCTAGCGGGGCTGGCGTGGGTTTTATGAGGAAAAATGCGAACTCTGGAAACCACAAGGGGAGCCGAAGCTCCCCCAGAATAGTTGCGTGCTCTATTGTTATTATTGGTTTCGGGCTTCTTGTTTTTGTTAAACGCCCTTGTCACTTGGATTACCCAGAGTGACCCTCCCAATCGGGAGCCAAGAGCAAACGGATTGCTTTGATCGCTGAGTTGCAATGACCTTTCGATCCAACCAGTTCAGGCTCTGCCTTAGGGCAGTTTTTGTTGTTCTCGGCCTGGTTGTGGGGCAAGCCCCAAATACAACGCCTCTCCAAAAGAATCAGTTAGCTGCGCCTCCGCCGTGTTGTTTTTATTATGCGTGAGTCGATTCGTCTTATTTTTATTGTCTTGTGCATTGCTTGTTATTGTTCTTGTACCAAACATATAGCAGGTGCCGTGCCAACTTTTGTGATCCCCAGTAAAACAAGGGGTTAGGCGTGCCAGGCGGTGTTTTTCAGGCCAAAAAAAACCGGGGCTTCGTTACCTTTAGCCCCGGCTTTTGTTACGTCCAATTACACAGGTAACAGTTTTTTTCACAAAGTCGAGCGTTACCCGCACTCTGGTCAGCACGGGTTCAGCTTTCGCTGGCTACCCCGCTTTTGCGTCGCGGGATGCCCAGGCGTTGGCGGCGTTCCCAAAGGCATTTGCGGCTGACACCCAGTTTGCGTGCCAACTCGGTCTCGGTCATGTGGTCCTGATGTTCGAGGACGAAGTGCTGGAAGTAGTCTTCCAGAGACAGGTCCTCGGTGGGCTCGTGGCTGGTGTTGCCCTGTTGCGGTGGCAGGCCGACGAAGTCATCGTCCTCGAGGTCACTCAGCTCGATATCGATCCCTAGCAGGTCAGCGGAGATTTCCGGGCTTTCGCACAGGATTACTGCGCGTTCTACCGCGTTCTCCAGCTCGCGCACGTTTCCTGGCCAGGAATAATGGCGAATAGCCTGTTCGGCATCGGCGGCGAACTTCAGGTCCGAACGACCGATGCGTGCACTCTGGCGGGCGAGGAAGGCATTGGCGATTTCAATGACGTCGGCACCGCGCTCGCGCAAGGCTGGCAGTTTCAGGGCGATCACGTGCAAGCGGTAATAAAGGTCCTCACGGAACTGGCCGATCTTGGAGAGGCTCTTCAAGTCGCGGTGAGTCGCTGCAATCAGGCGGACATCGACTTTTTGCGACTGCACAGACCCCACGCGCCGGATCTCACCTTCCTGCAGAACCCGCAGCAGACGCGCCTGGGCCTCCAGAGGCAGTTCACCGATTTCGTCGAGGAATAGTGTTCCGCCGTCCGCTGCTTCCACCAGGCCCGCACGACCGGCGCTGGCGCCGGTGAAAGCACCTTTCTCATGGCCGAACAATTCGGACTCGATCAGGGTTTCCGGAATGGCCGCGCAGTTCACCGAGATCATCGGGGCCTTGGCGCGCTTGGACAGATTGTGCAGGGCCCGGGCCACCAGTTCCTTACCGGTACCGGACTCGCCCTGGATCAGGACATTTGAATCTGTTGGCGCTACTTTGCGGATCTTGCTGTACATATCCTGCATGGGCGGGCAGGAGCCGATGATGCCGATTTCGCCGTTGTTGTTGCTGGCGCCGGCCTTGTCCGCAACCGTTCCCGTCCTGGCTGCTGGGCGATCTGCCGATGCGTTCTCGGCACTTTGTCGGTCGCGGAGAATCCGTGCCACGGCCTGGAGCATTTCATCGTGGTCGAAAGGTTTGGCGATGTAGTCCACCGCCCCCATTTTCATCGAGTCCACAGCCGAGCGCAGGCTGGCGTAGCTGGTCATGATCAGCACCGGAGTGCCCTGGCCGAGCTTGATCAGTTCGGTACCCGGGGCGCCAGGCAGGCGCAGGTCACTGACAATTAGGTCGAATGTGGGAATGCTGAAGCGTTCCTGGGCTTCCTGCACCGAGCCGGCTTCGCTGACCTGGTACTGGTTACGTTCCAGCAGGCGACGAAGGGCGGAGCGGATAATGGTTTCGTCTTCGACGATCAGAATATGCGGCATTGATTCAATTCTCTCGACGGTCTCAGTTCACAGCGGACGTCGCTTCGACATGACGCGGTAAAGTCACCCGAATACGGGTACCGCGTTGGCTTTGTGGATCGGCCGGGCTGTCGATGGTGATTTGTCCATAATGCTCTTCAACGATGGAATAGACCAGCGCAAGGCCCAGTCCGGTGCCTTCCCCAGGGTCCTTGGTGGTGAAAAACGGTTCGAACAATCGATCCATGATGTTCTTGGGAATACCGCTGCCTTCGTCTTCCACGATCAGATCGACCGTGTGCTCGAAAGCCTCGCTCTTGACGCGTACAGCGCTGCCGGGAGGAGAAGCGTCGCGGGCGTTGGACAGCAGGTTGATCAGCACTTGGGCCAGCCGCTGCGGATCACCATCGACCCAGTGGTCGGGATCACACAGATTGAAGAACTGCACTTCGAAATTGCGCCGGTTCAAGGCCAGGAGACCAATGGCATCCTGGGCAACTTCAGCCAGGCATACGGCTTCGTCGTTGTGCTGATGGCTACCGGCGTGGGCAAAGCTCATCAGTGACTGGACGATGCGCGAAATGCGCTTGGTCTGTTCGAGGATCTGCTCACTGATTTCCGTCAGTTCACCGTCTTCTTCACGCTCTTCCCGCAGGTTCTGCGCCAGACAGGCGATGCCGGTGATCGGATTGCCGATCTCGTGAGCCACCCCGGCAGCGAGGCGTCCGATACTGGCCAGACGTTCAGAGTGCACCAGCTTGTCTTCCAGGGTCTGGGTTTCGGTCAGGTCTTCCACCAGTAACACCAGGCCGCTGTTACCCGGTGCCAACGGCTCGTCGATGGCCGCCTTGTGCAGGTTCAGCCAGCGAGTCTGGCCGTCGAGGGCCAGATGCTGCTTGTGCAAGTGCTCGTCTGGCAGGTTGATAAAGCCCTGCAGCAGGTCTTTCCATGGATTGGTGATGGTACTCAGGCGTGACCCCACCACATGCTGGGCGGGAATACCGGTCAGTTCCTCCATGGCCTTGTTCCACATGAGGATCTCCTGATCCTTGGCCAGGGAGCAGACGCCCATGGGCAGTTCCTGCAGGGTTTGTCGGTGGTAGCGGCGCAGGGCATCGAGCTCGGCGGCCAGGCCGGTCAGGCGTGAGTGGTAGTCCTCGAGGCGGCTTTCGATGAAATGGATGTCTTCGGTGACATAGTTTTCTCCGCCGGCCTTGTATGGCAGGAAGGTTTCCACCATGTCCTGGGCGACACTCGGCCCCATCAGGCCGGACAGGTTGGCCTCGATACGGTCACGCAGACGCCGCAAGGCATAGGGGCGGCGTTCGTCGAAAGGCAGATACAGGTCGCGCAAGGCTTGTTCCACCTCCTTTTGCGCAGCCTTGGCGCCCAGCGGCTTGGCCAGTTGAGTGGCGAACTCCTGGGGTGAGGCAGCATGCAGTTCCCGGCGCTGCGGGCGACGCACGTTGTCCACCGCGCAGGCTTCGGCAGCACTGGCTTCTTCGGCGCTGGCGTTGGTGAACAGCGAAATCAGGGTGAACATCAGAACGTTGGCTGCCAGCGAGGCGATGGCTGCCATGTGCCAGCTAGTGTCGTCGAGGACGTAGATCATGTTCAGCAGCGGGATGTAGAAGCCCTGCAGGTTGCCGATCAGAGGCAGCAGCATGGTCACCAGCCAGACCAGAATCCCTGCCAGCAGCCCGGCGATGAAGCCACGACGGTTGGCGGTCGGCCAGTACAACACCGAGAGCACGCCGGGAAGAAATTGCAGGGTAGCGACGAAGGCGACGATTCCCAGGTTGGCCAGGTCCTGTTCGGCCCCCAGCAACAGGTAGAAGGCGTAGCCGGCCATGATGATGGCGACGATCAGGGCGCGACGAGTCCACTTCAGCCAGCGATAGATATTGCCTTCTGCGGGCGGCTGGTAAAGCGGCAGCACCAAGTGGTTCAGGGCCATCCCCGACAAGGCCAGAGTGGTGACGATGATCAGGCCACTGGCGGCCGAGAGCCCGCCGACATAGGCCAGTAGCGCCAGGGCTGGGCTGTTGGCCGCGATACCAATGCCCAGGGTGAAGTATTCCGGGTTGGTGGTGGCGCCGAGCTTGAGTCCGGCCCAGAGAATCAGCGGCACCGCCAGGCTCATCAGCAGCAGGAACAGCGGCAGCCCCCAGCTGGCGCTGACCAGGGCTCGGGGGTTGAGGTTTTCGGTAAAGGTCATGTGATACATGTGCGGCATGACGATCGCTGAAGCGAAGAACACCAGCAGCAGGGTGCGCCACGGACCCTCTTGCAGTGGAGTGTGCAGCGCGGCGAGGGCAGTCTGGTTCTGCAGCAGCCAGAGCTCCAGCTGTTGCGGACCATCGAAGACCCCGTACAGCGCATACAGGCCGACGCCGCCGATGGCGATCAGCTTGATCACCGATTCGAAGGCAATGGCGAACACCAGGCCTTCGTGTTTCTCCCGGGTAGCGATGTGCCGCGAACCGAAGAAAATCGTGAACAGGGTGATCAGCGCGCAGAAGCTCAGCGCTACTCGATGTTGCACCGGTTCATGGGTGAGGATGCCGATGGAATCGGCCACTGCCTGGATCTGCAGGGCCAGCAGGGGCAGGACTCCCACCAGCATGAAAATGGTGGTCAGGGCACCGGCCCAGGTGCTGCGGAAACGGAAGGCGAACAGGTCCGCCAGGGACGACAGTTGATAGGTGCGGGTGATCTTCAGGATCGGATACAGCAGCACCGGCGCCAGCAGGAAGGCCCCGGAAACCCCCAGGTAGCTGGAGAGGAACCCGTAGCCGTATTGATAGGCCAGGCCCACCGTGCCGTAGAAGGCCCAGGCGCTGGCATAGACTCCCAGCGACAGGGTGTAGGTCAGCGGGTGGCGAATGATCGAGCGCGGAATCATGCCGCGCTCACTGATCCAGGCCACCCCGAACAGCACCAGCAAGTAGGCGGCGCTGATCAGGATCATCTGGGTCAGGCTAAAGCTCATCGGCATCTTTTTGGCTCTGCAGGATGAAGGTCACGACGATCAGAATCAGCCAGAGCAGATACGGGCGATACCAGGCGCCAGTAGCATCGATCCACCAATCCATGATGGCGGGGGAGAATAGATAGATCCCCACTACCAGGAGTAGGACCAAGCGATAGATGTACATCTCGGCCTCTCTTTATTGTGTGCGTGCCCGAAAACGTGCGGCGATGGTAACGGATGGGCGCCAAGCTGCAAGGGGCGTCAGCTCAATTGGGCTTCCGGCACGCTCAGTGTGCGTGGAATCAACTCGGCATCCCAGTGGACGATGCCCCACTTCATGATCTGAGCCACGCTCGCATGGGTGAGTTCGACAGGCGGTTTCTGGCCCAGGGCCCGCAGCGCCCGCAGCAGCAAGGGCGGCGCCTGCTCCTCGGCCAGTGGTGGCGAACGGTAGGACTTGCCCAGTTTTTGTCCGTCCGGCTGAGTAATCAGCGGTACATGGAGGTAGCGTGGTTGGGATAGTCCCAACAGTTCCTGCAGGTACAGCTGGCGGGGAGTTGAGTCCAGCAGGTCGGCGCCGCGCACGATATCGGTGATGCCCTGCCAAGCGTCATCGAGCACCACAGCCAATTGATAAGCATAGAGGCCGTCACGGCGTCGGATCACGAAGTCTCCGACTTCCCGGCCCAAGTGCTGGCGATACTCGCCCTGGACCCTGTCGTTGAAGCGGTACTCGAGCTCCGGCACCCGCAGGCGGATTGCCGCGTCTTCCTGGGCGTGACCAAGGTTGCGGCACAGCCCCGGGTAGATGCCGTGGTAGGGCTCCAGTTGTTTGCGAGAGCAGGTGCAGGCATAGGCCAGGCCTTGATGGAACAGCCGGTCAATGACTGCTGCGTAAGCATCGTGGCGATCGCTTTGGCGAACCATTTCGCCGTCCCATTCGAAGCCGTAGCTTTCCAGGGCCTTGAGAATCGCTGCCTGGGCCCCCGGCTCTTCCCGGGGCGGGTCGAGGTCTTCCATGCGCAGCAGCCAGCGGCCGCCGACGGCTCGGGCATCCAGATAGGAGGCAAGAGCCGCGACCAGTGAGCCGAAATGCAGGTAGCCGCTGGGGGTGGGGGCGAAGCGCCCGATGTATGAAGCAGATGTGGAGGCAGTCATGGGCAGGATGCTATCGGGTCTGGCCCCGGAGTGATGACAGGGTCGGGGGGATCGCTTTCGTGAGCTCGCTTCTGCAGAGGAAGGCGGAAACGAAAACGGAGCGTGTATACGCTCCGTTTCAGGTTCAGGCCGACTATTACTTGCCGACTTGCTTTTCCTTGATTTCCGCCAGGGTCTTGCAATCAACGCACATATCGGCGGTTGGGCGGGCTTCCAGGCGGCGGATGCCGATCTCGACGCCACAGGATTCACACCAGCCGTATTCTTCGTCTTCGATCAGTTGCAGGGTCTTGTCGATCTTCTTGATCAACTTGCGCTCACGATCACGGGCGCGCAGTTCAAGGCTGAACTCCTCTTCCTGGCTGGCACGGTCGGCCGGATCAGGGAAGTTGGCCGCTTCATCTTTCATGTGATCAACAGTGCGGTCGACTTCCTGCATCAAGTCCTGTTTCCACTTGTTCAGGATCTTGGTGAAGTGCTCACGCATGGGCTTGCCCATGTACTCTTCGCCCGCAGTTTCAACATAAGGTTCAAAACCGCTGATCGATTGAATCTGTTGCTTTGCTTGGGTGGGCATGAATGGACCGCCTCTACTCTTGTAATCCATTGCGCAGGATTGCTCCATCTCCGACACTTGCCGGCCCTGCGGCTGCAAGCGGGCGAACTTACCAGATCAAACCAGAGCGCGCTACTCCCGGTTGTCGAGCCTATGTCCTGCCTAAGTCCGTAGATACTGGAAAAGGATGACATGGCTTGCAGATCGGTCTGTTCAATCATTGATTTTAGTCAAATCTGCGGTTTCTGTTTGCACCAGTTGGCACAAGGCAACAGACCGCACGGATGTCGCTGGGTTCTCCCGGGCTTCACTGGATGGGTAGAATCGGACTTTTGCTCCCCCCTCGAATGAAGGAAGGCTAATGGCTCTGCCCTACAGTGCGCGCAGTCGCGCTATCGAACCTTTCCATGTCATGGCCCTGCTGGCCCGCGCCAATGAGTTGCAGGCCGCCGGACATGATGTGATTCACCTGGAGATCGGCGAGCCGGACTTCACCACCGCCGAGCCGATCATCAAGGCCGGGCAGGCGGCGTTGAGCGCCGGCAAGACCCGTTACACCGCAGCGCGAGGTATCCCGGAGCTGCGTGGGGCAATCTCCGGTTTCTACCAGCAGCGGTATGGCCTGGATATCGACCCCGAGCGGATCATGATCACTCCCGGAGGCTCCGGCGCGTTGCTGCTGACCAGCAGCCTGCTGGTGGACCCGGGCAAGCACTGGCTGCTGGCTGACCCGGGCTATCCGTGCAACCGGCATTTCCTGCGTCTGGTTGAAGGCGCGGCGCAGTTGGTGCCGGTAGGGCCGGATGTGCGTTATCAACTGACTCCTGACCTGGTGGAGCGTTACTGGGATCAGGACAGCGTCGGCGCCTTGGTCGCTTCTCCGGCGAACCCTACCGGGACTGTGCTCAGTCGTGATGAGCTGGCGGGCCTGTCCGCTGCTATCAAGGCTCGCAACGGGCATCTGGTGGTGGACGAGATCTACCACGGCCTGACCTATGGCACTGATGCCGCCAGCGTGCTGGAAGTGGATGACAGCGCTTTTGTCCTGAATAGTTTTTCCAAGTATTTCGGCATGACTGGCTGGCGCCTGGGGTGGCTGGTGGCGCCGCCTGCGGCTGTGGGTGAGCTGGAGAAACTGGCGCAGAATCTCTACATCAGTGCGCCGAGTATGGCCCAGTACGCCGCTCTGGCCTGTTTCGAACCGCAAACCATCAGCATGCTGGAGGAGCGTCGTGCCGAATTCGGGCGTCGCCGGGATTTCCTGCTCCCGGCCTTGCGCGAGTTGGGTTTTGGTATCGCCGTGGAGCCTGAAGGGGCCTTCTATCTGTACGCCGATATCAGCGCTTTTGGTGGTGATGCCTTTGCTTTCTGCCGGCACTTCCTGGAGACCGAGCATGTGGCCTTCACTCCCGGCCTGGATTTCGGTCGTCACCAGGCGGGACACCATGTGCGTTTCGCCTACACCCAGAGCCTGGAGCGCTTGCAGGAAGCGGTGGAGCGTATCTCCCGTGGCCTGCAGAGCTGGCAAGGCTGATGCGCTTCGATCCTCCCTTGGAAGAAGGGCGTCTGCTGCGTCGCTACAAGCGTTTCCTGGCAGACATCGAAACCGCTGCGGGGGAACAGATGACGATTCACTGTCCCAATACCGGCTCGATGTTCAATTGCATGGTCGAAGGCGGGCAGGTGTGGTTCAGCCGTTCCAACGACCCCAAGCGCAAGCTGCCGGGCACCTGGGAAATCAGTGAAACCCCTCAAGGGCGACTGGCCTGCGTCAATACCGGGCGGGCCAACGGCCTGGTTGAAGAGGCGTTGAGGGCGGGGCTGATCAAGGAATTGAACGGCTTCACCGGGCTGAAGCGCGAGGTGCCTTATGGACAGGAGAACAGTCGCATCGATTTTCGCCTGGATTACCCGGACGGTCCGGCCTACGTCGAGGTCAAGAGTGTCACTCTGGGTTTCGATGGCTGCGCGGTGGCGGCCTTCCCCGATGCGGTGACCCAGCGCGGTGCCAAGCACTTGCGTGAGCTGGCAAGCCTGGCTCGGGAGGGGGTACGTGCGGTTCAGCTGTATTGCGTCAATCTCTCGGGTATAGACGCAGTGCGTCCGGCAGAGGAGATCGATCCGGGGTATGCCGCAGCCCTACGGGAAGCGGTGGCGGCCGGCGTCGAGGTGCTGGCTTATGGCGTTCGCCTGACTGCACAGGAAGTTTGTATCGACCGGCGTCTTGAGGTGCTGCTGCAGGGTTAAAGAGCGACCCAGATACCCTGGCCGTCTTCCTCACAGTCGATGGCCCTCAGGAACTGCCCGGCGCATGGCCCTGCCACACATTCGCCACTTTCGATCAGAAACAGTGCGCCATGGGTGGCGCACTGGATCAGGCTGGCGCTGGGATCGAGGAACTGATCAGGTTGCCATTCCAGGGGCACTCCACGGTGTGGGCAGTGATTGGCATATACGTAAGCCTGCCCCTCGCGGCGCACAGCAAAGAGTTTCAACCCCGCAAGCTGGAAACCCCGGCTACTGGCCTCGGGAAGATCGCTCCCGGCGCAAAGAAATTTCATGTCTATCCTCTTGGTCCGAAGGCTCTGCGCTAAGGCTGTCACAGTTTTCCCGTGGCGGCAGGATGAAACATGTCGACGCTTGACTGCTAAATGAAAACAATTATCAAATGGCCGTCTCGCCCGACACGGGGCGCTTGCTCATTTCGATGCCTGCTCTGCCTGGCATGTCACATGGACAGCTGCTTCGCGGGCCCCACGTCTATAAAGGAAATGTACTTATGCGCCTGAGTGCCAGCGCCATTGCGTTCTGTGCCGGATTGCTGGTGAGCCAGTGGGCCACCGCCGATGAGTTGCCGCAGCGTTGGGTCAGTGCTGGTGGGGCTTTGTCCGAGTGGGTAACGGTTCTGGGTGCTGAGTCGAAACTGGTGGGGGTCGATACCACCAGCCAGCATCCGGCATCACTCAAGGCGCTGCCCAGCATTGGTTATCAGCGGCAGCTATCGGCGGAAGGCATCCTGAGCCTGCGGCCGCAGATCCTGGTGGGTACAGAAGAAATGGGCCCGCCGCCGGTGCTGTCACAGATTCGTAGCGCTGGGGTCAAGGTCGAGCTGTTTTCTGCCCAGGCCGATCTTCCTACCTTGCAGCACACTTTGCGGCATCTGGGACAACTACTGGGCCGCGAGGCGCAAGCCGGAGAGCTGTTTCAGGACTATCAAAAGCAGCTTGAACAGCAACAAGCCTGGGTCAGTGAGGTACAGAAGACCCAGGCGTCGCCGGGAGTCTTGCTGCTGCTGGGACATGCTGGCGGCAAGCCGCTGATTGCCGGCAAGGACACTGCGGCGGACTGGCTCCTGCAGCAGGCCGGCGGGCACAACCTGGCGACTCATACGGGTTACAAACCGTTTTCGGTGGAGTCTCTGGCAGGCTTGAGTCCGCAGGTCCTGGTGTTCTCCGATCGCAGTCTGAGCGGTGACGCGGCCCGGGCTGCTCTGTTCAAGGAAAACCCGGTGCTGGCGTCTACCGCGGCGGTCAAGGCAGGGCGAGTGGTCGAACTTGACCCGACCTTGCTGGTGGGGGGCTTGGGGCCTCGGCTGCCAGATAGCCTGAAACGCCTGGCGGCAGCTTTCTATCCCCAGTCCAAGTTGGCCCAATGAGTCGTCTGGTCAAACCTAGAACGCTGTTTCTCGGGCTGGGAGCCCTGTGCATCCTGGCCATCTGGTTGTCACTGGCCCTGGGGCCGGTCAGTCTGCCTCTGTTCGATACCTTGCGCGCCGCCCTGCGGTTGCTTGGGGTGCCGATCGATGGACAGGGGCTGGAGCAGGCGGAGTTGATCCTCGGGCAGATCCGCCTGCCGCGGACCTTGCTTGGCCTTGCAGTGGGGGGCGTGTTGGCGCTGTCCGGCGTGGCCATGCAGGGACTGTTTCGCAATCCCCTGGCGGACCCGGGGCTGGTGGGGGTGTCCAGTGGGGCGGCGTTGGGAGCAGCGATCGCCATTGTCGGTGGCTCGATGTTCGGCGGTGTGCCGGAAGCTATTGGTCCTTATCTGCTCTCACTCTGTGCCTTTCTGGGTGGCCTGGGAGTGACAGCGCTGGTCTATCGACTTGGTCGGCGCAACGGCCAGACTCATGTGGCGACCATGTTGCTGGCGGGAATAGCCTTGACGGCCCTGGCCGGCTCGGCCGTGGGCTTGTTCACCTACCTGGCGGATGACGCCACCTTGCGAACCTTGACCTTCTGGAACCTGGGCAGCCTGAACGGTGCCAGTTACCAGCGGCTGTGGCCGCTGTTGCTGGTAACGGCGGCGGTGGCTCTTTGGCTGCCTCGTCGGGCCAAGGCCTTGAATGCGCTGCTGCTGGGCGAGTCCGAGGCCAAGCACCTGGGGGTCGATGTCGAAAGGCTCAAGCGTGAACTGGTGTTCTGTACGGCCCTGGGTGTGGGAGCCGCCGTGGCTGCAGCAGGGATGATAGGTTTTGTCGGGTTGGTCGTGCCTCATCTGGTGCGCCTGCTGTCGGGGCCGGATCATCGCACCTTGCTCCCGGCATCGATCCTGGCGGGGGCCAGCTTATTGCTGTTGGCTGATCTGGTGGCGCGTCTGGCGCTGGCACCAGCCGAATTGCCCATCGGTATCGTCACCGCCTTTATCGGCGCGCCATTCTTTCTGTACCTGTTGTTGCGAGGGCGCGCCTGATGCTGCGAGTCGAGAAACTGCATGTCCGCCGTGGTGGCAAAGATGTCCTGGCCGGTGTGGACCTGCAATTGTTGCCGGGCCAGGTATTGGGAGTGCTAGGTCCCAATGGTGCCGGCAAAAGCAGCCTGCTCGGAGCCATGAGTGGAGAGTTGGCGGCCCATCAGGGCCGAGTGTCGTTGGATGGGCAAGAGTTGGCGCAGTGGCAGGGTACATTGCGGGCGCAAAGGCTGGCGGTGTTGCCTCAGGCGTCTAGTCTGGATTTCGCTTTTCGGGTCGAGGAAGTGGTGGGGCTTGGGCGCTTGCCCCATCAGAGCGGTCGCGTGCGTGATGCGCAGATCGTTGGCGCTGCGCTGGAGGCGGTCGATGTGGCGCATCTGTGGGGGCGCAGCTACCTGGCGTTGTCGGGTGGGGAGCGGCAACGGGTGCATCTGGCGCGGGTTCTGGCGCAGTTATGGCCGGGGCAGAGTGGACACAACCTGTTGCTGGATGAGCCCACGTCTGCCCTCGATCCGTTGCACCAGCACGTCACCTTGCAGGCCATCCGGGAGTTTGCCGATCGCGGCGCGGCGGTACTGATTATCCTCCATGACCTGAATCTGGCGGCACGCTACTGTGATCGGCTGTTGCTGCTTGAAGGCGGACGCCCGCATTCATTGGGTACGCCGGCCGAAGTGCTGCGTCCCGAGCCGTTGCAAGCGGTGTTCGGCCTGGAGGTTCTGGTGCAGTTGCACCCTGAACGCGGGCATCCGTTGATCATTGCCCGTTGACCTGACACACGGAGAGACCTGATGCGTGCACTCCCGTTACTGCTGGCCCTGTTGCTGGCGGCCTGTCACAGCATGCCGGGAACGTTACCGCCGCCGGTGGCGCAGGGGCCTGGCAGCATTATTGATCTGCACAATGGTGAGGCGCTGAGCCCTGGCGAGCTGGTTGAACGCCTGGCACAGGCGCCCAGGCTGATTGTCGGCGAGCAGCATGACAACGCCGACCATCACGCTTTACAGCTCTGGCTCTTGCGCTCTATGGCCGCGGAGCGGCAACAGGGCAGTCTGTTGCTGGAAATGCTCAATCCGGATCAGCAGGCAAAAGTCGATGGGGTCAAGCGGTCCCTGGAGGGGCGGCGCTTGCCTGACGGCCTACCCGCTGCGCTGGCCTGGCAACCGGGTTGGGACTGGAGTCTCTACGGTCTGCTGGTGGGTTATGCGCTGAAGCAGCCCTATCCATTGTTGGCAGCCAATCTGGATACTCAGGACGTGCGCAGGATATATGCGCAGGCGCCTGTGCTGTCCGGGGCGCGGAGCAATGCGCGCCCGGTGACTCAGCTCTTGTCTGCGCAAATTCGCGAGTCCCACTGCGGTTTACTGCCCGAAAGTCAGGTGCCGTTCATGCTGGCGGTGCAGCAACAGCGGGATCGGCGCATGGCCGAACGGCTGCTGGCGGCACCGACTCCAGCCTTGCTGTTTGCTGGATCTTTTCATGGGCGCCGAGACCTTGGGGTGCCCTTGCACATGGCTGATCTGGATCAGGGGCAGGAAGTTGTGGTGCTGATTCTGGCAGAGCAGGGTAGTGAGGTTTCCCCGGCATCGGCCGATTACGTCTGGTATACGCCGCCCCAGCCACCCAAGGATTACTGTGCACAATTGAAACCTTGAATGGCTCACTTTTTCACAGGCAAAAAAAGACCCGGCAAGAGCCGGGTCAAATAACCGTGATTAGCCTGATGAGGAGATAATCTGAGAGTCCGAACCACTGGTCTTCCAGGTTATCGACTGATCTCGCGACCAGCTGTGATAATCATAACGATTCTCATTTCGAAGTCAACAAGGCTTTTTCAGTTTTCGCATATTTCGCTAAACGCTTGTTTGGATCCTCTGCTCGTTCAGCCCTGGCTCGGGCTGCTCAAGGCCATAAGACGGGTCACTTCCTTGTTCAGCAGGTCGATGCGCCGCGCCATGCTCTCGATCAGGCTATGGGCGATGCGCGGGTTGCTCTGGGTCAGGCTGAGGAACTGCTCCTTGGGAATCAGCATGATCGTGCTCGGCTCGCTGGCGATCACACTGGCGCTGCGCTTCTCTCCGGTGAAGACCGCCATGGCGCCAAAAATCTCGTCCTTGGGTACATCGCCAACCTTGTGGCCATCGACAAAGGCCTGGGCGTGCCCTTCGAGAATCACGAACACATGATCCGCCTCATCCCCCTGGGCAATCAGCACTTCGCCGGTATTCACCCGTTTGAAGCCGTTGCTGCTGCGTAATTCTGGAGGTTTCAAGCGAGCGACCGCATCAGAGAGCAGGGCGGTCTGGCCAATCAGGTATTGCAGCAACAGTTCCGAGCGCAGCTCGTCGGCGTAGATATGCCGGAATACGTCGGTCCGCAAATAGGGGGTCAATATCAGCGGTGTGTCGCAGCTCAACTGCCACTGCGGATGCTCGACACCCCGACGCAACCCCACCAGATCACCTTCATGCAGGTAAAAAAGTGGCCGCTCTTCAACACTGGCCTGGATCACGCCGCTGTCCAGCAGGAACAGTTGGTGACCGGGCAGTACGCTGGACAGGTCCGCCACCGCTTCAAGTTCCAGGGCAGAACCACTGGGTGAAAGCCCCGCCAGCAGTTGCGTCGGGATACTTTGCAGACGATTGATCAAGGCATCGGCGTAGGCCGGTTGCTCCCCCATCAGGTACATAAGGTTCTGCCAGTCAGTTTTTGTGACGAGAGGAAATGGCGTCCAGCTGTTTGTTCAACGCCTCTTTGCGTTCGGCGGGAAGGTCGTTCCAGTGCATGTCCATCAAGGCTCCTTCGATGGCATATAGCAGGACTTTAGAGGCGCGAAAGCCGCGGGTGCGCACCGCCCGATATGCGTCTACCGCGCCCAGGCGGCGCAAGTCCGAAGCACTATGGATGCCCACTGCATGCAGCCATTGTGCGGATGTCTTGCCAAGGTTCTTCAAATGTTGCAGTTCATCATTCATTAAGCCTCCTGGCGATGGCCGAATGGTGAGTGGGCAGCCTCAAAGGAGTGTAGCGCTCAGTAGCAAACGCGCTGTTCTTTGGTCGGGTTTGGCGCAAATGCTTCTAAGGCAGGGGCATAAAGGCGAGGCAGCCAGGTGCGCTCAGACCTCGTGGGGAAGGGGGGAAGACAGGCGGGGAAACCATAGTCCGGCGCGCAGCTGGGCGCCGAACAGAGCAGTGCAGGGGCTTTCAGCGGGTGTTGTAGCGCAGGCGGGTACCGAAGTTGACCGACATGAGAATCTCGTCGGCAGTCAGTTCCACCGGGAAGTAAGCGCCAGAGATTTGCGCATGGGCCAGGCTGGCGCCTTCCATGGAGGAGTTTCGCAAGTCCAGGCCGCGCAAGTCGGCGGAGCGGAAATAGGCGTCGGTGAAGTCGACCCCTTGGGCGTTCAATTCCCGCAGGTCGAGGCCGCGGAAGTCACCGCCACGCATGTCGATGGGTTGATCCTTTGGACGTTCGCGGTTGAACCCGACGATGTCGTCCTTATGCAGCAGGGCGTAAAGCGGAGTATCCAGAAGTTTCGGTTGGCTCATGGCGACGTCACCAGTGTTGGATTTATGACGCCAGTATAGTGCCACTATTTTTCAGCCGTGAAGTCTTTGCACTTCACGGCTGAAATTATTGCTTACAGGCCCGGGAGGCGCTGACGAATGTTGGCAACCAGGGCATCCAGGCTACCGCTTTCGTTGGTTTCGATACGCTTACTGCGTAGCAGCTCTTCGTCGGTCAAGGCTTCGCGCGTGGCTTGCTGCGTGGCGATCACTTCCAGAGTGGCATCGGAAGGATCGTTCTGATCGGCTTGACGTTGAGCCAGCCAGCTGGCGACCACCGCTTCAGGGGCGTTGCAGTCGATGATCAGGCAAGGGGTGCCAGTGGCTTCGGCCACCTTGGCCGCGGCATCCCGTTGGGCGCGCTTGAGGTAGGTAGCGTCGATCACCACCGGGAAACCAGCGCGCAGGATGGTTTCGGCGATTTCATGCAGGCGGGTGTAGGTGGCGCTGCTGGCGTCGCTGCTGTAGATGCCGGCGTGAGGGTCGTTCTGCACTTGTTGCTCGCCGAACAGACGCTTGCGTTCCACATCTGAGCGCAGGCGAACGGCACCCAGTGCTTCTACCAGACGCATGGCTACGCGGCTTTTGCCAACGGCCGAGATACCCGAGGTGATTGCCAGGAAGCGTGATGGAATGGTGCTGTAGCTTTCCGCCAGATTGGCGTAGTTGCGGTATTGGCGCAGCGTGGTGGCACGCTGCACCGGAGTGGCGTCGGCAGGCATGCTGAACAGGCTGACTTTGGCGCGTACCAGAGCACGGTAGGCTTTGTAGAAGTTCAGCAGTTCCAGGCCCTGATAGTCACCGGTCAGTTCCAGGTACTGGCTGATGAAGCGCCGCGCCAGGCTTTTCAGGCCGCGATCCTCCAGGTCCATGGCGAGGAAGCCGGTGTCGGCATAGACGTCGGTGAAACGGAACGGCTCGTTGAATTCGATGCAGTCGAAAATCACCACCTTGCCGTCGATAAGGGTGGCGTTGCCCAGGTGGATATCACCATGGCATTCACGGATGAATCCTTCGCTCTTGCGTTGGGCCAGCAGTGGCTTGAGGCGTTCGAAGCTAGCCTCGGCCCAGGCCTCCAGGGCTTCGAGTTGCTGCAGGTCGGTCTTATCGCTGAGGAACGGACGGATCTGTTCGAAATTCTGGCGTACTGGCGCCATTACGCTTTCCGGCGTACCGGCTTCATGGGCGGCCGGGACCTTGGGGGCGCTGAGGTGGAACTGGGCGATCTGCTTGGCCATCTCGTCGATGTGCGCGGTGGTCAGCTCGCTGTTGGCTTGCAAGGTACTGAGCAACTGGCTCTGGGGGAACTGGCGCATTTTCAGCGCGTATTCGATGACCGGGCCGCTGCCGCCCAGTTCTGGGGCTTCGGCGCTACCGGTGATCGGCAGGACTTCCAGGTACAGGTCCTGGGTCAGACGCTGGTTCAGGCGCAGCTCTTCACCGCAGAAATGCGCTCGGGCATCCAGGCTGGTGAAATCGAGGAAACCGAAGTTCACCGGCTTCTTCACTTTATAAGCAAAGGGGCCGGTGAGCAGTACCCAGGAGATGTGGGTTTCGATGACCTGAAACCCTTCTACGGGATGAGGATACAAAGCGGGGTTTTGCAGGGCGGCGATCAGTGACTGGCTCACAGGCGATCCTTCAGAGTCGGGAAAATCGAGGGCGTCATTATGGCCGCTGGGAGGGGTAACGCAAACCTCGGGTGGCGCATGTTGAGGATGAATAAAGTGCGTATAATCCGCCGCCATGACTCGTACCCGATCCCCTCGTTCCGCTAAAAAAACTCCCTCTGGTGGCCTGCGCCCCTGGCTGGGCTGGGCGCTCAAGCTCAGTCTGGTCGGCTTGGTGGTGCTCGCCGGCTTTGCGGTTTACCTCGATGCTGTGGTCCAGGAAAAATTCTCCGGCAAGCGCTGGACCATCCCGGCCAAGGTCTATGCCCGGCCGCTGGAGCTGTTCGTCGGACAAAAGCTCAGCAAGGATGACTTCCTGACGGAGCTCGATGCCCTGGGCTATCGTCGCGAAAGCGTCGCCAACGGCCCCGGCGCTGCAGCGGTCAGCGGTAACACTGTCGACTTGAATACCCGTGGTTTCCAGTTCTATGAGGGATTGGAGCAGGCGCAGCCGGTTCGCGTGCGTTTCTCCGGTGACTATGTGGCGGAGCTGTCCGGCAGCAAGGGCGCCAAGCTGGCGGTCGTGCGGCTGGAGCCGCTGCTGATCGGTGGCCTGTATCCGAAAAACCTGGAGGACCGGATCCTGATCAAGATCGATCAGGTTCCACCCTATCTGCTGGAAACTCTGGTGGCGGTGGAAGACCGTGACTTCTATTCGCACTTCGGGGTGTCGCCGAAGTCGATTGCCCGGGCGATCTGGGTCAACACTTCGTCGGGCCAGATGCGCCAGGGCGGCAGTACCCTGACCCAGCAGTTGGTGAAGAACTTCTTCCTGACCAATGAACGCAGCCTGTCGCGCAAACTCAATGAAGCGATGATGGCGCTGCTGCTGGAGCTGCATTACGACAAGCGCGAGATTCTCGAGGCTTACCTCAACGAGGTCTTTGTCGGCCAGGATGGCCAGCGAGCAGTGCACGGTTTCGGTTTGGCCAGCCAGTTTTTCTTCAGCCAGCCTCTGTCCGAACTCAAATTGCATCAGGTTGCGCTGCTGGTGGGGATGGTCAAAGGTCCTTCCTATTACAATCCGCGACGCTATCCGGAGCGTGCTCTGGAGCGGCGCAACCTGGTGCTCGATCTGCTTGAGCAGCAGGGCGTAGCCACTGCCGAGCAGGTTGAAGCCGCGAAGAAAATGCCGTTGGGCGTGACCAAGCGCGGTAGCCTGGCGGACAGCTCGTTCCCTGGTTTCCTCGATCTGGTGAAGCGCCAGTTGCGAGAAGACTATCGGGACGAAGACTTGACTGAAGAAGGGCTGCGAATCTTCACCAGTTTTGACCCTATCCTGCAGATGAAGGCAGAGGCTTCGGTCAACGATACCTTCAAGCGCCTGGCTGGACGCAAGGGTTCGGAAGACGTTGAGGCAGCCATGGTGGTGACCAATCCGGAAACCGGTGAAGTCCAAGCCATGATCGGCAGTCGTCAAGCCAGTTTCGCCGGCTTCAATCGGGCATTGGACGCGGTACGTCCGATCGGCTCGCTGATCAAGCCGGCGGTCTATCTGACGGCTCTGGAAAAGCCCAGCCAGTACACCCTGACCAGTTGGCTTTCCGATGAGGCCTTCTCGGTGAAGGGCGCTGACGGCCAGGTATGGAAGCCGCAGAACTACGACCGTCGCTCCCATGGCACCGTTTTCCTGTACCAGGGCCTGGCCCATTCCTACAACTTGTCCACCGCGCGGCTTGGCCTGGAAGTGGGCGTACCCAACGTCCTGAAGACCCTGGGGCGCCTGGGCGTTACCCGAGAGTTCCCTGCGTTTCCCTCGATGTTGCTGGGAGCCGGTGGCATGAGTCCGATCGAAGTGGCAACCATGTACCAGACCCTGGCCAATGGCGGTTTCAATACGCCAATGCGCGGGATTCGCAGTGTACTGACTGCCGAAGGCGAACCGCTCAAGCGTTATCCGTTCCAGATTCAGCAGCGATTCGATGCCGGGTCTATCTACCTGATCCAGAGTGCGATGCAGCGCGTGATGCGCGAAGGTACGGGTAGTTCGGTTTACAACGTACTGCCCAAGACCTTGGCGCTGGCGGGCAAGACCGGCACCAGTAACGACTCCCGTGATAGCTGGTTCGCCGGTTTCAGCCAGGACCTGCTGGCGGTGGTCTGGCTGGGTCGTGATGATAACGGCAAGACACCGTTTACCGGCGCCACGGGTGCCTTGCAGGTGTGGACCAGTTTCATGCGCAAGGCCGATCCGCTACCGCTGGATATGCCGCAGCCGGACAACGTGGTTCAGGCCTGGGTCGATTCGCGTACCGGGCAAGGCTCCGATGCCAACTGTCCGGGTGCTGTACAGATGCCGTATATTCGCGGCAGCGAACCGCCTCCCGGCGCCTCCTGCGGTGGTGAAACCCCGGCAGGTAGCGATGTGATGGATTGGGTCAAGGGCTGGATGAACTAAGCGATGAGGGTTTGACGTGAACAAGTGGTGGGTTCCAGCTATTACAGCTCTGGCTTTGCTCAACGGTTGCGCCAGTGTGCAACGCGGCTCCATTCCCGTCGTGGACTCCGGTACGGCCGTGTCCAACAGTGAGCGGATTTCCGCCTCCGGAGGCTTTCGCCAGACGACTATCAAGCGTCCGGCCCAGGCACAGGCTCAGGCGATTCCGGAAGATTCCGGGGTGGTGGTGATGGTTCCCGGTGGCGGGGCAACGGCCTCTGCGCCGATCAGCAGCTCTCCTATTACTCCAGGGCCTATTACCCCGGGGCCGGTGGACGGTTCGAATTATCAGTCGGCGCCGATCAACCAGGGCAACTACAACATGCCTTCGACTCCGAGTGGCATTCCGTCGGCTCGTACCGGTGGCTTGTCGGCTGATGAGCAACTTGACGGGCCGGTACTGGCGTTGCTGACGACTGCCCAGCAACAGCAATCCAGTGGCGACTTGAATGGTGCGTCCTCCAGTCTTGAGCGTGCCCAGCGTGTGGCGCCGCGCGAGCCGCAAGTGCTCTACCGTCTGGCCCAGGTGCGCATGGCCCAGGGTGATGCGCCGCAAGCCGAACAGTTTGCCCGTCGCGGTCTGAGCTTTGCCAATGGCCGTCCGGATCTTCAGGCGAGCTTGTGGGAGTTGATCGCCCAGGCGCGAGAGAAGCAGGGCGATGCTGCTGGTGCTGCCCAGGCTCGGCAGAAAGCTCGGGTTTCACTGTGATGGATATACGGTTTCCCAAGATCGCCGAGCAGTTGTTGCTGATCGAGCGCGAGTTGCGTGGGCAGGGCTTGTGGGGCGAGGTTGCCCCCAGTGCCGAGGCGCTTGCCAGCACCCAGCCCTTCGCGGTGGACACCTTGGAGTTCGAGCAGTGGCTGCAATGGATCTTCCTGCCGCGCATGAAGATGATCCTGGAGCAGGATCTGCCCTTGCCCAACGCTTCCGGTATCCAGGAAATGGCCGAGATGGTGTTTTCCACCCGACTCATGCAGGGCCGCGATCTTCAGCTGCGAGTTCTGCTCAAAGAGTTTGATCAGCTCATAGCGGCTACCCGCTGAATTCGATGCTGCCAGGTGTGCCTGGCAGCTCTTCTCCGGCGCACTGCGCGCTCCAGTCTGTTGATGCCTTAGTAGGCGTTTCCCTTTCTATATCTTCTCTTGCTGTGCTGCTCGGCACCCTGGGCGAGTGCCAGTCAATAGGTCAGTGGCGAAAGTCAAGGTTCGCATTTCTGAGTTGCTTGTCGAAGAATGCGCAATTGAAGCGCAGGCAGTTGTCGTTTTGAGGTTTTTTCTTGCGTTCTCATGCGCTTAGTTCGAATTAACTACATAGACGACTTGACTTGAAGAGGACGAAACAGAAGAATCCAAAGTCCGCTGTAGAGGGACTGCCAGAAGCAGACCCACTCAGCAGATCATGAGGCGCACATCCGCGCCGAAGTGCTACACCCGCAACGCGTTACCTCGCGCTGGGTGGGAAAACCCCGCAACACTTTGGGGCGCTCCCAATACTTGCTCAGTCAGTGCTGACGTAGTCGGCGACCACCGTCGCTCATGCTCTGCTGAGAAGTAAACCTATTAAGACCCGCTCCCTTTTGAGGGCGGTATTCTGGCGTTTTAGAGGTGAACAACGTGGAGCTTTTATCTGGCGGTGAGATGCTCGTCCGCTTCTTGCGTGACGAAGGCGTCAAATATATCTACGGGTACCCGGGTGGTGCTCTCCTTCATGTTTACGATGCCCTGTTCAAAGAACCGGAAGTGACCCACATCCTGGTTCGTCACGAACAAGCGGCGACCCATATGGCTGACGGCTATGCCCGTGCCACCGGCAAAGCCGGTGTGGTACTGGTGACTTCCGGGCCGGGCGCGACCAATGCCATTACCGGTATTGCCACCGCCTATATGGACTCGATTCCAATGGTGATCATTTCCGGTCAGGTGCCTAGCACCATGGTCGGTACCGACGCTTTCCAGGAAACCGACATGATCGGTATCTCCCGGCCGATCGTGAAGCACAGCTTCATGATCAAACACGCTTCGGAAATCCCGGAAGTCATGAAGAAGGCCTTCTACCTGGCGCAGTCCGGTCGTCCCGGTCCGGTAGTGGTCGATATTCCGAAAGACATGACCAACCCGGCTGAAAAGTTCGAATACGTTTTTCCCAAAAAAGCCAAGCTGCGCTCCTACAGCCCAGCTGTTCGTGGTCACTCCGGGCAAATTCGCAAGGCGGCAGAAATGCTCCTGGCGGCCAAGCGTCCTGTGCTTTATGCAGGCGGCGGCGTGATCCTTGGTGGTGGCTCCGCACCGCTCACCGAGCTGGCCAAGATGCTCAATCTGCCAGTGACCAATACCTTGATGGGCCTGGGTGCCTATCCGGGTACTGACCGACAGTTCGTCGGCATGCTCGGCATGCACGGCAGCTATACGGCCAACCTGACCATGCACCACGCTGACGTGATTCTGGCCGTTGGCGCGCGCTTCGATGACCGGGTTATCAACGGCGCACCGAAGTTCTGCCCTAACGCCAAGATCATCCATGTGGATATCGATCCGGCCTCCATCTCCAAGACCATCAAGGCCGATGTGCCCATCGTGGGTCCTGTGGAGAGCGTCCTGACCGAAATGGTCGCGGCCCTCAAGGAAATTGGCGAGACTCCGAACAAGGATACGGTCGCCAGCTGGTGGAAGCAGATCGATGAATGGCGTGGTGATCGCGGCCTGTTCCCTTACGACAAGGGCGACGGCAGCATCATCAAGCCACAGACCGTGATTGAAACCCTGTGCGAAGTGACCAAGGGCGATGCCTTTGTCACCTCCGACGTGGGGCAGCACCAGATGTTTGCGGCGCAGTATTACAAGTTCAACAAGCCCAATCGCTGGATCAACTCCGGTGGCCTGGGCACCATGGGCTTTGGTTTCCCGGCGGCCATGGGCGTCAAGTTGAGCTTTCCGGATAATGATGTCGCCTGCGTCACCGGCGAGGGCAGTATCCAGATGAATATCCAGGAGTTGTCCACCTGCCTGCAGTACGACTTGCCGGTCAAGATCATCAACCTGAACAACGGTGTACTGGGTATGGTGCGCCAATGGCAGGACATGAGTTACGGCAGCCGTCACTCGCACTCCTACATGGAATCGCTGCCTGACTTCGTCAAGCTGGTTGAGGCCTATGGGCACGTGGGCATGCGTATCACGGATCTGAAGGATCTGAAGCCGAAGATGGAAGAAGCGTTCGCCATGAAGGATCGCCTGGTATTCCTCGATATCCAGGTCGACACCAGCGAGCACGTCTATCCGATGCAGATCAAAGACGGCTCCATGCGCGATATGTGGCTGAGCAAGACGGAGCGTACTTAATCATGCGGCACATTATCTCCTTGCTTCTGGAAAACGAACCGGGCGCTCTGTCCCGTGTTGTAGGCCTGTTCTCGCAACGTAACTACAACATTGAAAGCCTGACCGTGGCGCCGACAGAAGACCCGACTCTGTCGCGTCTGACTCTGACCACAGTCGGCCATGATGAGATCATCGAGCAGATCACCAAGAACCTGAACAAGTTGATCGAGGTGGTGAAGCTGGTGGACCTGTCGGAAAGTGCTCACATCGAGCGCGAGCTGATGTTGGTCAAGGTCAAGGCTACCGGTGCCCAGCGCGCCGAGGTCAAGCGCACCACCGATATTTACCGTGGGCAGATCGTTGATGTCAGCGCTAGCGTGTATACCGTTCAACTGACCGGTACCAGCGACAAGCTCGACAGCTTCATTCAATCGATCGGTACCGCGTCGATTCTGGAAACCGTACGCAGTGGTGTCACCGGGATTGCCCGTGGCGACAAAGTACTGAGCATCTAACTCAAATTAGCGAATGGCCGGAACGGCCTGATATAGGGGAAATTCATGAAAGTTTTCTACGATAAAGACTGCGACCTGTCGATCATTCAGGGCAAGAAAGTTGCCATCATCGGTTACGGTTCCCAGGGCCACGCTCAAGCTTGCAACCTGAAAGACTCCGGTGTTGATGTGACTGTCGGCCTGCGTAAAGGCTCGGCCACTGTTGCCAAAGCTGAAGCTCACGGCCTGAAGGTAACCGATGTTGCCGCAGCCGTAGCCGGCGCCGATCTGGTCATGATCCTGACCCCGGACGAGTTCCAGTCCCAGCTGTACAAGAACGAAATCGAGCCGAACATCAAGAAGGGCGCCACCCTGGCCTTTTCCCACGGCTTCGCGATCCACTACAACCAGGTAGTTCCACGTGCCGACCTCGACGTGATCATGATCGCGCCGAAGGCTCCAGGCCACACCGTGCGTTCCGAGTTCGTCAAGGGCGGTGGTATCCCTGATCTGATCGCTATCTATCAGGACGCTTCCGGCAACGCCAAGAACGTCGCCTTGTCCTATGCAGCTGGTGTGGGCGGCGGCCGTACCGGCATCATCGAAACCACCTTCAAGGACGAGACTGAAACCGACCTGTTCGGCGAGCAGGCTGTTCTGTGTGGCGGTACCGTTGAGTTGGTCAAAGCCGGTTTCGAAACCTTGGTTGAAGCTGGCTACGCGCCGGAAATGGCCTACTTCGAATGCCTGCACGAACTGAAGTTGATCGTTGACCTCATGTACGAAGGCGGTATCGCCAACATGAACTACTCGATCTCCAACAACGCCGAATACGGCGAGTACGTGACCGGTCCAGAAGTCATCAACGCCGAATCCCGTCAGGCCATGCGCAACGCTCTGAAGCGCATCCAGGACGGCGAATACGCCAAGATGTTCATTAGCGAAGGTGCTACAGGCTACCCATCGATGACCGCCAAGCGTCGTAACAACGCCGCTCACGGTATCGAAATCATCGGTGAGCAACTGCGCTCGATGATGCCGTGGATCGGTGCCAACAAAATCGTCGACAAAGCCAAGAACTAAGTTCGAGTCTTGTCAGAGAAAACGCGGCCTAGGCCGCGTTTTTTCGTTTGGACGGGTAGGTTCTGGTATAAAGCTGGATCCTTTGTGGCCGAATCGCGGCCCTGGGGCACCTGTCGAAACTTTTCACACCGTTGCAAGGTAATGTCCATGAGCGAACGTCCCGAAGAGCCAAACCAGGCCTCTGACGCCGAAAGCCTGCTACCGATCGATGAGCATGTCGAAGAAGGGCATGACGCTGAAGGCCGTAAAGTCCGGCATCGTGGTATCTATCTTCTGCCGAATCTGTTCACCACTGCGAACCTGTTCGCGGGGTTCTATTCCATCATCAGTTCCATGAGTGCCCAGAGTGCACTGAGTGCCGGGGACACAGCGGGGGCGAGCAAGTACTTTGCCTTTGCCGCGATCGCGATTTTCGTGGCCATGGTGCTTGATGGTCTGGATGGGCGTGTTGCCCGTATGACCAACACCCAGAGTGCTTTCGGTGCCGAGTACGACTCGCTGTCCGATATGGTTGCCTTCGGTGTTGCTCCTGCATTGCTGGCTTTTGGCTGGGCCTTGGGTGACATGGGCAAGGTCGGTTGGATGGTCGCCTTCATCTATGTAGCGGGCGCGGCATTGCGTCTGGCGCGCTTCAACACTCAAGTGGGTACTGCCGACAAGCGTTACTTCATCGGTCTGGCGAGCCCGGCAGCTGCGGGTGTTGTGGCCGGGATTGTCTGGGCTTTCAGCGATTACGGCATTCAGGGATCGAAGATGTCGTTCCTGGTGGCGTTGATGGTCGCGGCGGCGGGCATGCTGATGGTTAGCAACATCAAGTACAACAGCTTCAAGGACTTGGATCTGAAGGGGCGGGTGCCTTTTGTAGCTATTCTGGCAGTGGTGCTGGTGTTCGCTGTGGTGTTCAGTGATCCGCCGCGTATTTTGCTGCTGGTGTTCCTGGCTTATGCGGCTTCAGGACCAATCCAGTACCTGCTGCACCTTCGTCGTCGCAAAAGCGTCGAGTGATGTAATTTCCTCCATACTCCGCAGTCTATTGGTGCATCAGTCCTCCAATACTGCGGAGTCGCCATGTTGTTCAAATTCCCCAAGTCCTCCGACTGCAAAGAGTCGGATGTCACGCCTGAGTCCTTCTATATCTCTCGACGTAGCCTGCTGGGCGGTGCGGTTGCCGGTCTTGCAGCGTCTGCCTTGCCACGTTGGGCTGGGGCCGATGAGACGGGGCGCTATGCCGATGTCGAGCCTGGTCGGGCGCCTGGCTGGTTTGTTGAAAAACTGCCAGCAACCCAATGGCAGGCAGTGACCGTCAAGGATGAGGCAATCACTCCCTTCAAGGATGCGACTCACTACAACAACTTCTACGAGTTCGGTACTGATAAGGGGGACCCAGCGGCCAATGCTGGTGTACTCAAGACTGAACCCTGGAGTGTGGTGGTGGATGGGGAGGTCGCCAAGCCGGGTCGTTATGCGCTGGAAGACTTCATGAAGCCTTATCAGTTGCAGGAGCGTATTTACCGGCTGCGATGTGTAGAAGCCTGGTCGATGGTGATTCCCTGGATGGGGTTTCCAATCTCTGAATTGCTCAAGCAGGTCGAGCCCACGAGTAAGGCTAGGTTCATTCGTTTTGAAACACTGCAGGACCCTAAAAGCATGCCGGGACAGCGTTCCGGCTTTGCGCTGATCGACTGGCCTTATGTAGAGGGGCTGCGGCTGGATGAGGCAATGAATCCCTTGGCGATTTTGGCGGTCGGCATGTATGGGCGTGAGCTCCCCAATCAGAATGGTGCGCCTCTGCGATTGGTGGTGCCTTGGAAGTATGGCTTCAAGAGTGTGAAGTCGATTGTGCGTATCAGCCTGGTCAGTGAGCAGCCGAAGACTACATGGCAGAGTATTGCGGCCAACGAGTATGGCTTCTACGCAAATGTGAACCCGACCGTTGACCATCCACGGTGGACACAGGCTCGGGAGCGTCGCCTGCCGAGTGGGCTGTTTAGCCCTAACGTACGAGAAACGCAGATGTTCAATGGCTACTCGGACGAGGTTGCTTCTTTATATAGCGGCATGGATCTTCGGAAGAACTACTGATGCGTTATTCGTTGTGGCGTGTCGGTGTCTTTATTGCTGCGGCTGTCTGGCCTCTGTATTGGCTGTATGAGGCCTGGGCTTCGGTATTGGGGCCAGACCCCGGCAAGGTTTTGGTTGATCGTCTGGGCTTGGGTACTCTGCTGTTGCTGTTGATCACCTTGAGCATGACACCGTTGCAGCGTCTTACCGGGTGGTCAGGCTGGATAGCAGTGCGCAGGCAGTTGGGGTTGTGGTGTTTTGCCTATGTCGTGTTGCACCTGTGTGCCTATGGCGTGTTCATTCTCGGTTTGGATTGGTCGCAGTTGGGGGTGGAGCTGCGCAAGCGGCCATATATCTTTGTCGGTAGTCTGGGCTTCGTCTTTCTATTGCTGTTGGCGGTCACGTCCAATCGTTACAGTCAGCGCCGGTTGGGCGCACGCTGGAAAAAGCTGCATCGGTTGGTGTACTTCATTCTCGGGCTTGGGTTGCTGCATATGCTGTGGATTGTCCGGGCTGATCTGAAGGAGTGGGCGGTGTATGCATCTATAGGTGCACTACTACTGTTGTTGCGTGTGCCGCCAGTCATGCGCCGGATTCCTCGGTTTTTTGCTAAAAAAGCATCTTCTGCAACAAAAACGTAATTAACCCTTGACGGCAGATTCTACAGGTCTATAATTCGCCCCACTTCCGGCGCAGTCGAAACGGAAAACTCCTTGAGATTCAACGAGTTACGCAGTTTTCGGTAGCGGTTACGCTTCAGTTCATCGAAGCCAGAAGCAGTTGGTAAGGCAGTGCGTTTTCGCCTTATTAACGATTCGATCCTCTCGGTCGAAAGCGGTTG
>NZ_VXCY01000016.1:0-39220 GCF_052850735.1 Pseudomonas sp. 910_21 | reverse complement strand
GCCCCCGGAGCAATGCCGGAGCGAGGGAACCCCGAGCTCCAGCGAGGGGCCCATGGAGGGGCAAGCGTTTTTGGTTCCTTTTTAGGCGTTTGTAAAAAGGGACTCGCCGTAAGGGCGAAACCATAAGTGGCCACACCCGCAGGAATGGATATGTACCCAATATGTCCCCCATCCCCCGCTGTAAAAGCGGAACCATAAGTGGCTACACCCGCAGCACCGGATATGTCCCCCACCCCCTCGCCATAAACGAATCTGCCCCCATTCATTGCACCGGCACCGCCCTGATCGTCGCCCGCGGCCCCTGCCCAGCCCCAGGCGTCTGCAACGACACCGGCACCGCCCCCGGAATCGCCTTCGCCGCCGAAGGCAACTGCGGCGCCTGCATATCCGGCATCGCCCAACTGCGCTCCGGCTGCAACTCCCCCTGCGCCCGGCGCATGAAGTCGTAACGATTGAGGGTAATGCTGCGCCCCGCGCCACTGTCACGAATGATGTAAGGCCGCAGGAACACCATCAGGTTGGTCTTGGTAATGCTGCGCTTCTCATTGCGAAACAACGCCCCCAGCCCGGGAATGTTCGACAACCACGGCACCGCGTCATTGCTCTGGCTATAACCGTCCTGCAGCAACCCGCCCAGCACCATGATCTGCCCGTCATCCAAGAGGATGCTGGTATCGATCGCACGTTTGTTGGTCACGGTCCCGGCATCCACCGAGGCACGGGGATCGACGCTGCTGACTTCCTGGTAGATGTCCAGTTTGACCGTGCCACCCTCGGAAATCTGCGGCCGCACATTGAGCTTGAGACCCACTTCTTCGCGCTGCACGGTCTGGAACGGGTTGTTGCTGGTGCCGCCGCCTCCGGTGACATAACTGCCGGTAACAAAGGGAATGGTCTGGCCAACAAAAATGCTCGCTGCCTCGTTATCCAGGGTCAAAAGATTCGGCGTCGACAACACGTTGGTTCCGCCCTTGCTCTTCAACGCCCGGGCCAGGACCTTGAGGTCCAGCACCTTGCCGATCCCCGGGATGTCCACGGTGCCGTTGACCACGCCGATGTTCAGGCCCTTGGGCAATACGTCGATGCTGGTCTTGCTGGCCGGGGTGCCCACCAGCCCGCTGCCGCCGAGGTTGACCCCGCCAAAGCCGCCACGCCCACCGAGGTTGCCGGCCTGCCATTGCACGCCGAATTCGCTGGCATCGTCCTCGCCGACTTCGACGATCAGGCTCTCGATCACCACTTGGGCGCGACGCTGGTCGAGCTGGTCGATGACTTCCCGCAGGTTGCGGTACAGCGGGTCCGGGGCGGAGATCAGCAAGGTGTTGGTGGTGGCGTCGGCCTGGATGGTGACCCCGCCGGCGCTGAAGGCGGTATTCTGATCCGTTGCCTGGCCAGTGCCGCTCAAGCCGCTGCCGGAGTTGCTGCCCTGGCCGTAGGCGCTGCCGCCACTGCTGCTGACGTTGCCACTGCCGGTGGGCGTGCCGCTGCTGTTCTGAGTCGGGCTCTGGCCGCTCTGGCTGTTGCCGCCCATGCCGCTGAGCATGGCCCGGGCGCCGTCGTTGCCGCCGCTGTCGCTTTCGCCGGTCAGCAGCCCGCGCAGGGCCTGGGCCAGCTTGCCGGCCTGGGCGTTGCGCAGGTAGACCACGTGCAGGTTGCTCGGGTTGCTCTGGGCATTGTCCAGTTTGTAGATCAGGTTGCGCGCCAGCTCGGTGCGCTCCGGGCTGCCGGCACGGATGATGATGGAGTTGGAGCGCGGGTCGCCGATCACGCTGATTTTCTGGGTCTGGTCGCCGCCCTGGGTTTCCAGCAGTTCGGCCACCATGGTGGCAATGTCCACGGCGATGCCGTTCTGCACCGCTACCACATCGGTGTCGATGGCGCTGGGGGTGTCGATGCCGTCGATGATCTGCGCGACTCGCTGCAGGTTCTCGGCATAGTCGGTGACCACGATGCTGTTGTTGCCCGGGTAGGCGTTGATCGGGTTGTTCGGCGAAACGATGGGCCGTAGCACCGGGATCAGGTTCACCGCATTTTCGTATTGCAGGCGAAAGGTGCGGGTCAGCATGCCGTTGCCCATCGGCTTGTCGGCGCTGTAGATCGGCCCGCCCAGCAGCTTGGCGTCGGCCTCGGGCACCACCTGGGCCACGCCGCCCACGTCCACCACGGAAAAGCCCTGCATGCGCAGCGCCGCCAGCAGCATGTCGTAGGCCTGATGGGCCGGCACCTGGCCTTCGCTGACCAGGGTCAGGTTGCCCTTGACCCGCGGGTCCACCAGGAACTGCTGGCCGGTGGAGCGGGACAAGGCCCGTACCACCGCCTGGATATCGGCATCGACGAAGTTCAGTTGCACCGGCTGATCCCCCAGGGGGTTGCGCGGCACGCTGGTGCTGCGCGGGCTGCCGTGGCCGCGACTGCTGTTGGTCACCGGGTGCAGGACCTTAGGTCGTTGAGCCTGTTGTGCCTGCAAGCGCTGGCGATCCAACAGGGCATCGCCGCTGCGCCGGGTATCGGCCAGGGGCTGGCCCAGTTCGCTGTCCACCAGCAAGGGCGGCGGCGTGGTGGACGGGGTGTTGCTGCAGGCCCCCAACGCCAGCAACAGAAAAGGTGCGGCCTTGCGACACTGGCGCACGTAATTGCAACCTGACCACTTCATGAAGCTTCCTTAGCGCCCTGCGCCTGATCCATGCGAACGGTCCCGGACAGTGTGCCTGCCGAGTCTTGGGCGGCGGCCGCGGCTGCGCGTTGCAGACGGGCCTCCACCACCTGCAGTGAAAGCTGCCGGGGAGCCCCCAGCAGCCAGCCGACCACGGCATCCGCCGGGGCCTGCTCAAAGGTCAAACGCCAGCTCTGGGGGCCGGCTTCATCAGGCTGTTGCAACTGGTAGTGGTCCTTGAGCCCGGCCCCATCCAGGGTCTGGCGCAAGGATTGCTCAAGGCTAGTGCCACGGCTGTTGCTGCCCGCCGCCTCGTGCAACAGCACCTCCAGGGCCTCGGCCTGGGCGCGCAGCTTCGGCGTCTCGGCTTGCCAGTAGTCGATCTTCTTCAGCGGCGGCTGGATCAACAGCCACCACAGCAGCAGCCCCAGCACGCCCAGGGCGGTGGCGCTGAGCAGGCGTTTTTCCCTTGGCGCCAGAGTGCTCCAATGGCCCTGGGCCTGGGTCCGCAGGCGCGACCAACGCGCCTGATACTGCGCCAGCATGGCCTTATTCATCTTCAGCTCCCGGGGGGGTGTCGGCGACGTTGGCCGGCTCGTCTGCGGCCGGGCTCAGGCTCCAGCCATTGCCTTCGGCTCGGATGCTGTAGCCGGCCTGGGTCAAGGCGCCCTGCCAGCCGCTGTCGGCGCTCTTGGGCGTGTCCGGCAGCAGCTCCAGCTGCAAGCGCTCCTCGGCAAAACTCAGGCTCTGCACGCTGCCCACCATAAAGGGCATGGCGCTACCGGCCTGTTGCAACAGGCGGGTGAACACCTGGGTCGGGGCCGCCGCCCCGCTCTGCTGCGCCGCCAGTTGCTGGCGGGCCTGCTGCAAGGGATTGAGCACCACCGGCAACTGGGGGAACACCTGCCTGACCCGCTGACTCATCTGCGCCTTGAGCCGCTGGCCCTGTTCGGCCTCACGGGCGGCATACAGGTTCAGCCCCACGATCCAGATGAGCACTGCCAGGGCGCAGCAACCCAGGGCCCGGCCCCAGCCTTGGGCCTTCACGCCCCCCGCCACCGCGCCGGCGTGCAAGCCCCATCCCGGCAGCGGACCACTCCAGCGTTGCTCGGCCGGCAGCGGCTGGCAGGCCGGCGGCGCGGCATCGCCGATCCAGCCCACCTCGCAGCCCGAGGCCTGCAACTGTTCCAGGGTTTCTTCCACCAGCGGCTGCACGCTGCCCTGCCCGCTGCTCTGGCGCAGCAGTAGCTGGCCATCGAGCAGGCACAGGTTGGCTTGCCCCGACGGTGGCACCGGCAAGGCATAAGGCGCCGGGTACAGCCCCTGAAGCTTCAGTCCGGCCTCTGCCAACACACGTCCCAGGGCCTGCAGTGCGGTCTTGGGCAACCAGCTCAGGGCCACCTGTCCCTGGGCATCCCGGGCGCCATGGGCCACATGCATCTGCTCACTGGGGCCGAGGATCAGCGCCTGGGCAGCGCAGTCCACCGCGGCCTTGATCCGCGCCGCCGGCAACTGAGGCAACTCGATCTGGGTCAGCAGGCTGTCCAGCGGATGCAGGAAGCACTCCACCGGCACCGGTTTGTCACCCTGGGCCAGTTGCCCCAGGGGACAGCGGCCGATCTCCCCGACCCGCCCACTGCGATCGAGCCGGGCGAAGTCCACCGGGCTGGCCAATGGCGGTTCAGCCGCGAGCAACTCGGCCAGGGGCGGCAAGGCGATACGCAAGCGACTCATGCCCCCACCCGCGACCAGATCACCTGGGGCATGCGGTCCTCGGGACGGTGCAACAGGGCCTCCAGGCTGACCCGACGCTGATCGCGGCGAGCCTGGCCCTGGAGCAGGAACCATTCGCTGGTGATGCCGACCTTGATCTGCTCCACCGCAAGATGGGGCATGCGCAGACGGTTGAGGAAGTCGCCACGATTGATGAACCAGTGCCCGGCATCGCGTTCCGCCACCAGGGCCTTGGCCCGGGACAGTGGCAGCCCCGGCACCGCCGCCGTCAGTACCTCGGCACTGGCGGTGTTGCCGTTGATCCAGGTGTTGCCCGGCAGGATGCTGACGTAGGGTTCAAGACGGGCCAGCCGGGCCTGGTCCAGACCCTGGATGCCGCGCAGGTCGTCCAGGCTGCGCAGCATCGGCTGACGGGGCGGCAAGGTCTGGGTCGCTGCGCCCGGGGACGTCAGGCGACCGCTGTTGAAGCTGCCCGGGTGGCTGGCAGCGGGCGGTGTGCTGCCCAAGCGCTGGGGATAGGAAGCGATCACCCGCTGGCTGATGCGGCGGCTCAGGGCGCTGTCGATGCCGATCAGCTGACACAGCTGTTCGAAGGCCTGCAACTGCACCGGGTCCACTTGCTGGTTGAACACCAGATTGCGCAGGTTGAACTTGCCTTGCAGGTCTTGCAGGCGCCCCTGGAACCCAGCGTTGAAGCCGCCCAGGGCCTGATCGCCGATGGGCCGTGCCCAGGCCTGGTCGAGTCGGGTCAGGACATCGCGCTGACGGGCGTCCCACAGCAATTGCCGGCTGTATTCCAGGCCGCCCTGCAACACCCCGATCCCCATCACCCGCGCCTGCTCGGCTTCCACGGTGCGGGTAAAGGTGCTTTGCCGGGAGAGCATGGCAGCGGCAATCACCGCCACCACCGCGGCGATCAGCAAGGCGCTGATAATGGCCATGCCACGCTGCTTCGCCGCATTGGGCGAATGGCTGTTCATGGCCGGCCTTACAGCTGCCAGGAGCCGATATCGGCATTCACACCGTCGCCATCGGGCTGGCCGTCGGCACCGAGGGAGAACACATCCACCTCACCATTGGCCCCCGGGTTGAGGTAGTGATAGGGACGGCCCCAGGGATCGTTGGGCAGCCGCTCCAGGTAGGAGCGCCAGTTGCTGTCCTTGACATTGGCCGGACGCTCCACCAGCACCTTGAGGCCCTGGTTCATGTTCGGGTAGCTGCCGTGGTCGAGGCGATACAGCTTCAGGGCTTGCATCAGGCCGGCGATATCCTGCTTGGCCGCCGTGGCCCGAGCCTGGTCCGGACGGTCCAGGACCTTGGGCACCACCATCACCGCAAGAATCCCGAGGATGACCACCACCACCATGATCTCGATCAGGGTGAAGCCACGCTGGCTTCGGGGTGGAGCGGTTGAGGTGACAGGCGCGATATCCATCTCGACATTCCTTGGCTTGAGTTCGATTCGTCGCGCAGTGTTGCAAGAAGATATGTCAGTGGTATTGAAAAACCTCGGGAGTTTCAGTCGCCATTCGGTCAAGCCTGCAGGCTAGTCTGCGAGACTGTTTCCCAGTCTCGAGGGGCCCATGCGAGCCTTGTCCAAACAAGCTGGATTTACCCTGATCGAGGTGCTGGTGGCCCTGGCCATCATTGCCGTGGCGATGGCCGCAGCGGTGCGCGTGGCCGGGCTGATGACCCAGAGCAACGGTCTGCTGCGGGACAAGTCCCTGGCCTTGCTGGCAGCGCAGAGCCGGCTCGCCGAGTTGCGCCTGGAAGGCCGTTTGCCCAGCGGATTGAAGAGCGTCGATTGCGACCAGGGGCGCCTGAAGCTGCGCTGCGAACAGGCGATTGGCACCGCAACCGTGCCCGGACTGTTGCGGGTCAGTGTCCAGGTGCGTGACCGCAGCCGCGAAGCGCCGCCCCTGGCCCGCCTGGAAACCCTGGTCAGCCGGCCCCAGGCACCGCGCCAATGAGGCTCAACGGGTCAGCCGTGGCAGCAGCGGCGAGTCCGGCAACTTGCTGACCTTGACCCGCGACTGCTCGCCGCCGCGCTCGATCAGCACGCCGTCGGCTTCGACGGCCGCCAGGCGCACCCCCTGGGTCAGTTGCTCGCCGGCCAGGAAGCTGCGCGGTGGACCGTCGTTCAGGCTGAGGATTGCCACCGCGCCCTGGGCGCCAGCCATGACCCCGGACACCTTGATCTCCACCTGGACCGGCTGGTTGGCAAACCACTGCAAGGCCGGGTTGTCGGAGCGCGCGGCAAGCACCTGGGGCGCCACCGCCGGGGGCTGGGACTGCGCCGGGGTCAGCAGCAGCGACGACCAGGTGGCGACACCGGCCAGGGCCGCCAGCAACGCCGCGTATTGCAGCAGCCGGGGGGCGTCAAGGCGCGACGGAAATGACATGGCACGTAGCATCGGCGGGACCTCCTGTTTGTCCGTTGCCACAGCCTACAGCTCAATTCTCACGGTTTTATTTCACTGCACGATCATCTGCATCGGACGGGCCCGTCCCGTCGCCAAGGAGCACAAGGTGCGACACACAGGCAAGCAACAGGGCTTCACCCTGATCGAACTGATGGTGGTGCTGGTGATCATCGGCATCGCCAGCGCCGCCGTGGGCTTGAGCATCAGGCCCGATCCGCTGCAGACCCTGCGCAAGGACGCCGAAGGCCTGGCCCAGTTGCTGCAAGTGGCCCAGGCCGAAGCCCGGGCCGATGGCCGGCCGATCACCTGGCGGGCCACGGCCAAGGGCTACACCTTCAGCCGCCGCGAGGACCAGGGCAACGGCATCGACGACTTTCGCCACGACCGGCAATTGCGGCCACGGCCCTGGCAAAGCCCGGCGCTGCAGGTGCATATCGAGCCCAGGCAGCGCCTGGTACTGAACGCCGAATGGATCAACCCGCCGCTGCAGGTGGTGCTGTCCGACGGCCAGAACAGCCTTCGGGTGGAGCGCAGCGCCAGCGGCCAGTTGCGGGTGGTGAGCCAGCCATGACGACACAACGCGGCTTTACCCTGATCGAGGTGATGGTGGCGATCATGCTCATGGCGCTGGTCAGCCTGATTGCCTGGCGCGGCCTGGACAGCGTCACCCGGGCCGACGGCCATCTGCGAGCCAGCACCGAACAGACCGAAGAACTGCTGCGCAGCCTCAATCAGCTGGAGCGCGACGTAGCCTTGCGGGCCGGTTCCCAGTTGCGCGAACCGAGCCTGGGAGAAAGCGACGAAGCCGAACCCGACAGCCCCGCCCCACTGAGCGTGCGCAGCTCCGACAGCAAGGGCTTTCGCCTGGAAGTGATCCGCAGCGCACCCGCTCCGGGGGTCGGCTTGCAACGCGTGCGCTGGTGGCTCAAGGGCGACACCCTGTACCGCGCCGAGGCCGAGGTTCGGGACCGCTACCCCTTGCCGGCACCCAAGAACGGGGTGGCCGTGCTCGGCCGGGTCAGCGACTTGCAGGTACGGGTCTGGAACCCTGACAAAGGCTGGCGTCAACTCAGTGGCAATCGCCAGGACAATCCCCCGGGCCTGGAAATCCGCCTGGTGCGACAAACGCCCCAGGGCGAAGAACGCTACCGCCAGGTGCTGGGCCCGCTCACCCCGTAGCGGCCAGGCACTGTCGATCCGGGAGTTGTCGGCGAGCCCACCGCCCTCTTCGCTGGCAAGCCAGCTCCTACCGACACCCACACCCTTGTAGGAGCCGGCTTGCCGGCGAACCGCGCAGCGGCCAGGCAACATCGATCCGGAAATTGCGGAAAGCCCACCGGCCTCTTCTCCGGCGTACCCCGCAGCGCATCAGGCAATCAGGCGGTGCGGGTGGGGCCGTGTCAGCTCAGCAGGACAACGCCGCCCGGCAGTTCGGTGCATTTGGCACCATAGGCGTCACGGATCAGCAAGGCCACGCCCGCCAACTGGTTGAGGTTGAAGCGCGCCTGGACCTTGCGCTGGCCCAACTCGGCATTGAGCAGCACCAGCATCCCCGGACGATAGCGGTTGATCTCGCTGATCACGGTGTTGAGGCTGGCGTTGTCGAACACCAGCACCTGTTCGCGCCAGGCGATCACGCTGCGGGGGTCCACGGCGATCGGCTCACCCACCGCCCTGGCGTCGTAGGTCAGTTGCCGACCACTGTCCAGGCGAATACTGCGCCCCGCCACTGCCACTTGCAGGCTGCCTTCGATGCAGGTCACGCACACCTGATGATCGGTATTGCGCAAATTGAAGCGCGCCTGACGCGCACTCAGCCAGCCATCACCGGCCTGGACCTTGAGCGGCTGGGTGCCGTGGCTGAAGACTTCCACCTCGCCCTCCAGCAGCTCGATGCCCTGCTCGCCCGCGCCCGGGTCGCGGCGGCTGATGCGGGTCTGGGTATTGAGCTCCAGGCTCACGCCCTCGGCCAAGTCCACCCGCCGCTGCTCGCCGACTTCGGTGGCGAAATCCGCGGTCAGCCCGGCAAAGCCACCCGGGACGGTGAGCCGGACCATGAACAGCGCCGCCGAGGCCGCAATCGCCCCGCCCAGAAAAGCCCGACGCCCCAAGTGCCGGGGCCGGGACTGTTGCTCCAGCTGCTGGGCTGCCGGTTGCAGGCAGTGCCACAGGGCCTTGGTGTGCTCGAAGGCGGCCGCGTGCTGCGGGCTTTGCGCGCACCACTGGCGCAGTGCCCGGGCGTCGGCCACGGTGGCCCGACCCGAGGTCAGGAGGACCAGCCAGTCCCGGGCTTCCCTCAGCAGTTGCGGGTCCGCCGAGGCCTGGGGAGTGGAGATGCTAAAAATGTTCAAGCGCGCAGGTACTCACGGATTGATCAGGGACTCATTGTCTAGGACAGTTTTCCGGCCCCGGGACCGAACCGCTGAATGACTTTTCTTTCAAGGCGCAAGGCGCAATGGCCCAGGGCAGCCTTGATTTCCTTCTCCACCATCCGTGTGGAAATGCCGAAACGCTGGGAAATTTCCAGGTGCGGCGCCTCTTCCAGGCGCGCCGCAATAAAGATCTTGCGCCGCCGCGCCGGCAGTTCGTAGAGGGCCTTGAGCAGGGTCTGGATTTCTTTCTGGCCGCCCACCACCCGCGACGGGTCCTGGGTGTCATCGGCGATGTGCAGCAGTTCCTCGACCTCGTCGCCGGTCAGCAGCCGGGCGTCGGACTGGCGGCGGTCGGCGGCAATGTTCAGGGCCATGCGATAGAGGTAGGCATTGGGTTGCAGCAGGTTGGGCGGCTCTTCCATGCGGTCGACCCGCAGGTAGGTTTCATGCAGGACGTCGTTGGCCAGGTCCTCGGAACCCAGGCGTCTGCGCAAGCGCACCCGAAAGTCCTCGTAGGACGTCAGGAACAGCCTGACCATCGCACTCTGTCCGGTATTTTTCATACCCCGGAAGCTCCTTCCCATTCCCTGCAGTCCATGCGTTTCCCTGTTGTGTCCGGTATCAAGAGTAAGGTCAGCGGCTGGCGCAGCGAGCTGGGTGCCTGGCGCTGAACCCGGGTATCGGCCAGGCGCTGCACCAAGGCCTCATCCCGTTGCGGATCGCCGGTGGAGCTCACCAGACGGCTGTGCTGCACCGTGCCATCGGCGCCGATCCACAGTTGCAGCAAGGCGCGAAAGCTGCCCGGACGGGTCAGCGCCGAACCACACAGGCTGTGCTCCACCGCCTGTTGCACGGCACTGGCATAACTGCTGTTGAGCCGCGCCGCCCGACTGCTTCCCGCACCCTGTAACGGCGTGGCCGGCGTCGCCTCCGGCACCTGCAGGGTGAAGGCATCGCTGCGGGCATAACGGGCCATCAGGCCACTGCCTGCCAGCAGGCGACTCAACCCCTCCCGAGCGCTGTAGCGGCCCTTGATCCCCACCGAACGCCGCCCCCGGGTCAACTCCCGATCCACCAGCACCGCCATCCCTGTGGCGCGGCTGAACAGCTCCAGGGCATCCACCAGGCTCTGCGCCGGAATCTCCAGCGCCAGCAGGGTCTGGGAATCCACCCGGGGTGGTCCCTCGACAGCAGGCTGGCCCCAGCCCTGCGGCATCGGTGCCAGCAGCACAAGCCCCAGCACACAGGTCGCCAAGCCCCCGTGCAATGAAGTCCATCGCCCGACCTGCGCGCTGTGTCGCTGCACTGCAGTCCAATCCCTAAAAGCGTCATCCTGAGGCCAGTTTATGAATCTGGTGTTACGGCCACGGCAAAAAAACCATCACTTTTCCAGTCATCGGTTTGCACTACACTCGGCCGGCATCGAGGCCCGCTTTCCCGGGCCTGCCAGGAGGCCAGGATGAATCGTTCAAGCCAATACGCCGTCACCTTGTTGCTGCTGTGCGCCCTGCCCTGGACGGTGCAGGCCGAGGAAGCCAGCGAAGGTTGCGTGGAAGTCAGCGTCGGCGGCTACAAGGCTCCCGACTACAACTGCCTGAGCAAACAGATGGGCAACAACCCGGACGCCGTCAAGGCAGCCCAGGCCAATCAGCAGGCCATGGAGAACCCGGTGCACAAGCGCCCGCCGAACCAGGTCGGGCTCTCGACACCGGCCGCCACCAGCGTGCGCATGGGCAATACCCTCGGCACGTCGGTCAAGCCGCAACGACCCTGAGGGCATTTCCTCGCGCCTCATGCGGCCTATTACCGGGACACTGCCCGTATACCGGCCGTTAACGTCTGCCGCGCTAGATTGCTGCACCTTAAACACCGGTGCCAGCAACGTCCCACGCCGCCATGCGTGCTTGGCGTTCGCCTACTGGCCACCGTATCGTCAGTATTTTTGTGTGTGTTGAGAGCATGGAAAGCGTTCAAAGACAAATCTGGCAACGACCCGCCCTGAGTATTTTCCTGGTGGCCCTCGTGCTGTTCATGGGCCTGCAGTACAAGCCTGCAGTCCTCAACTACACCACGCGCTTCGTCGACTTCGCCGACTACATGCTGCAGCACGGCATGACGCTGTTCCCCATCGCCGACGATCTGCAGCCGTATCCCGACTACACCGTTGTCAACACGGTGCTGGTCTACCTGGCGTCGCTGCCCTTCGGCCAGCTGTCCGTGCTGTCGATGGGCCTGCCTCTGTGCATTGCCGCGTCGCTGATGCTGGTGTTCATCTACAAGCTGGGGGCCCTGCATGAGCAGAAATGGGGCGTCTGCGGCGTGCTCTTTGCACTGTTCACCTGGGCGTTCCTGGACAGCGTCAACTCCCTGGCCCTGGACATCTATCCGGCCCTGATCACCGTGAGCTGCTTCTACCTGGCCTACACCGCCGATCTCAAGCAACAGCGCGGACGCCTGGCGCTGGTGTTCCTCGGCCTGATCCTGGGCTTTGCCCTGCGCGGGCCCATTGGCATGATCGGCCCGGCGCTGGTGGTCGGCACCTATTACCTGCTGAGCCGACAGTCGCGCAGACTGTTCGGGTTCTCATTGCTGAGCGGCCTGCTGTTTCTCGCCGGGGTCGCCCTGCTGGCCTGGGCCGCCCATGTGCAGGGCGGCGAGACTTTCATGCAGCAAGTGCTGGAGATGCAGGGCCTGGGCCGAATCGCCAGCGATCACTCGCCACGCTATTACTTCTACTTCAGCGTCGGGCTGGTCACCTACAGCGTCACCGCGTTCTACGCCCTCTGCGTCATGGCCAGAAGCGCCAGGCAGGGGTTCAGCGCCCCGCCGCCGTCGGCACCGCGCCTGCTGCTGTACCTTGGCGCCTGGTTCTTGGTGCTGATTGTGTTCTTCACCGTTCCCAACTCGAAGAAGGCGCGTTACATCGTGTCCATCACCCCGGCCATTTCCCTGCTGGCGGCCTATATATTCGTCGACCCCAACGGCCTGTTCAGCACCACCCGCAAACGCCTGCTGCGCCTGTGCCTGAACCTGCCGGCCAGCGGCGCGGTCCTGGCGCTGCTGGTGCTGGGCTACAACGCTTTTGCCGCCCAGCCCTTGCAGCCCAACTTCGCCGGTGTGTTCGCAAGCTTTGCCCTGCTCAGCGGCGTGCGCTACTGGATCGGCCGGCAATACGCCGAACACCGGCATTACGAGGTGATCGTCCTGGCGTTCGGCGTGGCGGCGTTTCTCTTGCTGGATGGGTTCTTCTTCAACGCCATCACCTATCACCTGGAACTGGCCAACGAGCCCACGCCCAAATTCCTGCCTTACTGGTTCTGGTAAGCCCTGGGCAGTGGGCGGCGCAGCGCAAGGTGCGAGGCCTGTTCGCAGCGCGCGTGCAAGATTTGGTTACACTCCCGGGAGCCACCGGCCATGAAACCGAACTGGCACAGTGCTGTCACATCGCAATCGGTACCGGCAGCGGTCGTCCGGCGGCGCCCGGCCCAGGTGGCGGGCGCCACGCATCGGACGCCTGATTGACTGCCCCAGGTTACCGGCCTGGGCCTGCCGCCAATGCCGCAGGTCATACTCCATCAAGGCTGAAAGAGCGAACCATGAAGCAAAACATCCTCCTCGTATCCGTCTGTGCCGCCCTGCTCCAGGCCTGCACCCCGGCGTCCACTCCCCCTGAAGGATCCTCTTCCATGCCCGCCAGCACTGCATCCGTCAGCGCCCAGCCAGCACTGGCTGCCTACTACTGGCAACTGGTCTCGGCCAGCGACGCGGCGGGCAAACCCGTTGCCGCCCTGAACAAGGGCATCGAGCGTCAGTTGCGCCTGACCTTCGTCGGGCAGAACCTCAACATCAGCGGCGGCTGCAACCGCCAGTTCGGCGGCTTCCAGTCTGCAAACGGCGTGCTCAAGGTGCAGCCCCTGGCCTCGACCATGATGGCCTGCGACCCGAGCCTGATGACCCTGGACGCCGAAGTCGGCCGTCTGTTCAAAGGCGACCTGCGCAGCACTTTCGGCGGCGGCGAATCGACGCCGACCCTGCAACTGACCACCCAGGACGGCACCCAGCTCAAGTTCGAAGGCCAGCCCACCCCCGAGACCCGCTACGGCAGCCAGGGCGAGACCCGCTTCCTGGAAGTGGCCGCCAAGACCGTCAAGTGCAGCCACCCGCTGATCCCCGACTTCCAGTGCCTGCAAGTGCGTGAGCGCCGCTACGATGCCGCAGGCCTGCAACTGCCGACCCAGGACAACTGGCATCCGCTGTACCAGTCCATCGAGGGTTACGAGCATCAGGACGGCGTGCGTAACGTGCTGCGCGTCAAGCAGTACGAATGGAAGAACCCGCCTGCCGATGCCCCGTCCACGGTCTACGTGCTGGACATGGTGGTCGAGCAGGACGCCTCGGCCAAGGCCCGCTAAGCGCCACCCAGCACCCGCTTGCCGACGCAATCGGCAGGCAATAAAAAAGCCCCGTATCGCAAGATACGGGGCTTTTTTGGTTCAGGGCGGGGTCAGGCCGTTACAGCACCGACTGACCGCTCATGGCCAGGTCCAGCAGTTCCCGGTTGGCCACTGCATACATGGCGTAGTCGGTGCCGCTGGCGGCACGGATTTCCACCATCATTGCGCGCCAGCGATCGGCCATGCTCGCGTTCTGCTCCAGCCACAGGGCCACGCGGGCTTCCATGTCGTCCGGCGCATCGGCCATCTGCAGAACCTTGATGGTGATCGCCCGTTGCTGCCAGTCCACGTCATCGCGGAAGGCTTCACGGGCCTGGGCCTGCCAGTTGTTGCCCACCGGCAGATCGCTGATCTGCTGCAGGTACCACGGCAAGTCCAGGGCGCTGCCCACGGCGAAGTAGGCTTTGGCCACATCGGCTGCGCTCTGACCGGTCACGTCGGCGGCTTCGATGATCGGCAGCAGGGTGTACAGGTGGGTAGTGCCTGCCACCATGCGCGCCAGCAACTCCGGCACACCGGCTTCGACATAGGCCTGGTAACGGTTCTGCCAGCCTTCACGGGTCGGGCCTTCCAGCAGTTCGTCGAGCTTGAGGCCCAGCGCCGCCAGGTGCGGACCGAAGTGCGCGACGTCGCGCGCCGCATCCTGCTCGTTGCGACGGCTGCGCAGGAACCAGCGGGTCGCCCGACGGCCCAGACGCATCAGCTCGTCCATCAGTTCCAGTTGCACCTGAGCCGAGACCTGGTGATCCAGGGCTTCGATCTGACGGAACCAGTGCGGCAGGTGGAAGATGTCCCGCACGATCACGTAGGCACCGGCGACGTTCGCCGGGCTCATGCCGGTGGACTCCTTCAGGCGCTGCACGAAGGTGATGCCCATGTGGTTGACCAGGTCGTTGGCGATCTGGGTGCTGACGATCTCGCGCTTCAGACGATGGCGACGCATGGCTTCGGAGAACTTGGCCACCAGGCTTGGCGGGAACGCGGTCTCCATGTCACGGGTCAGGTAGTCGTCATCCGGCACCAGGGACTTGAGCAGGGCTTCCTTGAGGTCGATCTTGCTGTAGGAAATCAGCACCGACAGCTCTGGACGGGTCAGGCCCTTGCCGGTCGCGGCGCGCTCGGTGAGCTGCTCCTCGGTCGGCAGGTACTCGATGGCGCGGTCCAGCTTGCCACGGCCTTCCAGGTCGCTCATCAGGCGCTTGTACTCGGCGGCACGCTCGTAGGCACGGCGCGCGGCCAGGGACAGGGCCTGGGTCTGCTTGTAGTTGTTGCCCAACACCAGGCCACCGACTTCGTCGGTCATGCTGGCCAGCAGCTGGTTGCGCTGCTTGTCGGTCATGTCGCCGGCCTGCACCACTTCGTTGAGCAGGATCTTGATGTTCACTTCGTGGTCGGAGCAGTCCACGCCACCGGCGTTGTCGATGAAGTCGGTGTTGGAACCGCCGCCATTGAGGCCGAACTCCACACGACCCAGCTGGGTCATGCCCAGGTTGCCGCCCTCGCCCACCACTTTGCAGCGCAGCTCGTTGCCGTTGACCCGCAGCGCGTCGTTGGCCTTGTCGCCGACGTCGGCGTGGCTCTCGGTGCTGGCCTTGACGTAGGTGCCGATACCGCCGTTCCACAACAGGTCCACCGGCGCCTTGAGCAAGGCGTTGAGCAGTTCGGTCGGGGTCAGCTTGTCGGCCTGGATGTCGAAGCGTTCTTTCATCTGTGGCGAGATGGCGATGCTCTTCGCGCTGCGCGAGAAGATGCCGCCGCCTTCGGACATGATGCTGGTGTCGTAGTCGGTCCAGGCCGAACGCGGCAGCTCGAACATGCGCTGGCGCTCGACGAAGCTGGTGGCCGGGTTCGGGTTCGGGTCGATGAAGATGTGCAGGTGGTTGAACGCGGCCACCAGTTGCAGCTTGTCGGACATCAGCAAGCCGTTGCCGAACACGTCGCCGGCCATGTCGCCGACGCCGACCACGGTGATGCTGTCTTCCTGGACATTGATGCCGCGCTCGCGGAAGTGGCGCTGTACGCCGACCCACGCGCCCTTGGCGGTGATGCCCATCTTCTTGTGGTCGTAACCGGCGGAACCGCCGGAGGCGAAGGCGTCACCCAGCCAGAACCCGTAGTCGATGGCGATGCCGTTGGCGATGTCGGAGAAAGTCGCAGTGCCTTTGTCCGCCGCCACCACCAGGTACGGGTCATCGTTGTCGTGACGCACCACGTTGGCCGGTGGCACCAGGGCGCCGTCTTTCAGGTTGTCGGTGATGTCCAACAGGCCGGAAATGAAGATGCGGTAGCAGGCGATGCCCTCGGCCGCGATCTCGTCCCGGCTGCCGCCCAGTGGCAGGCGACGCGGCAGGAAACCACCCTTGGCACCCACCGGCACAATCACCGAGTTCTTCACTTGCTGAGCTTTTACCAGGCCCAGGACTTCGGTACGGAAGTCTTCTTCACGGTCAGACCAGCGCAGGCCGCCGCGAGCGACGTTGCCAAAGCGCAGGTGCACACCTTCGACCCGTGGCGAGTAGACGAAGATTTCGAACTTCGGCACCGGCTTGGGCAGCTCGGGGATCAGGTGCGGGTTGAACTTGAAGCTGAAGTAGGACTTGTTCTGACCATTGGCGTCGGTCTGGTAGAAGTTGGTCCGCAGGGTGGCCTTGATCAGGTCCAGGTAGCGTCGCAGGATGCGGTCTTCGTTGAGCACCTGAACGTCGTCCAGGGCGGTGAGGATCGCCTGCTCCAGACGCTGCTGCTTGTCTTCCAGGTCTTCGCTGGTGAGCTTGCGCGCCAGGTAGAAACGGGTCTTGAACAACCGGGTCAACTCGCGGGCGATGTCGGTGTGGTTGTTCAGGGTGCTGGCGATGTAGCCCAGGTCGAAGCCCAGGCGGATCTGCTTCAGGTAGCGGGCGTAGGCACGCAGCAGCGCCACGTCGCGCCAAGGCAGGCCGGCGGTCAGCACCAGGCGGTTGAAGGCATCGTTCTCGGCATCGCCACGCACGATGTGGACGAAGGCGTCCTGCAGCGTGTCGTTGAGCTGCTGGATGTCCAGGTCCAGGCCTTCGGCGGCGGTGAAGGCGAAGTCGTGAATCCAGTACTCGCGGCCGTTGTTGTGACGCAGGCGATAGGGGAATTCACCCAGTACCCGCAGACCGAGGTTTTCCAGGATCGGCAGCACGTCGGACAGCGCCAGCGGGGTGTCGGCGTGGTACAGCTTGCAATGCAGCTCGCGCTGGCCGGAGACCTGGCCCAGGGGCTGGTAGAAGCTCATCACCAGCGGGTTGGCTTCGGTGAGGCTCAGCAGGTGCTGCATGTCCACCACGGCCGAGTGCGCGGCAAAACGCTCGCGGTAGCCGGCCGGGAAGCCTTTGGGGAAGTCCGCCAGTACATTGGTGCCGTGGGCTTCGCCGAAGCTTTCCACCACCAGGCTGGCGTAGTCGTCCTGCCAGCTGCGGCAGGCCTGCACCACTTCTTTTTCCAACAGCAGCGGATCGATGTCGATGCGCTGTTTCGGGTCCACCCGCAGGATCAACTGCACGCGGGCCAGCACCGACTCGGAGAAGAAGGTCCAGAATTCACAGTCAGTGGCTTGCAGGCGATCCATCAGCACTTGCTGGATCTTCTGCCGCACTTCAGTGGAATAGATGTCGCGCGGCACGTAGGCCAGGCAGTAGCAGAAGCGACCGTAGGGGTCTTTGCGCAGGAACACACGGATCTTGTTGCGTTCCTGGATCTGCACGATGGACATCACGGTGCTGAACAGCTCGTCCACCGGGGTCTGGAACAGATCGTCCCGTGGCAGCACTTCCAGGACCTGGGCCAGTTCCTTGCCCAGGTGCGCCTTGGCCTGGAAGCCCGAGCGCTGCTCGATGACTTCGACCTTGCGGCGGATGTAGGGAATCACTCGCACGCTCTCGCCGTACACCGAAGAGGTGTAGAGGCCCATGAAGCGGCATTCCTTGATCACCTTGCCGTCGGCATCGATCTGGCGGATCGAGACGAAGTCCGGGTAGGCCGGACGGTGCACGCGGCTCGGGTGCGCGGCCTTGGCGAACGACAGCGGCGTCGGTTCGCGCAGGTAGTTGACGGCGTAGTCTTCGATGCGCAGGTCATCGCTGGTGAGGCCGGCGCGCAGCAGCTTGGCCAGGCCGAGGAACGAGCTCGGGTCATATTCGATATGCCCGCCATCCTGATCGGTGCCGACCACGAACTCTTCGTAGCCGAGGAAGGTGAAGTGGTTGCCCACCAGCCATTCCAGGAAGCTCTTGATCTCGGTTTTTTCATCGGCAGCGATGGCGAACTGGCTGTTGTCGATGCTTTCGATCAGTTCCTGGACCTTGGCCTTCATTGGCTCGAAGTCGGCCACGGCGACGCGCACTTCACCCAGTACCTGTTCCAGCTCCTTACCCAGCACGCTGAGTTCGGCGGCGTTGGCGCAGCGGTCGATCTCCAGGTACATCAGCGACTCTTGCTGCACGCCCTCGCCCTGGGTGCCCTTGGGCAGGATCTCCAGCAGCTCGCCCTTGCTGCCGCGACGTACGCTGAGCACGGTGGTCTGCAAGGTGTGGATGCTGTAGCCGCGACGGTTGAGCTCGGTGCGGACCGAGTCGACCAAAAACGGCAGGTCATGGTGCAGGACTTCCACCGCGGTGTGGGTCGACTGCCAGCCATGACGTTCGTAATCGGGGTTGTAGACGCGCACTTGCGGTTGCGCGTGATCGAAGCGCTCAAGCAGGCGCCAGGCAGAAAGGGTGCAGCCCGCCAGGTCGGACATGCGACGCTGGGTGAGTTCGTCCAGGGAAATGATGCCGAAGAATTGTTCAGCGAACAGCGCCACTTGTGGCAGTGCCTGTTCACTGATGTGCTGCGCCAGTGCCGCTTGCAGTTGGTGCTGGAAGTCGGCCTTGCTGGCTGCGGTGAAGAACGCCATCTGTGGTACTCCGCTTGGGCTTGTTATTGATGGTAGCGTCGCGTGCAAACCCCTTGCGGGGCGGTGGTGCATCCTGCTCCTAGTCTCGGGCAGAGGTTGCAGGATGCCAGGTGGGTGAAGCTGGACGAGACGCGCAGGTCACATTCACCTTCCCGGGATGGGCATCTGCAAAAACGACTGGCGCTTGCATATCGCGCAATGCCTTTACAGGTGACCATCGCAAATCAGACGCAACCTATTGCACTTGAGAACAAATTGTCCGCTGCGCAGCTTAACGAGTGGAACGCGACAGCTGCTTGCGATGCTGCGACATATTCGGTCAACGGCACGCAACCGGCTGAAGGTGCCCTGAACAACACTAGCAGCCAGTACAGAAAAATCAGGGTTTTCTCCCGGTTTCACGGTACTTGCGTACCAGAAGTGACTCTGCAGGCGGTTTGCGTTCACGACCTGTTCTCTGACAGACAGGCCAGCAGAAATTCCATCGGGCTGGCAGAATTGCTTCTTTTTGCACCGTCCGGCCGCTGCCGGCCCCAGCCCCAGGAATACGCCATGCACATGACCACTGCCCACCTGATCGCCAACCCTTGCGACGACGAAGAAGACAACATGGCCATGCTCTGCTGCCACAGCAGCCAGGGCGAGATGTTCCTGATGAGCCGCTACCCGGACGAGGACGAACTGGAAATCACCCTCGACGGCGAGCCCTCGACCCTCGATGGCGTCAAGGTCACCCTGAGCCCCACCACCCTGCTGATCGAAATCGCCGCGGCCGACGCCGATGCCCTGAACGGCTCCGACCACCTGGAAATCCGCCACAGCACCGCCGCCTCGGACCTGGCCGAAGTGGAAGCGACCCTGCAGAACATCCTCAAGGGCACCGGCACCTATATCAGCCAGTTGTCCTGAGCGCCCTCGTTCGTCCGCAGGAACGATGCACGGCTCAAGGGCCCCTTCGCCGGCAAGCCGGCTCCTACAACTTTCTGCTGCGCGGTCCCTCCGTAGGAGCTGGCTTGCCAGCGAAGGCGTCCGCAAGAACGATGCATGGCTCAAGGACCCTTTCGCCGGCAAGCCGGCTCCTACGGGGAGGTGGCGCGTGGGGCTGAATAAAACACGGATTTTTTTCGACTAATTGGCTAAATCAGGTTTTCCCCGTTAGTCGCCGACCCCCGCTATGGATTAAAGTATCGCCCCCAGCCCCGACGTTATTTCAACGCCCGGGGCGCACCCTCTCCAGGAACAGTCACCGATGGAACATCGTGAAGCGCTATTGGCGCTGCGAACCTTTCTTTCAACGCAGATTCTCGGCCAGGAAAAACTCATCGAGCGCTTGCTCATCGCCCTGCTCGCCGACGGCCACATGCTGGTCGAGGGCGCTCCAGGACTGGCCAAGACCAAGGCCATCAAAGAGTTGGCCGAAGGCATTGAAGCGCAATTCCATCGGATTCAGTTCACCCCCGACCTGCTGCCCGCCGACATCACCGGCACCGAGATCTATCGCCCGGAAACCGGCAGCTTCGTGTTCCAGCAAGGCCCGATCTTCCACAACCTGGTGCTGGCCGACGAAATCAACCGTGCCCCGGCCAAGGTCCAGTCGGCGCTGCTGGAGGCCATGGCCGAGCGTCAGGTCAGTGTTGGCCGCAGCACCTATGAACTGTCGCCGCTGTTTCTGGTGATGGCGACCCAGAACCCCATCGAGCAGGAAGGCACCTATCCCCTGCCCGAAGCCCAGCTCGACCGCTTTCTGATGCACGTCAAGATCGGTTTCCCGGACGCTGCCGTGGAACGCCGCATTCTCCAGCAAGCCCGCGGCGAAGCGCTGAATGGCGAGACCAAGCCCGAGCGCCGGGTCAGCCAGCAGGCGATCTTCGCCGCGCGCAAGGAAATCCTCGGCCTGTACATGGCCGACGCGGTGGAGGAATACCTGGTGCAACTGGTGATGGCCACCCGCACCCCGGCCAAGTTCGACCCAGAAATGGCCGAGTGGATCGCCTACGGCGCCAGCCCTCGCGGCTCCATTGCCCTGGACCGCTGCGCCCGGGCCCACGCCTGGCTCGCCGGCCGCGATTTCGTCAGCCCGGAAGACATCCAGGCCGTGCTGTTCGACGTGCTGCGCCACCGCATCATTTTGTCCTTCGAGGCTGAAGCGGCAGGCATCGACCAGGACCGTGTGGTACAGCGCATCCTCGACGTCGTTGCCGTCGCCTGATCTCCATGACTCAAGCCATCGCCGAACCCGGCATTCGCATCACCCTCGGCGAGCTGATCGAGATGCGCCATCGCGTGCGCGAGGTGCAGCTGTTCTCCACCCCCAGCCAGCGCAGCCCGCTGATCGGCCTGCACCACTCCAAGTTGCGCGGACGCGGTGTGGACTTCGATCAGGTGCGGGTCTACCAGGCCGGCGACGACGTGCGCACCATCGACTGGCGGGTCACCGCCCGTACCCAGGAGCCCCACACCAAGCTGTTCCACGAGGAGCGCGAACGGCCGATCTTCATCATGGTCGAGCAGAGCCGCCAGCTGTTCTTCGGCTCCGGGCTGATGTTCAAGTCGGTACTCGCGGCCCAGGCCGCGAGCCTGATCGGCTGGGCCGCACTGGGCCACAACGACCGGGTCGGCGGCCTGGTCTACGGCGACGACGAGCACTACGAAATCAAACCGCGGCGCAGCAAGCAAAGCCTGTTGCAACTGCTCAACCGCCTAGTGCGGGTCAACCAGTCGCTGCACAGCGACGCCCAGCCCCAGCGTGATGCCCTGGGCACCGCGCTGCTGCGCGGCCGTGAAGTGCTGCGTCCCGGCAGCCTGGTGATCGTGATCTGCGACGAGCGCGCCCTGAGCGACGCTGCCGAGCAGCAACTGAGCCTGTTGTCGCGGCATTGCGACCTGTTGCTGATGCCCCTGTCCGATCCTCTGGACCATGCCCTGCCCGCCGCCGGCCTGTTGCGTTTTGCCGAGCGCGGCGCCCAGTTGGAACTCGACACCCTGAACTACGAGCTGCGCCAGGCCTACCGGGCCATGAGCGAGGCGCGGATTGCCCGCTGGGAGCGTCTGGCGCAAAAGCTGCGGGTGCTGCTGATGCCCCTGAGCACCCAGAGCGAGATGGTCGAGCAGTTGCGCGAATACCTCAATCCGCAGCGTCCGGGAGCCGGCCGATGAGCAGCCTGGAACAACTGCAACCGCTGCTGCTGCCTGCGCAGGTGAGCCTGTGGCCGCCAGCACCAGGCTGGTGGTTGCTGGCGCTGCTGCTGCCGGTGCTCGGGTTCGCTATCTGGCGCTGGCGTCATCTGTGGCCGCGCAAGGCCGTGCGCACACGCAGCGAACAACCCCTGGACCCGGTGCGCCTGGCGGCCCTGGCAGAACTGGCGCTGTTGCCCAAGCCCTATGACGGTGCCCCGGCGGGAGCCTGGCTGCAGGCCCTCAACGCCCTGCTCAAGCGTCTGTGCCGCAACCACTATCCCTACAGCCAGAGCCACACCCTCAATGGCCGCAAGTGGCTGGCGTTTCTCGACAACCGCTGCCCCGCCGCCGGCCTGACCCGCTGGATGGTGCTGGTGGAAGGCGCCTACAAGCCCGAGTGCAAGCTCGATGACAAAGCCATCGCCGGCCTGACCCAGGCGGTGGACACCTGGATTCGCAAACATGTTTGAGTTCGCCTGGCCGTGGATCTTTGCCCTGCTGCCGATGCCCTGGCTGCTGCGCCTGGTGCTACCGGTGGCCGACAGCGGCGAGCCGGCGCTGAAGGTGAGTTTCCTCAGTGACCTGGAAGGCCTGTCCAAGCGCCGGGCCCGCGCCCACCTGCCGGCCTGGCGCCAGCAGGCACGGTTCATCCTGCTCTGGGTCCTGCTGCTGTTGGCCGCTGCCCGTCCGCAATGGCTGGGGGAGCCGCTGCCGGTGGCTGCCAGCGGCCGCGACCTGCTGGTGGCGGTGGACGTCTCCGGTTCCATGGACTTTCCCGACATGCAATGGCAGGACGAAGACGTCAGTCGCCTGAGCCTGGTCAAGCACCTGCTGGGGGACTTTCTCGAACACCGCGAAGGCGACCGGGTCGGCCTGATCCTGTTCGGCAGCAAAGCCTACCTGCAAGCGCCCCTGACCTTCGACCGGCACACGGTGCGGGTCTGGCTCGACGAAGCGAAGATCGGCATCGCCGGCAAGAACACCGCCATTGGCGATGCCATCGGTCTGGCCCTCAAGCGCCTGCGCCAGCGCCCGGCGCAAAGCCGGGTGCTGATCCTGGTCACCGACGGCGCCAACAATGGCGGCGAAATCCCGCCCATTACCGCCGCGCGCCTGGCCGCCGAGGAAGGGGTGAAAATCTATCCCATCGGCATCGGTGCCGACCCGGACCAGAGCGCGACCCTCGGCGTGCTGGGGCTCAACCCGAGCCTGGACCTGGACGAGCCGGCCCTCAAGGAACTGGCCGAAGTCACCGGCGGGCGCTACTTCCGTGCCCGTGATGGCCAGGAGCTGCAAGCCATCAAGGAAACCCTCGACCAACTGGAGCCGGTGGCCCAGCAACCGACCCAGGCCCGCCCGGCCCAGGCCCTCTACCACTGGCCCCTGGCCACGGCGCTGCTGCTCAGCGTGTTGCTGGTGCTGCGCGAGCGCTGGCCGCACAACCCGCTGCAACGCTTCTTCACCCAGTCACACTTTCTGCAGCCGACCCATGATTGGCGCCAGCGCCTCAAGCGCCTGCGTCTGCGGAGGCGTCGATGATCAGCCTCTGGCCCCATTGGTTCCGTCCCGGGTGGTTGCTGGTGCTGCCACTGCTGGCCCTGCTGCTATGGAAACTCTGGCACCGGCAGAAGCGCGCCGGGCGCTGGCAGATGATCCTGCCGCCGGCCTTTCATGCCGCCCTGCTCAGTGGCGGCAATGGCCGCGAGAGCAAACTGCCCTGGGTCGCCCTGGGCCTGGCCTGGCTGCTGGCAGTGCTGGCCCTGCTCGGCCCGAGCTGGCAGCGGGTGGAGCAAACCAGCCAGAAACCCGCCGACCCGCTGGTGGTGCTGCTGGAGCTGACCCCGCAAATGCTGGCCAACGATGTGCCGCCCAATCGCCTGGAACAGGCCCGGCACAAACTACTGGACCTGCTGCAATTGCGCAGCGACGCCCAGACCGCGATCGTGGTCTACGCCGGCAGCGCCCACACCCTGGTGCCGCTGTCCGACGACCTGGCCACCAGCCGCAACCTGCTGGACGCCCTCAAGCCATCGATCATGCCCCAGGCCGGCCAGCGCGCCGACCTGGCCCTGCTCAAGGCTCTCAAGCTGCTGGACCAGGGCGCTCTGGGCCAGGGCCGGGTGCTGCTGATGGCCTCCTCCCTCAGCGAACAGGAGCGCCAGGGCATCCGCCAGGCGCTTGACGGTGAAACACCGCAATTGCTGATGCTCGGCATCGGCAGCCGCGACGGTGCCCCGGTGGCCCTGGAAGACGGCAGCTATCTCAAGGACGACCTGGGGGCGATCCTGGTGTCGCGCCTGGACAGCCCGGACCTCAAGCAGTTCATCGGCGAGGTGGGCGGCCGCTACCGTCAGGCCCGCCTGGACGACAGCGACCTCAAGGCCCTGGGCCTCGCGGGGGGGCCTCAAGGCGTGCGCAGCGACGGCCAGACCCTGCGCCTGGACACCTGGGCCGACCAGGGCTATTGGCTGTTGCTGCCCCTGTTGCTGCTGGCGGCCTGCGCCGGACGCCGGGGCTGGTTGTTCTGCCTGCCGCTGCTGTTGTTCGGGCTGCCACAGCCCAGCTACGCCTTCGACTTCAACGACTTGTGGCTGCGCCCCGACCAGCAAGGCCGGCGCCTGCTGGAACAGCAGCGCCCGGCAGAAGCCGCACGGCACTTCCAGGACCCGCAGTGGCAAGGCGTGGCCCTGTACGAGGCTGGCAACTACAATGCCGCCGCCGAGCGCTTTGCCGAAGGCAACGACGCCCGCGCCCACTACAATCGCGGTAATGCCCTGGCGCGCAGTGGTGAGCTGGAAGCTGCCATCGACGCCTATGAACAGGCCCTGGAACGCCAGCCGGACCTGCAGCCGGCACTCCAGAACAAGGTCCTGGTGGAAAGCCTGTTGCAACAGCAGCAAGCCACCCCGCCAACGCCGCCACAGAAGCCGGAAAACCCCGACAGCGACGCCAGCAACAACCCCGGACCCAGCGGAGCGGCCACCCAGCCGGCCACCGGTAGCGAAACCCCGGACAACCCCGGGCAGCCACCGGCCAACGAGGGCGAGGCCACAGCGCCCGCCCCACAGAGCAATGGCCACAGTGAGGTGCCCGGCAGTGAGCTGGACGACCAGCACACCACCACGCCCTTGCGTCCGGCACAGGACAGCCTGGACGCTGAACACCAGCAGGCGCTGGAGCAATGGCTGCGCAAGATCCCGGACGATCCGGGAGAACTGCTGAGGCGTAAATTCTGGTACGAACAGCAACAACATCAGGATCAGGGAAAAATTCGATGACCCGCTGCACCGCCCTTCTGCTTGCCCTCGCGCTCTGGACCTCGCAGTCCCAGGCTGCCGGGCTGCTCGCCAGCCTGGACCGCAGCCAGGTGAACTCCGGGGAAACCGTCGAGCTGACTCTGGAGTCCACCGATGTCACCCAGTTCGGCAAGCCCGACCTGACGCCCCTGGACAGTCAGTTCGAAGTGCGCGGCACGCGCCAGGTCAACCAGCTCAACAGCCTCGGCGACAGCCACGCCAGCACCCGCTGGATCGTCACCTTGCTGCCGCGCCTGACCGGCACCCTGGAGATCGCCCCGCTGCAACTGGGCGACCTGCAGAGCCAGGCGCTGACCCTGCAGGTCAACGCCAGCCCGGTCCAGGATCAGGACGCCCGCCTGGAACCGGTGTTCATCGACGCTGAACTGGACCAGCCCAAGGTCTATGTCCAGGCCCAGGCCCTGCTGACCCTGCACATCTACCATTCGGTGCCGCTGTTCGACGACAGCAGCCTGAGCCCGTTGCAACTGAGCGACGCCCGGATCGAGCAACTGGGGGAGCCACGCACCTACGAAAAACTCATCAATGGCGTGCGCCATGGGGTGATCGAGATGCGCTACGCCGTCTATCCCCAGCGCAGCGGCGTACTGCAGATTCCGGCGCTGACCTTCACCGCCACCCCAGCCAACCCGGGCACCGGCACAGAGCCCACGTCCCAGGCCCCCAAGCCCGGCAAGCTGATCCACGTCAGCTCCGCCGAAATGACCCTGCAGGTGCTGGCCAAGCCTGCCACCTACCCCGCCGATGCCCCCTGGCTGCCGGCCCGCAGCCTGAGCCTGAGTGAAAGCTGGAACCCGGAGCCCGATCACCCGCAGGTGGGCGATTCCCTGACCCGTAGCCTGACCCTGCGTGCCGAGGGCTTGTCCAGCGCCCAATTGCCACCGCTGCCCCAGGCCGAGATCAACGGTCTGCGCAGCTACCCGGACCAGCCGCAACTGAGCAACCAGCACGTCGAGCACGGCCTGCTGGGGATTCGCGAAGACCGCCAGGCCCTGGTGCCGACCCGCACCGGCGAGGTCGAACTGCCGGCCCTCGAGATCACTTGGTGGAACACCCAGGAAGACCGCCTGGAGCAGACCGGCCTGCCGGCGCGGACCCTGCAAGTGGCGAACAACCCGAGCCTGGTGGTGGACACCCCGGCGGGCAACGCGCCGATCAGCGTCGACAGCGGCAACCTGTGGCTGTGGCAACTGAGCACCTTGCTGCTGGCCTGCACCACCCTGCTGGGCTTCGGCCTGTGGTGGCGCGCCCGCTGGCAACCGGCGGTGCTGCGCGCGGCCCAGACCGGGCCCAGCCCACGTTCGCTGCTGGACGACCTCAAGCGTGCCTGCCAGGCCAACGACCCCCAGGCCACTCGCCAGGCCCTGGACGCCTGGGCGCGCCAGCAGCCGGAAACCCTGGCCGACATGGCCGCGCGTTTCATCCCCCTGTCCGACGCCCTGGACGGCCTCAATGGCGCCCTCTACAGCGAGACCGGCCAATATTGGCAAGGTGAAGAGCTATGGCGAGCGATCCGCGCCATCCCCATCAACGACCGGGTCCAGGACCCGGTCGCGGACACCACCAGCCTGCCGCCGCTGTATCCCAAATAACCCGCTGCCGCGCAGTCCCCTCCGCGTAGGAGCCGGCTTGCCGGCGAAGAGGCCCGTAAGTCATGCAGCGCCTGGGCGGGCCCCTTCGCTGGCAAGCCAGCTCCTACAGCAACCGCCCCCCGTAGCGCCTCGCGGGGCCAATCGCGCCTGCATTTGCCGCAGCGTCGGGCATAAACACGCGTTTGCCAGTAAACTCTCGACCCTTTCGCCGCGGTCATTTTCTGTGCGGCCAGCCTTTTTCATGCGGAGCTTGCCTTGCGTCTGTTTCACACCTCCGACTGGCACCTGGGCCAGAACCTCCACGGCCAGGAACGCGACTTCGAACATGCCTGCTTTCTGGAGTGGCTGCTGCGCCAGCTCAAGCACGAGCAACCGGACGTCCTGCTGATCGCCGGCGATATCTTCGATACCGTCAACCCGCCGGTCAAAGCCCAGGAACGCCTCTACGACTTCATCGTCAGCGCCCACGAACAGCAGCCGGCCCTGACCATCGTGATGATCGCTGGCAACCACGATTCCGGTTCGCGTATCGAACTGCCCGCCCCCTTGATGCGCCGCCTGCGCACCCACGCCCTGGGCCGGGTGCTGTGGCTGGATGACGGCCAACTGGATGCCGAACGCCTGCTGCTGCCCTTGCCCGACGCCAGCGGAACGATTGCCGGCTGGTGCCTGGCCTTGCCCTTTCTGCGCCCGGCGGAAGTCACCGGCCCGCACCTGGGAGACGACTACCTCAAAGGCATCGCCCAGGTCCATGAATGGCTGATCGCCGCGGCCAATGCCAAGCGCCTGCCGGGGCAGGCCCTGATCGCCGTGAGCCATGCGCACATGGCCGGTGGCTCGGTGTCCGAAGACTCCGAGCGCAGCCTGATCATCGGCAATGCCGAGGCCCTGCCCGCCAGCCTGTTCGGTGCGGACGTCAGCTACGTGGCCCTGGGGCACCTGCACAAGCCGCAGAAGGTCAATGGCGAGGAGCGCATCCGCTACAGCGGCTCGCCGATTCCCCTGTCGTTTTCCGAGATCGGCTACCAGCACCAGATCCTCGACGTGCGCCTGGACGGCGAGACCCTGGTCAGCGTCGAACCGCGGCTGATTCCCCGGGCGGTCAACCTGCAACGCCTGGGCCCGGCCCCCCTGGGGGACATCCTGGCCCAGCTCGGCGAGTTGCCGGACATCGACCTGCTGGCCGAAGAACAGCGCCAGCCCTGGCTGGAAGTGCGGGTGCGCCTGGACGAGCCGCAACCGGACCTGCGCCAGCAAGTGGAAAGCGCCCTGCAAGGCAAGGCCGTGCGCTTGGTACGGATTGCCGCCGAATACGCCGGCAATGGCGGTCGCGACGGTGAAGACAGTGGCGCCGAGCTGATCGAACTGGATCAACTGAGCCCCGAAGAACTGTTCCGCCGGGCCTGGCGCGATGCCTACGCCAACGAGGTGGACGAAGCCACCCTCAAGGATTTCGCCCTGCTGTTGCAGGACGTTCAGCAAGAAGGTGAACAGCCATGAAGATCCTGGCCATCCGCCTGAAGAACCTGGCCTCCCTGGCCGGCCCGTTCGAGATCGATTTCACCGCCGAGCCCCTGGCCAGCGCCGGGCTGTTCGCCATTACCGGGCCCACCGGCGCCGGCAAGAGCACCCTGCTGGACGCCCTGTGCCTGGCGTTGTTCGGCGCGGTGCCACGGCTGAACAATATCGGCCGCGAGACCAAGGTCCCGGAAGTCGACAGCGAGATTCTCACCAGCGACCCGCGCACCCTGCTGCGCCGGGGCACCGGCAGCGGTTATGCCGAGGTGGACTTTGTCGGCATCGACGGACGCCGCTACCGCGCCCGCTGGGAAGCCAACCGCGCCCGCGACAAGGCCAACGGCAAGCTGCAAGCCAGCCGGCAGAACCTCACCGACCTGGACAGCGAACAACTGCTGAGCAACCAGAGCAAGAGCGAATACAAGCAGCTGATCGAAGCCCGGCTGGGGCTGAATTTCGAGCAGTTCACCCGGGCCGTGATGCTGGCCCAAAGCGAGTTCAGCGCCTTCCTCAAGGCCGACGACAAAGAGCGCAGCGAGCTCCTGGAAAAGCTCACCAACACCGCGATCTACAGCCAGCTGGGGCGCCGCGCCTACAGCAAGAGCAATGAGGCCAAAGAGGCCCACAAGGCGCTCGAGGCCCAGGCCAGCGGTATCGTGCCCCTGGAGCCCGAGGCCCGGGTCGAACTGGATCAACGCTTCAACGACGCCCAGCAACAGCTCAAGACCCAGCAAGCCCAGCTCAAGCAGCTGGAAGCCCAGCACAGCTGGCTCAAGGAATTGCGCCAGTGGCAGGAGGCGCAGCAAGAAGCCGCCGAGCAGTTGCAACAAGCCGAGCAGCAAGCCCTGACCCTGGCCCCGGAGCGCCTGCGTCTGCAACGGCTGGAGCAGTTGGCGCCGCAGCGTCACCAGTTCCTGCGCCAGATCGAGCTGCACCAAGCCCTGGAGCCCCTGCGCCAACAGATCGAGCAGCAGGCCGCGCAACAGGTTGAGCTGCAACAACGTCACCAACAGCAGCAACAGCAAGTGCTCGACGCCGGCAGCGCCCTGACCCAGGCCCAGAGTCAGCACAGCGACAGCGTCCCGCTGCTGCGCGAAGCCTTTGCCGAACAGGGCAACCTGAGTCGTCTTGGCCAGAGCCTGAACGACGCCGGCGAAACCCGTGACCGTGCGCAAAGCGCCAGCGCCGAAGGCCAGCAAAGCATCCAGCAACTGTTGGAGAAGCAGCGTCTGGTGGGTGAGCGCCTGGAGCGGATTGCCGGGCAGTTGGCGCACAGCGCCGCCCTCGCCCCATTGAGCGAAGCCTGGACGCTCTACCGCGAACGCCTGCAGCAACTGATGCTGATCGGTAACCGCCTGAACCAGGGCCAGGCCGAACTGCCGGCCCTGGAACAGCGGGCCGGCGCCGCGGCTCAGCAACTGGCCGAACAACGCAGCCACCTTGAATTGCTCTACAGCGAAGCCGGTGCCGAGCCCCAGGCCGTAGCCGAGCAGATCCAACTGCTGGACGGCCTGCTCAAGGACAACCGCAAGCAACAACGGGCCACCGAAGAGCTGGCACGACTCTGGGCCCAGCAACAGGAACTGGACCAGCGCGGCCAGGCACTGCAAGACAAGCAACAGGCCGTGGCCGTCCAGCGCGAAGCACTGAACAAGGCCGGCCTGCAAGCCAAGGCCGAACTGAGCGTCGCCGAGCAGACCCTGAGCGTCACCCAGGCCTTGCTGGAACGCCAGCGGCTGGCCCGCAGTGCCAGTGTCGAGGAGCTGCGCGGGCAGTTACAGGACGATCAGCCCTGCCCGGTGTGCGGCAGCGTCGAGCACCCCTATCACCAGCCCGAAGCCCTGCTGCAAAGCCTGGGACGCCATGACGAAAGCGAAGAAGCCAACGCCCGCCAGGCGGTGGACAGCCTCAAGGAACAGCTCAACGAACTGCGGGCCCAGGTCCAGGGCCTGATCGTCCAACAGAAGGAATTCCTCCAGCAACAGGAACAACTGGCCAGCCAGCAACAGGCTCTGGCCCCTAGCCTGCAAGCGCATCCGCAGAGTGCCAGCCTGCTGGACCAGGACCCGGCTCGACGCGATGCCTGGCTACGCCAGCAACTGGAGCAGTTGCAGCAGAGCATCACCCAGGATGAAGGCCGCCTGGATGCCTTGCTGACCCTGCAAAAAGACGCTACACGCCTGCAGCAACAGTTGCAGCAAGCACTCGAAGCCAGCCAGCAGGCTGCCCAGCATCTGCACAAACAGCAGGAGCAATTGGCCGCCGACCAACAGCGTCTCGAAGAAGAACTGGCCAGCTTCAACAACCTGCTGCCGGCCGAGGTGCTCGAAGGCCTGCGCCGCGACCCGGCCAGCACCTTCATGCAGCTGGACCAGCAGGTCCTGCAACGCATCGAACAGCTGCGCGAACGTCAGGACGAAACCGAAGAGCAACAGCAGCGCCAACTGCTGCTGGAGAAGGAACAGGACCGCCAACTGACCCGCCAGCAGCAACTGAGCGACGCTCAGCAGCAGCTCGACGCCCTGAGCCAACAGCAGCAGGCCTGCCAGGACAGGCTGGCCGCCCTGCTGGGATCGCACCCTAGCGCCGAACTCTGGCAGCAACAGCTCGATCAAGCCGTGGAACAGGCCCGCACCGCCCAGGCCAAGGCCCAGCAGGACCAGCAAGAGCTGCAGCAGCAACTGATCCAACTGAGCGCCGAGCTCAAGGCCCGACAAGAGCGTCTGCAGACCCTGGAAAGCGAACAGCAGCAACTGCTCGGCAGCATCGAACAATGGCGCGCCCAGCACCCGGAACTGGATGACGCCGGGCTGCAACAGTTGCTGGAACTGGATGACACCGACGTTGCGCAGCTGCGCCAGCGCCTGCAGGCCAACGACAAGGCCATCGAACAAGCCAAGGTCCTGCTCCAGGAGCGCCAGCAACGCCTGGAACAGCACCAGGCCCAGCACAACGGCAACCTGGAGGCCGGACAACTGCTCCAGGCCCTTGAAGCGCTGCAACAACAAGCCCTCGCAAGCGAACAGCAAGTGGCGGAACTGCGGGCGCAACAGGCCGACGACCAGCGCCGCCAGGACGCCAACCAGGCCCTGGGCCAGCGGATCAGCGAGGCCTACAACGAGTGGCAGCGCTGGGCCCGTCTGAATGCCCTGATCGGCTCGGCCACCGGCGACACCTTCCGCAAGATCGCCCAGGCCTACAACCTCGACCTGCTGGTGCACCACGCCAACGCCCAACTGCGCCAACTGGTGCGGCGCTACCGCCTCAAGCGCGGCGGCAGCATGCTCGGCCTGCTGGTGCTGGACACCGAGATGGGCGACGAGCTGCGCTCGGTGCACTCGCTGTCCGGCGGCGAGACCTTCCTGGTGTCCCTGGCCCTGGCCCTGGGGCTGGCGTCCATGGCCTCCAGCACCCTGAAGATCGAATCGCTGTTCATCGACGAAGGCTTCGGCAGCCTCGACCCCGAGTCCCTGCAACTGGCCATGGACGCCCTCGACGGCCTGCAGGCCCAGGGGCGCAAAGTGGCGGTGATTTCCCACGTGCAGGAGATGCACGAACGGATTCCGGTGCAGATCAAGGTCAGCCGCCAGGGCAATGGCCTGAGCACCCTGGAGGTGAAATGAGCAACCTGCCAACGCCCGGGGCGACCCTCTACTCCTTCCGCCGCTGCCCCTACGCCATGCGCGCGCGGCTGGCGTTGCGCTATGCCGGGGTGCAATTGCGGATTGTCGAGGTCAGCCTCAAGGCCAAGCCGGCCGAGATGCTCGCGCTGTCGGCCAAGGGCACGGTGCCGGTGCTGGCGGTGGAGGATCGGGTAATCGATGAAAGCCTGGAGATCATGCACTGGGCCCTGGACCAGCATGATCCGGACAACTGGCGGCTCATGGGCGCCCCCGAGGCCCAGAGGCAGATGGCGGCCTTGATTGCCGAGAACGATCAAGTGTTCAAGGTGCACCTCAATCGCTACAAGTACGCCGAGCGTTATCCCGAAGCGCCCATGGAGCACTACCGGGCCCGGGGCGAGGTGTTTCTGGCGCAGTTGGATAGCCTGCTGCAAGAGCAACGCTATCTGCTGGCGGAGCATCCGAGCCTGGCGGACATGGCGCTGCTGCCGTTTGTTCGCCAGTTTGCTCATGTAGATCGAGAGTGGTTTGCGCAGACGCCTTATCGCTTCTTGCAGGAGTGGTTGCAGGGGGGGCTCGAATCAGAATTGTTTCTGGCGGTCATGGCCAAACAATAACTTTCATAAGAGGCGCGGATCGGCAGTTTCAAATAGGTTGAGCTGCCGAAACCAACAGGCTTTCAGAATTTTCCTAAAGACTTCATGCACAACTAATAACTAAACTAACCCAACTCATTAAGTTCATACCCAACGCGACAATCACTTTACGCGCCTAGTTACTCCCCTCATGTAAGCAATACAACTTCGATTCACACCATCACGCCCAAAGCGGCCAACCCCCAAGCCAGACTGGCCTCAAAGCCTAATTACTGCGCAAACCAAGCCTCTACCTCGGCAGTAGCCTGCTCGCCCATAAAAAACTTCCATTATTCAGGCCGCTGTAATCATTTCCTATATTGCCAGGTTCATTACATTGAAATCGCCTTTTGCAACAGCCGCATTAATACTGATCTATGGAGTGATTTATTCAGCACAGTCCTGTGCCGACACTACTATCGACTTAAGTTCTTTGGGCGGTGATGGCTCGGTAGCCTATGGCTTATCGGCTGACGGCCACTTCATCGTCGGCACTGCGTTCGCGAACGGCAATCAATATGCGTTCAAATACAGCGATGCCACCGGCATGGTCAATCTGGGCACGCTGGGTGGCGTTCAATCCTATGCCAAGGCCGCATCCGCTGACGGCAAGGTGGTCGTGGGATTCGCCGGCGTCTCCAGTAACAACGCTCACGCCTTCAAGCACACCGACGCAACCGGCATGATCGACCTGGGCACCTTGGGAGGACTTACCTCACAGGCCACGGGCGTATCCGCTGACGGCTCCGTTGTCGTAGGCGATTCGACTACAACCAATGGCGACTATCGTGCGTTCAAACACACCGATGCGATCGGCATGATCGATCTGGGCACCCTGGATGCGGGCAACAGCGGCTACTCCCATGCCACTGCCGTGTCTGCGGACGGCAGCATCGTCGTGGGACACGCTGATATCGATGCCAGCACAGGCACGCAACACGCCTTCAAGCACACCGACGCGGGCGGCATGATCGATCTGGGCACCCTGGGAGGCCAAACCTCACAGGCGCTAGGCATCTCGGCTGACGGCAACGTTATCGTGGGAATGGCCAAGACCGCCACAGGCGCTACGCAGGCGTTCAAACACACTGACACCGCCGGCATGGTCGGCCTGGAGTCCTGGGGTGGCGATTCCTTTGCTTATGGCGCCTCCGCCGACGGTGCCGTCATCGTGGGTATAGCCGCGACGGCCACTGGCTATGCCCACGCATTCAGGCACACCGATGCCAGCGGCATGGTCGACCTGGGCACCTTAGGCGGTGAAACGTCAGCGGCGACCGGCGTCTCCGCTGACGGCAATGTTGTCGTGGGCCTCAGCCTGACGGGTGAAGGTGCCATGCACGCCGCGCTGTGGAAAATCACCGACACAGGCTCCCACCTTGTCGACCTGGACAACACTCGCACCGCCATGGCCAAGAACGCCAATCGGGCCTGGGGGATGCTCGATTTGCGCAGCGCGCAACTGGCTCGATTGATGAGCCAGCAATGCCAGATCGACAGTGGCTCGTTCTGTATCGGTGTTGGCCCAAGCTACAGTCGCAACAGCGGGGCCAAGCAGACCACCATGAGTTTGACCTTGGGGGTTCGTCCCACCGAGCATCTGCGCCTGGGCGTCACCCTGGATCAGGACCTCGATCAGCAACTGCCGGACAACTACGCCAAGGCAGGGTCGGCAGCACCGGCGGTCGCCATCTTCGCGGCCGTTGATGAGTCAGGTCACGGGCTGGGTTGGCAGGGCCGTGTGGCCGCAGCCTATGTGTCTTCCAAGGTCGACATCACACGCGAACAACTGGCTTATACCGAAGCCGGCCAAGGGCGTTCGAGCCTGCGCGGCAAGTCCTTCAGCATAGAAGGCGCCTATGGCGTGATGCTCAATGCGATGACCCTGACGCCGTATCTCGGCCTCAGCCAGACGCAGGTCAGCCGCCAGGCTTATCGCGAAAACAGCGGCGCGGTGTTTGCGGCCAGCTACGCGAAAATGGGCCGCACGACGACCAGCCTCAACGTCGGTGTACGGGGCGCCAGGAAGCTCACCCAGCAGCTTGAACTCAGTGCCAACCTGGAACTGACCCAGGACCTGCGCAACAACCGTGACGCCTTTCAAGCCCGGATGGAGTATCTGGGGCGATACACCTACCAGGCCGAAAAACAGCACAACGCTCGCCTGGGCGCAGGCACAGGAGTGAGCTATGCCCTGAACCAACACAGCGCCGTCCATACGGGCGTGTTCTGGGCACAGCAGCCAGGCGGCAAAGATGTGACCGGCATTCAGACCGCCTTCACTTATCAGTTCTGACGGCAGCCTATCCAGCCTGCCCGAGATCGCGTGCGGCCGAGGCCCCTTGTGCACGTTCGCCAATCAGTGACTCGGGCAGGCCCGGGAACCAGGCGCAGATGGCGGCCTTGATTGCCGAGAATGACCAGGTATTCAAAGCGCACCTCAATCGCTACAAGTACGCCGAGCGCTATCCCGAAGCGCTCATGGCGCATTACCGGAGCCAGGGCAAGGCATTTCTCGCTCGGTTGGATGGCCTGCTGGGGCCGAAGCTTACAAATCATCCATCCAGTCGCCCTTGGGTTTCAGGCTGGCCACAAACTCTTCGATTGCATAATCGTCATTCTCAAATTTCGCCAAAGAAGGGGCTGCCGGATTGCTTGCGGGCGCGGGTTGCTTAGTGTCTGTGCTGGCAGTTTGTGGCATCAGATTGACGCCGAACCTGTTGTCGAGAGGTTTTTTACCGGGTGTCGGTGAGGTGATGGTGATGATGGTTGCCTGGTCCTTGCGACGCAGGGGCATCACCACGCTGGTGTCGGCGTTCTGGTAACTGGCCATGGTGGCCAAGGCAATGCCCACGAACGGCGAGGCAGCACCGGTATCGCCCAGCCGTTGAGTCAGGTCGTAGCTTTCACGCGAGTCCAGCAAGTCCAGGGCGCTATGGGCCATGGTGAGCGCAGGCATCAGTTCGGCCAGTGGCACGCTGTTCAAACCACCGTCGTAGAACAACCGGGCCGGTGCTGGGGCAATCCCGTCGCTGGCTTTTTTCCAGCCTGCGGCCAGTTGCGCACTCAGGGCTTCGCGCTTTAGGCGTTCGCCGGTGTCAGGGCGCTGCAGGGAAACGGTGACCGGGCGATGGATCTGGGCCAGCACCGGTAAAGCGTCCCATTGCTCAAGGGCACGTTCGGTCCAGGGCTGAGGGATGAACTCTGAAGGTTGGAACTCCACGGCAGGTTTACGCCAACCCCAGCCGGTGAACTCGGGATCGATCCTGTTCTTGTTGACCTTGGTGAAGGGTGCGTAGTAACGCAGCCATTCGACGCGCTCGGGACGGCCGATGACCAGGGCGACCATTGAGTCGGTGAGCTCTCCTGGTTGTCGAGGGCCGGTTCCAAGTCCTATTGGCTTATTGCCTTTCGTTGTCAATGACAACGCCATGTTGAAGCCTTCAACGCTGTAAACCAGTACAGCCGGGAGATCCGGATGACGCTCAAATAGCTGGAATAGGTTTTCTAGCAATCCTTCGGGAGTGTCATTACAGACAATGCCATCCTGCACATTACGAATCCGGTGCCAATGCAAACCCGCTTCTGTACGGTAACTATTCACCATGCTGGTGAGCATTTCACGAGTCTCACTTGGAGTGAAACGCAGGTTCGGTATTTCAGGCTTCCAACCACCGACCACTGTAATAGTAGGGATTGGCCATTTCTCTAAAAAACTTCGCAGTCCCATTTCTAGGGCATCCGCCTTACGCTTTTCCCAGGCCATGTCCTTATCATCGGCAGTTACCGGATACTTCTTCGGGTCCATGGGCAAGATACTGCCGACATGCAGTGACTCCGCTTGCTTCGCACTCTGCTCTTGCAAAGCCTGCCAGGTCTGCCCCTGCCGAAATACATCCAGGCTTATGCCAATGCTGAGCACATCCAGAGTTTCCAATCGAGACGAAGTAGTGGGTGCACGATAGCGAGTTTCAGCGGTCATGTTGGAAGCCTTCTTGGCCAAGGTATAAGCAGTCACGGGCGTGGCCGAACTGGCAAAGCAGCGAATGGATGTCAGTGAGGTTTCGGCGGCCTGAATCAGTGGGCTGATCAGTAGCAAGCCGGAGAAAGACCAATACGTAAGTATGCGGTGCATCAGACGGGCCCTCCCAAACGGACAGGATTGCCCGCTCTGCGTCCCGCCAGAGACTGAGTAGCTACCAGAGAAGGCATTTTGTCCTTTACGGCATCCGGCAATTCGCCACACGTTCGATACGTTACTGTGGAGTTGATTAAGTTGCGATTGCCAGATGTTTCCTCCCGATAGAGTTCCTGCACAGCCTCATCTGGAACGTCAAGTTCAGCATCAGCTTGACCTCGTCCTCCACTGTCTTTCGCTTTCCAATCCAACCGCCAATCCGCCACCCGACACAAATACGCATAAAACGTCACATCATCCACGCTCTCTCCCGCCCCAATCGCCACGTCATAAGCCAGCACTCGCCGGCTATGGTCAGGGTTGTTGGGAATCGCCGAGTGAAACGACAGGGCCTCTTCATGCTCGCCGTTTTTGCCTCCCCCTTGCAGGCGCATACGAGCCTCGTAGGGGGTTTCTGAACGGGTCACCAGCACCTTGCCGTTGTCTGTCGCTCGGGCGACAAACACGTGGGTCTGTTCTGCCGTATCCTTGCCTTCATTGAGCGCCTCTTTGACGCTGGCAACATCGCGTCCGTACTTGAAGGCGACGGCCTCATCGATCGAATCCAGCTTGGCGTATTGCCTGCTTTCGGAGGTCCAGGCGCCGTTACTGATCGCGATGGACGCATCGATGGGCGCCAGTGTGTCCTTGACCTGATAGACACCGCTGTTTGAGTCCGCTCCCGGCATGACCACCGTGCCATCGGCGTCAAAGTTGGTTTCAACAGGCACCGGCAACAACGGCGCGGTCAGCATCACCGACTTTCCTTGTTCAAGGGAGGCGCGGGCCACGGACATCCGCTGCAGGCAAGGCAGACCGGTGTCTTCCCAGGTGTCCTCACCCTTCAACAGCAATGGATAGACATAGGGTGGCGTGTGCAGGCCAATCAGCTCTTTTTTCTCGCCGCGTTTGCGCAGGGTAAAGATCCGTTGGTGAAAGCTCAGTGGCAAGGTACTGCGTACCGGCTTGCCATACAGGTGTTCGTCAACGCCCTGCCAGCCGATCCCCTGCACGTTGGCAAGGCCGACGGTCTGGTCCTGAGGGGTGAAGTACAGAAAGATACTGCCGCGGTTATCGCGCTCGTTGAACGAAATCTTTTTACCATCGATGGTGGTTTGCGACGCAGGCCCGCCGCTCCAGCCCGACCCGCCAATGGCGCCATCACCCTGGCAGTTTTTCAGGGCGACGCTCGACAATGCCGGGTACGGATTGGGCGCTCCGGCGATGTATTTGAGGATCCCCTCCAGAGTCGCAATGCGCGCCTCTGAGGTTTGCTGGCTGCCGTACCCCTGAAACTTCTCCGTGGTGGGCTCACGCAGGCTATAGGGGGAGTTGATCATCACCACGCCGTCGGCCGGGCGTACCTGAACCTCGTCATCCTTGAGAAAGGCATGGGCCAGCAGATTGATCAGCGTGCCCTGGCTGTGACCCACCACATTCACCGTGTCGTTCGGGTAGCGTTTGCGGATGATCCTGATCAACATCGCCAGACGCATGGCGGCCAGCACCATGTAGCGCCGGCCGGGTGCGGAAAACAACGGGTGGGTCAGCTCACCGGCAAAGAAGTCCAGGGAAATGAACCCAAACAGCTTGCCGTTGAAACCCTTGCCCCACATATCGGGAAGGTTGGTGGTGGCATTGACGAAATGGCCCCCCTCCAGGGTGCCGGCCTTGTCCAGGCGGTTGTTGTTGCGGTCCAGCCATTCACCGTGGGGCTCGGTCTTGTTGATTGCCCCCTCTTCTTCGCGAAACCCCCAATAGAACGGAATCACCACGCTTCGCGTATCTGCGGCACTGAACTTGCGCCGGTAATACACCGCATCCGGGTTGGTCGCCTTGCCATCATCGTCCTCAGGCAGGCTGTAGCTGGCCGGCCGGAGAAAACCTGGGCTGCTCACCCCGTTGGGCAGCACCGAGGGCATGTCCAGGCGTTCATTCAGCCCCGCACACAAGCCGCGCTCGATGCGCTCGTAGCAACCGGCCAGGTCGTTGACCCCATGTACGACGATGGTCACGCAGGGCTTGGGCGGGGTCGCGATCAGGTGCACGTCACCACCGCCCGGCATGGTGATTGCCTGGCCTGTGCAAATGGTCCTCATCCGAACGGCGTCATTCATTGTGCATTTGCTCCTTGATGGCCTGAAAGACAACCTTTCACGTCGTCCAGCCGGATCACGTCCAATCCTTTCAGGGACGAGGCTGCGCAGCAGGGCTGAATGGTTTGGCCTGACGACACGGGTGCCAGACCTGACCCTCTACTGATGCTGCGCAAAAAAACCGGCGCCAGACCATAACAAAAGAGCCAGCGAGTAAATCTAGGAAGTATCTCAAAGCGTTCTGAGCGCAGTGCGGCCCACTGTCACAGGTACCGTTTGTTCGCCAGTTTGCTCATGTGGACCGGGAGTGGTTTGTGCAGGCGCCTTATCGCGCCTTGCAGGAGTGGTTGCAGGCGTTTCTTGAGTCGGAGTTGTTTGTAGGGGTCATGACCAAGACTTTGGCGTGAGTTTTATTGTGGGGTTGGGGGGGACATATCCATTGCTGCGGGTGTGGCCACTTAGGGTTTCGCTCTTACAGCGAGTCACTTTGGAAAGAGCCCAAAGTAACCAAAGGCTCTTGCCCCTCCACTT
>NZ_VXCY01000015.1:0-52503 GCF_052850735.1 Pseudomonas sp. 910_21 | reverse complement strand
GACGCAAGTACGCGAGGCGATTGTGCTGGCCCAGGACGGCGCGAGCGGGCCGCAGCTGGTGGCTTATGTGGTGCCAGCCGCGCAGGTGGCGGCCGATACGCCAGAGGCCCAGGCGCAATTGCGCGAGCAATTGAAAGCGGCCCTCAAGGAGGTGCTGCCGGACTACATGCTGCCGGCGCACCTGCTGTTCCTCGAAGCGTTGCCGCTGAGCCCCAATGGCAAGCTGGACCGCAAAGCCCTGCCCAAGGCCGACGCCAGCCAGTTGCAGCAGGCCTACAACGCTCCACAGAGCGAACTGGAACAGCAGGTCGCCGCCCTCTGGAGCCAGGTGCTGGGCGTAGATCAGGTGGGCCTGGACGACAACTTCTTCGAGCTGGGTGGGCACTCCCTGGATGCATTGCGCCTGATCGGCGCCATCAACCAGGCACTGGCTGTGCAACTGAGCATCAATGCCCTGTTCACGGCGCCGACCGTGGGGCAACTGGCTGGCGTGATCGCAGCCGGTCAGGCCGACAGTGCACAGAACGTCATCGCCCTGGGCGGCTCCGGCCAGCCGCTGTTCTGCTTCCACCCGGCGGGGGGCAGCGTGTATGGCTACCTGCCGTTGGCGGCGCAGTTGCGCGACCGTTGTGCGGTGTATGGCGTGCTGCACCAGGCCTATCTGCAAGCCGACTGGAGCGAGGTTTCATGGCTGGCGATGATCGAGCGCTATGTCGCCAGCATCCGTCAGGTACAGCCGAGCGGTCCCTACTATCTGGCGGGCTGGTCCCTGGGCGGGTCCATTGCCATGGACGTGGCCAGCGAACTGGAGGCGGCAGGAGAGACGGTACGCTTCCTCGGCCTGCTCGACCCGACGCCGCCCCAGGGCACCGGGGATGACCTGGTTCAAAGGCAGGAGGCGCCGGTCACCGTGACAGCCGAGTCCGAGTGGCGGGCGATCATCGACAAGCTCTGCCAGCAGTTCCCGGGCAGTGCAGGGATGATCGAGAGCCGCTTGACGCGCGAAGCCGAGCTCGACTGGCAGAGCATCCATGGCTGGGTGGCCGGCAATATCCCCCTGGCTCCCGGCGAGCTGGATCGGGTGGTGGGGCTGTTCAAGGCCGAGTTCGACGCCTCGCTGGTCAGCGCTGTGTTCAATGACTTGAGCGCCTTGTCTGCGGCCTATGCCTATCGCCCCCTGCGGGTTGCGCCACGGCTATGGTGGTCCAGTGACTACACTCCGGAGCAGATCCAGGTCCTGGAGCAGGCCATGGGTTGCGAGGTGCAGGGTGGTGAGATCGCCGCTTCACGCCATATCGAGGTCCGCCATGAAGCCATGGTGGACAGCACTGCCTTGCTGGAAAGCTTCAGAGAGCAGTTGTCGATCTGCTTGAACTGAGTGGTCAGCAAAGGCCTGGGCCGGCAACGGTCCAGGCCTTTGTCGTTTGCGCCATAAGCAAATCAACGGCCCGCCATCGCTCTGTAGGCGCTGGCTTGCCAGCGAATGTGCGCAGGCCTGGAGGGCGCTTTCGCCGGCAAGCCGGCTCCTACGGGGGCGTAGGTGGGACGGGTGGGGAATTCATCGCGTTGTAGGAGCTGGCTTGCCAGCGAAGGTGCGCCAGTCTTAAGGGCGCCCTCGCCGGAAAGCCGGCTCCTACAGGGGGAGGGGGTGTTTCACAGAGACCAGCTGACTGTGACCATGGCGTTGCGCGGGTCGCCGTAGAGGCTGGTGCCGTAGTCGGTGTTGGTGCCGATGCTCTGGTAGTAGCGCTTGTCGAACAGGTTGTTGACGTTGAGGCGAATGTTCACATTCTCCGAGGCCTTGTAGCTGGTCATCAGGTCCACCAGGGCATAGGACTTCTGTTCGATGCGGTAGTCGAAGGTGCTCAGGTAGTTGTTGGTGCCCTTGTTGTAGATGGTGTTCTGGCCATAGATCCCGCCACCAATGGTCCAGCGGTTCAGGTCGCCGGGCAGTTGGTAGGTGGTGAAGGCCTTGAACACGCTGCGCGGGATGTCGGTGTCGAACAGGCGGCCGACGTTGGCTTCATTGGAGTCCTTGGTGTACTTGACCGAGGCATAGGTGTAGCCCGCCCCCAGTTCCCAGCCCGGGGCCAGGGTGCCGTTGATTTCCAGCTCGATACCTTCGCTGCGCACCTGGCCTGCGGCTTCGTAGCAGGCGGTGCCGGGGCTGCACAGGTCGGGGTGGAGTGCCTTGGCGCGGTTTTCCTGGTCGATGCGGAAGATCGCCGCGCTGGCATTCAGGCTGCCGTCGAAGTACTCGCCCTTGATGCCCAGTTCGTAGTTCTTGCCTTCGATGGGCTTGAGGGCGCTGTTGGACGCGTCGAGCTCGGTCTGCGGCTTGAAGATATCGGTGTAGCTGACATAGACCGAGTGGTGCTGGTCCAGGTCATAGATGGCTCCGGCATAGCGGGTCAGGTGGCGTGTCACTTTGTTCGGCAGGCTGGAGGCCGAAGGCTTGCCGTTCCAGGTGGTGGTCACGTCGTAGTCGTACCAGTCCAGGCGGCCGCCAAGGATCAGCTTCAGGTCATCGGTGATGCTCAGCCGAGTGGTGATGTAGGTACCTTCCAGCTGGCTAGTACGGCGTTGGGTCCAGGGGTTGGCACTCATGTCCGGTTTGGGAATGCCGCTGGGTTTGTAGATGTTGGTGTGGGTCTCAAGGTCGATGGGCAGGCCCTTGCCTTTGAACGTCAGGTCGCGCCGGCTGGCGCCCACCACCAGTTCATGGGTACGCCCGAACAGGGAGAAGGGACCGGTGACGTAGCCGTCGTAGCTGTTTTGCTGGTCTTCGTAGTCGTAGCGACCGATATTCTGGCCGAACTCATCGTAGTTGGCGCCCATGCGTTCCGGAATGGAGCCGAGCATGTTCAGGTCCGACCAGCTCTTGCTGGCGGACAGGAGCATTTTCCAGCTATTGGCGAAACGGTATTCCAGGCGGCTGAACGCTGTGGTGTTGTTCTGATCCCAGTACTCCCACTTGCTGCCCAGGTAGCTAGAACGCTTCAGGTGCAGGTCGCTGCCGTCGGCGGCAACCGGCAGGCCACCCCAGGAAGTGTTGTTTCTGCCGCTCTGGTTGGAGGCGCCAAAAGTGAAGGTGGTGTCTTCGTTCAGGTCGGCTTCGGTAATGCCATAGAACACCGAACGTTCGGAACTGACGAAGTCCTGGAAGCTGTCCTTGCTCTGGTAGGCGGTGACCACCCGGCCTCGTAGGGTGCCACTTTCGTTGAGGGCGTTGGAGGCGTCGATCTCGGTACGGTAGTTGTCCCAGCTGCCGGCACTGCCGGTGACGGTGACCCGCGGGGTGGCGGTCGGGCGCTTGCGCACCATGTTGATCGCTGCCGACGGGTTACCCGCGCCCTGCATCATCCCGGTGGCGCCACGCACCACTTCCACATGGTCGAAGATCGCCATGTCAGCCGAGGAGTTCATGTCCCGGCTCAGGTAGTGGGACAAATCGTTGGGCAAGCCATCGGTCATCAGGTTTTCGACGGCAAAGCCACGGGAATAGAAGGTCGGCCGCTGCGGACCGTCCTTGGTGATGGAAATGCCGGGGGTAGCCTTGAGCACATCCTCCAGGGATTTCATGTTCTGGTCGTCCATGCGCTGGCGGGTGATGACCGTGACCGACTGCGGGGTTTCCCGGGCCGTCAGCGACAGCTTGCTGGCGGTCTGCATGGCCCCGGTGGTGTAGGAGCCGGTGTCCTCGGTGGTGGTGCCCAGGCCCTGGCCGCTGATGGTGCTGGTCCCCAGTTCCAGCGAGCCGTTGCCACCATGGTTGCGGATGGTGACCGAGTTGTCCTTGAGGGTGTAGGCCACCCCGGTGCCATTGAGCATGGCCGCGATGGCCCGCTCCGGCGAATAGCTGCCGCTGAGGGCGTTGCTGCGCTTGCCTTGCACATCGTCAGGGTTGTAGAGCACCTGCATATTGGCCTGGCGCCCGAACTCCTGCAGGGCCGCAGACATGGACTGCGAGACGATGTTGAAATGGATTTCCTGGGCCTGGACCTGAGCCATCAGTGGCAGGGTCAGGGCCAGGCCCAGGGCGCGGGAAGCCAGTTTTGGCGAGAACGCCTGGCGAAGCAGCGCTTTCGTCAAAGGGGTCAGTCGGTGTTGTGCGGGCATGCTCATATGCTCTTATAAATCCGGCAGATGTAATGACTGTTAATGGTATTAATTCTCAGTTCTGTCTGTATGACGCATCAGCTGCCATAAACCGGAAACAATCACGCCGGTTGCAGTTCAGTCAGGACTCGTCCGGCCTTCATGCGCACCAACTGATCGGCAATGTCGAAGTAGCGATCGTCGTGGCTGATCACGATGATGGTCTTGCCCAGGCGTTTGAGATCGGGCAGCAGCTCGGTGTAGAAAATCCGCCGGAAGGCCGGGTCCTGGTCGGCGGCCCATTCGTCGAATACCAGCACCGGGCGTTCTTCCAGCCAGGCATTGACCAGGGCCAGGCGCTTGCGCTGGCCGGTGGACAGGTCGGTGGTGGTGAAGGCGCCATCCTTGACGCTGACCTTGTGGGCAATTTCCAGGCGGTTCAGGTACTGGGTGGCGACATCCAGCGACTTGCCGGCGTTGCCCTGGACCAGGTCGTCGAACAGGTAGTAGTCGGCAAATACCGTGGTGAACAACTGCCGGTAGTCATCCCGGGCCCGGTCGGTCACTGCTTCGCCGTTGAGACGGATTTCCCCGGACTGAGGCTGGTACAGGCCCAGCAACAGTTTGATCAGGGTGGTCTTGCCGCAGCCGTTCTCGCCGACGATGAAGACGATGTCGCCCTGCTTGATGTTCAGGTTGATCGGGCCCAGATGGAACGGTTCGCTGCCTTCTACCGGTGGTGGGCTGTAGCGCACTTCGCGCAGTTCCAGGCTGTGCACCACCGCTTGCGGCGCTTCGCTGTCGTCCATCAGCAGATGCGGCTCGGGAGAGGAGAAGCGTTCGGACAGTTCGCTGATCCGGGCGAAGGCGATCTTTGCCTTGCCGACGATGGGCAGGTAGCCGACCACGTGCTCCAGGGGGCCCTTCATGTACAGCAGCACCAGCACGAAGCCGGTGATCACCGCGGGGTCCGGGTTCGGGTAGTAGGCCTGCATGGCCAGGGCCAGGCCGATGACCACGAAGAACAGCATCGAGCCGAAGCTCTTGGCCAGGATGTAGATGTTCACCGAACGCACCTGGATATCGCTGATGCGATCCGCGGTTCTCTGGATGCGCTGGGTGTTCATGCGAAAGCGCCGGGGCCGGTGGATACGCAGTTCCTTGGCACCGGAGGCGATCGCGTTGTAGTAGCGCTGCAGCTCGTCCTCATGGTCGCGAGCTTCATCGAAGCCCTTGATGCCCTTGCCGCCGGCCACCAACTGCACACTGGTGCCGATGATGATGGCCACCACCATCATCAGGAACATCGGCACCGAGAGGTACGCCAGGTAGCCCAGGCAACCCAGGGTGACGGTAGTGGCGATGGCCAGGGGAGTGAAGGCGAAAGAGAAGTCGCTGATGGTGTCGACGTCGTGGGTCAGCACCGGGATCAGGCGGTGGGAGCGATAGCGCTCGATCTGGGTGATGGGCGCCGAAAGTACTTTTTCACCCAGGTCCTTGCGCAGCGCAGCAATGATCCGTTGTCCCACATAGTTGGTGCCGATGTCCGAGACGATGGAACTGATCAGGGCCAGCACGCACAGGGCGGCGAAGGTCAGGACCACGCCCTGGGTCATGCCGGTCGCCGAGTGCAGGGCGTTGTTGATGGTGGCCAGCAACAGGGTGATGGCCAGGCCGCCGGCCATGCCCAGGGCAACGGAGATCACCACGATGGTGCGAAAGGGCCTGAGCAATGCGAGCAGACCGTTGAAGGCGCCGCGCTTGGGGTCGGTCATAAGTACTTCCCAGAGAGTGGATAGAGGGTCGTAGCACGCAGACCCTTACCCCTGACAAACGAAGCGCCGACGCCAGTATTTAGCTCGGCATGCCAGCCTCGCGGGCACTGCGGATAAATTGCCCTGCCTGTGGTTCGTTCTTGTTCTGTGGGCGCACGTGTATCGACGCAGTGCCTGAACCATTGAGCGAGAGCGAGCAAATGACAAAGAAGAATCTGGTGTATGTCTGGTCCCTGCGAAATGCCGCCGCCGACAAGGCCGGGCAGCCGGTGGCCTACAAGGACCACGAGCGCTATATGAAATCGGTGCTGGAATTTCTGGTTCAGACGCTGAACCAGACGCCCCTGGGCGAGGCCTACGAACTGGTGGGCGTGGTCTACGACGATGACGAGCAGTCGCCACGGGACCAGCAGCTGGTCAGCGACTACGGCTTTGCCTACCAGCCGGGCCGCCAGTGGCTGTACCCGGCGGACCTGGAAGTGCAGGGCAAGCGGGTCAACGACTTGCTGCTGAGCGTGCCGTCCACCTATCGTCGCCATCCCCGCGGCAGTGCCGAACACATCGCCGGCAAGCAGGATTTCGAACGCCGCCTGCACGACACTCTGGTGGAACTCAAAGCCGATATCGTGGTGCTCGACGGCCTGCTGGTGATCCTCGATGAGCTGGTACGCCCGGGAGCGCCTTTCGCCCGGCGGATCATGAACATCCACCCGGGCATCACCCGCATCGAGTCGCCCTATGAGCGTCGCGGAGCCTATGCCACCTGGAATGCCCTGTACGGCGCCCGTGGGCAGAAAGTAGTGGATTGGGCGACGAAGGAAACCGAGCCGACCGAGCCGTTATACCTGACCGGGGCGTCGTTCCACTACGTGGACAACGGTATCGACTCCGGCGAGGTGCTGCATGACGTGCTCAACACCGAAATCGGCCCCGAGGACACCATCCTCGAACTGCGCTGGAACAACTTCAACAACAGCCTGTTCCCGGCCTTGCGCCAGGGCCTGTGGCTGATGCTGGAGAATCTTCGTCAGGCTCAGGCCGGCAAGTCCCGGGACGTCGCCTGATACTGTCAGTGGCCCGGTGCGGTTGTTGCGCCGGGCCGCTGTTCATCGGGGTGTCTACTTGTGGCTGGCGCCGGGCTGTTCCAGCTCACGCACGACTCGGAAGCTCAGCCAGTCGCCGCGCACTTCGCGCTTGCGGCTGTTGCGGTTGCCCGAACGCGAGAATACCGGTGCCTCGCCCCAGTCGTTGCCGCGGATCTGGGCGTCCAGGCACACCCCTTCCGACTCTTCCATCCATGCCCGGCCATCGGCAGGCGCGCCTGCATAGTCCGGGTGCCAGCAATCGGCGACCCACTCATAGGTATTGCCGTGCATGTCGTACATGCCGAAGGCATTGGGCGGATAGCTGCCCACCGGGGCGGTGAAGCTGAAGCCGTCCTTGGGGCCGTAGGTGTTGGCGTGCTGGGTGATCTGGTACTGGCCTTCCTCATCGAAAGGGAAGGGGAAGGAGCCGGTGCTGCCGGCGCGTGCGGCATATTCGCGTTCCGCCTCGCTGACCATGCGGTAGTGCTTGCCGGTTTTCTTCGACAGCCACTGGGTATAGGCCTGCACGTCGGCGTAGTCGACGCAGACCGCCGGCTGGCGCGGCCCCTGTTCATAGCGTGGCTTGCTGGCCTGGCACAGGCGGCCGGGGCGGTCGTCGCCGTCCTTGATCACAGTGCCGGTTTCGCGGATGTAGGCGTCAAGCTCGGCGGCGGTCACGTGGAAACGGCTCATGGCGAAGGCTTTCTTGAAGGTCACGGTGTGCTGCGGGCCTTCATCGGGCTCGCGGCCCACTTCGTCTTCCGGGGTGCCCATGACAAAGCTGCCGGCAGGCAGGACTACCATTTCCGGGCAGTTCTTGCAGTCCTTGAACACGCTGCCGGGCTTGGGAGGTTCTACCGCGTGGGCGTTGAGGCTGATCAGGCAACCGGCCAGGGCGGCCAGGGAGGAGTAGGCGACGGGTTTCATCAGTCAATAGCCTTGTGCAATGTGAGTTCAGGGGGCCAACGGCTCAGGCGGTCTTGCTGCTGCGCAGGCGTTTGCCCAGCAGGTCCATGGTCCGGTCGATATCCGCCTCGCTGTTGAGCAGGCCGGGGGCCATGCGCACTACCGGCCCGGCATCACGGTCTACTGCGTCCACCAGGATACGGTTCTCGATCAGCCAGGCGGCGGTGGCATCGGTGTCCAGGTTCTGGCCACGGAAGAAGGTGAAGCCGGCGGAATGCTCCGGGCTCAGGGGCGTGACCAGTTCGATGCCTGGGTGCTCCTGCAGGCGCTGCTTGAGGTAGCTGTTGAGTTCATGGATTCGCGACTGGATGTTGGCCTTGCCCAGCTGCATGTGCAGGTCGAAGGCCTGGTCCACGGCCCAGCGGTGCTCGAAGCTGTGGTAGCCACCGGGGGTCATGGTGGTGGCGAAGTTCTGGTTTTCGGAGAAGGTCGCCACCATCGGCGTCAGGTGCTCGAGTTGTTCCGAGCGCGAGCAGAAGATCCCGGTGCCGCGCGGGCCGAACATCCATTTGTGGGTGCCGGCGACGAAGAAGTCGCAGTTCAGGTCGGCGAAGGTGATGTTCTCCACCCCCAGCCCGTGCACGCCATCGACGCAGTAGAGAATCCGCTCGTGCTCATCGCGATTGCGGTTGTGCTGGTCCACCAGCTTGCCGATCTCGCCGATCGGCAGTTTCACGCCGCTGCCCGACTGCACCCAGGTCATGCCCAGTACGCGGGTGTTGGCGCGGATGTTGCGATCGATGTTGCCCAGCACTTCGTCGGTGGACATCCGGTGGGGCGACTTGAACAGTTCGATGGTGCGCACCTGGGTGCCGTCGCGCTGGGTGCGGTACTTCAGCGCGTTGCGGGTCGAGTAGTGCTCGTGAATCGTGGTCAGGATCTCCTGTCCGGGGCGCACGTGGATGCCGCCATACATCAGGGCCAGGCCTTCTGTGGTGCTGCCGATCAAGGCCACCTGGCCGGGCTTGATCTGCAGGTAGCGGCCGACACTTTCGCGCACCTGGGCCTCGCGCTGCCAGGTGTACTGGGTGTCGTAGTCCATGGCCAGGGCCGGGTTGCGATCGAGCACTGCCCGGTACTTTTCGATGGCCTCGCGCACCGGCCTCGGGTGCGAGGTGATCAGGAAGTTGGAAAGGTGTACGTAATCCGGGTCAAGGTCGAACAATTGGCGCAGTTGGGTCCATTGTGCGGTGCTCACGGCCACGGTCGACGGCGTGGCACTGTCGCCCCGGGCCTGGCTGATGGCGAGGTTGCCCAGGGGCAGGGCGGCGGCCAACAGGCCTGCTTGTTTGAGGAATGTCCGACGATTGGTCACAGGAAGGCTCGTGGTCATGGGTTAGCCGGCGATGGCGGGTTGAGGGGCGGGTTTTGCAGGCTTGGCCAGTTTCTGCACCTGTTCCCAGACGCGCAGATAGTTCTCGCCCCAGAGCTTGGCGATCTCGATATCGCTGTAGCCACGCTGGATCAGCTCGGCGGTGACGTTGCGGTTGTCCGCCACGCTCATCCAGCCATTGACGCCGCCGCCCTCGTTGAAGTCGGAGCTGATGCCGACGTGGTCGATGCCGACTTTCTTCACTGTGTAATCGATGGCGTCGACATAGTCCTTGAGGCTGGCCTTGGGCTCTTCATCGAGGATGCCGTACAGGGAGCTGGCGTATTCGCCAAAGCGCTGTTCCGGCCAGATGGTGATCACGGCGTCGCCGGGCATCAGTGCGTTCTCCAGGCCTTGCAGCGGCCCGAGGTCGAAGCGCTTGCGCAAGGCATTGAGCTTGTCCAGGGTCGGCTGGCTGAGGGGGCGCAGGTAGGTGGAGAAGCCCACGACCTGGATCACCCCGCCGGTGGCCTTGATCTGTTGCATTTCCTGGTCGCTGAGGTTGCGCGGGATATCCACCAGCGCCCTGGGGGCGGAGTGAGAAGCCACCACCGGTGCCCGGGTCAGGCTCGCAACGTCGTCCAGGGCCTTGCTCGACATCTGCGAGACGTCGATCACCACCCCCAGGTCATTGAGGCGCTGCACGGCCTGTTTGCCGATGGGCGAGAGACCGCCAAGGGCGTCACGGGTGTCATTGAAGAAGGGCAGCGGGCGCGACGAGTCGGCCCATTCGTTGTTGCCGACATAGCTGAAGCCGAACAGGCGCATCCCCCGGGCAGTCCACTGGTCCAGCTGGTCCAGGTCGTCGCCCATGGCGTAGGCGTTGAGCAGGCTGATCACCACCGCCACCTTGCCTTCGGAGGCAATGCGGCGCAGGTCGGCGGGGGTGTAGGCAATCGCGGTCTGGTTGGGGAAGTCACGCACCATGCCCTGGATGATCCGGTAACGGGTCTCGCGCTGGTGGCGGGCTTCCTCGACGAAGCCAGCGGTGGGGCGGTGCGGCGCGTTGGGGCCGTTCCACATTTCCGGCCAGGCCAGAATGCTCAGGGCGGCCCCGGACATGCGGCCGCGACCGGCCTTGACCAGGTCGAACTGGCGAGAGGTGTCCTTGTCCGCTTCGCTGCCTTCGGTGCCGAAATCCAGGGGTACAGTGATGTGGCTGTCGAAGGAAATGATGCGCTCCTGCAGGTCGTTGGCGTGCTTGACGATCTCGTTGGGGTAGGACACCCGGTCCTTCCAGTAGTAGTGCCAGGCCGCGCCGGCACCGACACCGAGGGCGGCGACGATAAGTATCAGCAGGCTCAGATAGAGGGTTTTCTTACCAGATATTTTGATCATTGCTATCCCAGTCGCAGGCGGGCTGATGACGGGGTCGGGCCCTGGGGTTCAGTGCTGCCGGGTCCGACCTTTTGTGCACATCTATCCGCGATAAACGAGCTGGCCGAGAGCAAATTTAGCGTTCCGGGAATCGCTGGCCGGTAAATTTCCCTGCAAATCCAACGTTCTAGCTAGATGCGTGACGCGCCACTGGATAAAGGTAGAGCGATGAGGTTTTCGAGAAGAGGATTTTTGACCGGTCTGGCGGTGACAGGAGCAGCTATCCCTGTGGCGTTCTACACCCAGAAGGAGTTGCTGCGTCAGGATGTTCGTCGCAAGGAAGAGCAGGAGATCACCCCCGGGGAAGCCAAGCTGGAGGTGGCCCTGGACCCTGGCGTGCGCCTTGCCGATCACCTGCGGGGCATCTGGGATATCGAGTTCCTTGACGCCAACGGACCGCAATCCCTGCCTCGTAAAGGGTGTGAGTTGTTGCTGGATGCCGGCCCCGCCGGGCGCGGCTTGCGCGGTGTCCTGGGACGCGCGCAGAGCCTGCGAGGCGATGGCCCGGTGGAGTTCCTGGTGCAGGGCGACCTGGCGTCGGTGGATGCCGCCAAGCTGCGCTGGCGTCTGTTTGCCGGTGGCCGGATATCCGGCGCCCCCAGTCATGAGTGTCAGGTGGTGCTCGACGAGGTCTGGGCCAGTTGGGGCAATGCCGGTAGTGGCACCCTCAGTGGCAGCCTGCAGTCGTTGCAGGCGTCGCCGCTGGCGCCGGTATCCGCGGCGCGTTTTGTAGCGCGCAAGCGGGTCTTTCCTGCCGCCCGGGACCAGAGCGGGTTGAGTCCCGCTTTGCTGGCGTGGCTGGTATCGCCGCAGCACCGCCTGTTCCACCAACTCTGGCACGCCTCGCGGGACCGTTGGCACACCCTGCCCAAGGACAAGCGCAACAGTTTGCGAGGGCTCGGCTGGCAGCCGGGCCCGGTCAAGCATGAGCGTGATGCCCGTGGGCGGCGCAAGCATCGCAATGCCTCGGGCATCGACTTTCTGTTCATGCACCGGCACATGTTGCTGCACGCCCGCTCGTTGCAGCCGGACCTGGTGTCCTGGCACCAGTTGCCGCAGCCCTGTGCCCGTCTTGAGCAGGACCGGCAGGCCTTTATCCGCTATTACGAAAACCATGACGGCTGTTCGGTGCCGCCGGCCTGGGTGGCCGACGACGATGAAGAGTTCACCCAATGGCTGCACGGGCTGAAAAGCGATGCGGCGTTCTATGGCAATTTCCAGGTCTGGGAGTCGCAGTACCAGGACCCCGAGTACCTCAGTCGCCTGACCCTGGGCCAGTTCGGGTCCGAGGTCGAGCTGGGCCTGCACGACTGGCTGCATATGCGCTGGGCTGATGTCGCCCGCGATCCTTCCAACGGCATGCCAGTGATGGAAGCTCGCCTGTCCTCGGACTTCGCCGGGCGCTGGTACCAGCCCCAGAACGACTTTCTCGGCGATCCCTTCTCGTCCCACGTGCACCCCATGTTCTGGAAATTCCATGGCTGGATCGATGACCGGATCGACGACTGGTTCCGGGCCCACGAGCGCTACCACCCCGGCGAAGTGTTGCGCCGCGAGGTCAATGGCGTGCCCTGGTTCGCTCCCGGGCGCTGGGTCGAGATCGACGACCCGTGGCTGGGGGCCTCGACCCATGGCTGCGGCCCCCTGGGCAATGCCCCGGGAGAAATGTCCCTGGAGATGGATCAGGAAGTCATGAAGCTGGCCTTGCGCATCGCCCTGAGCCGCGACGAAGAGGTGCCGGACCTGCTCAAGCGGGCACCGCGGCGGCCCTGGTATGCCCAGCACTTGAAGCTGTGAGGCGGGGGATTCAGTTGCTCAGGGCCACTTCGGCGACGAAGCTCAAGAGCCCACTGTATCGGCTGGTTTGCCATTGCCCGCAGCTGTGGTCGAAAAACTCGACCGGCGCCAGGCAGTGCCGGTTATCGATCCTGAACCCGTAGAAGTCACCGCAGCCGTTCTCTGAAAACAGCAGGTGACTGCGGGCGATGGCCGGGTGCGCTCGGTTGATCTCCACCAGGTGGAAATCGCTGCTGCTGTCCAGTGAGTAGAGCGTGCCCAGGGCAAAGTAGCCGCCGCCGCACTCCTTGAGGAACCAGGCGTAATCGGCTGGCAGTTGCAGCCCCAAGGCCTGCTGCGCCTCCAGGATCTGGGCTTGGCTGGCAAGGCGGTCCGACGGTAGTTCGAACCAGATCGGATGGCTGCGCTTGCGCTCGCTCAGCAGTTGCTTGAAGTTCTCAACGTTCATTTTTTGCTCCTTGCGCGGTCAGTCGTCCGCCAGGATGGCCCGGGCGCCGTGCCGCTCCAGTAAGTCCTGCAACGCCTCCAGCTCTGCGGCGGGCGGCGGCTGGCCGGTCACTGCCGCGTAGATCTCATTGAGAATGATGTCCGCGTCCCTGTGGGTGAGCTGCGCCATCAGCTGCGCCAGATTGCGGTCGCACAAGTGCGGGTACAGCAGCACCAGAAGGCGGTTGTAGTCGCGGCTGTCGAGCCCGTCGGGGTAGACCTTGCGCAGCAGGGGCAGCAGGTCTGCCAGTGGATCGCGTGGCGCGTTTTCGAGGGGCATGGGGTTCTGTTGGCGGTGGGGCGGGAGGGGATTCTAAGCGATTTAACGCTCGACCGCTGCGCTGGACGCAGGAGTGGCCGGGCCGGCCACTCCCGCCGTGTCAGTGGCTCCAGCCGCCACCCAGGGCTTTGTACAGGGCGATGCTCGATTGCAGGCGCGACAGCCGCAGTTGCACGTTCTGATCCTGGGCGGTGTACAGGGTGCGCTGGGTTTCCAGGACCGTCAGTAAGTCTTCGGCGCCGGCCTGATAGCGGCTCTGGGCGATCTCGAAGGCGCGCTGCGCCTGGTTCAGCTCTTCGCTCTGCCACTGGCGCTGCTGGTCCAGGCCGCGAATGCTATTGAGGGCTTTTTCCACATCGGCAAAACCATTGATGATCGCCCCGCGATAAGTCTCCAGCAGCTCTTGCTGGCGCGCGGTGGCCCTGTCCCGTTCGGCGCCCAGGCGCCCGTTGTTGAAGATCGGCGCCACTAGGCCGGAGGCGAGGTTGTAGAAGGGGTTGCGCAAGACATCGCCCAGCTTGTCGGAGCCCGTGCCCAGGTTGGCGGTCAGGGTCAGGGTTGGCAGCATTGCCGCTCGCGCCACCTTGACGTCAGCCTGGGCCGCTGCCAGCCGGGCCTCGGCACCGGCGATATCGGGACGGCGGGTCAGCAGTTCGCTGGGCACTCCGGCATCGATGGTCGGCCAGTTCAATTGGGCAAAGGGCTGGTCGCTCAGTTTCAGGCTCTGCACCGGCCGGCCTAGCAGGGCAGCAAGGGTGATCAGGTTTTCTTCAGCCTGTTGCCGAACCAGCGGCACCTGGCGTTGCTGGGCGGCCACCAGGCTCTTTTGCTGGGCCAGTTCCAGGGCGGTGGCCGAGCCGGAGTCGTAGCGGGTCTGCACCAGTTGCAGCACGTTCTGTGCATTGGCCAGGTTGAGTTCGGCGATGCGCATCTGTTCCCGCAGCGACAGCGCCTGGGCATAGCTGTTGGCCACGCCGCTGAGCAGGGTCAGCTCCACGGTGGTCTGATCGAACTCGCTGGCCTGGACTCCGAGCAAGGCGCTGTCGTAGGCGGCGCGGCGGCCGCCCCAGAAGTCGACTTCATAGGTGGCGCTCAGGCCCGCGTCTAACGAGTTCGTGACTTTGCTGTTGTTGCTGGAATCGAGCTGGCTGGAGTTGTTGCCCCGCAGCTGTTTTCTGCGGCTGGCGTTGAAGGTGCCATTGACGCTGGGCAGCAGCGGCGCCCCGGCCACGATGGCACTGGCCTGGGCCTGGCGGACCCGGGCCATGGCTGCGGCCAGGTCGTGGCTGCTGGCCCGGGCTTCGACGATCAGTTGATCCAGCTCCGGGCTGCCGAAACGGGTCCACCAGCGCAGGTCTTGCTGCCGGGCGCCCTGGTTGGCGGGAGAGTGCCAGGACGCTGGTGCTTGCAGGCCACTTTCCGGGCGCGACGTGGGGCTGCTGCAGGCCGCCAGCAAGATGCTGGCGGCCAGGAGGGTCAGGTGCGCTTTCATAGGTCGATCATTCACTGGTAAGGGCCGTGACCGGGTCGAGCCGGGCAGCTTTGCGGGCCGGCATGAAGCCGAAGATGACGCCGGTGACCAGGGCGCAGGCGAAGGCGCCGAGCACTGCGGCCAGGGAGAAGGCCACTGCCACTTCGCTGAGGATCAGGATGCCGCCGATGATCAGGGCCACGCCGATGCCGGCCAGGCCGCCGACCACCGAGAGCATCACCGCTTCGGTGAGGAACTGGCGCAGGATGTCGCGCTGGCGGGCACCGGTGGCCATGCGGATACCGATTTCCCGGGTGCGTTCGCGCACGGTCATAAGCATGATGTTCATCACCCCGATGCCGCCCACCAGCAGCGAGATCGCGGCGATGGCACCGAGCATCAGCGACAGTGTGTTCTGGGTTCGGGCCTCGGCCTGGATCATCGCGGCGTTGTTGGTCAGTTCGAAATCGCGCTTGCCGCCGTGCATGCGCAGCATCAGTTCATCGATCTCCTGTTCGGTCTGCTTGACCCGGCTGGCATCGGCGGCGGCAATCGCTACGTACTGCGGGTTGTGGTCGCCGAACAGGCGGATGCTGGCGGCGGAGTAGGGCACGGCGATGCGGTCGTCACTGTCGCTGTCGCCGGAACTGGCGCCTTTTTCCGAGAGTACGCCGACCACCTGGAACGGCACGTTTTCGATGAGGATGTACTGGCCGATGGGGTTGGTCACGTCCTTGAGGAGCTTTTCCCGGACCTTGTGGCCAATCACCGCCACTGCCGCCGCCGAGCGTTCGTCGGCCTCGCTGAAGTAGCTGCCCTGGGCCACGGGCCAGTTGAAGATATCCGGGAAGTTGGTGTCGTTGCCGCCCACGTAGCTCATGTAGTCGGCGTTGCCGAAACGCACCCCGGCCTTGGCGCCGTTGACGGCCATGATGCGTTTCACCTGGGGCAGGTTGGCCAGGGCTGCGACGTCATCGAGGGTGACGATGCCTTCCGGGGTGCGCGGGTTGGGTGAATAGCCGCTCAGGTAGATGATGTTCGAGCCAAAGGCGCCCATCTGCGCCATCACCTGGCGCTTGCTGCCTTCGCCCACTGCCAGCATCACCACCACCGAGGCCACGCCGATGATGATCCCCAGCAGGGTCAGGGCGGTGCGGAAGCGGTTGATCCACATCACCCGCCAGGCGGCCTGGATCGCTTCCAGCAGTTCGCCTTTCCAGGCACCGGTAGGCTCGCTGCCGTCGGCCAGGCGCTGGCGCAGGTCCACCGCCTGCAAGGCGCCGGCATTGGCGCTCAGTTGCACCGACGGGTCCTGGTGGGCGGTGTCGCTGATGATCTCGCCGTCGCGGATCTCGATGATGCGCTTGGCCCGGGCTGCCACTTCACGGTCGTGGGTGATGAGGATCACCACGTGGCCCTGGCTGGCCAGTTCGTCCAGCAGGGTCATGACTTCGGCGCCGCTGTGGCTGTCCAGGGCGCCGGTGGGTTCGTCGGCGAGGATGATGTGGCCGCCGTTCATCAGGGCGCGGGCGATGGACACCCGTTGCTGCTGGCCTCCGGACAGTTGATGCGGGCGGTTGCCGCTGCGACTGGCCAGGCCCAGGCGCTCCAGCAGGGCGGCGGCGCGGGCGTGGCGTTCGGCGGTCGGGGTGCCGGCGTAGATGGCCGGCATCTCGACGTTTTCCTGGGCCGAGGCCGAGGGGATCAGGTGGTAGCCCTGGAACACGAAGCCAAAGGCTTCGCGGCGCAGCCAGGCCAGTTCGTCGCTGTCGAGCTGGGCGACGTTCTCCCCGGCGAACAGGTACTCGCCGGAGGTGGGGCGGTCCAGGCAGCCGAGGATGTTCATCAGGGTCGACTTGCCGGAACCGGAGGCGCCAACGATGGCGACGAATTCCCCGGCGTGGATCGACAGGTCGATGCCCCGCAGGACATCGACTTGCGGGCTGTCGCCGCCGCCGTAGGATTTGCGGATGTCTCTGAGGTCGATCAGCGGAGTCTGCATTCAACCCCCGCTGCTGTTGGCCGGGCCGATCAGCAGGTGATCGCCTTCGTTCAAACCGTCCAGTACCTGGATGCGCAGGCGGTCGCTGATGCCGACTCGGACCTTGCGCTCGTCGATCGAACCGTTCTTGGCCACCACGCGGGCAATCTGCAGGTCCGGTTCAGTACTGCCCTGCAGAGCGGCGATGGGGGCGGTGAGGACATTTTTTGCCTGGTTGGCGACGAAGAACACTTGGGTGGTCATTTCCGCCATCAGCGCGTTGTCGGCGTTGTCCACGTCCAGCAGCACGGTATAGAGCACCACCCGGCCGCTGCCGCTCTTGCTGGTGCTGGTGGGGCTGCCGCTGCCCTGGCTGGTTTCGTTCAGGGGCTTGGGCGGGATCGGCAGGATCTGCCGCACGGTGCTGGTCCAGCGCCGGTTGCCGCCGCTCAGGGTGGTGAAGTAGGCGTGCATGCCGGGTTTGACGTGGCCGATATCGGCTTCCGAGACTTCGGCCCAGACGGTCATGGGCGAGAGTTTGGCGATGCGCAGGATCAACGGCGTCTGCTGCTGGGCGTTGAGGGTCTGGCCTTCGCGGGCGTCCACCGCGACCACGGTGCCGGACATGGGGGCGTAGATGCGCGTATAGCCCAGCTCCGCCTGGTCGCTGCGCAAGCTGGCCTGGGCCTGGCGGATCTGCGCCTTGTACATGTCAATCCGCGCCTGGGTGGCCTTGAGTTCGGCCTGGGCGGTCTGTACGTCTTCTTCGCGAGTGGCGCCGCCGGCCGCCAGGTTCTGTTGGCGCTGGTATTTCTGTCGGGCCAGTTGATTCTGGGCGTACTGCTCTTGCAACTGGGCTTGCAGGTTCTCGATGGAGAAACGGCTGGCGTCGAGCTTGGCCTGTTGGGTGGAGGGGTCGATTTCCACCAGCAACTGGCCTTCCTTGACCTGGTCGCCGGACTCGACGTGGATCTTGCGGATCTGCCCGGAGGCCTGGGCGCCGACGTCGACATAGCGCCGAGGCTGCAGGGTGCCCAGGGCGGTGACGCTGCTTTCTATATCGCCGCGGCTGACTTGCACCGTCGCGAACTGATCCCGTCCAGGGGGAATGACGGTCCAGGCAGTGATGGCTACAACGGGAATCAAGCAGAGTGCGGCAAGCAGGGCGCGTCGGGTATGTCGGGGACGTTTCATGCAGGGTTCCGGCCAGGGGAAATCGGCCCGTCACAACTGCCGGCCGCACAAGGGGCAGCCAGGCTTGCGGCTGCCGCAGGAACGGCAGAGACGGGGAACTGTCAGGTAAACGAGATGCCGGGGGGGGAATTTAACTGCCGACACATGGCGTTACAGCTGTCGGAATACTGAAAATAAACCCACCGCGGCACTGCGGTACTTTAAATCTATATGAGAATTACTATAAATTACGCCGCTACTAAACAGCCATCACGAATTACCGGGTGCAATCGGCCATTGCCGGTCTTGCTCAAGGACAGAATCGCCCCAGTGGGCGCTCGGGAGCCCTGTTGGAAAACTACTATCGCGAGCTGATGTGCTTCCTTAACGCCAAGCTGGGCAATCGCCAGGTGGCCGAGGATGTGGTGCACGACGCTTATGTGCGGGTCCTGGAGCGCTCCAGCGATACCCCCATCGAGCAGCCGCGGGCGTTTCTCTATCGTACGGCCCTGAACCTGGTGATCGACGGCCATCGGCGCAATGCCTTGCGCCAGTCCGAGCCCCTGGAGGTGCTGGACAACGAAGAGCGTTACTTCAACCCTTCGCCGCAGACCAGCCTGGATCATGGCCAGCGCCTGGAAATGCTGCAACGGGCCCTGGCCGAGCTGCCCCGGCTGTGTCGCGAGAGCTTCCTGCTGCGCAAGCTCGAAGGCCTGTCTCACCTGCAGATCGCCGAACAGCTGGGGATTTCCCGCAGCCTGGTGGAGAAACACATCGTCAATGCCATGAAGCATTGCCGGTCGCGCCTGCGCCAGTGGGATGCTCAATAACGCGTTGCCGTTGAGACGTATTTAGTTAAATTTTTTTTCATTGTCCTCGTCCCTACTCAACAGACGATCTGCTGTCCTGCATGGGCCAGTCGGGTCACCGTGACACTTTATCCCCCGCGTTGAGGCGGTTTATCCAGAGGACACTGGAAATGACACAGGCAATTGCATCGGCCCACGTTCACGATTTGATCGGTATCGGTTTCGGCCCCTCGAACCTGGCGCTGGCCATTGCGCTGGAAGAGCGCGGGCAGGAGCACGGTCCGCTGGACGCGCTGTTCCTCGACAAGCAGGCTGACTATCGCTGGCACGGCAATACCCTGGTAACCCAGAGCGAACTGCAGATTTCCTTCCTCAAGGACCTGGTGACCCTGCGCAACCCCACCAGTCCCTATTCCTTCGTCAACTACCTCAAGCACCACGGGCGCCTGGTGGACTTCATCAACCTGGGCACCTTCTATCCGTGCCGCATGGAGTTCAACGACTACCTGCGCTGGGTGGCCGGGCACTTCCAGGAACACAGCCGTTACGGCGAAGAAGTGCTGGCCATCGAGCCGGTGCTGCACAACCAGCAGGTCGAGGCGTTGCGGGTGATTTCCCGGGATGCCCAGGGCAGCGAACTGGTGCGCACCACCCGTTCGGTGGTGGTCAGTGCCGGCGGCACGGCGCGGATTCCGGAAACCTTCAAGGGGCTCAAGGGCGATGCGCGGGTGTTCCACCATTCCCAGTACCTGGAACGCATGGCCAGCCAGCCCTGTGTCAGTGGCAAGCCGATGAATATCGCCATCATCGGCGGCGGGCAGAGCGCGGCAGAAGCCTTCATCGACCTCAACGACAGTTTCCCTTCGGTGCAGGCCGACATCATCATGCGCGGTTCGGCACTCAAGCCGGCGGATGACAGCCCTTTCGTCAACGAAGTGTTCTCCCCGGCCTTCACCGACCTGGTGTTCCAGCAGACTGGCAGCGAGCGCGAGCGCCTGGTCAGCGAGTACCAAAACACCAACTACTCGGTGGTGGACATCGACCTGATCGAGCGGATCTACGGGATCTTCTATCGGCAGAAGGTTTCCGGCATCGCGCGCCACACCTTCCGCACCATGACCACGGTGGAGAAGGCCACCGCCACCGATCTGGGCATCGAGCTTACCCTGCGCAACAGTGCCAGCGGCGAGCGCGAAGTGCGTCACTACGATGCTGTGGTCCTGGCCACCGGCTACGAGCGGCAGATGCACCGCCAGCTGCTGGCGCCTCTGCAGGAATACCTGGGCGACTTCGAAGTGGACCGCAACTATCGCGTGATCACCGACGAGCGCTGCAAGGCCGGTATCTACATGCAGGGCTTCAGTCAGGCCAGTCATGGCTTGAGCGACACCTTGCTGTCGGTACTGCCGATTCGTGCCCAGGAGATTGCCGAGTCGCTGTACGAACATGGCAAGACCCGCGGTCACAGCCGCTCGGTACGCGACCTGCTGCTGGCCACCGCCAGCTGATCAGCGGCAAGGCATTTTTGCGCACCTCTTCGCCGGCAAGCCGGCTCCTACGGTTGTCAGTGACAGTGTGGGGAGCCGTAGGCATCGGCTTGCCGGCGAAGGCGTTCCTGAACCTTGGCTGAAGAACTTTTCGATTCCCTCTGTCAGGGTTTTTCCCAGGTTTACTCTGCAAATAGTGCGGCGTAAGCTGCGCGCGTTTTCAATCAGTGGAGGCCCAGTGTGGGTACTTGTTCGAGTGACAGGAGTCGGCCGGTTTCAGTAACCGGCGCAGTCCCGGCAAGATAACGCGCAGCCTGTTCCTGCCGTTGTCTCGCCGTCCAGCGAGATGCGGCATCCCGATCGCGAACCTCTGCGGTTCGCTTCCCGACGTCACTTCCTGGCGACTTCTATTTTCCCTTCGACCCGGCCGGTTGCCGTGTCGTGGTGGCACCGACGCGCAGGTCCCGGACCTGCGGATCAGGCTTGCGTGGAGGATTTCTCCCTCCGGCACGCCCGGTCGTACCTGCCTGCGGTTTTCCCTACGCCGTTGCTGCAGGAGTCATCACCATGAAGCTCACCCTGTTGAAAGAGTTCTTTGCCGGCTTCCTGCGGACCCGGCATTTCGCCCGGCACTTCCGCCGCCTGGCCCTGTTGGATAGCTTCAATGACGCCAGTGTCAGCCGCGAGGTGCCGCCGACCCTGGCGCAAACCCTGGTGACCGCGGCCAACAGCGATGCTGCGCAACTGCTGGACCAGCTTGGCAGCCACACCGATGGCCTGAGCACCGAAGAAGCCGATGCCTTGCGTGAGCGTCACGGCCTCAACGAGGTCGAGCACGAGCAGGCGCTGCCCTGGTGGATTCACCTGTGGCACTGCTACAAGAACCCTTTCAACCTGCTGCTGACCCTGTTGGCAGTGATTTCCTGGCTGACCGAGGACATGAAGGCAGCCACGGTGATCTTCTCCATGGTGGTGCTGTCGACCCTGCTGCGTTTCTGGCAGGAGGCCAAGTCCAACAAGGCCGCCGATGCTCTCAAGGCCATGGTCAGCAACACCGCCACGGTGATGCGCCCAGGGTCGGCGCCCCAGGCTGCGCCGATGCTCGACCGCCTGTTGGGAGCTGCCGCCGAGGCCAGGGGCGCCCAGCGCATCGAGCTACCGATCAAGCAGTTGGTGCCCGGCGACCTGATCGTGCTCTCGGCCGGTGACATGATCCCCGCCGACTGCCGGGTACTCAGCGCCAAGGATCTGTTCGTCAGCCAGGCGGCGATGACCGGTGAATCCATGCCGGTGGAGAAGTTTCCCCGCCAGCAGGACGCCGACACCCGCAACCCTCTGGACCTGGACAACATTCTGTTCATGGGCACCAACGTGGTCTCCGGTTCGGCCACGGCAGTGATCCTGACCACCGGCAACAGCACCTATTTCGGCGCCCTGGCCCAGCGGGTCAGCGCCACCGACCGCGCGCCCACCTCGTTCCAGAGCGGGGTCAACAAGGTCAGCTGGCTGCTGATCCGCTTCATGTTCGTCATGGCGCCCCTGGTGTTGTTCATCAACGGCTTCACCAAGGGCGACTGGATGGAAGCGTTGCTGTTCGCCCTGTCCATCGCCGTGGGCCTGACCCCGGAAATGCTGCCGATGATCGTCACCTCGACCCTGGCCAAGGGGGCGGTGTTCCTGTCGCGCAAGAAGGTCATCGTCAAGCGTCTGGACGCCATCCAGAACTTCGGCGCCATGGACGTGCTGTGCACCGACAAGACCGGCACCCTGACCCAGGACAAGATCTTCCTGGCGCGGCACGTGGATGTCTGGGGCGAGGATTCCGATGACGTGCTGGAAATGGCCTACCTCAACAGCTACTACCAGACCGGGCTGAAAAACCTGCTGGACGTCGCGGTGCTGGAGCACGTCGAGGTCCACCGGGAACTGAAGGTCGGCACCGCCTTCCAGAAGGTCGACGAGATCCCGTTCGATTTCACCCGTCGGCGCATGTCGGTGGTGGTGGCGGAACAGGACCGGCCACATCTGCTGATCTGCAAGGGCGCGGTGGAAGAGGTGCTGGCGGTGTGCCGCAACGTGCGCCACGGCGAGGCCGAGGAAGCCTTGACCGACAGCCTGCTGGCACGGATTCGCCAGGTCACCGCCGATCTCAACGAAGAGGGCCTGCGGGTGGTGGCGGTGGCCGCGCGGCCGATGCTTGAAGGTCGCGACACCTACAGCCTGGCGGACGAGTGCGAACTGACCCTGATCGGCTACGTGGCCTTTCTCGATCCGCCCAAGGAAAGCACCGCTCCGGCCCTCAAGGCCCTGGCCGAGCATGGGGTGGCGGTCAAGGTGCTGACCGGCGACAACGAACTGGTAACGGCGAAGATCTGCCGCGAAGTGGGCCTGGAGCAGCAGGGCCTGCTGATGGGCAACGACATCGAACGCATGAGCGACGAGCAACTGGCCAAGGCGGTGGAAACCACCAACGTCTTCGCCAAGCTGACCCCGACCCACAAGGAACGCATCGTTCGCTTGCTCAAGGCCAACGGCCATGTGGTGGGCTTCATGGGCGACGGCATCAACGATGCCCCGGCGCTGCGTACCGCTGATATCGGTATTTCCGTGGACAGCGCGGTGGACATCGCCAAGGAAGCGGCGGACATCATCCTCCTGGAAAAGAGCCTGATGGTGCTGGAGGAGGGCGTGCTGGAAGGGCGCCGGACCTTCGCCAACATGCTCAAGTACATCAAGATGACCGCCAGCTCGAACTTCGGCAACGTGTTCTCGGTATTGGTGGCCAGTGCCTTCATCCCGTTCCTGCCGATGCTGCCGATGCACCTGCTGGTGCAGAACCTGCTGTACGACATTTCCCAGATCGCCATTCCTTTCGATAACGTTGACGAGGAGATGCTGAAGAAACCCCAGCGCTGGCAGCCGGCGGATGTGGGGCGCTTCATGGTGTTCTTCGGGCCCATCAGCTCGATCTTCGACATCAGCACCTTTGCCTTGATGTGGTACGTGTTCGACGCCAACACCCCGGATCACCAGACCCTGTTCCAGTCCGGCTGGTTCGTGGTGGGGCTGCTGACCCAGACCCTGATCGTGCACATGATCCGCACGCCGAAGATTCCGTTCCTGCAAAGCCGCGCGGCCACGCCGTTGCTGGTGATGACCGGGATCATCATGGCGGTGGGGATCTTCCTGCCGATGGGCCCGCTGGCGCACTACTTCAAATTGCAGGCGTTGCCGTCGCTGTACTTTGTGTTCCTGCCGCTGATCCTGCTGGCCTACATGGCCCTGACCCAGGCAGTGAAGGGCTACTACGTCCGCCGTTTTGGCTGGCAGTAATGCTGCCCTGTAGGAGCCAGCTTGCTGGCGAAGGCTTTCTTGCCAGCGAAAGTTACCCCGCAGACGAATGCGTCTCTGCCCGCGAAAGTTACCCTGCTGACGAAGGCGCCCTCACGGGCCTCTTCGTTGGCAAGCCAACTCCTACGGCAGGCCGTGCGCCCACCGCAGGCCATGAGACGTTCATGGACCGCTGCTAGAGTCCTCTGGTGCCATTCATGCCGCCCCGCTTAAGGACAGTTGCCATGCAAGCCCTGAACAACATCAATTTGGACTCGCTGATCGATACCCTGGTCAGCCTCAGCGCCGCCTTTATCCTCGGTGGCCTGATCGGTTTCGAGCGCCAGTACCGACAACGCACCGCCGGTTTGCGCACCAATGTGCTGGTGGCCGTGGGGGCGGCGATCTTTGTCGACATGGCCAACCGCCTGGGAGGCGCCGACGGCGCGGTGCGGGTGGTGGCCTATGTGGTCTCGGGTATCGGCTTTCTCGGGGCCGGGGTGATCATGCGTGAGGAGGGTAACGTCCGTGGCCTGAATACCGCCGCGACGCTCTGGGCGTCGGCTGCGGTGGGGGCCTGTGCCGGTGCCGATCTGGTTCTCGAAGCGCTGTTGGGAACCTTGTTCGTGCTGGCGGCCAACACTTTGCTGCGGCCCATCGTCAACAACATCAACCGCCAGCCCCTGGATGTGATTTCCGCCGAGGTCACCAACATCGTTTATGTGATTGCCCACCGTTCGAAACAGAAGGCGGTGTTCGCGCTGCTGGAGGCGGAGCTGGCGCGCAGCAACTACCCGGCCAGCGATGTCGACGTGCATGCCTTTGGCAACGATGAAGTGGAGATCGAGGCCACCCTGGCCACCACCTCGGTGGACGGCGATGAACTGGATGCATTGGTGGCTCGCCTGTCTACCTCGTCCTTGGTGCATCAGGCTTTCTGGAGCCCGAGTACCACCGAGTGAATGGGGCCTGGCTGCTGGCAGCGTGCCGGCCCATTGCGTCCCCTCAGAGGTGTGTTGCCTAGTCTGGGAAAAGCCTTACAAAACCATGAGACCTTTCACCCTCTAAAAAAGCTGAGGGGCGATTAAGGTAGTTCGCAGCCTCGTAAAGGGTTGGAGATTGGGCCGGTGTGACAGCGGACTTGTCCGAAAAACCAACGGTAAGACTGAACTGGGGATGGTTTTCAGAATAATCCTAAAGAAAACCCATAAACACTTCCCTAGCCTTCTACCGATCTAGGAGGAAAGGCCGGCAATCGTCGGTCGTAGTCTCATGAGCAGGATCAGAAAAATGTCCAATAGAGCGCTGCGTATATTGATTGCCGATGATCAGCATTTTCATCGAATGCAGATCGAGCGAACACTTAACCAACTCAATTACTACCGTGTGGCTCCGGTGCACAGGCTTGAAGAGCTCCTGACGCTGGTGGAGTACGCCTGCGATCCGTTCGATCTGCTGATCATCAACGGCACCCTGGCTACTCACAGTGGTTTCGATTTGCTGGATTTCTGCCTGGACAACCCTCAGGTCGACCATGCACTGATTTACGACAGTCAGCGCTTCCCGCCGATTCCTAGCAGCCTGCGACACAGGATTCAGGCCAGCCGCGCCGAGCTGCCGGACAACGAGGCGATCAAGCGCCTGATGTTGCACATCGATCCGCCGCGGCTCAAGGCACCCAGGCCGGGTATCCAATGGCTGCCGGAACCGCAGCACGGCAGCTGGAGTGCCAGCGCCAGTTGATGTAACCGCGCTCTATGCAAAACGGCATCCCCAGGGGATGCCGTTTTGCGTTGCGCGATAAACAATCGGCAGTCAGTCCCACGGCGATTTGTTCGATCAAGGCGCAGGTGGTGCTGTTCAGGCCATGTCGCTCTGGCTGAATTCCTCGCCGAGAAAGTCGATCAGGCTGCGTACCGAAGGCAGCAGGCCGCGGCGCGACGGGAAGATGGCGTGGACGATCCCGCAGCGCGGCGCCCAGCCGGGCACCAGTTCCAGCAGACGTCCGGCGTCCAGGTCCTCGCGGACCACCACCTTGGGCAAATGGGCGATGCCGACGCCCGCCAGCACCGCATGGCGCAGGGCCAGCAAGTCGTCGGTGACCATTCGCGGCCGATGGCGGATCAAGGCTTCGGCGCCGTCGGGCCCCAGCAGTTGCCATTGGTAATCGCGCTGCGCCGCGCCCCAGTGCAGGCTCGGCAGGCCACTGAGGTCCGCCGGTGCGGCCGGACTCGACAGGCGCTGGAGAAAGTCCGGATGGCCCACCAGGCTCTGGGTGCTGTTGCCCAGCACCTTCATTACCAGATCGGTATTTTCCAGGGGCGGGAAACGCACTCGCAGGGCAATGTCGAAGCCCTCGTGGATCAGATCGACCCGGCGGTTGGTGCTTTCAATGAACAGCTCCACCAAGGGGTACTTGAGCATGAAACGGGTGAGCATCGGCCCGACCCAGGAGTTGAGCAGGGCAGTGGGGCAGGCCACGCGCACCAAGCCTTGAGGTTCGGAGCGATTGCGTTCGATGACTTCCGCCGCACCCTCGGCTTCCACCCGCATGGCCAGGCAGCGCTGGTAATACTCCTGGCCGATCTCGGTCAGCGAACAGTGGCGGCTGGTGCGCTGGATCAGGCGCACGCCGAGGCGCTCCTCCAGCTGGGCAATCCGTCGGCTGAGCTTGGACTTGGGCATGTCCAGGGCGCGCCCGGCGGCGGCGAATCCTCGGTGCTCCACCACTTGGGTGAAGTAGTAGAGGGTATTCAGGTCTTCCAAGATCGTTCTCCAAATAGAACGCTAAGGGCGATTTTTGCAGTCTAGCGCGGCAAAGGTGTGAGTTTTAAGGTGTGTCCATCAGATAGTTCTGGAGGACGACATGAAAAACATCATCGGCATCTACACCAGCCCCCGGCCTCACTGGGTCGGTGACGGCTTCCCGGTCCGCACCCTGTTTTCCTACGACAACCTGGGTCAGCACATCAGCCCGTTCCTGCTGCTGGATCACGCCGGTCCCGCCCAGTTCAGCCCTACCAGCGCTCGCCGCGGCGTCGGCCAGCATCCCCATCGCGGCTTCGAGACAGTGACCATCGTCTACGACGGCGAAGTGGAACACCGTGACTCCACCGGCAGCGGCGGCACGATCGGTCCGGGCGACGTGCAGTGGATGACCGCCGCCTCGGGGATTCTCCACGAGGAGTTCCATTCCGCCGATTTCGCCCGGCGTGGCGGTCCTCTGGAAATGGTCCAGCTGTGGGTCAACCTGCCGGCGAAGAACAAGCTCGCAGCCCCCGGTTACCAGACCATCGTCGCGGCGGACATCCCGCAGATCCCGCTGCCCGGCCATGCCGGCAGCCTGCGCCTGATCGCCGGTGAGTTCGGCGGTCAGCGCGGTCCGGCACAGACCTTCACCCCGATCGACGTCTGGGACATGCGCCTGCTGGCCGGCAAGCACCTGGAGCTGCCCCTGCACCCGGGGCGCAACACCGCCCTGGTGGTGCTGCGTGGCACGGTCCAGATCAATGGCCAGGAGCGGGTAGCGCAAGGGCAGTTGGCGCTGTTGGAGCGCGAGGGCGACCTGATCAGCCTGCAGGCCGACAACGACGCGATTGTGCTGTTGCTCAGCGGCGAGCCCATCGACGAACCCATCGTCGGTCACGGCCCGTTCGTAATGAACAGCGAAGAGGAGATTCATCAGGCCTTCGTCGACTTTCAATCGGGCCGCTTCGGCCAGATGGACGCCACCGGGCACTGACCGGCAGCGCTGGCGCGGCGCGCATGGCCGACTAGGCTCTGCGAGTCGCGCGCTATCCCCAATGTCCGCCCTCACGCTGCAGGTGCGGCCATGGGTTTAACCCCAGCCGGGTTATCCGGCATCGATCATTAGCGAGGACTCACCATGACTAACGCCTACAAACGTCTCGACAAGGAAAACGCCGCCGTTCTGCTGGTCGACCACCAGGCCGGCTTGCTGTCGCTGGTCCGCGATATCGAGCCCGATCGCTTCAAGAACAACGTGCTGGCCCTGGCTGACCTGGCCAAGTACTTCAAGCTGCCGACCATCCTCACCACCAGTTTCGAAACCGGTCCCAACGGCCCGCTGGTGCCGGAGCTCAAGGCGCTGTTCCCCGACGCGCCGTACATTGCCCGTCCCGGCCAGATCAACGCCTGGGACAACGAAGACTTCGTCAAGGCGATCAAGGCCACCGGCAAGAAGCAACTGATCATTGCCGGGGTGGTCACCGAAGTCTGCGTGGCCTTCCCGGCGCTCTCGGCCCTGGAAGAAGGTTTTGAAGTCTTCGTGGTCACCGATGCCTCCGGCACCTTCAACGCGCTGACCCGGGACTCGGCCTGGAATCGCATGTCCAACGCCGGCGCGCAGTTGATGACCTGGTTCGGCCTGGCGTGCGAGTTGCACCGCGACTGGCGCAACGACGTCGAAGGCCTGGGCACCCTGTTCTCCAACCACATTCCCGACTACCGCAACCTGATGACCAGCTACAACACCCTGACCCAAGGCCAATAAAGCCCCGGCAGCGGCGGGCATCGCGTCCGCCGCTGTATGGCATGGCCTCATCACCGGTTTTTGTCTTTTCCAGCTATACCTGCCCCAGCGTTTTTCGTGCGATCTTGCCGCCATTGTCCTGCTGGAGTTGCTCGATGCTTGCCCCATTCGCCGATCACCTGCTGTTGGCCGCGTTGACGCTGTTGCTGCTGGACCTTGCCCTGTGGCACCTGATCGGTCGCCAGGGCGATCGCTGGAAGCTGGCGGTACGGGTGCTGATCTTTTGCCTGTACAGCCTGATGCTGTTCAACCAGGGCCTGAGCCCCATGCAGACGGCGCCCTGGCCGGACGATGTGCCGTTGCACCTGGCGGCCACCGGTTTGCAGATCGGCTGGTGGCTGTTCGGTGCACGGACCCTGACGGTGTTGCTGGGCACCCTGATGATGCAGCGGGTTGGTCACACCGGGCGGCTGCTGCAGGACTTGATGGGCGCGGTGATCTTCCTGATCGCCATCATCGCCGCCCTGGCCTACGTGCTGGACCTGCCGGTCAAGGGCGTACTGGCCACCTCCGGGGCGCTGGCGATCATCGTCGGCCTGGCCTTGCAAAGCACCCTCAGCGACCTGTTTTCCGGGTTGGTCCTCAATACCACCAAGCCCTATCAGATCGATGATTGGATCGCCATCGACGGCACTGAAGGCCGGGTGGTGGACATCGATTGGCGGGCAACCCGGCTGCAGACCTCCCAGGGCAGCATGGTGGTGATCCCCAACTCCCTGGCGTCCAAGGCCAAGATCACCAACTTCAGCCGCCCCAGCGATATCTACGGTTTATCCATCAGCGTGCAGGTCAGCCCCCACGCTCGCCCGCAGAAGGTCATCGAGGCCCTGGAGCGGGCCATGCTCGGCTGCCGTTTCCTGCTCGGCAGCCCGGCCCCCAGCGTGGCCCTGAAAAGCTCCGGCAGCAGCGGCGCGGAGTACGAGATCAGCGGCTTCGTCGCCACCATGGGGCAGAAGCGCGAAGTGCGTAACCAGCTGTTCGACCTGGCATTCCGTCATCTGCAGGCCAGCGGCATCAGCTTGCTGTCCAGCGACGAGCCGGTGCAGAACCAGGCGCTGTCGCGACCTCGGGCGCTGCTGGACGCCTCCAGTATCTTTTCCACCCTGCGCCAGGAAGAGAAGGACACCTTCAGCCAGAACATGCAGCTGCAGACCTTCCGTGCCGGCGAAATCATCCTGCCGGCGGGGGCGGTCAGCGATCACCTGTTCATCATCGAGTCCGGTGTGGTGTCGGTGACCATGCAGCGTGACGGCAAACCCTTTGAAGCCGGGCGCATGGGCCCGGGTGAAGTGATTGGCGAAGCGGGCGTGGTGGCCGAGCAGGCCACGATCGCGGAGTTTTCGGCCAAGACCTTCTGCAGCCTGTACCGCATCGACAACGAGTTCCTCAAACCCTGCCTGGATGCCCGTCACGACATCGGCGACGCCATGAAGACCCTGCTGGACTTCCGCCAGCACATTGCCCAGAGCCTGGCCCAGTCGCCGCCCAAGCCTGTGGCCAAGAAGGGCTTTCTGCAGTGGTTGCGCAGCCGCACCTGAGGTGCCCCGTCGCGGTTCCTCATTTGAAGTAGGCCCGGGGCGTGGTGCCGGTCATGGCCCTGAAAAAGGCGATAAAGATGCTGTCACTGGCAAAGCCCAGTTCGAAGGCGGCGTAACCGATGCTGCGGCCGGTGGCCAGCAGCTCGATGGCACGCATCAAGCGCCATTGCTGACGCCATTGCTGGTAACCCAGGCCCGTCTCGCGCTGGAAGATGCGGCCGATGGTGCGGCTGCTGGCGCCGACCCGGGTGGCCAGCACCTGCAGCTCCGGTGGCAGGCGCTGCAGGTCTTCCAGCAAGGGTTGCAGGCGCTTGTCCCGAGGCAGGGGCAAGGACAGTGGCTGGTGCAGCGCGGCGCCGATTTCCTCCAGGCACAGGCCCAGCAGGTGCGGGTAGCGGCCCTGGCTCCAGTCGCAATCGAACGCCGCCAGGGCCATGGGTTCCAGCACGGCGCGCAGCAAGGGACTGACATCGATCACCGCCACCTCCGCAGGCAAGCGCGGACTCAGTTCAACACTGAAGTACAGCGAGCGGTAATCCACGCTCTGTTGCATCTGCGCGCGGTGCTGCACCCCGCCGGGAATCCATGCCGCCCGCGAGGGAGGCAGCAGGCACAGGCGGTCGGCGAGGGTGATCCGGGTGCAGCCCTGGCGGGTGTACAGCAGTTGCCCGCGACGGTGCCGGTGCAGGCCGGAATCATGATCGCCGAGGGTAGCGGCAATGCCGATCACCGGCGCGCTGAAGGGGTCCGGGTCGAAGCGTGCCTGGGGATCGAGCCATGCCATCTTTGTCCGATTTCCACTGTTTATTGGCCAGGTTGCGATAATACGCCAGTGTCGCCTGCCTAGAATCGCCGGCATGTTTTTTTTGCCGAGCACCCACCTGATGAATCCCCGTTCCCTGTTGCCCCTGGCCATGGCCCTGCTGATGTTTGCGCAGATCGCCCAGACCCTCTTCAGCCCGGCCCTGACCGACATCGGCCGGGTCTTTGGCGTTCCTGCGCAGCAGGCGGCCCAGAGCCTGTCGGTGTTTATCCTCGGTTTCGCGCCGGGGGTGGTGCTCTGGGGACGCCTGAGCGATCGCTGGGGGCGGCGCCCGGCCTTGCTCGGCGGGCTGGCGCTGTATGCCCTGGCGCTGGTCCTGGAGTTGCAGGCTCGCAGCTTTGCCCAGTTGTTGCTGTGCCAGGGCCTGGCGGCGCTGGGGGTGGCCGCCTGTTCCGTGGTGACCCAGACCCTGTTGCGGGACCTGTTCCAGGGCCGCGAGCTGATCCGGGTGTTCTCGCTGATGGGCATGGTGCTGGCGGCCAGCCCCGCCATTGGTCTGTTTGTGGGGGCGGCCCTGAGCCGCGCTTTTGGCTATCAGGGCGCGCTGACGGGGTTGCTGGTGCTGGCCCTGGCGTTGCTCGGCTGGTGCGCCCGGGCCTTGCCGGAAACCCGTCCGCTTGCGCAGCCTCTGGCGCCCCTGGCCGGTACCTTGTGGCAGATGCTGCGGGACCCTGCGATCTGGCGCTCGGCGCTGCTGGTGGCGGTGTTCAACCTGGCCTTGCTCAGCTATTACAGCCTCGGGCCCTTTGTGTTCCGTGGCCTGGGGCAGGGCGCGCAATGGTTCGGCTACAGCGGCGCGTTGCTGGCCCTGGGCTCCGGCCTGGGTGCCTGGCTAAACCGCCGGCTGCTGGGCCGAGGCTGGTGCAGCGAGCGGCTACTGGTATTGGCGGCCCTGGCGGTGTTGGCCGGGGGCGGCGGGGTCCTGGCGTTGCAGCACAGCCTGTGGCTGGTACTGCCGATGTTCGGGGTGGTACTGGGGTTTGGCCTGGCGATCCCGAATATTCTCGGCTCGGCCCTGGCGGCCTACAGCGACCGGCTGGGCAGCGCCGGGGCCTGGTTCGGCTTGTTCTATTACCTGCTGATCGGCGCCGGCCTGCTGCTGGTGGGCTGGGGGCAGGTCCTGGGGCTGAGCCTTTGCCTGTGCGGCGTGGTGGCCCTGTTGCTGTGCCTGGGCGCGCGTCGCAGGTGAATGTCGGGTTTGCGACACGCGGTCGCCGCAGCGCCCCTGAAGGGTCCATTGTTTGATCATGATCAAGCCGTTGCCCGGCGCATCCGCGCAGCCTGTTGGCAGATCTGTGCAACGGCGCAGCCCCTTCCCGGAAATGGAGATCGGCAACATGGCCAAGATGAAAGCAGCGGTATTCGTGGAAAAGAACCGCATCGTGCTGGAAGACAAGGACATCCCCGAAATCGGTCCGCTGGACGCTCTGGTGCGTATCACCACCACTACGATCTGCGGCACCGATGTGCACATCCTGCGGGGCGAATACCCGGTGGCCAAGGGCTTGACCGTCGGCCACGAACCGGTGGGCGTGATCGAGCGCCTGGGCTCCCAGGTCCGCGGTTTCCATGAGGGCCAGCGGGTGATCGCCGGGGCCATCACCCCTAGCGGCCAGAGTTATGCCTGCCTCTGTGGCTGTGGCTCACAGGACGGTCCGGACACCCGCCACGGGTTTCGCGCCAGCGGCGGCTGGAAGTTCGGCAACACCATCGACGGCTGCCAGGCCGAGTACGTGCGGGTGCCGGACGCCCTGGCCAACCTGTGCCCGATTCCCGACGGTCTGAGTGACGAAGAAGTACTGATGTGCCCGGACATCATGTCCACCGGTTTCTCCGGCGCCGAGCGCGCCGAGGTCAACATCGGCGACAGCGTGGCGGTGTTCGCCCTGGGGCCCATCGGCCTGTGCGCGGTGGCCGGGGCCCGGCTCAAGGGCGCCACCACCATCATCGGCGTCGATACCGTGGCGGCGCGCATGAGCGTGGCGCGGGGCCTGGGGGCGACCCACGTGGTGGACTTCAAGCAGGGCGACGTGGTCAAGCAGATCATGGATCTGACCGACGGTCGCGGGGTCGATGTGTCGATCGAGGCCCTGGGCACCCAGGGCACCTTCGAGTCGGCGCTGCGGGTGCTGCGCCCGGGCGGCAAGCTGTCGAGCCTCGGGGTCTATTCCAGCGACCTGCGCATCCCGCTGGATGCCTACGCCGCCGGACTCGGCGACCTGAGCATCCTCAGTACCCTGTGCCCCGGCGGCAAGGAGCGCATGCGCCGCTTGATGGAAGTGGTCGCCAGTGGCCAGGTGGACCTCAAGCCTCTGGTTACCCACCGCTTCAAGCTGGATGACATCGAAGCCGCCTACGAGCTGTTCGCCAGCCAGCGCGACGGGGTGATGAAGATTGCCGTGACACCTTGATCCGTGCGCCGGGTGTCCTTGATGCACATCAAGGCGCCCGCGCCCGTCTGCCTCGACACTCAGGCCCATCAACGTCCAAGGAGGTCAACCATGAGCCAGTACCAGCGTCTGTTGCTGATTGCCGATCCCCAGCAGCACCAGTCTCCTGCGGCGCGCCGCGCTACCGCCCTGGCCAAGGCCAGCGGAGCGGCCTTGCATGCCCTGGTGTTCGTCGAACCACCGGCGCGCACCTACCTGTGGGAAGAGCACCTGGAAGACAGTGAACGCCAAGCCTACCTGCAACGCCATGAGCGCTGGCTGCAGGTGGAAGCCCAATGGATGCGCGAGCAGGGCGTGGAGGTCACCACCCAGGTGATCTGGAGCACTCAGGTGCTCAAGGACATGCTGGACTACATCAGCGAATTCCGCCCCGATCTGCTGATCAAGGATGTGACCCTGGAATCGGCCCTCAAGCGCGTTTTCGTCACCCCCCTGGATTGCCACCTGCTGCGTGAAGCCCCGGTGCCGGTGCATCTGGTCAACGATGCCCCGCACAAACTGCCCCGGCGCATTGTCGCCGCCGTCGACCCGGCCCAGTCCGACACCCAGATCAGCGGCCTCAATGGCCTGATCATCCAGACCGCCAACGCCCTGGCCCTGCAATGCGATGCACAGTTGCACCTGCTGTATGCCTACGACCTGATGCCGATGCTCGATGGTGTCGCGCCGGTGGCGTCCACCGCCTGGAGCGTCAATTGCCTGGACGAGTTGCGCGAATCCCTGCACAAGGAATTCGAACGCCTGGGCGATGAACACAACGTGCCCCAGGAATTTCGCCACTTCATCATGGGACCGCCGGTGCCGGGCATCGCCCAGTTCGTCGACGAATACCTGGTGGACGTGGTGGTCATGGGCACCGTGCACCGCACCGGCTTTGGCCGCTTGATCGGCAGTACCACCGAACGGGCCCTGTACTCGATGCCGGGCAGCATCCTGGCGGTCAAGTCAGGCGGCGCGAGCTGAGCACCGCAGCGTGCTGGGCAGCCTGAGACGACCCGGGTCAGTGCCCGGGTTCGGCGATCGACACCGCCAGTTCGACCCTCGGTAGCAATCGGGCGGCTTCTCGCAGCCCTGAGCAATAGGCGCCATCGACATACCCGTAACGCTCGCAGGAGGTGGCTTCGCCCGCCAGCAGTACCCGGCCATAGGGGGCTGCGAGCTGGGCGATGTCGGCCAGCGAGGCCTGGGGCGTCAGGTGCAGGTAGGCGCCGCGGCTGTAGGGATCACTCGACCAGTGGGTTCGGTGCACCGCGCTCGGTGTCGGCAGCGAACCGCCGCAGGCCGTGGCCAGGGCCTCCAGGGCCAGTGCCAGGGCGGTCGGATCGTCCAGCTTGGCCAGCTCCAGGGCCGGAGGCCCCGAGACGTGGGCCGCCAGGGTCGGGGTGCCGGTGAGGGGCGTCACGTCGATCCAGTAGGGGAACAGCGGATGGTCCTTGATCAACAACCCGCTGCACGCCGCTTGCCCTGTGGGCCAGAAAGGCTGGTCGAAACTCAGCAGGAGCTTTTCGAAATGGCCAAAGCCCAGGCGCTGTATGGCCGCCTTCTTTTGCGCCGGCAAGGCCGGTGAAAACTCGATGGCCTCGGCCTTGAGCACCCCCAGCGGCACGCTCAGCAGTACATGGGAGCCGCTTTCCACACGCCCGTCGCTGCACTCCAGGGTCACGCCCCAGGCATTGCTGCGGACCTTCGCCACCGGCCAGTCGGTGCTGATGGGCAGGCCCTCGGCCAGGCCTTGCAGCAGGTTCAGGTAACCGCCGCTGATGCAGCGGTCCGCGCCCTCGTAATCGCACTCCAGGCTGTAGTTGAGCAGGGCAATGTCGCGGGCCGGCGCGGCCAGGTCGGCCTGCAATCCGGTCCTGATCACAAACTGCACCCAGTCCCGCAGGTCGGGATCGGCGATGTCCTGTGCGCGCAGCTCCAGCCACTGCTCCAGGGACAGATCCGCCGGGTACTGCCCGGCGTCCTGCATCAGTTCGGCTTCGAGGCTGTCCGCCAGTTCGAGGATCTGCACGCGCCGCGCCGGGTCCAGGCGTTGTCCCTGCGGGTCCACCAGGGCCATGCCGGCAAACAGTTCGGCGATGCAGAACGCCCGGGTATCGAGTGCCATGAACCGGGCCAGCTGGCTCAGGGGATTGCCCTCGGGATCGTGAATCCACGAACCGCCGGCATCCACTCGGGAATTGCCCAGGGCCAGGGTATGGGTGCGGCCGCCGATCCGTGGCCGGGCCTCCAGCACCTGCACCTCGATGCCGGCGGTCATCAGTGCATTGGCAGCGGCGAGGCCGGCGAATCCGGCGCCTACCACCAGCACCCGGGTGACCGCGCCGGGCACTGCTTGCAGGGACGTCGGCCGGGCCACGGGCAGCAAACGGCGGGGTGTTGCAAAAGGTTGTGGTGACATTGGCGGTGCTCTTGTGAGTCGAAAGAGAGTCAGCGGCAGGCCCCCAGACAGCGCCCGCCTCGAAGGCCACACAGGGCCGGGAATCAATCGATGGCGGCAAACAACTCGCGGGCCGCGTCCAGCAGGAACAGGTCCTGGTAATGCCCCGCCGCCAGGGACAGACCCACCGGCAGTCCCTCGACCCGGCCCACCGGGATGGCCAGCTCCGGTAGCCGCGCGACTCCGGCAAAACTGCTGACGGCCATGCAACGGTCGTAGAAGTCCATGATCGCCTCGGGCGCCTGCAACTGGCCCTTGCCCGGAACCGGTAGCGGCACCGTGGGGAAACAGAACAGGTCGTTGCTGGCGGTAAAGGCGCTGACCGCGGCAAACAGCTGTTCGCAGTGTCGCAATGCGCTGCTGATGTGGCGGCGATCCAGCTGCCGGACATTGGCGAAGGCGGCCTCGAAACCGGGGCTGCATGGTGGCTCGAAGGTGTTGACCCAGTGGCCGATGGAGTTGCCGGTCTCGGCGCTTTGCAGCAGACGCAGCGCCTGTTCATTGCAGGCTTTCAGGTCCCAGTCGCCCTTGACCAGTTGAGCGAAGGTCAGGGGTTTGACCACGACCGGCACCCGCGCCTGCAACGCCCGAATGACCGCCCGCAGCCGGGCCTGGATCTTCGGGTCGGCGAGGGCAAAGGCGTCTTCCAGCACATACAGGGTGCCGATGGGCTGGGGCGCTGGCGTGCAACTGCTGAGCAGCACCGGCATGACCCGGCTCAGGGTGTCGAGCCCATTGGCCAGGACCCCCACCGTGCTGACGCTGGGCACCGACGGCAGCACGCCGGCGGCCGAGATGCGCTGCGGGGTTGGGCGCAGGCCCCAGATCCCGCAGAAGCTGGCCGGCACCCGCACCGAGCCGGCGCAGTCGGTGCCCAGGGCAAAATCCACCAGGCCGCAGGCCACCGCCGAGGCCGAGCCGCTGGACGAGCCTCCGGGTATGTGTCCCGGGGCCTTGGGATTGAGGGGCGTACCAAAGAACGGGTTTTCCCCTTGCAGGCTGTAGGTGAACTCATCGCTGACCGTGCTGCCCAGGCAGGTGGCGCCGGCACCGAGCAACTGCTCGACACACAAGGCGTGGTGGCTGGCCGGTGGGTGCGCCGCGCCCCAGGCCGGGCTGCCGTAGGTACAGGTCAGGCCCTTGAGGTCGATGTTGTCCTTGACCGCGAAGCTGAGCCCCGAGAGCGGGCCGCCAGCATAGGGGGCAAAGGTCTGGCGAGTGACGAAGGCGCCACTGTCAGCGCAGGTAGAGGGCGTCATGGGCTTGGCCGTGGCTGGAGAAAAAGCGGCCTGCAGCCGCCTGGCGCAGGGCCGGGCGAGGCAGGATCAGCCGAGGATTCTGCGCCTCTGACGCCCGGTTTCTATCAGGAAATTTCAGTCCGGCGGTTTTTCTCCCGGATCGGCCTGGGGCAGGTACGGCAGCAGCCGCGCGGTCTCCTTGCGCACCACCGCGTAGCACTCGCAACTGTGCTGTTCCAGGCGTGGCCGGTCGAGGACGTTGATGCGCCCCCGGCTGTATTCGATGATGCCTTGGCGCTGCAGTTTGCCGGCGGCCTCGGTGACGCCCTCACGACGCACCCCGAGCATGTTGGCGATCAACTCCTGGGTCATCACCAGTTGGTTGCCCGGCAGGCGGTCCAGGGACAGCAGCAGCCAGCGGCACAGTTGCTGATCGATGGAGTGGTGCCGATTGCACACCGCGGTCTGGGCCATCTGGGTTATCAGCGACTGGGTGTAGCGCAGCATCAGCAGGAGCATCTCGCCGTGGCGGTTGAATTCGTCCTTGAGACGCTGCCCGGGCAGGCGCAAGGCATGCCCGGCACTTTGCACGATGGCCCGGCTGGTGGTGCTCTCGCCGCCCATGACCAGGGACACGCCCACCAGCCCTTCGTTGCCCACCACGGCGATTTCCGCCGAGGCGCCGTTCTCCATCAGGTACAGCAGCGACACCACCGCGTCCGTGGGGAAATACACGTGGCGCGGGATATCCCCTGACTCGTAGAGCACCTGGCCCAGGGCCAGGGGCACTGGCTTGAGGTGGGGCAGCAGGCGCTCCTGCACCTCGGCCGGCAGTGCGTTGAGCAAGTGATTGGGCCCGAGCCCAAGGTTGTCGAACATCTCAGAACCACCGGATGGCAAGGCGTCAGCGCTCACTCAGGGTAGTCCAGGGCGTTGCCCGGTGTCTGTCATGGCGCCGACTCGGTGATGGCCGCTGTCGGGGAAAGCCCGGTCTGCGGCGGTGGGACGTTGACGGGCCAGGTGAGCAACACCCGGCGTGTGGTGCCGTCGTCCAGCAGCGGAATGGCCAGCCCCGTCAGGGGGCGGCCGTCCAGGCTCAGGCTGAGGCTGGCGCCGGGGTTCTGCCGCACCTCGATGTGATAGACCGTCGCGCCAAACCGGTAGTCCATGCTGTAGCCGGGCCAATGAGCCGGGATCACCGGCTCGATGTACAGGCGGTCGCCTTCACGCCGCAGCCCCAGCAACGACTCGACGATCAGCCGGTACATCCAGCCCGCCGAGCCGGTGTACCAGCTCCAGCCGCCGCGCCCGGTGTGGGGCGCCACGCCATAGACGTCGGCGGCCATCACATAGGGTTCGACCCGGTAGGTGGCCACTTGCTCGGCGCTGCGTCGGCTCACCGGGTTGATCATGTGCAGCAGTTCCCAGGCCCGGGCGCTGTCCCCCAGGCGGGCGAAGGCCATGCTGGCCCAGATTGCCGCGTGGGTGTACTGGCCGCCGTTCTCCCGCACCCCGGGCACATAGCCCTTGATATAGCCCGGGTCCAGTGGGCTGTGGGCGAACGGTGGGTCCAGCAGCAGCACTACGCCGCTGTCCCGGCGGACCAGATGCTGGTCCAGGGACTCCATGGCCTGGTGCTGGCGGGCGTCACTGGCGGCCGCGGACAACACCGACCAGCTCTGGGCGATGGAGTCGATGCGGCACTCCAGGTTGTTGGCGGTGCCCAGGGCCTGGCCGTCGTCGAACCAGGCGCGGCGATACCACTGTCCGTCCCAGGCCTGGCTGTCGAGGGCGGCGCGCAAGGCCAGGGCCTGATTGCGACAGGTCAGGGCGAAGGCCGGATCGTTGTGCTGTTCGGCGGTGACGGCGAACCGTTGCAGCACCTCGTGACTGAAGAACCCCAGCCACACGCTTTCCCCCAGGCCCCGCTCGCCGACGCGGTTCATGCCGTCGTTCCAGTCCCCGGTGCCCATCAGCGGCAAGCCGTGGACGCCGCGCCGGCTGCCGTGCTCAATGGCCCGTTGACAGTGGCGGTAGAGGCTTTCCCGCAGCCCGCAGGCTTGTGGCAGGTCGTAGTAGGACTCTTCGCCGGGATTGAGCAGACGACCTTCCAGGTAACCCACCTCGACCTCCAGCACACTGCGGTCGCCGGTGATCTGCACGTAGCGGCTGGTGGCCAGGGGCAGCCAGAGGAAGTCATCGGAACAGCCGGTGCGCACCCCGCGATTCTGCGGCGGATGCCACCAGTGCTGGACGTCGCCCTCGGGGTACTGGTGGGCGGCGCAGAGCAGCAGGTGCTCGCGGGCCAGGGCCGGCTCGGCGTGGATCATTGCCATGCTGTCCTGCAACTGGTCGCGAAAGCCGATGGCGCCACCGGACTGGTAGAAACCGCTGCGGGCCCAGAAGCGGCAGGCGATGGTCTGGTACATCAGCCAGCCGTTGGCCATGACATCGATAGCCGGGTCCGGGGTACGCACTTGTAGCGTGCCCAGGCTGTGCTGCCAGTGCTGATGCACGGCGGCAAGTTCGCTCTGCGCCATCTGCGTACCGCGGTATTGCAGGACCCGTCGGGTTGCGGCCTTGGCATCCACCTCGGCCCCCAGGCGGAACAGCACTTCCTGGCTCTGGCCGTCCGCCAGTTCCACCGCGACCTGCATCGCCGCACAGGGGTCGAAACCGGCGCCGGAACGTCCGGACAAACGCTCTCGGGTCAGCGCGGCGGGCGCCGCGAGGCTGCCGTTGCGGCCAATGAATTCACTGCGGTCGCCGGTAAAGCTGCGCACCGCGGAGTCGGTGTCGAGAAACGCCACATGCCCGGAAAACTCCATGTTGTAAGGGTTGCGGGCGAACAGGGCGCCACTCACCGGATCGCTTTCGGTGACCACATGCATGGCCGAGCGGCCGCGCAATTCCCCCAGCACCCATTCCACGTAGCTGGTCACCGTCAGGCGCCGTGGCCGGCCGCTGCGGTTGCGGATCTTCAACCGCGAGAACTTGATCGGCGCCTGCAGCGCCACATAGATCGTCAACTCGCTGTGAATGCCGTTCTCCTCATGTTCGAACACGCTGTAGCCGAAGCCATGGCGGGTGCGATAGCTGCCGTTGCCGGGGCAGGGCTGGGGAGTGGGCGACCAGACCTGGCCGCTGTCTTCGTCACGCAGGTACAGGGCCTCGCCACTGGGGTCGCTGACCGGGTCGTCGTGCCATGGGCTGAGGCGGTACTCGTGGGCGTTTTCGCGCCAGCTGTAGGCGCCGCCGCTTTCCGAGATCACCGTGCCGAACAGCGGGTTGGCGAGCACGTTGGCCCAGGGCGCCGGGGTGGGTTGCCCGGGGTTGAGGGTGATCAGGTATTCGCGGCCGTCGTTGCTGAAACCACCAAAGGGCGTTTCCAGGATCAGCTCCGGCAGCGGGGCTGCCGGGGCATTGCTGGCCGGCTGTGGCAGGCGCACCAGGGGCGCCTCCAGACGCGGCAGCGACGGGTCGGCACGGCGCCGATGGACCTGCTCGGCCAGGCTGCCGCGGCTGTCACTGATCACCAGGCGCGCCACTGCCAGCATCAGGATGCGGTCTTCGCCGGACAGTTGCTGGGCCGGACGCACGAAGATGCCTCCGGGACGGTCGATCAGGCTGGCTTCGCTGCCGGAAGTCACCAGGCCCATGATCAGGTCCTGGAGCTGCTGACGGTAGCCCACCTGATCCTCGTTCCAGATCACCAGATCCACCGCCAGGCCTTTCTGCCGCCAGTAGGCGTGGGCCTTGATCAACTGCTGCACCAGGGTAATGTTGGCCAGGTCGCCCACTTGCAGCAGGACGATCGGCAGGTCCCCGGAAATGCCCTGGCCCCAGAGCCCGGACTGGCTGCGGCGGTTGGCCAGCAGCAGGCTGGTGTCGGCCCGCAGGGTGGCGTTGGCGTAGAGCAGCGACGCGGCCATCTGTTGGAACAGCCGGGCTTCGGCCAGCGAGGCGTTGAGCTGGCGCAACAGCACCTGGCTGTGGGTCCAGGCCAGGTCGAAGACCCGGTCCGCCAGGTGCCGGTCACGGTATTTGTGGATCAGTTGCAGGCACTGTTCGTGGCTGTCGGCGACTCCGGTCACCAGGTCGATGGTGGCGCTCTGGCCGGGATCGAGGGTGATCCGGCAGCGGATCGCCACGATCGGGTCCAGCACCGAGCCGTCGGTCCCCGAGAGCCGTTCGATCTGCGGGTCCATGGCCAGGGGCGAGGCCAGATCCCGGCCGCGGCCGATAAAGCGTGCGCGGTCGGTTTCATAGGAGATGGCGTCGATGTCCACACCGTGGGCCGCCAGCAGGTGGCACATCCAGGGCACGGCTTGCTCCTGGGCCCGTGGCCGGCGGCTGCAGACAATGGCCTGCAGGCTGGGCAGCAGTTCGGTCTCGATGAACAGGTTGCTGAAGGCCGGATGGGCCGCATCGCTCTGGGCCGGGGCCAGGACCACTTCGGCGTAGCTGGTGAGCTCGATGCTGCGGCGCCCCCGGGCACGGTTGCACAGGTGCAAGCGGCGCAGTTCGATGGGGTCCTCGGGTGACACGACGATTTCCATGTGGCTGTCGAAGTCCCGTTCCCGCACCCGGAATTCGGCCCGGGCATCGGTGAAGATCGCCTCGAAACTCTCTGGGCGGCGTCGGGTCGGCTGGTAGGCCGCGGACCAGAAGTCGCCGCTGGCCACGTCCCGCAGGTAGCAGAACTGCCCCCAGTGATCCCGGGTCGGGTCCTCGTGCCAGCGGGTCACCGCCAGTTCGTTGCAGCGGCTGTAGCCGCCACCGGCACTGCTGAGCATCAGGTGGTAGTGACCGTTGGACAGCAGTTGCACGGCCGGACGCTTGCGGTCCGGGTCGGCGAACACCCGCAGTTTGTTCTCGTGGGCCCGGGCCGCTTCGTCGGCCGCAGGCGCTCCGGCGGCGTGCAGGTATTGGGCGGCGGTTTTCGGTACCCGTTCCTGAAGCAGCAGGGCGATGGCCTGGAACTGCGGATCGGATTCGAAACGCCGCTGCATGGGCTGATCCAGCAGCAACCAGGCCAGGGCCAGCAAGCTCATGCCCTGGTGGTGAGCCATGAACGACTGCACCACGGCATGGTCCTGGCCCCGGGGCAGGCGCGATTCGGTGTAGTCCACGGCTTCATAGAGGCCAAAGCGTCCACCCAGCCCCAGCTGTGCCAGGCGCTGCAGGTTCTGGCAGGCGGCCTGGGGCGCCACCATCAGCGCCAGGACGCTGGCATAGGGCGCCACCACCCGTTCCGCGCCGAGGCCACGCTTGAGCCCCAGGCCCGGCACGCCGAACGCCCGGTACTGGTAGTTGAACTGGCTGTCGAGGGTGTTGTAGCCCGACTCGGACACGCCCCAGGGCAGGCCCAGTTGCTGGCCGTACTCGATCTGCAGGGCCACCGCGGCGCGGCAGGTCTGGTCCAGCAGGGTGCCCTGGTAGCTGGGCATCACCAGCATCGGCATCAGGTATTCGAACATCGAGCCGGTCCAGGACAGCAGCACCGGGGTGCCGGCGCTGCTGGTGAGTAGGCGGCCCAGGGCAAACCAGCTTTCCTGGGGCAGTTGCCCCTGGGCGATGGCGACAAAGTGGGTCAGGCGCACTTCCGAGGCCAAGAGGTCGTAGTAGCCGGCATCCAGGCGGTGCTCGTCGGCGTTGTAGCCGATCACCAGCAAGTGACGACGGGTTTCGTAGAGAAAGCCGAAGTCCATCTGCGCCATGCTGGCTACCGCTTCCAGCAATCGACTCAGGCAACTGATGCGCTCCAGGGCCAGCTCCTGCACGGCGGCGATCCGCTCGTGGTGCATCGGCAGCCAGAATCCGGCGTCCAGCTGGGCCAGCTGGCGCCAGCTCAGGGTGCCGAAGCGGCGGCCGTCGGCCATGGGCGGCAGGCAGCGCCATTGCAGTTCGTCATGCAGGTCACGGCATTGCGCGGCCAGCGCCTGGCGCCAGAACTCCACATCGTCCGTCGTTGTGGTCTGCGCCTGGTCGGTGCTTTCGGCAATGCGTTGCAGCAGCCCCAGCAAGGCATCCGGAGCCACGTCGGCGTGCAGGCTCAGGTGCTCATGCACGGCGCGGGTTTCCAGGCGCCAGCGCAGCACCGGGGCGGTGTCCTGGCCGGCCGCCGTGAGGGCGTCCTGGAACACATCGAGGCTGTCCAGCAGGCCGTTGGCGATCTGCAGCAGCGCCGGTGGGCTATCCACCAGGGCCTGCAGGCCGGGGCGCAGGGTCAGCAGCATGCCCACCAGGTTGCCGCTGTCCACGGTGGACACGTAGCGCGGCGGCAGGGGTTGCAGGCTCTGGGTGTCGTACCAGTTGTAGAAGTGCCCGCGGTAGCGTTCCAGCCGGCCCATGCTGGCCAGCATCTGCTCCAGGCGCTGCATCAGCCGGCGGCTGCTCAGGTAGCCGAAGTCGTGGGCCGCCAGATGGGCCAGCAGGGCCAGCCCGAGGTTGGTTGGCGAGGTGCGATGGGCGATGCGGCGCTGCGGCTGCTCCTGCAGGTTGTCCGGAGCCAGCCAGTTGTCCTCGGGGCCGACGTACTGGTCGAAAAAGCCCCAGGTGCGGCGGGCCAGGCTCTGCAGGAAACGCCGTTGGCCGCTGGAGGGCTCGAACGCCACCTGGCTTGCAGGGCGGCTGAGCCACCAGGCCAGTGCCGGGCCGGCCAGCCAGGCCAGGAGCAAGGGCGCGGCCATCAGCAGTTGCGGGCGCGGCCACAGCAGCCCCGTCAGCAGCGGGGCCAGGAGCGGACCGATCCACATCCGCCGGTACAGCTGCAGCAGGTTGTCATCCGGGCCGCGCTCGGCTTCCCGGGAGGGTTGCCATTGCAGGCGATGAGCTTTGCTGATGCCCATGCGCCACAGCGCGCGGCTCATGGCGTCCAGGCTGTAGGCGACCTCATAGGGCAGCCAGGCCAGGGGCAACAGGGCCCGAGACAGGTGCTGGCCGGCGCTGCCCAGGGCCGCGTTCAGTTGTTGCAGCAACGGTACTTCCGGGGTGTTGTGCACCAGCTCGCGCAAGGCGGCGGACAGGGGCAGCACCAGCAGCACAATCAGCACCGCCAGGGTCCAGGCCAGGGGCTGGGTGGAGCCCAGCCAGCCCCACAACAGCATGCTCAGCAAGGCCAGGGGCTCGAGGCTGCGGCGCAGGTTGTCGAGGATTTTCCAGCGTGCCAGCGGGCTCAGGCGATTGCTTTCCAGGCCGCCGGCTGCCTTGGGCGACCAGGGCAGGAGCCAGGGCAGCAGTTGCCAGTCGCCGCGAATCCAGCGCTGGTGGCGCTTGACGTCGGCGCTGTAGCGGGCCGGGTATTCCTCGAACAGCTGCACATCGCTGAGCAGCCCGGAACGGGCGTAGCAGCCCTCGATCAGGTCATGGCTGAGAATCCGGTTGTCGGCGAAGCGCCCGCCCAGGGTCTGCTCGAACGTGTCCAGGACATAGATGCCCTTGCCGACGAAGGAGCCTTCCTGGAACAGGTCCTGGTAGACGTCCGACACCGCGCGGGTATAGGGGTCGATCCCGGCATCGCTGGCGAACAGCCGGGAGTAGGCGCTGCGCGCGGTGCTCGACAGGCTGATGCCGACCCGTGGCTGGAGAATCCCGTAGCCGCTGACGATGCGCCCGCTGAGCGGGTCGGTCTGGGGCCGGTTCAGTGGGTGGTCCATGGCGCCCACGCATTGCTGGGCCACGTCCCGGGGCAGTTGGGTGTCGCTGTCCAGGGTGATCACGTAGGTGATGCTGGGCAGGGCCTGGATATCGCCGACGATCAGCGAGAAGCGCTCCTGGCCCCGGCCGCGCAGCAGGGCATTGAGGTCTTCGAGCTTGCCGCGCTTGCGTTCATGGCCCATCCAGCAGTGTTCGGCGGCGTTCCACAGCCGTGGCCGGTGCAGCAGGTAGAAGCGGTCCACGGCTTCTTCGGGGTATTTAAGGTTCAGCGCTTCGATCCGTTGCCGGGCCAGCAGCAACAGGGCCGCGTCGCTGTCCAGGGTTTCGCTGGGAGCGTCGAGAAAGTCGCTGAGCAGGGCGAAATACAGCTGGGCGTCGCGGTTGGCCAGGAAGCGCACTTCCAGGCCTTCCACCAGTTCCTCGATATCCGCTGCGCTGCCGATCAGGCAGGGCACCGCTACCAGGGTCCGGGCGCGGGGGGCGATGCCTTCGCTGTAGTCCAGGCGCGGCAGAATGCCCGGGGCCACGGTCAGGGTCACCAGGCCGTTGATCAGGCCGATGGCCAAGCGGCTGGCGAGCAACAGCGCCGGTACCGCCCACAGTGCCAGCCAGTAATGGCCGGGGCTGGCTTCCTGGTACAGGGTGTCGAGAAACGGCCAGGCGAACAGCGCCGAGAGCAGCATCACCGGCCCCAGGAAAAAGCCCAGGGGCGCCTGGGTCAGCAGACGCCGGCCACGTTCGGCCAGGGGCACCCGAGCGCCGATCTGTTGTTCCAGGGTGCGGCGTCCGGCACCGATCAAGTAATGCCCGACGTGTCCGGCCACGGCTTCCGGGTCGTCGACGCGGTAGTGGGCCCGGGCCAGTTCGATGCACTGGCGGGCCACCTGTTCTTCACTGAGGGGGCAGTGGCGTGCCAGGCGTTCGAGCACATGCCGGTAATGGTCGCGGGTGGCGAAGTCCATGCGCCGGTAGACCTGGGCCGGGTCGTCCTGAAGCACCTGTTCGACCCGGCTCATCAGCTCGACGAACTCGCGCCAGTTGCTGGCCGAGAGCAGGCGCAGGCTGGAAATGCTGTTGCTGATGGACACCTGATCGGCGGCTTGCTGTTGGGCGTCGAGCTGCACCAGACGCTCGATGTTCAACCCGGTTTCCCCCAGCAGTTGCTCGATCCAGGCCAGGGGCAGCACCAGGGCGGCGTTCTGGCCCTGCAGGCGCCGCGCCAGTTCGGCGACGAAGGCGGCACTCATGGGCGGTGCCGAGCGCGCCATGTCGGCCACGGCCAGCACCACGCTCTTGGCGTCCTGCTCGGCGGTTTCCATCAGGCGGTCGGCCCAGTCGTTGGCCAGATTGCGCTCACTCCAGTTGGCCATGACCCGGAAGGCCACGCGCCGCAGGTTCTCGATCAAGGCCAGGCGCAGCATGATGGGAATCGCCCACAGCTCGCCGAGCTTGAGCGGGGTGACGCTCTGGTAGCTGTCGACGAAGCGTCCCAGGCTTTCGCTGTCGACCCGGCCGTCGCCGTGGGAAATGGTTTCCAGGGCGATGTCGTAGACCCGTGGCAGGCCCGCCGACTGGCCGTTGGCCAGGCGCGGCAATTGCCGGCTGTAGCCTCGGGGCAGGTGGGTGCGGGTGATGCGGATCTGTTCTTCCAGCAGGTAGTAGTTGTCCAGCAGCCATTCGGCGGCGGGGGTGGCCCGGGGCGAGCTGCCGGTGGCGGCGGTCAGGCTTTTGCAACAACTGGCCAGGGCGCTGGCGTTGTCCGCCAGGCGTGCCAGCAGCCAGTCGGGGTTGCGGCTTTGGCTCAGGCGGTGCTGTTGCGCCAGCAGGGTACCGTGGCTGGCCATCTGTTCACTGCTGAACAATTCCGAGCGCAGCGGTGCTTCGTATTCGATGCTGTTGCGCGAGGCCTTCCATTGGCCGTATCTGGCGGCGGGCAGACGCCAGAACCTCAGGAATGCGTGGGTCCAATGACTGTCCATGTTTTCCTTGGCATAACAGAGCCGTCCCTCGGCACGGGGTGCGAGGGAGGGCCGGGAGCGGGGCGTGCGGTCAAATCGATGCACCGTCGCGACGAACGTTTCAGGCAAAAAGCTGCAACCTTGACGGTGGCGGGAGTGGGGGAGGGTGTCTGTGCGTTGGGGCACATAGGCGGATGATCATGTATTGCTGCTGGGTGGCTTGGTGTGGCGAGGGGGCTTGATCCTGTTTGGGGGCGTAGCGGTTGTGGAACCTGAGGGTGCGGTCTTGTTGGTGGGCATATCCGTTGCTGCGGGTGTGGTTGCTGGCGGTTTCGCTCTTACAGCGGTGGGCTGTGTACATATCCGTTGATGCGGTAACGACCACTTATGGTTTCGCTCTTACAGCGACTCACTTTTGAAAATCCGGAATGCCGGCCCAGACAAAAGTAAGCAAAACGCTCTTGCCCCTCCACTCGGTGCCTCGCCTAGGCTCGGCATGCCCGAACTCCGGCATTGAGCCGTGGGCCGCCGCCACCGGCCATCCCTGGCCGGGTGGCGGCTAACCCGGCATCCCTGCCGGGTTACCCACGGCTCAATGCCTGCGTTCGGCCATCGTGGTTAACGGGGCGCTCAGATCAAAATCAAGAGCGTGACGGCGGCCTTGCGGCCGGCCTGGAGCGGGAATGGGGGGCACCTTCCCTTGTAGGAGCTGCCGAAGGCTGCGAACGGGCGAGCATCGCCCGGCCAGTCGGCGCGGTACATCAGGCACATCGCTGATACGAAAACAGGGCGGCGGGACTGTGAGCGGGCTGGTTGCTGACAAGCTAACCAGCGGGGGCAAACGCTATCGCCACACATCTTTGGCTGTTTCAGAGAGTGCTGAAAGGTGCTTGGAACTACGCCGATTCGCTTTCTTTTGTAAGGCAAATCCGAGAAACTGCCGGCCGCTTGAATGCGCCTGATGGGCGGGCTAGGGTGCCGGAGCCATCGCCAAATCGATGGCTCGGATGTGCAAGTCCGAACTCTGCAAAGGCGCACAAACGATCAGCACTGATTGATCGTTTTCATGTCCGCTGCGTTATGGCGGCCGTGCGTGGGAGATCTTCGGATCTGCCGGGTGTCCTTGCAGACTCGGTCTTGCACACCTGCGTACGGCTGCCACCTTATTCGTGTGCAAGCGAACGGTGTCGGCTCCTTTTATCTGCAAGGAGTTTGACCATGAAAAAGATTGTCCCCGATCCACCCACGTCCTATCGCGATCCCGAACTCAAGGCCGCCAATGCCACCTTGCGCGTGGCTCTGGCCCGGCAACCGCAGGACCCCGCGCTGTTCCAGCGCAACACCCAAGCCAAACCTGTTTCTGCCGACTCGCTGTTCAGCGTGCGCCCAGGCGTCAGTGCTGAAGAGGCGTTGGTGCATGTGTCGTTGTTGCTCAAATGCGCCGAAGAGGTCTGCGATGAAATCACCCAGCAGGGCAGCGGCATCGAGCGCGGGCTGATCTGGTCCATGGTGCATTCCGTGGAGATGGCCCGGGCGGTGGTGGAGGCGTTGCTGGACGCTAGCCCGCGAAGTCTCTGCTCATGCTCGGACGAGCCGCGCTCGTAAAGCCCGAGTCCCCCGGTCTTCTTCAAATCAGAGTGTGCTGGCCGTCGGCGAGGTGGCGACACGGATGGGGAGACATACCCGTTGCTGCGGTAACGCCGGCTTAGGATTTTGCCGCTAAGGCCAGCCCTTTCAGGGTCTTTGCTCAAGGCTGCTTCTGCAGTATTGCAGCCTTGAGCATCCGGTCATTGCCATCGCTTTAAGGCGTCGATACCGGACGCAGGCGAATTGAATCGATGATGGCATCCCACAGTTCCAGTGCTGCTTTATCGGACTTGAAAGCGGGAGCCGGAGGCGTGGCATCGTCATCGACGTCAGCTTCCTCCACGCTCAGTTCCGCCTTGAGGTGGGGCTCGTAGACCGACTCGTCCTTGCCCTGGGCTTCCCAGAGGAAGGTGTAGGTACGCTGCCCCTTTGCGCTGCCTGCCAGCAGGTACTCATCGGCGGGAATGGCACCGCCACGCTCTCTTTTGCGCAGGGTCTCGATGCCCGCAACCATCTTCAGCGCGCCCATCAGAAAGCCACTCACTCGATCCAGTAACCGATCACGTTCGGCTCCAGTGCTGGATCTGAATGCCAAAAAAGTTCTAGGGTGTTCCGGGAAGGTCACGCCAATCCCGAAGCCTTCACTTTGAAAGCTGTCACCCGCGATGTAGGCCCGGTCGATACAGAATCCTGGTTCGGTGGGGATCTCGTTGGGGACGCGAGAGCGTAGGTTGCGGGCCAGAGAGGTAGCGATTTCAATGCCGCGGTGCTCTCTATCAACTGATATTTCTCCTTTTCGGTAGTATGTCCGCCCTTCTGGTTTAGACACCAGGTAAGTGTCTAACCGATACATTTCCGTGCTGGCATCTGAGCTCCAAGAGAGTAGCCCTGTAGCTCCTTCGCCAAGATCTACTCGACGAAGAAACATGCTGCTCTGTATCTTTTTATGTTTTTGACTCTTCAGCTCCATCTCGCGCTGATCGATCTTGGCCGCTAAGGAGGTAGGAGTATCTTCAAGCCCCTTAATTTTTATGCCCCACAAGTCATACCCAGCTTTGATCTCAGCCTGTGGCGGCAGATCGATCAGAAAGCGTCCGTAGCAATGAGTAATCCATCCACTCTTGTCCATGGCCGGGCTCCGAGAAGAAAAAATCGATGTGCAGCTGATAACGCTAGTCATGGCAATAAGACCAAGGGTCGTTAGTAGGCAGTGAGTGCGCTTCATAAACCCTCCTTGGCATCCAGCTGGCAGTCTGCCAATTGAGCGATCTTGATCACGTCGGATAATGCGGCCCATTGGCGAGTGTGCTGTGGTAGCGCTTTTGGTGTGCAACCCTTGCGTTCAAGGCTCCGTCGCTCTAGCACCTGCAACATTTCTCTCTTCCTTGAGAAACTCACAAATCATCCATCCAGTTATCTTTAGGCTTCAGCTCAGCGAGGAACTCTCCCAGGGCGTAGTCATCATCTACCGATGGATTGTTGGCCATCCGTTGCGGACCTTTAGGCGGGGAGGGCGTGCCAGCATGTTCGTCGCGTCCAGTAGCCGATACCGGACGCAGGCGAATCGAATCGATGATGGCATCCCACAGTTCCAGTGCTGCTTTATCTGACTTGAAAGCGGGAACTGGTGGGGGGGCAACGTCATCGACGTCAGCTTCCTCTACGCTCAGCTCCGCCTTGAGATGGGGCTCGTTGACCGACTCGTCCTTGCCCTGGGCTTCCCAGAGGAAGGTGTAGGTGCGTTGCCCCTTTGCGCTGCCCGCCAGCAGGTACTCATCCGCGGGAATTGCACCGCCACGCTCTCTTTTGCGCAGGGTCTCGATGCCTGCAACCATCTTTGCCGCACCCATCAGAAAGCCACTCACTCGATCCAGTAACCGATCTTCCTCGGCTCCGGTGCTGGATCTGAATGACAAAAAGGTTCTAGGGTGTTCCGGGAAGGTCACGCCAATCCCGAAGTTTTCACTTTGAAAGCTGTCACCCGCGATATAAGCCCGGTCGATACAGAATCCTGGTTCGGCGGGGATTTCGTTGGGAGAGCGAGAGCGTAGGTTACGGGCTAAATCATTAACTATTTCTAATCCTCTTTTCTCTCTGTCATAAGTAACTTCTCCCGAATAGTAATAGACAGAGCTTTTTAGTGGTGTCACCAAATATGAATCAACTCTGTATGACAAGGTGCTAGCTGTTGAATCCCATGACCACAGGCTAACTGAACCATTTTGATGTTCAGTCCGCCTTAGAAACATGCTCTCTTGTGTTTTGCTATGGCGTTCACTTTTTAGTTTCTGTTCACGCTTATCGATTCTGATTGCTAGGGCGGCAGGGGTATCGTCGAGCGCTTTGATATTGTCGCCCCACAGGTAGTAGCCAGCATTGATCTCTGCCTGGGGCGGTAAATCAATTAGAAAGCGTCCGTAGCAATGAGTAATCCATCCGGTTTTGTCCATGGTGGGACTCCGAGAAGATGAAAACGAAGTACAACTGGTCACACTGGTTAAAGCGACCAGGCCAAAAACAGTAAACAAGCGACGAGTGAGTGTCATAAGCCCCCCTTGTCGTCGGGGTGCCAGTCAGCCAACTGAGCGATCTTGATCACGCCATAAAGCGCGGCCCACTGGGCTCGCCTGTCGTTGTAGCTTTCTTGGTGTTCGTAGCCCTTTTCGGTGTTGTACTGTCCCTTGCCTTTGCTGCCCTGGCGGAAGCTGGCCTTGATACCCGCCTTCTTGTGGGCCTGCCCGGAGTCGGTTGGCACTGTGCCGTCGCCACCACTGCCAGACTGGTCTTCCTCCTTGACCGTCCAAGTTTCAAGCGTCGGTACAATGACCGGCAATCCACGGCGAAACCAACTGCTGTAGCTGCCGGTTTCGTTATCCTTGAGCGCGGAACCGGGTGTTTCCAGAGGAGCAGGGTCGCCTTGCCATATCATGTCGCGCCAACTGTGACGGTCATCATCCGCTGCGTAGTGGGCATAGGTTTCAGGGTGGTAGCCTTGCACAGCCAAATCCGAATGAAACTTGGCAACAGCTTCAATTTTCTTTTCGAACTTTATTCGAGAGCTTCCCTTTACATTTTTGCTTTTCGACATATCCAAATACTTAGTGTTTTGCTCCGGCACCAACCCATACCAGGCAGTGCTCTTATAGATTTCCTCGTAAGGATCCTGGTTCTGCGGATAGGCGCGGGGTTTTCCCTCCATATCCTTGATGACCTGCCCCTGGGCATCGCACAGGAACAACCAGGGGCGACCTTCCCGATACTCGTTGCTAGGCGTCAGTTCCAGCGCCCCTGGGGCATTGGCCACCACTGCGGTCACTTCGCCTGCGTTATAGCCAAGGATGATGCTGGCAATACCTTCATAGCCGCAGCGCATGTGGTGGTAGATGGCCGATGAACCGATTGCCGGTTGCACGCCATGCACCACGCCAAGCACTCGTTTGTAACCGTGCAATTGGGTCAGGGAGCGTGCAACCAGCCCACCCATTGAGTGGGTGACCAGGATGACCTTCATCTGATCCGCCTGCTCAGGGCTGACGCTTGCGTGTTCGCGGTAGTGGGCGAGGACGGTGTTCTCGATGTAGTCACGCACATCCAGGGCGGACTGCCGGTTGGATTGCAGCCAGTTGTAACCGGCGCACCAGACGTCGAATTGATACTTGCCCGCCTGTTGCAGTTCGTCTTCGCTGAGGGGCGTCGCCTGCCCCAGTTCTTCGCCATAGGCTGCGGGTTCATGCAGGCTTTCAGTGTTCCACCATTGCTGGATCTGTTGTCGGCTGACGATGCTATCCAAGCGGCCCTCCATCAGGGCCATGAACGGGTTGTAGGCGCTGCGCATCACCGTCCCCCAGCCACGAATGCGCGCCGCCTCTTTGCTCAGGCCGGATGAGCCCGTATCAATCGAGCCTCGATCATCCACCTCGACGTTTTCCGGCTTTAGCAGTATCTGTCGATCCTTGGGGCCTCGGCCCCACCAGACAGCCAAGGCTGCGAGAGCGGGGAAGATATCAGTGGGCCAAAAACTGGCATTCGGTGGACTCCAGACCTTGCTCTGGTCCTCCTTGTTACGCAGGTTGCTGCCCATGATGCCTGGAATGAAGATCACCGGAATCGGCGCGGCCTGTCTTGCCAGCAGGACCTTTTCACGCTGGTCCTCGGTGCGGGTCAGTTGGGTCTTGTAGACCGGTCGCCCCAGATTGTCGCGCGAGCGAGGAATGATGACGTCCTCAGTGTTATCGGCTGCTTGGCTACTCATGCAGTGGACTCCCTGTCGTCGTTGGAACTCTTTCCCTTGGCCAGAATGCGCATCTGTACTTGATCCATGGCCAGGTCCTGCTGCCTGGGCAGACGGCCTTGTCCGTCGGTCGTGAGGGTGGTGACCCCACCGTCGCCGCGCCGCAGTTCTACGGTGGTGTTTGCCAGGGGGTCAAGGGTGATTTCATCACGCAGCACATAGGCGTCATTGAACGGGGTCGACTCCCATGAGTTGAACGTGGTCGAGGCATGTGCGGGACCGATAGAGGAGTGCTTGGCCGCCTTGACCGTGAAATTGCCCGGTATGCCCAGCTCGATATTGCCGCCCTTGAGCGTCAGGTAAGCCCCGCCGCACATCAGGGTGATGTGCTCCTTGGCAGACACCAGCACGTGCTGCTTGCTTGCACTGACTTCCACGCTCTGATCCGCTTCCAGGCGAATGCTGTTCTGTTGCGCCTGCAACAACATCGGCCCCTGGTGGCTGATGTGGCGCATCTCGCCGCTCTGGGCGAACAGGCCC
>NZ_VXCY01000014.1:0-55693 GCF_052850735.1 Pseudomonas sp. 910_21 | reverse complement strand
ATAGCTCAGGCGCTGCTCGGCGAAGAACACCGCCGGCGCGTCCGGGGCCTTGGCCGCCTGATCGGCAAACAGCTGATGGACAAAACGGTGGGTCGGGTAGACCACATCGGTGTGGTCCCAATCCTGGCGAATGCGGCGCTGCTCGTCCTGACCCAGCATCGGCAGCTCGCCCAGGGCCCGCTGCGGTTCAAGCAGGCCTTGCAGCAGGTTGCGCCAGTGGTCGGCCAACTGTTCGACGGTGGCCACCTCGAACAACTCGCCGGCATAGATGAACGAAGCGTTGATCCCGGCGTCGGTCTCCAGGGTTTCCAGGGTCAGGTCAAATTGCGCGGTCCCGCCCTGCAGGACCATTTCCTCGGCCAGCAGGCCCGGCAGGCTGGCGCCGTCGGTGCTCTCCCCAGCAATGCTCAGGTGGTTGTACATCACCTGGAACAACGGGTTCTGGTCCAACGCACGCTGAGGCTTGAGAGCATCCACCAGACGATCGAACGGCAGGTCCTGATGCGCCTGGGCGGCCAGGGCCGTGGCCTTGACCTGCCGCAGCAACTGCCCCACCGGCAGGTTCGGCGCCAGCTCAATGCGCATCACCAGGGTGTTGACGAAGAAGCCCATCACCCCTTCCATTTCCTGGTGGCGACGATTGCTCACCGGCACCCCGATGCGGATATCCGGCTGGTCGGAGTAACGGTGCAACAACAACGCGAACGATCCCAGGAACAGCTGGAACAGGGTCATGTCATGTTCCCGCGCCACCCGGCGCAACCCCTGTTCCAGGTCCGTCGGCAGGCGCAGGCCCAGGCGCTCCTGGCGGTGGGTGACCAGGGTCTGGCGTGGATGATCCAGAGGCAGCTCCAGCACCGGATGCTCCAGCCCCAGTTGCTGGCGCCAGTACTCCAGCTGGCGCTGTTGCTCGCCCTGCTCCAGCCAGTTGCGATGCCAGTTGGCGTAGTCGGCGTACTGCACGCTCAACGGCTCGAACTGCGGCGCCTGTCCCTGGATCAAGCCGCGGTACAGCGCGACGAATTCCCGGGCCAGCACACTCATGGAAGCGCCATCGGAAATGATGTGGTGCAAGGTCACCACCAACAGGCAATCCTGCTCGGCGATCTGCAGCACCCGGGCCCGGCACAGGGGGCCGTGCTCCAAGTCGAACAGTTGCTGGGTCTCCTCAAGGGCGCGGGCCTGGACGGCCGCGCGGGGCAGGCCCGGCGCCAGCCGCTCCCAGGCCACACTGATCTCACCTTGCGCATGCACCACCTGGCACAGACGGTCCTGATGCTGGGTGAAAGTGGTGCGGAACGCTTCATGGCGCTGCGCCAGGGCGTCGAAGGTCTGCTGCAAGGCAGCCTGGTCCAGCCCCCCCTGCAACCGGACCACGATCGGCGTGTGGTAGGCGGTGCTCTGCGGGTGCATCTGCCAGAACAGCCACTGCCGCTGCTGGGCATGGGAAGCCGGCAAGGGCCCATCACGCTCCAGCGCCTCGATCTGCGGCAGTGCCGCGGCGCCCGCGCAGGCCTGTACCTGTTCGACGAACTCGTCCAAGCGCGAGGTTTCGAACAGCACCCGCAGCGGCACGTCCGCCGCCAGCAGGCGTCGCACCCGGGACATGATCTGGGTCGCCAGCAATGAATGACCGCCCAGGGCGAAGAAGTTGTCACCCAGGCCCACCCGCTCGACCTTGAGCACCGCCTGCCAGATCGCCGCGATGCCCTGCTGCAGCTCGCTGACCGGGGCCACAAAGGCCTCCACCGGCGCCTGCTGCTGCAACGGCGGCAAGGCCCGCAGGTCGAGCTTGCCGTTGGGGGTCAAAGGCATGCCGTCCAACGCCAGGAAATGCATCGGCAACATGTAGTCGGGCAAGGCCACCGCCAGTTGCCGGCGAATCTCCTGCCACGCCGCCTCCGGCTCTTGAGCCTTGGCCAGTACCACATAGGCCACCACTTGCGACTCGCCCGCCACACTGACCACCTGCGCCACGGCGTCTTCGACCTGGGACAACTGCTTGAGGGCCGCGGTGATTTCCCCCAGTTCGATACGGTAGCCGCGGATCTTCACCTGATGGTCGATGCGTCCCAGGTAGTCGATAACCCCACCCTCCAGATAGCGCGCCAGGTCACCGGTGCGGTACAGACGCTGCCCATCGCCGCTGAAGGGGTCCGGCACGAAGCGCTCGGCGGTCAAGGCCGCGCGCTGGTGGTAACCCCGCGCCAGGCCGGCGCCACCCAGGTACAGCTCGGCCGGGGTGCCGGGCGCCACCGGCTGCAGCGATGCATCCAGGACCCGCGCGCGGACGTTGGCCAGAGGCTGGCCCAGGGGCACCACCGCCAGCTCGTCCGCCAGCGCAGCGGCAGCCATGGTCAGGGCGCCGACCGTGGTTTCCGTGGGGCCGTAGTGGTTGAACACCGCGCACTCTGGCGCCAGGGTCGCGATCCTGCGGACCAGCGCCGCCGGACAGGCCTCGCCGCCCAGCACCAGGCACTGGCGCGGCAGGGAACGGGCCGGCTCTTCGCCGCTCATCAGCGCCTGCAAATGCGACGGGACGATCTTCAATACATCAATCTGGTGGGTGTGCAGGTAGGCGCCGAAGGCGTCGGCGTCCAACCCGGTATCCAGGTCGATCACGTGCAGGCAACTGCCGGAGCACAGGGCGCCGAACAGCGTGGTGTGGCCAAGATCCGCGGCGATGGTCGAGACCACGGCCATAGTGCGCGCAGCCCCCAGCGGCAGGCGCTGGATGATCGCCTGCACATAGTTGGCCAGGGCTCCGTGGGTGATGCTCACGCCTTTGGCGGCACCGGTGGAGCCGGAGGTGTAGATCGAATAGGCCAGGTTCCCGGCAGCCATCCCGGGCAAGGCTGCCAGCGGGTCACTGTCCGGCGCCCAGGCCTGTGCCTGATCCAGCAACAGCACCTCGACCCGGGCCGCCACCGGCAGCCGCGGCTGCACCGCCGTCTCGCTCAGCAACAGGCGTACGCCGCTGTCTTCAAGCATGTAGCTCAAGCGCTGTTCGGGGTATTGCGGGTCCAGGGGCACATAGGCACCGCCGGCCTTGAGCACCGCCAACAGGCCCAGCACCATCTCCAGGGAACGCTCCACAGCGATACCCACCGGCACTTCCGGCCCCACGCCACGCGCCACCAGCGCTGCGGCCAGACGGCTGGCACGCAGGTCCAGCTCGCGGTAGCTCAGGCACTGCCCGGCGAATACCAGGGCCGGTGCTTCGGGCTGCGCGGCGACCTGGCGGGCAAAGAGTTCGAGCACCGATTCGGCGCTGAACACCTCTTCTGCGCCAACCCCCTGGGCCAGGATGCCCCGGTGCTGCTGGGCACTGAGCAGCGGCAGTTCGGCAAGCGCCGACTGCGGCTCGCGCACCATCGCCCACAGCAGGTTCTGCCAGTGGCCGGCCATGCGCTCGATGGTCTGCGGCTCGAACAGTTGGCAGTCATAAGTGAAGGCGGCCTGCAACTGACCGCCGCGCTCGAAGGTGTCCAGGGTCAAGTCGAACTGCACCGTACGCTCGTTGCGCGGCAAGGCCTGCACTTCCAGCCCGGAGCGGCTGCGCAGGGTGGTCAGTTCGGTGACCTGGGGCTGGTGGTTGTACAGCACCTGGAACAGCGGGCTGTGGCTCAGGCTGCGTTCCAGGTGCAGAGCTTCCACCAGGCGCTCGAAGGGCAGGTCCTGATGGGCCTGGGCGCCCAGGGTGGTCTCACGGATATCGGCCAGCAGTTGCTGCACCGTTAATTGCGGGCTCAGCTCGGTGCGCAATACCTGAGTGTTGACGAAGAAACCGATCAACCCCTCGGCTTCCTGGCGCGTGCGGTTGGCGATGGGCACACCGACCCGGATGTCCTGCTGGCCGCTGTAGCGCGACAGCAGCAGCTTGAAGCCAGCCAACAGCACGGCAAACAGGGTCACCCCCTGCTGGCGCGCCAGGGCGCCCAGTTGCTGGGCCAGAGGCTGCTCCAGTGCGAAATCCAGGCGGCGCCCCTGGCGGCTGGAATGGGTCGGCCGCGGATGGTCGGTGGGGAGTTTCAGCGGCGGATGCTCGTCACCCAGCTTGGCCCGCCAGTAGTCCAATTGACGCTCCTGCTCCCCCGCCTCCAGCCAGCTGCGCTGCCACAGGGCGTAGTCGCGGTACTGGATCGGCAACGCCGGAACACTTGGCGCCTCACCCTGAAGCAGGCTGTCGTAGGCGTGCAGGAACTCCTCGATCAAGACCCCCATCGACCAGCCGTCCGCGACGATATGGTGCAGGGTCAACAGCATCACGTGCTCCTGCTCGCCCAGGCCCAGTACGCAAACCCGTAGCAAAGGCCCCTGTTGCAGATCGAAGGGCCGGCGCGCTTCGGCGTCGGCCAACTGCTGCACCCGGGCTTCGCGCTGCGCCGGGCCGAGGTCGCAGAGATCCCGATAATCGATGTCGACCCGCGCCTCCTGAATCACCTGCCGAGGCTCATCGTCCTCCAGGGCAAAGACCGTGCGCAGACTCTCATGCCGCTCCAGCAGCCAATCGAAGGCCTGCGCCAGCACTGTCCGGTCCAGAGACCCGCTCAGGCGGACCGCGTTGGGCAGGTTGTAGGCCGCGCTCTGCGGGTCCAGTTGCCAGAGAAACCACATGCGCTGCTGCGCGTAGGACAGGGCCTGGCGATCAGGCACCGCAACCCCCGCAGGAATCGGCAGCAGAGAGAAGTCGACGCCTTCCTTGTCCAGAGCCTTCAAGAACAGCCGGCGCTTTTCCAGCGGCAGTTCAATGAATCTGCGGGCGAGCTTCAAGGAGTCTTCTGCATTCATCGGGAGTCATCCGTACTTACTTGTTGGGTATCGAGCATTGGCTCGGTCATCCCTACGGAACGGATGAAGGCCGGGGAAAATTAACCCGACACACGGCTCGACCCAGCAACTTCCGGGCCCCTCAAGGCGACCCGACAGACGGCGCCGGCAGTAAATCACCTCGGCCATCCTTCGTTCCTTCCTTATCCTCCCCTTGCAGCAGGTACCTGCCCATGTCCTCCGCTCAATCGCTGACCGGCCTCCTCACCCAAGGCTTGCGCAAACTGACCGGCGTCGATCGGTCCAGGCCGAAGGGCTACCGGGTGATCAACGTCGAACTCAAGCAACGCATCGACCTCAGCCCCTCCCTGGTGCGCCTGGTGTTCGGCGGCGAGGACGTTGCCCAGGCCCGCACCCTGGCCCCGGACCAGCGCATCAAGCTGCTGTTTCCCGGGGCCGATGGCAGCGTTGCGCAGTTGCCGGTGCAAGGTGACTGGCAGGCCGCCCGGCGCCAGTTGCCGGCCGAGCAGCAACCACCGATGCGCACCTACACCATTCGCGCCCTGCGCATGCAGCCGGCGGAGCTGGATGTGGACTTCGTGCTGCACGGGGTCAATGGGCCGGCCTCCACCTGGGCCACCCACGCCCAGCCCGGCGACCGCCTGCAGATGGTGGTGCCGAACAAGGCCTACAGCGGTGACCCCGGCGGTTATGAGTGGCTGCCGCCGGCGGGGATTCGCAAGGTGCTGTTGATGGGCGATGAAACCGCCCTGCCCGCCATCGCTGGGATTCTGGAGGAGTTGCAGGATTATCCGGACTACCCGGATGTGCAGGTATTCATCGAGGTGCCCTACGAAAGCGACTGCATCGACCTGCGCTGCAACCCGCAGACCCGGGTCAACTGGCTGCCGCGGGACGTGCTCAATGCCCAACACGGTGAAACCCTGATGCATGCCGCCCGGGAGCTGGCCGAGCTGCCGCCGGCCAATAGTGGCCGACGGCCGATCAAGGTCAGCGAGCGCAATGAAGCACAACGGCTGTGGGACACTGCGGCGCCGGCGGACAACAGTTTCTATGCCTGGGTGGCCGGCGAGTCGGCGACGGTGATGAGCATCCGCCGCCACCTGATCAACGAGCGCGGCCAGGAACGCCGCAACCTGACCCTGATGGGTTACTGGCGCCTGGGGACGTCCCTGGGCTGACTGCACCTGCAACCGCCGGCGCAGTCAGCCCGGCGGCTACAGGGCCGCGGCGACTTCAGGCTGCAGATGACGCCGACGATGCACCTCAAGGTGCCCCTTGATCAGGCTCAGGACCTTGGCTTCCTGCTCGTGGATGAAGAAGTGCCCGCCCGCCAGCATGTCCACGGAGAAGCTGCCACAGGTTTCCTTGCTCCAGCCGATCAGTTGCTCGGTGGTGGCGCGATCGGTCTTGCCCCCCAGGACATGCACCGGGCAATTGAGCAACGGGCGCTGCAACGGGCGAAAACGGCCGCACAGCAGGAAATCGGCCCGCAGGATCGGCAAGGTCAGGCTCATCAGTTCCTGGTTGGCCAGCACCTCTTCGCTGGTGCCATTGAGGGTGCGCAACTGCTCGATCAGTTGCTGGTCAGTCTTGGCCTCGGCAAAACCCCGGTCGTACTCGCTGCGCAAGGTCGGTGCGGCCGTCCCGGAAGCGAACAGTGCCACCGGTTCCGGACATCCCAGGGCACGCAGGGCGTGGGCCAATTCGCAGGCTAGCAACGCCCCCAGGCTATGACCGAACAGGGCATAGGGTGCGCGCAACGTGCTCTGGACTTCCCGGGCAAGCTGCATCGCCAGCACACGCATGTCGGTGTGCAGGGGCTCGTTGTAACGGGCGCCGCGCCCGGGCAGTTCCACGGGCGCAAGGTGCAGCCACTGGGGCAGCTTGCGCCGCCAGCGGCTGTAGACCATGGCGCTGGCTCCGGAATACGGCAGGCACAGCAGGTTCAACTGGGTCACGGTTTATCCCTCAACAGATGATCTGTTAAGAACAACGCGGCACGGGGCGGACAAATTAGTCCGACGGTCGCTTCAGCGCAGGCGGCGATAACTCTGCAACGCCGCCCCCAGGACCACCGCGCCGCCGGCCAGGGCCAGCCAGAAGCCGCTGCGGGCGCCGAAATGGTCCACCAGCCCCCCGGAACCCGCAGCCCCCAGGGCCACGCCAATGCTCAGACCGGTGACCAGCCAGGTCAGGCCCTCGGTGAGTTTGGCCGGGGGCACGATGCGTTCCACCAGGGCCATGGCGACAATCAGGGTCGGGGAGAAAAACAGCCCGGCGACGAACACCGCCAGGGACAGGCCAAAGATGTTGCTCGCCCAGAGCAACGGCAAGGTGGCCAGGGCCGTGGCGATACCGCCGTACATGAACAGCCGGGGCAAGGGCGTGGCCAGTTTCAGCGCGCCGAAGGCGATGCCCGCCAGGCACGAGCCGATGGCGTACACCGAGAGCACGACGCTCGCCGCCGCCGGCTGCCCCTGTTGCTGGGCGAAGGCCACGCTGACCACATCCACCACGCCGACTATGGTGCCCATGGCCACCATCAACAGGATCAACAGGCGGATTTCAGCGGAGCGAATGATCGAGCCGGCGTGCCCCTCTTCGTGGGGATGCACCGGCGGCTCGGTGCTTTTCTGCATGACGAACACACTGACCCCCAGGGCCAGCATCAACAGCGCGGCCAGGGGCCCGGCCTCGGGGAACAGCCCCACGCACAGGCCCACCGACACCGGGGGACCGATGATGAAGCAGACTTCATCGAGCACCGACTCCAGGGCGTAGGCGGTCTGCAACTGCGGCTGGCCACGGTACAGCTCGGTCCAACGGGCGCGGACCATGGCCGACATGCTGGGCATGCAACCGGCCAGGGCGGCGCAGATGAACAGGGTCCAGTGCGGGGCCTGCAAGCGCGTGCACAGCAGCAGCGCCAGCAAGGCGCCGCCTCCAAGGCCCGCGGCCAGGGGCAGCACCCGGCCCTGGCCGAAGCGATCGACCCAGCGTGACACCTGGGGCGCGCAAAAGGCCGTGGCCAAGGCGAAGGTGGCTGCCACCGAACCGGCCAGGGCATAACCGCCGTGGAGCTGCGCGAGCATGGTGATCAGGCCGATGCCGGTCATGGAGATCGGCATGCGCGCGATCATCCCGGCCAGGACGAACGCCCGGCTGCCGGGGGCATTGAACAGTTCGCGATAGGGGTTTGCCATTTACAACGACTCCTTGGGGGGGTGCAACTTGCCATAAAGTGGCCCGACAGTAGAAACACATACGCCTCGTATGTTAAAAATCATGAGAACATACGCCGCGTATGTCAACCCGTTCCGAGCCGGAGAACCGCCCCATGAGCAGCCGTCCACGTGCCGAAATGATCGAAGCCACCCGCGCCAGGCTGATTGCCAGCGCGCGCCAGGCCTTTGCCCGCCTGGGCTATGCCAAGACGTCCATGGACGACCTGACCGCCGAAGCCGGGCTGACCCGGGGCGCGCTGTATCACCACTTCGGCGACAAGCAGGGATTGCTGGCGGCGGTAGTGGAGCAGATCGACGGGGAAATGGATCAACGCCTGGAGGCCATCTCCAGCGAGGTTGCCGATCCCTGGGAGGCTTTCTGCCAGCGTTGCCAGGCCTATCTGGAGATGGCGCTGGAGCCGGAAATCCAGCGTATTGTCCTGCAGGACGCACGGGCGGTACTGGGGGATGTCACCCAGGCCGGCGAGGATCAGTGCATCGACACCCTTGGCACGCTGCTGGGCCGGCTGATCCAGGAGCAGGTGATCGAACCGGCGTCGCCCCAGGCCCTGGCACGGTTGATCAACGGCAGCCTGGTGGAGGCCGCCTTGTGGATTGCCAATGCGCCGCAACCGGCACAGAAACTCGAAGAGAGTCGGGTGGGCCTGCAACTGATCCTGCGGGGCTTGCGCCGCGACAATCGCTCGCCGAGCGCTGACACCACGCCTGCCTCAGAGTGATAGAACCATGGACAGCTTGACCCGACGCCCTGCCCAACCAGCCTCCTGCTGTTTTCTCCTCGATGTCTCGAAACTGCAGGTGGGCGATATTCTGCTCAGCCGCAACGATGCACTGCAAAGCAGCCTGATCCGTTCCGCCACCGGCTCCGGATTCAGCCACGCGGCGCTGTTCGTTCACGACGGTGGCGTGCTGATCGAAGCCATCAAGACCGGGGTCAAGCTGAGTTCGATGCTGGGACGCGCCGCTCTCACCCGGGCCAGCATCAAGGTGCTCAGACTCAAGGAACAGATCATCCTGGACAAGGCTCAACTGGCCAGCGTCGCCAAGTCCCATGTTCACAAACGGTACTCGCTCAAAGGCGCGCTACTGACCCAGATCGCCACTGCTCGCGCCCCAACCGCCGATGAAGACCGGCTCTTCTGCTCGCAGTTGATCGCCTCCGCTTTTGCCCAGTGCGGGGTCCCCCTGAGCGGGCAACCCGCGCACTTGATGACCCCGGGAGACCTCGAACGCAGCGATCTGCTGGTCGATGTCACCGACTCGGTGATCATCCACAGCCAAGTCGCCGACCTGCTGTCAGTGAGTTTTATCGAACAGCACCAGGAACAGGACCTGAGCGACTTCTTTCACCAACTGAACATGCACATCGCCACGCTCACCCAACAGGCCTGCCCCTTTATCAAGCCGCTGAAACTGCGCTCACTGACGGATATCTGCGTGGCCCTGAAAATGGGTGACATGCTGTTCGCCCCCCAGCAACTCGACGAACTGGCCCAGGCCTTCAGCGAAGCCGTTGGCGACCGCCTGGAACACTTTCACCTGCGCTTTTGCAGCGAGCATCAGGGCTCGTTCCAACAGCCGCAGTTGATGCGGCTGTTTATCGACGATCCGCGTACCACCCGAGAACAACTGCTGGCCCAGCTGGACTTTCTGCAACACGCCGTCCACGCACACCGCGCCAGCATTCGGGTCCGTCAGCAGCAGATTGAGGAGTCCCGGCAACTGGACCTGAAGCTGGCCGGCCATCGCTCATTTGCCATCGTCCGCAAGGTCGAGGACTTCTTTGTCCTGGCACTGGAAACGGAGCGGGCCCTGTTGCAGTCGGCCAGTTCCGGCGCCGAGCTGATTCGTCAGCATCTGGCCAGCAGCGAGGCGCCCAGCCACTGACATGGCCGGTGGATCGAGCGCATCCGCTGAACGCCCAAACACCTTTATCTGATGGAATGGATCCCATGCCCGACTCTCCGATCATCGCCGTAATGATCCACGCCGCCGACTGGCGCGCCGCGACCACCTGGTACGCCGAGGCCTTTCCCCGGGCTCGCCGGGTCGTGCATGAACCGGATGACTTTGGCCATTTGCAGCTCGATGGCCTGTCCCTGGAAATCGTCCCCAGCGACGCCAAGGTGAGCCAGGGCCCGGCGGGCACAGTGGTGTATTGGCAGGTCAGCGACCTGTCCGCCGAAGTGCAGCGTCTGGTGGCCCTGGGCGGGCACCTGTATCGCGGCCCCCTGGCCATCGAAGGCGGCGAATGGATCTGCCAGGTGCAAGACCCCTGGGGCAACTGCATCGGCCTGCGCCAGCCGGCGACGCTCGCCTGACGCGTTAACTGGCGGCACACTGACGAGCTTTTCACCCGAGCCCCAAGGAGAAACGGCATGCATCAGGTGCTGCTGATCATTGATGTGCAACCCTGTTTCAACCCTCCGCAATGGCTGGTGGAGGGCATCAACCCACTGCTGGGACAGATGCCCTCGGTGGCCACGGTGGAACGCCATGATGAAAGCCGCACGCCGTTCGCCCGGCAACTGGGTTGGCAACCGCCGGTGGACGACCAGAGCCTGGTGGCCGCCGACAAGGTCTTTATCAAGCACGGCTACGGGCCGACGACGGAACTCCTCGATTACCTGAAAAGCCTAAGTCCCCAGCGGGTGCTGGTGTGCGGCATCCAGACCGACACCTGCGTCTTGGCCGCGGGTTTTGCCCTGTTCGATGCCGGCCTGCAGCCGACCCTGCTTACCGACCTGACGGTGGGCTCATCCCTGGACCGCAGCGGCGGCCTGGGCATTGACCTGTGGCGGCATCACTTCAAGCACCTGATCCGCAGCGACGAACTGTAGGGGCCGGTTTGTGGGCGAAGGCGATCTCACCGGCCCTTTCGCTGGCAAGCCAGCTCCTACGCCAACCGCTCAGGCACTGCGCCACCCGTAGGAGCCGGCTTGCCGGTGAAGGCGGTGGCAGGCCATCGATACGCCGGGGGCCAGCCAGCGCTAAACTCCGCGCCTTCGATCCGCTCGCCTACACAACAACGCAAGGGACTCCCACCCCCATGAAAAAACTCTTCGCCTTGCTGGCCCTGCTGTTCAGCACCCCGGCCTTGAGCGCCTCGTTCAGTGACTCACCCGAAGCGCTGGTACGGCAATTCATTGCCGACTATCAGCAGTGGAGCGACAGGGCCAGCGCCCGCCAAGCGGACAACGCGCCCCTGCAATCGATGGATCTGGCACAGCAGGAGTACGCCCAGTTGCTGACCAAGTTCTGTCTGCCGGGCTTTCAGGGCCAGCCCATTGCCTTCAGTTCTCCGGCCAGCCACGGTGCGCAGTACGAACAGATCCTTTCCAGCAGCCGAACAGCCGATCGTGCGCTGGTGAGAACCCGCTCGGTCAGTCCCGAGCTGGGCTTTGCTGCCGATTACCACTACCACCTGATCTTCAGCGGCCAGCGCTGGTACCTCAGCGAAGTGTTCTACGTCGACGAGGACGGCCAGTACGAGTCGCTGTAGATCGCCCGTAACGCGTTTTGAGCTAGGGTGTTCCAAGTCACCAAACCCCGGAGTCGCCATGCCCAGTTCAGCCTCCCTGCATCAGGTCACTACCCCCGGCCTGCACCTTGCCTATGAAGAACACGGCCCGGCCAGCGGCGAGCCGGTGATCCTGCTCCACGGCTTTCCCTACGACGTGCGAGCCTACGACGAGATCGCCCCGCCGCTGGCCGAGCGCGGCTATCGGGTCATCGTTCCCTACCTGCGGGGCTACGGCCCCACGCGCTTCGTCAGTCGGCAGATCATGCGCTCCGGGCAGCAGGCGGCGCTGGCCCGGGACCTACTGGAACTGATGGATGCACTGCAGTTGCCCCGGGCCACCCTCGCCGGCTACGACTGGGGCGGTCGTGCCGCCTGCATCGTCGCCGCCCTGTGGCCGCAGCGGGTCAAGGGCCTGATGAGCGCCGACGGCTACAACATCCAGGACATCCCCGGGGCCTGCGAACCCAGGGCGCCGGAGACCGAGCATCGGTTGTGGTACCAGTACTACTTCAACACCCAGCGCGGGGTGGACGGGCTGACGGCCAACCGTCGGGCCTTCTGCGAGCTGTTGTGGCGCCAGTGGTCGCCGACCTGGAACCAGGGACCGCAGTGCTATGGCCTGAGCGCGCCGTCCTTCGACAACCCGGACTTTGTCGAAGTGGTGATCCATTCCTACCGCCATCGCTTCGGCTACGTACCCGGCGACCCCAGCCTGGAAAGCATCGAGCAGGCGTTGCAGGCACAACCGCCCATCCAGGTGCCGACCATTGCACTCTGTGGCGCCGATGACGGGGTCGGTCCGGCCACCGAGCCGGACCCCGATATCGGCCTGTTCAGCGGGCCCTATCAGCGCAGGATCTTGCCCGGCGTCGGCCATAACCTGCCCCAGGAAGCCCCGCAAGCCACCCTCGACGCGCTGCTGGAGTTGCTCCAGAACGCCTGAGAAGAGCAGCAGGCCGCACGCCATGCCGGGGAAAAATCGGTACACTTCGCGCCTTTGATCCCCCACAGGACATGGAATGTTACCCGCCACGACTTCTCCCCGGCCCGGCCTGCGCCGGGTCCTGGTGCTTTGGCTCTACGCTGTCGGCGCCGGTCATCTGCTGGCCGGGCTGCTGCTGACCTGGGCCGGCCACAGCGGCCTGTTCAACGACTACCTGGCCAGTATCGAACAGGCTTTCTGGGGCGCCGCCGCACCGGCACCGGCCCGGGCTCAGCAGATCTGGTGGCTGGGTCTGTTCGGCGCCACCCTGCAAAGCTATTCGTTGTACCTGCTGGGCCTTGTGCACCTGGGCAATCGCCTGCGGGCCCCGGCGGCCTGGGCCTGGCTGATGGCCGGGATTGTGCTGTGGGCACCTCAGGACATGTGGCTGTCGTGGCAGATGAACATGACCGCCCACCTGTGGATCGACAGCTTCGCCCTGCTGGTGCTGCTGCCACCGTTACTGTGGCTGCAGCGCCATGACCGCCATACCTCTCGTCTTCCCTCGTAAAAGGACTTCACCATCGTGGCTGATTTGCCAATCCTGCAGTGGGCCATCGCCCTGTTGCTCGCCCAAGGCGTGCTCGGCGCCCTGGACACGATCTACCATCACGAACTCACCGTGGCCCTGCCGCAACGCCACAGCGCCCGCAAGGAACTGAGCATCCATGCCTTGCGCTCGTGCTTCTACGGCGTGTTGTTCATGGGCATCGCCCACCTGGCGTTCCAGGGCATCTGGGCCCTGGTGATCGCCGTGCTGTTCGCCCTGGAAATCGGCTTGACCCTGTGGGACTTCGTAGTCGAGGACCGCAGCCGCAAGCTGCCGGCCATCGAACGCATCATGCACACCGTGCTGGCGATCAATGCCGGGGCCTTCTTCGCCCTGTACGGCCTGCAGCTGCTGGAATGGTCGCGCCTGCCCAGCGCCTTGAGCCCCATCGACCTGGGTTGGCAAGGCTGGGCCCTGAGCCTGTTTGCCGTCGGCGTGACGGCGTCGGGCATTCGTGACGGCCTGGCGGCGTTGCGCCTGCAACGCCAGGGTCAGGCGGCCAACCCCTTTGCCGGCGGTACTGGCAAACGGGTGCTGGTCACCGGTGGCACCGGCTTTATCGGTGAAACCCTGGTCAACCAACTGCTGGATGCCGGGCACACCGTCAGTGTGCTGGCCCGTGATCCGCTGCGCGCCGCCTACCTGTTCGACGGCCGCGCCCGCTGCCTGCGCTCCCTGGGCAAGCTGGGCCACGGCGAGGCCTTTGACGTGATCATCAATCTGGCCGGTGCCCCGGTGGCCGGACCGCGCTGGTCGGCCAAGCGCCAGGCGCAACTGTTGGCCAGCCGGGTTGGCACCACCGAGGCCCTGCTCAACTGGCTGCAGCACGCCCAGCACAAGACGGACCTGTGGATCCAGGCTTCGGCCATCGGTTTCTACGGGGTGCGCGACGCCAGCCAGAGCCTGGATGAAAACGCCGAGCGCGGTGAAGGTTTCATGGCCGACCTGTGCGCCCGCTGGGAGTCCTCGGCGGAACCGGCGACCCGCTTCGGCGTGCGCCAGGTGGTCCTGCGCCTAGGCATCGTGTTCGGTCCCGGCGGCGCCCTGAAACCCCTGCTGATGCCGTTCCATTTCGGCTTTGGCGGACGCATGGGCAATGGCCAGCAGATCATGAGCTGGGTGCACCGCGACGACGTCTTGCAAGTGATGGCCCGGGCCATCAACGACGCCTCTCTGTCCGGCACCTACAACATGGTGGCGCCGGAAGCCGTGAGCCAGGGCACCTTCGCCGCCACGGTCGGCAAGGTGCTCAAGCGCCCGGTGTGGCTGCATGTGCCGGCCGCGCCGGTGCGAGCCCTGGCCGGGGAAATGGCCGAGTTGTTCTTTGACGGCCAGAAAGTAGTGCCCGCGCGCCTGCTGCAGGCCGGCTACCGCTTCCGTTACCCGACCCTGGACGCCGCCCTGCGGGACCTGACCTGAGCTGAGGAATGCCCATGAGCAAGCCCCTGTTGTACCTGCTGGCGGGCAATGGCAGCGCCGCCGATTGGTGGGACGATGCCCTGCCGCACTTTCAGCGCTATCAGGTGCAGCCTCTGGAGCTACCGGGTTTTGGCGACAATCCGCTGCCTCCTTGCAATGACCTCGGTGAGTACGCCGAGGCCCTGCTGGGCATGACCGAGCCGGGCCAGGCGATTGTCGCGGTGGGGGTCAGCGCGTTGATCGTGCTGCACGCCTTGCAACGCCGCCCTGGGCATTTCTCGCGCAGTGTGCTGCTGTCTCCGGTGGGGGCCTTTCTCTGGCAACGACGCCTGCCGGCACTGATGTCGCCGCTGCCGGCGCGCCTGCTGATTCATGGTTTGCTCAGCCATAAACCAACCTTGTTCGCCGGCAAATTCTCGCGCCAGCCATGGACGCCGCAGCAGTATCTGCGCATGGGCTCGGGCTACGCCCGTTGCCGGGCTTTCGTGCCCCTGTGGGAACAGCTGCGGGCCGACACCGCGCTGCCGCTGCTGGAGTGGATCAAGGACCCGGTGCAGTTGGTCTGGGGCGACCAGGACCGGCTGCTGGGGATTGCCCAGGCCGCGGCCTGGTCGGCGATCCTGGCTCGCGCCGACCTGCGGATCAGCCTCAAGCCGGGCTGGGGCCATTACCCCTGGATCGATGCGCCGACGGCGTTCGTCGACTGGCTGGAATCCGCCGACCCGGGGTTTGTCGCCCACACCAAGGGCGGTCGCCTGCGTCTGGCGGAGCTGGCCGGCCAGCCGGTGCCCAGCGCCCTGTCCCTGGACAGCGCCGGCGACCCGCGCCTGCCGACCCTGCTCGCCAGCCAGCCGCAGGCCCTGTGGGCAGTGCGTTCCTCCAGCTACGGCGAGGATCAAGCCGACTCGGCCAATGCCGGGCTGAGCACCACTTACTTGCGGGTCCCCCGGGATCAGGTGGCGTCGCGCATTGGTGAGCTGCGGGACGCCGGCGTCGAGGAAGTGGTGGTGCAGCGCTTCATCCAGCCGACCCTGTCGGGGATCGCCTTCGTGCGTCATCTCTCGGTGGAGCTGGAGTGGGTCGAAGGCCATCTGGAAAGCCTCGCCGACGGTCAGGTCAGCCCCCAGCGGGCGGTGCTCTCGCGTCTGGGCAGTGCTTGGGAAAGTGGCCACTTCGCCAGCACCCAGGGACTCGACGCCAGCGCCTTGTGGGACTTCCTGCAAGGGGTGCTGAAGACCTTCCACTATGTGCCCGGCGATGTGGAGTGGGCCTGGGACGGCCAGCAACTGTGGCTGCTGCAGTACCGCCCCATCAGCGACTACGGCTGGCGCCGGCACCTGACCGCGGCCAATATCGCCGAGATCCTGCCGCCGCAACCCAGCCGCTTCGTCGAGTACGGCCAACGCCGGGCAGCGGCGAGCATCCCGGCGATCATGGCCCGCTGGGACACCCGGGTCTTGCAGGACAACGAACCCTTCACCGCGGTGTTCGGCGGCGCCTCCTATATCAACAACGACCTGTTCCTGGCGCGCCTGGCCGATTGGGGCCTGCCCTCCTCCAGCTATGCCGGAGAAGTGGGCGGCGCCACCCCGGAGCTGCCCCTGCGCCCGCTGCGCCTGTTGCGTTCGCTGCCGCGTTTCCTGCGCATGCAGCACGTCGCCCGAGGCCATCTGCTGACCCTGGAACAGGGCCTGCGGCGCTTCGATGACGAGTTGGCGCAGTTGCACCAGGGCGCTGCCGATGGTCAGCAACTGGCGGACTGGTTCAGCCGTTTCTACGTGTTCGTGGTGCAGGGCAACCTGTGCATCGCCACCGCCCTGGCCAGCAGCGGCGGTGCGCTGCTGGGGCGCCCGCCCACCGCTTACGACAACCTGGACAACAGCCCTCACCGCCTGCCCTGGGAAACCGACCCCGGCACCCCGCGCCCGCCGTGCGCCGAACTGCCGTTGCAGGCATTTGCGCACTGGAGCCCGGCCATTGCCCTGGCCCATCGCCTGGGCTTGCCGGGTATGCGCGGCTATTACCTGCAAGTGCGCGAGTGGTACCGGGACAACCTGATGCGGATCTTTTTCCGCCTGCACCACGCCGTGCCCGAGGCCGATCGCGACTACTGGTTTGCCCCCCACGCGCATCCGCGCAGCCGCGGCGGCAGCTTCTGGCAGGACGGCCGCGAAGGCAGCGAGCAGGCCGCAGGCTTCATGATCTATCCGGGACAGGTACAGGGCGTGCTGGGGGTCGATATCCTCCTGGAAGACACCCTCGATCCCGGGCGCCACGCCCACTACCAAGCGGCCCGGGCCGTGATTGCGCGCATGGGGGGGCGCCTGTCCCACGGCTCCACGCTGCTGCGAGAACTGCGCAAGCCGTCGGCGGTGCTGCCGCAAGTGGACCCGGCCTGGGTCGGACGCGAAGTGCTGTATGCCGACGGCCAGTTGAGCCTGGTCGAGGGCTGAACCGCACCCCCCCGGGGCTCAGGCCTGCTCGGTGGCGGCAAAGCGTTCGCGGTAGGCCTGGGGCGTCACCCCGAGGGCCCGCAGCACACTGCGGCGCAGCGTTTCTTCACTGCCAAAACCGCATTGTGCGGCAATGCGCTTGATCGGCAGGCCGGTGTCGGCCAGCAGGCGCCGGGCGGTTTCCACCCGGATCAGTTCGATGGCCCGGGCCGGAGTCTGGCCGGTGTCGGCGCGGTAGTGACGGATGAAGCTGCGCTCACTCATGGCGGCCTGCTGGGCCAAGATCGGCAAGGTCAATTCGCGGCTGAGATTCTCGGCAATCCAGGCGTGCAAGCCATCGAAACGCCCGCCGCTGTTTTGCAGCGACAGGGTCACGCTGAACTGCGACTGGCCTCCCGGGCGCTTGAGAAACACCACCAGTTGCCGGGCCACATCCAGCGCCGCCTCGCGCCCCTGGTCGGCCTCCACCAGGGCCAGGGCCAGATCGATGCCGGCGGTGACCCCGGCCGAAGTCCACACCGGGCCATCGTTGATGAAGATCGGATTGGGCTCCACCCGCAACTGCGGGTATTGCTCGGCCAGTTGATCGCAGCGGGTCCAGTGGGTCACCACCCGGCGCCCGTCCAGCCAGCCGCTGGCAGCCAGCATAAAGGCCCCGGTGCAGACCGAGGCCACCCGCCGCGAGGCGCTTGCACGCTGGGCGACCCAGGCGACCAGTTCCGGATCCCGGGCCGCCTCATAGACGCCCCAACCGCCGGCGATGATCAAGGTATCGCAGGCCACCTCCGGCGCCGGCAGGGCATCGGCCAGCAGCGCCAGCCCCGAGGAACTCAGGGTCGCCCCGCCCGGGTTGGCAATGACCCGGGGGTTGTAGGGCAAGGGCAAGCCCAGGCCACGGGCCCGGTCATTGGCCGAGGCGAACACCTGCAACGGGCCGGTGACATCCAGCAACTGGGCATTGGCAAAGGCCAGGACAAACACGTTTTTCGCGGAGCTGGGCATGATTGGCGTGAATCGAGGGCAGGTTGGCGTATGCGCCAAATCCTAGAACGCTAGAGTCAAGCCGTCCACCCCACCCACACAAGGAACAGGCCATGGCATTGCAGATAGGTTTTCTGTTGTTTCCCGAGGTTCAACAACTGGACCTGACCGGTCCCCACGACGTGCTGGCATCGCTGCCCGACGTACAGCTGCACCTGATCTGGAAGGAAGCCGGACCGGTGGTCGCCAGCTCCGGCCTGGTGCTGCAGGCCACCACGGGCTTTGCCGACTGCCCGCCCCTGGATGTGCTCTGCATCCCCGGGGGCGCCGGGGTCGGGCCCTTGATGGAAGATCCCCAGACCCTGGCGTTCATCCGTCGGCAAGCAGCCCGGGCGCGCTATGTGACGTCGGTGTGCACCGGCTCCCTGGTACTCGGCGCCGCCGGACTGCTTCAGGGCAAACGCGCCACCACCCACTGGGCCTACCACGAACTGCTGGCGCCCCTGGGAGCGATCCCGGTGCGCGAGCGGGTGGTGCGTGACGGCAACCTACTGACCGGCGGCGGCATCACCGCCGGCATCGACTTCGCCCTGACCCTGGCCACCGAACTGTTCGACGCTGCCACCGCGCAGCGGGTGCAACTGCAACTGGAGTACGCCCCGGCGCCGCCGTTCGAAGCCGGCAGCCCGGACACAGCCCCGGCCAGCGTGGTGCAAGAAGCCCGCAGCCGGGCAGCGGACTCCCTGCACAAGCGCCGGGAGATCACCCTGCGGGCGGCTGCCCGGCTGCAAGCCGGCTGACCCCCGCAACGCCCCGCCCCTCAGGCGCGGCGTACCTGTCCCTGACGATCATTGCTCAGCAACTGAGCAATGGCGCCGTCACCATAAGTGCGTTCGACTTTGGAAATCACCACCTGATAACCGGCGTACCAGCGCCGGTACTGGCGCTTGGCTTCCAGGTGCCTGGGGTGACGGGCGAAGGCCTGGATCGAAGCCTCATCCTCCCAGTAGTAACTGGCATTGATCAGTGTCTGGTCGGCGCTGGTCCAGGATTGGGCGCCGACGAAACCCGGCAGGCTGATGGCGATGTCGTCGATGATCGCGCTGAGGCGATGGAACTCCTCGTCCCGCTGGCCCGGCTTATAGATAAAGGCGGCGATGTACATGCTTGAACTCCGTTGAGGTGATAAGTCAGACCGGGCGGGCCAACAGTGCCAGATGCAAGGCCAGCGCCAGCAACACCGCCGCCAGCAGCCAGGATTGCAGCCGGGCAAAACGTGCCGTCGTACCGGAAAAGCTGCGTATCAGGAGCGCGCCGAAGATCCCCAGGCTGGTGTGAAAGATTCCGCTGACCAGGGTCAGCAACAGTCCCAGGACAACCAGCTGCCAGGCGATGCTGCCGTGATCCGGCCTGACGAATTGCGGCAAGAACACCATGAAAAACAACAACGCCTTGGGGTTCAGCAGGCTGTTGTACAGGGCCCGGACAAACACCGTGGACAGCGGCACCCGGACAGTATCGACGAGGTTCAAGGCGCCGTTACCCGCCAGGGCTTTCCAGGCCAGCCACAGCAAGTAGGCAACCCCGGCATAGCGGAGCAGATCGAACGCCGGCGGCCAGTTGGCCACCACGGCGGTGACGCCTGTGGCCGTGAGCAGGGTCAGGCCAATATCCGCCGCGCCAATCCCCAGCCCCGACGCCACCCCACCGCGCCAGCCATAGGCCACGCCGTGGCTGATGACAAAGGCCATGTTGGGTCCCGGCGACAGCAGCAACAGCAGCACGGCGCCGAGGAAGATCGACAGGGTGGAAAGGTCCGGCATGTGAGCGCTCCTGCGCAAAAGCCGCTAGATTAGGACGCCTACCTGATACAAACAAAAAAGTGTTCTAGATACATAAGGTGGCCGAGCATGCGCCGTACCCGCTACAAAACCATCGTCGATCACTTCGCCCAGCGCATCCGCGCCGGCCAGCTGTGCCCAGGCACTCAGCTACCGACGGTGCGGGCGCTGATGGCCAGCGAGCAGGTGGCCCTGGCCACGGCGCTGCGGGTCTACCACGAGCTGGAAGCCATCGGCCTGGTGGTGGGCGAGCCCGGGCGCGGCACCTTTGTCCGCGACACCAGCCTGCCCCGGGGCATGGGCCTGGAACAGCACCCGGCCAGCGCCGCCTCGGTGGACCTGGCGTTCAACTACCCGTCCCTGCCCGGCCAGGCGGAAAGCCTGCGCGAGGGGCTGCGGGCGATTGCCGCCTCCGGCGACCTGGATGCCCTGCTGCATTCCGCGCCCCAGGGCGGCCGCCCCCATGAACGCCAGACCGCGGCGCGGCACCTGCGCAACCGTGAAATCCGTGTCGCCGCCGAGCAGGTGCTGATCGTCAACGGCGCCCAGCAGGGGCTGGCGGTGAGCCTGCTGGCGCTGCTCCAGCCCGGGGACATCCTGGCGGTAGACGCCCTGACCTACCCCGGCCTCAAGACCCTGGCCCAGGTCCATCGCCTGGACCTCGAAGCGTTGCCTCAGCACAACGGCCAGATGGACCTCGACGCCCTGCAGGCCCTGTGCCGCCGGCGCCCGGTGCGGGCGCTGTACTGCATGCCGACCCTGCACAACCCACTGGGCACGGTGATGCCCCTGGCCGAACGCCGGCGCCTAGCGCAACTGGCTCGCGAGCATGACCTGCTGTTGATCGAGGACGGCGCCTACGCCTTCCTCGCCGAACCGGCACCGCCGCCGCTGCAGATCCTGGCCCCGGAGCGCACGCTGTATATTTCCGGGCTGTCGAAAAGCGTCGCCTCGGGCTTGCGCCTGGGGTTTATCGTCGCGCCCCTGGAGATGATCCCGGCCCTGGAACGGGCGATCCGCGTGTCCACCTGGAGCACCCCGTCGCTGACCGTGACCCTGGGCTGCCGCTGGATCGAATCGGGGCTGGTGGACAGCCTGGAAGAACAGAAGCGCAACGATGCCCGCAGCCGCCAGCAACTGGCCCGGAGGGTGCTCAAGGGCTGCGATTACCAGGCCTATGGCTCATCGTATTTTCTCTGGCTGAAACTGCCGGAAGGACGGAGGGCCGATGCCGTGGTGGCGGCCCTGAAACATCAGGGGGTAACGGTGACCTCGGCCGAGCCCTTCGCCACCACCGCCCATGTACCCCAGGCGTTGCGCCTGGCCCTGGGCTCCATCGGCCTGCCGCTGCTGGAGCAGGCTCTGGAAAAGGTCCGCAACGAAATCACCCGCTAAGTACACCTGTAGGAGCCGGCTGCCGGCGAAGAGCGCCCGCTCACCGGCGTCAATGGCCGCAGGCATCATCCGTGGCGGGCGGCTCGCACGCCTCACGGCCATTCGGAGCACGCCAGCGCCGCCAGACCGACTTGATCTTCCGGCCGATCATCCACAGCGCACCAAGGATATTGGCCAGGACAAAGGCTCCCAGGAAAAATGCCAGCATCGTCAGCATGCCGGGGCAATCCGGCCCTTGGCACGACATTCCCCCCCAGCTCAAGGTGGGTAGCAGCGCCGCCCCCAGTACAACGATCTGCCGCAACCACGGCCATTTGCACAGAAGCCCGCGCTTAGCGTCGGGCTGAAAAAAACCTGCCACGTTCATGTTCCACTGCGTGAAGTATCAAAGCGGCCACCGCACCCAGGCAGCAGGCACGAAATGCCGGACGAAAAAAAACCCGCCGAAGCGGGTTTTTTCCAAGACCATTATGACTTCCTGTCTGCAGCATCCGTGCTAATGGTCGATCTTCCTTGATCCTGAGCGCTTCCTGCGCTGCAGTTGTGGGAAAGAAGATTAAACACAAAGCCCGGTGCGCAGAAGGCGCATTGAATTACAGCGCGTGTAGGAAATTCGCTATAGCTCACTTACGCAAACCCTTAGCTCAACACTCCAGTGCCCGAACGGCCAAAGCCGCGAGCTTGAGCTGGTGGCGGGCGCCGGCCTGGTGGTCATCCTGGAGAAACCAGGCGGCGGACAGGCCACTGAATGCCAGCACCCATTGCACCAGGCGTCGAGGATCGAGCTGCGCCGCCGCGGCGATCACCTGGACCTGCCGGGCAAAGCGCAGTGGATCGGTGGCGCTGGGCAAGTCCGGATTGCAGATCAGGTTGGCAAAGTCGAAGGTGCGCTCACCGTGCACGCGCTTTGGATCAATGACCCGCCAGCCGCGCTCGCCGAAGTCCAGCACATTGTCGTGGTGCACATCGCCGTGCAGCACCACGGGGTCCCGAGGCGCGGCCAGTAGTTGCTCGGCCATGGCCAGGCTATTGAGAAACAAGCCGCCCTGCTGTTGCGCCGCCTCGCGCAAATCCTTGAACCAATGATCCAGGGGCAGCAACGCCGGCAAGGGTTTCGCACGTGGCGCATGCAGGCGCGCCAGCGTGGCGCAGACGATATGGCTGACGGCATCGTGCTCGCCCGCCAGGGCCATGCGCATCAATGAACGCGGTCCCAGCGCACGCGCCATCAACAGCGCCTGATCCTCCTGGGCATAAACCTGCGCCGCGCCCTCCCCGGCCCACCAGGCCATCAGGCGGTTGCCGGCCTGCTCGTCTTCATCCAGAGCGATCTTCAGCATCGCCGGCGCGCCGTCTTCCAGACGCACCGGCAGCAAGCGGCTGCCCGGCGTGACGATGGCCTCGCCATCGGGCAACAGACGCCAGCGTTCGAGATAGGTTGCGAACAAAACAGCAGCTCCAAGCGGTAAGCGGTAAGCGGTAAGCGGTAAGCGGTAAGCGGTAAGCGGTAAGCGGTAAGTTTCAAACGCCACGACTCGATCCGCAACGTGCCGCTTGCCGCCAATGGCTTCAGCGCAGTTGCAAGTGGTTTTCTATATTGCTCATCTGCTCGTCCCAGCCGCGACTGTTCATGCGAAAAGCCTTGAGCCGGCGCTCGCTGGGAATGCCGTCGAAGCCCGATTCGATAACCCGCAGCAAGGTGCCGCCGCCGTGCTGTTCCAGTTCGAACTGCACCAGGGTGGTGGGCTCCGCCGAGTAGTCATGCGCCGGGTCAACGGCGTAGGGATGCCAGCGAAAGGAAAACAGCTCCTCGGGCAGCATCTGTTCCACCTGCACATCCCAGGTCAGGTGTTCATAACCAGGGTAAGTGACGGCGCCCCGAGCGCGTTGGCCGGGCACGAAATGCTGGCCCTGCAGGGCCACGCCAAACCAGCGACCGAAGGTCTCGGCTTCGCTCAGCGCCGTCCACACCTGAGCCGGGCTGGCATGGAGCAGGATCTTGCGTTCGATACGATCTGAAGAGTTCATGGATCACCTCCAGTGATGAACACTAGCTCTGTAGGGAAACTACCTGATCTTCGTTCGGCGAGTTTTCGTACAGACCTTAGACCTCTGTGACTGCAGCGCAACCTTTATCTGGCCGAAGGCGCGACTGATCGTCCCCAACGAAAAATGCTAATGTCGCCGGCGCAACTGCACCTCTCTTTGCAAAGGATCTGCCATGCCCCCCTCCCTTATCGACCGCTACCGCGGCAGCCTGCTGGGCCTGGCCTGTGGCGACGCGGTCGGCACCAGTGTCGAATTCAAGCCCCGTGGCAGCTTCGCGCCAGTCACCGATCTGCTGGGCGGCGGCCCCTTCAACCTCAAGGCCGGACAGTGGACCGACGACACCTCCATGGCCCTGTGCCTGGGGGAAAGCCTGCTGCGCAAGGACGGCTTCGACCCGGCCGACCAGATGGGCCGCTACCTCAACTGGTGGCAATGGGGCTACTTGAGCGCCACCGGCGAATGCTTCGATATCGGCATGACCGTGCGCCAGGCCCTGAGCGATTTCCAGGAACATGGCCAACCCTTCGCCGGCGCAACCGACCCGCACACCGCCGGTAATGGTTCATTGATGCGCCTGGCGCCCGTGGTGCTGTTTCACTACCCCGACCTGGCCCGGGTCCGTGAATTTGCCGGTGCCAGTTCCCGCACCACCCACGGCGCCGCCGAAGCCGTCGAATGCTGCCAGTTGTTCGCCGGGCTGATCGCCAAGGCCCTGGGTGGCGCCAGCAAGATGGAACTGCGACAGCTCGATGATCAGGGTTTCAGCCAGCACAAGGTCACGGCATTGGCCCAGGGCGGCTACCTGGAGAAAACCCGCGAGCAGATTCGTGGCAACGGCTACTGCGTCGACTCCCTGGAGGCCGCGCTATGGTGCTTCCAGCACAGTGACAGCTACGCCGAAGCGGTGCTCGCCGCCACTAACCTGGGGGACGACGCCGACACCACTGCCGCCATCGTCGGTCAACTGGCTGGAGCCTTTTATGGCGTCCAGGGGATACCGCCGCACTGGCTGGCCCGGCTGCACATGGGCGATGAAATCCAGGCCATGGCCGACGACCTGCTGCAGGCCGCGCAACGCCACGCCTCTGCCCGACCACTCAACGGCAGTTGCCTGTGCCAGGGCGTGCAATATCAGGTGCAGCGCCTGGACATGCCCATCGGCCACTGCCATTGCCGGACCTGCCGCAAGGCCCATGCCGCGGCCTTTGCCTCCACCGCCGGGGTGATGCGCGAGCACTTTCGCTGGACCCGGGGCCAGGAGCTGCTGAGGACGTTCGAGTCCTCGCCGGGCAAGCTGCGGCACTTCTGCTCGGTCTGCGGTTCTCATTTGCTGGCGGAGCGGCCGGGCCAGCCCCACGTGATCCTGCGGGTGGCGACCCTGGACGATGATCCGGGACAGACGCCCCAGGTGCATATCTGGACTTCCCACGATGTGCCCTGGCTGGCCGACGAAGCGCTGCAACGCTGGCCCGAGTGGCAACCCAGCCGCGGCTAGACTGTTTTTTCCTCATTGACCGATTGCGAGACTTTCCATGCGTCCGATCCTGTTGCTGGCCCTTGCGCCGCTGCTGCTGGCTCCATTGGCCCAGGCCTATGAGTGCAACAGCACCACCCAGACCGATATGAACCTGTGCGCCAACGTCCAGCACAAGGCCGCGGACAAGGAGCTGAACACCCTTTACCAACAGATCAACCAGCGCCTGAAAGACCAGCCACACAGCAAAAAGCTGTTGGTCAGCGCACAGCGCGCCTGGGTGGCGTTCCGCGATGCCGAGTGCAGTTTTTCCACCTCGGGCGTGCAAGGTGGCAGCCTGTATCCGGTGGCCTACAGCAACTGCATCACGGCCTTGACCAAGGCCCGCGTGGAGAGTTTCAAACAGTACCTGCAGTGCGAGGAAGGCGATTTGAGCTGCCCGGTGCCCAGACAGTAGGAGCGGGCTTGCCCGCGAAAGCATCGGTGAGGACGCCTCACCGCTTGCGGGCCTGTTCGCCGGCCAGCCGGCTCCTACCACAGGAGCCGGCGGCTGGAGACGCAGTCAGCGGATGAAAATCTGCGTTGTGGTGGCCGCCATGTCGCCACCGGGCAAGGTGATCTTGCCCACCTGCGCCATGCTCTCGGCATCGAAGATCGCCACGTCGTTGAAGGTCCCCGTCAGGTAGATCTTGCTCCCGGCCTTGTTGAACGAAATGCAGTAGTAGGAGTGTTCCAGGGTCGCGGCCTGGAGCAGCTTCTTCTGCTTGATGTCGTACTTGGCCAGACGGTTGAGCACGCCGAACATCAGGTTCGGGTCCTTGGGCGAGCGCATGCCGCTGAAGTAGATTTCGGTCAGCGGACCGAAATCGGTGGTTTCAGTCTTGCCGGTCTTCAAGTCGATGCTGAACAGCCCGTACAGCGGCTCGGCGGTGGCCGGGTCCTGCTGCTTGTCCTTGAATTTCGCCGCGGTGTAGAGCAGCGAGAAATCGTGGCGGTAGGTCTGCTGGTTCCAGATGTAGAGCACGTCGGGGGCGCTGTAGTTGGGGCGTTTCCAGTGCCGGCTGGGGATCAGTACGTCGAACTTGCCGGTCTGTACGTTGACCTTGTACAGGTCCGGACCGGCCACATACAGGCTGCCGTCGTCGCCGCTCTGCATGATGGTCAGCTGGCGCGGCGCAGGGAAGCTGCGCAGCGGCTTGGCATTGAGCCCGGCGTCGGTGGCGTAGACATCCAGCCGCGGCTCCTTGACCTCGTAGCGGTCATTGAGCAGCAAGGTCGGGTTGGCCACGGTGTACAACTCCTTGCCGTCGTGGCTGACGGTGAAGGCGAACATCGAGCGCGCCTTCTCTCCCGGGTGCTGGGTGATGCTGGCGTGGAACACCTGCTTGCAGCTGTCGAGCTCGACGCCGTAGACATCCGCGTAGTGGTTGTTCAACACGTAGGCGATCTTGCGGTCCGGCGACAGTTGCACGGTGCCGGGGCCGAAGGCGTCGGGCATCTTGCAGGTCTTGTACAGGCTGTCGCTGGCCAGATCGATGACGTGCAGGTTGTTCGGGTAGTTGGTGGTCACCATGTATTCGTGACCGCTGTTGAGCGCCAGGCTCTCATCGGCCAGGGCACTGAAAGAACAGGCGCCGAGAACCGCGAGTGCGACCAGGCCGCAGGCTTTGATGCTGTGCATGCTGGAATCCTTCTTCTTGTTCATCACTTGTCTTTCGGGAAGACAGTGCCGAGGTTGCGCCAGTTGTCGTTGGAGGCCTGGGCGTCCTTGTTCCAGTCGGGGTAGGTGCTCATCATGTCCGGCACCTGGGCCGGCCACCAGCAAGGGTCGGAGCAGCCGTAGAGGTCGGCCTCCATCGGCTGGCACAGGGACGAAACCCCGCCAAAGGCATCGATTTCCCAACCCGGGTCAGTGGTGGAAGCGCAACCGGCCACGGAGTTCATCGCCAGCACGTCTTCGATCCGGTCCTGGGCCGCAGCCTCGGTCAGTTTCTGAGCTTTGTTATTGATCGGCTTGAGATGTTTCATGTCAGTGAGCCTTGCGCGGAGTGATGTAACTGCTGATGAACGCAGGGTTGTGCGCCATGATCCGGCTGTAGACTTCGATGCCGAAATCCACCCAGTCACGCATCAGTTCGCAATAGTGATAAGTCGGATGCGCCGGGTCGCCATAGCGGGCGTAGCTCTCGTGATAGCAGCCACCGGAACACAAGTTGCGGATGCGGCAGCTGTCGCAGCCGGTGTTGGTCCGGTCCAGGCGTTGGGACAGGAAGTCGTTGAGTTCCACCTGCTTGACCCCGCCGTCATGCACGTTGCCGAAGGTCGGCAGGGATGAGCCGGTGAAGCGGTGGCACAGGTTCAACTCGCCCTTGTGGTCCACCGCCAGCATCTTCAGCCCGGCGCCGCAGGGCAGCGCCTTCTTGTGGCCTTCGTGGATGTCGGTGATCAGTTGGTGCAGGTTGGAGAAACCGATATTGCGGTGCTCCAGGGCCGCCGCAAGGTAACGCCGGCCCAGGCGTTTCATGCTGGCGAAGACTTCGATCAGCTCCTCGCTGCTGAGGTTGAAGCTGCTGATGTCACCCGAGGTCACCGGGGCGAAACCCACCTCGGCAAACCCCAGCTCGTTGAACAGGTGGTCCCAGATGGTCTCAAGGTCGGTGACTCCAGTGGTCAGGGTCACCCGCGCCCCCACCGGCCGGCTGTCGTAGCGCGACAGGAGCATCTGCGCCTTGCGCCGTACCACGTCATAGGTGCCCTGCCCGCCCACGGTGATGCGGTTGCGGTCGTGCACGGTCTTGGGCCCGTCGATGCTCACCGACAGCCCGAAACGGTGGGCGTTGAGGTAGTCCACTGTCTCTTCGGTAAGCAAGGTGGCGTTGGTGGTCATGACGAACTCGACGAACTTGCCGGCCGCGCGAAAACGCTGTTCGCAGTAGTCCACCATGGCCTCGATCAGCGGCCGGTTGCTCAGGGGCTCACCGCCGAAGAACACCACGGTGTAGCGTTCCTCGTCCGGAGACTCCTGAAGCAGCATCTCCACCGAGGCGATGGCCGTTTCCAGGCCCATCTTCTTGCCCGCCGAGGGCTTGTCCAGGTCTTCCTTGTAGCAGTAGGTGCAACTCAGGTTGCAGCCGGTGTTGACGTTGAGCACCACGGTATTGATCGCTGTGCGCTCGACCCGCTTGATGCCGATTTCCGGGGTCAGGGGCGAGCCGTCGCTGACCAGCTCCAGGGCGATCAGCTCGCGCAGGGTGTCGCTGACATCCACGCCGTCGTAGCTGCCAGCCAGCTGTTGGATCAAGTCTTGCGGGGTACAGCCCGGCCCGCGCAGGGCATCGATGATGCTGCAGGTCAGGGCATCGCTGGCGAACAGCGAACTGCTGGGGATATGGAACAGCATGCGGTCGGCGTCCACCTGCACTTCATGCAGATTGCGCTCCACCAGATTCAGAATTGCGCCCATTACAACCTCCTGTGCAAAGCCCCGCTTTCGGGGCCTGCGGTCATTGCCTGAAAGTGTCTGTCGGTAGCGTTCGACGGCCCTCAGGGAATGGGTGGATTGTTCCAGCGTTGCACGGTGACGATCAGTTGGCCCTCGCCAGTCAGGGCCTTGCCGGCGTCATCCACGGCGGCGATCACCTTGAGGTTGCCGGCGTTGTTGGTGGACATCTTGCGCTGCGGGTTGGGCCCGGCATCGCCCGGGGTGAACACGCCGCTGTCGGCCTGCATGCTGCCGGCGTACTTGACGTCCTCGTCCTTGGCCGCCTGGGCATCGAAGGCCTCGACCTTCCACTGCGCCGGCATCACGCCGATGCGATAGGCCTTGCCGTCGGCGCCCTTGCCCCAGGCCTCGGCATCGAAACGCCCCTGGACCTTGGGCGTGGAACCGCCGCCGTCACCCACTCGGGCCACGGAGAACGCCGGCACCACCTTGACCTCGGCGATGCGGTTGTACACCGCCAGCGTCGCGCCCTTGAGACTGCCGACACTGACCTCGCGCAGGCCCGGCTGGGCCGTCGCGGCAGCCTTGAGCCTGACCCGGATTCGCTCTGGATGCTGCTCCAGCACCTGCACCACCTCGACCCCCTTGCCAAAGCTCGGGGCGCCCGCAAGGCCGGCGCCCACCAGGGTCACTTCGGCCTCTTCACCGGCCTTCAGGTAACCCGGCTGCACCGCCAGCAGTCGGCTGCTGCCCTGCCTGGCGGCGATGAAGTCCAGGCCGCGCTCGTCGTGCTCGGCCTCGAACATCCGCCCTTGCAGGGCATTGCCCTGGGCCGCCAGCACCTGGCGCATGACCACGCCGTCGACAGTGACGTTGCCGCGCCACTCATAACCGTTGTAGAGGATCGCGCTGCCCTCGCCATTGAACGGGCTGCCATCGGCGTACTGGCCCTTGACGCTGACCTCGAACTGATCGCCCTCCCCGGCGCTGACGCTCATCACCCCGGCCAGTTCGCCCTTGCCCGGCAGGTGGCCGCTGAAGCTCCAGTCGCCGGCCAGTGCCGCCGCTTGCGGGCGGGCCTGTTGCCAGGCCTTCCAGGCCGGGTTGTCGAGGGGATAACGCGTGGCCAGCAAGGGCACCATTTCCTTGAGGGCGGTGGGGAACCACTCGCGGTCCCGGGACAGGGCCTGGTACTCCAGGGACGGCCACTGACCGAGGTGGAAATTCACCAGGCGTTCCCATTCCTGGGCCGGGCGCCGTTGCAGGGCGATGCGCGCGCCAGAGTGACAACGGGCGCACATCTGGGTGGTCTGCTCGTCAAAATGCTCGACGGTGTTCAGGCGCCGCTCCAGGGCGTAGCGCACGCCGTCGGTCTCGCTGGGGGCCAGGCCCTGGGTATCGGCCAGGTACTTGACCAGGGTGCGGCGGTCGTCATCGCTGATTTGCAGGCCGTGCATGGTCTGCATGCGGGCAATGCTCATCAGCCAGCCTTCCGGGGTCTTGCGCTGGTGGCTGATGCGGCTCAGGGCGTCCCCGGCCTCAGGGGTATGACAGCCCTGGCAGGTTTCCTTAAGGATGCTCTGCGCATCCCGGGCGGCGAAACTCGAAGGGGCATGCAAGGCGCTACAGGTGGCAATGGCCAGCAGGCTGGCGCTCAGCCTCAGGCGGAGTTTTCTCTTCATCAGGGTCGAACCTCCCACGGTGCTTTCTTATTTTTAGCGAGTCGTTTTTATGGTTTCTGCCATGTCCGGCGATACCGGCCATGGAGGCAAGAGAAACGTCTGAAGCTATGCAATACACGGAGCGTGCCAGCTTACAAACCAGCGCCCGATCAATGACTTAGACAGATGCCTGGGGCGCCATCGGGCTGGTGGGTGTTACCCGCCGTACAATTTCGCGACAAACGTCTCAGTCTGAGACAGGGTTTAGCGCTGTACCTGTGGTTTTCTTTGCAATTGGATCTTGCATTTATCCGGCGCCACCGCAGAATCACCCGCGCTTTGCCCGCTCCGCATTCCGGGGCGCTCTGCACTACCCCTCATTTACAAGGAACCTGAAGTTCATGGATAGAAGCGCCTGTGCCCGTCTCGGCTCGCTGATCCTCTCGTTGTCTGCTCTGACCCTGGTCGGATGCAAGGAAGACTCCAGTCCCAAAACCGCCACACTCGCGCCGGCACCGGCTCCGGCGGCCATGGTCATGCCGATCTGCGCCAATGGCGAATGCGCCGTGCTGGACCAGAACGGTGCGGTACTGGTCAGCGCCGACAACGACTACGACGCCGTGGTCGCCCTGCCTCTGGAAAAGAGCTTCCTGTTCGCCAAGGACGGCACCTGGAACCTGGCCAGCGCCGATGGCAAGCAAGTCATCAAGGCCGACTTCACCGATGACCTGCGCCTGCTGACGCCCGGCCTCTTCGGCTTCGGCCAGGACGGCAAGCTGGGGATCATCGACCAGGCCGGCAAGCAGATTCAGCCACCGCGCTTCGACGATCTGTACGTCGGCGGCAATGATGACTTCATCGTCTACGAGATCGGCGGCAAGCGCGGCATTCTCAGCGCCACCGGGCAGGTGATCACCGAGGCCGTGTTCGACAGCAGCATGGTCCGCGACGATTTCGCCAAGCGCGGCTGGTGGATGATCGCCGAGCGTGGCAGCGACAAGTGGGCGCTGAACCTCAAGACCGGCGAGCAGAAGAAGATCGACTTCGACAGCATCGACTACTTTGCCAACCAGCATCTGGTGGTCAGCACCGAACAGGGCAAGGCCCTGGCCGATGCCAAGGCTCAGTTGATCAGCGCCGCCACCTACAACTGGATGGGCGAGCCGGGTGACGGCCTGGTGGCCTTCCGCGAAAAATACGACAGCCCCTGCGGCTACATGGACTTCCAGGGCAAGACCGTGATCCAGGCTCAGTTCGGCACCTGCCAGGTGTTCGGCAAGCAGGGCGCGCTGGTCACCGCCAAGAATGCCGACGGCAGCTCCGGCAAGGCCGGGATGATCGATCGCCAGGGCCAGTGGAAGGTGCAACCGGTCTATGACTCGGCGGACCCAGCCGGCTTCAGCCCCCTGGGGATGTTCAAGCACATACCGGGGCTGAACCAGGTCGCGGTGCTGCAGAACGTGTTCAGCGCCACCTTCGGCATCTTCGATGTGGACAAGGGTGTCGAGCTGTTCAAGCCCACCTACGCCCAGATCGGTGCGATCAACGCCGACCTGTTCGTCTTCAGTACCGCCAACAGCCCGACCAAGCAGGCCACCCTGTTCGGCCAGGCCACGCAAGTACGCACCGTGGGCCTGATGGACGCCAGCGGCAAGGTGCTGCTGGAGCCGGGTCAGTATGTCGACATCCACCTGGACAGCAGCGGCCACTACCTGCTGGCCACCGACGACACCTCGCCCCTGGCCACCTCGGCCCTGTATGACCTCAAGGGCAAACGCCTGATCGCCAGCAAGTGGCAGGAACTGGTGGTGGACGAAACCCGCGGTGCGATCTTCGGCTATGCCGTGGAAGGCCTGGGCGACGACCAGACCCGCAGCCTCAAGGCCCTGTATCGCCTGGACGGCACCCCGAGCTTCCAGGTCAGCCAGGTAGAATGCGGCGCCGAACAGGTGCGTGACGGCCAGGACAAGGTGCTGTGGCCGGCCAACCCACAGGACCACTGCCCGCAACCGGACGAAGAAGAAGACCAGGGCGAAGGCGACAACGCTCAGGGCTGAGGCCAGCGGTCACGGTTGGGATCAAGCCTGCTAGGATGCGGGCTTGATCGATTCAGCCAACCGGCCCGGATGGGGCCCGACAGGAACTGTCCCATGCTCAACGCTCTGCTTTTCGACCTTGACGGCACCCTGACCGACACCGACGCCCTGCACCTTCTGGCCCTGCAACAGTTGTTGCACGAAGAAGACGGCCGGGTGTTCACCGAGCAAGAGTTCGCCGCCCACGTCAGCGGCCAGGCCAATGCCAACATGTGCCGTTACCTGTTCCCCGAGCGCAGCGTGGCGGAACATGAGGCCTTCGCCGAACGCAAGGAAGTGCGCTTTCGTCAATTGTCCCCCCAACTCAAGCCCATGCCCGGCCTGCTGCGCCTGCTGGATTTTGCCGCCGAGCACGGCATCGGCGTGTGCGTGGTGACCAACGCCCCACGGGCCAACGCCGAGCACATGCTCAAGGTGCTGGGCCTTGAGGAGCGTTTCCAGACGGTCCTGGTGGCCGAGGAACTGCCTCGGGCCAAGCCCGATCCCCTGCCCTACCTCAGCGGCCTGGAATGTCTGCAAGCCAGGGCCGAGCATTCCCTGGCCTTCGAGGACTCGGTCCCCGGGCTGACCGCCGCGGTCAAGGCCGGCATCTGCACCTTCGGCCTGGCCACCAGCCAGCAACCACAGACCCTGCTGAGTGCCGGCGCCCATCGGGTGATTCAGGACTTCGACGACCCGCAGTTGTGGGCCGAGATTCATCGCCGCCTCAACCTGGCCTGAAGGGCGGGCCGCCACGAAGCGGGCGCCCGTGAAGGCACTGAGCATGGATCAGGTCTTGAAAGGAGTATCGCTGGAGCGTGCAGCGGGACGGTTGGCGCAGGCCAACCAGAGCGGAAACGACAGGTGAGGAGCGATAGCTGGGAAACAAACAGGTGAGAAACAAACAGGTGGGAAACAGCAGGTCGGAAGCAACAGGTGGGAAACGAGAAGCAGGAAGGAAAAAGTGCTCGCCCATCACTTCGGCAGTGGCACCTAGGCCGAAGTACCCCCTTTGGCTGGGCGAGCAGGGAGGAATATACGCGGGCGCTGGGGACGCTCCTATCGGACAGATCCTAAAACGCGGTGCGATCTGGACAAATGATTTTAGGTTTTTTCCTCAGCACGACCTTTTTTTCACTGTCCTTTCACCTCGCCTCCCTTAGATTGACTACCACTCCTTAACGAATCCCATTTGGCCCGCCTATAGCGGGCTTTTTTTTGCCCGGGCATCCGCCGGCCGGCACAACAGGGTGCCGACCGCGGGCCCGAGTCACTCAGCGAGTCGCGGGCTCCAGGACGGATTCCGCGGCAGGGGTGAACGTCAGCACTCGCTCCGGATAAAACCGCGCCGCGGCATTGAGCACCGCCTGCACCGAAGCGGTGACGATGTTGGCGTGACATCCGGCGCCAAAACGTGAACCGGCAACCCCGGGCCACGCCGCTTCCACAATGGCCAGCGCCTGGGCGTCGGCCCCCGCTCCCAGGTTGCGCTCTTCAAAACTGTCGATGCGCAGCGGCAAGCCCAGGGCCGCCAAGGTCGCAGCAACAGGTCCGTTGCCCACCCCACGCAAGCACAGTTCCTGGCTCCCGAGGCGGGCGATGCGCAACTCGATCCCTTGCCCCTCGGGGGCATCGAACAATCGGTGACCGAGATACACCAGGCTCGCCTCCCCCTCTCCAACAGCCAGGTAGGTGCACTGAAACACCTCCCATAAAGCCTCACTGCTCAGTTCGGCATCACTGGCATCGGCCAGCTTCTGCACGATGGCGCTGAATTCGATCTGCATGCGCCGGGGCATGACGATGCCGTGGTCGCGCTGCAGCAGGAAAGCGATCCCGCCTTTGCCGGACTGACTGTTGACTCGCACGATGCTGTCGTAGGTCCGCCCCAAGTCCTGCGGATCGATGGGCAGATAGGGCACCTCCCAGAAGCCGTCGGCCGCCTGGGCGGCAAAGCCTTTGGCGATGGCGTCCTGGTGCGAGCCGGAAAAGGCGGTGAACACCAGATCGCCGACATAGGGATGGCGCGGATGGATCGGCAGCGCCGTGCACTCCTCGGCGACTCGAGCCACCGCAGCGATATCGGAAAAATCCAGCCCGGGGCTGATGCCCTGGGTATAGAGATTCAGGGCCAGGGTCACCAGATCCAGGTTGCCACTGCGCTCACCGTTGCCGAACAGACAACCCTCCACCCGCTGGGCTCCCGCCAGCAACGCCTGTTCGGCACAGGCCACGCCGGTGCCCCGATCGTTGTGCGGGTGCACTGACAGCGTCACCTCATCACGGCGCTCCAGGCGCCTGTGCATCCATTCGATCTGGTCGGCAAAGACGTTGGCCGTGGCCACCTCGACGGTGGTCGGCAAGTTGATGATAATCGGGCGCCCGGGGCCGGCGTCCCAGGTGCGGATCGCGGTGTTGCACATGCGCAGCGACACCTCGAGCTCCGCCATGCAGAACGTTTCGGGGGAGTACTGCAGCACCCATTCGGTTTCCGGGTGCTGATCGGTCAAGTCGCGTAACAGCCTTACATGGCGTTCCACCAGGGCCTCGACCTCGTCCACCGAAAGCCCGAACACCACGCGCCGCCAGACCGGGGCGATGGCGTTGTACAGATGGACGATGACCCGGCGCGCACCCTGCACGCTGCGTACGGTTTCGCGGATCAGGTCCTCGCGCAGTTGGGTCATCACCATGGGGGTGACATCGGCGGGAATCCGCTGCTGTTCCACAAGCTCACGAACCACCTCGAAATCGGTGCGCGAGGCGGCGGGGAATCCCACTTCGATTTCCTTGAAGCCCAGGCGCACCAGTTCCTCGAACAGGCGCAGCTTGCGCTCGCGGTTCATCGGCTCGTAGAGCGCCTGGTTGCCATCACGCAGGTCGGTGGACAGCCAGATCGGAGCCTGGGTGATGGTGCGTGACGGCCACTGGCGCGAGTCCAGATCCACAGGGGCAAAGGCACGATATTTGGTATGGGGATGGGTGAGCATACTGACCTCGAAAGAAGCATGGAGAAGGCAATGGATCTCCCCTGCTTTCAGCATGGAAAGCGCTTCGAGGCCGGAGTCTGGGGGAGATCAGCCTGGGTGCCAGCTTCCTGGCAGCACCGGCAGACCCCGGCCGTAAGGCAGGGGTAGCGCTAGTAGCAGGGTCAGGAAGCGGGGAGTCATGGGCGGTGGCAACCGTCTGGGAGAAAGGAGTGACTGGCAGTCTAGGGGGCTGTCATCTGAATGTACTGCGCTAAACACCCTTTCATTGTCGTGAAATGGACATTTGAATTTATGATGGGCGCCCCATGATCCCTTCCGCTCCGGAGGCGCTGCGCTGCATGTCCGATCTGCTGGTTGTCTCGTCCATCGATTGCCTGTCCATGCCGGTCACCAGCATCGCCGTGGATTACCCCAACGGCCATGAAATACCGGCCCACAGCCATCCCCGCTCTCAGCTGGCCTACGCCATCGAAGGCGTGCTGGTGATCGACACCGAGTCCGGACGCTGGGTGGTACCGCCCAGTCGCGGGGTGTGGCTGCAGGCGGGTGTCGAGCACCGGGTGCGGATGCGCGGCGCGGTGCGCATGCGCAGCCTGTTCATCAACGTCGATGCCATAGCCGGCCTGCCCGAGCATGACTGCGTGATCGAGGTCTCGCCGCTGCTGCGTGAACTGATCCTGGCCGCCGCCCAGGTCGGCACGCAGTATGCGCCGGACAGCCGCGACGGCCGCCTGATGCGCCTGATCCTCGATGAGATGCGCTCGCTGCCGGTGCTGCCGTTCAGCCTGCCGTGGCCCCATGAACCGCGCATGCTGCGGGTGTGCCAGGCGCTGGCGGATGACCCGGCGGACAATCGCACCGCCGAGCAATGGAGTGACCGCCTGGCCATGAGCGCGAAAACCTTCCATCGCCAGTTCCTGCGCCACACCGGCATCACCTTTGGCCGCTGGCGCCAGCAGGCGCGCCTGCTGATGTCCCTGGAGTGCCTGGCCGAGGGCATGCCGGTGGTGCAAGTGGCACTGCAACACGGCTACGACAGCCAGAGCGCCTTCGCCGCCGCCTTCAAGCGCCAGTTCGGCACGCCGCCATCGGAGTTCTACCGCTGAGGGCTCAGGCCCGGCGCAGCAACAGACCGGCCACTACGCACAACAGCATGGCCAGCCCCGCCAGCAGGAAGGCATCGCTGTAGGCCAGCAGCAAGGCGTCGCGGTGCAGCACCTTGTCCATCAGGCCCAAAGCTTGCTGACGCAGTGGCGCCAGCGCCGCCGAGTGCAGGGCCCTGGCGTACTCCACCGGCGCCTGGGCCAGCAACCGCACCAGCTCCACCAAACGCTCCTGGGTGGCCTGGGCGAACAGGTTGATGGATTCACCGATGCGCAGGGCATGGAGTTTCTCGCGCTCCACCACGATCTGGCTGGACAGCGCGATACCGATCGCCCCGCCGACATTGCGCACCATGGAGAACAGCCCGGAGGCCGAGCCCACCTGATCCTTTTCCAGCCCCTGGATCGCCATCACCCCCAGCGCCACCACCACCAGCGACTGGCCGATACCGCGCACCACCAGCGACGGCACGATGACATTCACCGAGGCATCGGGGTTGAGGTGAATGTTCATCAGGCAGCCGATGCCAGTGATGGCGAAGCCGGCAATGATGATGGTGCGGGCACTGCTCCAGCGCATCAGGCGCGGGGTGGCGAACGACATGACGAACTGGATCAGGCCATAGGGAATCATCATCAAACCGATCTGCCGGGCGTTGTAGCCGTGGATTTGGGCAAAGTAGTTGGGCACCAGGAACACCACGCCGAACACCACCGCACCGAAGGTGAATTGCATCAGGCTGGCGATGCCGAAGTTGTAGCGGCCCAAGAGGCGCAGGTTGATCAGCGGCTGCTCGCGGCGCAGTTCGATGGCCACGAAAGCCAGCAGGCCGACCGTGGCCAGGACCGCACAGTTGAAGATGAAGCCCGAGGCGAACCAGTCATGGCGGCCGCCCTCCTCCAGCATGATCTGCAACGCCGAGAGGCCCACGGCCATGCTGGCGATCCCGCCCCAGTCGCCCTGGCGCAACTTTGCCAGGACCATGGGCTGGGGCCGCACCGACCAGCCGATGGCCGCCAGCAGCAACAGCCCCGGCGGCACTTGCAGGTAGAAGATCCAGCGCCACGAATAGGCATCGGTGAGCCAGCCGCCCAGGGACGGCCCCGCTGCCTGGGCGACATTGTTGGCCACGGCAAACAGGGCCATGCCCATGGGGTGCCGGGCCGCCGGCAGCTCGGTGACGATCAGCTGGAATGACAAGGGAATCAGTACCCCGCCAAAGGCCCCTTGCAGCACCCGGGCGACGATCAGGCTGTGGATATTCGGTGCCAGGGAGCAGGCGATCGAGAACAGCACGAAACCGGCGGTGCCGACCATCAGCACCCGGCGCATGGAAAACACCGAGACCAGCCAGCCGGTCATGGGAATGATGATGATCTCCGCCACCAGGTAGGCGGTGGTGATCCACGAGCCCTCCTCGAAGGTGGCGCCCAGGGAACCGCGCACGTCCGGCAATGAAGCGTTGGTCACGTGCACGTTCATCCCCGCCATGAAGCAACCCACCACGCTGCCCAGCACCGCCACCCAGGTGCGCAGGGAAATCGCCTGTACGGCGGCCTCGCCCGCGCTGTCATGTACTGCCTGGGCACTACTCATGACGGGTATCCACGCTCACCACTACCGACATTCCGGGGCGCAGTTCTGCCTGCCGCGGCTGCCCCGGATCGAGGCGGATGCGCACCGGCATGCGCTGCACGATCTTGGTGAAGTTGCCGGTGGCGTTGTCCGCCGGCAGCAGGGCGAACTCGGCGCCGGAGGCCGGGGCGAAACTCTCCACCCGGCCCAGCAGCACGTGGCCACCCAAGGCATCGACTTCGACCCGCGCCGGCTGCCCGGGGCGCATGCCGTCGACCTGGGTTTCCTTGTAGTTGGCCACCACATAGGCGTCCTCAGGCACCACCGCCAAGAGCGGCGCGCCGACTTCGACGTACTGCCCCAGGCGCAGGCGGCGCTGGCCGGCAATACCGTCCACCGGGCTGCGGATCAAGGTGCGCGCCAGATCGATACGGGCCAACTGCCGCAGAGCACTGACCCGGGCCACGCCCGCTTCGAGCTTGTCCAGCTGCGCCCGGGCGCTTTGCTGCTCGGTATCGAGCACCTGTACCTGTTGGCGCCGCGCGGTCAGGCTGGCACGGGCTGCGCCCAGGGCGGCATCGGCCTGACGCGCCAAGGCCGCGGCGTTTTCCAGTTGCTGCACGCTGCTGACCTGCTGGCTGGCCAGGTGTTGCTGCCGCCGCCCTTCCTGACCGGCCCGTTGCGCCTCGGCCTCAGCAGCAGCGACCCGGGCCTGGGCCTCGGCGATCAGGCTCTGCTGCTGTTGCTGGCGGGCCTTGAGATTGGCCAGCCGCGCCTGCCCGGCACGCTGTTCGGCCTGGGCCTCGCGCAGCGCCGCCTCGGCCTGTTCGACCCGGGCCTGATAGTCGCTGTCATCGATCCGCGCCAGCAGGTCGCCGGCCTTGAGCGGCTGGTTGTCCTGGACCTCGACCGCGGCCAGGTAACCGGCCACCCGTGGCGCGATGGTGACGATGTCCGCGCGCAGGTAGGCGTCGTCGGTCTCCACCAGGAAACGCCCGCTGAACCACCAGTGCAGGCACCAGGCCAGGATCAGCAACACCACCAGCGCCAACCCGGCATAACCCAGGAAGCGACGGCGGGTGACGGCTTGCGCCGGAGAAGCAGGAACAGGGTTCTGGGTCATTGCACTGGCTCGTCGGAAGTTCGCAGGAAAGGGTTGGCCGCCGCCCGGCTCGGCGGCGGCAGGACAATCGGCGGCGCGCTGCGCCAGCCACCGCCCAGGGCCTTGAACACCAGCACCTGGGTATCGATCACGGCCGCATCGGCCTGGGCCGCCGCAGCCCGGGTGCGCACGTCGGTGCGCTGGGCGTCGAGGTAATCCAGGGCACTGGAGGCACCGGCCGCTCGGGCCAGCCCGGCCAGGCGCAGGGCCTGGTGGTCGCGCTCGGCCGCCAGGTGCAGGGCATCCTGGCGCTGCAACGCGGCCTGGTAGTCGCTCAAGGCTTGCTGCTGTTCCTTCAAGGCCGCCAGGATGCTGCGGTCAAAATCCGCCAGCGCCGCGCTTTCCCGGGCGTCGGCCTGGGTGATGCGCGCGTGGGCAGCATTGAGGTTGGGGAAGCTCCAGGACAGCAGCGGCCCCAATTGCCAGACCGAAGCGTCGCGGTCGTCGAAACCCGAGGGCTGGTGCGCCGACGTGAAGACCCCAGCCCCCAGGCTGACCCGCGGATAGAGGTCGGCCCGGGCCACGCCGATGCGTGCCGTGGCCGCCGCCAGCCGGCGCTCGGCCTGACTCACGTCGGGACGCCGGCGCAGCATGGCCAGGGCATCGCTTTGGGGCATGGGCGAATCCAGGGTCGGGGCCTGGTGGCAAGCCTTGGCCGCCACCGGTGCATCACCCGGAGGGCGCCCCAGCAGTACCGCAAGCTCAGCCAGGGCCCGCTGCCGCCCGGCCTGCAACGGCGGCAGGCTGGCCTGTACCTGGCCCACCAGGCCTTCGGCGCGCACCACATCCAGGGTCACTGCGGCGCCGGCCTGATACAGCTGGGCGCTCAGGGCCCGGCCCTGCTCCACCAGCGCCAGGGATTCGCCGGCCACCTGCAGGCGCTGGCCATAGCTGCAAGCCTGCAACCAGGCGCGGGTGGTTTCCGCGGCCACCACCACCCGCAAGCCGTCTTCGGCGGCCCGCGCCGCCTCGGCATCGGCTCGGGCAGCATCGGCCAGGCCGTGCAGACGGCCGAACAGGTCAGCCTCCCACTGCACATCCAGGCCAACCCCGTAGCGGCTGCCGGTGCGGATCCGCTGGCTGTTCTGCAAGGCGGCTTCCAGCTGGTCATCGGCGGTGCTGCCGTAGCCGGCCTGGGCCGTCACCTGGGTGGCGGGCTGGCGCAGGGTATCGGTTTCGCGCAGCAGCGCCCGGGCCTGTAGCAGGTTGGCCGCGGCCATCCGCAGGTCGCGGTTCTGGCTCAGGGCCTCCTGCACGGCGGCATTGAGCCCCGGGTCACGGTACAGCTGCCACCATTGGTCGAGCCCCTGCTCGGCCGCTGCATCCAGCTGGCTCACAGGCAGGGGCACAGTGCTGCCGGGCGGCCGTTCCGGCCCCAGGGTGCAGCCGGCCAACAGGGCACACAGGGCCCATGCAGGCCTTGGGTAAATGGGCATGGGAAGTACTCACGGATTCGAAGCAGCTACTTTAGAAAGGCCAACTGGCGACCGTCTAACGAGAACTTCTTTTCAATTATCGCGAAATGGTCATCTTTCCCCCTGAGCCGCTTCCTTCCAGGTATGCGGTCATGGCCCCAGGCTGTCGCCCAGCTGAACGAATTCGCACTGGCTCTACGGCGATCCAGCACCGTGGATACAATTTGATACTTCTCCCCACCCCCGCCGATCGATCGCCATGACCGAAGACTTCGATGTGCCCAGCCCCCACGAAAAGCACCTGGAACACCTGGCCGAACACGCCCACGCCCGCAGCGACAATTTCGCCAGCAAGATCGCGGTGATGACAGCAATCATGGCCACCCTGGGAGCGCTGCTGAGCTATCAGGCCGGCTCCACGGAAAGCCTCGCGGCCATGGACAAGAACAACGCCGCCATGAAGAAGACCGAAGCCGCCAACCAGTGGAGCTACTACCAGGCCAAGTCCAGCCGGCAGAACCTGGCGGAACTGGCGACCCATATTCCCGGGGTCGATGCCACGCATTACGGCATCGAGGCCCAGCGCTACCAGAAGGAAAAGGAGGCAGTGCGCCTCAAGGCCGAGGCTCTGGAAGCCGAGGCTCGGGACTGGGACGAGCAATCGGAAGCCGCGCTGCACCAGCACCACCGCTGGGCCCAGGCGATGATGGCGATCCAGATCGCCATCTCGATGGCGGCCATCACCCTGCTGACCCGCAAGGAATGGTTGAAAAAGCTCGCCTACGGCGCGGCCGGCGGCAGCGTGCTGCTGGGTTCCCTGGCCTGGCTGCACCTCTAGAAAACCCGCTCGGGTAGCGCCCAGACCGGCGAGCCGGTGCGTCTCTTGAATCTCACCGGGCTGTCGCAGTTTGCGAAAAGCCGCCGCCGCGCCAGCCTCGGTCATGTGCCCAAGCCCCCGCAATCCCGAGGCCACGCCGCCACGGCGGAACTGGCATAGCCATTGCGAAAGGCCCTGCCTCACCTACAACAAGAGGCTTCGCCATGGCTATTGCCCCACTGCTCGCCGCTACCACGGCGTTTATCCAGCGCGCCCCGCGCATGTTGATCGGCGCCCACTGGGTCGAGGCCGCCGATGGCCAGACCATGCCCCTGCGCAACCCCGCCACCGGCGAACAGCTGTGCCTGGTGCCCCGAGCCACGGTGGACGATGTCGATCGTGCAGTGCTGGCGGCGCGTCAGGCTTTCGACGACTCCTCCTGGACCCGTACCCGCCCCCGGGAGCGGCAGAACCTGCTGTGGAAACTCGCCGACCTGATGCAGCGCGACGCCGAACTGCTGGCCCAACTGGAATGCCTGAACAATGGCAAGAGCGCCGCCGTGGCCCAGGCCATGGACGTGCAGTTGTCCATCGACTTCTTGCGCTACATGGCCGGCTGGGCCACCAAGATCGAAGGCGCCAGCGTCGAGGTTTCGCTGCCGCTGATGCCCGACGACCAGTTCCACAGCTTCATCCGTCGCGAAGCGCTGGGCGTGGTCGGCGCCATCGTCGCCTGGAACTTCCCCTTGCTGCTGGCCTGCTGGAAACTCGGCCCGGCCCTGGCCACCGGTTGCACCCTGGTGCTCAAGCCTGCCGATGAAACCCCGCTCAGCGCCCTGAAACTGGCGGAACTGGTGCAGGAAGCCGGCTACCCCGACGGCGTGTTCAACGTGGTCACCGGTACCGGCATCACCGCCGGCAGCGCCCTGACCCACAACCCTCTGGTGGACAAACTGACCTTTACCGGCTCCACCGCCGTGGGCAAGGAAATCGGCAAGATCGCCATGGACTCCATGACCCGGGTCACCCTGGAGCTGGGGGGCAAGTCGCCGACCATCGTCATGGCCGATGCCGACCTGGCCAGCGCCGCCGCCGGGGCCGCCAGCGCGATCTTCTTCAATCAGGGCCAGGTGTGCTGCGCCGGCTCGCGGCTGTATGTGCAGCGCAAGCACTTCGACAACGTGGTAGCCGACATTGCCGGCATCGCCAATGCCATGAAACTGGGCAACGGCCTGGACGCCAGCGTCGAAATGGGCCCGCTGATTTCCGCGCGCCAGCAGGAACGGGTCTACCGCTACATCGAGATGGGCCGGGACAGCGGCGCCACCATTGCCTGTGGCGGCGAGCAGTTCGGTCCGGGGTATTTCGTCAAACCGACGGTGATCGTCGATGTCGACCAGAAGCACTCGCTGGTCCAGGAAGAAATCTTCGGCCCGGTGCTGGTGGCGATTCCCTTCGACGACGAGGCCGACGCCCTGCGCATGGCCAACGACAGCCCCTATGGCCTGGGCGCAAGCATCTGGTCCAACGATCTGGCAGCGGTGCACCGGATGATTCCGAAGATCAAGTCCGGCTCGGTGTGGGTCAACTGCCACAGCGCCCTGGACCCGGCACTGCCGTTCGGCGGCTACAAGATGTCCGGACTCGGCCGGGAAATGGGCCACGCGGCCATCGAGCACTACACCGAGCTGAAATCGGTGCTGATCAAGCTCTGAGCCGCGGCCAGGGCGAACGCCCCTCGGCCTGCCGGATGACGCCTGGGATGCTCCAGGGACGACGGCGCGGGATGGCCGCGGGGCGGTTCGCGAGCAAGCTCGCTCCTACGTGGGCATCCGCGTAGGCGCCGACTTGCCGGCGAAAGGGCCCTAAGGTCGATAGCCCTGGGCCAGCAACCAGCCCCGCACCACCCGTCCCTGCTCCGGGCTCAGGTCCGCCAGCGCCTGAGTCGGGGGCTGGTGCTGCAAGCGTCGCAACAACGGCGCCAGTTCCACACCCTGCACATGCCAGATGCCCAGGGGCTGATCCGGGGTGATCACCACTTCGGCTGCGTCCACCAGGCCATCGCGCAGTACCGGGGCGTGCTCGATACGCAAGGCTGCGAAGTCCACGCTGGCGTGCGCCGGCTGGCGGTCCGGCCACTGCCGGCGGGCCTGCCAGAACGGCTGCTCGGGCCAACGTTGCTCGTCGGCGTAGAAGTCCCGGCCGATGCGGGCAAACCGCAGGAACAGTTGCTCCACCCGTTGCTGATGAAAACGCCAGGCCAGGGCCGTGCGCTCCGGCCGCTGCAACAGGGTATTGATCACCGCCGGCGCCTGCAGGGCCGAGGACAGGGACTGGAAGATGCCATTGCCAGACAGCGGGTCCACCGCCATGGCCGCATCCCCTACCCGCAGCCAGTGATCGCCGCACACCTGGGGGCAGAGAATCGCCGTGCTGCTACGGGCGTGCAGGTGCAGATCATGTTCGACACCACCGGCAAAAAAATCCGCGACCAGGGCAGACGCCTGACGGCGCCGACGGCAGTACTCCAGCAACTGCGCCTTGCCCGGCAGTGCAGCGCTGGCCACATCCAGGGTCAGTTGCCAGTAGCACTGGCCGTCGCTGCGCCGGGCCATCCAGGCCCAGCCGTCCTCCAGGCTGTGCACGGCACTGGCGGCAGTGCCGGGCGGCCCTTGCCAACGGTTGAGCAGGCTGAGGGTTTCCGGGCCACGCCGTCCGTTCCCGACGCCCTGCTGCAGTGCCTTGTCCAATGCAGGCGCCTGACGTCCGCGGGCTTCGACCAGGAACTCGCCGAGCTGCTCCTCGTGCCCCTGCACCTGTACCCGGTGCCCGAGCGCAGTGGACTGCACACCCAGCACGCGGCCCTGGATCAGCGTCACCCCGGCCTGATGCAGGGCATCGCGCAGGCCACGGTCGAACGTTGGGCGATCCAGCAGGTATTCGATGTTCTGCGCGTGCTGCGCGCCGTTCCACGCCACTTGCCGCTGGGAAGGGTGCAGAGCCTGGGCCAGTGCCGACTCCAGACCAGCGCTGCGCAGGGCCTCCAGCACCCGCACGGAAACCCCTTCCAGAGCCGGAAAACGCCGCCAGTCGCTGATCAGGGTCACCGGGTAACCGAGGCGCCGCAGCCCCAGGGCCACCGCCGCACCGGCCGGCCCCGCCCCCAGGATCAGGATCGATTGCATGGCACGCTCCGGCGCTCGGGCCCCTGGTAGGCGGCCTGCTCCTGCAGCCACTGGCGCACCTGCAGATTGCTCGCGCTGGGCTGGGTCTTGAGGTAGGCGGCGATATGCCCGCTCAACGCGGCACAGCCCAGGCTGGCGCCGGACGGCCCCGGGCGGCTGGCGCGCACGCAGGCGGCGAAATCGGCCTGGGCGGTATTCAGCCACGACCACTGCTGCAGGCTGCAGCGCGCATCGCCGGTGACCCGCAACACGCCAGGATAGCTGGCCGGGAATACCGGCTCACCCTGGGCCGGGCTGGATGCGCAGAGCAGCACGCCACGAGCCACCGCCTCGGCACAGGCGGCGCGCAGTGAATCGCGATCCTGGCGCAGCCCGAGGCTGAGGTTGATCAGGCGTACATCCTGTTCCAGCAGCCAATACAGGGCGGCACTGACTTGCGCGGCGCTGGTGACCCCGCGCTGATCGAACACCTGGGCCAGATACAGCTGGGCATCGGGCGCGCGCTGCTCGATGGCCTCGATGATCGCGCTGCCATGGCCGAGAGCGTCCTGCTGCAACTCGCCCTCGCCCATGCCTTGCGCCAGCAGAAAGAAACGCCGGCCGGCCGCCACCCGCTGATGAGGGGCATGGCCGCTGTCGATCACGCCGATGCGCAGGTCAGACTTCATGGGCCACCACCACGCTATGCAATACACCGTCCAGCAACTCGAAGCGCAGGTCGGCATCGGCCAGGGTCGAAGGCCGGTGGCTGATCAGGATGCGCGTACGCCCGGCGAACAGACGGTCGATGGCTTCGATCACCTCGCGCTCGGTGGCCTCGTCCACCGCCGAAGTGGCTTCGTCCAGCACCAGGATCAGCGGGTCCTGGAGCAATGCACGGGCGATAGCGATGCGCTGTTTCTGTCCACCGGACAACTGCTGGCCGCGCTCCCCCAGGGGACTGTCCAGGCCCTCGGGCAGAGACTCGATCAGCCCCTGCAATTGCGCCAGCCGCGCCACTTCGGCCACGACTTCACGGCTGGCAGCGGGCACGCTGTAGGCCAGGTTGTCCGCCAGGCTGCCGCGAAACAGCACAATGTCCTGACTGACCACCGCCACCTGACAACGCAGTTGCGCCAGGTCCAGTTGACGCAGGTCGATGCCCCCCAGCAGGACCTGCCCGGACTGGGGATCGTGGTGACGCTGCAACAGGTCGATCAAGGTGCTTTTACCGGCCCCCGAAGTGCCGCTGAGGGCCACCTTGAGGCCGTAGGGAATCCGCGCTTCGATGCCCTTGAGGATCGAGCCGCGCCCCGGATGACTGAAGTGCACATCCTTGAAGTGCAGCTCGCCGTTGTCCGGCACCGGCAACGGCGCCGCGGGGGTGCTGATGCCCGGCTCCTCACCACGCAGCTCCATGACCCGGCCCAGGCTCACGGTCATACGCTGGATCGCCACATACAATCCCAGCAGGCTCTGTACCGGGCCCACCGCCATGCCCAGGTAGGTGGAAAAAGCGATCAGCGCCCCCAGTTGCCAGGTGCCCTGCACCACCCAGTAGCCGCCAATCAGGAAGGCGCAGGCCCGGGACAGCGAGGTCAGGGTGCCGGGTACCGCCTGGGTGAAGAACTCGGTGACTTGCAGCTTCAGCAACTGGCTCAGGTAGCCCTGGCCGAGGCGATCCAGGCGCTGGGCCTCCCGTTGCTGCTGGCCGGCGCTCTGGATGAATTTCATCACCGGCAGGGTTTCCACCATGAACGAGGACATGTCCGCAGAGCGCTCGCGCAACTGGCGGACATCGCGCTCCACCTTGCGCCGCATCCAGCGCAACCAGAGCACATCCAGGGGAATCAGCACCAGGGCCAGCAGCGAGAGTTTCCAGGACAGGGTCAGGAGCATGGCCAGGGCGACGACAAGACCGATCACACTGGACACTGCGGAGAACAGCGAGTCCACGGCAAAGCGCTGGATTTCCGCGACATCGCCGTCCAGGCGCGACATCAGGTCGCCGATTCGCCGTTGACCGTAGAAGCTCGGCGACAGCCGTTGCAGATGGCGGTAGAGGTCGTCGCGCAGGGCAAACAGGATGCGCCCGGACAGGCGCGTATGCAGGTAGCGATTGACCCCGGACAGCAGCGTGCCCAGCAGGCCGGCGAGGATCATCAGGCCGGCGATCAGCACCAGTCTGGAAAAGTCGCGGGCCAGCAGCCCGTCGTCGATCAGCAGCTTGGTCAGCCAGGGTTGCACCAGCACCAGCAACGAGGCGCACACCGACAGCCCCAGCAGACCGCCGATGGCCAGCCGGTGGGGCCGCACGAAACTGTAGAGCCAGCCCAGGGCGGCACTCAGGGCCTGGGGATCGCGGCTGTCCACCAGCCGGGTGATCAGGCGCCGCATCAGGCGCGCAACTGCTTGAGCTTGCGGTACAGGGTCGCGCGGCTGATGCCCAGGGCGTCCGCTGCCGCCGAAACATTGCCCTGATGGTTGTCCAGGGCAGTGCGGATCAGCTCCAGTTCGTTCTCGCGGATGCTCCCGGTCTGCGGCCGTTCATGGGCATTGAGGTCGTCGAGCATGCTGTCCGGCAAGTGCTCCAGGCCGATATGACTCTCACCCTCTTCGCGCAGGGCCAGGGCGGTGCGCAGGACCATCTCCAACTGGCGGATATTGCCGGGCCAGTGGTAGTCGGCCAACAGGCGGCGCAGATCCTCGGCGATGTTCACCTCGGCGCCGCCGAGCTTGGCCAGCAGGCTGTCCACCAGGGCCGCCAGGTCTTCGCGCTCGCGCAGGGCCGGCAACAGCACGCTGATGCCGTTGACCCGGTAGAACAGGTCTTGGCGAAAAGCCTGGTCCTGCACCTGCTGCTTGAGGTCGCGGTGGGTGGCGCAGATCAGGGCAATGTCGATGTCCTGTTCCTCACCGGCCCCCAGGGGCGCCACCTTGCGATCCTGCAAGACCCGTAACAGGCGGGCCTGCAGGGCCAGGGGCATGTCGCCGATCTCATCGAGGAACAAGGTGCCACCGTGGGCCTGTTGCAGGCGCCCGATCATCCCGCCGCGGCGCGAGCCGGTGAAGGCACCTTCGCGGTAGCCGAACAGTTCCGACTCGATCAGGCCTTCGGGAATCGCCGCGCAGTTGACCGCGACAAAGGGTTTCTCGGCACGACTGCCCGCGCGATGCAGGGCCCGGGCCAGGACTTCCTTGCCGGTGCCGGTTTCTCCCAGCAACAACACTGGCAAGCCGTTGGCCAGGCCCTGGCGGGCCATGCGCAGGGTGCGGGCGTAGCGGCTGTTGCCCCCGGCCAGGGCTTCCAGGTCCTGGGGCATGGGCGTGGCTTTCGGCGCGCTGCGGGGCGCGCGATGCAGGTTCAGAGACGGTTGAGGCGCCCGCAGGGCCTTGTAGAACAGCTCACCCTTGGCGGTCTGCAGGCTGCCCACGGCGCCTTGCTGCAGGCGGGCCAGCAGTTGCAGGCCGTCGACCCCGAGGAACTCTTCGCAACGCCGCCCCACCAAGGCCGCGCGCGGCGTGTTGAGCAACTGGCAGGCCTGGCCGCTGACCGCAAGAATCTGCCCGCCCAGGCTCAGGGCCAACAGGCCTTGCCAGGGCGATTCGAGGTATTGCCGACGACTGTGGAAGGCCAGGACGATCTGCTCCGGGTAGGACGCGTGGAACACCCGGGCCTCGATCTGGCTGACCGCCATGGACAACAGCGCGGTGCTGTCCTGGACGCGGCCCAGGGGGCCTTCGCGGGTCAGGTCAAGAACGCCGAGGATCTCGCCCTGGGGGCATTGGATGGGCACCGATGTGCAGGAGAAATGGCTGAGGCGATCCAGGTAGTGTTCGCCGCAATCGATCAGGGTCGGCCGGGCTTCCACCAGGGCCGTGCCCAGGGCGTTGGTGCCCCGGGTGGCTTCACTCCAGCAGGCGCCGAGGGTGATGTCCTGCACCCCGCTGTCCTTGAGCCGATCGGCCCGGCCCTCGATGGCCAGGATGGTGGCGTCGGCATTGGCGAGGATGATCATGCCGTCCTGGCCCTGATGCTGGCTCAGGTAGTCGATGGCCGGGGTCGCCGCGTCCAGCAACAGGCGATTGCTGGCCAGCAGCACCTCGAGGCTGGCGCTGGATTCCAGGGTCAGTTGGTGTTGGCTGCCAAAGTGCACACCATGGCTGAGGCTGCGCCGCCATGAGGCATCGATTTCCGCACGCAGGACCCCGTCGGGGATCTGGCCTTCCAGGTGCAGCCGTTCCCGGGCCAGCCGGGCTTCGTGTTGCTGCTCACCCTTTATTGTTTTTATAAGCGTCATCAAGCGCTCCGAATCGGTCCGCCCGCTGCTTCCCGCTCCACTCCCTTGGATTGCGCGAGGCACGCAAGCCGTGGTCAATGTCTACACCGGGTTCAGAGGGCAGTAAAGGGGCTTGGCCCGGATCATCGGGCAGCCCTGCATTGCTTACCCTGTGATTCGAGATCAAGCAAAACCTGCGCCAGTGAAACGGGCGCCCGAGCATCTTGACGTTAACGTAAAGCAAATGGCAAGTACCGCATGCCCCCTCCCAGCCCCTCCTGTAAGAGCTGGCTGCCGGCGAAGAGAGCCTTGAGAGCAGCGCAAGACTTGAGGGCCCTTTCGCCGGCAAGCCGGCTCCTACGGTGGGGGAGAAATGCAGGTTTACCGTAGGAGCTGGCTTGCCAGCGAAAAGGGCATTGAGCGGAACGCCGTCCGGCCGGTCCTAAAGGGCCCAGGCGGCGCTGTCGGCAAAGAAGGCGCGAGCGTTGTCTTCCAGGCTGTCCAGGTGGTAACCCCCTTCCTGAACAATCAGGCACGGCAGGCCCAGGCTGCGGATGCGCTGGCCAAGGATGGCGAAGCCGTCTCGGGTCACCGCGACCTTGCTTTGCGGGTCGAGCTCGTAGATATCGAAACCCAGGGACAGCACCAGCACCTCGGCACCGAATTCCTTCACCGCCACCAGGGACTGTTCCAGGCGGGCAAGGAAATCCCCTTCGCTGGCGCCGTGGGCCATGGGCAAGTTGAGGTTGTAGCCCTCCCCCGCTCCGGCGCCACGCTCTTCGGCAAAGCCGGCCACCCCCGGGTAGAAGTTGGTCGGGTCGCCATGCACCGAGACATACAAGACGTCGGCGCGCTCGTAGAAGATTTCCTGGATACCCTGGCCGTGGTGCATGTCGGTGTCCAGCACCGCCACCCGGGCGTATTTGTCCCGCAGGACCTGGGCCGCCACTGCCGCGTTGTTCAGGTAGCAGAAACCGCCTGCGGCTTCGGCCCGCGCGTGGTGGCCCGGCGGGCGGCACAAGGCGTAGGCCGCCGGCTCACCGTCGAGCAATGCCTGGGCCCCGGCGACGGCACTTTGCGCCGACCAGTAGGCTGCACGCCAAGTCGACTCACCCACCGGGCAACTGCCGTCGGCCAGGTAGCACGCGGCCTGGGCCAGAACCCCGCGCAGGGCATTGGGCTCACGCACGAAGATGTTGGACATCACCTCATCGCCCCAGTCTTCGGGGATGTCCTTCCAGCCCTGGTGCGCATCCTGCAGGAACGCCAAGTACGGCGCGCCGTGTACCGCCAGCAACGGTGCCATCCCGGCATCCCGTGGCTGCTCGACGGCAAAACCCAGGGAGTGTGCGGCCTGCACCAGGCGCTGGGCGCGCTCCGGCACCTCCTGGGGTATGCGCATCTGGCCGCGCGAGTAGTAGCTGCGTGGATGGTGGAGCAACTGTTCGGGGTGGAAAAAACTGCGCATGACCTTCTCCTTATTCAACCTGGCCGGCACGGGCCAGCACGGCGTTAAGCAATACATCGGCGCCCTGGCGCACGTCCTCGGGCAACACGTCTTCGGCTTCGTTGTGACTCAGGCCACCGACACAGGGAATGAACACCATGGCGGTGGGGCAATAGCGTGCCAGCAGGATGGCGTCGTGGCCGGCGCCGCTGACGATGGACTGCTGAGCATAGCCAAGCCCGTCCACCGCCTGTTGCACCGCCGCCACGCAGTCGGCGTCAAAGGGCGTGGCCGGGCTGACCCAGTGACGGTCGATGCTGACCTTGAGCCCGCGCTGCCGGGCAATGCTGCCCAGGCGTTCCTCTACCTGCTGCTCCATGGCGCCAATCTGCTGATCATGGTGGTGGCGCAGGTCGACGGTGAAGGTCAGCAACCCGGGAATGGTATTGCGCGACGACTTGGCGACGCTCAGCTCACCGACAGTGGTCAGGCCTTGCGGGGCAAAATCCACCGCCAACTGCTCCACGGCGAGGATCATCTGCGCGGCGCCATACAAGGCATCCTTGCGCAGTAGCATCGGCGTGGTGCCGGCGTGAGCAGCCATGCCTTCAACCTGAACATCGAGCCAACGGATTGCCTGGCCGCCACTGACCACGCCAATGCTCTTGGCGTTGTCTTCAAGGATCGGGCCCTGCTCGATATGGGCTTCGAAATAGGCATCCACCGCCCCGCCCAAAGGCCGATTGCCAGCGTAACCGGTGCGCTGCAGAGCCTGGGCGACGCTGATGCCATCGGCATCGCGCACCGCCAGGGCGGCGTCCAGGGACATGCTCCCGGTGAACACCGCCGAGCCGAACATCGCCGGGGTGAAGCGCGCGCCCTCCTCGTTGGTCCACACCGCCACCTCCAGGGGCTTGCGGGTCCGGACCCCAAGATCATTGAGCGTGCGCACCACTTCCAACCCGGCCAGCACGCCGTAGACACCGTCAAAACGTCCACCTTCGGGCTGGGTGTCGAGGTGGCTGCCCATCATCACTGGAGCAGCGTCCGGGTCGCTGCCGGGACGGCGGGCAAACAGGTTGCCGATGGGGTCGACGCTCAGGGTCATGCCGGCTTCTGTACACCAGTGGGCGAAGAGCTCGCGCCCGGCCCGGTCCTCATCGCTCAGGGCCAGACGGCAGCTACCGCCGCGAGCGGTGGCGCCGATTTCGGCCATGGCCATCAAGCTCGCCCAGAGGCGTTCGCCATTGATTTTCAACATCAATCATTTCTCCAGACAATCAAGCGTTGGACGCCATTTCCAGGCGCTGGGTGTGGGCATGTCGGCGCGACAGGGCCAGCACGCAGATCAGCGATACCGCGGCGATCAGGCTGTAGAACAGCGCCATCGGCCACCATTGGCCGATGAACCTGTGGGCCAGCCAGGTGCCGATCAGCGGGGTCAGGCCACCGGCCAGGGCACCGCAGACTTGATAGGCGAGGGAGATCGCGGTGTAGCGCACCCGCGTCTCGAACATGCCGCTGACGTAACCGGCGATCACCGCGTAGAAGGAGGCCATGCACACCACTGCCAAGGCGATGCCGAAGATCATCAGGGGCGCCTGAGCGGAACTCACCAGCACGAACATCGGATAGGGCGAGGCCATGGCCAGTACTGACACCAGGCATAGAAAGCGCGTGGCGCCGATTTTCTCGGCGGTCCAGGCCGCCAGGGGCTGGATGCAGAACTGGATGATCGCCACCACGAACAGGCATTCGAGAATCAACGAACGGGGGATTTCCAGTTGCTGGGTGGTGTAGGCAATCATGAAGGTGTTGGTGAAATACACCCCGGCGATTCCCAGGGTATTGGCGCCAATGCACAGCAGCAGCGGGCGCCAGGCCGTGCGCAGCACTTCCATCACGGGTGCCTGCTCCTTGCGCACCGATTTGGCCGCCTGCTCGCGGCTGGCGAGAAATTCCGGCGACTCGTTGACCCCCAGACGTATCGCTAAGCCCACCAGCAGCAACAACGCGCTGGCGAGGAACGGCAGGCGCCAACCCCAACTCATCAGCGCGTCCTCGGGCAGGCGGGTCACGGCGCTGAAGGCCAGTAACGAAAGGATCAGTCCCGCCGGGCTACCCAATTGGGCGAAGGAGGCGAAGAAGTTGCGCCGGCCCTTGGGCGCATGTTCGCCGGCCATCAGCACCGCCCCGCCCCACTCGCCTCCCACGGCAATGCCCTGGACGATGCGCAGCAGGATCAACAGCACCGGGGCCAGGGCGCCGATCTGTGCATAAGTCGGCAGCAAGCCGATGCACACGGTGACCACGCCCATCATCAGCAAGGTGATGACCAGGGATTTCTTGCGGCCGATACGGTCGCCGATATGGCCGAAGATGATGCCCCCCAGGGGCCGGGCGAAGAAGCCCACGGCAAAGGTCCCGAAAGCGGCCATGGTGCTGAACAGTTTGTCGTCTGAGGGGAAGAACAAGGCACCGAACACCAGCGCCGCAGCGGTGGCGTAGATGTAGAAGTCGTACCACTCGATCATGGTGCCGATAAAGGCGGCAGCCGCGGCTCGGCGTGGCTGCGGCGAAGCGGAAGGCTTCATGGTTGGCTCCTTTGGTTATTTTTGTGGCAGGAGAAAGGGTCAAGCGCAGGGGCTTCTGTGGGCGCCTGTCTGGGAGGGATTTATCCGTTTCGCCAGATAATTAGTCAATTTTCTATTGATTATCTCGATTATTATCCTGGCTTATTATTCATCTAGATCCCGATCCAGAGCCCTGCCATGTCCGACCGCGATGCCCGACGCCTGCTCAATGACCGCCTCGACTGGAACCTGCTGCGCACCTTCCGAGTGATCGGCCAGGAACTGAGCATCAGTCGCGCAGCGGCGCGCCTGCACCTGACCCAGCCGGCGGTGAGCCAAGCCCTCAAGCGCCTGGAAGAACAGCTGGGGCGGCAGTTGATCGCCAGGCGCGGGCCGCGCTTTGCCCTGACCGAAGTGGGCGAACAGATCTTTGCCCTGGCCGGGGAAATCTACGGCCAGGTGTCCCAGGTCAGCAGCGTGCTGGAGCAGCCCGCCGACGAGGTGATCGGCAAGGTGCGACTGCTGATCATCAGCCGGATCTTCAATGAGCGTTTCGATGATTTTCTGGCCGACTTCCATCGCCAGCATCCGCGAGTCGACCTGGAGGTGGAGGTGATGCGCAGCTCGGATATCGTCAGCGCCCTGCAGGAGAAGACCGCGACCCTGGGCCTGAGCCTTAATCGGCGGCCACAGCCACGCCTGGAACAACGGCTGTTCCTGCGGCAGCGCTACGCATTTTTTTGCGGCAAGCATCACCCGCTATTCGGGCGTCAGGACGTGGCCGAGGGTGATCTGCAGCGGGAGAATTTTGTCAGTTTCACCAGCGACCAGATCGGCGGCATGCTCTCGCCACTGACCATCTTCCGTGACCAGCAGGGCTTCAGCGGACGCATCGTCGCCTCCTCGCCGAGCCTGGAGGAGGTACGGCGCCTGGTGATCGCCGGGTTTGGCATCGGCTGCCTGCCGGAGCATGTAGTGGCCGCCGATGTCGATGCCAGGCTGCTGTGGCGCCTTCCGCCCCATGACGGCATCGCCGATGTCGATATCCATCTGCTGTGGAACCGTGAACAACGCATGAGCCGTGCCGAGGTCCTGTTCCTGGAGCTGCTGCAGGACCGCCTCACCGCTCAGTGACTCAAGGAACGATCGCACAAGGTGCGGGGCAGCCCGATGTTGCAATGACTCAGACGTGGGGATCGCCAGGGGCCTTGGCGGGAGTAGCGTATTGCGGCTTGAGGTGGCCGTTCTGGTCCAGCAGCCAGGCGTCCATGATCTGTCGCACCACGGGCCCGGCGACCCGGCCGCCGGCCTCACCGTTCTCGATCATTACCGAGATCACGATCTGTGGGTGCTCGGCGGGGGCGAAGCCGACGAACAAGGCGTTGTCGCGGTTGCGTTCGCGGGTCTTGAGACGGTCATAGCGCTCGCCCTGTTTGATCGCCACCACCTGAGCGGTACCACTCTTGCCGGCGATGCGGTACTGCGCACCGGCGGCGGCAGCGCGGGCGATGCCCCGCGGGTCGTGCATCACCATCTGCATGCCGTGGTTGACCTGATCCCAGTCGTGAGGATTCTTCAGCAGGATGTTGGGCATCGGATGCTCATCCACTGGAGCCACGCCATCAATGGTCTTGGCCAGGTGCGGACGGTTCCACACGCCCTTGTTGGCGATCAGCGCTGTGGCCTGGGCCAGTTGCAGCGGCGTGACCTGCATATAGCCCTGACCAATGCCGAGGATCACGGTTTCCCCCGGGAACCAGGGCTGGCGGCGGGTGGCGCGCTTCCAGGCTTGGGATGGCATCAATCCTGGGGATTCCTCGAACATGTCCAGGGAGACTTTCTCGCCCAGGCCGAACATCGCCATGTAGTCGTGCAGACGGTCGATGCCGAGCTTGTGGGCCAGATCGTAGAAGTAGGTGTCATTGGAGCGCATGATCGCTGCGTCCATATCCACCCAACCATCGCCGCTGTGGTTCCAGTTGCGGTATTTGTGATCGAAGTCCGGCAACTGGTAGTAACCGGGGTCGAAGACTCGGGTCGAGGCGGTAACCACGCCGGTGTCGAGGCCGGCAATCGCCACCTCCGGCTTGATGGTGGAACCTGGTGCGTAGAGGCCGCGCAGCACCCGGTTGAACAACGGGCGGTCGATGGAGTCGTGCAGCGCGGCGTATTCCTTGAAGCTGATACCGGTGACGAACAGGTTGGGATCAAAGCTCGGCTTGCTGACCATGGCCAGGACTTCGCCCGTGGCAGGGTCGAGGGCTACCACTGAGCCGCGACGATCCCCCAGGGCCTCTTCGGCAGCTTCCTGAAGCTTGATATCCAGGCTCAGGACAATGTTCTTCCCTGGGATAGGATCGGTGTGTTTGAGCACGCGCATGACCCGTCCCTGGGCGTTGGTCTCGACCTCCTCATAGCCTACGTGACCGTGCAGCTCGGACTCGTAGAACTTCTCGACGCCCGTCTTGCCAATGGACTGGGTGCCACGGTATTCCACCGAATCTAGGGTCTTGGTTTCTTTCTCGTTGATCCGCCCAACGTAGCCGATGGAGTGGGCAAAGTGGGCGCCCATGGGGTAATGGCGGACGAACTTGGCTTCCACATCCAGTCCTGGCAGGCGGTACTCGTTGACCGCAAGGACGGCGATTTGCTCTTCGGTGAGCTCGTAGAAGAGGGTCACGGGGACGAAGGGGTGGCGGGCCTGCTTCATCTCCTTGTCGAACAGGGGGCGATCCTCTGGCGGCAGGTGCAGCAGGTCGATCACCGCGTCCAACTCGCCCTTGAGATCGGTGGTGCGTTCGCGGGTGATGGTCAGGTTGAAGCTGGGGCGGTTGTCCGCCAGAACCACGCCATTGCGGTCGTAGATCAGCCCGCGGGGCGGGGTGATCGGCAGCACGTGGACACGGTTGTTTTCCGAGACAGTGGAGTGATAGTCGAACTCCACCACCTGAAGGAAGTACATACGCCCTACCAAGGCGCAGGTAATGGCCACCACCAACACAGCGCAGGCCAGAAGGCGCTTGTTGACCAGGCGGTTTTCTTTCTCGTGGTCCTTGATCGGAATCGCTTCGGGCATTGCTACAGCTTCTCGTTGAATAGAGGTCGACGCTGATCCGTGCGGGTGAACTCAAGTCCTTAAAAAGAGCTGCACCATACCAAAAACCACCCGCTGATTTTGAGGGGATTTCCATCGCGGGTGATCAGTGGTGCTGGCCCCACTGCAGCTGTGGGGCTATGCGAAGGCACTGTCTTTTCTGGTCGTGCGGGAATTGGCTTTTTCGC
>NZ_VXCY01000013.1:0-99024 GCF_052850735.1 Pseudomonas sp. 910_21 | reverse complement strand
CAAATTCATCGAAAAGGCTGCCGAAGGCCTGGTGCTGGCGTTCTTCAACCAGGGTGAAGTCTGCACCTGCCCGTCCCGGGCCCTGGTCCAGGAATCGATCTACGAGCCATTCATGGCCGAGGTGATGAAGAAGATCGTCAAGATCAAGCGCGGTAACCCCCTGGACACCGAAACCATGGTCGGCGCCCAAGCGTCCCAGCAGCAGTACGAGAAGATTCTGTCCTACCTGCAGATCGCCCAGGAGGAGGGCGCCGAACTGCTCACCGGTGGCGCCGCCGAGCTGTTGGAAGGTGACCTGTCCAGCGGCTATTACATCCAGCCGACCCTGCTCAAGGGCCACAACAAGATGCGCGTGTTCCAGGAAGAGATCTTTGGCCCGGTGGTGGGCGTGACCACCTTCAAGGACGAAGCCGAAGCCCTGGCGATTGCCAACGACAGCGAGTTCGGCCTGGGCGCCGGGCTCTGGACCCGTGACATCAACCGCGCCTACCGCATGGGCCGGGCGATCAAGGCCGGTCGCGTGTGGACCAACTGCTACCACCTGTACCCGGCCCACGCCGCGTTCGGTGGCTACAAGAAATCCGGCGTGGGTCGCGAGACTCACAAGATGATGCTCGACCACTACCAGCAGACCAAGAACCTGCTGGTGAGCTACGACATCAATCCCCTGGGCTTCTTCTAAGGGGCTGGATCGGGCGCGGTGGTTGGGTGCCACCGCGCTTGTGCGGGACGGACACGGGGAGGGCTCATGGGTGGGCACCTCCCCGTGTGCGTTGTGGGCACAGCACGCGATGCGCGCCCCCTACCGGGCAAGCCCGCACCACCGCCATCCCTGTAGGAGCCAGCTTGCTGGCGAAGAGGCCCGCAAGACCAGCCCCCAATCTCCCCCTACCAATGCACCCCGCCGGCTCGTCCCAAAGTAGCATTCGGCCCCCGCGCCTCCCGTGCATTAATGCCTCTACCGGAATCCCCCGGCACAACAAGAGGCTTGACCCATGTGGCATAAACCCGCGTACACCGATCTGCGCATTGGCTTTGAAGTGACCATGTACTTCGCCAACCGCTGAGCCGTCCCACTCCGGCCGCTCCTGGTGTTGGCCGGAGTCTTTTGCCCTTCTGGAGCACGTCATGCATATCCGCATTCTCGGTTCCGCGGCGGGTGGCGGTTTTCCCCAGTGGAACTGCAACTGCCGCCACTGCGCCGGGGTGCGCGACGGCAGCCTGCGCGCCGAGCGCCGCACCCAATCGTCCATTGCCCTGAGTGACCACGGCAGCGACTGGATTCTGTGCAATGCATCGCCGGATATTCGCCAACAGCTGGAGGCGTTCCCGGTGCTGCAACCGGCCCGGCAGCTGCGGGACACGGCCCTGGCCGGGGTGATTCTGCTGGACAGCCAGATCGACCATTGCACGGGGCTGCTCAGCCTGCGCGAGGGCTGTCCGCATCAAGTCTGGTGCACCGAGATGGTCCACCAGGACCTCTGCAGTGGCTTCCCCTTGTTCAACATGCTCAGCCACTGGAACGGTGGCCTTGAGTGGCAACCGATCCACCTCGACGGCCGTGAGTTCAGCTTGCCGGCCTGCCCGGACCTCGCCTTGCGGGCCATTGCCCTGCGCAGCAGCGCGCCGCCGTATTCGCCCCATCGCGGCAACCCGCATCCGGGGGACAATATCGGCCTGTTCATCGAGGATCGGCGCAGCGGCGCCAGCCTGTTCTATGCCCCGGGGCTGGGGCAGGTGGATGAGGCCTTGCTGGCGTGGATGGATCGCGCCGACTGCCTGCTGGTGGACGGCACCCTGTGGCGCGACGATGAAATGCGCATCTGTGGCGTCGGCGACAAGCTGGGCAGCGAAATGGGCCATCTGGCGCAAAGCGGCCCCGGCGGCATGCTTGAAGTGCTGGAGCGTTTTCCCCGGGCGCGCAAGGTGCTGATCCACATCAACAACACCAACCCGATCCTCGACGAAGACTCCGCCGAACGTGCGCAACTGGCCCGCCGTGGCATCGAAGTGGCGTACGACGGCATGGATATTCACCTCTGATCTGCACAGCGCATGCACCGCACGCCGTACGCTACATACCGTAGGAGCCAGCTTGCTGGCGAAGGGGCCCGCAGACCGCCTTCGCCGGCAAGCCGGCTCCTACAATGCGTGGGGCTGCAAGATTGCCTTCGCCGGCAAGCCGGCTCCTGCAGGGGGGATGCAGGCAGGGTCCGGATCACCCCAGCCGATGGTCGGATTGCTTTCAGCAACGGATGCTTTAGGCTGGCGTTCTCCTTCCAGAACAATAAGAAAACAGGCTTCCCCCATGAGCCAGAATCTCAGTCTGCTGCGCAAGTTCGTGTCCCCGGAAATCATCTTTGGTGCCGGTTGCCGGCATAACGTCGGCAACTATGCGAAGACCTTCGGCGCGCGCAAGGTCCTGGTGGTCAGCGACCCCGGGGTGATCGCCGCCGGTTGGGTCGCCGACGTCGAGGCCAGTCTCCAGGCCCAGGGAGTCGACTATTGCCTGTACAGCCAGGTGTCGCCCAACCCGCGGGTGGAGGAGGTGATGCAGGGCGCCGAGGTCTACCGCGAAAACGCCTGCGACGTGATCGTCGCCGTCGGCGGCGGCAGCCCGATGGATTGCGGCAAGGGCATTGGCATCGTGGTGGCCCACGGGCGCAGCATCCTCGAGTTCGAGGGGGTGGACATGATCCGCGTGCCGAGCCCGCCCTTGATCATGATTCCCACCACCGCCGGCACCTCGGCGGACGTCTCGCAGTTCGTGATCATCTCCAACCAGCAGGAACGGATGAAGTTCTCCATCGTCAGCAAGGCGGTGGTGCCGGATGTGTCGTTGATCGACCCGGAAACCACTCAGGGCATGGACCCGTTCCTCTCCGCCTGCACCGGCATCGACGCCCTGGTGCATGCCATCGAGGCGTTCGTCTCCACCGGCCACGGGCCGCTCACCGATCCCCATGCCCTGGAAGCCATGCGTCTGATCAACGGCAACCTGGTGCAGATGATCGCCAACCCCGGGGACATCGCCCTGCGGGAGAAGATCATGCTCGGCAGCATGCAGGCCGGGCTGGCGTTCTCCAACGCGATTCTCGGTGCGGTGCATGCCATGTCCCACAGCCTGGGGGGCTTTCTCGACCTGCCCCACGGCCTGTGCAACGCGGTGCTGGTGGAGCATGTGGTGGCCTTCAACTACAGCTCGGCGCCGGAGCGCTTCAAGGTGATTGCCGAGACCTTCGGCATCGACTGCCGCGGGCTCAACCAGCGGCAGATCTGCGGGCGTCTGGTGGAGCACCTGATCGCCCTCAAGCGCGCCATCGGCTTCCACGAAACCCTGGGCCTGCATGGGGTCAGCAGCAGCGATATTCCGTTCCTGTCCCAGCATGCGATGGACGATCCGTGCATCCTCACCAACCCGCGCGAATCCAGCCAGCGTGACGTCGAGGTGGTCTATGGCGAGGCCCTCTGACGACCAGCAACGGGCCCTGGCCGGGCTCTTGGGGCTGGGCAACCACTCCGCGCGCAAGAGCCATTACCCGGAACTCGCGGCGCGCCTGGAGGACCTGGAAACCGAGCGCAACCGCTACAAATGGCTGTTCGAGCACGCAGTGCACGGGATCTTCCAGGCCAGCCTGCAGGCCGGCCTGCGCGCGGCCAACCCGGCCCTGGCGCGCATGCTGGGTTATCAGGACCCGCAGGAAGTGCTGTTCTCCCTGGCCGACCTGGCCGGCAATCTGTTCGTGGGTGGCGCTGCGGAACTGGCGGCCATCGGCGAGCAGCTGCAGCGCCAGCGCAGCCTGTTGGGTTATGAAACCCAGCTGCGGCGCAAGGACGGCAGCAGCATCGATGTGCTGATGAACCTGCTGCTCAAGCCGGACCAGGACGGGCTGGTGGAAGGTTTCGTCGCCGACATCACCGAACGCAAGCTGGCCCAGCAGCATCTGGAACAGCTCAACGACCAGCTGGAGCAGCGGGTCGCCGCGCGCACCGATGAGTTGCTGGAAGCCAACCGCAACCTGCAGCAGCAGATCGCCCGGCGCGAACGTATCGAGTGCGACCTGCGGGATGCCCGGGACGCCGCCGAGGCGGCCAATCGCAGCAAGGACAAGTACCTGGCCGCCGCCAGCCACGACCTGCTGCAACCCCTGAATGCCGCGCGCCTGTTGATCTCCACCTTGCGCGAGCGGCGCCTGCCGGCCGCCGAGCAACTGCTGGTGGAACGCACCCACCAGGCCCTGGAGGGTGCCGAGGACCTGCTCACCGATCTGCTGGACATCTCCAAGCTCGATCAGGCGGCGGTCAAGCCGGACCTGGCGGCTTATCGCCTGGATGAAATGCTCGCGCCGCTGGTGTCGGAGTTCCAGTCGGTGGCCGAGGCCGCGGGCCTGGATCTGCGAGTACGGTTCGGTGATTTCGCCCTGTTCACCGACCTGCGGCTGATGACCCGGATTCTGCGCAATTTTCTCAGTAATGCCTGCCGTTACACCGAACGCGGCAGCATCCTGCTGGCAGCGCGCCGTCGCGGCGATCAGCTGCGGCTGGAGGTGTGGGACACCGGGCGCGGCATTGCCGCCGACCGGCTGGAGTCGATCTTCCTGGAGTTCAATCAGCTGGATGTGGGCCGTGCCGCCGACCGCAAAGGGGTTGGTCTGGGGTTGGCCATCGTCGAGCGTATCGCCAAGATCCTCGGCTATCGGGTGCAGGTGCAGTCGCGGCCAGGACGGGGCTCACGGTTCAGCATCGAGGTGCCCCTGGCGGAACGGGTGCCATTGCCCATCAGCTTGCAGGCACCGCAGCCGGGCACCGGCAACCCGCTGCCGGGCCGGCGTTTGCTGGTGCTGGACAACGAGCTGAGCATCCTCGAGAGCATGGCCGCGCTGCTCGGGCAGTGGGGTTGCGAAGTGCTTACCGCCACCGATCAGGCTGCGGCCCTGGCGGTGCTCCAGGGGCGGGCGCCGGAACTGATCCTGGCGGATTTTCACCTGGATCACGGGGTGACCGGCTGCGAGGTGGTGCAGCAGCTGCGTGAGCACTTCCAGCAGCCACTGCCGGCGGTGATCATCACCGCCGACCGCAGCGACCCGTGTCGCCGGGCCTTGCAGCAGCTGGGGGCGCCGCTGCTCAACAAGCCGGTGAAGCCGGGCAAGCTACGGGCCGTGCTCAGTCAGTTGCTGGGGTAGGGCGAGGCCTCTGGCACAAGGCTCTCTAGTGTGGGGCTTCTAGTATGGGTTCAGGCTTGCAGCTAAGATGCCGCTCTTTTTTTCAAGGACGAAGCCGGTTCCTGCGCCGTCGCGCCGGGCCGCCGTTTAGCCATCGATGAAACCCTTGTCCTCGTACCACCCGCTGCTGTACTGGATGCGAGTACGTCAGAAGCGCCTGATGCGTCACCTGGCCTGGCGCTTTTCCGGGCGCCGTTATGCCCGGCCCGAGGCCGACAGCCCGCGCTTGCCCCATCGCCTGATCAAGCACACCTCGAAACTGATTCGCACCCTGGGCGACTCCGACCTGGCGCTGCAGCACAACAAGGTGATCAACCTCAGGCTGGCGGTGGCCTGCATCGATGGCGTGCGCATCGCCCCTGGGGAGTATTTTTCTTTCTGCAAACTGGTGGGCCGGCCCAGTCGCGAGCGCGGTTTTGTCGAGGGCATGGAGTTGTCGTTCGGCGAGGCGCGCAGCGGCATCGGTGGTGGCATCTGCCAGTTGAGCAACCTGATCCACTGGATGGCGATTCACTCGCCGCTTGAGGTGGTGGAACGGGCCAACCACAGCTTCGACCCGTTCCCCGACGAGGGTCGGGTGCTGCCCTTCGGTTCCGGGGCGGCGATCTTCTACAACTACATTGATCTGGTGCTGTACAACCCCGGGCCCCAGACCTTGCAGCTCAAGCTGCAGGTCGGCGCGCAACAGCTGGAAGGCGAGCTGCTCTGCGAGCAGCCGCGCGAGCATCGCTATCACGTTTACCAGCGGGCCCATCGCTTTGTTCGTGAGGGTGCCCGGGTGTACCGGGAGAACCAGATCTGGCGCGACATCCGCACCAAGGGGCAGGACGCTGTGCTGTTGCGTCAGGAGTGCCTGTATCGCAACCGGGTGGTGGTCAAGTACCCGGTGGCCGAGGCGCTGCTCGATCAGTCGGCGCCGGGCTCAGATGATGCCCAGCATCCACAGTAGGCCCAGGTAGACCGCCGCACAGCCCAGGGGCCAGAGCACCAGCAGGCGGGTCTGGCTGAAGAACGATGGCGCCTTGCCCACCAGGGTCGAATCCTCCAGCTGTTGCAGGGTCTTGGGGGGCACGCCTTCCTCGACCGGGGCGTTGAGCTGGGCTTCGATCAGCGGCTCGACCTCTTCGACCTTGCGGATCATCCCCCGGCCCGTGGCGAACAGCGCCGCGCCGACGAAGATCAGAAGGTAGATCACCAGGAACTTCCAGTGGGAGGAGTAGCTCAGGTCGATGAAGCTGGGGGTCGGGCTGTTGTCCCAGAACCAGTTCAGCGGCTGGGTATTGGCATTGACCTGGTACACGAAGTATTTGATCGGGCGATTGATGGTCGAGGCCATGGCGGTGTAGCTGTCCAGGCGCCAATAGAGCATTTTCAGGGTCGAGAAAAAGGTCGAGATCAAGGCACCGGCAAACAACAGTGCGCCTGCGGCGATGTACAGCCGGTACTGCAATTGGGCCCTGGTGTAGGTCATGGGTGCTTCCTGCGATGAAGAAAAGGGGCGCAATACTATATTTCGTGGCGGCTGGACGATAGGGGCCAGTAGTCGTCCATCGGTCGCAGAGCTCCTGACGGCCTGTGGGCGGTGAAGGTTTGCGCAAGTCCGGGGGCGACACGGGTTATCCTTGGCTCCCCTCTCAGGTCGGACGAGTCAGCCCATGCTTGAAGTACAAGGAGTGTTCAAGAGCTACGCCACGCCCCAGGGGCCGCTGGCGGTGCTGCAGGGTGTCGATTTGCACCTGGGGCAGGGCAGCAGCCTGGCGCTGATGGGCGAGTCGGGCAGCGGCAAGAGCACCCTGCTGCATCTGGTGGCGGGGCTGGACAAGGTCGATCGCGGCAGCATCCGCATTGGCGAGCACTGCCTGGAGCAGATGAACGAACACCAGCTGGCCCACTGGCGCCGTACTGAAGTGGGCCTGGTGTTCCAGCAGTTCAACCTGATCAGCAGCCTGCGGGTCGAGGACAACCTGAGCTTCCAGGCGCGCCTGGCCGGACGTTTCGATTCCCTGTGGCAGGCGCAGTTGGTGGAGCGCCTGGGCTTGGGAGACTTGCTGCGGCGTTACCCCGAGCAGCTCTCCGGCGGTCAGCAGCAGCGGGTCGCCCTGGGTCGGGCCCTGGCCTCCAAGCCCGGGCTGCTGTTGGCGGATGAGCCCACCGGCAGCCTCGACGAGGCCACCAGCGACGAGGTGTTGCAGCTGTTACTGGAACTCCTGGCCGACAGCCCCACCAGCTTGTTGATGGTCACCCATAGCCAGCGGGTGGCCAGCCGCCTGCAACAGACGGTGGTGCTGCAACGCGGTCGTCTGGCCGACCCGGTCGGGGGTTGAGATGCGGGTCTTTGCCACAGCGATGCAGGCGCTGCTGAGCCACTGGCGTCAGCATCCGGTGCAGTTTTTCAGTGTGCTCACCGGACTCTGGCTGGCCACCAGCCTGTTGACCGGGGTCCTGGCCCTCAACAGTCAGGCCCGGGACAGCTATGCCCGGGCCAGCCAGTTGATCGGCGGCGAGCCCCAGGCCAGCCTGAGCAGCGCCAATGACGCGAGTTTTTCCCAGCAGTGGTTCGTCGACCTGCGCCGTGCCGGCTGGCCGGTGTCGCCGGTGCTCCAGGGGCGGGTGCTGCTCAAGGATCACCCGGACCAGCCCCTGCAAGTGATGGGCATCGAGCCGTTATCGCTGCCCGCCAGCTCCGCGGTGGCCGGGCAGGTCCTTGGGCTGCAACAGATGGTCGAGTTCTTCAGTGCGCCGGGCACCACCTGGCTGGCGCCGCAGACTCTGGCCAGCCTGGGCGTCCAAGAGGGCGGGCAACCCCAGGTACTGGATGGCCAGCGTTTGCCGCCGCTGCGGGCGCGGGCGGACATGGCCCCGGGGCTGCTGTTGATGGACATCGGCTTTGCCCAGCAGGTGCTAGGCCAGCCCGGGCAGTTGAGCCGCTTGCTGCTGCCCAAGGACTTTGCCGCCCAGGCGCCGCCACTGCCGGCGGCACTGGCGGGGCAACTGGTGCTGCGTCAGGGCGAAGCACAGAGCGACCTGGCGCGCCTGACCGAAAGCTTTCACCTGAACCTGGATGCCCTGGGATTTCTCTCCTTTGTGGTGGGGCTGTTTATCGTGCATGCCGCCATCGGCCTGGCCCTGGAGCAGCGGCGCGGTTTGCTGCGCACCCTGCGTGCCTGCGGGATCAGTGCACGGCTGCTGATCGGCTGCCTGAGCGTAGAGCTGGGAGGGCTGGCGCTGTTGGGCGGTGTGGCTGGGGTGGTCAGCGGCTACCTGCTGGCCGGGCTGTTGCTGCCGGACGTGGCCGCCAGCCTGCGGGGCTTGTACGGCGCGCAAGTGCCGGGGCAGTTGAGCCTGAGTCCCTGGTGGTGGTTCAGCGGCATCGGCCTCAGTCTGCTGGGGGCCTTGCTGGCCGGTGGCGCCAGTCTGTTACGGGCGGCGCGCCTGCCGTTGCTGGCCCTGGCCAACCCCCAGGCCTGGCATCAGGCCCATGCCCGCTGGTTGCGGCGCCAGGGCTGGATTGCCTCTCTGGCGTTGTTCGTCGCCCTGGCGGCGTGGCGTTGGGGTGACAGTCTGGCCAGCGGTTTCGTGCTGATGGCGGCTTTGCTGCTGGCGGCGGCCCTGGGCTTGCCGGTGCTGCTCAATGCCGTGCTGGGCCGTTTGCTGGGGCGCAGTCGCGGGGTGCTGGGGCAGTGGTTTCTCGCCGATTGCCGGCAGCAGTTGCCGGCCCTGAGCCTGGCCTTGATGGCCTTGCTCCTGGCCCTGGCGGCGAACATCGGCGCCGGCAGCATGACCGCCGGTTTTCGCCAGACCTTCAACGACTGGCTGGAGCAGCGCCTGAGCGCCGAGCTTTACGTCAACCCGCAAAGTCCCGAACAGGCCCGGCAACTGCTGGACTGGCTGCCGCGTCAGCCCCAGGTAGCGGCGGTGCTGCCCAGCTGGCAGGTGGCGTTGCAGGTTCAGGGCTGGCCGGCGGACCTGTACGGGGTGATCGACCATCCGAGCTATCGCCAGCATTGGCCATTGCTGGAGGCCCTGGGGCCCGATCCCTGGGCGCAGTTGGCGGCGCACGACAGCCTGATGCTCAGCGAGCAGTTAGCCCGGCGGCTCAAGGTCCGCCTGGGGGATCGCCTGGAACTGGCGGTGCCTGCCGGGCACTGGGCGCCCCAGGTGGTGGGGATCTATGCCGACTACGGTAATCCCAAGGGGCACTTGCTGGTGAATGTGCAGCACCTGCTGGAGCATTGGCCGCAGCTGGCGCCGAGCCGTTTCAACCTGCGCCTGGAACCGGGTGCGGTTGCGCCGCTGATCGGTGCGCTGCAACAGCAGTTTCACCTGGACGACAGCCGGATCATCGATCAGGCCCGGCTCAAGGGCTGGTCACTGCAGGTCTTCGAGCGCACCTTCGCCGCCACGGCGGCGCTCAATAGCCTGACCCTGGGGGTGTCCGGCGTGGCGCTGTTCATCAGCTTGCTGACCCAGAGCCAGAGCCGCCTGGGGCAGTTGGCGCCACTCTGGGCCCTGGGGGTGGGCCGGCGCCAGTTGATGCTGCTGAACCTCGGGCAGACCTGGCTGTTGGCGGTGCTCACCCTGATGCTGGCGTTGCCCCTGGGGATTGTCCTGGCCGGGTGCCTGAACAGCGTGATCAATGTCCAGGCCTTTGGCTGGAGCCTGCCGTTGCGGGTGTTTCCATGGCAGCTCCTGCAACTGCTGGGCTTGGCCATGCTGGCCACTCTGGCGGCCTCGGCCTGGCCGCTGTTCAAGCTGTACCGTGCACAACCGGCGGATTTGCTGAGGACCTTTGCCCATGAAGATTGATTGCCGGTGGCTGTCGCTGCTGCTTCTGGCCCTGGCGCTGGCCGGCTGCGACCAGGACGCCGCGGCGCCCCAGGGTTTCGCCGGGCTGGGCAATGAGGCCTCGGCCTTTACCCCGGTGCTGCCGGGGCGCAGGTTCAGCTTTCCTGCCGATCATGGCCCCCACGACGGTTTTCGCATCGAGTGGTGGTACCTGACCGCCGACCTGAAGGACGCCCAAGGCCGGCATTTCGGCGTGCAATGGACGCTGTTTCGCAGCGCCTTGCGCGCCGCGCCCGAGCAGCCGGGCTGGGGCGCACCGCTGGTCTGGCTGGGGCACGCGGCGGCCACTTCGGCCAACAGTCACCATGCCGCCGAGCGTTTTGCCCGGGGCGGGGTGGGGCAGGCCGGGGTCACGGCGCAGCCGTTCCAGGCCTGGATCGATGACTGGCGTTTCACCAGCCTGTCCGCCGGGGACAATCCCCTGGCACAGATGCAGGTGCAGGCCAGCGGGCCGGGGTTCGCCTATCGGTTGCACCTGTCCAGCAGCCAGCCTCTGGTGCTGCAGGGCGCGGGCGGCTACAGCCGCAAGTCGGACCAGGGCCAGGCGTCCTATTACTACAGCCAGCCGTTCTTCCAGGCGTCGGGGCAGTTGCAGATCGACGGCCAACACTATGAGGTCAGCGGCCCGGCGTGGCTCGATCGGGAGTGGAGCAGCCAGCCCCTGGCCGCCGACCAGACCGGCTGGGACTGGTTCTCCCTGCACCTGGACAACGGTGAACGCTTGATGCTGTTCCAGGTGCGGGAAAACAATCGCGCGCCTTACATCACCGGCACCTGGATCAGCGCCGATGGCCATACCCAGAGCCTGGGGCGCGAGCAGATCCGCATGACCCCGGTGGACTATTCCCAGGTACTGGGGCGTCGCCTGCCTACGTCCTGGCACTTGCAGATCCCCGACAAGGGGCTGGACATCAACACCCGAGCGCTCAATCCCCAGGCCTGGATGAACCTGAGCATTCCTTACTGGGAGGGGCCTGTGCACTTGAGCGGCAGTCACAGCGGCAGCGGTTACCTGGAGATGACTGGGTATTGAGGGGGAGGGCGTTCTTCCCGGTGAAAGCCGTCAAGGCGTCTATGCTCAGGGGCCTGGTCTGAACCCACGGACAGGTTTTTTCAACCACTAAGGAAGGTCGAACCATGAAAACCCTCAATACCCTGACCCGCGCCATCGCCCTGGCCACTGTGCTCGGTGCTGCCAGCCTCAGCGCCCACGCTGCGGATATCCCGCTGTCGGGCGCCATTGAAGCCGACCAACTGGTGACCAAGGTCATCTCGGTGGATGCCGCCAAGCATCAGGTGGTGCTGGAGGGCGCCGGTGGCAAGCCGGTGCATGTGCAACTCAGTGACCAGGCCAAGGACCTGGGGCATTTGAAGAGCGGCGATCAGGTCAAGGTCACCGTGACCCACTCGGTGGTGGCGGTGCTGGATACCGATGTGCACAAAGGCAAGCCGGAGGCTGCCGAATCCACCGGTGTGGTGCGCGCCACGGCGGACAATCCCCACCCGGGCGGCGCGGCGTATCGCCAGGTGCAGGTGCAACTGAAGATCACCGACATCGATCTGAAGAAGAACCAGCTGACCTTCGAAGGCCCGGCGGGCAACAAGAAAGTAGTGAGCGTGGAGAAACCCGAAGTCCAGCAGCGCCTCAAGGACCTCAAGGTCGGTCAGAGCGTACTGGTGACCTACACCGATATCCTGCAGGTCACCACCGCCAACGAGGGCTGATGCGGCAGGGCTGGGGGGCGTATTGCTCCGGGAGTTGCGGATAATGCTGGTGTCCAGTTTTATTCAGAATCTGCTCACGGACTTTCCCCCTCAGTTGCACTAGAATGCCAATCGTTCGCCCGGTGCAAGGGCTCTTTACCGGTGCATGGATTGCCAAGGCCAGAGCACTGGGCGAACACCCTCCCTGAGTCCTGTACTGCGACTGCCGTATCCTGCGAGCACTGCGTTTTGTGACTGTCGCGTCCTGCGTTTTTCGAGCCCTTGAAAGGCGCTCGGCCTCCCATTCAAACACTCCCCGGCAGGTTTGCTGTGCTGCGCCGTGGTTCGTCGTGGGCGCTCAAAGGGCAATGGGCTGCAGGCTGACCTGGCGGGCGCGGAGGCTGACCCACTGGGGTGTGCACTCGGGGCCGCCCAGAAGGGACAGAAGGACGATCGATTGGCCTATTGCCAGAGCCGCGACACCCTCTTCCTCGACCCGAACCAGGTGCCCGCTGACTTGCAAGGCCCCCTGGTCCCAGTGCAGGCGGGCCGGGCCGTGGGTACAGGGCTCCAGGTTGTCATTCCAGCTGAATTCGTCTTCCAGGCTCAGTTCCACTTCATAGTCTTGCCCGACCTGCGGCCGGGGCCCCAACCAGTGGCCGCGGCCGTTGCCGAAGGCACTGGAGAAGCCGACGCAGAGGTCTTGCGCTGCAGTGAGGTGGATATCCGTCAGGGTGATACGCATGCCAGGGTTTCCCGATAGGCAGTGAATGGGAGTGGCGCCAAGCTGTTTGCGCGGTTGCCGCGCCGGGCAAGGCTGAAGGCTCTGCCGGCGTCTGGCAAGTGCCCACGGTTTTTCATTGCGCAGTCGCGGGGCCTTCAACAAAATGGCCGACTGCTCCGCGGGACCGCTCGCGGAGGTGGATGGTAGTGGAGATCCTGGATTGATCTGGTTGAAGCGTTTTCTCATGTCGATCGGCGCACTGACGCTGATACTGGTTGCCCTCGGGATTGCCTGGACGAGCCCTTTCAAAGAAGCCGTGCACACATTGCCGGAACATCCCCTAGCCCGGTGGCAGGGCGGTGTCGATGGTGGGTACTACGTTGAAGTCACCCGCAGCGAAGCGCCTTACTACTTCGTCCAGATGCGTTATGAAAGCGGCGACCTGTGGTCCGAGGGCTGGCTGCGGCATGAGCACGGCGGCGGTGCTCCGTTCAGCGCTGACGATGTGATCGCCTTTGACGGCGACGGGGTGATTTACCTGCAGCAACGCAAGGTGCTGGCCGACGACAAGTCCGGGGCCCGTTGAGCCCCGGAGTGCGACCTATTGGTTGCGGGTGTCGCTGCCGTAGGCATCCCATAGCTTGTTGCGAAACTTGTTGTGCGGATCGACCCGCGCCTTCAGCGCCAGAAACTCCCCCGCCCGCGGATAGGCCGCCCGAAACTGCTGCGCGGTGGCGTGGATCTGATAGGGCAAGTAGTAGCTGCCGCCGCGCTTGATGGCGCTGTCCACCAGGGCGCGGGTCCATTCGCCGACCTCATTGCGCTCGGCCTGCGCGGTGCTCTGCTGGTAGTACAGCACCAGGGCGAAGACCTCGGTCTTGGCCCAGGCCAACAGGGTGCCGGGGTCGGCCTTGGCGTGGCGGATCGACAGGTTGATCACATTGACCTTGTGCGCCCGCAGGGTCGCGCCCATTTCAGCGACGAAGCTTTCCAGCTGGTCGGGGGGTACGAAGTATTCCTGCAGCACGTAGGTGCGCTTGGCCCGGGAGCCGGGTTCCAGTTCACGCACGTCGAGGCTGGCTTCGTGGTTGCGCCAGGACACTTGGGGCTTCTTCAGCACCAGGGGGTCGATCACCTCTTGGCGCAGGGTCTTGCCCCCGGGCCATTGGCTCACCACTTTCAGGGCTTTCTGTTCTTTCCAGTAGTTCTGGTCCAGGGGCGTGAGGCGTTCCTTGACCGTTACCGGCAGGTCGGTCTGGCTGTAGGAAACCGCGCGCAGGGTCTGGTACTGGTCGGGGTAGAGCACGGCGTTATGCAGAATGACCTTGGGGTTGTGCTCGACCTGGGCGAGGAAGTAGGGGCGGTAGTCGCTCAGGGGCATTTCTTCGAAGCTGCGCAGCAGGCGCACGTTGTCGCTCAGGCGCAAGGTGGCTTCGACTATCACCCCGAGGCCGCCGTAGCCGCCGATGGCGCCGTAGAACAGTTCGGCGTTGCTGTGGGGGCTGGCCTCGACCACCTGGCCGTCGGCCAGCACCAGCTTGATGGATTTCACCGAGGTCACCAGCGGTCCATAGCCGACGTAGCGGCCATGGGCGTTGACGCTCAGGGCGCCGCCGACGGTGAAATTGGCGTAGCTCTGCATGATGCTCACGGACAGATCGTAGGGGTCGATGAAACTCTGCAGGGCGCGCCAGGTGATACCGGGCTGCACGGTGATTTCCTTGTGCTCCCGGGAGAAGCCGAGCACCCGGTCGAAGCCGCGCATATCGATCTGCAAGGCATGCTCGGTGGCGGTCTGGCCGCCCATGCTGTAGCGGCCGCCGCCAATGGCGATGGGGCCAGGGTGTTCGGCCACCAGTTTGACGATCTGCTCCAGGGTGGTGGGGCGGGCCACCTGGTCCACCACGATGGGGTTGAGCTGGGTGATGTCGTTGACGGTTTCTGCTGCGTGGGTGCTCAGCGCTGCGCCGAGGGCACAGCATAAAAGCAGGGCGGTCGCGAATCTCATGTCGCCGTGTCCATCCTTGGTGGTGGCGCGCCGCGGGTTCGGGCGCAAGTGACGGCAGAATAGCGCTCCGGCCAGGCCATGACCATGGGGGGAAACGACGGCAGGGGAGACGGCATCGACCCGCAAGGCCGATGCCGGACAGGGCTCAGAGCGCAGGCAGGCCCAGGCTGGCGGCGCATTGCTCCAGGGAGCGCTGCTGGGTCTGGGCGTAGAGCTGCAACTCATCCAGGGTGGCGCGGCCCAGGGCCGTTTCGAAGGCCTGGCGGTTGGAGTGTGCGGCGTAGTGGCTCTGGCTGTCGTCCCCCAGGTTGGACTGGAAGATCCCGGCGGCGCTCACTGGCAGGAAGTCCTCATACACCAGGGGTTCGGCCCGCAGGTGCCCGGCCGCCAGCAACGCTGACAAGGTGGTGGGCCGCTGGGGCTGGTTGCGCGCCGCCAGTCCGGCGTCGCTGACGAAGTAGCGGAAATAGGCCAGGCCCTGTTCACGCATGGCGTCGTGGTTGTCGGGGAACTCGTCGAAGTGCGCCTGCATCAGCTGGTTGTAGCGCTGGGCATTGCTCTCGCTGGGGAAGTCTCCCAGGGCGTCGCGGGCCGCGTTCAGCAGGCGGTCGTAGAGGGCCCGGCCCTTGGGCGTCAGTGCCGCGCCGCGTTGTTCGATCTCGCCGAAGCGGGCGCTGTGGCTGCCCTGGCGCAGGTCCTGGTCGGTGAAGGCCACGCTTTCCTCCAGGGCCTTGAAGCTGGTCTGGCGCAGCAGGATCGGGCACGCCCGGCGGGGCGGACCCTCGATCACCGCCTTGGGGGTGATGCCGTGCTCGGGCATCAGCCGTTGCACTTCATCGATATCCAGGGTCCGCGGGGTCAGGTGATTGATGTGCGGGCCCTTGAACGCCACCACATCGGCGATCAACCGGTGCTGGGCGCTGAGGCTGGCGTACTGGGCGGCGGTCACTGTGGCGTGGTGGTGCCAGCGGAAGGTCTCCAGGGCTTCCTGAATGAAGCGTTGGGCATCGCGGTCATCCAGGCCACCCTGGGCGTGGGCCTGTTCGATCAGTTCCAGCACTTTGGGGGTGAAGATCGAACGCCGGGCCAGCACCTGTTCGGTAAAGCGCCGCAGTTCGAGGTTGTCGATCAGTTCCAGGCGCAGCAACGAGGTGAAGACCCGGAACGGGCTGACGTGCAGGGCCTCTTCATGCACCGCGCGAAAGGCCGTGGAGTGCACCGGCACCCCGGCGGGGGTCAGGTCGTAGTAGCCCACCGGCTGCATGCCCATCACCGCGAACAGCCGGGCCAGGGTTGCCAGCTCGGCGGCGCTGCCGACACGGATGGCGCCGTGGCGCTCCAGGTCCAGGCGCTGCAGTTCGCCGCTGTGCTGCAAGTGCCGGGCAATGGCCGGCTGCTGTTCCAGGACCTGGGCATTGACCTGCGCCACCAGCTCCATCAAGGCGCCGTAGAGGGGCACCTCCTCACGGTACATATCCGACATCGCCCGGGAAAATCCCTGGCGGATCAGATCAGGACTGACGAAGTGCTGGTTGCTCATGGACAGGGTTCCCGTGACAGTGGATCGAGGCATGAAAAGGGCGGGGCGGCCTTGATTCTGCTGGGGGCTGCGGGGGCTGACAAACGAAGTTTCCTCTGAACTTCATTCTGCAAATGAATGCATGGCGCGCGACCCCGCTCCGGCTGGTGGAAGGCTGGAGGTTGAGCGCCGCAGATTCCCGCCGTGCGGGCCCGACCGGGCACGGGTAGGGGGTGTACACTGATGGCGCTTTGAACCCATGCTGATAGACTTTCACCGGTTGATGGGTACCCACTCGATCCACCTTTTCCATCGCTGGACGGAGGCGACTTGGCCCCTGCGCAGTACACCAGAGGGAAGGGACTGTCACTGGCCAGGAGGCTTTACACCTCGCGTACCCTGGGCCTGGCCCTGGGCTTTTTCTGCGTCGCCACGGGCATGTCGCCGCTGCAACCGGCGCCCTGGGTCTGGGGCTTCATGCTGTTCAACGCCTTCGCCTGGCCGCACCTGGCCTATCAGTGGGCCCGATTGTCCCGGGTGCCGTTTCGTGCCGAGTACCGCAACCTGCTGATGGATTCGCTGCTGGGCGGGTTCTGGGTCGCGGCCATGCATTTCAATCCGCTGCCGCTGGCCACCACCCTGGGCATGATGGCGATGAACAATATCGCCCTGGGCGGGGTGCGTTTCTTTCTGGCCGGTTGTGGGGCCCAGGTCCTGGGCATCGGCATCGGCCTGTGGGTGTTCGGGCCGTCGTTCATTGCCCTGACCACGCCGGAGCAGTTGTATGCCTGCCTGCCGATGCTGACCCTGTACCCGATGGCGCTGGGCTACATCTGCTACCAGCAGGCAGTGACCCTGGGTCGGCACAAGCGCGAGCTGCTGGCCCTGAGTCGTACCGACAGCCTGACCGGGCTGCTCAACCACGGCGCCTGGAAGGACCAGCTGGAGATCGAGTTCCAGCGTTGCCAGCGCCAGACCCATGGCGGCGCCATCGCCCTGATCGACATCGATCACTTCAAGGCCATCAACGACACCTACGGCCATGTGGCCGGGGATGTGGTGCTGCGCCAGTTGAGCAAGATCCTCAAGCAGAACCTGCGAGTCAGTGATCAGGCCGGGCGTTATGGTGGCGACGAGTTCTGCGTGATCCTGCCGGACGTGCCGCTGGAACATGCCGCCGACCTGATGGAAGCCCTGCGCGGGCGTTTCGCGGCCCTGGGTTACGAACAGAGTCCGACGTTGCAGGTGAGCTTGAGCATTGGCCTGGCGGCGTTCAGCTCCATGCACGAGGACGCCATGGGTTGGTTGAACGATGCCGACCAGGCCTTGTATGCCGCTAAGACCTGCGGTCGCAACAACGTCACCTGCCATCCGCCGGAACTGCCTTCGCGCAGGGTGTTGAATCCCCTGTAATACCTGCCTCTTGTCGGGCTTGCCCGCGATAGCACCGGGGGTACGCCCCGGGGATGGTGGTGCTCCCTTCGCCGGCAAGCCGGCTTCTACAGAGGCTGTGGTTGGTAGGAGCGGGCTTGCCCGCGAAAGCGTCGGGAGGGACGCCGCGAGGTTGGCGGTGTTCCGTTCGCCGGCAAGCCGGCTCCTACGGGGCGGGGTGCAGGCGCCGGGCCAGTTCCAGCGCGGTGCGGCCGCTGGCGATGCCCGGTACCAGTTGGGTGAAGGGGATGTCGAGCAGCCGCTCCTCGCGCACCGCCCGCAGCCGCGACAGCACCGGGTCACGCTGCAGCAGCTGGCGTTTGCGCGTGGCCGGTGACCACAGGGCGTCCGCCAGGAGCAGCACGTCCGGGTCGTTGTTCAGCAGGGTTTCGCTGTCTACCGTCAGGCGCGGGCGGTCGATGGCGGCGAAGCTGTTGCGGGCCCCGGCGGCCTGCAGCAATACCCCGACAAACCCACGCTGGCCCTGGCTGGCGAGGCCGTTGACCTCGCTGTCCAGGTAGAACACCGCCGGCGTGTCGCGGCCCCGATACAAGGCTGCTGCCGCGGCAAGGTCGGCGTCCATGGCCGCGATCAGTTGCTCGGCCCGGGCTGGCTGATGCAACAGCCGGCCCAGGGTCTGCAGGTCGCGGCGTATATGCCCGAAGTAGTCCTCATCATGCCCGGCGCAGGCCGACTCCAGCAGGTAGCTGCCGACGCCGATGGCCCCCAGGCGCTCCCGGGAGCTGAAGTTGTCGGGAAACGCCGAAGCGAAGCCGCCCACCACCAGGTCGGGCTTCAGGCTGTAGAGCACCTCCGCCGACGGGTATTGCCGGGCGATCACCGGCACGCCGTGGTACTGCCCCTGAGCCTGGGCCCGACTGTCGTCGTCCAGGTAGGCGACGCCGATCATCGATGGCCCGGCGCCCAGGGCCAGCAACAGGTCGGCGCTGTGCTGGTTGAGGGCAACGATGCGCCGGGGGGCGTCCTCGACAGTCCAGGTCTTGCCGCAATTGTCATAGCTGGCCGCCAGGGCCGGGCCGGTCGCCAGCCATAGCAGCAGGCCGAGGATTTTCCTAGGCATCCGCCACCCCCGCATAAGGCGAGGGGATCAGCAGATCCTGCACCGGCTCACCTGCCAGCAGATGCCCTTGCACCAGGCGCACGACCTGGCTGTCGTCGCTGACCCGGTACCAGCAGCCATCGGGGTGCACGGTCAGCACCGGCCCCAGGTTGCAGGGGAACTGGCAGGCGGTGCGAGTCAGCAGCACGCCGCCGGGGGTTTCCATGTGCTCAAGGCGCAGCAGTTCACGGCGCAGGGTCTTCCACAGCGCCAGGGCACCGCGGCGCACGCAGCGCGGGCCGGTGCACAGGAACACCTGCCGGGCATGGGGCGGCACCCGGGACCAGTCCGGGTCGCTGGCCACGGCATTGACCTGATCGCAGGGCAGGTGCCGTTCGCCCTGGGCGATGCTGGCGCAGGCCAGCGCCGCATCCAGCCCGCGACGGCCCAGGGCCTGGGCGGTGATCCACAGCTGCGGCGCCTGGGGGTGGGCCCGGGCCAGGCGTCCCAGTTCATCGCGCAGCCAGTCCAGGTAGGCGCTGTCGGAACTGGGCTCCAGGTCCACCACCAGCAGCGCCGCGCCGTCCTCGGGCAAGGGTTCCTCCAGGGCGGCCCAGAGGCTGTCGAAGCCGTCCAGGGTGTCGATCACCCGGGTGCCGGCGTCATCGCTGCGCAGCGCCTTCAGCTCCCGGCCAAAGGCCTCGCCCAGGGCGCCGCCGTGCAGGCCGGGGCCGACGAACAGCACCCGTTGATAGTCCTTGTGCATGTCGATGGGCCTCAGAAGCGGTAGGTGTAGCGCACTTCGGTAGTGAAGGGGCGGCCGAGGTTGTCCACCGCCGGCGAGCTGCTGGTCATGCTGGTGGTGTAGTCGCGGTCGAACAGGTTCTCCACCAGCAGGCTCAGGCGATGTTGCTGGGCCCTGTCGAGGTAGCGATAGGCATCGGCGTCGACCACCGAGTAGTGGCCGTAGTCGACCTTCTTCGCGCTGTCGATCTGGCCGATGTAGCGGAGTGCGCCACCCACTCCCCACTGACGATCCTCGGACTCGTAGCCCAGTCGCGAGCGGGCGAAGAAGCCGGGGATATTGCTCAGGGTCACGCCGTTGCGCGACTCCAGCAGATTGCGGGTCAGGTCCGCCGAGAGGTTCCATCGCGGGCTGAACTGCCAGCGGCCGTCGACCTCCATGCCGCGCACCTTGATCCGCCCCTCGCCATTGACCCAGTGGATGCCATCGAGGGCGATCAGGTCGTCGATCTTGCGCTGGAAGGCGGTGACGCTGGCGTTGAACTCGCCGGCCAGCAGGCTGCCCTTGTAGTCCAGGCCGAGTTCAGCATTCAGGCTCTTTTCCGGCTTGAGGTTGCGGTTGCCTTGTTCGTAGTCCTCGTTGACGAACAGCTGCTCGGCGTTGGGCAGCTTGAAGGCGCTGCCGTACTGGCCGCGCAGTTGCCAATGGGCATTGAGGTCGTACAGGGAGGTGAGCATGCCCACGGTGGCGCTCTCGCCGCCGCTCATCTTCTCGTGGCGGATGCCCAGGCTCGGATGCCAGTCGGGCAGCGCCGCGAACACCGGCCGCAACTGGGTGTACAGGGCATTGGCCTGGGCCTGGTTATTGTCGATCTTGAGCACATCGTCCTGGCCCTTGAACCACTGGTTGTCGGTGCCGAACACCAGCACATGGCCGCCGTCCAGCTCGGCCTTGCCTTCGGCCTGAACGCCCCAGTCGGTGAAGCCCCAGTAGTCGTTACGGTTCCTGGTCACCAGGCTGCCGTCTTTGAGGCTGTCGATCTTGGTGTAGCGCGTGTCCCAGTCGTTGACATGGCCCTTGATGAAGTAGCTGAAGCGCTCGCTCAGGCGCTGCTCGAAGGTCGCGGTGGCGATCTGCTGGATGCGGTCGTTGGTGGTTTTCTTGTTGTTCACCGGGCGGGCGAAATCCAGGTTGGCATCGCTGTACTGGTAGAACAGTTCCAGGCGCGAATCGTCGGCGAAGCCCTGGATCGCCTTGGCGCCGAAGGTGGTCACTTCATAGGCGCGTTTCTTGTCCCGGGTGCTGGCGCTGTAGGCGCTGTTGCGATAGGGCTGGTAGCCATCGGAGACGTTGTGGCTGACATAGGCCAGCAGGCCCAGGTCGCCCAAGCCGTTGCTGAGGATGCGCTCCACCCGGGCATCGCCGCTTTGGCCCATGAAGCTGTCCAGGCCCAGGTTGACCTCGCCGGAGGTGTCGCGGGTCTGGGGGCTGCGGGTGACGATGTTGATCACCCCGGACACCGCCTGGGTACCGAACAGCAGGCTCTGGCCGCCCTTGAGCACCTCGATGCGCTCGATGGCATTGGCCGGCAAGGTGTCCAGGTACAGGCCGCCGTACAGGCGGTTGTTCAGGCGTACGCCGTCCAGCAGGATCAGGGTGTCGTCGTTGCGGCCCCCCAGCAGGGAATAGGTGCCGTAGTCGAAGGGGCCGTTTTTCGGCGCGACGTAGAGGCCGGGCACGTACATCTGCAGGACCCGGGTGATGTCGCTGCTGGGGCCGGCGCGTTCGATCTGCTGGCGATCGATGATCTCCACCTTGCTGCCGTACCTGGCCATCTCGGCCACGGTGGTGGATTCCACCGAAGGCGCGGAAACGAACTGCTGCTCCAGTTGCAAGCCGCTGTCCTCGGCCAGCAGCAGGGGGCTGAACAGGCAGCCCAGCAGGGCGCCCCCCAGGGAGCAGCGCGGTGCACGCCAGTCGCAGGCAGGGGAAGTGTCGAAGGTTGTTGTCATTCTTGGTCTTCTCGAAAGTGTCTTCGGGAAGCACGCAGGAGAAGGTATCGGCCACAGGCACGCGACCATACCGGCCCATGCCCGCCCACCGCAGGATTGCCAAACAGAAGTTCCAGGCCGGTCTCCGGGCTTGCGAGTCTGGCGGCATTCGCCTTCCCATACCTTGGGTACAGTGGCGTGTTGAATGCAGCACTCGCTTACCGTTGCGGGGGCAGCACCGGACTGGCCCTGAAGGGGCGCACCGGTTTCCCGTTTCACCTCGTGCACGGCGGCATGAGGCACCTGAAACTGGGCGGCATATGAACATTCGCCCCGGCGTTCGTCAATCTCGTGGCTACAGGGGCAGGGCGGCGCCAGGCGCGAGGGCGATGCCGGACGGGCCCAGAGGCCGCGCCGGGCAGGCCAACAGTGGCACGGCGCGTACCGAGTCCCCTGGCTGCAGTTGCAGGCGTTTGGCGGTCAGGCGGTCCACCAGCAGGCAGCCGGCTACCAGGCGCCCGGGGGCGGCGGTGATGCGGCAGCTTTCCAGGCGGCGGTTGTGAATCAGCCACACCGGCGCCTGTTCGTCCGGGCTGCCCACCAGCAAGGGCAGGGTCTGGCTTTCACGCACGCTGCGGATCTTCGCCACTTCGGCCTCGATCAGCGGCCCGCCGTCGAAGATATCGATGCAGCCCTGATGGCTGAAGCCTTCGTCGCGCAGGATGTTCACCGCCTGCTCGGTGCTCTGGTGGGCCTGGCCGATGGCCGCCTGGGCCTGTGGGCTGAGCAGGCAGGTGTACAGCGGCTGGCGCGGCATCAGTTCGGCGATGAAGGATTTGCTGCCATGGCTGGACAGGCGATTGGCCTGCTGGAAGTCCATCTTGAAGAAGTGTCGCCCCAGGCTGTCCCAGAACGGTGAGCAGCCCTGGCTGTCGAGCTGGCCACGCAATTCGGCCACCAGCTTGTCGCCGAACAGCGCCGGGTGCTCGGCGACGAACAGCAAGCGTGCAGTGGACAGCAGGCGGCCGGTGTAGCCCTGGCGCTGGTCGCGCCGCAGAAACAGCGAGCACAGCTGGGATTGCCCGGTCATCTCGTTGCACAGGAACAGGGTCGGAACCTGCTTGTCGATACCCAGCCCCGGGGCTCTGCCACGGGTGATGCCGACCCGGTAGTTGTAGCAAGGCTCGCGCAGGCCGATGGCGCCGCTCAGGCCACAAATGCCGATGACTTGCTGGTCGTCGTCCTCCAGCACGAACAGGTAGTCGGCATCGGCCCGTTCCACCTGGCTGGCGAAGGTGCGCTGAGCCCAGCGCAAGCGATGGGCCAGGCGCTCGGGGTCGGTGGAGAGGTTGTTCAACTCGCGACAGCTGCCTTCCAGCAAGGCCAGCACCCCCGGCAGATCGGTAACGCGGATCGGACGGACGATCATCGGTGGACTCCTTGCAGCGGTCCCGGGCAGCGCAGCAACAGCGGGCAACTCATAACGCGATTCCCCGTACCGGTTCGCCCGGTGTCAGTTGCAGGGCCTGGAGCATCGACAGGTCGAGCCCGACCACATCGCCCGGGGCTTCATCCAGGGGCGCGACAATGGCGCGAAATCCTTGCAGTCGGTCATTGCTCAGCAACCAGTGGCGACCGCGGCCGCTCTGGGGGCTGAGGTAGCTGATCGCGACCCGGCTCTGAACGATCGAGCGTAGCTGGTTGTTGCGGGCTTGCAGGGTCGGTCCGGCATCAAACAGGTCCACATACTGGGTAGGCGCAAACCCCTCGTCGAGCAGGATGTCGCAGGCTTCTCGCGCATCGGGGTGAATCTGTCCGATGCAGTCCTGGGCCGACTGCGGCAGCATCGGGATGTACAGCGGGTACTGGGGCATGAGTTCGGCCAGAAAGCCCCGGCCCTGCAGGGCGCACAGGCGTTCGGCCTCGATGTAGGGCAGGTCGAAGAAGTGCTGGCCCACCGCCTCCCAGAACGGCGATTCGCCGGCAGCGTTGCTGTAGCCGACGATCTCGCTGATGGTGCTCTCGGCAAAACGCTGGGGGTGGGCGGCCATGAACAGCAGACGGGCCCGTGACGTCAGCTGCGCCAGGGGCGTGCCCGACAACGCCGGGTCCACATGGAAGCTGCGCAGCAGGGTCTGTTCGCTGAGGTCCTGGCACAGGGACAGGGTCGGCACCCCGTGCTCGATGTTCAGCTCCCTGGAGCTGCTGATGAAGGGCCGGTTGCGCAGGCTGTAGAACGGCGCGGCAAAGCCCGCCGTGGCGAGAATGTCGGAGCAGCCGTGGAGCAGGCCGCTGGCAGGGTCCTCAAGCACCAGAAAGTAGTTCTCCGGGCCCTGGCTGGCCTCGGCCTTGGCGAAGGACGCCAAGGAGTCGAGGATCTTTTCCCGCAGGCAGGTTTCGTCATCCACCAGGGACGTTACGCCCAGCAGGCGTTCGCGGGCCAGGCGCCGCAGTTGGGGCAGATCGAATAACGCCACGGGACGCAAGGCCAGCATGGGTGCACTCCTGTATCAAGGGCCGCTCGCCCCGGGGGCGAACATTGGCCAGACATCACTGTCGGTTACCACGCAGTTCCACGGCCACGGCATCCGGCGGCCTGTCCCCGGGCGGCTCTTGGCGGCTGCCTCGGGGGGAAGCGCGACGCCATCCGGCGCCGCAGGGAAGTCACTTAGGGTTTGAGCGGATCGGGCAGGGCGGCACCGCTGCCCAGCTTGTTCAGCAGGAACAGGTAGACCAGCCCGGCGACTATCCAGATGGCGCCGAGTTTCTGCGCATCCACGCCCATGTTGTACATGATGGCGCTGACGATCACGAAGCCGATCACCGGGCAGATCAGGTGACGCACCACCTGGCCGGATTTCTGCCGGCGCCAGTAGAAATTGATCACCGTGATGTGCAGCAGCATGAAGCCGCTCAGGGCGCCGAAGTTGACCAGTGAGGTCAGGGTGTCCACCGAGTTGATGAACAGGTAGCAGATCAGCAGCGACAGCACCGCCACCAGGTAGATGCTGATGTGCGGGGTGTTGTGTTTCGGGTGGACCTTGGCCAGCACCTTGGGCAGCTTGCCGTCCCGGGCCATGCCGAACAGCAGGCGCGATACCGCGGCTTGCGAGGTGATGGCCACCGCCACGCCCCAGGCCAGCGCCGTGGCCACCCCGGTGAGGGTCGCCAGCCAGCTGCCGGCGGCCAGTTCGGCGATTTCATAGAAGGCGGTGTCGGCGGACTTGAAGCCCATGCCGGCGGCCAGGTCGGTGGCGATCCAGGTCTGCACCACGAAGATCGCCCCCATCACCACCAGGGTGATCAGGGCGGCGCGGCCGACGCTGCGGCCCGGGTCGCCCTTGACCTCTTCGGCCAGGGTCGAGATGGCGTCAAAGCCCAGGAACGACAGCACCGCAATCGATACGCCCTGCATCAGCATGCCGAAGTGGAAGTTTTCCGGGCTGTACAGCGGCGCCAGGGTCAATTGGCCGTTGCCGGTGCCACCGTGCAGAGCGTTCCAGGCGTAGAACAGGAAGATCCCCAGGACCACCAGTTGTGCCAGCAGGAACAGGATGTTCATCCGCGCGGTGAAGGTGATACCCCGCAGGTTGACGAAGGTAGCGCTGACCAGGAACGCCAGGATAAAGCCGACCTTGGGCACTTCCGGGTACAGGTGGTTGAGGGCCATGGCCGCGTAGACGTAGAGCAGCGGCGGGATCAGCAGGTAGTCCAGGAGCATCAGCCAGCCGGCGAGAAAGCCCACGTGGGGGTTGAGGCCGCGCTGGGCGTAGGAGTAGACCGAGCCGGCGATGGGGAAGGCGCGGGCCATGGCGCCGTAGCTCAGGGCGGTGAAGACCATCGCCACCATGCCGATGATGTAGGCCAGGGGCACCATGCCCGGGGCTTCCTGGTTGACGTAGCCATAGACCCCGAACGGGGCGATGGGGATCATGAAAATCATCCCGTAGACCACCAGGTCGCGCAGGCTCAGGCCACGCTTGAGTTCCTGTTTGTAGCCGAATTCTTCAATCTCCATGAAGCAGTTCTCCTTGTAGCCAATGTAAGTGGGCGCATCCGGCGGCGAGGGTCGTCATTGACGCCTCGTGCGCCGGTCTGTGTTTGAACCTGGCAGGGTTAAAGACACACCACAGCGGTTTTTCTTGTTGTTGTACCTGTCCTGCAAACAGCCTTTGTTGCGTTCAAGCGTCTTTCAATATCCGTTACAGCAGCGGCGCCAGACAGTCGCTCCAGTGCTGCACCGCTTCAGGGCTGCGCAACAAGTCGTTGCGCACCTCGATCAGTACCGATTCCAGGCCCCGGGCATCACCGTGCACCGGCACGGTCATGTCGCTCAAGGGGTTGATCTCGTAAGGCTGGTTGCCCGCCACCTTTATCGGCAGGGTCCACAAACCTTCCAGTATTCGCGCCGCGTAGGCCGTGGCACTGCCATACAACACGCCGACTTCCAGCGCACGTGGCTGGCTGTAGTAGATCGGGGTGAAGCTGTGAATCCCCACCACGCGCACCTCGCGGCCTTCGGCCAGGCGCCGGTCGATGAGCCGCTGCAGACGCTGGTGGAACGGCGTGAACAGTTGCTGGCGGCGGTACTCGCGGGTGGCCTCGTCCAGGTGCTGATTGCCCGGCACCTGATAGATCTCGCTTTGCAGCGGGATGCTGTCGGGGGCATGTCGCGGCCGGTTCAGGTCGATCAGCAGGCGCGAATAATTGGCCGCGATCAGGGTTGCGCCCAGGGCCTGGGAAAGGCTTTGGGCCAGTTCCAGGGCGCCCGGGTCCCAGGCGATATGCTCCCGGGCCGCCACCGGGTCCAGGCCCAGGTCGTGCAGGGCCGGTGGAATGTAGTGGCTGGCGTGTTCGCACACCAGGATCAGCGGATGCGTGGAGTCTTCGCGGAACAGGCGATAGGCCGGCTCGGTGTAGAACCCCAGCTCGGCGGGTTTAGTACAGGTGTCCATAGTGCTCACAGAGATCGGCAGCGGTCAGGTGCTCGGTCAGGGACACTTCCTTTTGTTTGACGGCGAAATAGGTGCTCAGCAGCTCCGGCGGCAGGGTCTGCAGCAACTCCGTGTTGCTGCGCAGGCATTCCAGGGCCTGGGTCAGGGTGCCGGGCAGGGGCACGATGCCGCTGGCCAGGCGCTGTTCGGTGCTCAGCTCGTCGGGGACCTTGTCGGTCACCGCGTTGAGGGGCAGCTTCTGTTCAATGCCCAGGCGTCCGGCGATCAGGATCACGGCCATGGCCAGGTGTGGCGAGGCGGTGGCGTCCAGGGCACGGAATTCCAGGTTGTACTGCGGCGCCACGGGCTTGCCGCCGATGTCCACGGTGGGGCAGATGCGCAGCGAGGCTTCGCGGTTGCGCAGGCCCAGGCAAGCGTAGGAGGCGCTCCAGTGATGGGGCAGCAGGCGCTCATAGGACAGCGGCGTCGGCGCAGTGAAGGCGCACAGTGCCGGCAGGTGCTTGAGCACCCCGGCGGCCCAGTGCTGGCCCAGCCGCGACAGGTCGTCGCCGCTGACCGCCTGGGGATCGTAGAGCAGTGGCGTGCCGTCCAGGTCCTGCAGGCTCAGGTGCAGGTGCACCCCGTTGCACACGGCATCCGCCGCGGTCTTGGGGGCGAAGCTGACCCGTTGCCCCAGTTGCCGGGCAATCTCCCGGGTGATCTCGCGTACGTTCACTGCGCGGTCGGCGGCGGCCAGGCCCTGGGTCGGGCGACAGGTGATCTCGTATTGCTGCTTGCCGTATTCGGGGAGGAACATTTCCGGTTCGACACCGGCCGCCCGCAATGCCGAGAGCAGCCAGCCACCGAAGGCCGCGCCCTGGCGCTGGGCCTCCAGGGAGAAGGCCAGGTGCTCGCGCTGAGCGGCGCCGCTGTCGAGGTTGAACTCGTGTTCGAAGGCGGCGGTGATCTGGATGCCCAGTTCACGGTAGCGCTGCACCTCGTTGCGCAGCAGGGTCCGCGGGCAGGCGGCCCAGGGTCGGCCATCGGTCTCGCAGATGTCGGCGTGAATGAAGTCCAGGGGCGCCGACGTGGCATCCGGCCCGGCACCGACAGTGACCCGGCTGTCCAGGTCGGGAATCAGCCGCAGGTCGCCATGGGCGCCCCAGGGGTTGTCCTCGGCGATCAGGTCCTGGGGCGTCAGGGCGCTGTTGGCCGGCACCCAGCCACAGCCGCCGATCCGGTAGCGCTCCAGCTCGTCGCTGGGAAAGGAACGGCCCCGAGTGACGCCGATCAGGTCGGTGGTGACGATGCTGGTCATGGCCAATGGCGTCAGGGCCTCGATGCCCTGGCCGCGACTCATCCGCGGATCTCCCGCAGGCGGCCGAGCACGGTGTTGGTGTCGGTGATCCAGCAGTAGCCCTTGATCGCGTTGAGGCAGGCCTGGTGCCGGGTATCGCCATAGGTGGCGCAGGCGTCCTCGACCAGGGTCACCAGATAACCGCGGTCGGCGGCGTCGCGCACCGCCATGTCCACGCACTGGTCGGTGACGATCCCGGCGATGATCAGGTGGCGGGTTTCCAGGTTGCGCAGCACGTAGTCGATGTTGGTGGAGTTGAACACCCCGGAAGAGGTTTTGGGCAGGACGATCTCGTTTTCTACCGGCGTCAGCTCGTCGATGATCGCTGCCTGGGGGCTGCCCTTGGGCAAGTGCATGTCCGACAGCTTGTGGTCCAGGGAGCGGTCACGGCCGTCGGCGGTCAGGCTTTCGATAATGGTGTGCAGCACGTTCTGGCGTGCTTCGCGCACCGCTGCCAGGAGGCGTTGCTGGTTGGGGATCACCTGTTCCCGGGCTCGCTTGAGAAAGGCCTCGCCCTCGGGGCCTTGCAGGTGCGGGTCGAACTGCGGTTCGAGCCAGGCGCGCTGCATGTCCACCAGCAGCAGGGCGGTGTGATCGACGACGAAGGGCAAGTCCCGGGGCGAACGGTGGGGCAGGCTGAACATCCTTATTTTTCCTCCAGCACATGGGTATCGAATTGCGCCCGCAGGGCGTCGATGCCCTCCAGGCGCTGATCAAGATGGGCGCTGCGCGGGGTCAGGCAGGCGATCAGCGCCTCGACCTGGGCCAGCGCCGGCACCAGGGTGTCGAATGGCGACAGGGACTCCACCGGGGCACTGATGATCAGGTCCGCCAACTCCCGCAACGGCGAGGCATAGATGTCGGTGAACAGCACCACCCGGGCGTTGCGCGCCTTGGCCGCGCTGGCGACCCGCAGGGCCTGGGACTGATAGCGGCGGTAGTCGAACAGCAGCACCAGATCCTGGCGCTGCACATCGAACAGGCGGTCCGGCAGTTGCGCGTTGTCTTCAAGAAAGAAACAGCCTGGGCGCATCAACCGCAGATGGTTGAGCAGGTAGTGGGCCAGGAAGCTGCTGAAGCGTCCGCCGAAGCAGTACAGCTGGTGGCGGCTGTCCAGCAGCCAGTCCATGAGTACGCGGATGTCTTCGGGCTGGGTCAGGGCCTGGGTGTCTTGCAGGGCGCGCTGGCTGTCCGCCAGGTAGCGGCCCCAGGTATCGCCCTGTGCCACTTGCGCCCGTGGGCGCAGCAGGGTGCTGGGCGAGCGCAGGCGGTCGTCCATGTCGCTGAGCAGGGCTTCCTGGAATTTGCCGTAGCCGCTGAAGCCGAGTTTCTTCACCAGCCGCACGATGGTCGGGTCGCTGACCCCGGCGTGTTCCGCCAGGCGTGACATCGGCCCCAGTCCGTTGCGCGGGTAGTGGTCGAGCAGGGCGCGCACGACTTTGCGCTCTGAAGGCGTCAGGTCGAGGGCGGGGTCGGTGATCAGGTCTCTGAGAGAGGGCATCGGGGTGCCTTGGAAGCTGAATGTCGTTTTTGTTTCATAAAATGGCTAAATGATATTTATGTAATGGACGTTACATGTCTAGTGAAATTTGCTTTGGTGGCGAAATGCTTTGGACTGGGGCGTTGGGTTGTGGTTGTAGGGGGGGGAGGGGGCATATCCATTCCTGCGGGTGTGGCGGCTTATGGTTTCGCCCTTACGGCGAGTCACTTTGGAAAGAGCCCAAAGTAACCAAAGGCTCTTGCCCCTCCACTCGGTGCCTCGCCTAGGCTCGGCATGCCCTCACTCCGGCATTGATCCGTGGGCCGCCGCCACCGGCCATCCCTGGCCGGGTGGCGGCTAACCCGGCGTCCTGCCGGGTTACCCACGGCTCAATGCCTGCGTTCGGCCATCGTGGTTAACGGGGCGCTCAGATCAAAATCAAAATCAAAAGCGCGACGGCGGCCTTGCGGCCGGCCTGAAGCTAAGGGTGGGTGCGTTTCTGTAGGAGCTGGCTTGCCAGCGAAGGCGCCCGCCCAGGCGCTACATGTCTCACGGGCCTCTTCGCCGGCAAGCCGGCTCCTCCGGGGAACTGCACGGTGTATCTGTCTGCTGTAGGAGCTGGCTTGCCAGCGAAGGCGCCCGCCCAGGCGCTACATGTCTCACGGGCCTCTTCGCCGGCAAGCCGGCTCCTACGGGGAACTGCACGATGTATCTGTCTGCTGTAGGAGCTGGCTTGCCAGCGAAGGCGTCCGCCCAGGCGGGGGGCGAAAAACTCCGATCAAGGCGCTCAGGCTTGATCCGGGCCGTCGAGCGGTCGAGCCCGGGCGGTTCCCTTTGTCCCAACGCTCCCCAGTGCGATCAGTTCGGCCAGGGGCACCGCCGGGGAGAAGAAGTAGCCCTGGGCGCAGCGGATGCCAATCTTCTGGAGAATGTCGATCTGCTCCTGGGTTTCGACCCCTTCGGCCGTCAGTATCGCCTGGTACAGGCGGGCGCTTTCCTGGGCGATGGAGACCGCGGTGCGCATCCGCTCATAGTGCAGCAGGGAAATCATCGAGTGGTCGATCTTCACTTCGCTGAAGGGATACTTGGCCAGGATGCTCAGGGCCGAGTAGCCGGTGCCGAAGTCGTCAAGGGACAGTCCCACGCCGTGATCCTTGAGCAGGAGCATGTTGTGCGCCACTTGCCGAGTGTCTTGCAACAGGGTGTTCTCGGTCAGTTCCAGGGTCAGGCGTGCACCGGGAAGACCGGCTTCCTTGAGGCGCTGGATCAGCAGGACGGCAAAGTTGGCATCGCTCAGGGTCGAGGAGGAGACGTTCACCGCCAGCGGCCCTTTGAGGCCGGCATCGATGTAGTGCCGGGCGTCGCGGATCACCGCTTCGATGGTCGCCCATTCGAAGGCTTGCTGCAGGTCGTGGTGGCGGATCACTTCCAGTATCAGCAGGGGTGAAATCGTTGCGCCCTGGTCGTCCTGGGCCCGCAGCAGGGCTTCGGCGCCGATGATCGTGCGCTGGCTCAGGCAGAACTTCGGCTGGTAATACAGCGGCGGGGTGTTCGATCGCACCCACTCCAGCAGTTGCTGGCGGATGCGTTCGTTGCTCTGGGCCTGTTCGATCAGCGACTGGTGCAGGTAACGCACCGGCTGGCTGCAGTCCTGCAGGGCCAGGCTGATGTTGCGCAAGGTGACGTTGGCGCTGTCTCCGGCGCACGCATCGATCACGCAGAACTGCAGCTTGGGCGCCAGGCTGCCGTCACTGGGCAAGCCGGCCTGCAAGGTCATCTGCAGGGTAGCGAGCAGCGCCGACTCTTCGACCTGCTGGATGGAACGGTGCGGCACGATCAGTGCCAGGTTCAGGTCCGAGAACATGAAGGTGCGGGGGGCGGCACTGGCTTGCAGGGCATGGCTGGACGCCCCGCTGCTGAACTCTTGCGCCAGGGAGATCAGCAACTGGTCGGTCCAGTCATGGCCGTGGATGGCGACCAGGTCCTTGAGGTTGCTGATGTTGATCACGATCAGGGTGTGGGGCGCGCGCTGCTCTTCGCTTTGTTCCAGCAGTTGGTCGAGGTGGTTGCGCAGGGCGCGTCGATTGGGCAGTTGGGTGGTCGGATCGGTCAGGGCCTGTTGCAGCAGGCTGTGCTGGGCCTGCTGGTAGCGTGCTTCGCGGCGCAGCATGGCGAGTATCAGGATGATCATGGGCAGGGAGAGCAGGGTCGAGCTCAGTCGCAAGGACAGCAGTTGCGCGGTGATGCTGGAGCTGATTGTGCCCATCCAGTCGATGATCTGCATCGGGACGATGGCGGCGCCGACTCGTACCAGAATCACCAGTAGCACTTCCTTCAGGCTCAGGGCGCACAGGTCGCGGGTCTCGAACCAGCGATGGAGCAGCATGCCCCCCAGGGTCACCAGGCCAAAACTGAACAGCGCCTCTTCGAACTGCTCGGCGCCGGCAATGCAGTAGCGAGCCAGCGCCACCAGGGTCAGGCAGGTCATACCGCCCCACCAGCCCCCCAGCAATCCGGCGAGAAACAGCATGTCGTTGCTCAGGAAAATCTTCACCGGGGCCTGCATGAACCCGGAGGCGAGGGCGATCAAAGCGGCGTTGCTGGTGCCCAGAATCAAACCCAGCAGGATCTTTTTCGACTTGATCAGGCGCTGGGCGTCCTGACGCAGCATCAGCAGGATGCTGAAGATCCCCACCAGGGCAACGTATTGCAGCAGGATGATGGGCAGGAGCGAGGCGTTGAGAGCAAGGTCGAGAGACAAGAGCTCCCAAATACCGCTGTGCATGGTGTCGAGGTACCTGAATTCGAGTCGAAGCGTGGGAAGGTCGCGGAGGATAAAGGCGTCCTGCTTGGGCTGCCTATAGGCTGTTTCCTGTTTGGTGGTCAGGCTTTTCTTGAGTTTATGAAGAATTTTCCACCAGCTTTCTGCTGGGAATCTGCCCGGTCGCCGTGCTAAAAACCCTGCCTCAGCCCTGATTGTCCTTTGTCGAGATAGCCCCTTGCCGGCCACCCGTTTGACCCTGATCTGCCACGCCCGTACCGCCGCCCAGAAGCTCGGGCGTTTTCCCCTGGACGAAGCCGTGGAGATGGATTGGCAGGCCCAGGCCCTGAGCCGGGCGCAGCCGTTCAGGCACAAGCTGCAGGTGCTCTGCGGGCCGGAGCGGCGAACCTGTCAGACGGCGGCGCTGTTCAGCGCGGCGCCGCAAGTGCAGGAAGCCTTGCGCGACTGTGGCTTCGGTGCCTGGCAGGGGATGGCTATCGGCGATCTGCAACGGCAGCAGCCGCAAGCCTTGCAGGCCTGGCTGGAGGACCCCCACAGCGCCCCGCCGGGAGGCGAGTCGGTCGCCGAGTTGTGCCAGCGGGTGGCGCAGTGGCTGGAGCTGATGGCCCAGCGTCCCGGGCACTGGTTGGCGGTGACCCATCCCTTTGTCATGCGTGCCGTGCTGCTGCAATTGCTGCAGGCGCCCCTGGCCAGTTTCAATCTGATGGATATCGAGCCCCTGTCACGGATCGACCTCAGCCATGCCGATCGTTGGCGCCTGCGCCTGGATGGCCGCGACTGAGGAGCAGTGTCGGGTGTTGGGGCATTTCTCCGGGCGCCAAAGCCGCCCATACTTGCCCCTTGGCCCAGCAGCGAGAACCTGAACCCCATGAAAACCCTCCTGGTCATCGGCATCGGTGCCGGCAACCCCGACTTCATCACCATCCAGGCGATCAAGGCGCTGAACCGCAGTGACGTGGTGTTCCTGATGGACAAGGGGCCAAGCAAGGATTCGCTGATCGATCTGCGGCGCGAGCTGTGCCAGCGCTACCTCACCGAGCGTCCTTATCGCTTCGTCGAAGCCCAGACCCCGGAACGTCAGCGCGGCGAAGTGGACTACCAGGCCAGCGTCCAGGCCTTGAACCAGGACAAGCAGCAGATCTTCGAGCGCCTGATCAATGAGGAACTGGCGCAGGACGAGACCGGCGCCTTCCTGGTCTGGGGCGACCCGGCGCTGTACGACAGTACCCTGCGCATCCTGCAGCAGATCCTGGCCAGTGGTGCGGCGCAGTTCGAGTATCAGGTGATCCCCGGCATCACCAGCGTCCAGGCCTTGGCGGCGCAGCACAAGGTGGCGTTGAACCGTATTGGCCGCTCAGTGGAAATCACCACCGGGCGGCGCCTGGCGGCGGGGCAGTCCGGTGATGCCGACAGCCGGGTGGTGATGCTCGACGCCGAGGATTCCTACCGCCAGCTGCGCCATCAGGACCTGGACATCTACTGGGGCGCCTACCTGGGCACGGCGGACGAGATCCTCATTTCCGGACGCCTCGACGAGGTTGCCGACGACATCCAGCGGGTTCGTCGCCAAGCGCGCGAGGCACATGGCTGGATCATGGACACCTACCTTCTGCGCAAACCGGAGCCTTAGGCGCCGGCCGGGTTGGACGCCGGCGGATAAGCGTGGTGTTCTTCGCCGGCAGCGGGGTCTCCCTCTTTTCCCGTAGGAGCGGGCTTGCCCGCGAAGAGGCCGGGATGGACACCACCGTATGAACGTCGTGTTCTTCGCCGGCAAGCCGGCTCCTACGGGGGGGATTTTTCGCCGAAGCGTTCGCGGTAGGCCGAGGGCGGCAGGCCCACCAGGCTGCGAAAGGCCACGCGAAAACTTTCCACCGAGCGATAACCGCAACGCAGGGCGATGCTTTCCGTGGTTTCGCTGCCGCTTTCCAGCAGCTCCCGGGCCCGGGCCATTCGCTCATGCTGCAGCCAGGCCTTGGGCGAGGCGCCGGTGGCGTCGTTGAAACGTCGCAAGAAGGTGCGTTCGCTCATCAGCGCCCGGGCCGCCAGGTCGCTCACCGCCAGCGGTTCATGCAGGCGTTGCCGAGCCCATTGCATGACCCGTGACAGGTCGCTGCGCGGGGTGCGGCTGACCGGGGCTGGAATGAACTGGGCCTGGCCGCCGGTACGTTGGGGCGACATCACCAGGCGCCGGGCCACGCTGTTGGCCACCTGGGTGCCGAAGTCCCGGGCCACCAGGTGCAGGCAGGCATCGATGCCGGCGGCGCTGCCGGCAGAGGTGATCAGTTGGCCGGCGTCCACATAGAGCACGTCCGGGTCCACCGAGATGTCCGGGAAGCGCTCGGCCAGCTCTTGGGTGTAGCGCCAGTGAGTGGTGGCGCCCAGGCCGTTGAGCAGGCCGCTGGCCGCCAGAGCGAACACCCCCGAGCAGATCGACAGCAGCCGCGCGCCGCGATGGTAGGCCCGGCGCAGGGCTTGCAGCAGCTCGGGCGGCGGCGCCTCGTCGCGGTTGCGCCAGCCGGGAATGATGATGGTCCGGGCCTGTTCCAGCCGTTCCAGGCCGCCATCGGCCAGTATCCGGATACCGCCCGCTGCGCGCATCGGCCCCGGGTCTACGGCGACGATGCAGTGCTCATACCAGGGAAAATCGAACTCCGGCCGGGCCAGGCCGAAGATTTCCACGGCAATGCCGAATTCGAAGGTGCAAAGGCCGTCGTAGGCCAGGATCGCGACCAAACCGGGGGGATTGTGCATTTGGCGGAAAGTTACCAGTCGGTGTCCGGAGCGCCACTTTAGCGCGGTAGGGCAGGGCCTATAAAGTCCTTCTCACCTTAATCGCGAGTTTCTGGAGACGCCCATGACCAGCCTGGTCCGCAGCACTGCCGCCGCCCCTTCGGCCATTGCCCTGATGCATTTTTGCAACCGCCTGACCTTCGAAACCGACTGTTCCGACGTCTACAGCAGCCAGGAGGCCGGGGAAGTGGATTTTGTCCTGGTGGATGTGCGTGGCCCCGAAGCCTTTGCCCGTGGCCATGTCCCCGGGGCGATCAATCTGCCCGGGCGCTTGCTCACTGCAGAACACCTGGCCGGTTATCCTCGTGACACTCTGTTCGTGGTGTATTGCGCCGGCCCTCACTGCAATGGCGCGAACAAGGCGGCGGTCAAGCTGGCGGCCCTGGAATACCCGGTCAAGGAGATGATCGGCGGTGTCACCGGCTGGCTCGATGAAGGCTTCCAGCTCAGCACCGGGCAAGCGCGCCGCGAGGGAGCGGATCTGTCCTGCGCCTGCTGAAGGGCTCACTGCGCTGGCAGCGGCCTCAGGCTGGGGCCAGCGGGTGATGTGTCGGTAAACATGGCGCGTTCTGAGGCGAACGTCGGGTTTTTCAGGGACAAACGCACCACGTCGGGGCGCGGCAGGAGGTAGAGGGTCGCGGTTGCATATTTTTTATAAGTATTTGTCGCATAAACACAATTTGCTTCCCGGGAGCCGCTCTAGACTGCTGGCCACTTCGATTTGCCCATAATCGAAACCAGCCAATAAAAGTCTCCGTCTCCTGGAGTTATAAATGAACAAGTTTGTGCTGTTTGGTGCCCTGGCACTGTCGCTGTTTTCCTTCACCGCCTCCGCCGACGAGGCCAAGCCGATCCGTATCGGTATCGAAGCCGGCTACCCACCGTTCTCGATGAAGACTCCCGACGGCAAGCTCACCGGTTTCGATGTGGACCTGGGCGATGCCCTGTGTGAGCAGATGAAGGTCAAGTGCACCTGGGTCGAGCAGGAATTCGACGGCCTGATCCCAGCGCTGAAGGTGAAAAAGATCGACGCCATCCTGTCGTCCATGACCATCACCGACGATCGCAAGAAGAACGTCGATTTCACCATCAAGTACTACCACACCCCGGCGCGCTTCGTGATGAAGACCGGCACCGCCATCAAGGACCCGCTGACCGAGCTCAAGGGCAAGAAAGTCGGTGTGCTGCGCGCCAGTACCCACGACCGCTTCGCCACTGAAGTGCTGGTGCCGGCCGGTATCGACCTGGTGCGCTACGGCTCTCAGCAGGAAGCCAACCTGGATATGGTGTCCGGTCGCGTCGACGCGCTGCTGGCGGACTCGGTCAACCTCGACGACGGTTTCCTGAAAACCGACGCCGGCAAGGGCTTCGCCTTCGTCGGTCCCGAGTACAACGACCCGAAATACTTCGGTGGCGGTGCCGGCATCGCCGTACGCAAGGGCGACAAGGAGCTGGCAGAGAAATTCAACACCGCCATCACCGAGATCCGCGCCAACGGCAAGTACAAGCAAGTGCAAGACAAATACTTCGACTTTGATGTCTACGGCGAGTAAGCCGCAGGCTGCAAAGTTTGGCTAAAAAAGGTGGCGCCCGTGATCCGGTCGCCACCTTTTTTGTGCGCCGCTGTTTTATTCTGCGCCACGCCTTTTTTGATCCCCGGAGCCACTATGCAACGCATCGACCATTCCTTGCCCTGGGGCCACCTGGGCACGGCGCGCCAGCTCAGCGTGTTTCGCTTCGGCAGCGCTGGCCGCAAGGTGTATATCCAGGCCAGCCTGCACGCCGATGAACTGCCGGGCATGCGCACGGCCTGGGAGCTGAAGCAACGCCTGGCGGAACTGGAGCGCCAGGGGCGTTTGCAGGGCGTGATCGAACTGGTGCCGGTGGCCAACCCCATCGGCCTGGACCAGCAGGTTCAGGGCAGTCACCTGGGGCGTTTCGAACTGGGCAGTGGCAAGAACTTCAACCGTGCCTTCGTCGAACTCAGTGGTCCGGTGGGCGACCTGATCGGCAAGCAGCTGGGGGATGACGCAGCGGCCAACGTTGCCCTGATCCGCCACACCATGCTCCAGGTGCTGGATCAGCTGCCGGCTCCGGACTCGCAGCTGCAAGCCTTGCACCGGCTGCTGTTGCGCCACGCCTGCGACGCCGATATCACCCTCGACCTGCATTGCGATTTCGAGGCGGCGATCCACCTCTATGCCTTGCCCCAGCACTGGCCGCGGTGGCAGTCCCTGGCGGCACGTCTGAAGGCCGGGGTGGCGTTGCTCTGCGAGGATTCCGGCGGCAGTTCCTTCGACGAATCCTGCTCCTCGCCCTGGCTGCGCCTGGCCCGGGACTTTCCCCGGGCGGCGATTCCCCCGGCCAACCTGGCCGCCACCCTGGAGCTGGGCAGCATGGGTGACACCCGGGTCGAGCAGGCCCGGGCCAATTGTGAAGCCATCCTCGGCTTTCTGGCCGAGCAGGGCCTGATCAGTGGCCAGTGGCCCGCTGCGCCGGGTGAGTGCTGTGAAGGCATGCCCTTCGAAGGCACCCAATACCTGTTCGCCCCGCACCCTGGCGTGGTCAGTTTTCTGCGGGATGCCGGCGAGTGGGTGGAGCGCGGCGACGCCCTGTTCGAAGTGGTCGACCCCTTGAACGACATCGTCAGCACCGTGCGTGCCGGCATCAGCGGCGTGCTCTTTGCCCTGGATCGCGGTCGCTATACCCAGCCGGGAATCTGGCTGGCCAAGGTGGCCGGACGCGAAGCGATCCGCAGCGGCAAGTTGATCAACGACTGACCCGCCAAGGTGACGTCGACCGGGGAAGAAGCGGGCTTGCCAGCGAAACCCCCGGCGCGTCCGCCGTCGATCTGCTTTTGCCCCCTTTGCCGGCAAGCCGGCTCCTGCGCCAGAGGTGTCCATGTCCCGAGTGTCGCTGTGCATCCGCCTGCTGTTTGCCCTCTGCCTGCTGGCGGCGACTTTCAATCACCTGCGCGCGGCCCTGGATCACGGCCTGCTCTGGGATTATGGCTACGGCGCCGAAACGCCCCTGGCCAGCCGCGCCTTCTGGGGCTCGCTGACCCTGTTCGACCCTCTGGCGGCGCTGCTGTTGTTCGTGCGTGCGCGCTGGGGGCTGATCCTGACCCTGGCCATCATCCTGCTGGATGTCCTGCATAACAGCTTCTATGTGGCCGCCCACAGCCAGTGGCTGGAAACCTTCTACCTGTCTCAGGTGGGCTTTGGCCTGGCGGTGGTGGTGCTGTTGCCCTGGGCCTGGCGCGGTCTGGCGCTGGAGCGCGCGGCAACTGATCTTGCAGGCCCGGCGATGCTAGGCTCTGACACTGCATTTTTCGTCACCCCTTCGCAAAAAAGGAGCAGGACATGATCCGCTACCTGGCGCTTCTGGCGCTGTTGGCCGTGCCCTTGGTTCACGCCCAGACCCCGCTGCACGACGACTTGCCGCTGCGCTATCTGGAGCAGGCTCCCAGCGACACCCGCAACCAGCCGCTGGTGATCTTCCTGCATGGCTACGGCAGCAACGAAGCCGACCTGTTCGGTATCCGCGAGCGTTTGCCGGCCAGCTATACCTACCTGTCGGCCCGGGCGCCACAGACCCTGGAAGAGGGCAGCTACCAGTGGTTCAACCGAAAGGGGCAGGGCGCCTATGACGGCGTCACCGAGGAGCTTTCCAGCAGCGCCGAACTGATCGGCCAGTTTGTCCGCGGTGCGGTGGCCAAGTACCAGACCCAGCCGGACAAGGTGGTGCTGGTGGGGTTCAGCCAGGGTGCGGTGATGGCCTATGAAGTGGGCCTGCGTCATCCGCAGTCGGTGCGGGGCATTGCCGCCTTGAGCGGGAAGATCCTGCCGCTTTTGGCCTCCCAGGTGAAGAACAACCCGACCTTGCAGCGCCTGGGAATCTTTATCGGTCATGGCACCGCTGACCAGCGCCTGCCCTACAGCGATGGGGTCGAGGCCAACGACTTGCTGCAGGAGCAGTCCCTGACGCCGCAGTTCCATGCCTACCCGGGCATGGGCCACAGCATCAGCGAAGTGGAGATTGAAGACCTCAACCGCTGGCTGCAGGGGCTCAACCCCTGAGCCGGGGGCCAGGTTACTGAGGCAGGATCTGTTTCATCAACGCTGCGTGACCGGCCTTGTCCGTCCCCCGGGAAATCACCTGGATCACCGCCATGCGGGTGCCGGAGCCGGCGATCAGGGTCGAGTTCAGGGTCAGGCCACCGCCCTGGGTGGCGGTACTGTCGATCTGGCGCACGCCGAGCCCCTTGAGGGTCATGCTCTTTTCACTTTGCTTGCTGAAGTCCGGCAGCGCTGCGGCCTGTTGCGACAGGAATCCGCTGACGGCGGCATCGAGAAAGGCGCCGTCGTTGTCCTTGACCCGAGCACCGTTGGGAATGGTGTTCTGGGCGGCGATCACCACGGTGCGAGTGGTGGCGTTGGAGTACAGGGTGCCGCTGGCGCCCGCGGTGCCGTCGGCCTCGCTGCCGGCCGGCAGGGCCGAGGCGCTGAAGCCCTTGGGCAGGGTAAAGGCCAGCTTGCCGTCGAGCATCGAGACCTTCTCCCCCGGCGCCGGTTTGGCCGAGGACTGGCCGGCGGCAACCGCGTTCAGCGCACCGAGGCCCGCCACTGCGGCGAACACCAGGACCAGGGCTTTTCTAGCGAAGGATGACATGCACAATCTCCAGGCATTGGATCGAAGGCGCGCATCATCCCACGGCCGTCACGGCCTGCTCCAGAGGGATTTTTCCCGACGGACCAATGGCCGGGAATGCGTGCCGGCGCGGCTTGTGCTGGAGCGGTGGGCGGCGTTCTGCTTGCCGGTGCACAAGTCCGCGAGACGGCTTTCGCCGGCAAGCCGGCTCCTACGTGGTTGTTCGAGGTGTGCTCAACAATCGTTTGCTCAGGGCCAGCACCAGCATTGATACCGCCACCCCCAGCACGAAGGCCCACAGCCCCAGCGAGGGCAGGGCTGTGGCCAGCACCAGGCAGAACGCGGCGAAGGAGTACAGGCCGGTGCTCAAGGCACGCAGCAGCACGGTGGTGAAGGCCACCCCATGGCTCTGATGGGAGAACACCGCCAATACGCTGCCCAACACCGGGAAGACCGCCAGCATGCCGCTCCAGCGTTCGCCGACGGTGCTGGCCAGTAAGGTGACGGCCAGGGTCAACAGGGCCCCGGCGAGCATGCGATACACCAGTTTGTCGGACTGGGTGCCGGGCAGGGCGGGCACAGTCCTGACCCGGGGGAACACCCGGGGCGCCAGTAACAGGGCGCTGGCGGCACAGAAAATCGAGAACCCCAGGGAGGCCGGGACCTGGGCGATCACGCTGGCCAGCAGCACCCAGACCAGGGTGGCGATGCTCAGGGCCCCGGGCCAGGCCAGGGTCTGCGCGGCATGGGTGTAGGCAACGCTGAAAGCGATCATGGCGAACAATGCCGAGAGGGCCGCCACTGCGGCGTGGGTGGCGAACACCGGGCCTTGCTCCAGGGCCAGAAACAGCAGGATCGGCCCCACCACTACCGGAAAACCCGCGAGCCAGCCGGCAACATTCGGCCCCCAGCGCTTGCTCGCCAGGGAAATCAACAGCAGGAATCCGGGAACTGTCAGCAGTTTCAACAGCAGCATGGGAGGACTCGGTGGATGAACGGTGCGCCACCCTAGCATCCAACCCGGCATTTGGTGCGTATCTGATACCTGTACCTGGCAAATAGCCAAGCGCCGGAGAGGGTAGGACAGTGCTGGGTTTTCTTGTACGAAACATTGAGGATGAATCGGGTTTTGAGCTTTTTGTACAAGTATTAGTGAGTTTTATCGGGTTTTTATCGATAAAAGTTGTACAAAAATTAAATTCTCGTATAGGTTTTTCAGTGTGGGATGAGGTGATAACTGCCAGTTTTTGCGGCTCAGGCTGTCACTCCCCGCGCTTTTGGGTTCCCGAGGTCAAGCCCTGGTGGAATCGGGGCTGGGTCAGTTGTGTGGTTGGCCACCTCGGGACCCTTTTTTTCCTTGGTGCGTGCAAGGAAATGCCCGCTTCATCAACCTTGCGGAATCTGTGCGCCATGTACGATCCACTCTCCGAACATTTTCACGGCATTCTCCAGGGGCTGGGTGAAGACCCGTACCGCGAAGGCTTGCGGGACACCCCGCAGCGAGCGTCAAAGGCCTTGCGTTATCTGTGCCATGGTTACGAAACCAGCCTCGAAGCGTTGGTCAACGGTGCGTTGTTCAGCTCCACCAGCGACGAGATGGTGATGGTCCAGAACATCGAGTTGTATTCCCTGTGCGAGCACCATTTGCTGCCCTTCATCGGTCAGGCCCATGTGGCTTACATCCCCACCGGCCAGGTACTGGGCCTGTCCAAGGTGGCGCGGATCGTCGACATGTATGCGCGACGCCTGCAGATCCAGGAAAACCTGACCCGGCAGATTGCCGAGGCGATCCAGGAAGTGACCCGGGCTGCCGGGGTGGCGGTGGTCATCGAAGCGCGGCACATGTGCATGATGATGCGCGGGGTCGAGAAGCAGAATTCGCTGATGAACACCTCGGTGATGCTGGGGGCCTTTCGCGAGTCCAGCAGCACCCGCCAGGAGTTTCTCCAACTGTTGCGCAGGCAGCCCTGAATGAAGCGCATCCGGCGAGTGGGCGCGGCCCGGTGGTTGTGGCTGCTGATGCTGCTCTGCGCCACGGCCAATGCCGGCTGGCAAGCGTCGTTGCCCAATGCCCGACTGCTGGGCAGCGGTGAGTTCAGCTGGTTCGGCTTCAAGGTCTACAGCGCGCGGCTCTGGGGCACGGCGTTGCCATTGGCGGACGACAGCCCCTTTGCCCTGGAGCTGACCTACCGGCGCACGATCCGGCGTGACGAGCTGGTGCAGACCAGTCTGGATGAGATCCAGCGCTTGTCCGGCACGGCGGTCAGTGCGGCGCAACTCAAGGATTGGCAGGCGCAGATGCAGCGCGCCTTCGTCGATGTCGAACCGGGTCAGCGCATCACCGGGGTGTTCCTGCCCGGTCGCGGGGTGCAGTTTTTTGTCGACCAGCGCTTGCAGTACACGGTCGACGACGAAGCCTTCGCCCGAGCGTTCTTCGCCATCTGGCTCGACCCGCGCACCCGCAATCCGCAGTTGCGCGCACAACTGCTGGGCCGATAGCGGGCGCAGCACAGGAGATGTTCCATGCTCAAGAAATACTTGCTGGTGCTGTGCCTCGGCCTGGTCGCTTGCAGCGACACCGACGTCAAGCAATACCGTGACCAGAAGCCCGAGCTGGAGCTGCGGCAGTTCTTCAGTGGCCGGGTGGAGGCCTGGGGCCTGTTCCAGAAGCGCTCCGGCGAGGTGATCAAGCGCTTTCATGTGCAGATCGACAGCCGCAGCGAAGGCGAGAAGTTCATCATGCACGAGGACTTTACCTACAGCGACGGCAGCCGCCAGACCCGGGTCTGGACCCTGGTCCAGACGGGCCCCGGTCTGTGGCGCGGGACCGCCGACGATGTGGTCGGTGAGGCCCTGGGCGAAGTCTCCGGCAATGCCCTGCGCTGGCGTTATGTGCTCAACCTGCCGGTGGACGGCAAGACCTATCAGGTGCACTTCGATGACTGGATGTACCTGTTGGACGAAAACACCCTGGCCAATCGTTCCTACATGACCAAGTTCGGCTTCGAGCTGGGGCAGGTGACCCTGTTCTTCCGGCGCCAGCCCGGCTGATGGGGCTCGCTCCGGGTGTCAGGACGGGTCGTCGAGAAAGCGCCCGCGATGGTCGGGGCTGGGCAGCAGGCAGACGTCGTGCCGACCGAACCAGCGGTAGCGGTTGCCGGCGATACGGTCGTAGCCCCAGTCCCGCAGTGGCCGGGGAATCCAGCGCAGCAGGCGCAGCCAGCGCCAGGGGGCGGGCAGTTGCGCCATCAGGCGGATAAAGGCCTCGGAGCGTTGGGACAGACCCTGGTCCTCGATCAGTAGCACTGAGTCGAACTGCTCGGTGGGCTGGCCGAACCATTTCAGCAGCGCCTGGCCCTGGGGCGATTGCATCGACGCCAGTTTGATTCGCCGCTGGCTGTCGTGGTGGATGACGAAACGCACCGAGGCATTGCACAGCTTGCACACACCGTCGAACAGCAGCACCCGGTCGCCGGGATGCAGGAAGGGGGGCTGGGTGTCGGGTTCTGGAACTGGCGCACTGCTGTTCACGGGGCCACCTTGGGCAGGAAGTCGATGCCTGCAGCAGGCGTCGCAAGGGTCTGGAATGGCTGCAGCATACTCGCCTTCAGGGTGAAAATTCAGGCTTGGGTGCCTGCGCTGAAACCTCTAAGCTGGGCCCTTGCGTCAATTCGTCGTGGAAATCCCCGTGAAATTCAGCCTACCGAACATAGCCACCGCCCCCTTTTGTCCGCCGGAAGTGGCGGGCTCCGTGTCCGTCGATCCCCGCGCCTCGCTGTTCAAGCGTTTGTTGCGTTTTGCCGGTCCCGGGTTGCTGATTTCCATCGGTTACATGGACCCGGGCAACTGGGCCACGGCCATCGAGGCGGGGTCGCGCTATGGCTACAACCTGCTGTTCGTGGTGTTGCTGGCGAGCCTGGCCGGCATGGCGGTGCAATGCCTGTGCTCACGCCTGGGTATCGCCACCGGGCGCGATCTGGCGCAGCTCTGCCGGGAACGCTACAGCCCCCGTTCGGCCCGGGCCCAGTGGCTGGCGGCAGAGGTGTCGATCATCGCCACCGACCTTGCCGAAGTGCTGGGATGTGCCCTGGCGTTCCACCTGTTGCTAGGGGTGTCCCTGAGCACCGGGATTGTCATCACCGCCTTCGACACGCTGTTGGTCCTGGCTTTGCAGAATCGCGGCTTTCGCCGGCTGGAGGCGATCATGCTGGCGCTGGTGGCGACCATCGGCGTGTGTTTCTTCATTGAACTGCTGCTGATCAAACCCTATTGGCCGGACGTGGCCCGGGGCTTCACCCCCTCGCTTTCGGCCATCAGCGACGCCGCGCCGCTGTACCTGGCCATCGGCATCCTTGGCGCTACGGTGATGCCCCACAACCTCTACCTGCACACTTCGGTGGTGCAGACCCGCTTGATCGGCCAGGACCGGGCCAGCCGCGCCGATGCCATCAAGCTGGCGCGGATCGACACCATCGGCTCCCTGGCCCTGGCGCTGCTGGTGAACGCGGCGATCCTGATCCTTGCCGCCGCGGCCTTCCACAACACCGGACACAGCGATGTGGTGGAAATCCAGGATGCCTACCACCTGCTGGACCCGCTGGTGGGTGGAGCCCTGGCCAGCGTGCTGTTCGGCGTGGCGCTGCTGGCCTCGGGACAGAGCTCGACCTTCACCGGGACCATTGCCGGGCAGGTGATCATGGAGGGTTACCTGAACCTGCGGATTCCCTGCTGGCAGCGGCGCCTGATCACCCGGGGGCTGGCGCTGATTCCGGCGTTTATCGGCGTCTGGCTGCTGGGGGATGGCGCAGTGGGCCAACTGCTGGTGTTGAGCCAGGTGGTGCTGAGCCTGCAACTGCCGTTTGCCCTGTACCCGCTGATCCGCATGACCAACGACCGGCGCCTGATGGGCGAATTCGTCAACCGCTGGCCGACGCGATGGCTGGCCTGGAGCTTGTTCGCCGTCATCAGCGCAGCCAACACCTGGCTGATCGCCCAACTCTTCCTCTAACAGCCGGCTTGCCGGCGAAGGGGTTGTTGAGCCTTGAGCAGGTCCTGCCGACGCCTTCGCTGGCAAGCCAGCTCCTACGGGGCGGTGGTGGGTGTGGGGGTTGGGCGGCGGTCCCAATACGGCTCCGGGCCGAATTTGTCGACGAAGAAGTCGATCACCGTGCGCACCTTCACCGAGAGGCGCCGGCTGCCGGGCCAGAGGGCGGCAATCTGCTGCGGCTCGAGACTGGTGGCCACATCGAAGTCTTCGAACAAGGCCACCAGGCGGCCTTGATGCAGGGCCTCGCCAATCAGCCATGAAGGAAACATCACCAGCCCCAGGCCCTGTTCGGCGGCCTGGGTCAGGGTGTCGGCGTGGTTGCCGGTCAGGGGGCCCTTGACGCTGTAAGGCGTCCAGTCGCCCCGGCCCTGACGGAAGAACCAGCGCTGCTGGCCGGTTTCGCCCTTGTAGGCCAGGCACTGGTGCTGCTGCAACTGCTGCGGGTGTCGCGGTGTGCCATGGCGTTCCAGATAGGCGGGGCTGGCCGCCACCCGATAGCGCTGGGGGGCGAGCAGGCGTGCCTGCATCGAGGAGTCCTCCAGAACGCCGATGCGAAACAGCAGGTCGGTGCCGTCCTGCAAGGGGTCGATGTAGCTGTCGGTCTGCTGGATATCCAGTTGCAGCTTCGGATAGCGCCCGTGCAGTTCCCCCAGCCAGGGCGACAGGTGCCGCTGGCCAAACACCACCGGAGCATTGATCCGCACCAACCCGGCGGGTTCGTCCTGCTGTTCCTGCAAGGCTTGTTCCGCCTCTTCCCATTGCGCCAATACCCGCCGGGCGTGATGCCCCAGCAGGCGTCCGGCTTCGGTGGGGCTGACGGCGCGGGTGTGGCGATAGAGCAGTTGCTGGCCCAGGGCTTGCTCCATCAGTTGGATCTGCCGCGAGATGGAGGACGGCGCCAGCCCCTCGCGGCGCGCCACGGCGGAGAAACTGCCCTGGTCAAGCACCGCGACGAACAGGCGCAGGGCCTTGAAGCCCAGGTCGTTGAAGCCTTGCATGGGAAATCCTTGCTGTGCGTTTTGCGCAAAGGTGTTGTCGGCATGCTCCCATTTATCGCAAAGCTGACGCAATCGATAATGCCCGCCATTCCTTGATCTCCAAGCAGGTGTTGCATGTCTTCCAATGTTTTAGATCCGGCGCTGCCGACCCCGGCGGCCCTGGTTGAACCCCGCGCTGGCTGGCAGCGCTGGATGTTGTTGCCGCTGGTGATCCTGGCGGGCATGGGGCTGTCGGTGGAGGCTGGTCTGTTGGGGCCGCTGGGAGCCAAGGTCGGTCATCTGTGGGCGACCTTGAGCATCTTCGGTGTGGGCACGGCATTGCTGTTTCTGCTGCTGTTGTTCAGCGGTCCGCAGCCGGGGCCGGCCTTCAGCCAACTGCCGCGCTGGCAATTGCTCGGTGGGGTGCTGGGACCGATCTACGTGGTGGTGCTGACCTTGGCCACGCCCCATATCGGCATTGCCATGACTATGATCGCGATCCTCTCCGGGCAAGTGGGCAAGAGCGTGCTGATCGACCATTTCGGCTGGTTCGGCAGCGCCCGCAAGCCGGTCAACGGCGAACGCTGGCTGGCCCTGGTGCTGATTGTCGTGGCCCTGATCCTGATTGCCCGAGGTTGAACATGAACCTGATTCTATTGTTGGTGCTGGTGGTGGCCGCGGGTGCGGTGCTCAGTGTGCAAGCGGCGATCAATGGCCGCCTGGGTGAAAGCGTCGGGGTGTTGCGCAGCAGCCTGCTGACCTTTGCCGTGGGGGCCTTGATCACCGGTCTGTTGATCGTGTTTTTCCAGCCGCCCCAGGCCATGACCTTGCTCCAGGCGCCGAAATGGCAGCTGACCGGGGCCTTGTTCGGCGTGGTCTACATGCTGGTGATGGTGGGGGCGGTGCCCCGGGTCGGCGCGGCGGTGGCCACGGTGGCGGTGATCCTTGGGCAGTTGGGCATGGGCATGCTGATCGACAACTTCGGCTGGTTCGGCAACCCGGCCATCGAGCTCTCCGCCAGCCGGATTCTGGCGATGCTGTGCCTGGCCCTGGCGCTGCTGTTCATGTACCGCAGCAGCCGGCGTTAGCCGCGGCGCCCGGACTCGATCAGGGCAGGGCGGCTTCCAGCACCTCGATCCAGTGGCGGACCGGGGTGCGGCCGGCACTGTCGAGGTGCGTCTGGCAGCCGATGTTGGCAGTGACGATCAACTCCGGCTGGTCGCTTTCCAGGGCCCGCAGCTTATCGTCCCGCAGTTGTCGGGCCAGGGTTGGCTGGGTCAGGGAGTAGGTGCCTGCCGAGCCACAGCACAGATGGCTATCAGGCACCGTGGTCAGGTTGAACCCCACTCGCTGCAACAGCGCCTCCACGGCGCCGCCGAGTTTTTGCCCGTGCTGCAGGGTGCAGGGGCAATGGAAGGCCAGGCGCTGTTGGCTGTGGGCCCCCAGTTGTTCCACGGGCTCGTCGCGCAGCACCTCCACCAGGTCCCGGGCCAGGGCGCTGACCCGCCGGGCCCGGGGCCCATAGACCGGGTCATGGGCCAGCAGGTGCTGGTAGTCCTTGATAAAGGCGCCGCAGCCGCTGGCGGTCTGGATGATGGCTTCGGCCCCCTGTTCCAGGTACGGCCACCAGGCGTCGATATTGCGCCGCGCGCGCTGCAGCCCGGCTTCCTGAGCGTTGAGGTGATAGTCCACGGCGCCGCAGCAGCCGGCCGCGCTCACCGCTTGCACGCTGATCCCCAGGCGGTCCAGGACTCGCGCCGCCGCGGCGTTGGTGTTGGGTGACAGCCCCGGCTGCACGCAGCCTTCGAGCAGCAGCACTCGGCGTGGGTGGCTCATGGCCGGCCGCGCCTTGGCTGGGGGCACCTGACGCGGCAGTTTGTCCTGCAGCGCCTGGGGCAGTAGGGGATGCAGGCGGGCGCCACTGTTGATCAGGGCCTTGAACAATTGCGCATTGGCGCTCAGGGCCCGCAGTCCGCGACGCAGCCATTGCTGGCCCAGGGGCCGGGGCACGGCGGCGTCCACCACGGCGCGGCCGATGTCCAGCAGGTGGTGATAATCGACCCCGGACGGGCAGGTGGTCTCGCAGTTGCGGCACGACAGGCAGCGGTCCAGGTGTTGCTGGGTCTGCGCGGTGGCGGGGGCGCCCTCCAGCACCTGCTTGATCAGGTAGATGCGGCCCCGCGGGCCATCCAGTTCGTCGCCCAGCAACTGGTAGGTGGGGCAGGTGGCATTGCAGAAACCGCAGTGCACGCAGCTGCGCAGGATGCGCTCGGCTTCTGCCGCCCGGGGCAGTTGCCGGGCCTCTGGGCTGAGGGTGGTCTGCATGGGCTAGAGCTCCGCGTAGAGTCGGCCGGGGTTGAAGATCCCTTGGGGGTCCAGTTGCGCCTTGAGGCGCTGGTGATAGTGCAAGAGGGTGGGCGCCAGGGGCTGGAAGGGGCTGTCCAGCAGGCCGTGGCTGTAGCAGGTGGCGTGACCGCCGACAGCGCTGGCGGCGGCGCGAATGGATGCGGCAGGTGCCTCGGACCTGAGCCAGCGCTGGGCCCCGCCCCAGTCCAGCAGTTGGGCGCCGGGCAGTTCCAGTTGCGCAGTGTTATGGGGCAGCGACAGGCGCCACAGCGGCGGGCCGGGATCGAAGAAATCCAGCTGCTGTTCGTTGAGCTGGCTCCAGTACTGCGAGTCCAGAGGCTCGCCGCCAAGCCGATCATGGGCCGCCGCCACCGAGCCTTCACCGCCCTCCAGGCGCAGGTGCAGGCGGGTGCCGTCATGACAGGCGGCGCTGATGGGCAACGGCTGCTGGCCCCATTCGGCGAGTCTGGCCAAGGCTTGGCGGGGCGACATTTCCAGGCTCAGGCTCAGGCATTGCCGGGGCTTGGGCAGGACCTTCAGCGACACTTCGGTGACCAGCCCCAGGCAGCCGAAACTGCCGGCCATCAGGCGCGACAGGTCGTAGCCGGCAACGTTCTTCATCACCTCGCCACCAAAGCGCAGGTGCTGACCCGTACCGCTGATGATCCGGGTGCCCAGGACGTAGTCGCGCACGGCCCCGGCCCAGGGCCGGCGCGGGCCGGACAGGCCGCTGGCGAGCATGCCCCCCAAGGTGGCGCCGGCGCCGAAGGCCGGGGGCTCGCAGGGCAGCATCTGCCCGGCGGCGTCCAGGGTGGCCTGCAGTTGCACCAGCGGCGTGCCGGACCGGGCACTGATCACCAGCTCCGTGGGGTCGTAGCTGACGATGCCGCAATGGCTGCGAGTATCGAGGATTTCCCCGGCGCACTCGCGGCCGAGAAAGGCTTTGCTGTTGGCGCCCTGGATACGCAGCGGAGTGCTGTCCTGCAGGGCATTGCGGACCTGTTCCAGCAGCGCGGCGCTGGCATCGCCGTCGGGTGGCGTAGTCATCAGAAGCGCTCCAGTTCGGGGAAGGGCAGTTGCCCATCATGGATGTGCATGGCGCCAAATTCGGCGCAACGCTGCAGAGTCGGGATGTTCTTGCCGGGGTTGAGCAGGCCGCCGGGATCGAAGGCCGCCTTGACCCCATGGAACAGGGCCAGCTCGTGGGCGTTGAACTGGGCGCACATCTGGTTGATCTTCTCCCGGCCCACGCCGTGTTCGCCGGTGATGCTGCCGCCCACGGCCACGCACAGTTCGAGGATCTTGCCCCCCAGGGCCTCGGCCCGTTGCAGCTCCCCCGGCTGATTGGCATCGAACAGGATCAGCGGGTGCATGTTGCCGTCTCCGGCATGGAACACGTTGGCCACCCGCAGTTGATGCTCGGCGGCGAGACGGGCAATGCCCCGCAGCACCCCCGGCAGCTGGCGCCGGGGAATGGTGCCGTCCATGCAGTAGTAGTCCGGGGCCAAGCGGCCTACCGCCGGAAAGGCATTCTTGCGCCCGGCCCAGAAGCGTATCCGCTCAGCTTCGTCCCGGGCCTGGCGCACCTCGGTGGCGCCGGCCTGCTGCAGGACCTGGCGCACTCGCTCGCAGTCGTCATGCACATCGGCTTCCACCCCGTCCAGCTCGCACAGCAGGATGGCTTCGGCGTCTACCGGGTAACCGGCGTGGATAAAGTCCTCGGCGGCGCGCAGGGCCAGGTTGTCCATCATTTCCAGGCCGCCGGGAATGATCCCTGCGGCGATGATCTGGGCCACCGCATGGCCGGCGGCCTCCACCGAGTCGAAGGCCGCCAGCAGCACCTTGGCCACCTGGGGTTTGGGCAGCAGCTTGACTGTGACTTCAGTGATCACCCCCAGTAGGCCCTCGGAGCCGGTGAACAGTGCCAGCAGGTCGAACCCCGGGGAGTCCAGGGCCTGGCTGCCCAGCGTCATGGCTTGGCCCTCGACGGTGAGCATCTGCACCTGCAGCAGGTTGTGCACGGTCAGGCCGTATTTCAGGCAATGCACGCCCCCGGCGTTTTCCGCGACGTTACCGCCGATGGAGCAGGCGATCTGCGATGAAGGATCGGGGGCGTAGTACAGACCGAAGGGCGCCGCCGCCTGGGAAATCGCCAGGTTGCGCACCCCCGGCTGGACTCGGGCGCAGCGGGCGGCAGGGTCGATGTGCAGGATGTCCTTGAAGCGCGCCATCACCAGTAACAGGCCTTTTTCCAGGGGCAGGGCGCCTCCGGACAGCCCCGTACCGGCACCTCGGGCGACCACCGGCACTCGGTGCTCGTGGCAGATCTGCAGCAAGCGCCGGACCTCGTGCAGCTGCCGCGGCAGGGCCACCAGCATCGGTGTGGTGCGGTAGGCACTCAGACCGTCGCATTCGTAAGGCTTGAGCTGCTGTTCCTGATCCAGCAGTTCCAGGTCCGGCAATTGGCTGCGCAAGGCCCGGATCAGGGCTTGCTTGTCGACGTCGGGCAGGGCGCCGTCGAGGGTTTCGTCATAGAGAATCGTCATGGGCGGCGAATGACCTTGGGTTGTTCTTGTCAGGTCGAGACAGCATTACGACTGCCTGCATCATTGGCTTGCCGGGCCTGGGTGTCCATCGGTCCGTGCGTGCGCTGGCCGAACCACTTTAGTCGCTGCTGGCGTGGCGGTGGGGCCGGGTTGGCCTAGTCTTTGGAGTACTCGTGCCGTGCAGTGGCCGCCGCTGTCTCAGGTGGTCCGGTGATCGAGTCCCCTGAAAGACTGATAAAAAGGAACCCTGCCATGTCCAATGAAACCTGCGCCTGTCCGGCCTGCACCTGCAAGCTGGGGGCTCATGCGATTGTCCGTCACGGCAAGCACTACTGCTGTCAGGCTTGCGCCGATCATCACGCCCACGGTGAGCCTTGTGCGTCCACCGAAGGGTGCAAATGCGCCAAGGGCGCCCACGGCTGAGGAGCGGATGCGGGTGGGGCTGCGGCTCCACCCGTTGCCGGCAGGCCTAGACCGATGGCCGCCAGGTGACATTCTCGATACCGAACTTTTCCGCCATGGGCTTGCTGGTCTTCTTCACCCGTTCCCGGCCGAAACGGCCGATGCGGCCCACTCCCGCATCACAACTTGCCCAGTGCCAGGCCTCGGCGTTGTCCATCTTCTCCTGGCGAATGATGAAGGACTTGGGAGCGCCGTGAAGGGTGTATTCGATGACGAAGAGTTTTGCGTTGTTCATAAAGCCTCTATTCCTCCCTGTGATCCTTGAGTGATCCCGCGCACGCGCAAAAATTCACTTTGATTGCCCGACTCTGGCACCAACGGTCATGGCGTCCTGCAGCGGCGCTCCAGAGGCCGTGCAAGCGGCGCCAAGCCCCTTGGCAAACAGTGGCCTTCAGAGTGTTTTCGGGTGTCTGGCGGGCCGCAGGGCAGCTAGTTACCATGGGCCCCCGCCGACCCTTTGCGAGCTAGCCATGGCCCTGGCCACCCCACCCGATCTGAGCGACACCGCGATCCCGGTGCAGCCCCTGGCGCGCACCTATCCCCGGGGCCTGTTCATCGAGCCCCACGAGCACGCCTGGGGCCAGTTGCTGTATGCCATGAGCGGCGTGATGTGGGTCGAGACGCCTTCCGAAGCCCTGGTGGTGCCGCCGCAGCGGGCGGTGTGGCTGCCGCCCGGCGTGGTCCACGGCATTCGCGTGGTCAGCGACTTGCAGATGCGCAATATCTACCTGCGTCCGTCCCTGGCGGCGACCCTGGACGCCAGGGTCCAGGTGCTGCAGGTGGACAGCCTGCTGCGGGAGTTGATCGTGCGCCTGGTGGAGCTGGAGCCGCCGCAGCCGGACTACTACGAAGCCCTGGTGAGTCTGGCGTTGCTGGAGCTGCAACGGGCCCGCCGCTCGCAGTTGAAGATCGCCTTGCCGGACGCCTCCGACCGCCGTCTTGGCCGCCTGTGCCAGGCGGTGATGGCCGCGCCGTCCCTGGCCATTTCCTTTGAGCAGCATGCCGATGCGGTGGGTGCCAGCGTGCGCACCCTGGCGCGGCTGTTCAAGGAACAATTGGGCCTGGGCTTTGCCGAATGGCGGCGTCAGGTGCAACTGGCCACCGCGGCCGCCGAGCTGATCCAGGGCGTGCCGGTAAGCCGTATTGCCCGGGAGCTGGGTTACTCACCCAGCAGCTTCAGCGACATGTTCCGTCGTGAGCTGGGTGTCGCGCCGTCCCAGTACGCCGGTGGCGAAGCGACTGCCTGATCGCCCGCCGTGATCGGCTCAAGGGCGCTGGAACCAGGCCCTGTGGCCGGACCTTGCAGCTGTTTCGCGGGCCTGCGAGCCACGACAGGGGCGCCGCTGAATGACGGTGGTTTTGGCCGAAATCCTGAAGCACTTGACCGATGCCCCAGGCGCCCGCTGCCTAGACTTTGCCCCAGACGCCACCACCCTTCGGCGTGATCGCCACGGCTTCTGGAGCGCAGCATGAACTACCTGATTTCCCTGGCGGCCGGCCTGCTGGTCGGACTGCTCTACGGCGCCTTGCAGGTGCGCTCCCCGGCCCCTCCGGCCATCGCCCTGGTGGGCCTGCTGGGCATGCTCGGCGGCGAACAGCTGTGGCCCCTGGGGCGGCAGTTGTTCAGCAACTGGTTGTCCTGAACAGGCCTTTTCTTGCTGATCCCCATTCTTTGGAACCGACGATGAAAGCACTGCAATTTTCCAAGACAGGCGACCTCGCTGCCCTGCGCGTGGTGGAGGTCCCGACCCCGGTCCCCGGCGCCGATCAGGTGCGGGTGCGGATCAAGGCCGCAGGCCTCAACCCCAGTGACGTGAAGAACGTCCTCGGGCGCTTTCCCTACACCACGCTGCCACGGATTCCCGGCCGGGATTTCGCCGGAGTCGTGGAGCAGGGGCCGGCCGAGCTGCTGGGCCTTGAAGTCTGGGGCACCGGCCGGGAATTGGGCTTTTTCGCCGACGGCAGCCATGCCCAATACGTGGTCCTGTCGGCCAGGGGCGTGGCCCTAAAGCCCAGGGTCTTGAGCTTTGCCCAGGCCGCCAGCCTCGGCGTGCCTTACACCACTGCCTGGGATGCCCTGGAGCGCAGTGGCGTGGTGGCGGGTACGCGTTTGCTGGTGATTGGCGGCGGTGCAGTGGCCACTGCGGCGCTGGCCCTGGCCAAGGTGCGCGGCGCTCGGGTGCTGGCGGCGGCGCGACGTCCGGAGCAGGTCCGGATGCTGCAGGTCCAGGGTTATCCGAGCCTGCAACTGGCACAGCCCGAGGCCCTGGCGGCCCAGGTTGCGGAACATTACGCCGATGGCGCTGACGTGATCTTCGACACCACTGGCTTCTGGCTGCCGGCGGCGGTGCCGGCCTTGGCCACCTTCGGCCGCATCGCCATCATTGCCGCGCCGGTGGACGGGCATGTGCAACTGCCGGCCCTGGGCTTGTACCGCAAGGGCGGCTCGGTGGTGGGGATCAACTCGCTGCTGTACGGCGTCGAGGCGTGCGCGGCGATGCTGGAGCAGTTCGGCCGCTATTTCGATGAGGGTTTGCTGCCCTTGCCGGAAGGCTTGTACGAATCGCCGCTGGAGCAGGGGCTGGAGCGCTATGCCGAAGTGAACCAGGGGCGCGGCGAAAAAGTCATCCTCATCCCCTGAAATCCCACGATGCACCTGCGCCCCGGTAGGAGCTGGCTTGCCAGCGAAGAGGCCCCTGAGACCGCCTTCGCCGGCAGCCGGCTCCTACGGGTTATGGGTTGGGGGATCAGGCTTCGGGGACGCCTTTTTCCCATGTCGACCAGTGGGTGAGGATGTCCTGCACCAGGGGGTTGCCGGCCCGGTACAGGTTCTCCAGGGCCGGGACAAAGCCGCCCTGGTCGGCGTACTTGAGCAGGTTGTCGACTTCGCTGGCCCCCGGTGCCGGGCGGTCGAAGTCGGAACCGGCGCGCAGCACCGCCAGCCGCTGGATGTCCACCAGGCCCTCACGGCTGGCCCGCAGCAAGGCTTCGTAGGTGGAGTTGTCTTCCTGTTGGGTGGTGCAATAGGTGCCTTTATTGTCAGTCAGCAGTCGGGTCCAGACTTCGGCCCGTTCGCTCAGGCGAGTGCCGGAGAACCAAGTGTTGCCCGCCAGGGTGTCGCAGCGGGTCACCACGGGTGGCTGGTTGGCTGGGGCCTTGGGGTATTTCAGGCGCCAGGCCGCCGACTCCTGGCTCTCGCTCAAGCTCACCTTGTGGCTCAGGGCGAAGGCCTTGGCCTGGAGCTTGGGGTTCAGCTCGAAGACTTCGGTCTTGTAGTCCAGGGGCGGTTTTTCGTTCGGGCTCTTGGTGTTGATCCCCAGGTAACCGGTGGGCCAGTCCTTGGGCGCATCCCGGGAATCGAGTTCCCACTGGGTGCCGAACTCCACCAGGTAATGAGCCCAGGCCGCGGTGCCGATGGTGCCCTGGTGCGGGCTGATGCCGGCGATTCCGGCAATCAGGAAATAGCTTTTGCGCAGGTCGAATTTGGGCGACAGGGCCAGCGCCAGGGTCGACGCCGCGGCATTGGTCTGGCCCATGCCGGTGGTCAACAGGCACACGTCCCGGTCATTGCAGCGAATGCTCGGATACTCCGCCGCCAGCCCCGGCACGCGAATCTCGCGCTTGAGCTCCAGGCGCTCGATCCAGTGCTGCGCTTCCGGCGCGAACATGCTGATCAGCACCACCTTGGGCTTGATCGGTGCCTCACCGGCCCAGGTGCTGCTGGCGAGCGCAACACTCAAGCCCAGTCCCCACGAAACCTTTTGAATCCCACGCATACAACCTCCATGACTGCCGTTAGCCGGCGCTAATCCTGCCTGATCCAGATGGCAATTCATCGACTGCCCCTGACTTGCCGCTTGCAACTGCTTCTAGAACTGATAGCCGACCCCGGCGTAATAGCCCCAGCCATTGGAGCGGGCACGGAACTCGCCGTCGCCGAAATTCAGCACGCTACCGTCTTCCCAGTTGCCGCCGTTGTGGAAGTAGCGGCCCACCAGGGTGAAGCGCAGGTGAGTGAAGGCGTACAGCAACACGTTGGTAGCCACTGTGGCGTTGGCGGTGCGGGCCGGATTGTCCTGGTGCAGGTCGGAGCCGAAATCGAAATTGGTGAAGCCGATGTAGGTCAGCGAGGCGCCGTTGCTGAAGGTGTCGATGGGCACGATGTATTTCAGCTGGGCGCGGTAGCCGTCCCAGGAATATTCATTGCTGGCACCGTAGTTTTCCCACTGGTAGCGCCCGTAGAAGTTGGCCGAGAGGTTGACCCGCGAATGAGTGTCGATGTCGGTGCCCAGGCCGCTGTACAGGGTGTTGGCGCGGTTGGCGGTGCGGCTGCCGTGGTCGTAGATCCAGTCGAAGGCCACGTACCACTCCTTGAACGGGCCGATGGCCAGGCTGCGGCCGGCCAGGTAGTCGATGGAGATTCGCGGTTCGTGCTCCATGAACAGCGGCGAACCGTGATCCCAGATGCCCTTGTCGTGGCTGTTGCCGATGTCGAGGATCTTCGGCAGGTCGATGTAGCCGTACAGTTCGAAGGGGCCCTTGCGCCCGAAGTATTCGTATTCCAGGTAGATGTCGTCTGCCGGACGCGGGCCGAAGCTGATGTCCTTGCTGCCGATCAGCATCAGGTCCTGGTTGTACCAGTCCGAGAGGTAGGCCCCGGGCTTGGCCGGTTGTACGTCGTTGCTGAGGCTTTCGCCCTGGGCCGATTCGTCCGGCGGGGGCGATTGGGCCAGCGCGGCGCTGCTGAGTAGACCCGTAACGCCGGCCAGCCCAAGGGAAACAGCCCATCGGTGGCGGGAAACGAAGCGTGGAAAGCGGTTGTGCATGGAAAGTCCCTGTTCTTGCGGTGTGAAGTCCCTGATGTCCGCTCGCGCGCATGGCGGTGGCGAACACCCACAAAATTGCAACTCGCAAACGTTTGCACATGGCGTACCAACTTGAAATAGGCAGTTGAAAAACAATTGGAAACGCCTCGGAAGCTGGCTCTGGGGTCAAAAAATGCCCGGGCAGGGGGCGGTGCGCGCGAAAGCGGGGCACTGTTAAAGTCCGGGGCTGGATTTTCTGCGGAGCTCGACCATGGCGTTGCATCAACTCTTGCTGGAATTGGAAACCCGCCTGCAGCAGGCCGAGGTGCGTGGCGATCGCCAGGCGCTGGACGCCTTGCTGGCCGATGATTTCCTCGAATTCGGCGCCAGTGGCGGGCGTTGGGACAAGGCGCAGGTGCTGGAAAGCCTGCCGCAGCAAGTGTTTATCGAGCGCCGGATCAGTGAGTTTTCGCTGCAGCCGCTGGCGGTCGATCTGGTTCAGGTCACCTACCTGTGCCATAACGCCGCAGTGGGCGAGCGCCCGGCCAGCAGCGCCTGGCGCAGCTCGCTGTGGCGCTGCCGTGAGGGCCATTGGCAGATGCTGTTCCATCAGGGTACGCCCCGGCCCGGTGCCTGACCCCCTCTGCTAGAATCCGCCGTCCTGAACTTGACGAGGTGTCCCATGAGCGAACCGATTCGCCTGACCCAGTACAGCCACGGAGCCGGCTGCGGCTGCAAGATTTCGCCCCAGGTACTGGAGGTGATCCTGGCCGGCAGCGGGGCGCAGAACCTCGATCCCAAGCTGTGGGTCGGCAATGCCTCGCGCGATGACGCGGCGGTCTATGCCATCGACAGCGAGCGCGGTGTGGTCTCCACCACCGACTTCTTCATGCCCATCGTCGACGATCCTTTCGATTTCGGTCGCATTGCTGCCACCAACGCCATCAGCGATATCTACGCCATGGGCGGCGACCCGCTGATGGCCATTGCCATTCTCGGCTGGCCGGTGAATGTGCTGGCCCCGGAAATCGCCCGGGAAGTGATCCGTGGCGGGCGCGCCGTGTGCGACGCGGCGGGCATTCCCCTGGCGGGCGGCCACTCCATCGACGCCCCTGAGCCGATCTTCGGCCTGGCGGTGACCGGGCTGGTGGAAAAGCGCTTCATGAAGCGCAACGACACCGCCACGGCCGGTTGCCTGCTGTACCTGACCAAGCCCCTGGGGATCGGCGTGCTCACCACCGCCGAGAAAAAGGGCAAGCTGCGCAGCGCCGACATCGGCCTGGCCCGGGACTGGATGTGCACCTTGAACAAGCCCGGCAGCCGTTTCGGCAAGCTCGAAGGGGTGACCGCGATGACCGACGTCACCGGTTTCGGCCTGCTCGGGCACCTGGTGGAAATGGCCGACGGCAGTGGCCTCAGCGCACAGATTCACTACGACCGGGTGCCCCGCCTGCCAGGCGTCGAGTACTACCTGGACCAGGGCTGCGTGCCCGGCGGCACCTTGCGCAACTACAGCAGCTACGCCGAGAAAATCGGCCGGGTTCAGGAGTTGCACAAACGGGTGCTCTGCGACCCACAGACCAGCGGTGGCCTGCTGGTGGCGGTGACGCCTGAAGGCAATGCCGAGTTCCTCGCCCTGGCGGCAGAACTGGGTCTGCAGCTGGCGCCTATCGGCGAGCTGGTAGAGCGACGGAGTCACGCGGTCGAGGTGTTCTGATGCCTTTTGACTGCACCGATTACCGTGAGATTTTCCTCCGCGACCGGCCGATGATGGACACCCGGGCGCCGATCGAATTCACCAAGGGCGCCTTTCCCGGGGTGCTCAACCTGCCACTGATGACCGACCAGGAACGCCAGCGGGTCGGCACCTGCTACAAGCAGCAGGGCCAACAGGCGGCGATTGTCCTGGGCCATCAGCTGGTGTCCGGCGACATCAAGCAACAGCGCATCCAGGCCTGGGCCGAGTTTGCCCGTGCCCACCCCGACGGCCTGCTGTACTGCTTCCGTGGCGGCCTGCGCTCGCAGATCGTCCAGCAATGGCTCAAGGACGAAGCGGGCATCGACTACCCGCGGGTCGGCGGCGGCTACAAGGCCATGCGTACCTTTCTTCTGGACACCACCGAGCAGGCTCTGCAGCAGTGCGAATTCGTCCTGCTGGGGGGCATGACCGGCACCGGCAAGACCGAAGTGCTGGGCTTGCTGGACAACGCCCTGGACCTGGAAGGCCACGCCAACCACCGCGGCTCCAGCTTTGGCCGGCGCGCCACCGGGCAGCCAAGCAACATCGACTTCGAAAACCGCCTGGCGGTGGATCTGCTGAAAAAGCGCGAGCGCGGCGTGCAGGGTTTTGTCCTGGAAGACGAGAACCGCATGATCGGCAGCTGCGCCTTGCCGTTGCCGCTGTACCAGAGCATGCAGGGCTTGCCCATGGTCTGGCTGGAGGACCGCCTCGACAGCCGAGTGCAGCGCATCCTTGAGGATTACGTGGTCAACCTGTGCGCCGAGTTCATCGAGGTGCATGGCGAGGCGGGCTTTGCGCTGTTTGCCGAGCGTCTGCTGGAGAGCCTGAACAAGATCCACAAGCGCCTGGGGGGCGAGCGTCACCGTCGCCTGTTGCTGCTGATGGAAGCGGCCCTGGCCGAACAGGCCCGTAGCGGCGATGTGGAACTGCATCGGGGGTGGATCGAAGGCTTGCTGGGCGAGTACTACGACCCGATGTACGCCTACCAGCGCGAGAGCAAGGGCGCGCGGATCGAGTTCAGCGGCGACCACGGCGCCGTGCTCGATTACCTGCGCCAGCGCTCACCGCGCTGACCCGTTCGCCGGCAAGCCGGCTCCTACATGGGCAGCTCCCACCAACCGTAGGAGCTGGCTTGCCAGCGAAGGGGCCCGCGAGATCGCCTTCGCCGGTAAGCCGGCTCCTACATGGGCAGCTCCCCACCGACCGTAGGAGCTGGCTTGCCAGCGAAAGGGCCCTCCAGCCCTACAACAACGCCGCGCCAATCAACCCGCAGACAATCCCCACCAGCATGGTCAGCACGGCCACGGTCACCAGTACCCGGGCATCGAAGTCTTTGCGCAGCATCAGCAGTGACGGCAGGCTGATGCTTGGCAGGGTCATCAGCAGCGCCACCGCCGGCCCGGTGCCCAGGCCCAGGGTCATCATGGTCTGGACGATGGGAATCTCTGCCGCCGTAGGGATCACGAACAAGGTCCCGGCAATCGCCAGCGGTACCAGCCACCACAGGCTGTCGCCCATGGCGCCGTCGATATGCGGGAACAGCCAGACCCGCGCTGCGCCCAGCACCAGCACCGCCAGCACGTAGATCGGAATGGTGCTCCAGAACAGTTGCCACAAGGTTTTGCCCCAGCGGCTGAGGAACGGCTGATCGTTCACCGTGCTGGCTTCCACCACCGCATCCACTGCGGCCTCGGGTAGTTGCTCGGGGCCGGCGACCCGTTGCGCCACCAGGGACACGCCCAGCACCAGGACAATGCCCGCCACCAGGCGCAGGGCGGAAAAGCCCCAGCCCAGGACAAAGCCCATGAACACCAGGGTGGCCGGGTTGAGCACCGGGTTGGCGATCCAGAACGCCAGCGCCGCGCCCACCGAGACCTTCTGTCGGCGCAGGCCAGCAGCCACCGGGGCTGCGCAGCAGGAGCACATCATGCCCGGCAGGGCGAACAGCCCGCCGCGCAGGGTCGAGCCGAAGCCGGCGCGGCCGAACAGGCGCAGCAGCCAGTCCCGGGGAATCAGCACTTGCAGCAGCGAGCCGAGGATCACCGCCAGCACCGCGGCCTTCCAGATGGCCAGGAAGTACACCTGGGAATAGGCCAGGGCGGCGCTCCAGGGCGAACTTTGCTGATCGTTGAGGATCGACGCGCCGATGCTATGGCTGTCGGCGGCGACAAAGGCCTTGAGGTAGTAGGGCGACCATTTCACGTAATACAGGCCGATGGCGGCCACGAGTAGAAACAGCAGGGGTTTGCACCAGAACGCCCAGCCGCGGGTGGGCTGGGTGGGGGCGAGGTTGGACATTGAGGCAATTCCGCACAAAGACAATAGGCGCGAATTGTAGCCGCTGGCGCCGGTGCGCCGCGAACCGATAAGCCGGTCCTCGGTCGCTGCTACCGCTGCGCTCAGCTCGGGCAGTCTTGCTCGCCATTGTCCAGGCCCTGCTTGTAGCTCTGGCTGTGCAGGCTGGCCTTGCCGTTGTGCCAGGTCAGGGTCAGCACGTACAGCGAGTCGAAGTCGCTGGAGGCCCAATCCTCAGTGATCGGGCGCTTCTCGCCCACCGCCTCTTCGGCGACCTTGTTGATCAGCTCCGGCAGATAGCCGTGGGACCAGGCGGTGTAGATGATCGAGTTGTGGTAGCGGTCATGCAGCAGCTCATCCGCCAGGTCGCTGGTGTCGTTGGCGGCGAAATCGATGTTCACCGGCAGGCCGAGCTTGATGGCGCTGGGGCTGATGGTCATCAAGGGGCGGATGTAGCTGTAGGAGTTGTCCAGCTCGCCTTCCTCGACATTGCGTGTCGGGTCGGCGGCGAACACGTACTGCGCCTTACCGAACTTTTCCGGTAGCAGCGAGGCCAGGTCGATGGCCCGGTTCAGCCCCTGGCAGTTGAGCTGGCCCAGGCCGCCGGCGGGTTTCTCGGCATGGCGCAGGAACACCAGGGTCTGAGTGCCGTCCGCCGGTTGTGCACGACTGACGCTGGACTCCAGGGACAGGCACAGGGCGCTACCCAGCAACAAGGTCGGTAGCAGCAGGTAGGCGCGGTTCTTGAAGCGGCGGAGCAGGGGCATGGCGGGATTCTTCAGCGCAAGGGGTGGAGGCTGACAAACCTGTGTATTCCCTGTCATCACGGCCGGTGAAGGCAGTGCTTCTGAGTCCCTGGACGGCGTTTGGTTCGATGAGGCGTCAGACTAACCGCGGTATGTTGCCGATTTAAGAAAACCCGGCGGATAATCGCCGACCGTTGCCTTGTGTGGCGCCCCCCTTTGACTGTCATTGGAAGCCTGTCATGACCGATCTTTCCGCTTTTGCCGTTACCCAGAAATGGCCTGCGCAGTTTCCCGAATGGATTCAACTGTATTCCCTGCCGACTCCCAACGGGGTCAAGGTCTCGATCATGCTCGAAGAGATCGGCCTGCCTTATGAAGCGCACCGGGTCAGCTTCGAGACCCAGGATCAGATGACCCCTGAGTTCCTCAGCGTCAGCCCGAACAACAAGATCCCGGCGATTCTCGATCCCCATGGTCCTGGCGATCAGCCTTTGGCGTTGTTCGAATCGGGGGCGATCCTGATCTACCTGGCGGACAAGAGCGGGCAACTGCTGGCTCAGGAATCGGCGGCCCGTTATGAAACTATCCAGTGGTTGATGTTCCAGATGGGGGGCATCGGGCCGATGTTCGGGCAGGTGGGGTTCTTCAACAAATTTGCCGGCAAGGAATACGAGGACAAGCGGCCGCTGGAGCGTTACGTGAACGAGGCCAAGCGTTTGCTGGGGGTGCTGGACAAACACCTGCAGGGGCGGGAGTGGATCATGGGCGAGCGCTATACCATTGCCGATATTGCGACCTTTCCGTGGATTCGGAATTTGATCGGGTTTTATGAGGCGGGTGAGTTGGTGGGGATTGATAGCTTCCCTGAGGTGCAGCGGGTGCTGGCGAAATTCCTCGCGCGGCCGGCGGTGGTGAGGGGGTTGGAGATTCCCAAGGTTGTTTGAGGTGTTTTTTTAGGGGGGAGGGGACATATCCAGTGTTGTGGTGATGGCGGTTTCGCCCTTACGGCGATGGGGGGCGGGGTGCATATCCGTTGCTGCGGTTATGGCCGCTGGTGGTTTCGCCCTTACGGCGATGGGGGGGGTACATATCCGTTGCTGCGGTTATGGCCACTTAGGGTTTCGCCCTTACGGCGACTCACTTTTTTCAAACGCCAAAAAAGTAAGCAAAAACGCTTGCCCCTCCATGGGCCCCTCGCTGGGGCTCGGGGTGCCCTCTCTCCGGCATTGCTCCGGGGGCCCGCCGCCAACCGGCCATCCATGGCCGGGTGGCGGCTAGCTCGGCATCCTTGCCGAGCTGCCCCCTACGCAACGCCTACGCTCGGCCGGCTGGGAAGGGGCCTGAAGATCAAGATCAAGATCAAGGTCAAGAGCAAGATCAAAAGCCAGAGCCAAGCGCGTTTTACGCGCTGTCCGTAGGAGCCGGCTTGCCGGCGAAGAGGCCCGCAAGTCATGCAGCGCCTGGGCTGGCGCCTTCGCTGGCAAGCCAGCTCCTACAGAAACGCACCCACCCTTAGCTTCAGGCCGGCCGCAAGGCCGCCGTCGCGCTTTTGATTTTGATTTTGATCTGAGCGCCCCGTTAACCACGATGGCCGAACGCAGGCATTGAGCCGTGGGTAACCCGGCAGGACGCCGGGTTAGCCGCCACCCGGCCAGGGATGGCCGGTGGCGGCGGCCCACGGATCAATGCCGGAGTGAGGGCATGCCGAGCCTAGGCGAGGCACCGAGTGGAGGGGCAAGAGCCTTTGGTTACTTTGGGCTCTTTCCAAAGTGACTCGCCGTAAGGGCGAAACCCTAAGTGGCCGTTACCGCAGGAATGGATATGTACCCAAACCCCGCTCGCCAGCAGCCACACCCGCAGGAATGGATATGTCCCCACCCCCCGAACCCGAAGCAGCCCCACCCGCAGCACCGGATATATACCCCACCCCGAACCCATTACAATCACCAACCGCCCCCTCACAGGCCCCCCCAATGCCCGCCCTGAACTTCAAACAAGTCGACGTCTTCAGCTCCACCCCGCTCAAAGGCAACCCCCTGGCCGTGGTGTTCAACGCCGACAACCTCAGCGACGAACGCATGGCCGCTTTCGCCACCTGGACCAACCTCAGCGAAACCACCTTCCTCCTCAAACCCCGCAACCCGCGGGCCGACTATCGCCTGCGGATCTTCACCACCACTCAAGAGCTGCCTTTCGCCGGTCACCCGACCCTGGGCAGTTGCCACGCCTGGCTGGAATCCGGCGGCGTGCCTCAGGGCGAGGAGATCATCCAGGAGTGTGAAGTCGGTCTGGTGCGCATTCGCCGTCAGGACCATCAGCTGGCGTTTCTCGCGCCGCCGCTGCTCAAGTCCGGCCCGGTGGAGCCCGAGGTGCTGGAGCAGGTGCGCCAGGGGCTGGGCTTGGCGCTCGGGGACATCGTGCAGGCGCAGTGGGTCGACAACGGCGCCGGCTGGCTGGCGGTGATGCTCGCCGAACGCCAGCAGGTGCTGGACCTGCAACCCGACTACCCGGCGCTGATCGGTCTGGCGGTTGGGGTGATCGCGCCTTGTGATCCCCAGCGTGATGACAGCGACGCACAGTTCGAGGTCCGGGCCTTTATCGCCGGCGATGGCATGCCCGAGGACCCGGCCACCGGCAGCCTCAACGCCGGTATCGCCCAGTGGCTGCTGGGCGCCGGGCTGGCACCGTCGCGCTATTGGGTCAGCCAGGGCCTGAGCATGGGCCGCGCCGGCAGGATCGAGGTGCAGCAGTTGGGCGACGAAGTGTGGATCGGTGGGGCAGCGGTCACCTGTATCGAAGGCAAGCTGTACATCTGAACCGCGAGGCGGCGGGGTCGCTCGATTGCGGCGGATGGTCGCAGGCCGCTCCCGGCAATGTGCGCAGAGTGCCGGGATATGGGGCTTTGCCTGGATTGTTACCGAATAGACAAGGCTCTCTTGGGCGCCGCGGGTTTGTACCACGGCGGCTGCGGGCATAAGCTTTCAGCCTTTTTTCGCCATCGCTTGTGTTGTCCCGCGCTCAGCCTTAGGAAAAATCATGTCCAGTCAGTTCCCAGAAGCCCGTCCCCGTCGCCTGCGTCGCTCCGAACAACTGCGCAGCCTGTTCCAGGAAACCGAATTCACCCTCAATGACTTGGTGCTGCCGATTTTCGTCGAGGAGGAAATCGACGATTTCGTGCCGATCAAGAGCATGCCCGGGGTGATGCGCATTCCGGAGTCCAGGCTGGCCGGGGAGATCGAGCGTTATGCCCGCGCCGGGATCAAGTCGGTGATGACCTTCGGCGTGTCTCACCACCTGGATTGCGATGGCAGCGATACCTGGAAGGAAAACGGCTTGGTGTCGCGCATGTCGCGTATCGCCAAGGACGCGGTGCCGGAGATGATCGTCATGTCCGATACCTGTTTCTGCGAATACACCGATCACGGCCACTGCGGCGTGATGCACGGTCATGAAGTGGACAATGACCAGACCCTGGCCAACCTCGGCAAGCAGGCCGTGGCCGCGGCCCGGGCCGGTGCCGACGTGATTGCGCCGTCGGCAGCCATGGACGGTCAGGTCCAGGCCATTCGCCGGGCCCTGGACGCTGCCGGTTTCACCCAGACGCCGATCATGGCCTATTCCACCAAGTTCGCTTCGGCGCTCTACGGTCCGTTCCGCGAGGCCGGTGGCAGCGCGCTCAAGGGTGATCGCAAGAGCTACCAGATGAACCCCATGAACCGTCGCGAGGCGGTACGTGAATCCCTGCTGGACGAGCAGGAAGGCGCCGATTCGCTGATGGTCAAACCCGCTGGAGCCTACCTCGACATCATCCGCGATATCCGCGAGGCCTCGCGCCTGCCGGTGGCGGCGTATCAGGTCAGCGGCGAGTACGCGATGATCAAGTTCGGCGCCCAGGCCGGGGCCATCGACGAGCAACGGGTGGTGCGCGAAAGCCTCGGTTCGATCAAGCGCGCCGGTGCCGACCTGATCTTCACCTACTTCGCCATGGACCTGGCCCTGGCCGGGATCTGATACCGGGCCACGGCCCTGCGCGATTCCACGGACGCCCTGGCGGCGTTCGTGGCTATTGCCAAGACTTCCACCTCTACATGACAATGCGATTCATTATCAAATATGAATCCTTATTGTCATGCCCGCCGACGACTTATCCCTGCGCTGTGCCGTCACCGATCTGTACACCCATCACCATGGCTGGCTGCAGGGTTGGCTGCGCAGGCGCCTGGGCAACACCTTCGATGCCGCCGACCTGGCCCAGGACACCTTCGTACGGGTGCTCAAAGCGCGCAATGCCTTGGAGATCCGCGAGCCGCGGCCCTACCTGTCGCGCATCGCCAATGGCCTGCTGATCGACCTGTTTCGCCGCCGCTCCCTGGAGCAGGCGTACCTGGAGGCCCTGGCCCTGGTGCCCGAGGGCGAGCATCCGTCGCCGGAGGAGCAGAACCTGATGCTTCAGGCACTGTTGGAAGTCGACCGTCTGCTGGACGGCCTGGGGGCCAGGGTCAAGCAGGCTTTCCTGCTGTCCCAGTGCGATGGCCTGACCTACGAGCAGATCGCCGAACGCCTGCAGATCTCGGTGCGCAGCGTCAATAACTACATGGCCAAGGCCATGGAGCATTGCTGCCTGATGCAGATGCGGATGCAACTCTCATGAGCTTCGCCAGCCTGCAACTGAGCGTGGGCGAGCGCCAGGCCATCAGCGGTGCGGCGCGCTGGTATGCGCAGTTGCGCTCCGGCACTGCCAGCGAACAGGAACAGGCGGCCTGGCGTGAATGGCTGGCCGCCGACCCGTTGCATCGCCAGGCCTGGGAACGCATGCAGCAACTGGGCGAGCAGATGTCGGCCCTGCCTGGCGGCCTGGCTGGCTCCACCTTGCGTGGGGCCGGGCGTTCGCGCCGCGAGCTGATGCGCAACCTGATGGTGCTGGCCTCGGCCGGCTCCCTCGGCTGGCTGGGCTGGCGCAGCGACAGTGCCCAGCAACTGCTGGCGGACTATCGGACCCAGGTCGGCGAGCGCCGTGAGGTGCGTCTGGCGGACGGCAGTGCATTGCTGCTCAATACCGACACCTCGGTGAATGTCGCTTTCGACGGTCAGCAGCGTCGACTGCAGTTGCTCTGGGGCGAGATGCTGGTGAGCACTGGCGTTGATGCGCTGCACAGGCCATTGCGGGTCATTACGCGCCACGGCGAGGTCCAGGCCCTGGGGTCGCGTTTCGTGTTGCGCAGCGACGAGCGCGAGGATCAGCTGGCGGTGCTGGAGCATGACGTGCAGGTCAGCCTGGGCAACGGGGCGCTGGTGCGCCGGGTCGAAGCCGGGCAGCAACTGGCCTTCAACACCCGGAGTTTCGCCGCGCTGCGGCCCAACGACGCTGCAGTAGGCGCCTGGCGCCAGGGCAGCATCATCGCCCTCGACCGACCCTTGGGCGAGCTGCTGGCGGACCTGTCGCGCTACCGCCGCGGCGTGGTGCAGTGCGATCCGCAGATTGCCGGGCTGAAAATCTCCGGGTCCTTTCCCATCGATGACACCGACCGCGCCCTGGCGGCGCTTGAGAGCGGTTTCTCGCTGCAGATCGAGCGCTACACCCGCTACTGGGTGCGGGTGTCCCACCGCCGCGTCGGCTGAAACGGCGCGGCTGAAAATAATTTTTCCGGTCTTTGCACTTTTGCCCATCCTGGTCCGGCTCATCCCCCAGTGGATTCATTTTCGAGAGCGGGGAAGGCAAAGCATGTCTGAAGTTCACAAGTCGAAGTTGGCCCAGGCCATCAAGATCGGGCTCTGGGGAGCACTGGCCGTGTATGGCGCAGCGCTGCTGCCGTTGACCGCGGTGGCGGCCAGCGAACAGACGGCGGTGCGCCGCTTCGATATCGCGGCGGGGGACCTCACCGAGGTCCTGAGCCGTTACGCCAGCGCCGCCGGGGCGGCGATCTCCTTCGATGCGCGACAGACAGCCGGCTTGCGTTCGGCGGGGCTCCAGGGGGATTACGGGGTGCAGGAAGGCTTTGCCCGGATCCTGGCCGGCAGCGGCTGGCAGGCCGAGCCGCAGAGCAACGGCAGCTATGTGCTGCGTCCCGCGCCCAAGGGCAATGGCACCCTGGAGTTGGGCACCACTCAGGTCCAGGGCCAGGAACTGGGGGCCACCACCGAGTATTCCGGTTCCTACACCACCGGTGCCGTGACCATCGGCAAGGGCCAGCACTCGCTGAAGGAAACCCCGCAGTCGGTGACCGTGATCACCCGCAAGATGCTCGATGACCAGAACCTCAACACCATCGACCAGGTGATGGAAAAGACCCCGGGCATCACCCTCTACGACTCGCCCATGGGCGGCAAGTATTTCTACTCCCGGGGCTTTCGCATGACCGGCCAGTACCAGTACGACGGCGTGCCGTTGGACATGGGCAGCAGCTACTTGCAGGCCGACAGCTTCAGCAGCGACATGGCCTTCTACGACCGGGTGGAGATCCTGCGCGGCGCTGCCGGCATGCTCAAGGGCGCAGGCGGTACCGCCGGTTCGGTGAACTTCGTGCGCAAGCGTGGCCAGGCCACGCCCCACACCGAGCTGAGCCTGTCGGCCGGCAGCTGGGACAACTACCGGGCCCAGGTGGACACCGGCGGGCCGTTGAACGACGCCGGGACCATCCGCGGCCGGGCGGTGGTGAGCCAACAGACCCGGCAGTACTTCTATGATCTGGGGGATCGCAAGGACCAGGTCTACTACGGCGCCCTGGACTTCGACCTCAGTGACGACACCACCCTGGGCCTGGGCATGGCCTATGAAGACGTCGACTCACGTCCTTGCTGGGGCGGCCTGCCGCGCTACAGCGATGGCAGCGACCTCAAGCTCGGCCGCTCCACCTGCCTGAACACTGCCTGGAACAATTCGCGCAGCAAGCGCGCGACCTATTTCGCCGACCTCAAGCAGCAGCTCAACGACGATTGGGCACTGAAGGTGGCCGGGGTCTACACCCGCAACACCCAGGACATCGAGTACGCCTTCCCCAGCGGTTCGGTGCCGGTGGGCGCCGGTCGCTCCAGCACCCTGATGCTGGGCAGCACCTATGACTACGACCAGGTGGACTACGGCTTCGATGCCTATGTCGACGGGCACTTCCAGGCCTTTGGCCAGGAGCACGAACTGACCTTCGGCGCCAACGCCAGCCGTTCGATCAAGGACGACTTCTATGCTGTGGCCGGCTTGCCGCAGCGGCAGAACGTGTTGGACCCCGATCACCACCTGCCCAAGCCCGATGACAGCTACTACGAAAGCAATTCCACCCGGGGCGGCCCCACTGATCTGCGGATCCAGCAGCAAGGGCTGTATTCCACTCTGCGCCTGAAGCTCGCCGACCCGCTGACTCTGGTCATGGGCAGCCGGGTCAGTTGGTACAAGTCGCAGAACGATTCCGTGGCCTACTGGCGCGATACCCGCACGCCCAGCAGTGCCCGTTCCAAGGAAACCGGCGAGGTCACGCCGTTCGCCGGGGTGCTGTACGACCTCAACGACAACCTCACGGCCTATGCCAGCTACTCCAGCATCTTCACCCCCCAGGGCAGCTATCGGACCCTGGATGGCGCCTCCCTCAAGCCGCTGGTGGGCAAGAGCTATGAGCTGGGGATCAAGGGCGAGTGGTTCGACGGCCGCCTGAACAGCGCCTTCAGTCTGTTCCGCACCATTCAGGAGGATGCGCAGCAGGACGACCCGGCCTGCCCGGACAGCACCTGCTCGCTGAACTCGGGCAAGGTCCGCGCTCAGGGCTTTGAAGCGGAACTCAGCGGTGAGGTGATCGAGCGCCTGCAACTGCTGGCCGGCTACACCTACACCCAGACCAAGACCCTGGAGGACGCCAACAGCGCCAACAACGGCTTGCCGTTCACCACCTACGTGCCGCGCCACCTGCTGCGGGTCTGGGGCGACTATCAGCTGGGAGGTGCGCTGGAGCGCTTCAATGTGGGTGCTGGGGTCAATGCGCAAAGCGATAACTACCGAGTCTCGCCCATCAGCGGCAATCACGTGCGCCAGGCCGGTTATGCGATCTGGAACGGCCGGATCGGCTATCGCATCGACGACACCTGGTCCCTGGCGCTGAACGGCAACAACCTGCTGGACAAGCGCTACTACACCACCATCGGCACCGAAGGCTTCGGCAACTTCTATGGTGATCCGCGCAACTTCACCCTGTCGGTCAAGGCCAACTTCTGAGGTCGGGTTGACGGTCGCGCCGGTGTTGGCTGTGCAGGGACCGGGCGCGGCCGCTTCAGGCCGTGGGCGGGTGGGCGTCGAGCAGGGCCATGAAGCGTTGCAATTGCGGCGACGGGTTGTCCCGGTGCCAGTTCATGTAGAGCCCGATGCTCGGCCTGGATTGCGTGCCGACGGCGCGTAGCGGGCGGTAGGCGACGCTGCCTTGCAGCGCCGTGTCGGCCATCGATTGCGGTACCAGGGCCACGCCGAAACCGCAGGCCACCAGACCCAGTAGGGTGTGGATGCGCTCCGCTTCTTGGGCCACCTTCGGGGTGAAGCCGGCTGCCGTGCACAGCGCCATCAGCTGGTTGTGGTAACCGCTGCCCAGGGCCTGGGGGGTGAACACGAAATCTTCAGTGGCCAGGTCCTGCAGGTCCACCTCGGATGCTCGGGCCTGGGGGTGGTCGTGGGGCAGGGCGATGACGATCGGTTCATCGAGGATCAGCCGCGAGACAATCTGCCCGGCGGGTAGCGGCAGGTCGCGCATGAAGGCGAGGTCGGTGTCGTCGTTGAGCAGGGCCTTTAGCTGCCCGGCCGATGGCATTTCCCGCAACGCCAGGCGCACCCCAGGCAGGGTCTGGCGAAAGCGTCGCAGGCTGGCGAGCAGCAGCGGGTAGCCGGCCAGTGACAGGCTGCTGATACGCAGGGTGCCGGCCAGCCCCTGGGCGACATCGCGCGCCTGTTGGATGCCTTGCTCCAGGGTTTCCAGGGTGCGTTGGGCGCTGTGCAGGAAGTCCGCCCCGGCCGGGGTCAGGGTTACGCCACGACGATTGCGCAGCAGCAGGCTGAAGCCGAGTTTTTCCTCCAGGCGGGCGATGGCCTGGCTCAGGGGCGGCTGGGCCATGTGCAGGCGTGCGGCGGCCTTGTGAAAGTGCAGCTCCTGGGCGACGACGATGAACTGGCGCAACAGGCGCGTCTCGATCATGGCGAATGCTCCTTGCTTGGGGGGAACCGCTGGGACTGTAAACCTGGAGGTCCATGGTTTCACAGGTTTTTCTTTGATATTCAGAACCTCTCACAGGGGCTGTAATTTAGTATTAAGTCGTTGATTTTCATGCTGTTACTCTGAGATTGAAGCGGCCCGAGGTTCAAACAGGAGGAAAAGCGATGGATTTCAGCGGCAGGACGGCCATTGTCACCGGTGCCGGGCGTGGCCTGGGCCTGAGTTATGCCAGGGCCCTGGCCAGCCGTGGCGCCCAGGTGGTGATCAGTGATTGCGGGAGCGACGGCACGGGCCTGGGGATGGATGAAAGCGTCGCCCATGAGGCGGTGCGGGTCTTGCGGGCCAGCGGCGCCAGGGCGGTGGCCGACACCAGTGACCTGAGCACCGAAGCCGGGTGCCGGGGGCTGGTGCAGTGCGCCGTGGCGGCCTTTGGCGGCCTGGATATCCTGATTCACAATGCCGGCTGGGTCGGCTACCAGGCGCTGGAGGAGCTCGACGCCGAGTTTCTCCAGCGCATGCTGGGGATCAATCTGCATGCGCCGATCTGGCTGGCCAAGCACGCCTGGCCCTTTCTCCGGCAATCCACGGCACCCCGGCTGTTGCTGACCACTTCCGACCGCGCCCTGTATGCGGAATATGCACAGCCCGGGCTGTTGGCCTATTGCGCGGGCAAGATGGCCCAGGTGGGCATCATGAATGCGCTGAGCCAGGAAGGCGCGGATTACGGGATTCGGGTCAACGCGGTGTCGCCGGTGGCCAAGACCCGCATGTGGGGCGTCAGCGACGAGCCGCTCGAACTCAAGCCGGACTGGGTGACGCCGGGGGTGATGTTTCTGGTCAGCGAGGGGTGCCAGGACAGCGGCTATATCCTGCGGGCCAGCAACGGCCAGTTCAGCGCCTGGCGCCCGCAAGAGGCGCCCGGGGTGGATTATCCCCGGGACCTGAAGCGGGTGCGGGCGGCCACGCCGGAGCAGTTCGCCCAGCGCTGGACGCAGATCAGGCTGCCTTTCACCGGGGCTTGAGAGGCGCTGTGCCGCTCTGCGGGGAGAGCTCGCGCTCGCGGAAGTAGCGCTCCAGTAGCCGCGGGTCGCCAGAGCGGTCCGCCAGGGCCACGTAGGTATCCGGGCGCAGCAGGTAGAAGGCATTGCGCGCCAGCCCTGCTGCTGCATGGGCCGGGCGCCAGTCGAAAATCCGCAAAGGCACCCGGTGCGCGCTGCACCAGTCCCGCAGGGCATCGCTGGTGGTGCCATAGACATGCACCTGCCAGCCCAGGTATTCCAGGCTGTCGAAGTTGTCATGCTCGCCGTCCCTGACCCAGGGCAGGCGATCGCCACCGTGCACCGGGCCGACGCCGCCGGCACTCAGGGGCATGCCCCGATAGTTCAGGGTGATCTGCGACACGGTGCGAAAGAGAAATTCCCGGGCACTGTCGAAGGCGGCGATCTTCGGCAGCAGCAAGGGTGCCAGGCGGGTGCGCACCAGATAGGCGATCGGGCCGTCGGCGGTAGCGAAGCTGAACACCCGGTCGGTGGTGGCCACCAGGCGCCGGGCGAATTCCATGCGTTCTATCTCGTAGCTGTCCAGCAGGCTTTCGGCGCTGTTGCCCTTGAGTACCGTCGCCAGCTTCCAGGCCAGGTTGATGGCGTCGCCGATCCCGGTGTTCATGCCCTGGCCACCGGCGGGGCTATGGACGTGGGCGGCGTCCCCCAGGAGAAACACCCGCCCCAGGCGAAACTGCTCGGCCACCCGGTGATGCACCTTGTAGGTGGAGAACCAGTTGACTCGGGTGACGTTGACCTTGAGCTGATGCATGGCGCGCTGGCTGACGTCTTCGAAACGCAGGTTTTCCGGGTGCTCGGCGCGCTCGTCACGCACGGTGCCGATCAGTCGTGCACGGCCGCTGTGAGCCAGGGGAAACACTGCGAGAAAGTCGGCGTCGTCCAGGTCCACGTGCAATTGGCCGTCGATGCTCGGGCCGTCGGCCTCGACATCGGCGACGTAGAACACCTGCTGGTAGGTGCCGCCGGGAAAGCCGCTGCCCAGGGTCTTGCGCACCGTGGAGCGGGCACCGTCGCAGCCGGCCAGATAGAAGGCCTGGCAGTGTTCCTCGCGGCCGTCGGGGCCGCGCAGGCGGGCGTTGATCAGGTTGCCGTGATCGGTGAAGGCCAGCAGCTCGGTGTCGCGCTCGACGCTGACGCCCAGCAGGGCCAGGCGTTCGATCAGCAGTTGCTCGTGCTCGTCCTGGGGAAAGATCTGCAGGAAGGGGTAGGGGGTCAGGTCTTCGCCGATGGCGTTGAACGGCAGTTGCGCGGCCCGTTCGCCCTTGACCCAGAGGTTCACCGCCGGCACATGGTGGCCGCGCTCGACGATGGCCCGGGTCAGGTCCAGCTGGCGATACAGCTCAAGGGTCCGGGCCTGGACCGCCAGGGCCCGGGAGGTGGTGCCCGGCCCCAGGGTCTTGTCGATGATCCGCACCTTGATCCCCTGCTGGCGCAACCAGAGCGCCAGCACCAGGCCGGTGGGGCCGGCGCCGATGATCAGTACGTCGCTGCAGTTCATGTGTTTGCCCTCGGTAAGAGATCAACGTCATGCATCTGGCTGCGGGCGGCGCCTGCCGCGCAATCAACGCTGGGCGAAGGCCAGGTTCAGGCCCAGTCCCGCGAAGCTCGCGGCAAAGCTGCGGCGCAACCAGCTCTGGACCTTGGGCGACTCGATCACCGCGGTGCGGAACAGATTGGCCAGCAGGCCATAGAGCACGAACACGAAGAAGGTCATGGCCATGAACACGCCGCTCAGGAGCAGCATCTGCGGGATCGGGTCGCTGCCGTCATGGGCGATGAACTGGGGCAGGAAGGCCAGGAAGAAGATGGTCAGCTTGGGGTTGAGGATATTCAGCAGGCAGGCCTTGAGCATCAGCGCGCCGGCGCCGTGGCTGACCGCGTTGCTGTCCACAGCAAAGGCCGAGCGATCACGCCAAGTGGCATAGGCCAGGTACAGCAGATAGGCGACTCCGGCGAACTTCAGGCCCTGGAAGGCCAGGGCGCTGGTGTGCAGGATCGCCGACAGACCGAGGATCGAGGCCAGCAGGTGGGGGACGATCCCGGCGGTGCAGCCGATGGCGGTGAACAGGCTCGCGCGCTTGCCGGCCACCAGGGCGGTGGAAATGGTCAGAATCACGCCGCTGCCGGGAATCAGCACGACAATCAGGCTGGTGAGCAGAAAATCCAGGGTCAGCATCCGGGTATCACTCCATGGCGGGGCAAGCATCGAGCCTGATTCAGGGTTGGGTGCTCACCGAGATCGGGGTCATCAAAGTACACCTTGAGGGCGCCGATCAGTAGAGGGATTTTAGCCCGGCTTGAAGAAAGCCCAAGCCTGAGTGGAACAGCCCCGTTCATCTCCGGTCGAAAGCGGCGTGCCGATGCTTTACTGCACTTGACCCTGTCCCGCGCACTGTGGAGAACCATGACTTCCTACCGTCTTATCAGCAGTCTGCTTGGCCTGTTGCTGCTGGCCGGTTGTGCCAGCCAGCGCGGCCCCCAGGCGCCGGCGCTGACCCCGGACCAGGCTCAGGCGCGCATCCTGCGCCTGCTGCCGTCCCAGGTGAGCGACCGCCAGGGCTGGGCCCGGGATATCCAGGTGGCCTTCAGCGCCCAGGATCTTGAGCCGAGCCAGAGCAACCTGTGCGCGGTGCTGGCGGTGACCGAACAGGAGTCCACCTTCCAGGTCGATCCGACAGTGCCGGGCCTGGGGCGCATTGCCCGGGAGGAAATCGACCGCCGCGCGGCCAAGGTGCATGTGCCGGCGCTGCTGGTGAGTGCCGCCCTGCAGGTGCGCGGCGCGAACGGCCAGTCCTACAGTCAGCGTCTGGCCAAGGCTCGCAGTGAGAAGGAGCTCAGTGCGATCTTCGATGACTTCATCGGCATGGTGCCCTTGGGCAGGACCCTGTTTGGCGGCTTCAACCCGGTGCATACCGGCGGGCCGATGCAGGTCAGCATCGAGTTCGCCCAGCAACAGGCCCGGGGGTATCCGTACCCGGTGCAGGACTCGATCCGCCATGAAGTCTTCAGTCGTCGTGGCGGTATGTACTTCGGCATCGCCCACCTTTTGGGCTATCCGGTGGACTACCCGCAGCCGCTGTATCGTTTCGCCGACTTCAATGCCGGCTGGTATGCCAGCCGCAATGCGGCGTTCCAGAGTGCGGTCAGCCGGCTCAGCGGGATCAAGCTGGCCCTGGATGGCGACCTGATCCGCTATGACTCGCTCCTGCCTGGCAGCACCGAACTGGCGGTGCGCACCCTGGGCAAACAATTGGGGCTGCGCAACCCGCAGATTCGCGCCCAGCTGGAAAAGGGCGACAGCCAGGCCTTTGCCCAGACCGAGCTGTACCGCCAGGTGTTTGCCCTGGCCGATCGTGGAGCGGGCCGGCCGGTGCCTCGCCAACAGTTGCCGGGCATCGAACTCAAGAGCCCGAAGATCACCCGGCAGCTGACCACCGCCTGGTTCGCCAAGCGCGTGGACGAACGCTACCAGCGCTGCCTGCAAAAGCCGCTGTAGAACGGCTCAGGCGTTGTCGACGCGGGCTTCACGCGATGTGCGGGCTAACCAGTAGGAACTGGCATGCCAACGAAGACGCCCTTGAGAGCGCAGCAGGATTCGCTGGCCTCTTCGCCGGCCAGCCGGCTCCTACGGGGCTTTACGCGATGTGTAGGTTAACCGTAGGAGCTGGCTTGCCAGCGAAGGCGTCCTTGAGGGCGCTGCAGGACCCAGGGGCCAGTCGGTTCCTGCCCCGAATGCCGGATGATTGGGCCGCTTGTCAGACGCTTGAGCGGCGTGGCAGGATGCGCCATGAATTTTTTCCGTCTCGTCTCCCGCACTCATCACCATCGACCTCATTCCCGGGGCCGTGGTCGCTTGTGCGCGTCGAGCCGTCAGTTATCGAGAGAACGCGATCACTGACCGTCGATGAAAAAAACCAAGGCGCCCCGCAAGGCGCCTTTTTTATTGCCTGTCAAAAACCAAGAGGAAACACCCATGACCATGCTCCGTGGCACCCGCATCATCACTGGCCCGCAAGCCGCCGCCCTGCGCACTCTGGAAGGACGCTTCCGGAGCTGGCTTCATCGAAGCGGGCGCTGAAGAAGTCATAGTCCCGGCGCTGTGGGGCCAGGACACCTTTATCGAAAAGGCCGGAGGCAGCGAAGTCATCGGCCAGATGTGGGCCTTCAACGACAAGGCCGGCCGTCCGTGCTGCCTGATTCCGGAAGCCACTGCACTGTTCCAGGAAACCGCCCGCGAGCTGTTGGCGGGACGGGAGCAGGCGATCTTTTTCTACGTTGCTCGCTGTTATCGCTATGAACGGCCGCAAGCCGGGCGGTATCGAGAATTCACCCAGTTGGGTCTGGAGATATTGGGGCCCGAACCCTTGCAGGCGCTGGAGCGCGCGCGGGAACTGTGCGTCGGCTTTCTGGATGCCCTGGGCCTGGAGTACGAGCTCAACCTTGGGGTCAAGCGCGGCTTGACCTACTACCTCAATGGCGAAGGTTTCGAGGTGCGTTGCCCGCAGTTGGGCGCGCAACAGCAAGTGGTGGGTGCCGGCGCCTACCGCGAAGGTGCCGGATTCGGCATCGGCCTGGAGCGCCTGCAACTGGCGCTGCAACCCCAGCCGTAGGCGCTGGCTGGCCAGCGAAGGCGTCCTTGAGAGCGCTGCAGGATTTGCGGGCCTCTTCGCCGGCGAGCCGGCTCCTACTGGGCTTTACGCGATGTGTAGGCTAACCGTAGGAGCTGGCTGGCCAGCGAAGGCGCCCTTGAGAGCGCTGCAGAACTCAGGGGCGACGACGCACGAACTTGCGCCACAGCCAGACCCACAGCAGCGCCAGCGGGAAGGCCAGGATCAAGAAGGGCAGGGCCTGGCTGCCTTTCTCCAGGGCTGCGGCAGTGCCGTCGGCCAGGTTGTCCGGCAGGTTGCTGAAGGCGCGCTTGAGGTTCGAGCCGCGTTCGGTGCCGTTGCTGGGCAGGAAGTTCAAGGTCAGGCGGTTGGTGTCCAGGCGACGCTGTTGTCCGGCAGCCGCCTGGGCCAGCGCCTGCAGGTCGTTCTCGATTCCCGCTTGCTCCTTGCTCAGGGCGATCAGGTCGCTGACGCTGATGTCCTTGCGCGCCGCCAGTTCATCCAGGCGCTGTTGCTGGGCCTTGAGTCGCTGTTGCTGGCGTTGTACATCGGCCACGGCGTCGGCCAGGTCTTCGGCGCTGGTGATGCGCTCACCCAGTTCCGCTCCCTGTGATGCCTGCTGGACAATGGGTTCGACCCCCTCCGGAACGATTCGCAGCACCACCCGGGCGCGGTACGGGCCTTGCTCCAGGAGCAAGATGTTGCAGGTGCCGAACTGGGCTTTTTCGCAGGCTTCACGGGTTTGTGTCAGGTGCGGACCGATTTGCTCGGCAGGCAGGGACAGGGTCAGTTCGTGCTCGTAGGCCAGTAGGGCGCCGGCCTTGCCCTGGGCACCACCGAGGGCCACCGCAGAGCTGTTGTGATCACTGGGAGAGCAGGCGCTGAGGGCCAGGGCGCCCAGCAGGGCAAAGGCCAGTCGGCGTGGGATGGAAGGGTGATCGTCCTGATGTTGCATGGGGGCTCCTTGAGTACTTGAAACTGCGACTATGGCGCAGGCGCGCATCTTAGCGTCCTTCTCGGGATGGCTACGATCTTGTTGTGGTTCATGAAAGCCAAATACCGCCCAGGCACTTCGTTTCGCCAGATCGCTCGCAGCGATGCGGCCGTTCGTGATCGGGCTAGGCGCATCGTCACCCAGCCGATGAGGCTGGCCCACAACTGTCGAACACAGCCAACAAGGTCGTCATCCCTGTCTAGGGCTAGACTGCAATGGCGATCGCCTTAATAAGAAATTAATTAGCAAATTACGTATAAAAATTATTGCTACACGATAATTTAATTTGTATTGTCTGCGCCTCAATCATTCATGAGGCAAACCGATGTCCCTTAACCCTCTCGCTCAATTTAGCCAGCGTATGGCTGTTCTAACGCTGGTGTTCATTACGTGCATGCTGGTTTTCAATGCCGCGCTGTGGATCTTTCCGATACTGGGGTCAAGCGATGGATTGGGAGTCGGATTTTCACTAAGCGGAGTGATGCTCAACCAGCTTGCTGTAAAAATTGAAACGCTTGCATGGTGGCAAGTGGTAGGGGCGATTCTGGTCTCCAGTGTGCCTTTGGTCGCCTTGGCCAGTGGCTTGAATCACCTTCGTCGCCTGTTTCAGGGATATGCCCGTGGCGAGTACTTTTCCAGTAGCGCTGCGGTTCACTTGGGGAAAGTGGGGCGTGGGGTCGTGCTCTGGGTGGTTTCAGGCTTTATATGTACGCCGCTACTGAGCATTCTGGTCACCCTGCATGCGCCGCCCGGCGAGCACATTTTTACTGTCAGCTTCACGCCTGCCGATTTCGTCGCGCTTTTCCTTGCCGGATGCATTGCTGTGATCGCCCGGATTTTGCTGCGGGCGAGTGAAGTCGACTCTGAAAATCAAACTTTTGTATAAGGTCACTTCATGACAATCATTATTGAGTTGGACGTGATGCTGGCGAAACGCAAGGTGAAGTCAAAAGACCTTGCGGCAGCGATTGGCATCAACGAACAAAATCTGTCCTTGTTGAAGCAAGGCAAGGTCAAGGGGGTGCGCCTCAGTACGCTAGAAGCGATTTGTCGCCATTTGAGTTGCCAGCCTGGTGACCTGCTGGTGTATCAACCGCAACCCTACGTGTTGACCGATTCTGTTTAGCCGCCTCATTGCGAGCTGCTGGTTGGAGGGCTCTGGAGGCTGGCGTTGGTAACTACCCATCGGACTACCTTTTTCAAGGAAAACACCATGAGTGAATCGACTATCCCCCAGGGTTTCAGTCCCTTGCCTCGCAGCAGTCCGCTGCTGGAGCTGATCGGCCCGGTCTATGGTCGTGGCAGTGGCCGCGAGCTGTGCCTCGGTCTGCGTGCCGACACCCGGCATGCCAATGGCCGGGGCACGGTGCATGGCGGCATCATCGCCACCCTGGCGGACATCGGCATGGGCTACGCCATGGCGTTTTCCAGCGATCCACCGCTGCCCTTGATCACCGCCAGCATGACCCTCGACTACCTGGGGGCGGTGCAGGTAGGGGATTGGATCGAGGTGCGCCTGGAGCATGCCAAGCGCGGTCGGCAGATGGCCTTTGCCACGGTGCTGCTGCGGGTCGGCGAGCGTGAAGTGGCGCGGGCCAGCGGGGTGTTCGCGGTGCCGGCACCGCGGGATTAGTCGCCGGGGGTGATCTGCTTCCAGTCCAGGCCGAAACGCGCCAGGTATTTGCGCAGACGGTCGGCGTCGTTGGGGTTGGCCTTGCCCAGGCGTGACACGCCGAACAACCGGCGCCCGGCGTCCGACAGGCTGTCGGCGCGACGGCATTCGGCAATCACCGCCTTGAGCTGCAGGCGGTCGAACAGGTCCAGTTCCGCTGCGTCGCCCAGCAGTTCCTGCAATTGGTCCTCGGTGTTTTCCAGGCCCCAGGCGTGGCGCAGGCGCTGGATTTCCTCCTCGACCTGGGCCTGGTCGATGCGTCCGCTGTCGGCCAGGGTGGCCATGCGGGTGATGGAGGCCGACAGCTCGCGGAAGTTGCCCAGCCACGCCGCTTCGCTGGAGCTGGCAAAGGCCAGGTAGCGGCGTCGCGCTTCCAGGTTGAAGCGCACCAGTTGCCCCTGTTCCCGGGCGTGGCGCTCCAGTTCGAAATCGATGTTCGGTTCGATGTCCTCGCGGCGTCCCGCCAGCCCCGGCAGGTTGAAGGTCCAGAGGTTGATCCGCGCATACAGGTCTTCGCGGAACAGGCCCTGGGCCACTCGGCCGCGCAGGTCGCGGTGGGTGCCGGCGATGATCAGGAAGTCGCTCTCCACTTCCTGGTCCGCGCCCATGGGGAAGAAGCGTTTTTCCTCGATGGCCTTGAGCAGCATCGCCTGTTCGTCCAGTCCCAGTTCGCCAATCTCGTCAAGAAACAGCATGCCGCTGTGGGCCGCCCGCAGCAGGCCCTCCCGGGCATTCTGGGCGCCGGTGAAGGCTCCCTTGATATGGCCGAACAGTGCCGACATGGCACCGTCGCCGCGCAGGGTGGCGCAGTTGACCTCGACAAAACGCCCCTGCACCTGATGCCGTCCGCGCTTGAGTTCATAGATGCGCCGGGCCAGGAACGACTTGCCGGCACCGGTTGGGCCGATCAGCAGCATCGGCGCCTTGGAGCGCACCGCGACCCGCTCGATCTGCTCGATGGAACGGTTGAATGCCGGGTTGCGGGTGGCGATCCCGGACTTGAGGAAGGCCAGGCCTTCCAGGCGCTTGTGGGCGAAGCGTGAGGCGATGCGGTCATAGCGCGACAGGTCGAGGTCGATCAGTGCATGGGTGCCGGTGGCGTGTTCGTCGGGGTCGCGACGCCGGGCCGGCGAGGTCTGGATCAGTCGGGCGGGGAGGTAGCGCGCCTCGGTCAGCAGGAACCAGCAGATCTGCGCCACGTGGGTGCCGGTGGTGATGTGCACCAGGTAGTCCTCGCGTTCGGTGTCGAACGGGTAGGCGCTGGTGAAGTCGTGGAGGGCGCCGTACACCTCTTCGAAGTCCCAGGGATTTTTCAAGCCCATGGGGTGCAGGCGCACTTCGGTTTCCGGCGACACCTGGCGCACATCGTTGGCCACCCGTTCGGCCAGGCTGACGTCGCGGGCATCCAGGCCGTGGATCAGCTCCAGGCGATTGATCAGCACGTCCTGCTGCTGGCACAGGCCAACCGTGGGACGCCAATGGCTCCAGCGATTGGCGCCTTTGCCAACGCGGTCGAGTGTGGAACCGACAAAACCTATGGCGACCGTGGGCTTGCTCGACATGTTTATACCTGAAGATAAAAAGCGATAAGCAAAGATATAAAATTATCGAGGTGTTTGTCTTGTCGAACGCTCAGTGAAAAAGCGATTAAAAATAAAAACGTTATAAATCAGTAAGTTAAAAAATAATTTGCTGGAAAAACAAAACCTGGCACAGCGGCTGCATTGTATCTGGCAACGAACAAGACAACAGAGCGAGACGCCAAGATGGCCAACTTCCAGCTGTTCAACACCCAACAGGCAAAAGCGCCAGCGAGCACCACCCTGAACGCTTCCAAGGCACCGGCTTATGCCTACAACGCCAAGCATCGCCTGGCCCAGCTGGCGGTCACCGGTTGCCTGAACTCGACCTTCTACACCTCGCCTGAAGGTCAACTGGAAGCGGTACTGCAATTGGTGAGCGAACTGGACAGCCGCTTCGTCGCCCAGGCCGCCCGTTACGCTCGGCAGCAAGGCCATATGAAAGACATGCCGGCGCTGCTGCTGGCGGCGCTGACGGCGCAACGCTCGGCCCTGGTACCGGAGCTGTTCGCTCAGGTAGTGGACAACGGCAAGATGCTGCGCAACTTCGTGCAGATCCTGCGCAGCGGCGTGACCGGGCGCAGATCCCTGGGATCGCAGCCCAAGCGTCTGGTGCAGAACTGGTTGAACAGTGCTACCGAGCGCCAGCTGTTGCAGGCCTCGGTGGGCAACCAGCCGTCCCTGGCGGACGTGGTGAAGATGGTTCACCCCAAGCCAAGTGAAGCCTGGCGTGAAGCCTTCTTTGCCTGGTTGATCGGCAAGCCGGTGGATGTGCAGGCGTTGCCTGAGCTGACCCGCGAACTGCTGGCGTTTCGCAGTGGCGCGACAACCCAGGTGCCGCAGGTGCCGTTCCAGTTGCTGGGCAACGAGACGCTGAGTGCCGAGCAATGGGCCGCTCAGGCCCGCAACATGGGCTGGCAGGGACTGCGCATGAACCTCAACACCCTGGCCCGCCACGGCGCGTTCCAGGTGCCGGGTTGCACTGAGTATGTGGCGGCGCGGCTGGCGGATGCCGGTGAAGTGGCCAAGGCCCGGGTTTACCCGTACCAACTGCTGGCGGCCTACCGCATGGCTGGTGAGGATGTACCGCAGTTGGTCCGCGAGGCGCTGCAGGATGCCCTGGAACTGTCTCTGGCCAACGTCCCGGCGTTGCAAGGCAACGTGGTGGTGTGCCCGGATGTCTCGGGGTCGATGCACAGTCCGGTCACCGGCTATCGCCAGGGCGCTACCACGGCGGTGCGTTGCATCGATGTGGCGGCACTGGTGGCGGCAGCGGTGCTGCGCAAGCAGCCGGCGGCGCGGGTCATGCCGTTCGAGCGGGAGGTGGTGAACATCCGCCTCAACCCTCGGGACAGCGTGATGAGCAACGCCCAGAAGCTGGCGGACATCGGTGGTGGTGGGACCAACTGCTCGGCACCCCTGGCCCAACTGGCCAACGCCAAGTGCCGCGTGGACACCCTGATCCTGGTCTCGGACAACGAGTCGTGGATCGATGCGCGGCGTCATGGGGCCACGGAAACGATGCGCCAATGGGAGCGGATCCGTGCCATCAATCCGCAGGCGCGGCTGGTGTGCATCGATATGCAACCCGGCGCCACGACCCAGGCGCCAGACCGCGAGGACATCCTCAACGTCGGCGGCTTCAGTGACGCAGTGTTCGATGTGATCGAACAGTTCACCGCAGGCAACTACGGTGCGCAGCACTGGGTGGAGGCGATCGAGGCGATGCCGCTCTGATCGCTGGAACATGAGATAAACCGTGCGCCGGCCAGCCGGCGCACCCCACAGACTTTTTGATCATTGGCCCTGAATGCCGCTGTGACTACATCCAAAGACGTCTCAGCAACTTTTGTCAGGGCCGGTGAGGGCACGAATGCCAGTGGCTGTACATCCTGGTTCTGCCGGTTCGACTCCGGCTATCAGTCACTCCTTTTGTCGTGCCACCCTTTGGTTTTTTGCGACGAATGCTGATGGAACTACATCCCAGGTTCGAGATGCGGGTTCGATTCCCGCCGGTGCTGGAAAACGGTGCCGTGGTTCAATGGTCAGAACACGAACGCAATGTTTCATCGACCCTTGTCGTCGCATCTTTTTCCCCGCCTCGGCGGGATGGCAGCGAATGCCACAGGTACTACATGGTGTCGCGGGTTCGAACCCCGCCAGCCGCAAGGCTGTAGCTCAGTTGGTAGAGCAAATGTGCCTGTTCCCTTGTCGCTGCCCGCAGGCCCGGCCTGCACCGATTGACCCGGCGAATGCCGGTGGAACTACAGGACAGCGTGGTCGCGGGTTCGAGTCCCGTTCACCGCAAGGTGCTAGCTCAGAGGCAGAGCGCGCTGCATGTTCCACCTCCACTTGTCGCCGTCTGCACCGAACACCGCAACTCCGTAGGAGCTGGCTTGCCAGCGAAGAGGCCCCCGAGATCGTCTGCTGCGCCCCGGCTCCTGCACAACCTATTGAACAAGGCCGAATCACCGGCCACAGGAAAAAGAGTCAACGACATGGAACACAAAACCTACCAACTGCTGGAAGTCGCCAACGGCAAGCCGATCAAGATGTGGACCCAGGGCGTGCCCGTGGAAAACGAAGCCCGCCAGCAGTTGATGAACACCGCGAAGATGCCGTTCATCTTCAAGCACCTGGCTGTGATGCCGGACGTGCACCTGGGTAAGGGGTCGACCATCGGTAGCGTGATCCCCACGGTGGGCGCGATCATCCCGGCCGCGGTCGGGGTGGATATCGGTTGCGGAATGATCGCCGCCCGTACCTCGCTGACTGCCTCCGACCTGCCGGATAACCTGGCCGGGTTGCGTAGCGCCATCGAGCAGGCGGTGCCCCACGGCCGTACCTCGCCCCGTAGCGGTCGCGATAAAGGTGCCTGGGGTGATGTGCCGCAGCAGACCGACCTGGCTTGGGCGGCCTTGCATCCGCGCTTCAAGGCGATCACCGATAAGTACCCGGCGCTGGCCAACAGCAACAACCGCCAGCACCTGGGAACCCTCGGCGGAGGTAACCACTTCATCGAGGTCTGCCTGGATGAAGCCAACCGTGTCTGGTTCATGCTCCACAGCGGTTCCCGTGGCGTAGGTAACGCCATCGGCAACCTGTTCATTCACCTGGCCCAGGCCGATATGCGTCAACATATCGCCAACCTGCCGGACCGCGACCTGGCCTACTTCGAGGAAGGCAGCCAGCACTTCAACGATTACGTGGAAGCCGTGGCCTGGGCCCAGGATTTTGCCCGGCAAAACCGTGAGCTGATGATGCAACTGGTGATCCAGGCCACCCGCAAGGTGATCAGCAAGCCCTTCGAAGTGGCGCTGGAGGCAGTCAACTGCCACCACAACTACGTGCAGAAGGAGCGCCACTTCGGTGAAGAGGTGCTGGTGACCCGCAAGGGCGCGGTGTCGGCGAAGAAGGGCGAGCTGGGGATCATTCCGGGTTCGATGGGGGCCAAGAGCTTCATCGTTCGCGGGCTGGGTAACGAAGAGGCGTTCTGCTCTTGCAGCCACGGTGCCGGGCGTACCATGAGCCGCACCAAGGCCAAGAACACCTTCACCCTGGCCGACCAGATCCGCGCGACCGCCCATGTGGAGTGCCGTAAGGACGAAGCGGTGATCGATGAAATCCCGATGGCCTACAAGGACATCGACCAAGTGATGCACGCCCAGCGCGAGCTGGTGGAAGTGCTGCACACCCTGCGTCAGGTGGTGTGCGTTAAGGGGTAGAACAATGGACGACATGGACGCCTTGATAGCGGCGCCGCCCGGCTGGCATTACCAGCTGAGCGACTACGAAGCCCGCCGCGTGCGGGAAGTGATGGACGAATTGGACAGGCACAGCGCCTGGCTGGAACTGAGCCGCTTCGGCAACGGTTTCGTGCGTCAGGCCGCCGTGCGCGGCCTGGCCGCGCAGCCCTCGGCCGAGGCTTTGGCGGCCTTGCTGGAACGCCTCAACGACTGGGTGCCCCAGGTGCGCCAGGAGGCGGCCGCGGCGCTCGAGGGTTATCTGGCACCCGAGCGCGCCGAGCTGCTGTTGCAGAGCCTGACACCGCTGCTGGCCCTGGCCGGCAAACAGCGCGCTGACCACGGCGCGACCCTGGAGCGGGCGCGTTCGGTGTTGCAGTTGGCCCAGGTACGCAAAGAAGTTGAAGACGCTTTTGGCGGTTGTCGGGGCAAGGCTGCGCGCTTTGTCTTCGAACTGTTGCTCGAAGGGGCGCAGGATCGGGCGGCGCTGCTGGCTCGGGCTCTGCGCCACCGTGAGGTCAGTGTGCGGCAGATGGCGGTGGATGCCTGCGCCGAACTGCCGGCCGCGCAGGCCGTGCCTTTGCTGGAAGAGGTGATGCACAGCTGCGGTGCCAGTGTGCGGGTCAAGGCTCTGCGCTTGTTGCTGCCGTTGCTGGCCGATCCTCGCGAGTATCTGAGTCAGGCATTGCTGGACCCTTCGGGGGCCTTGCGTTGCCTGGCCCATTGGGCCGCGCCCCGTCACGGGCTGGACCCGCGTGAGGTGTTGCTGCAGCGCCTGCAACTACCGGCACCACGGAACAAGCGTGGTTGGCTGGGCCTGCTGGGACTGGTCAAGGAACTGCAGGAGCCCCGGGCCGACGCCATGGTGCAACAGGCCCTGGCCTCGCCGGCGCCGAGTGTGCGTCTGCTGGCCCTGCAGACCCTGGGCGAGCGCGGCATGGCTCAGCAACTGCAAGCCTTGGACGATGCTTCGGACAAGGTCTTCAACTGCGCGCTGGGACTGTTGCACGAGCAACCCTGGGCGGTGTTCGACGAGGCCCTGGAACAGCGTCTGGATCAGCACTGGCATGAGCTGCCCAAGGCGCGGCGCTGGGCCCTGCTGGCCCTCAAGCCGGGCTGGCGTCAATTGGAGTACCTGCTGTGGCGCCTGGGGCAGGGCGGCAGTGAAGCCGCCTATTGGCGCGAGACCCTGGCGCGCTGGTGCGATAGCCGCTACGGGATGTTCGACCCGGTCACCCCCAAGCCGCTGCGCGAAGCCATGGTGCAGCGTTTGCAGGCCATGGAAGCGGCCGGGGAACTGCCCGCCGGTTCGGCCAAACGGCTGCTGTGAAGAAGGGAGAGCCGAGATGTTGAGCCCATTTGAAGATGAGCACAGCCGGGCGCTGCGCCAACAACTGCAAGCGGCGTTTTGCGTGTTCGATTTTGTGCGGCTGACGGTGGAGCCGGGTGTTGAGGTGAATCAAGCCTTGCACCGCCAGGGATTGCAGTACCTGTATCAGCACTTGATGGCCTCGCGCCGCGAGGCCTTGGAAAAACTGCGTCAGGACCCGCGTTACGCCGACGTTGGCGAACCGCAGTTACGCTGGGAAGCAGAGCGTGCGCTGCCTGAGGTACTCAGCCAGGAACAAGTCCGGCAGCTGGTCTGCGAAAACCTGGAGCAGCAGGACCTGGCCTTGTACCGAGCGTTTCGCCAGCCGCCATATGGGCTGCATTTCCCTGGCGGCGCCGAGCAGGCTCGGCAGGTGTACGGCCAATGGCTGGACTTGCTGGGGCTGGACCCCGAACAGCAGCCCCAGGTGATCAACTGGGTGGGCAACCTGGAACTGGACTGTCAGGCGCCGGACATGGGGCCGCACTTGCAGCCCTGGAGTGAGTATTTCGACGAAGGCCTGGAGTGGTGGGGCGTCTGGTGCCTGACGGTGTGGAACCCCGAGCGCCGGACCCTGAGTGTGCTGGTCGCCAGCGCCACGGATTGAACAAGGAACAGGATCATGGAACACCTAGAGCGCCATCCCCTGAGCAGCGCCATGCGCGAACGGGTATTGGCCGAGCTGGCGCGGATCGAGCGCGAGCGCAATGTGCAGGTGCTGTATGCCTGCGAATCCGGCAGTCGGGCCTGGGGCTTTGCCTCCACCGACAGTGATTACGACGTGCGTTTTGTCTATGTGGAAAAGCCCGAGTGGTTCATCCAGGTCGATGCCGGGCGCGACGTGATCGAGCGACCCCTGGATGACGAGCTGGACATCAGCGGCTGGGAACTGCGCAAGACCCTCGGGCTGTTGCGCAAGTCCAACCCGACCCTGCTGGAATGGCTGGATTCGCCCCTGGTGTATCGCAGCGAGCCGGTCGCCGCTGCGCGCCTGCGCGAGCTGGCGGAGGCGTTCTACAGCCCGCCGGCAGCGCGCAATCATTATCTGTCGATGGCCAAGAAGAACTTTCGCGGTTACCTGCAAGGCGACAGCGTGCGTTTCAAGAAGTACTTCTACGTGCTGCGGCCGTTGCTGGCGGTGCGCTGGATCGACCAGGGCCGCGGCCGACCGCCGATGACCTTTGCCGATCTGCTGACCACCGTCGACCATCAGCCACTGCTGGACGAAGTGGCTGAGCTGCTGGCCTTGAAGCGCAGTGCCGACGAGTCCGCCTACGGACCGCGGCGCCAGGCGCTGCACGCCTTTATCGCCGCCGAGCTGGAACGCCCGGTGCCGAAACTGGCGCGTACCCATGAAGACAACGCGTTGCTGGACGCCTACTTGCGAGAAACGGTCCGGCACTACGCCTGAGGAATGTGATGAAACAGGATGTAATCGAACTGGACGGCGCCATCGGCGGCGGTCAGGTACTGCGCAGCGCCTTGAGTCTGTCGATGATCAGCGGCAAGACCCTGCGCATTCATAATATTCGTGCCCGGCGCAGCCGCCCGGGGTTGCTGCGTCAGCACCTGACGGCGGTGCAGGCTGCGGCTCAGGTCTGTGGCGCCAAGACCTCGGGGGTCGAGCTCGGCTCCCAGGCGCTGAGCTTCGAGCCGGGGCCGATCCGTGGCGGCGACTACCGCTTTGCCATCGGCACTGCGGGCAGTTGCACCCTGGTGCTGCAGACTCTGCTGCCGGCCTTGTTGCAGGCGCCGCAGCCGAGCCGCGTGAGCATCAGCGGCGGCACCCACAATCCCCTGGCGCCGCCGGTGGATTTTCTCCAGCAGGCCTGGTTGCCACAGCTGCGGCGCATGGGGGGGCGGGTCGAGCTGCAACTGCTGCGCCACGGCTTTGTCCCGGCCGGCGGTGGTGAGCTGGAGGCCTTTGTCCAACCGTCGGTGCTGCAGCCCCTGCACCTGGAGGAGCGTGGCGCATTGCTGGGGAGTCGGGCCTGGGCGTTGAGCGCGGGCCTGCCCGAGCATGTAGCGGAGCGCGAGTTGCGTCGGGTGCACAATCGTCTGGAACTGCCTCGGGAGCACCTCACCGCGGTGCAGCTGGATGAACAATACGGCCCGGGCAATGTGCTGTTGCTGGAGTTCGCCTTCGAGCACCTGACCGAGCTGTTCAGCGGTTTCGGCCAGAACAGCCTGCGGGCGGAAAAGGTTGCCGACGGCGCCATCGATCAGGCCCGGGACTGGCTGGATTCCGGCGCGGCGGTGGCTGAGCACCTGGCCGATCAACTGCTGCTGCCCATGGCCCTGGCTGGTGGCGGCAGCTTCACCACGCCGCGCATGACCGAGCATCTGGAGAGCAACATGCGGGTGATCGAAGCGTTCCTGCCGGTACGTATCGAATCGCGTTTGCTGAGCGAGCAACGGCTGCGCGTGGAGTGTCACGCTCTGGTTTGACCTGTGTAGAGTGCTGCGCCATCCGGACGTTCTCGCCCTGCTGCAGCGCAGGCGTCTCTGAGGATGATGCAGGGCTCAAGGGCCTCTTCGCCGGCAAGCCGGCTCCTACAGTTTGTGCAACGGTTGGTTTGACTCTCAGGGAAGTACGCAATGGATGGCAACGCCTGGCTCAAGGCCTTGAACAAACTGCTGACGATGGTGCAGCGCGTGGTGTTGCTCAGTGGCTGGTTTCTCGCCGCTCTGGTGCTGGGGCTCACCATCAAGTCCGGGTTGCAGCCCTTTCTTGCCATGTTCCTGGCCTCGTTGCTGGTGATCATCAGCGTGCTGGTGCATGAAGGCGGGCATTACCTGGGCGCCCGCTGGTGTGGGATGCCGGTGTTGCAGGTACGGATTGCTGCCGTGGAGTTGCAGGTGCTGCGCCGCGGCTGGCGCCTGCGGTGGTCGCCGCAGCTCAAGCGCAATCGCCTGGGGGGCTACGTGATGGCCGCAAGCAATCCGCAACGGCCGTTGCGTGGTCAGTGGATGGTGGTGGCGCTGAGCGGGCCGCTGCTGAACCTGTTGGTGGGCGGTGCGGCCCTGGGGCTGGGGTTGCACTGGCAAGGGGTGCCCGGCGCCATTGCCCTGGCCTTTGCCGTCATCAATCTGGTGATGGGGGTGGGCAACCTGCTGCCGGCCTGGCGGGTATCACCCAGCGACGGCATGCTCTTGCTGAGTTGGTATGTGCATCGCGACGATCAACGTCCGGAACTGGCCCAGGCGCGCCTGCTGGCCTTGACCGTGTCTGGTGTCCCCAGCGCGCAGCTGCCGGCCCAGGACCTTGAACGTCTGGCCCGGGGCGCCATGCCAGAACCCCTGGTCGCTTTCGGCTACCGGCTCAACGCAAGGCAGGACCAGGGCGACTGGCCCGGGGTGCTGCAAATGGAGCAGGAGCTGGATGAGCTGCTTGAAGCCCGGGCCGGGGAGCTCACGGGGATGAGCGTTGTGATCGAGTTGTTGCGCGGCGAACTGGCCTTCAGCCGTGCCTATCTGCAGCGCGACGCCAGCGTCCTGAAGAACGCACCGATGGGAGCCGATGTCGACTGGTATGCGCCTTGGCTGCGGCCGCGCTGCCTGGCTTTGCAGGCGATCCTTGAGGGTGATCGACAACAGGGCGAGGCGTATATGCAGCAAGCACTGCAGGCGGCGCAGAACTGCGTGGTGCTCTCTCAAGGCCAGAGCGAAGCCCTGCTGGCCGAGCACCTGCGGGCCCTGCCGAAGCCATAGCCCGGCCGTTGCGCCGGCTGTTCGTGAGAGTCAGGGGAGCCCCGGGCTTGCCAGCGAAGGCGTCCCTGAGGAGGGCGCCGGGCTGACCGGCCTCTTCGCCGGCGGGCCGGTTTCTGCCGGGGGGATGCAGTGGGCGAAAGTGATCGGTATGCGCGCGCAAAACTCTTATACTCCGGCGCTTTATTTTCCCTACCCAGCAAGAGGAACACCCCGTGGCCAACGAACCGGATCAGGATTTCTTCAACCGCGCCGACGCCATCATCGAGTTGACCAACTCTCACATTGCCGACAGCAGCCGGGGCAAGGCCAGCGCTTCGCTGATGTACGCCAACGCGCGTTTCAGCGCCTGGGTCAGCGCCTGCGGTTGCCGCAATGCCGAGGAACTGGCGGCGTCCAAGCAGCAGGCGGTGGACTATTTCCTTGAGGAGTTTCGCCTGATGCTGGAGGAGAACCTCACCGATTACGTTGAGAACTACTCGCGCTACATGAACGCCAATCCGGATTGAAAACAGTCGCCGCGGTCTTGCCCAGGCCGCTTTCGTGAGTCGGTCGGGCAGTCGCTTGCTGCCCCGTTGCAACCCGGGCACTTATCGCCTCGGGTTGTCTGCCGCGCACCTTGCATAGCCCTTTGATCTGAGCGTTCCAGGACCGTGGCAACCGTTGGTCCTGTTGTCTTGCGGCCATCCCGAGCGCCGCCAGGGGCTCAACTACACTGCGCCTGCGGCAAGCCTTGCCGGTCGTCATACCTCCTTCTCAGGGAGGCCGACGGCCCGGTGGTTTCAGGCCCCGCGACCCACAGGAACACACCTAATCAGCAAGGAGTGCCAACCATGATCGTCATTCCACAACGTGTCATTGAAAACGGTAGTGTCATCTCGCTGCGCGGCGACTCGGGCAACTATATGTCGCGGATGGGCGCGACCGGGCTTGAGCTTTCCAAGGGCTCCATCGACCAATACTGCAAGTTCCGGGTGGTGCTGGTGCAAATCGGCACCGACAAGAAACTCGCGCTGCAGGGCGACACAGGCAAGTTCATGTCGCGCATGGGGGCGACGGGGCTGGAGTTGTCCAAGGACAGCATCGATCAGTATTGCCAATTCGCCTATGCCATCGATACCGCCAGCGGGCAGATTTCCCTGCGCGGCGACAACGGCAAGTGGATGTCGCGGATGGGCGAGACAGGGCTCGAGTTGTCCAAGGACGGGATCGACCGGTTCAGCCAGTTCATGCTGGTCCTGGAAGGTTGATGCCCGGGTGATCGAGTAGCTCCCAGGCGCCGGCCGGGGCAAGACGGTGACGGTCTTTCGCAGGTGCGAGCATTCGTCCACCGATTGAACCCGTGGTGCAGGGCCGGACACGCTCTGTCGAGCGTCAGTGCTGTCATCAGCGCCGTTGTCGAGCCGGTCGCGGGTATTCACACACACACACATACTGGTCACAGAAAACGTGACCGGCGTCACTCTTTTCTCAAGTGATCCATGACCCTGGTCGATAAGCTCTGAATGCCTATTGATATGGAGTTCGTCATGGCCTTGCTACCGGTTCGTCTGTCTCATCGTTTGACCCTCGGCAGTGTGCTGCTGTTGCTGTTCACGGCGTTGGCGGTATTTGCCGTGATGACCCTGCGGGGGCAGCCCAGAGTGGTGGAGGCGAGCTCGGCGTTGATCGAACAGACCGGCAGTGCCATCGTCCGGCAACTGGCCTTGCAGTTGGCCGGGATCGAAGGGGTGACCGCCAGCATGGCCCATCTGGTGGAGGGGCTGCCCAAGGAGCAGGCGCTGGTCATGGCCACCTTGCCCAAGGTGATCGACCACGAAGGCGACAAGGCGATTGCCGGTGGCGGTATCTGGCCGCAACCCAATGCCTTCGAGGCGGGCGTCGAGCGCCGCAGTTTCTTCTGGGCCCGCAGCGATGCCGGGCCCCTGGCGTTTTCCGATGACTACAACGCTGCCGGCAGCGCCGGCTATCACCACGAAGCCTGGTACACCGGCGCGCGCAACAGTGCGCCGGGGCGTTGCCTGTGGTCCGAGGCCTACCAGGACCCGGTGACCCAGGTGCCGATGACCACGTGCAGCGTGCCCTATCGTCAGGACGGCACTTTTGCCGGGGTTGCCACCATCGACCTGCGCCTGGATGACCTGGCACGCTTTCTCAAGGAGCAGGGTTCGGTCACCGGCGGTTATGCCTTTGCCCTGGATCAGGCCGGCAATGTCCTGTATTTCCCCGATGCCCAGGCCGGTGGCGGTGGGCAGATGCTCAGTTTTGAGGCCTTGAGCAAGCAGCAGCCCTGGCTGCATCCGGTGGCCGAGGCCCTGGCCAAGGCGGCGCCTGCCGGGCAGGTGCGCAGCCTGGATCTGGCGGAAGATGGCCGGCTGCAGGAAGCGGTGCGGGTCAGTCTGTTCAGCATGCCCGGCAGTGGCTGGACCATTGGCCTGGTGACCCCGGAGCAGAAGGTCACCGGCCTGGCCCGGGCCATGACCACCGAGATCCTGGTGTTTCTCTTGCCGTTGCTGGCCCTGCTGCTGTTCTTCGCCTGGCTGGGCGGGCACAAGCTGATTGCCCAGTTGGAAGAAACCACTCAGCAGATCGACGCCCTGGGCCGTGGCCAGGCCACGGACAACGCCGAGTTGCACGTGGCCCGGGCCGATGAGATCGGTGCCTTGCGCGGCGCGGTCAACCGCTACGCCGGGCAGTTGCGGCAGATGCTGCAGAAGATCGCCAGCGAAGCCCGGCAGTTGCAGAACGAGGCCGGGCGCCTGGGCGAGTTGAGCGGCACCCTGGCCCAGCGGGCCGAGCAGCAACGCCAGGAAAACACCCAGTTGGCCACGGCCATTACCGAGATGTCCTCCAGCGCCCTGGAAGTGGCGCAGAACACCAACAACTGCGCCGACACCGCCCGCCAGTCCCTGGTGGTGGTACAGGACGGCCAGCAGCGAGTAGCGGCCAACAGTCAGTCGATCCAGCAACTGTCCACGGAAATGGCCGAGGCCACTGCGGTGATCCAGCGCCTGGAACAGGACAGCCAACAGGTCGGCGCGGTGCTGGATGTGATCAAGGCCATCTCCGAGCAGACCAACCTGCTGGCGCTCAATGCCGCCATCGAGGCCGCTCGGGCCGGCGAGCAAGGCCGCGGCTTTGCCGTGGTGGCGGATGAGGTGCGGACCCTGGCCGGCCGGACCCAGACCTCGGCCAACGAGATCAGCGGCATGATCAGCGATCTGCAGCTGGCGTCACGTCAGGCGGTGCAGGCCATCCAGGCCGGCGAAGCACGTACCCGTGAAGCCGTGGGCGAGGCCTCCGGCGCGTCGCAGGCACTGTCGAGCACTGTCACCAGCTTCGACGATATTTCCCAGCGCGCGCAGCAGATTGCTGTGGCGGCGCAGCAGCAGAGCCATGTGACCCAGGAGATCAACGAACTGGCGGTGCGTATCCACGGCATTAGCGAGGACAACGCCCGGGACGCCCAGGCCCTGGATAAGGTCAGCGAGGCGATGCAGGCCCTGTCCGGGCGCTTGTCGAACCTCAGCCAGGGCCACAGCTGAGGCATTGCCTGCCCGGGCCGCCAGTGCTCCGGGCGGGTTGCAGTCCCCCCCGGGCCGCAGTCGCCGGCCCGTTTCAGATCTGGCTGAACATCATCAGCTTGAAGTTCAGCAACAGCCCCAACGACACCCAACCGATCCCCAGCAGGCCATTGATCAGCGGCTTGCCGGGCGCCACGCGCGTGGCCAGGAAACGGGCGATGGCGGCGCCGATCAGCGCGCCGGGAAAGTCGAACAGGTAGAACAGCCAGCCCATGGCGTCCTCCGGGGAACTGATCCACAGGCTGAACAGCTGCAGGTGCGCGGCCAGGGCCAGGGCCACCCCGGTGAACAGCGCCGGCGTGGGCCGGGTGCACAGCAGCAGGCCGAGGATCAGCCCCTGGGGCAGCCAGTAGGCGGCGAAGTTTTCCCAGAAGTAATCCAGCGGTTGCCAGGCCCGGACGACTGCCAGGGACAGCCCCCAGAGGAGCGCGACGAGGGCGGGCAGGTACTTGAGGGGGGCAACGGGTACAGCGAGTGAGGGTGAGGGCATTGCAGAGTCTCGACGATCAAGGGGCATCAGCGGTGGTGGCCGCCGGGTAGGGTAGCGGTGGTATCGCTGCAGAGTTCGTGGACGCATTGGCGCAACCAGCGATGGGCCGGATCGGCCTCCATGCGCGGGTGCCAGAGCAGGGAAATGGTCATCTCCGGCAGCGGCACCGGCAGGCTGAAACTGTGCAGGCCTTCTCGCAGGTTGCTGGTATGGCGTTCGGGCACCATGGCGATCAGGTCCGACCCCCGGGCCAGGGCCAGGGCCGCGGAAAAACCGCTGACCAGGGTGACGATCTGCCGCTGCCGGCCCAGGGCCTGCAGAGCATCGTCCATACGGCCGTGGTCGTGCCCCTGGTGGGACATCAGGATGTGCTGGCCGGCCAGGTAGTGGTCGAGGCTCACCGGGCCGCGGCTCAAGGGATGGCCGCTGCGCACCACGCCGATGAAGCGATCGCGAAACAGCGCCCGGGTACGCAATTCGGGACTGGTGTCGGCATCGATCACTGCAGTTTCCAGGTCGACGCTGGCCTCGCGCAGGGGCTTGCTGTCGCGGTCCAGCTTGGGCACGAAATGCACCCGTACCCCGGGCGCTTCGGCCCGCAGGCGGTTGACCAGTGCCGGGCCGAAGTTCTCGACGAAACCGTCGCGGCTGCGCAGGGTGAAGGTGCGTACCAGTTGCCTGAGGTCGATCTGCTCGGCCGGGCGCAGGGCGGCCTGAGCTTGCTCCACCAGCGGCCCGACCAGCTGGCGCAGCTCCAGCGCCCGGGGTGTGGGCACCAGGCCGCGTCCGGCGCGGACCAGCAAGGGGTCACCAGTGGCCTGGCGCAGGCGGGACAGGGCCCGACTCATGGCCGACGGGCTCAGGTTCAGGCGCAGGGCGGCCCGGGCCACACTGCCTTCGCTCAGCAGTACGTCCAGGGTCAGTAGCAGATTCAGATCGGGAGTCGACATGGGCGGAATCTAGCACGCCTAAAGCTGACATGGCGTTGCGTGCATCAATTAACTGCAAAGCTTGCGTCTTCCGCCGGGTCTGGTGCGGACATAGGCTTGCGGGCAATGCCTTGATGGAGTCTGCGCAATGCCCACCCTTGAGTCGAACCGTCCCGCGCTTCAACCCCGGGCGCGCTGGGCCCTGGCCAGCCTGTCGCTGGCGATGCTGATGCCGTCCCTGGACACCAGCATCGCCAACGCTGCGCTGCCGAGCCTGGCCAGGAGCCTGGAGGCATCCTTCCAGCAGGTGCAGTGGATTGTCCTGGCCTACCTGCTGGTGATCACCACCTTGATTGCCAGCGCCGGGCGCCTGGGAGACCTGCTGGGTCGGCGCCGGGTGCTGCTGGGCGGGATCGCCCTGTTCACTCTGGCTTCGCTGCTCTGTGGCCTGGCCCCCAGCCTCGGCTGGCTGCTGGCGGCCCGGGCCCTGCAAGGCCTGGGGGCGGCACTGATGCTGGCCCTGAGCATGGCCCTGGTGGGCGATGCGCTACCCAAGGCCCACACGGGAACGGCCATGGGCGTGCTGGGCAGCATGTCGGCCCTGGGCACCACCCTGGGTCCGTCCCTGGGCAGCCTGTTGCTGGCCGGTGTTGGCTGGCGCTGGATTTTCCTGGTCAATGTGCCGTTGGGACTACTCGCTTGGCTGCTGGCCTGGCGTTGCTTGCCCGAGGACCCCAAGGCCACCTCAGCCAGCGCTTTCGATCTTCCCGGGACTGTGCTCCTGGCCCTGAGCCTGGGTGCCTATGCCCTGGCCCTGACCCTGGGGGACAACCCGCTGGCCCTGTTGAACCTGGGGCTGTTGTCGGCAGCGGTGGCAGCGGGCGTGCTGTTGGCGTGGGTAGAGCGACGGGCCGCCGCGCCGCTGTTTCAGCCTGCCTTGCTGCGCCGGCCGCAACTGCGCCGCAGCCTGCTACTGAGCCTGCTGGTGTCCACGGTGATCATGACCACTCTGGTGATCGGGCCTTTCTATCTGTCCCAGGGGCTGGGGCTGGCGACCGTCTGGGTGGGCCTGTGCCTGTCCCTGGGCCCGCTGGTGGCGACCCTGAGTGGGGTGCCCGCCGGGCGCCTGGTGGATAGGCTCGGCGCCCGGCTCTTGTGCCGGCTCGGGCTGCTGGGCATGTTCATCGGTTTGTGCCTGCTGGCACTGTTGCCCGCGAGCCTGGGGCTGGCGGGGTACTTGTTGCCCATTGCCCTGGTGACCGCCAGCTATGCGCTGTTCCAGGCCGCCAACAACAGCCTGGTGATGCTCGACGTGACAGCGCAGCAACGGGGGCTGACGGCGGGCCTGTTGAGCCTGTCACGCAACCTTGGTCTGATCAGCGGCGCCGCCGCCATGGGGGCGTTGTTTGCCGGGATGTCGCAGACGGGCGAGGGCGGTCCTGCCGATGTCGCGGCGGTGGCCCGCGGCATGCACTGGACCTTTGCGGTCGCCGCCGTCTTGATGCTGCTGGCGCTGATTGTCGCCCGTTGCGACCGGTTGTCCGAGGCGCCTGATCGGGCTTGTCGGTTGCCGCGCCCGAACTAAGCTTGGCCTGCACACCCCACCAAGGAGCAGGTCACCGTGAGCACACTTCGCACTCCTTCTTTAGGCCCGATTGTCGGGCACACCACCGATACGTCCTGCCGTTTATGGATCGCCGCTTCCGATGCCCTGGACGAGAAGGGCGTGGCGGAGGATATCCGCACCATCGGCGTGATTGGCGTGGTGGGCAGCAACGGCCGGGTCGCGGCGGACAACATCTTCTACTTTCGCCTGCGACGCGAGTATCACCGTACCGGCACTTTCAATCTCGGGGTGGACACCAGCCTGTGGGGCAGCCAGGCCGCGCGCAAGCAGCTCAAGCCCTTTTTGCTGACGCCTGACACCCGGTATCGGGTGCGCATGGCGTCGCTCAACGTCGATGACTCGGGCAACAACGATGATGATGTTTCCAGCGAGTCGGTGGTGCAGCGCCTGCCCGAGCCTGGGGCCTGGGCCAATGACCTGAACCGCACCGGGGTCGACAAGATGTACGTCGAGGCCGAGTTCACCACCCACGCCAGCGCCGCCGCCAAACCGGCGCCCCTGAGCTTTTTGCTGGGGTCCTGCCGCTACCCGGGGCTGCTGTGGAAACGCAAGCATTCCGACACCATCTTCGGGCCGATGCTGGCGGACCATGGGGATGCGCAACTGGTGCTGATGGTGGGTGACCAGATCTATGCCGACCTGTTCAACCGCCTGGTGCCGGTGGGCCTGGCGGATACTTTCGAGGAATTCGAGGAGCGCTACCACAGCGCCTTCGGCTCGCCGAACATCCGCCAATTGCTGGCCCACCTGCCCACCTACATGATCCTTGACGACCACGAGATCGAGGACAACTGGACCCAGGACCGGATTCGCAAGGACCGTGAAAAGCGCCTGCTGTTCAACTTCGCCATGGGGGCTTACATGAGCTACCAGTGGAGCCATGGACCGCGCTTTGCCGACAGCTATGTCCATGGCCGGGCCATGACCGGTGACGACAAGTACCTGCAGCAGTTGCAGACCAACCAGCTGTTCTATGACTTCTCTTGTGGCAACTACCCGTTCTTCGTGCTTGACACCCGTACCCAGCGCTTTCTCGACGATGTGCCGGACGCCCTGGAGGACAACCATCTGCTGGGCCGTCCTTCATTGCATCCCAGCGAACCGGGTCAGCTCGACCGGCTGTGTGCCTGGTTGCGGCACATGCAAGAGGATCGGGGCAACATCCCCAAGTTCGTGGTCACTTCCAGCGTCTTTGTGCCCAACGGTGTGGATACCGTGGGCACAGACTCTGATGCCGTGCGCCACAAGAACGACAGCGACTCCTGGTCGGCTTTCCCCGCCACGCGGCGCGCGGTGCTGGAAACCATGATCGAGCACCAGGTGCAGAACGTGGTGTTCCTGTCCGGAGACATTCACTGCTCGAACATTTCCCGGTTGGCGTTCAGTGCCGCGGGTCAGGCCCTGAAGTCCTACGCCGTCACCTCGTCGGCCTTCTACTGGCCCTTTCCCTTTGCCGACGGTGACCCGGCCGGTTACGTGCACGACTCAACGGCGCCGCAGACGCCGGACAGCTTTGCGCTCCTCGACGGTACCCACACCATGGATTACCACACCTGGGCCTTTACCCAGGCTGATAACTTCGCCCGTCTTGACTTGCATCCCGACAGCGCCGAGTTGGTGGTGCAGTTCTACGGCGCCGACGGTGAGCCGCTGGTGACCCGCAAGCAGGACGATGGGGTCAACAACCAGCCGGAACGGCTGCGGCTGGAGCCCTGGTAACGGCGCCTTACAGCCCCAGTTCCAGCGCCAGCAGGTCGGCCAGTGGCTGGCGCCGGCGGATCAGCTGTGGCTGGCCGTTGGCGAACAGCACTTCCGGCAGCAGCGGCCGGCTGTTGTAGTTGGAGGACATGCTGGCGCCATAGGCGCCGGTGTCGTGCAGCACCAGCAGGTCGCCGACCTGGGCCTGGGGCAGCAGGCGCGGGGTCAGGCATTCGTCGTCCTGAGTGAAGATGTCGCCGGACTCGCACAGCGGGCCGCCGACCACGGTCAGCTGTTGCGGGCGCTGCACCGGCTGGCCGGCGGCGTCCAGCAGGCTCATGCCGTGGTAAGCGCCGTACATGGCCGGGCGCATCAGGTCGTTGAAGCCGGTGTCCACCAGCACGAAGTGATGCTGGCCGGCGGTCTTCACCACCCGCACTTCGCTGACCAGGCAACCGGCCTCGGCCACCAGGAAACGCCCCGGTTCGATTTCCATGCGCACGCCGTGGCCCAGGTAGGCCTCGATCTCCCGGCGCGCAACGCTCCAGGCATTGGCGTAGCGCTGCACATCCACCGCAGTGTCGCCGTCGCGGTAAGGGGTGGACAGGCCACCGCCGATGGAGAACGCCTCGATGTCGTGGTCCAGGGATTTCACCGCCGCCACCATGGCCGCGCCCACTTGCTCCAGGTGGTCGTAGTCGACCCCGGAACCGATGTGCATGTGCAGGCCCACCAGGTGCAGGCCGTGCTGGCGGATCACCGCCAGGGCTTCGTCGACCTGATCGTGCCAGATGCCGTGCTTGCTGTTCTCGCCGCCGGTGTTGGTCTTGCGGCTGTGACCGTGGCCGAAGCCCGGGTTGATCCGCAGCCAGACCCGATGCCCCGGGGACTGTTCCCCGAGTTGACGGAGCATGTCGATGGAGCCGGCGTTGACTTCCACTTGCAGCTCCACCACACGCTTGAGGGTGGCTTCGTCGAACAGGTCGCAGGTGAAGACGATACCGGCATCGACCGGGCTGAAGCCGGCCAGCAGGGCCCGCTCGATTTCCCCCAGGGATACGGCGTCGACCCGCACCCCGGCTTCGCGGATCAGGCGCAGCAGGTGCAGGTTGGACGAGGCTTTCTGCGCGTAGCGCACCACGTCGAAGGCCTGTAACTGGGCAATGCGCGCCTGGATGGTGGCGGCGTCATAGCACCACAGCGGGGTGCCATATTGGCGGGCAGCGGCGACGAGTTGAGCGGGAGAGAAGGGAATGGCCATGGCGATTGCGGTCTGTGGTCAGTGAGAGTGGCTGCAGCATGCCGATTTCTGGCTATTCAATAAAATATCTATTCTTTGTTACATGATTCAGATTTGATATGGGTCGAGCGATCAAGCGAGCCTTTGTTCATGGACATCTCACTGCGGCACATCGAAGTATTCCGCGCCATCATGCAGGCCGGTAGCGTCACTGGCGCCGCGCGCCTGCTGTTCACCTCGCAGCCCACGGTGAGCCGGGAACTGGCGCGGCTGGAAGCGCTTTCCGGCCTGCGCCTGTTCGACCGTGAAGGCGGGCGCCTGCTGCCCACGGCCCAGGCCATGCTGCTGCTCGAGGAAGTGGAACGGGCCTATGTGGGGCTGGAGCGGATCAACAGCGTGGCTCAGTCGATCCGTCGTTTCGAGCATGGCCAATTGAGCCTGAGCTGCCTGCCGCTGTTCTCCCAGACCCTGCTGCCGAGGGTGTGCAAGCACTTCCAGGAGCGGCACCCGGGGATCGGCCTGAGCATCACCGCCCAGGAATCGCCGCTGCTGGAAGAATCCCTCAGTGCCCAGCGCCATGACCTGGGCCTCACCGAAAGCGAGCACCTGCCACGAGGCACCCAGGGGGAACTGCTGTTTTGCGCCGACATGGTCTGCATCCTCCCGGACGACCATCCGCTGCTGGTCAAGTCGCGGCTGGCCTCTGAAGATTTTCGTGGGCAGAACTTCATCAACCTCTCGGGCCTGGATATCTACCGGCAGACCCTGGACGAGCACTTTCGCCAGGCCGGGGTCGACCGCCGGGTGGTGGTGGAAACCACCAACGCCGCCTCGGTGTGCGCCATGGTGCGACAGAAACTGGGGGTGGCGATCATCAATCCCTTGAGCGCCATGGAAGAGGTGGGGCGTGGCTTGGCGATCCGTCCGTTGCAGTTGTCGGTGCCGTATCGAGTGATGCTGATCCGCCCTGACTACCGGCCTTCATCGAGTTTTGTCGAGGGCTTCTGCGAGTCGTTGCGGGGTGAGGCGGGGCGTCTGGATGAGCAGTTGAGCAGGCTAGTGCAGGCGCTGTAACTGCAACAGCGCCTCTAGTGTGGCGAGGAAACCCTAGCGCTCGATGGCCAATGCCACGCCCTGACCGCCGCCGATGCACAGGGTCGCCAGACCTTTCTTGGCATCGCGCTTGAGCATTTCATGCAGCAGGGTCACCAGCACCCGGCAGCCCGACGCGCCGATCGGGTGGCCGATGGCAATGGCGCCACCGTTGACGTTGACCTTGCTCGCGTCCCATTCCAGCTCCTTGGCCACGGACAGGGATTGTGCGGCGAAGGCTTCA
>NZ_VXCY01000012.1:0-206067 GCF_052850735.1 Pseudomonas sp. 910_21 | reverse complement strand
GCCGGAGAGAGGGCACCCCGAGCCCCAGCGAGGGGCCCATGGAGGGGCAAGCGTTTTTGCTTACTTTTTAGGCGTTTGTAAAAAGGGACTCGCCGTAAGGGCGAAACCCTAAGTGGCCGCACCCGTAGGAATGGATATGTACCCAAACCCCAAACCATCAAGACGAAACCACCAGCAGCCACACCCGCAGCAACGGATATACACCCCACCCCCTCACCACAAAAAGCCCCCAACATCCCCCACCACTACCGGAAAACACCTTCAGCCAACCACTCAGGAAAGTCCCGCATACCATGCAAAACCCGCCATACGTCGATGTAGTCATCGCGTTCAACGTAGAACACCAGATAGGGATAGCGCTTCAGCGGCCAGCAAAGCCCCCCCGGCAGATCCAGCTCGTGGGCGTAGCGAGACATACCCGAGGCCGGATGGCGGCCGATATGAAGATAGGCCTTTTCCAAAGCATCGATAAAACCGAGCGCCGCCTGCTCGGCCTGTTGGTCAAGCTAGTCGCTGATAGCGCCTCCCACGTCCTGGCTGGCAAGGGCACGTGGCATGACCGGCTTGGCTTTCATCCTCGCGCCTTGTGAACCCTGGCACGCAGGGATTCGAAATAGTCACCCTGCACAGCAGTGCCCGGCGCCGATTGAGCACCGGCCAACAACAGGCCACGCAGATGTTGCCGATCCTGATCCTTGCGAATCAGCTCACGCACATATTCACTGCTGGTGCTGTAGCCGCGCTGGCTGACTTGATCATCGACAAAGGACTTGAGAGCGTCCGGCAGGGAGATGTTCATGGTGCTCATGGCTTTGTCCGCTTTTGACAAAATTTACCAAACCATACCCCCTCACCCCGCCACCCGCACCACCCCCATATCAATCCCCAAATGCACCAACTCCGCATGGGAGCTGACCTGCAGCTTGCTCTTGAGCAAGGTCAGGTGGTTGGACACGGTCTTGGCGCTGATGCACAACTGCTCGGCAATCACCCGCGCCGGGGTGCCCCTGGCCAGCATCACGAAGATCTCCAGCTCGCGCTGGGTCATGCTCTGCAAGCGTGGATCGCTGGCGTTCTGCGCCGGGGTGCAGGCCAGTTGGGTGGCCAGGGGCTGTTCGATGTAGGCGTGCCCGGCCAGCACTCGGTGCACCGCTTCGATCAGCACCTGGGGCGCGGAGTTCTTGGTCAGGTAACCCGAGGCGCCCGCCTCCAGGGCCTGGCGCACCAGGGGCAGTTCGTCGTGCATGCTGAAGAACAGCACCCGCAGTTGCGGCAGGCGCTGGCGCAGGCGGCGGGTGGTCTCCAGGCCGCTGATGCCCGGCAGGCCGAAATCCATGATCACCAGTTGCGGCACGTCTTCGGCCACTCGGGCCAGGGCCTCTTCGCCGCTGGCCGCTTCGCGTACCTGCATCGCCGGCAATACCGCGCGCAGCAGGCTGGCATAGCCCTGGCGGACCACGGCGTGGTCATCCACCAACAAGATGTTCATCAGGCCTCCATGGGAATGTTCAAGGGCATGTTCAAGGCCAGTGCCCAACCGGCGCCGGGACGGCTGAGGATGTGCAGTTCGCCACCCAGGCTGCGGGCGCGTTCGGCCATCGAGTGTAGGCCGACGCCGGGGCGTTGGGGCTGGGGGGCGCCGCAACCGTTGTCGCGCACCAGCAGGCGCAGGCCCCGGGCGCTGCGTTGCAGGCGCACCCGAACCTGGCTGGCGCCGGCGTGCCGGGCGACATTGGTCAGCGCTTCTTGCAGCAGACGGTAGAGGTGGGTCTTGCTCACGTCGGGCAACGCCGGAAGGTCGGCGCCCACCCGCAACTGGCAATCGATGCCCTGACTGTCCTGCCATTGGCTCACCAGCAAACCGAAGGCTTCGGCCAGCGGCAAGTGCTGCAGCACCACCGGGTACAAGTCCTGCACCAGGGCGCGAAAGCCCTGCTGCAAACGCTCGCAGTTGAGCTCCAGGGCTTGGGCCGTGTGTTCCACCACCGTGGGCTGGTCGGCCACCATGCGCAGCAGGCAGACCTGAGCGCGAATGCCCGCCAGGTATTGCCCGAGGTCGTCGTGCAGGGTCTGCGCCAGGTAGGTGCGTTCGCGCTCCTGCACCGCCAGCAGGGCCTGGGTCAGTTGGGTGTTGTCGGCCCGGGTCTGTTCGAGGGTCGTGGTCATGCGGTTGAAGTGTCCGGCCAGTTGTCGCGCTTCCGGCAGGCCGGCCTCGCGCAGGCGCACCGCCAGTTGCCCACCGGATACCTGCTGCAAGGCCCGCAGTAAATCGTCCAGCAGGCCCATGCCGCGGCGCACCGCCCAGCGGATGCTCAGCAGGCTCAAGAGCAGGGCCAGGCCGCACAGGCTCAACAGCTGTTGCAGGGAATCCCAGACTTCATCGATCTCGTCGCGCGCGTCCACGGCGATCAGCACCCGGCGCCCGTCGCCCAGGTCCAGCTCGCGGGCGCTGTGGCGGCGGTCGCTGAACAGTTGGCGGCCGAGCCAGGCATCCAGCCCGGCCTGCTCGGGCATCTGTGCGGCCTCGTCCGGTGCCAGCCAGTGCACCCGCACATGACGCAGGCTTTGGGTCAGACGCGGTTGCAGGCCCGCCGGGTTGCGCTCGGCGCTGTCGCTGAGGTACTCCACCACCGCCTCGGCGGACTGCATCTCACGCTCGACATCGGCCACCGCCTGGTGCAGCAGCAAGCCGGCGCAGGCCAGGGTCACCACGGCAAAGAACGCCGTCACCCACAGGTTGATCCGCCACAGCGCCGACATGCCTAGCGCCCCGGAACCAGCGGCACCGCCAGGGGCACGACCGGGCGCGGGCCGTGCAGGCGATCGACGCCGATCAGGCTGAGAATCAGCAGCAAGGGCAGGAGCAGCACTTTGATGATGCGCATGGGCGTCGCTCTCAAGGTTCGGGCTCAGGGCTCGGGGCGGGTTCAGGCCAGGATCGAGGCCGCTGGGACCATGCTAAGACTGCCGCGCCCGCGCCGGGTTACTACCTTGGTACTGCCCGGGCGCTACTTTCTGCATATTTCCCCGTCCCGGCACTGTTCCTATGCTGGCGCCACCTGCCGTGGAGCGCCCTATGCACAAGCCTGCCCCGCTTATCCCGACTTGCCTGCTGGTCCTGGCCTCGGTGCTGTTGTCCATGACCGTCAGCCAGGCCAGCGAGGAACCCTTGCAGGTGCGCATCGGTTACCTGGGCTATCGCCCCGATCCCGGCCCGCTGCTGTCCAACATCATCCCCGAGCCCGCCGACGCCGGGCTGCAAGGCGCCCAGTTGGCGATTGTCGACAGCAACAGCACCGGGCGCTTTCTCAAGCAGCAGTTCCAGCTCGACAGCGCCAGCGTCGACAGCCCCGCGGCCCTGCTGCAAGCCGCCAGGGCCCAGCACGACCAGGGCCTGCGGCTGTTCGTGGTGAATGCCCCGGCGGCCAGCCTGCGCGAGTTGTCGGCGGCCCTGCCCGACAGCCTGCTGTTCAACGCCGGCAGCCCCGACGACCGCCTGCGCAGCAGCCAGTGCCTGGGCAACGTGCTGCACAGCCTGCCCGGCCGGGCGATGCTGGCCGACGCCCTGGTGCAGTTCATGGTGCTGCGCAAATGGCAGCGGGCCTTGCTGATCGTCGGCCAGACCGAGGACGACCGCGCCTACGCCGACGCCCTGCGCCGGGCCATGCAGCGCTTCGGCCTGAAGATCGTCGCCGAGAAGACCTGGAGCTTCGACAACGACCAGCGCCGCAGCGCCCAGGCCGACATGCCGCTGTTCACCCAGACCGCCGAGTACGACGTGGTGCTGGTGGCCGACGAGCGCGGCGACTTCGGCGAATACCTGCCCTACCAGACCTGGTACCCGCGCCCGGTGGCCGGCACCCAGGGCCTGACCCCCACTGGTTGGCACAAGAGCGTGGAAACCTTCGGCGCAGCGCAGTTGCAAAAGCGCTTCGAAGCCCAGGCCGGACGCTGGATGAACGACCGCGACTTCGCCGCCTGGATGGCCGTGCGCAGCGTCGCCAGCGCCGTCAGCAAACTGCGCCAGGCCGACCCTCGGACCCTGCAAGCGCTGCTGCTCAGCGACCAGCTGCCACTGGACGGTTTCAAGGGCCGCAAGCTCAGCTACCGCCCGTGGAACGGCGAACTGCGCCAACCGATTCCCCTGGTGCAGCCCCGGGCCCTGGTCAGCACCTCGCCCCAGGACGGCTTCCTGCACCCCTTCAACGAAATGGACAGCCTGGGCTACGACCGTCCCGAAGTGGCCTGCCGCTACCCCTGATCCGATCACCACAACAACAAGGAATCCGCCATGCGCCGCCCCCTTCTCTGCCGCTCCGCCCTCTGCGCGGCCCTGCTGCTCGCCACCGGGCACGCCATGGCCGCCACGGCCTGGGTCTCCAACGAAAAGGACAACAGCCTGAGCCTGATCGACCTGCAGACCCTGGAAGTCACCGAGACCCTGCCGGTGGGCCAGCGCCCGCGCGGGCTGCTGCTGTCCCATGACAATAAGCTGCTGTACATCTGCGCCAGCGATTCGGACCGGGTCCAGGTGATGGACGTGGCCACCCGCAAGATCGTCAAGGAGCTGCCATCCGGCAAGGACCCCGAGCAGTTCGCCCTGCACCCCAACAACCGCTGGCTGTACGTGTCCAACGAGGACGATGCGCTGGTCACGGTGATCGACACCGAGACCGCCAAGGTCCTCGGCCAGATCAACGTCGGGGTCGAGCCCGAAGGCATGGCGGTGAGCCCCGATGGCAAGTGGGCGGTGAACACCAGTGAAACCACCAACATGCTGCACTGGATCGACACCAGCACCCAGACCCTGGCCGACAGCACCCTGGTGGACCAGCGCCCGCGCTTTGTCGAGTTCAACCAGGACGGTTCCAGGCTTTGGGCCTCGGCGGAAATCGGCGGCACCGTGACCATCCTCGACGTGGCCACGCGCCAGGTGCTCAAGACCCTGAACTTCAAGATCAAGGGCGTGCACCCGGACAAGGTGCAGCCGGTGGGCATCAAGCTCAGCGCCGATGGCAAGTACGCCTTCGTCGCCCTGGGCCCGGCCAACCACGTGGCGGTGATCGACGCCAAGACCTACGAGATCCTCGACTACCTGTTGGTGGGGCGGCGGGTCTGGCAGCTGGCATTCACCCCGGACCAGAGCCAGCTGCTGGCCACCAACGGGGTCAGCGGCGATGTTTCGGTGATCGATGTGAACAGCCTCAAGGTGCTCAAGTCGGTGAAGGTCGGGCGCTATCCCTGGGGCGTGGTGGTGACCCCATGAACGCCCTGGAGGTCAGCCAACTGAGCTTCGCCTATGGCCCGCGCCAGGCCCTCGATCAGGTCAGCCTGAGCCTGGCTCCCGGGCGCTTTGCCGCGCTGCTGGGCCCCAACGGCGCCGGCAAGTCGACCCTGATCGCCCTGCTCACTAGGCTCTACGACCTGCAGCAGGGCGACATCCGCGTCGGCGGCTGCTCCTTGCGCAACGCCGCCCGGGCCGCCCTGCGCCAGCTCGGCGTGGTGTTCCAGCAAAGCACCCTGGACCTGGACCTGAGCGTCGAGCAGAACCTGCACTACCACGCCGCGCTGCACGGCCTGTCGCGGCGCCAGGGGCAGGCGCGGATCGACGCTGAACTGGCACGCCAGGGCTTGACCGAACGGCGCCGGGACAGCGTGCGCGCCCTCAATGGCGGTCACCGCCGGCGGGTGGAAATCGCCCGCGCCCTGCTGCATGAACCGCGCCTGCTGCTGCTCGATGAAGCCAGCGCCGGCCTCGACCCGGCCAGCCGTCTGGCCCTCAACCGGCACATTCGCCAGCTGTGCCAGGAACAGCGCCTGAGCGTGCTCTGGACCACCCACCTGCTGGACGAAGTGCAGGCCGACGACCAGTTGCTGATCCTGCATCAGGGGCGCCTGGTGGCCAGTGGCGTGGCCAGCGCCATCAGCCAGGAACAGGGCGGCGACCTGGGCACGGCCTTCGCCCGCCTGACCCAGAATCCCCAGCCGCGCCCGGCGCCGATCGGAGAACCGCTCGCATGAACGCCTACTGGCAGTGCCTGCGCGGCATCGTGCTGCGCGAATGGCTGCGCTTCGTGCTGCAGCGCACGCGCTTTCTCAGCGCCCTGGTGCGCCCGCTACTGTGGCTGCTGGTGTTCGCCGCCGGCTTTCGCGCCGCCCTGGGCATCGCCATCATCGAGCCCTACAGCACCTACATTCCCTACGAGGTCTACATCGTCCCGGGGCTGGCCTGCATGATCCTGCTGTTCAACGGCATGCAGGGCTCGCTGTCGATGGTCTACGACCGGGAAATGGGCAGCATGCGCGTGCTGCTCACCAGCCCCCTGCCCCGGGCCTTCCTGCTGGCCAGCAAGCTGTTGGCCACTTCGCTGATCTCGCTGCTGCAGGTCTACGCCTTCCTCGCCGTGGCCTGGCTCTACGGCGTGCAGCCGCCGGCCATGGGCCTGCTGGCCGCGCTGCCGGCCCTGCTGCTGGTGGCCCTGATGCTCAGCGCCCTGGGGCTGCTGCTGTCCAATGCCATCCGCCAACTGGAGAACTTTGCCGGGGTGATGAACTTCGTGATCTTCCCGCTGTTCTTCCTGTCCTCGGCGCTGTACCCGCTGTGGAAGATGCTCGAAGCCAGCCCCTGGCTGTACTGGCTGTGCGCCCTCAACCCCTTCACCCACGCCGTGGAGCTGGTGCGCTTTGCGTTGTATGAACGCTTCAACCTCCTGGCCCTGGCGGTATGCCTGGGGCTGACCCTGGTGTTCTCCCTGCTGGCGGTGCTGACCTTCAACCCGCAGCACGCCGCCCTGCGCAAAAGCACCTGAGCCACACCCCTCACACCCACCTCCCCCCCCGTAGGAGCTGGCTTGCCAGCGAAGAGGCCCGCAAGCCCAACGCCAAACCCAATGCCCCCTTCGCCGGCAAGCCGGCTCCTACACAGCGCCTGCCGATGGGCGATCTACGACTTTGGTACTGCTTTTGCTGTCGATGGTCGCATTCACAAATGCCCTCGCCCTGGCATGTAATGACCCCCATAACAAGAAGGACACCCCCCTTATGCCCCGTGCCCTGCAGACCCTGGCCCTGCTCTCCCTGAGCCTGACCCTGGGGATGGCCCACGCCGAAACCCCGCTGTTCTCCGCCGAGGGCTATCGCACCAGCCTTTACCGCAGCCCGACACCCACCCGGATCGAAACCGCGCAGATCATCGACACCAAGGGCTTGCAAGCCCTGCTCCAGCAGCCGCGCAAACCTTTGCTGATCGACGTCTATCGCCGGCAATGGCTGCAAGGTCGTTTCATTGACAGCGAGCCCCACGCCAACCTGCCCGGTAGCCACTGGCTGGCCAACACCGGCGACGGCGAACTGAGCCCCGAGTGGCAGCACTACTTCAGCCGCTATCTGCAACAGCTCAGCGCCGGCGCCCTGGACCAGCCGCTGGTGTTTTACTGCCGCGCCGATTGCTGGCTGAGCTGGAACGCGGTAAAACGCGCCGCAGCCCTGGGCTATACCTCTGTGTACTGGTATCGCGACGGCCTGGACGCCTGGGAGGCCGCCGGGTTGCCGGTGGTGGCGGCCCAGCCGGAAGCCTTTCCCTGAAGCTGCAAAAGCCCCCCCGCACACTCACAATAACGAGGTGAAAGGCCATGTATAAAATTCTGATAGCCGACGATCACCCACTGTTTCGCGAAGCCATCCACAACGTCATCAGCGACGGATTTCCCGGCAGCGAGGTGATGGAAACCGCCGACCTGGACAGCGCCCTGGCCCTGACCCAGGAACACGACGACCTGGACCTGATCCTGCTGGACCTGAACATGCCCGGCATGCACGGCCTCAACGGCCTGATCACCCTGCGCAACGAAGCGCCGACCATTCCGGTGGTGATCGTTTCCGCCGAACAGGACAAACAGATCGTGCTCCAGGCCATCACCTACGGCGCCGTGGGCTTCATCACCAAATCCTCGCCGCGCTCGCAGATGACCGAGGCCATCGAACAGATCCTCAATGGCAATGTGTACCTGCCACCGGACATCATCCGCACCCAGAAAAGCCCGCCGGGCCGACGCAGCAGCGAGACCCCGAGCTTTCCCCCGGAACTGCTGCAGGCCCTGACCCGCAAACAGCTCCTGGTGCTGGAGCGCATGACCAAGGGCGAGTCCAACAAGCAGATCGCCTACACCCTGGACATTGCCGAAACCACAGTGAAGGCCCACGTCTCGGCGATCCTGCGCAAGCTCAATGTGCACAACCGGGTGCAAGCGATCCTGAGTGCCGGGGACATCGATTTCGGCGCCTACCTGCGCCGCTGAATGCAACTGATCGTGCACCGTTCCTGTAGGAGCCGGCTTGCCGGCGAAGGCGATCTCGCGGGCCCCTTCGCTGGCAAGCCAGCTCCTACGGTTGGTAATGACAGTGGCCAGCTCCTACGGTTGGCCGTCAGTGATGGGGCGTGGGGGTGGCCGGGCTCAGCAGGTGGCTGATGGCAGTCTTGAGTTTCATCGGCCGCACCGGTTTGTGCATCAGGGTGTGGCCCAGCTCGCGCAGTTGCTGCTTGAGCTCGTTGCTGTAGTTGGCGGTGATCATCATCGCCGGGATCGCCAGGGCGCGGCGGGCGTTGATTCGCGCCACGGCGTCAATGCCGTTCTGCTGGCGGTCCAGGTGGTAGTCGGCAATCAGTAGATCGACTTCGGCGCGGTAGTCGTCCACTTGGCGTGCCAGGTCTTCTTCGGACAGCGCGGTGATCACTTGGCAGCCCCAGCCTTCAAGCAGGGTGCGCATGCCGGCGCAGATCGCCGCGTCGTTATCCACGACCCAGATCCGCGCGCCGTGCAGACGTTCCAGCAGGGCTTCCCCCAGTTCCGGGCGCGGCGCCGGCAAGGGTGCGCTGGCGCTGATCGGCACCTGCACGCTGAACACCGAGCCGCGCCCCGGCCAGGAACGCACGCCGATGCGGTGCCCGAGAATCCCGGCAATCTTCTCCACGATGGCCAGCCCCAGGCCCAGGCCGCGATCCTGGTCCGGGCGCTGTTCTTCGCCGCGCTTGAACTCCTGGAAGATTTCTTCCAGACGTTCGGCGGCGATGCCCATGCCGCTGTCCCAGACTTCGATCGACAGCCAGCGCCCCTGGCGCCGACAGCCCAGCACCACGCGGCCCTGGCGGGTATAGCGGATGGCGTTGCTCAGCAGGTTGCGCAGGATCCGCGCCAGCAGTTGGATGTCGCTGCGCACCAGTGCCGAGCAGGCCACGAAGTGCAGTTCCAGGCCCTCGCTGCGGGCCACCTGGGCGTACTCGGCGGCAAGGTTTTCCAGCAGCTCGCTCAAGGCAAAGGGCGCGATATCGGCCTTGATCACCCCGGCGTCGAGCTTGGAGATGTCCACCAGGGTGCCCAGCAGGTTTTCCACGTCCTCCAGGGAGTTGCTGACATTGCGCACCAGGGCGCTGCTGGCCTGGGGATCGCGGCGCTCCAGCAAGGCGCTGGTGAACAGCCGCGCGGCATTCAAGGGTTGCAGCAGGTCATGGCTGACCGCGGCGAGAAATTTGGTCTTCGACAGGTTGGCCTGTTCAGCCTCGCCCTTGGCTTCCCGCAGCCGGGATTCAACCCGGCTGCGCTCTTCGATCTCGCGCAACAGCTGCTGGTTGAGGGTGGTCAGTTCGGCGGTGCGTTCGCGCACCCGCAGCTCCAGGTTCTGGTAGGCCTGATGCAACGCCTCGGCGGTGCGCCGGCGTTCGGTGATGTCGCGGATCAGTACGAAGATCCCCACCACTTCACCATTGGCCAGGCGATTGGGCACGTAGGAGCGCAGCATGTAGCGCTCCTGGTTGTTGATGTTGGTTTCGGCGAATTCGAAGGTCACGCTCTCCCCCGCCAGAGCCCGCTCCACATAGCTTTCCAGGCGCTGGTAGTGCTGTTCGCTGTGCACCTCGCGCAGGCTCTGACCGAGCATCACGCCCCGGGGCCAGCAGTACCACTCCTCGTAGACCTTGTTGGTGAACTCGTACACCAGATCGGCATTGAGGTAGGCGATCAGCGCCGGCACATGGTCGGTGATCAGGCGAATCCAGCGCTCGCTCTCGCTCAGGGCCTCGGCGTGCTGGTAGCGCTCGGTGATGTCGGTGAAGGTGTTGACGAAGCCGCCGGTAGGCAGCGGATGGGTACGGATTTCCAGCACCCGGCCGTCGCTCAGGCGCTGCTCGCATTCGTGGATCACCCGGCCATTGCAGTCGCGGCTGGCGGGGGTCAGCAGGCTCAGCTCGCTGTCGCCGATAACCTCGGCAAACAAGCGGTGAGCGGCCACCGGGGCCAGCCCGCTGAGTTCCAGGAAACGCCGGTTCCACAGTTCGAGAATGCCCTCGGCATTGACCATGGCCACGCCCTGGGACAGGTTGTCCACCGCCCGTTGCAGCAGGTGCGACTTTTGCGCCACCGCCTGCTCCCGGCGCAGGGTTTCGCTGTGCTTGACCTCGGTGATGTCGGTGAACAGGATCACCCGCCCGCCCTCCCGGGTCGGCCGCTCGCTGACCTGCAGCCAGCGCCCGTTGTGCAGGCGATAGAGCAACTGCTCGTCGGCGCTGCTGCGCGGTTCCTCGCTGAACAGCCCGGTGCTGGTCATCAGCCGGCGCACTTCCGAGAGGCGCATGCCGGCCATGATCCGCACCCGGCTGTGGCTCCAGAAGGCACGGAAGCGGCTGTTGAACAGGACGATGCGCTGCTCCTGGTCGAACAGCACGAAGGCGTCGGAAATGCTCTCGATGGCATCGATCAGATGCTGGTGGGCAGTCTCGGCCCGCAGCCGCGCTTCGCTGAGCAAGTGGTTGCCGGCCTTGAGCTCGGCCATGGCCTGGTTCAGGGCGTCGGTACGTTCGCGCACCTGCTCGGCCAGCACCACCGAATGCTGGAACGCCGCATAAGGGTCGTTGCCCCGGGTGATGCCGGATTCGACCCGCTCGATCAGCGCGCTGTTGATCCGCCGCAGCTTGCGGTTCTCGCGCTGCAGGCAGGCGAGCTGCGCTTGCAGCTCAGCGGCGGGCCGGAGTTCGACTGCGGGCAATGGCGACCCCGGTGAAGGTCTGGTTGATGTGCATGCCATTGAACTGTTCTCCGTAGGTGTTGAACCCCATCACCCGTTGCTCCCGCAGAAAGGCGCCGATCTGCTCCAGGCTGCCGCGGTCCTCCAGCTCCAGGCGGCGCAAAAAGCAGTCGCAGCCGATGGTCAGCAACAGCCCGCCGAGGCGCTGCTGCAAGCCGTCGAACAGCTGTTGCAGGTTGGGCAGCAAAGGGCCGGGGGTCATGGCGGTGAGGACGATGCCGTTCTCCACCGCGCAGTAGAAACTCAGGCTCAGGTCCGGGTGCACCTGCTGCACCGCGCGCACGTAGTAGTGCTGGTTGATCCGCACCGCCAGCGGGTGGGCGGCAAACACCCGGTGGTCGAGCTGCGCAAGCGGCACGCCGATCAGCCGCGCATACTCTTCGGCGGCCGGCTCGGCGTTCAATTCATAGACCCGGCGCAAGGCGCTGTCGGCGCCGGTGACCACCAGTTTTTCTTCCCGGGGCAGGATGTGGTGGGTGGTGAACACCTCGAAATCCAGCCAGGTGTTGACCAGCACCACCACCGCCGCGCCGCTGTGAAATTCGCCACCGAAGTAGACGTGGGTATGGGTCAGGTAGTTGTCATCGCCGGCCGAACCGCCGAAATGCGGAATGTCTCCCAGGGCCGCGCTGAGGGCGGCCAGCACCATCTCTTCGCGGCTCGACAGGCCGTCCAGCAGGGTCAGGGCGAAGCTGTTGCCCTTGATCGGCGCCAGGGTGTTGCTGCGGCAATCCCCCACCAGACGTTCGACCATCTGCTGGGCGTCGATCAGGCTGAAGTGTTCCATCTGGTCGATCAGCTCGGCGGCGATGGAAAAGTGCCGGTGATCGAAGCCGATGGCGGTCACGCAATTGCGCCCGTAGCCCAGGGGGGTGATTTCCCCCGCGCTGGTGCAGCCCACCAGGGGGATGCCGCCAAAGCTGTGTTGCAGGGCCGGGCCGAGGGTTTGCAGGGGGTATTCGGCGGAACAGAAAAACAGCACGAAGCCCAGGTGCGGATGCAGCAACTGGCTGGCCAGGTCCTGGGCCACCTGCTGCGGATCGACGGCCTGGGACATGGCACTGACCACGCCCTCGCTCTGGGCTTGCTGCATCGTCGCCTCCGGCGCCGGTTATCTGAGGGATGAGTGTACGAAGCCGGCCCTGGGGCACGAATGCTACTTGGGTAGCGGGTAGCCGGTTCCATGGGCGTAGGTGCTGGCTTGCGAGCGAAAGTGTCGGCCGGTTTGGTGCAAGGCTGGCGGGCCTCTTCGCCGGCAAGCCGGCTCCTACGGGAAATCCGCCAATGCGGAAAATAGGCGGGGAATGCGCGGCGCGACCTCCGTAGGAGCTGGCTTGCCAGCGAAGGCGTCATCCGGGCTGGTGCAAGGCTTGAGGGCCTCTTCGCCGGCAAGCCGGCTCCTACAGGGGAAGGCGCAAATATGGGAGAAATGGGAATGCGCGGCGCCGGCCCGGGCGCGATGCGCACGCCAGGGCCGGCGCTGGGGTTACCAGGTCAGCACGGCACCCACGGCGAAGGTGTCGGTGTTTTCGTTCTGGGCACTGGTGTGGTGGCCGTCGATCTCGAACTGGTTGTACTCGGCCACCAGCTTGAGGTTGTCGTTGATGTCGTGGAACAGCGCCACGCCCCGGGTCTGGTAATCGGCGCCGCTGCCGACCACGCCGTTGCCGTCGTCCTTCGTCTTGCCGTAGGACAGCGCCAGACGATTCTTGCCCAGTTTGTACGAGCCCTGCAGCAGGTAGCCCTTGCTGTCCACGTTGCGCAGCGTGGCTTCGCCGGCGTTGTTGGTGAAGAACGGATTGATGCCCTTGGCCTGGAACCCGGAACCGGTCAGGGACAGGCCGCCCATCTTGGCCTGCAGGCCGTAGCCCAGGCCCTTGGAAGTCACCGATTGCACGTTGGGGTCGGTGTTGTCGGAGGTCTGGTAGCTGCCGTTGAGCCAGCTGTAGAACTTGGCCCCGCCCAGGTCGAACTGGTAGGTGATCTCGCTCTCGGTGCGCGGGTTCTTCTGGTAGGCCTTGCCCAGGGCGCTGCTGTCGTTGGTATCCACCGGGTCGAGGATGCCCACCGCCACCCGCAAGCCGTCCATGACCGGGCTGCGGTAGGTGATCTGCGACGAAGGAAAGGGATAGGGATAACCGCTGCCGATGTTGCCGAACGACACCCCGCCGCCGTCCACCAGCCCCAGGCTGTCGCTGACCTGACCGTACCCGGCGAGCATTTCATCGAGCAGGATGTTGGAACGGGCGAACAGGCCGAAGTCCTTGCCGATCAGCACCTCGCCCCACTCCGGGTTGGCCACGGTGCCGTAAAACTGGCGCACGTCGATGGCGGTGTCGGTGCCGTTGGTTTCGCTGTCATTGATGGTCACCCAGAACGAGGCCCGGGCGCCGAGCTTGAGGTCGTCCACCTGCTTGCCCATGTTGAAGCCCAGGTAGTTGGGCAGAAAGCCCATCTTCACCCGCGCCTGCCGGCGGTCGTACTGCTCGCCGGCGCGGTCGACCTTGCTGTTGACGTAGAAGGCGTTGATGTAGCCGTCGGTGGAAAAGGTCGTCTGGTCCTTGTCGTACAGCATGATCTCGGCTTCGGCGACAGTGCCCAGGCCAAGGGTCGACAGGCCGACGAGCAGGGCCGGAATCAGAGGGTACTGGCAGTTCTTATTGTTATGCATGGCGCGCTCCGCAAACGGGGGACGAAATGTCGGAGGCGATTATCGAAACGGGGCAAGGCCGCCCATAGGCTGCCTTGGAGGCAAATTCAGCATGCTTTGGAGGGGCTGGCAGGGACCGGCAAATCCGATCCACGACCGGCCCGCTACCGGGCCCACTACCGGGCCCACTACCGGGAGTAGCACCAAGGGTTTAGCGACCCCGGTGCCAAGGGATAAGGCCTTAAGCCTCGGCCGCCAAAGCGCGCAGTCGCGCCAGCTCGGCAACGGCCAGGGGAATGCCGTGCTCCAGCGATTTGGCCCGGGTGCGGTAGCGCCGGTCCCCGGGCATGCGCTCCAGGCCCACGGCCTGCATCTGCCGCACCAGCTCGCCGCTGCGCTGGGCAAAACGCCCGCCGCCCAGGTGGCTGGGGTCAATGACAATCAGCAGTTGCCCAGTCCAAGGCGTTTGCGCCCCGGGGTGTTGCGACCAGTCGAACTCGAAGGAGAAGTTGCCGCCGGTCAACGCCGCCGCCAGCAGCTCCACCATCATCGACAGCGCCGAGCCCTTGTGCCCGCCAAAGGGCAGCAAGGCGCCGCCGTCGAGAATCGCTGCCGGATCGCAAGTGGGCTGGCCGTCGCGGTCCACTCCCATGCCCGGTGGCAGTTGCTCGCCCTGGCGCTTGGCGATCTGCACATCACCGTGGGCGATGGCGCTGGTGGCCAGGTCGAAGACGATGGGCTCGGCGCCTTCACGGGGGGCGGCGAAGGCAATCGGATTGGTGCCGAACAGCGGACGCTGGGCGCCGTGGGGCACCACGCAGGTCATGCTGTTGACCAGGCTCAGGGCCACCAGGCCTTCTTCGGCGAAGGGCTCGACATCCGGCCACAAGGCCGCGAAGTGATGGGAATTGCGAATCGCCAGCACCGCGATCCCGGCGCTGCGGGCCTTGCTCAGCAGCAGCGCGCGGGCCGCCGCCAGGGCCGGCTGGGCAAAGCCGCCTGCGGCGTCCACCGCCACCACGCCGGGGGCCACATCCTCGACCTGCGGCACGGCCTGCCCATTGACCCAACCGCTGGCCAGGGACGACAGGTAACCGGGAATGCGGAACACCCCGTGGCTGTGGGAGCCATCGCGCTCGGCGCGGGCGCAGTTGTCGGCCAGCACCTGGGCTACCTCGGCAGAGGTGCCGTGGCGAAGAAAAATCCGTTGCAGCAAGTCGGTCAAGGCCGGCAGGTCGAGGTACTCGACGTCAGCCTGCGCCGGGGTCGCGTGGTTCGCGTCGGTCATTGCAGCTCCATTGGAATTGTTATTGGAAGGTGCCTGACTATCGCGTCACGCCAGTTAACTGTCAAATGTTGACTTAATGACAGAAAACATTCATTTTCCATTGTCAACGGCCCACAAGAATGAAAACAACCATGAGCCAACCCATCAAACAACGCCTTGAAAGCAGCCTGTCCAGCGCCACCGCATCGGGCCGGGCGATTGCCAGCTACATGCTGGCCAACCTCTACGAACTGCCCTTCCAGACCGCCGCCGACATCGCCGAAAAACTCGGCGTCAGCGAATCCAGCGTCGGCCGGTTCTGCCGCGCCATCGGCTACAGCCATTTCAAGGATTTGAAAAACGACCTGAAGAACGACCTCGGCGAAGGCCCGTGGCTGGTGGGCGACCGCCTGCAGGAATTTCGCCAACAGCCCAACCCGGCGGCCCAGGGCCTGCCCCGCAGCTTCGAGCTGGAAGTGGCGGCGCTGGTCAAGGTCTACGAATACAGCCTGACCCCGGCCTGGCAGACCGTGGTCCAGCGCCTGGCCAGCCGGCGCCGGGTGTACGTGGCGGGGTTCCAGACCGAGCGCGGCATCGCTGCCTCCATGGTCCACCTGCTGCAATACCTGCGCGACGGCGTGCACCTGGTGGACGGCGCCGCCGGGCATTTCGCCGACGTACTGCTCAGCCCCGCCGAGGACTGCGCCCTGGTGGTGTTCGAGGCAAGGCGCTATTCGCGCCACGCCCTGACCCTGTGCCACAAGGCCCGCGAGGCCGGGATTCCGGTGACCCTGGTCACCGACACCTTCTGCGACTGGGCCGAGCAGAACGCCGACGAGGTGTTCCGCGTGCCCACCGAATTCAACCTGTTCTGGGAGTCCACCGCGGCCATGCTGTCGCTGGTGCACCTGTTGGTCAACGAGGTGTGCAAGCACCTGGGGCCCGAGGTGGAAAAACGCCTGGAAGCCACCGCCGCCCTGCATAACGAGTTTGTTGGTTACACATCGTCCGCCCGACCAAAACAATAAATAACCGAGGTGCTCCATGAACAACGTCCTCCGCTTCGCCGGCGCTTGCGCCCTGGTCATCGCCGCCTCCACGGCCCAGGCCGAAACCTTGAAGATCGCCACCGAAGGCGCCTACCCGCCCTTCAACTACGTGGACTCCAACAACCAGCTGCACGGCTTTGACGTCGACATCGCCAACGCCCTGTGCGAGCACATGAAGGTCGAATGCACCATCGTCGCCCAGGACTGGGAAGGCATCATCCCGGCGCTGCTGGCGAAGAAATACGACGCCGTGGTGGCCTCGATGATCGCCACCGACGAGCGCAAGAAGAAGATCGCCTTCAGCAACCACTACTACCGCACCCCGCTGTCGGTGGCGGTGCCCAAGGACTCGGACATCAGCGACCCGCAGACCAACTTCAAGGGCCGCACCGTGGGCGCCCAGGCCTCCTCGACCCAGGCCATCTACGCCGAGGACCACTACGGCCCGGCCGGTGCCGACGTGAAGTTCTACCCGACCCTGGACGAAGCCAACAGCGACCTGGCCGCCGGGCGCGTGGACGGGGTGATCGCCGACAAGTTCCCGCTGCTGGCCTGGGCTGAAAGTACCGGCAAGGACTGCTGCAAGATCATCGGTGACGTCAATGGCACCACCGCCGACGCCTCGATCGCCGTGCGCAAGGAAGACAACGCCCTGCGCGAGCGCCTGAACAAGGCCCTGGACGAGATCGTCGCCGACGGCACCTACAAGCAGATCTCCAGCCGCTACTTCGCCTTCGACATCTACTGACCGCCCGCCTTTGCCGCTGCCGTTGCCCCGCGCTCCCTTGAGCGCGGCGGCGCCCTGCACGGTTCATTTTTCCAGAGGGTTCGCGCATGTTCGAACAGCTGTCACTCCTGTCCTTTGCCAGCGGCGGCTGGGGCTCGGCCCTGCTCGCCGGGGCCCTGGTGACCATCGCCCTGGCCCTGGCCTGCGTGCCCATCGGCCTGCCCCTGGGCCTGGCCGTGGCCCTGGCCGCACGCTCGAAAAACCGCTGGGCGCGGGCCTGGGCCACAACCTTTTCCACGGTGTTTCGCGGCCTGCCGGAGCTGTTGACCCTGCTGATCATCTACTACGGCTGCCAGATCGCCGCGCAGAAAATCCTCGGCGCCCTGGGCTACCCCGGTGAAGTGGCGATCAACACCTTTGTCGCCGCGATGATCGCCTTCAGCCTGGTGTTCGCCGCCTTCTCCAGCGAGATCTGGCTGGCCGCGTTCAAGACCCTGCCCAAGGGCCAGTACGAAGCCGCCAGCGCCCTGAGCCTGTCGCGGCGCACCACCTTCAGCCGGGTGCTGCTGCCACAACTGACGCGCATCGCCCTGCCCGGCCTGTCCAACAACTGGCTGTCGCTGCTCAAGGACACCTCCCTGGTCTCGACCATTTCCCTGGTGGACCTGATGCGCCAGACCAACCTCGCGGTCAGCGTGACCAAGGAACCCATGCTGTTCTACAGCGTGGCCTGCTTTGGCTACCTGTTCTTCTCGGCGCTGTCGGGGCACTTGTTCAGCTTTCTCGAACGGCGCTTCAACCGTGCGCAACGGAGCCTGCAGCCATGAACCTGGATGACCTGCTGAACCTGTTCCTCAACCAGGAACTGCTGGAGCGCTACGGCCCGCGCTTTATCGACGGCCTGCTGGTGACCGCCAAGCTGGTGGCGATTTCCTTCAGCCTGGGCGCCGTGCTCGGCCTGCTGATCGCCCTCGGGCGGCTGTCCAGCAATCGTTTCCTGCGGCGCTTCACCGGGGCCTACGTGTACTTCTTCCGTGGCTCGCCGCTGCTGGCCCAGCTGTTCATGCTGTATTACGGCCTGGGCTCGTTCAAAGGCTTCTGGCAGGACGTGGGCCTGTGGTGGTTCTTCCGCGACGCCTGGTTCTGCACCCTGCTGGCCTTCACCCTGAACACCGCCGCCTACCAGGCGGAGATCCTGCGCGGCAGCCTGCTGGCCGTAGCCCAGGGCCAGCGCGAAGCCTGCAAGGCCCTGAGCCTGTCGCGCTGGACCGCGTTTCGCAAAGTGATACTGCCGCAGTCGCTGCTGATCGCCATCGGGCCTCTGGGCAACGAGCTGATCTTGATGATCAAGGCCAGCGCCATCGCCTCCCTGGTGACCATCTACGACCTGATGGGGGTGACCAAACTGGCCTTCTCCCGCAGCTTCGATTTCCAGATCTACCTGTGGGCCGCGGTGCTCTACCTGATCATCGTCGAAGTGGTGCGGCGCAGCCTCAAATACCTGGAAGGCCGCCTGGGCCGGCACCTGAACTGAACCCTTTAGCGGGCCGCCGCGCGGCCCCTGTCATAAGGACCCAAACATGCATTGCCAAACCCTCGTTCTGGGCGCCGGAATCGTCGGCGTCAGCAGCGCCCTGCACCTGCAGGCCCGCGGCCGCCAAGTGGTACTGCTGGACCGCCAGCCTCCGGGCAACGGCACCAGCCACGGCAACGCCGGGCTGATCGAACGTGCCAGCGTGATTCCATACGCCTTCCCCCGGGAAGTGACCAAACTGGTGCGCTACGGCCTCAACCAGCAATCGGACGTGCGCTACAGCCTGCGCCACCTGCCCAAGGCCGGCCCCTGGCTGCTGCAATACTGGCGCCACTCCTCGCCCAAGGGCCTGGCTACCGCCACCCGCGCCATGCTGCCGCTGATCGAACGCTGCGTCACCGAACACCTGGCCCTGGCCCGCCCGGCCAACATGCTGGAGCTGATCGCCGACGGCGGCTGGCTCGAAGCCTTCAACGACCAGGAGGCCTTCGACTTCGCCCAGCGCGCCGCCGCCGACCTGCGCGACTACGAACTCAACTACCGGGTACTGGACCGCGCCGAACTGCTGGCCCTGGAACCCGGCCTGCACCCCGACATCGTGGGCGGCCTGCACTGGCTCGACCCCAAGACCGTCAGCGACCCCGGCGGCCTGACCCGCGGCTACGCCGAACTGTTCAAGCAGCGCGGCGGCCAATTCATCATCGGCGACGCCCTGAGCCTGACCCAGGTCGAAGGCGGCTGGCAGGTGCACAGCGAACTCGGCCCGATCAGCGCCCAGGAAGTGGTGGTGGCGCTGGGCCCGCAAGCCAGCGGCATCTTCGAACCCCTGGGCTACCGCATTCCCCTGGCGATCAAGCGCGGCTACCACATGCACTACGCCGCCCTGCCCGGCACCCGCCTGCAGCACCCGATCCTCGACCCGGTGGGTGGCTACGTCCTGGCACCGATGGTGGGCGGCATCCGCCTGACCACCGGCATCGAATTCGCCGACCGCGACGACCCGATCAACGAAATCCAACTGCGCCGCTGCGAAGCCCTGGCCCGAAACTTCTACCCCCTGGGCGAACGCCTCGACGCCGAACCCTGGCTGGGCCGCCGCCCGTGCCTGCCGGACATGTGCCCGGTGATCGGCCCCGCCCCGCGCCACCCCGGCCTGTGGTTCAACTTCGGCCACGCCCACCACGGCCTGACCCTGGGCCCGGTGAGCGGCCACCTGCTGGCGCAAATGGTCACCGGCGAAACGCCCTTCACCGACCCCACCCCCTACCGCGCCGAGCGCTTCAACTGACCGACGGAGAACCGCCATGCAGACCCAGACCGCCCCGCTTCCCGCCGCATCCGAAGCGCCAGCCCGCCCCGCTGCCGACCCACGCGAAGTGGTGATCGATATTGCCGGGCTGAACAAGTTCTACGGCGCCTTCCACGTCCTGCACGACATCGACCTCAAAGTGCGCCAGGGCGAACGCATCGTCCTCTGCGGGCCTTCCGGCTCCGGCAAATCGACCCTGATCCGTTGCATCAACCGCCTGGAGATTGCCGAAAAAGGCCGGATCCTGGTGGACCGCACCGACCTCTCGCAAAACACCCGCGAAGCCGCCCAGGTACGCAGCCAAGTGGGCATGGTGTTCCAGCACTTCAACCTGTTCCCGCACATGAGCGTGCTGGACAACTGCACCCTGGCACCGATGACCGTGCGCGGGTTGTCGCGGAAAAAGGCTGAAGAGTTGGCGCGGGGGTTTCTGGCCAAGGTGGGGATTGAGAATCAGGCGGATAAGTATCCGAGCCAGCTGTCTGGCGGGCAGCAACAGCGCGTGGCGATTGCACGGGCGCTGTGCATGGAGCCGAAGATCATGTTGTTTGATGAACCGACTTCGGCGCTGGACCCGGAGATGGTCAGTGAGGTGTTGGATGTGATGGTGAAGTTGGCTGGGAGTGGGATGACCATGTTGTGCGTGACCCATGAGATGGGGTTTGCGCGGCAGGTGGCGGAGCGGGTGTTGTTTTTGGATGGGGGGCGCATCGTTGAAGACGCGCCGCCTGAGGAGTTTTTTGGGGCGCCGAAGAGTGAGAGGGCTAAGGCGTTTCTTGCGCAGATTGTGCATTGAGTGAGCAAATGCAGCATTTATCTGTGTTACTCACTCCTATGCTCCCAAGCCACACTAGCCCTCTGTAGTGGGAATAGCTTTTTGTAGCAATCGCCGAATCAGGCAGTCTTTTCCTAGCCCTAACACGTGAAACTACCGTGGTAGCAAAACTACAGGTTGAAACTGAAGCTGCAATTTTCGCAAGTAGCAGCAACCGACAAAAATCGAATATGAGCTGGCAATGGCTCCTCTATTTTTCGGGCTACACAAAACGACAAAAAAAAACGAGCACTCTAACTACAGCAACTTAGATCAGTCAATCTTGTATTTCCGATTGTTTTTTTTGATTTTAGTCGGATAAATTACTTTAAAAAAATTGGAACTAGCGAAATTCATTATCTAATCTATTGAAAAACCCTCGTGCAATCACAACCAGGAACGCTCCGCTTACAGCCCCTAAAAAATAGCGGAGACACATACAGGGAGAAAAATATGGGACGAAAAATATTCGTAACCTACAAGTATGCTGACGAACTAGTTCATTCCATCGATGCAAAAAAGACAACAGCACGTAGTTACGTAGACGAGCTCCAAAAATTGCTCAAGGACAAGGAACACATTAACAAAGGAGAGGAGGATGACGCCGACCTAAGTGATTTCAAAGACGACACGATTCAGACAAAATTAGGGGAGAAAATCTTCGACAGCTCCCTCACCATCATTATGGTATCCAAAGGAATGATTAATTCGAAGATTCCAGAGACTGATCAATGGATGCCTTGGGAAATATCGTATTCTCTGAGGAAGAAGAACCGTGGCGATAGAATATCCAAACCCAATGCACTCTTGGCAATCACCCTACCTGACGAATCCGGCCTCTATAGTTACTATATCGACGACGAGTCATGTCCGCACTGCAAATGCCGCACACTGAAGACGAATAAGCTATTCAAGATCATGAAGGAGAACATGTTCAACATAAAGCAGCCCGAATATACGGATTGCCCCCACCACACTACCGGCTCGAAAGTCCACCTAGGCCAATCATCTTACATCTATTCAGTGAAATGGTCAGAGTTTTTCACCAGCCCCGAACACTACATTGACTTAGCGATAGAAATTGGCGACAACATTGACGCATACAACATTACAAAACTGCTTACACCGAAAACTAGTGCAAGATATTTTTTGTGACTCCGATTCTCTAGCCACTTATAGATATACATTGACTCATAAATTACTGAGGCTCGGGAAGCCTTCATATCATAGGCAATATGACAAATGATCGTAATTCTGCATAACGAGGCATGCAAGGATGTTGCCCAGAGCATGCAAACTGATCTCGTTGACACCTTTCAAGACCACGTATCTGTAGCACTTGCATTGGACTCTAAATCCAATGTTTGGCCGGGCGAAGTGGAATGGAATGATATGTTGATTGTCCTCTACGATGGGACTTCACTCCCGAGCGAGGCGAATGAGTATGTCAAAACATTTTTGGCTAAGCGGCCCGATACAGCATTGATTCTCCCTGTCGCCGTCGATGACAGGTTTCCTGTACCGCCCGGAGCAGCCTCTGCTTATAAAGCGCTGCCCTTTAACAACGACTCGCTCGGAACCGAAGGCCGACTGATACGTCGCGCCGGCGCCATGCTGGGCCTCCGTCTCCAAGGCCGTAATACAAAGGTTTTCATCTCATATCGAGCCATCGATGGATCACAAATCGCTGAGCAGATCTATGAGCACCTCCTAGCGCTAGGACACAAGCCATGGCGTGATGAGGCTAAGGAACTGGATGGCAATACCAAAATTCTTCCAGGCGAACCCGTTCAACAAGAAATTGAAAGCGCCCTCGCCGATGCGAGCTTGGTGCTGCTCGTCGATACGCCAGAGTCCTACAACTCGAAGTGGATCAAAGAGGAAATCAACACCGCTGATGGCATGTTGATTCCCATCCTTCCGGTGGTGTTCAGGCTGCAAGGGGATAAGAAGAAAGGGCCCCGATTCCGGACGTTGTTGCATCTACAGCGCTGGGTCGAAATGACCTTTGCAGACGCGCCAATGAAAACAACTCTATCAGTTTCAGATTTGGAAAAAATCACATCAGAAATCGAAACCTATCTCTGCGATATTTTCATAAGAAAATGTCGCATCCCCTTCCTCGTCGAGAAATGTTTTAGGGATGCAGGATACGACTGGCAAGCATTGAATCGCGCACTGCTTATGTTCAAGTCACGTCAGGAGTTTTCCTCTCGACTGAATCGAATAGTCCACAGTCATTGCTCCATATTTGATCAGATTTATGATCCTGCCCGTGCACGCTTCAAGAGTTTCCTACAGACACAACCGCATGCCCACCACGCTCTCTTCGTATATGACGGTGATCTTAGGCCCGAGGATGATCTTAAAGAATACTTCGATGACGAAATGATCGTTCTACATCACCAGGAGCTATCTGCACTCTTGGCTTCACATTTCACGAAACTGGGGGGCGCATGAGCGAAACCGAGCTGCACAACACAAAAATTGACGTGTCACTGGAAGGTTTGGAAGTCAGCCTTTCCGGAGCCATTCCAGAACGCGAAAAGTGGACTGAGCGAGCAATGGATCGAGGAATTCTCGAGTTCGTAGCGCTCTTCAGCGGTTTGGTTTTTAAGTACGGGGGCAGAGTCATTCACGGTAGCCACCCAAGTTTCACGCCCATTATATTGAGGCAAGCTAGGTTGCACTCGACTAGGACCAACAGGCCACCAGTGACATTGGTAATGTCAGACCTGTGGTATGCCGATTACTCGGCCGACGAGATCCAATCAATGACTGACGTTGCGGAATTAATTGTGACCAAAAAAATAGGTAACGGCACGGATACTCATGCACAAACTAGAAATGATAGTTTGACGGCAATGCGCAAGGTACTCATTGCCGCTCAGAATATGATGGTTGCAGTTGGTGGGAAGATGCACGAAAAGGATGGAGCCAACCCTGGTGTGGCCGAAGAGATGGCGCTCGCTGAGAAGCGAAGAATTCCTCGATATCTGATCGGGGGGCTCGGGGGTTACTCACAAAAACTGGCGGCAGAGCTGACACCCACATCCCTGAACAATGAGCTATCAATGAAAGAAAACATAGAGCTCTTCAGCACCAATGACGTTGCCGCCTGCGTCAATATCGTTTTTGAGAACCTATGTAAACACTACTGGACCAATAAGCTCATGCAGTTATCATCCATAAATCTCTCGAACGTTCAAGAACTTATTCACACAACTATCCCACAGAGGAAAAAAGTAACGCGCCATCGCCGACCATCACTTTAAGTTAAAAATAAAAGCCCCCATCTAGAGCTACATAAACCAACAAGAAACTTCGAAGAGGCAATACTGTGAGGACATATTTTATATTAAAAACAAATTAATTGTTTTGTCTTTCATCAGTGCGAAACTTCCGCTCAGGAACGAAAGCCAACTTTAGCAGCCTATCGCTTTCGTTCCCCCCTCATAATGCTCCTGTAGCAACCGCAGACTTTAACCCCCCAGCAACAAATACAACATAAAAACCTCTTCAAAATAATTTTTCCGGCCATTAAAAACTAAAGAGAATTAACCCAAAACCAAACCTTAAAACGCAAGCACCTGCTAAATAGAAACTAAAATCACCCCCCATTAAACCAAATACTCACCACAACACCCCTGCAACACCAAATAACACAAAAGACATTACAACCAATATTTAAAAAATTAAAAACAAATCAAAAACTCAAGCCGCATATTTTTGCTTTAGAGCTTTTACACAAGTCAGAACATCTGAAAAGCTCAAAAAAGCGCTATGATCCACATAGATATCATCAACACTTTCCGCATCATTATTTCCTTTAATGACCATCCCTATTAGAGATCCGCCTTCATCCAATACCGCCCCCCCACTATTTCCAGCATAAAGCTCTTTGTCGATATACCCGTAGAGACTAGACGAAACTCTAACTTGATTTACGAGCAAGGCCTTATTAATCCAAACACTTTTAGCATCATGCTTATATTTGGGAAAGCCAAGAATCGTTAGTACCTGGCCGAGACTTAAACTTACAGCCTCATCCTTATAGTGAAACTCTTCAAATGCTTCAGGAGCATCTTTAACTTTAAGTATGGCGACATCTACATGTGAATCAGGGGAAATATGACAAACTATCGCTTCGTATTTTATATTTTCTCCTGCTCGAAAAACCTCTACAGTTTTAGCAGAGCCTATTACGTGCGCGCAGGTAACGAGTAAATTATCAGAAATCATGAAGCCAGAGCCCTGAGATATTTCCTCGTTATTTTCAATTACCCAGCAACGGCGATTAACCCAACTGCAGAATTTGGCACTAATCACTCCATTCTCTCTACTTGACAATGGTGCCTTTCGACCAATGCTCAACTGATTAAATCTAAGAGCAACACGTTTATAAACAACTGATTCAAAGCCAACAACATTTTTCATATGAAGTATTCGACCAAATACAACATTTTCTATCTTGGCTTTCGATTCAGGATTTTCTTTGATGAAACGCGCTTGCGCAGATGCTAGTCCAAAGCTCTCAATTGAGTGAATCATTGCGCAGGTTTTTCTGACAAAGGCTCTAGGAACGTTTATTTTTTTATTTACAACAAGACCCGTAACTAATTGGCACTCAAATCTATCTTGCAATCGAGTTTTAGATTCATTTATGGAGAATTTATTTTTTCCGATTATCCTACTTAGAACATCTCCCGCGTTGGAAAAATAATTTCCTGCATCAACTCTAAAAGACACTATTGAATCGTTTACATAATCCTTCGGAGCGTAAAACGAAAATGTAATATCATCTGCATATCTAGAGTAGTCAGCCCTACTCAATCTCGCCAACTTTCTTAACTGACGATCTAGTGAACGGCATATCATATTAGAGAGGACAGGAGAGGTTGGTGCGCCTTGAGGTAAACATCCATCAACAGTACATAAGTGCGCTATTACTGACGCTACGTCCCCACTCAAACTATAAGGTTTAGAGATTAGAAGCCCGTATACTCTAGGAAATGTGATAGTTTCGAAAAAATCATTTAAATCTATATTGAATACGTATTTTTTTCTGGTGTGATTTCTTGCATTTGTAACTATAGACTTTTTTTCGACGAACCCGTGAGCGCACGAATGCGGAACAAAAATCTCTTGCAGCAAAACTGATAACTTCTTCTGAAGGTTTTTAAGCTGAGACTTTGGAGCCTTGATAGTCCTAGCGCCGCCGTTTTTTTTCGGAACTTCAAAAGACTCATAATAACTTTTCTTGCTACGATCTAACTCGTAGTAAAAATAAGCAATCTTTTTATAGTTTGTATCTAAAGCACATGCAAGATCCTGAGCACTTCGACATTCTTTAAGCTTAGACAAAACAAGCCCCGCCCTTAGTTTACTTTACCGTTTAACGCTAATTTAATTGTGACAACTTTGAGTAATCGCAGACACAATTGCATGTAACATTATTGACTTAGGTCGCATTTTAACAACCCTATTTTAACTAAGGGCGGGTGGCAAATCCTAACACAGGGCAGCGTGCCATCACAAGCATCCAATAAAGCTGAGCGAACTCATATAGAGTTCGCTCGAGAGCCATGCAACCATGAATCTACAAAATATTAAAGTATCGATGGCGATTACGGGCGCTGCTGTACCATGTAAGCAAGAATCAAACCCAACACATGAGAAACTCAGACATATACTTTTCTACCGAGGAAATAGAAGCCAACTTTCAAGCTAACCACTAAACTGAATTAGAGATGCTAATCGTGCGCTACCGGCCAAACCAGATCCCTCATAAACCGCTATGAACACAAGATAAATTCAGCTCTCTGGGCTATATAATCATTAACACCACTGGAAGTAATGCGCCTCGACCTATAGTAGCCACAAATTTAATGCTACGCCGAAAATCATTAGACAATCAAATATATTGGCTATCAATACACCAATAATCTTTCACAAATCCCAGAACTTTTTTTGTAACTTCGAGCACAAGACACTCAACTCTATATGGCTAGGCGTGGATACCTTGCACTATCGCGACTACAACTCCGACACACCAACTCAAGGATCCCCTCCAATCCACAGTTGCATCGCTTTAGCTCCCCCCCTATAGTTCGCCCTCGCGGCAAAATCCGCGAACGACCTTGGCCGGTCGAATTACAACGACGCATCAGCGTCCAAAACACCATTGCAGACGCTTTTTTTGTGCCTGCGATTCTGTGTTATGGCGGCTGTGTGCGGGACACCTTCGGGTGTGCCGGTGTCGTTGTAACCGGTCGGCCAACCCTCGCACAGCTGCCACCCTCAATTTGCTTGGCCGCAAACGGTGGAAGCTCTACAACGAGTAACGACCATGGACGATCAATCGATTTCCCGCTTCTCCCCCGTCGACACCCACGACGCCAACCAAGCCGTTTTCTACCTCGACACCCAAGCATCCCTGAGCGATCTGGCCAGCAGTGCGGCCCATCGCTTCACCGTGGTGCGGGACCTGATGGACACGCTGTCCACGCTTAACCTGAAAGACATTGCCGACTGCGATCTGACGCGGGTCACCCGAGGGGTGCATCTGCTCACCCGGGAGGGTTGCGCGGTGCTGGAGGTGATCCAGTGGCGAACAGCGCAAGAGTCCTGAACGCCATTGAACTCAACAAGCGCGTAAAACGCGCTTGGCTTTGCTTTGGCTTTTGATCTGGCTTTGGCTTTGGCTTTGGCTTTTGATCTGGCTTTGGCTTTGGCTTTGGCTTTGGCTTTTGATCTTCCTGCCCCCTTAACCACGATGGCCGAACGCAGGCATTGAGCCGTGGGTAACCCGGCAGGACGCCGGGTTAGCCGCCCCAGGCCATTGATGGCCTGGGGCGGCGGCCCACGGATCAATGCCGGAGTTCGGGCATGCCGAGCCTAGGCGAGGCACCGAGTGGAGGGGCAGGAGCCCTTTGCTTACTTTGGGCTGGGCCGGCATTCCGGCTTTTCCAAAGTGACTCGCTGTAAGAGCGAAACCATAAGTGGCCGTAACCGCAGCAACGGATATGTACACAAAACCGTATGCAGCCAGGTGAAAATCATCGGCAGGTTTGGCGAGGACTGCGTCCTCGTGCGCAGCCTCGCTGCGCTCGACAGCGGCTACAGCTTTCGACGGTCAGGGCCATCAGAAAACTGGCTGAACTGATCTAGCTCCCACCACCTTCGCACCTATTGAGGAGATCCCCGTGCAATATCCCATCTGCATCGAATGGGGCGACGAACACACCGCCACCGGCATCCAGATTCCTGATATTCCCGGCGCAGTCACCGCCGGCGACAGCTTCGAGAGCGCCTACAGCGCGGCCATCGAGATTGCCCACGTCATGCTCGAAGAGCTGGCCCGAGCGGGGCACGCCATTCCCCTGCCCTCTCCCACCCGCAAGCACCGCGCCAACCCCGATTTCGAGGGCATGGGCTGGGGCATGCTGGATATCGATATCGCGCCTTATCTGGGCAAGACCGAGAAGGTCAACGTGACCCTGCCGGGTTATGTCATCCAGCAAATCGACCGCTTTGTTCGCGAGCACAACATCAAGAGCCGGTCGTCTTTCCTGGCCGATGCCGCGCTGGAAAAGCTCGGGCGCTGAAAGCGGCTGCAGAGGGCAGGCCGAGCGATGTGAGGGCGGTTGTGGTTGCTGCGCAACCCAGCGGGAGCAAGCTCCCTTGCCACAGGGGGTGTGGCCGGCCAAATGGTGGGGGCTGCCATAGGAAAGACTCCAGCCTCAGCGGCCACAGCCCCCTCCTCACCCAATGACCCGAGCCAACCGTAACGCCACGTTCAACGCCTGCTCCACACTGCCCACATTGGTAAACCCCATCACCAACCCCTGCCTACTCCCGTCCCCCAGATACCACTGCGACAGCGGCTCCACCGCAATCCCCACCTCCCGAGCCCGCTGGGCAATCTGCACATCGTCCCCCTCCCCCAGCCCGGCCACCACATGCATGCCCCCGGCCTGCGGGTCTATCTGCAAACGCCCACCCAACGCCTGGTGCAAAGCCTCCACCAGCCACTGCCGCCGACGCGCATACAGGCCCCGCATTTTGTTCAGATGCCGGGCAAAGTGCCCCTCGTTGAGAAAGGCCGCGACGGTCGCCTGCAGCAGGTGCGGGCAGTGGTTGTGCAAACGATCGGCCTGGCGGGCGAACGCTGGGGTCTGTTCGGCGGGCACCACCAGGTAGGCCAGGCGCAGCCCCGGAAACAGGACTTTGCTGAAGGTGCCGGTGTAGAGCACTCGGCCCTGCTGGTCGAGGCTCTTGAGGGCCGGCAAGGGCTTGCCCTGGTAGCGGTATTCGCTGTCGTAATCGTCCTCGATGATCCAACTGCCTTGACGGTTGGCCCAGTCCAGCAGGGCCAGGCGCCGCGGCAGGGACAGCGACACCCCCAGCGGGCTCTGGTGGGTCGGGGTGACCACGGCAAAGCCGGCCTCTGGCGCGCGGGCGATGCCTTGGGCGACGTCCAGGCCTTGATCGTCCACGGGCACCGGCACCAGCTGCGCGCCGGCTTCCAGCAGTGCGTTCCTGGCCATGAAGTAGCCGGGCTCCTCCAGCCAGCAGGTAGCGCCTGGGCGCATCAGCGTGTGGCTGATCAGGTCGAGGCAGGCGCGGTAGCCGGCGCAGACGAAAATCTGCTCCGGATGGCAGGTGATGCCCCGGGAAATCCCCAGGTAGGAGGCAATGGCCGCCCGCAACGGGGCGTAGCCGCGCGCGTCCGGGTAGACCAGGCCTTCGACACCCGCCTGGCGCAGTTGCCGGCCCGCCAAGCGGGTCCAGAGCTTGCGCGGAAAGGCATCCAGCGCTGGCAGGCCCATTTGCAGTGCCAAGGGCGAGGTGCCGGCATGGGTGGCTTGGTGGGTCGTTGCAGCCACTGGGGCACGCTGTGCGGGCGCGCAAATCGGCGCCAGTTGCGGGGTGACAATGGTCCCGGCGGCCCCGCGAGCAATCAGGTAGCCCTCGCCTATCAGCAGCTGGTAAGCCGCTTCCACGGTGCCCCGCGCCAGGTTGAGCTCCGCGGCCAAGGCGCGAACCGCCGGCACTCGGTCCCCCGGACGCAGACGGCCATCGGCGATGGACTCACGAAACCGCTGGTAAAGCTGGCGATAGATCGGCGCCGTCTGGCTGCGGTCCAATTCGAAAGGAAGGATCATGGCCTAGTCATTTATGCATTTTTTGGCCCTGTAGCTTAAGCCATCGACCTTTTAAAGTGGGTCATCTCTTTTCAGCGGATGACGGACATGCCCTACACCCTTCAACACCTCGATAACGAGGCGGCCCTAGCGGCCAGTTTCGACTTGATGCGTGTCTTGCGCCCGCACCTCACCAGCCCGGCGGCCTATGTCGCCCAAGTGGCCCGGCAAACCGAGCAGGGCTACCGCTTGCTCGCCGCGTGGGACGCAGAGCGCATCGTCGGCCTGGCGGGTTACCGCGAGCTGGAAAACCTGCTCTACGGGCGTTTCATCTACGTCGATGACTTGGTGGTGAGCCCAGACCTCCAGCGCAGCGGCTTGGGAGCGCGGCTGTTGAGCGCCGTGCGGGATGAGGCCGTACAGCGTCAATGCGAGCACTTTGTCCTGGATACCGGCCTGCATATGCCCTTGGCCCAGCGCTTCTATTTCCGCCAGGGGTTGCTGGCTCGGGGCGTGCACTTCACCCAGCGACTTCAGGGTGGGGAGCCGGTATGAACACTGTTCTGTTGATCAACGCCAGCCCCCATGGCCAGGTTTCCCAGGGGCATCGGCTGGCACTGGAGCTGGTGAGCTCCCTGCGCCAACGCTATCCGCAGCTTGAACTGGTCGAGCGTGATCTGGGGGCGCAGCCGTTGCCACCGCTGGGCCTGGACTACGCCCACGCCCTGACCACCCCCACGCCTTTCTACGCGCCACTGTTCGACGTGTCCGAAGGGCTGATTCGTGAGTTGGAGCGCTGCGATGTGCTGCTGATTGCCACGCCCATGCACAACTTCACCCTACCGGCGGCGCTCAAGCTGTGGATCGACTACGTGCTGCGCATTCACCGCACCTTCAGCTCCGGCCCGGAGGGCAAGGTCGGCCTGCTCAAGGACCGCCCGGTGCATGTGCTGGTGAGTTCCGGCGGCTTTCACCAGGGCCCGCGGGCACGCCAACCGGACTTTCTCACGCCTTACCTGCGCCAGGTGCTGAACACCCTTGGCCTGTTCGACCTGCAGTTCACCTATCTGCAGGGCTTGGTGTTCGGTGACGAAGCGGTGCGTGCAACCCTCGACGAGGCCCGCAGCGCACTGTCCTTGCAGCCCCTGTTCAACCCCCTCGTTTGTGCCTGATCACTTTTTTCCATATCGGAGTTTCACCATGAGCCAACTCAGACTGCCCTTTGCCACTTTGTCGCCGGCCGCCTATCAAGGCCTGCTCGCCACCAACACCGCCCTGGCCGCGAGCCCCCTGGGCCTGCCCTTGCTGGAACTGGTGTATTTGCGTGTGTCGCAGATCAACGGCTGCTCGTTCTGCCTGGGCAAGCACTCACAGACCCTGCGCGAATGTGGAGTAGCGCAAGACAAACTGGATTGCCTCGCCGGCTGGCGCGTCAGCGAACTGTTCAACGACCGCGAGCGCGCCGCCCTGGCCTGGACCGAAACCCTCACCTACGTCCACGACAAGGGCGCGCCGGACGCGCTGTACGAACCGCTGAAAGCGCACTTTAGCGAGGTTGAAATTTCCGACCTGACCTTGGCCGTGTCCTTGATGAACGCCTTTAACCGGCTGGCGGTGGGCATGAAGCTCTGAGAGTGAGGTCGCCGTTGACGGTGTTGGCTTTGCTTTGGACTTTGGCTCTTGATCTTCCTGCCCCTTCAGAAGGTCAAGCGCAGGTATTACGCAGGCGTCAGCCAGGGCGATGGATGGCTTGCGGGCCAATTCGCCGGCAAGCCGGCTCCTACGAAAGCGCGTACAACGCGCTTGGGCTTTTGATCTTGATCTTGATCTTGCTTTTGATCTTTCTGCCCCTTCAGGAGGCCGAGCGCAGGCGTTGCGTAGGGGGCAGCTCGGCATGGATGCCGAGCTAGCCGCGACAGGCCATGGATGGCCTGTGGCGGCGGGCCCCCGGAGCAATGCCGGAGCGAGGGAACGCCGAGCCTAGGCGAGGCGCCGGATGCGGGGGCAGGAGCGTTTTGCTTACTTTTGTCTGGGCCGGCATTCCGGATGTTCAAAAGTGAGTCGCTGTAAGAGCGAAACCGCCAGCCGCCGCACCCGCAGCAACGGATATGTAAACCAGCCGCCCCCAACTGCACTCGGTAAGAAGGTGCCTGCGCGTCATCGTTGGCGAGCTTCGCTGGCAAGCCAGCTCCTACAGGGGATCGGTTGCAGGTGGGCGATATCAGGTCGGTCGTGGGGTCGCCGTTTGGCACCCCCTCTCTTTATCCGAGGAAAGCTCCGGTGGCGCCGGCATCGGCCAATGCAAACAGCAGTTCCTCCAGCGCTTCCGCTGGAACCGACCCCAAGTCAACCTTGAACCTGTACCCCTCCTCGGTTGCTTCCGGGTCCGACACAAAATGCACCACCCCTTGCAGCCCTTCTTCGGTCGACGGGTTCTGGTCTTCGCCGTCAAACCATTCAAAGAACCACGTGCGAATCACCTCGCAAGCCTGTTCCAGGCTCAACCCCCGCACCTCCAGCGGTAACCAGTCCCAGCCAAAGGGCGAGATGCCCACCGCCATCTGCTCAATCGCAAAGCGCACCGGCTCAAAGGCCAGCTCGGACTCGGAATCAACCTGCACCGGCTCGCCAGCCGAAGCCCCCTCGCCCGCAATCACATCCACCCGGCAAGGCGTGGCCATGGTTCCTTCAACCGCCAGCGAACCATCGCTGTTGCGGTAGGCCGGCTCAACATGCGGGGCGCCTTCTGCGGCGATACGCGCCAGGGTCTCGACATAGGGTTTACGGATGGCGACAAGCAGTTCGCTGACGGTCATGGATCTGATGACTTCCTTGGCATGGGCCCGTCGATGGATATGCCTTCGACGGAGAGAGAGGGGACTGAAAATCCGCCGCAATAGTGCAATGGGCGGCAATGGCACGTCCATGAGAAACCGAGGGGGCTTTCCTGGACGATGTGGCGATGGAAAAGCTCGGGCGCTAAGCACAGGTTCAACCGGGGAACAGGGCCAATGCAGAACGCTGCAGGTTGGAGGGTCGTCTTCAGGCCGGCCCGGCTCATTCGCCCTGGTCTTGCTCAAGCCGGTTGCGCAGTTGGTTCAGCACACGGTGGGTCGTCTGGATCTCATCGACTTCCAACCCCTGGGCAAGCTCGTTGATCCAGGGTGCTTGCAGCTTCAACGCCTGATCGAATGCCGCCTTTCCCGCCTCCGTCAGCAGCACCAGTTGCGCCCGGCGGTGGTGCGGGTTCGGCTGAAACTCCAGCAGGCCATCCTTCACCAGATCGTTGACGATCCGCTGAACGTTCTGCCGATTGGCGCCCATGTCACGGGCAATCCATGAGACGGGCTGCGCCCGATCAGCAGCGACGATCGTGCCAAGCAGCTGCCAGCGGGCACTGGTGAGACCTATCTCAGCCACCAGGCGATCGCCTGCGGTGAGCATCCGCGCACTGGCTCGAAAGAGCTCGAGGACCAGATCGGTCATGGCGCGTCCAGCGGGGGTGTGGTTTGGTTTTTTCATGCCGCGAACTTTTCCACATTGACACCATGATGTCAATCGAGCTAGTTTTCACCCATCGCACCACATTGTCATCATGTTTACATTCTGGAGACCATCATGCTGTCCATCCGCCCGCTTGATCCCGTGGTTCCCCTTCACCAGCAACTCCAGTGCAGCGAATCGCCGGTGGTGCTGGTCAACCTGTTCACCGTCGACCAGGACGATATCCCCGACCTGCTGCATGCCTGGGAGCTGGATGCCAACTGGATGAAACAGCGTGCCGGTTACATTTCCACGCAGCTCCACCAGGCCATCGGTGGCAGCTGCATGTTCCTGAACTACGCCGTATGGGAATCGGTGGAGTGCTTCCGCGAAGCCTTCAGTCACCCGGACTTCGCCAACGCCCTGGGCCGTTACCCCTCAAGTGTCTTGGCCATGCCCCATCTGTTCACCAAGGTAGCCGTGCCAAACATCTGCACGGCTTGAACACAGCCCCATTGACTGACGGGAAGCCCCCATGCTCAAACGACTCCACCTCACCGCCAGCCTGCTGGCCCTGCTGTGCATCGCCACGTTCTTTGTCTCGACCCTGCTGGTGGAAAGCATGGGAACCCTGCATGCGATCGCTCAACTCAAGCAACTGATCGTCAGCCCCGGGCTCTGGGTGCTGATTCCGGCAATGGCAGTGGCGGGAGCCAGCGGCATGGGGCTGAGCCGGGCCCGACAGGGACGCCTGATCGCCTCAAAGAAAAAACGCATGCCCTTCATTGCCGCCAACGGCCTGTTGGTGCTCGTGCCCTGCGCAATTGTGCTCAACCAGTGGGCGTCGGCAGGCAGCTTCGACACGGGTTTTTACCTGGTGCAGATCATCGAACTGATCGCCGGGGCCACCAACCTCACATTGATGGGGTTGAACGTGCGTGATGGTTTGCGGCTTAGCGGTCGGTTGCAGAGGGCCATGCCTCAGGGCCGGTAGGCCATGCGTTGCCTGGACCGACGCCTTCGCTGGCAAGCCAGCTCCTACAGAAATGCACCCACCCTTAGCTTCAGGCCGGCCGCAAGGCCGCCGTCGCGCTCTTGATTTTGATCTTGATCTGAGCGCCCCGTTAACCACGATGGCCGAACGCAGGCATTGAGCCGTGGGTAACCCGGCAGGGATGCCGGGTTAGCCGCCATCAGGCCATGGATGGCCTGTGGCGGCGGCCCACGGATCAATGCCGGAGTGAGGGCATGCCGAGCCTAGGCGAGGCACCAAGTGGAGGGGCAAGAGCCTTTGGTTACTTTGGGCTCTTTCCAAAGTGACTCGCTGTAAGAGCGAAACCATAAGCCGCCACACCCGCAGCAACGGATATGCCCCCCGCGCCCTCATTAACGAGCTCCGCTGGCAAGCCAGCTCCAACAGAGGAACCAGACCACCGTAAGACAAAAAACCAAACTCAAACCTTGAACCGCGCCACCAACCGATTCAGCTCAATCGCCAGATTGGCCATCTCCCCACAAGCACTGGCCGTCTGACTGGCCCCCGCCGAACTCTGAATCGACAACTCACGAATACTGGTCAGGTTCTGATCCGCCTCACGCGCCACCTGCGCCTGCTCTTCCGAGGCCGTGGCAATCAGCAGATTGCGCTCATTGATCTGGGTGATCGCCTGAGCAATCTGCTTGAGCGACACATCAGCGTTCTGCGCCACCGAAATCGAGCTGTTGGCCATCTCCGCGCTGACGTTCATGGCACTCACCGCCTGGGTCGAATCGGCCTGGATCGCGGTGATCATCTGCTCGATTTCCTGGGTCGACTGCTGGGTGCGGTGCGCCAGGGCCCGCACTTCATCGGCCACCACCGCAAAGCCCCGGCCCTGCTCACCGGCGCGGGCGGCTTCAATGGCGGCGTTGAGCGCCAGCAGGTTGGTCTGCTCGGCAATCGCGCGAATCACTTCCACCACTTTGCTGATGTCCTGGGCCCGGCTGGACAGGGCCTTGACCTGTTCGCCGGTGCTGGCCACGTTGCCGGCCAGACCTTCGATGGCTTTCAGGGTCTGGGCCACGTTTTCGATGCCGGAACGGGTGAATTCCATGGACTCGCGGGACGACTGGGCAGCCGCTTCGGCATTGCGTGCCACCTCGTCCACCGCCGCACTCATTTCGGTCACCGCGGTGGCCGCCTGGCTGACTTCGTCGTTCTGGCGCACCAGCCCGCGGCTGGCGTCTTCGGTCACTGCGGTCATTTCTTCCGAGGCCGAGGCCAGTTGGGTCGAGGAATCGGCAATGTGGGCGATGGTTTCCCGCAGGTTGCTCTGCATCTTCGCCAGGGCGGCCAGCAGGCGACCGGCTTCATCCCGGCCATTGACCCCGATCTCCCGGGACAGGTCGCTGCCGGCAATGCGCTCGGCCACGGCCAGGGCATCGCCGATGGGCGCGGTGATGCTGCGGGTCAGTACGGTGGCCAACACCACGGTGAGCACCACCGTCACCCCCATCAATACCAGCACCAGCGTCAGGCCGCCGCTGTAGACCGAGGCAGCAGTGATCCCCGCCTGCTTCGCGCCCTCGTCATTGAAGTCCGAGAGCTTGTCCATCTTCTCCTGCATGGCGTTGGTCATAGGGCTGATGCGGGTGTTGATCAAGGTGATGGCCGCGGCATTGTCGCCACTGCGCAACAGCGGCTCCAGCTCGTCCACCAGCTTGAAGTAGGCCTGCACATCGGTCGCTACAGCCTGGTACAGCTCACGCTCCGCCGGCCCGGTAATCAGGGGTTCGTACTGGCTGATGGTGTTCTGCAGGGTGGATCGATAACCGCTCAACGAGGCGATGCGGGTCTGGCGCTGCTGTTCGTCGGTGGTCACGGTGATGCGGATGCTTTCCAGACGCAGGCGCAAGACGCCGGTTTTCATCTTGCCGATCTCGCGGATACTGGCCATCCAGTTGGTCTCGACATCCTGCTCCGCGTCTCGCAGCTTGCCCATTTGCAGCACCGCGACAATGCCCAGGGCGAACACCACCAGGACAATGAGCGAGAAAAAGGCGGCAGACCTTGGTGCAAGATTCATTGTCCTGACGTTCATTTTTTATCTCTCTAATAGAATGGTTGGTACTTCCCTGCTGTCATTCCACGCTATCGACTGAGTGTCAGAGAGCTGTAAACAAGCCGACGACTGGATGAGCGGCCCACCCGGCACGGCAACGTCGATACTCACTCGGGTCAATCCAGGCCTGTCGGGATCGCAGGCCCCACTCCGTCCTCCTGCGCCCCTGCCTCCCCTTGGCGGGTGAGCATCAGTCCAGTCGAATAACGCGGCCCGCGCCGTCTCGACTCTTCTGGGCAGTGGCACCTGGAGCCCGGCGTCTATCCACCGGGGGCCTAACAAGCCATAGCAGATAATGGCATTTTGTCACTACCGTCGATCCGACCGCTCTTGAAAACCGCTCGCCGCCGCTCGAGCAGGTTGCGCCTGAACGGGGCAAGACCCGGCAGCCCACCCTGGCCTTGCCCACGTGCCAGAACTGCGACCACCAACTGCCCACTGAAGAAACCAACCGCTACGGCCTATAATGCCGCCCCCCACGTTCTGAAGGATCAGCAATGTCCATCACCCATCCAAAAGTCATCGATATCTGGGCAATCCCCAAATCCGCGCCCGACAGCCTGCTGTTGATCATCGTCGACCCTCTCGAATGGGGTGACGAAGCGGCACACAACGAACACCTGCTCCTGCTGCAAGAGAAGATCAACACCTACATCAGCTTTATCGAAAGTGACGAGATCTACAGCGAAATTCCCGATGCCTGCGGCAAGCACCTGATTATCCGGGTACTGGGTTTGCATGAACTGCCAGAGCAAGTCGATTGGTTTTTCAAACGCATTGCCGAGATCCTCAACGAGCGCAGCATTGGCTTCGATTTCGAGCTCAAAGTGAACGAAGAGGCTCCCAGCCCGTAGCTCGCCCCCTGCGCGCGACCCGATTGAGCAGCGCGCAGGAATACCTTCAGTGCAACGGGTGTTAGAAAATCTGCGGCCATAACGGCTACTGAGTCGCTTCTCGCCACCCGGGTATTGCCCGGCATCTAGAACAGTTCCTGCATCGTGCGCTGCATCTCTGCGGAGCCGTTGAGAGATGAATCCCCTCCCTCGCCCACGGGCACAGTCGGCACGTTGTCACTCCTGAACACCTCCATCGCCGTACCCGGCGCCTGCGCGCTGGCGGCGCTGCCGTCTTCCAGGTTAATGCGGCGGGTCACGATGCCATCCGGCTCCGGCTGAGAATAAGGCGCCGTGCCCTCAAGCGCCGCCGTCATGAACTCCATCCAGATCGGCAGTGCGATGGTCACGCCCCACTCCCGTCGCCCCAGGCTCTGCGGTTGGTCAAAGCCGGCCCAGACGCTGGTGACGTTGTGGCCGTTGTAACCGGTGAACCAGGAGTCCTTGGCCTCGTTGGTGGTGCCGGTCTTGCCGCCGATGTCCGGGCGATGCATGGCCGCGGCGGCGCGGCCGGTGCCATGCTGGACCACGTCCTGCAGCAGGCTGGTGAGCAGGTAGGTGGTGCGGCTGTCGACGATCTGTTCCGCCGGTATCTCGGGGGCCGGCTGCTGCGGGGTGGGCGCCGCTGGCGGGCGGGCCTGGAACAGGACCGCGCCCTTGCGGTCTTCGATCCGTTCGATGAAGTACGGGCTGATCTTGTAGCCGCCGTTGGCGAAGGCGCTCCAGCCCGCGACCACTTCCATGGGCGTGACCGAAGCGGTGCCCAGGGCCAGGGACAGGTTGTGGGGCAGGTCCTCGCGGTTGAAGCCAAAGCGCACGATGTAGTCGATGGTCTTGTCCACCCCCATGGCTTGCAGCAGGCGGATGGAGACCATGTTGCGTGAACGGTTGAGGGCTTCGCGCAGGCGAATCGGCCCCAGGAAGGTGCGGTTCTCATTTTGCGGGCGCCACACCGGGCCGGCGTCGCCGCCGCCCACGACAATGGGTGCATCGTTGACCAGGGTCGCCGGGGTGTAGCCGCTGTCCAGCGCCGCGCAGTAGATGAAGGGCTTGAAGCTCGACCCGGGTTGACGCTTGGCCTGCAACACGCGGTTGAAGCTGCTTTGCTGAAAATCAAAGCCCCCCACCAGTGCCTGGATCGCCCCGTCTTCCGGGGCGATCGACACCAGCGCGCCCTGGGCCCTGGGCACCTGGCTGAAGCTCAGCAGCGGCTCGTTTTGCCGGTCGACGCGCACCACATCCCCGACCTTGACCACATCGGCCGGCCGCGCCGGCACGCGCCCCAGGGCACTGTGGCCCAGGTAGGGGCGCGCCCATTTCATGCTGCTCCAGGGCACGGAGTGTTGCTGGCCGCTGGCGTCCACCAGGCTGATGCTCTGTTCGAAGACCTGGGTCACCGCCATCGCCTGCAAGCCGCCATAGGCCGGATAACGCTTGAGCTGCTCGGGCCATCGATCGCTGACCTTGCCGGCAAAATGGCCTTCGGGGCCGTGGTAGCCGTGGCGCTTGTCGTAGGTCTTCAAGCCGTTGCGCAACGCCGCGGTGGCCGACGCCTGCAATTGGCTGGGCACCGTGGTCACCACCCGCAAGCCCCGGGTATAGGCCTCATCGCCAAAGCGCCGGAGCATGTCCGCCCTGGCCATTTCGGCGATATAGGGTGCATCGATCTCGGGCTCCGGGGCGTGGTAGCGAGCGTCCACCCCTTCTGCCAACGCGGCCTGATAGCGCTCCCGATCAATGCTGCCCAGTTCGTACATGCGCCCCAGGATCCAGTCGCGACGCTGCTGGGCCCGGGCCGGGTTATTGATCGGGTTGTAGCGCGATGGCGCCTTGGGCAGCCCGGCAATCATCGCCACCTGCGCCAGGCTCAGCTGCGATACCGGCTTGCCGTAATAGACGTTGGCCGCCGCCGCGATACCGTAGGCGCGCTTGCCCAGGTAGATCTTGTTGACATACAGGTTGAAGATTTCTTCCTTGCTCAGGCTGCGCTCGATCTGCAGGGCCAGGAGGATCTCGGTCAGCTTGCGCGACAGGGTTCGCTCGCGGCTGAGGAAGAAGTTCTTCGCCACTTGCATAGTGATGGTGCTGCCCCCGGAGCGCACGTGGCCGCTCTTGAGCAGTTGCAGCGCGGCCCGCAGCAGGCCGACCGGATCGACACCGGCATGCTGATAGAAGTTGCCATCTTCGGCGGCCATCAAGGCCGAGCGAAAGTCGGGGGGAATGTCCGCGCTGGCAAGGGGTATGCGCCGCACTTCGCCGAACTCGGCAATCAGCTTGCCATCCCGGGTGAAGACCTGCAGCGGCTCCTGCAGGTGCACGTCCCTGAGGGCTTCGACATCGGGCAGTTGGGGTTGCAGGTAAAGGTAGGTGCCGCTGGCGACGAGCAGCAGCACGCTGATCAGCGCCAGCAGGCTCCAGCCCAGATAGTGTATGACTCGCACCCGTAGTTTCCTCATTGAGCGTTTTTGAATTCGAACGCGGCGGGCCCTGAAGCCCTGGCCGGTGTCTTGCGCGCTACAGGCTGCGGCCTCGTGCCTGCCGCGTTAGCCCCACCTGGAGAACGCCTGCGCGCCTAACTGGCATTCACCGTCAGCGGGCTGGGGTTGGTTTCCAGGGCCGCCGGTGCAGCGAACTGCGCTTTCAGCTGGCCACGGCTATCCAGCAGCCAGGCATCCATGACCTTGCGTACCACCGGGCCGGCGACCCGGGCTCCGGCCTCGCCGTTCTCGATCATCACCGCCACCACGATGGCCGGCCGCTCGGCCGGGGCGAAGCCGACGAACAGGGCGTTGTCCCGATGGCGTTCATGGGTCTTGTTGCGGTTGTAGCGTTCGCCCTGCTTGATCGCCACCACCTGCGCCGTGCCGCTCTTGCCGGCAATGTGGTACTGCACCCCTCGGGCGGCGGCTCGGCCTACGCCACGGGGGTTGTGCATGACCATTTGCATGCCCTGGATCACCTGATCCCAGGTTCGTGCCTGTTTCAGCACGATGTTGGGCATGGGCTTGGGGTCCACCGGCGCCTGGCTACCCACCGCCAGCGCCAGGTGCGGCCGGTGCCAGACGCCGCGGTTGGCGATCAGGCTGGTGGCCTGGGCCAGTTGCAGGGGCGTGACCTGCATGTAGCCCTGGCCGATGCCCAGAATCAGGGTTTCCCCGGGGTACCACGGTTGCCGGCGAGTAGCGCGTTTCCATTCCGGGGACGGCATCAATCCCGCTGCCTCTTCGAACATGTCGATCGAAACCTTTTGCCCCAGGCCGAATTCGCTGAGGTAGCTGTGCAGCCTTGCGACCCCCAGCTTGTGCGCCAGGTCATAGAAGTAGGTGTCATTGGAACGCATGATCGCGTCGTACATGTCCACCCAGCCTTCGCCGCCACGGTTCCAGTTGCGGTACTTGTGCTTGTAGTTGGGCAGCTCGAAGTAACCCCGGTCGAACACCTGGCTGGTGGGGGTAATCACGCCACTGTCCAGGCCTGCCACCACCACCATGGGCTTGATGGTTGAACCGGGCGGGTAAAGCCCGCGCAGCACCCGGTTGAACAGCGGCATGTCATCGGAATCGCGCAAGGCGGCGTAGCCTGGCGCAGAGATGCCCTTGACGAAGGGGTTGGGGTCGAAGCTCGGCCGGCTGACCATCGCCAGCACCTGCCCCGTGGCCGGGTCCAGGGCCACCACCGCGCCCCGGCGGTCCCCCAGCGCTTCCTCGGCGGCACCTTGCAGCCCGGCATCGAGGGTCAGCACGATGTCCTGCCCGGCAACCGGGTTGTGGCGGCGCAACACCCGCATCACCCGGCCCTGGGCATTGGTCTCGACCTCCTCAAAGCCCATCTGGCCATGCAGGGCGTCTTCATAGAAGCGCTCGATCCCGGTCTTGCCGATCAGTTGGCTGCGCAGATAACGGGCCGGGTCGAGGCGCTTGTACTCCTGCTCGTTGATCCGCCCGACATAGCCCACCGAGTGGGCAAAATGCTCGCCCTGGGGGTACTGCCTGAGAAACTGCGCCTGGACCTCGACACCGGGCAACAAAAACTGATTGACCGCCACCTGTGCGATCTGTTTTTCCGTCAGATCCAGCATCAGCGTCACGGGCTCGAAGGCTCTTCTGGCGCGGCGCAGTTCTTTCTCCACCCTGCTGCGCTCGGCTTCGGGCAATTGCAGAATTCGCACCAGGTGGCCGATGACGGCAGCGACATCCCCGGCGCGTTCACGGGTCAGGGTCAAGTTGAAACTGGGTACGTTGTCGGCCAGAACCACGTTATTGCGGTCATAGATAAGCCCCCGCTCTGGCGGGATGAGCCTTATGTGCACGCGGTTCTTTTCTGCAACGGCAACTTGGTAGTCATGTTGCGTCACTTGCAGAAAATAAAGCCTGACTACCAGTGCCGTGGTCAGCAGAACCACCAGCACGGCACTTGCCATTATTCGTTTAGTGACGATGGCATCTTCTGTTTGCGGGTCATTGAAGTGACTGATTTCCGGCATGGGCAACTCTGGCTGCATAGGCTTCAAATACCATCGGGAGCCACGTTAGTGAGGCGCAGAGTCTCCGACATGATCTTGCTGAATAACGGCGCGGATACCAGCCCGCCAAAAAAGCCGTGGTGCCTGGGGTTGTCCACCACGACCACGATCACGAACCTGGGGTTTGCCGCTGGAGCGAACCCGGCAAACATGGCGCGGTAGGATCGGGCCAGATAGCCCTTGGCCCCCGGGCTGGTTTTTCTGGCCGTACCGCTTTTTCCACCGACGTGATAACCAGGAACCTTGGCGCGATAGATGCCCCTGGGGCCTTCAACCACCTGCACCAGCATGTCTTTCACGGTGTTGGCGACGCTGGCCGGGATCGCCTGCACGCCCTTGGGCGCGGCAGACACCCGCAGCAGCGACGTGGGCACCCGGACACCGCCGTTGACCAGGGTGGCGTAAGCCCTGGCCAGCTGTACCGCGGTGACGGACACCCCATAGCCGTAAGCCAGCGTCGCCGTTTCGGTGGGCCGCCACTCCCGGCGCATGGGCAGCACCCCGGTCTGTTCACCGGGAAAACCTATGCCCGTTTCCTGGCCCAGGCCCACTCGGTGCAGCAGGTCATAAATCCGTTCACCGCCGATATCGAAGGCCACCTGGCTGATGGCGACGTTGCTCGAACGCACCAGGATGCCGGTCAGGTCCAGCGTTTCGCCCGCCGTCCTGGACGCATCGCGAATGGTGTATTTGCCGATCTGCAAGGTGCCGGTTGCCACATGCACCCGATCCCCGGGCTTCCAGCGCCCACTTTCCAGTGCGGCGGCCACCGAGAACGGCTTCATGGTTGAGGCCGGCTCGAATACATCGACCACCCCCCGATTACGCATCATCGACGGCGTCAGCCCGGAGCGATTGTTCGGGTTGTAGCTGGGCTGATTGGCCAGGGCCAGGATCTCGCCGGTGTGCACATCCATGATCACCACGCTGCCCGCATCCGCGCCGTTGCGTGCAATGCCTTGGCGCAACTCTCGATTGGCCACGTATTGCAGGCGCAGATCCACAGACAGCTCAAGCGTCTGCCCGGGCCTGGCCAGGCGTGCAACCCCCAGGTCCTCGATCAAGTGGCCACGCCGATCCTTCAGTACCAGTTGCTTGCCATCGCGCCCGCGCAGCACATTCTCATAAGCCAGTTCGAGCCCTTCGCTGCCGCGGTTGTCGATATCGGTAAAGCCGATGACATGTGCCGCTGTTGCGCCCGCGGGATAGAACCTGCGGGACTCTTGCAGCGTATAAACGCCCGAGGCCTTGAGCGCATGCACCGCCTGCATCATCTGCTCCGCCACCTGGGGAGGAACGCGCCGATGCAGGTAGGCAAACTCTTTCTGCGGGTTGCGCAGAATGATCGAACTCAACCGGCTCTGTGGCACGTCAAGCGCCTGGGCCAGTGCTGCCCAGTTGTCCTGCTCGCTCAGCAACTCCCGAGGGTTGAGCCAGACCGTGGTCACCGGCGTGCTGACGGATAGAGGCTGCCCATGGCGATCGGTGATCAAGCCCCGGTAGGCCGGGATAGCCACAGATCGCAGGCTTCGGGCATCACCCTGTTTGATTAGAAATGCCTTGTCGGCAATTTGCAGTTGAATGATCCGACCGCACACAGTTGCGGCCATCACCCCCACCAGAACAACAGCCAGCCTGAATCGCCACGGATAAGCAGACGCTGGGCTATGGGTTAAAGCCATAAGAATAAAACCACTTTCCAGCCACTAATCTTCGATAGCGAAACAATGACGTTTCCCTGTACCGGCCCTTCAAACAACAAACTTATTCCGATAGCCACAAGGGCGGCCTTATATCCAGCCTTTGCAGGATCTGCGAGTTGATACTGCCGGTTAACGGAAGTTCGCAGTCCATCTGGAACAGAAAGATGGCCTCGGCGGTTTTCTCCCCCGCCACACCATCTATTGTTCCCTGATAATAATTTCGCTCTGCCAGGGCCTGCTGCAATCTACCCACAACGTCTTCTCCCAAAGGGGAACCTGTGGCTGTTTCAGACAAGCAAGCAGACAGTTCAAACGCCCAGGCAAAGAGCAGCATGGCCGTAAGATACTTAATGTGGCGCACCATATTTCAACCTCTGGCTTAAAGCTTTCATTCAACAGCCAAGGCTTATGCCCGCACAGAAAAACTGAACTAACTGGAACTAGCCAAGTATTGGAAACATCGACCGTCGACTCTGTAATTGGAGCCGGTGATTGTTTAGGCAGGTCATTTTATGGCTGGTACAATATAGATCAATGCGCCATTCAAGCTATCTGATATGAAATCAATTGATATCGAAAACACAGACCTGAACCTGCTCAGAGTTTTTGTCGCCCTTGTCGAAGAAGGCGGTGCCAGCCGGGCGGCTATCCGGCTGGGCGTCACCCAGCCGGCAGTCAGTGCTTCCCTTGCGCGTTTGCGCGAGATCTATGGCGACCCATTGTTTGAGCGCACAGGGCGCGGCCTACGCCCGACCATGCGCGCCAACGCGCTGTACCCCCTGGTGGAAGAAGCCATCAACCGCTGCCGGCTGGCCCTGGCCATGGCCGCCGACGGCCAGCAAGTGAAGGGCCGAACCCTGACCATCGGCCTATCCGATGACAGTGAAATCGCCCTGGGGCAGAAGATTCTCTGCATGGTGGAAGAGCGCCTGCCGGGGCTGCGCATCATCTTCCGGCAGACCCACAGCGGCGTCGTGCAAGACATGCTCATGGGCCACAAGATAGACATCGCCCTGTCCGCCGGCGGCTTCTCCTCGCACCTGATCACCCGCATCAGGCTCGGCCGCGGCAACTACCTGGGCATCGCCGACGCCCACAACAGCATTCCACTGACCGCCGAGGACTACGCCCAGCGCCCGCACCTGCTGGTGTCGTCCGCAGGCTATGTGGGCATCGTCGACGAAGGCCTGAACAACGTCGGCCTGACCCGCACGATCAAGGCCTCGACCTCGCACTTCGCCGCCGTGCCCTTCCTCCTGGTGGGCTCGAAGCTGATCACCACCGTGCCCACCCATGCCGCCCGTGCCATGGCCAAGATCAGCACCCTGCAAACCTTCCCCAGCCCTGTGCCCATGCCTTCCTACGAACTGGAAATCGGCATGCGCGTGGGCAGCAAGCACGACAGCGCGCTGCAAATCGTCAAGTCTCTACTGCTGGATTCGATCAAGGAGGACTTCTTCCTGGAGTGAGGGGCAGGCGCTCGACCGATGGTGTCGCCGCCAAAGAACCGAAGCGTTTCAACGTTTCCAAAGGTCGAAATCCTGTACCCCTAGGTCATGCTCAAATCCAGGTCATGAGCAAGGTTTGACCCATCCCCACTACTGCAAGGGCACATAAATATCCGTCAGCCACTGCTCCAGCGGGGTCTGCGGATAAATACTCAAGTATTCAAAGAACAGCGGCTGATCCCGCAGTTCCTCGCCACTGCCCGGCAGCCAATCGCGGTAGATCGGGTAGATGCTTTCACCTATGTGATCCGGCGAGCCCACATGCCGCACCACCGCATAGCGGCCACCGGCAATCTGCATCTCGCCAATACCCGCCTCATTGGCAACCACCGCCTCATGAATCTCGCCGCAGATGGCAAAGCGGAATTCCTGCGGCGGGGTGGTATCGGGGTTGTTGAAGGGAACGCCAAAACTGCGACTCGACGCCACCGGCGACTGCCCACTCTGCATCCGCCAATCGATAAACCTGCGCACGCTTGCATTGACCAGCCCGGCAGGCCCGCAGTGCTCCAGCGCTGCAACCCGGGTGTCGGCAAAGTCCACGATTCGTACCTGCATAATGATGCTCCTGGAAAAATGAGGGATGGCAAATACCGCATTCCAGACCTGCCAGTTCGGCTGCTTCCTGAACGCACTCGGGCTCATGCCGAACGCCCGCCCGAACGCCCTGGAAAAGGCCTCGGGGCTTTCGAAACCGGCGCCGAACGCGGCCTCCAGCACCGAGTAGTCCGCCAGGGACACCAGGCGATGGGCCGCACCGCGCAAGCGCATCAGTTGCACATAACGTGCAACCGGCACGCCGACGAAGGCGGTGAATTGCCGATGAAAGTGAAACTCAGAGAAGTTCGCCACCCGGCTCAACGTCCTCACCGACAGATCGCCTTCAAGGTTCTCATTGATGTAGGCGAGTACCGCGTTGAAGCGTTTGGCATAGGCGGCGTTGATCGACAGGTCAGGCACTGGGCAAAGGCTCCGGGAATGACGGTAGGCAAAGGATCGGCTATCCCGGCAGGCACGCGCCTAGCCGCTCTTGCTCAAGGTGCACCCGGGTGGTTCGTGGCAGCCGCCCGGGAAAAAGCCTTGATTCACCCCGCGCCGTGATTGTCCTCATCATTCGACAGCAAGCCAATGGCCTGGCGCGCCAGCAACACAAAGGCGCTCCTGTTTGATAATGGCAGCTGCTTCAACCGAGCGGCCGATTGACCTCACTGACCGCTACCACACACCAGGCAGCTCGAATGATGGTTTATGGCGTCACCGCCAAAGAACGGATATTTTGCAGCCCCCGTTCAGCGGGAGCATTACTCAAACCTCAACACAAGGAGTTGCAATGGGCATCTCGCTCCCTCTTTGGCTCATTCTCACGGCAATGACCGCTTACGCTGCCAGTACACGTGGGCGCTCGGGGCCAAGATGGTTTGCAATCGGGTTGTTCTTTCCTGGTGTCGCCCTGCTTGCCCTGTGGTTGATGCCCCGGCTGGCAAAGACCGGCGTTGACGCGCTGGTGCATGAAGATCTGCGCCCTTGTCCTGCCTGCGGCCAGGACATCAAGGCCAGCGCCTCACGATGCAAGCGCTGCGGCGACGAAGTGGAGCCTATCGCCTTGAGGGATCGCAGCGGTTGGGTGGCGCGCATCAGCCCGCAAACCGATGAAGACTTTGCGCGCATGGCAGCCCAGATGGGGCTCATCGATATACCCACCATTCTCGATGAGCCACCGCACCTTTTTGCCGGCCCGTTCGAAGAAAAGGCCGAGGCACAGAACACACTCAACTACCTGAAGTCCGAGCATGGCCTGGATGGGCTGGTGACATGGCGCTCAGTGACCCGGTAAATGGAATGCTTGCAAGCCGACCTCGTTAAGGATCAGACGTGTCCATCACCAATCCAAAAGTCATCGATTTCTGGGGAATCTCCAAGGAGGCGCCCAACGACCTGCTACTGGTCATTACCGACCACCTGGAATGGGGGAACAAAGCGGCGCAGGGCGAGCACTTGCTGTTGCTGCAAGAGAAAATCAACGCCTACATCGCCTTCATCGAAAGCGGCGAGATCTACACCGAGATCCCCGGCGCCTATGGCAAGTACCCGATCATTCAAGTCACGGGCTTGTATGAACTGCCCGAGCAAGCCGAGTGCTTCATGGCCCGCGTGACCGAAACCCTGAATGACGTGGGCATTGGCTTTGAGTTCGAACTGCGGGCCGACGAGAGGATTCGCAACATGTAGCCGGGCCGAGCACGGCGCTGCCTCAGGCAGGCTTGATCAGCGCCCGGTTGAGGGCAATTACATCCACATGCTCCTGGTGTGAGAAGTGCTCGATCACGTCTTGCAGGTGCACGTGCTCCAGGCCATCGGCCGCCATGTCAGCTGCAGCCTTGATCAGGAACTCACCCAGCGCCCTGAGCGTATCCGGCTCGGCGAGTATCGAGATCTCATCCAGTTGAACGCTCCTGTCGCTGCCCACAGCGGTGCCATGCACGGTAAATTTTTTCAGCGTTTTCAACGATTGAATGCCTCCATTCACAGGTAGTTTTTTGCATCGGAGCCACAGCCAAGGCTTGGTCGATAGCTGTATAGAAGAGGTTGATCGGCACCCGCTGTTAACCACGAGCGGCGCAAACAGCCTGCTCCACAGTCAGCCGCATCGCTCAGCCCTCTTTCTGCAACCGCACAATCAAGGTCTCGATAAAAAACGCCAGACTTTCCGGCAACACCCGTTTGGGCATGGTCAGCACCTGAATGTCCCGATCGCCCAAGCGCGGGTTGGACAGAGGCACCGACACCAGCCCATCCATCCCCTGCCCTTCGCCACTGATGGCGCTGGCAAAGGCCACCGTATCCGACTGGCGCACAAACTCATGCAGGGCCCCGGAGAAGTTGCAAGTCATCACCTGTTCAAAGCTCAGGCCATCCATCTGGCACACCAGGTCCAGCAGTTGCCGCTGGGTGGTGCCCTTGGGCGTCAAGGCCACGGGAAATGCCTGTACCTGCTCCAACGACAGCACCCCAGCGTTGGCCAGTGGATGCCCCGCACGCATCAAGGCGCGAATCGGCGAGCGGATCGAGTAGCACACATTCACCCCCTCCACCGGTTCGGTGCTGAAGGTCAGCCCGACATCCGCCTCACCCCGGCGAATACGTTGCACACATTCATGGGGTGAAATCACGTCCAGACGGTACTCGGCCCCGGGTCGCAGGCGGTAATGCTCCAGCAGCACCCGCGGCAGGAAGTACCGCGACAGCCCCTCGGTGGACACCAGGCGGATCACCTTGGCCCCCGGATACCCCTCGCCCCGCAGCTCGGCGAGGATGTTCTCCTGCTCCAGCCAGGTGCGCCGGGCGTGTTCGGCCAAGGCTTCGCCGGCGGCGGTGAGTTGCATGCCCCGCGGGCGCCGCTCGAACAGCGCAACGCCGACGCTCTCCTCCAGCAGGGCAATCTGCCGGCTCACCGCGCTGGGGGCGATATGCAAACGCTCCCCCGCCGCCGCCAGGGAGCCGGCATCGATCACCGCCAGAAAATACCGATAGTCCATGTGCACCCCCTTGCAAGGCATCCAATTTTTAGAATCATGCCTTCAAAAAACAGCAATATACAGATGCCTCCCCCCACTCCACCATGGGCCCGTTCCCCTTGCCCGACCGGAGTTGCAATGACCAAGCAAGCTGCCCTCGCTGGCGTGCGCCAGTACCTGGACGATGGCCACTTTGAACAAGACCTGAGGCGCCGGGTGGCGTTTGCCAGTGACAGCCAGGACCCGGCCCATGCCGATGAACTGCCGCGCTACCTGCTGGAGGAAATCCAGCCGCTATTGCAGCGCCTGGGCTTCGACTGCCAACTGCTGGCCAACCCCGAGGCCGGCGGCCCCTTCCTGATTGCCACGCGCCTGGAAGACCCGGCCCTGCACACGGTGCTCAGCTACGGCCATGGCGACGTGGTGCCCGGTTATGCCGAACAGTGGCGCGCGGGTCTGAATCCATGGCAGTTGACCCTGGAAGGCGAACGTTGGTACGGCCGTGGCACCGCCGACAACAAGGGCCAGCACAGCATCAACCTGACCGCCCTGGAGCAGGTGCTCAAGGCTCGCGACGGGCGCCTGGGCTTCAACCTCAAACTGCTGTTCGAAATGGGCGAGGAAGCCGGCTCCCCGGGGCTGCGCCAACTGTGCCAGGAGCAGCGTGAATTGCTGCGAGCCGATGTGTTCATCGCCTCCGACGGCCCGCGCCTGAATCAGGCCCGGCCGACGCTGTTCCTCGGCTCCCGCGGCTCTGCGCAGTTCCGCCTGGAGGTCAACACCCGGGACAAGGGCCTGCACTCGGGCAATTGGGGGGGCGTGATGAGCAACCCCGGCGTGGTACTGGCCAACGCCCTGGCCAGCCTGGTGGACCAGAACGGCCGCATCCGCTGCCGCGAACTGGTGCCGGTGAACATTCCCGACAACGTGCGCGCCGCCATCGCCGACCTGGAGATCCAGCGCGACTCCCTGGGCCGCCCTCTGGACGAAAACTGGGGCGAACCGGGGCTGACCCTGGGCGAGCGCCTGTTTGCCTGGAACACCCTGGAAATCCTCGCCTTCAGCACCGGCAATCCACAAAAACCGGTGAATGCGATTCCGCCCCGGGCCGTGGCCTTCTGCCAATTGCGCTTTGTCCTCGGCACGCCCTGGCAACAGCTGCAAAGCCTGTTGCGGGCGCACCTGGACCGCGAAGGTTTCAGCCAGGTAGAGATCGTCATGGAGCGCTGCTCCCCGGCCACCCGCCTGGACCCGGACAACCCCTGGGTCAGTTTCGCCAAAGCCTCCATCGGCAACAGCAGTGCCCAGCGTCTGGCCCTGCTGCCGAACCTGGCGGGCACCCTGCCCAACGATATCTTCGCCGAAGTGTTGGGGCTGCCGACCCTGTGGATTCCCCACTCCTACCCCGGCTGCTCGCAGCACGCCCCGGACGAACACCTGCTGCTACCGGTGATTCGCGAGGGCCTGGAGATCATGACGGCCTTGTTCTGGGACCTGGGGGACCTGCCCCGGGCCTGAGGCCATCGCTCAACCCGCCCGACTCAAGTCGGGCACCTGTCGCTCAAAATCCAACAATAAGCAGGAGCGTCCTGTATGACAGAGTTAGCCGCCACCTCGACCGCGATCCGGGTCGAACCCAAGCCCTTGTGGAAACCCATAGGCGCCGCCTTGATCGGCAACACCCTGGAGTGGTTCGACCTGTCGATCTACGCCTACTTTGCCCTGACCATCAGCCAGGTGTTCTTTCCCACGGCCGACCCGACCTTCTCCCTGCTGCTGGCCTTTGCCACCTTCGGCATCTCGTTCCTGATCCGCCCCCTGGGCGCGGCGGTACTGGGCTCCTACGCCGACCGCAGAGGCCGCAAGAAAGCCCTGACCCTGTCGATCCTGATCATGCTGGCGGGCACCCTGCTGATCGCCATCATGCCCAGCTACGCCACCCTGGGCCTCGCCGCGCCCATCGGCATCCTCCTGGCCCGACTGCTGCAAGGCTTCTCCGCCGGCGGCGAATTCGGCACCTCCACCGCCTTCATGCTGGAACACGCCCCACCACGCACCCGACACTTTGTCGCCAGCCTGCAATTCGCCAGCCAGGGTTTTGGCGTGGTCATTGCCTCGACCTTCGGCTACTTCCTGACCAAGCACCTCGATGCCCAGCAGATGCTCGACTGGGGCTGGCGCGTGCCGTTCTTCTTCGGCCTGCTGCTAGGCCCGGTGGGCCTGTACATCCGCCGCACCGTCGACGAATCGCCGGACTTCAAAGCCAGCGAACCGGGAGAGCGCCCATTGCGCGAAGTCCTGCTCAGCCAAAAGACCCTGCTGCTGATCGCCATGGGCACCCTGGTGGTGTCCACCGCCTCGAACTACATGATCCAGTACATGCCCTCCTACGCCGCCACCAGCCTGAACATCGCCCAGTCTTCGGGCTTTTTGGCGACCCTCACCGGCGGCCTGATCCTGACCATCGTCACGCCCATCGTCGGCTACCTGTCCGGCCATATCGGGCGCCTGAAGATCATGCTGGCGGCGGCGGTGGTCTACGCCGTAGCGATCCTGCCGGCGTTCTTCTGGCTCAACAGCCGCCCCAGCGCCAGCTCCCTGCTGCTGGTGGTGGCGATGATGGCCCTGATCAAGGCGGTGTACTTCGCCCCCCTGCCATCGCTGATGGCGGACATCTTCCCGGTGCGTACCCGGGTTACCGGCATGTCCCTGAGCTACAACCTTGGCGTCACGATCTTCGGCGGTTTTGCCCCGGTGATCGCCACCGGCCTGATTGCGCTGACCGGCTCGCCACTGGCACCGAGTTTCTACCTGATGCTGGCGGCAGCACTGAGCGTCGTAGCCCTGCTGATGGCCCGCAAGAAACTCGGAATGGCCTGAAATCAGAGCGTTTTTTGTTACATGGGATTGAAACGCCGCGTAGAAGCCGGCTTGCCGGCGAAGAGGCCCGAAAGTCATGCAGCGCCCGGGCCGACGCCTTCGCTGGCAAGCCAGCTCCTACAGAAACGCACTCGCCCTTAGCTTCAGGCCGGCCGCAAGGCCGCCGTCACGCTCTTGATTTTGATCTTGATCTGAACGCCCCGTTAACCACGATGGCCGAACGTAGGCATTGAGCCGTGGGTAACCCGGCAGGGATGCCGGGTTAGCCGCCACCCGGCCAGGGATGGCCGGTGGCGGCGGCCCACGGATCAATGCCTTCGTTCGGGCATGCCGAGCCTAGGCGAGGCACCGAGTGGAGGGGCAAGAGCCTTTGGTTACTTTGGGTTGGTCCGGCATTCCGGCTTTCCAAAGTGACTCGCCGTAAGGGCGAAACCGCCAGCCGCCGCACCCGCAGCAACGCATATGCCCACCAATCAGACCGCACCCTCAGGTTCTACAACCGCTACGCTCCCGAGCGGGAGCAAGATGAGTGCTCCGCCTCCCTACTACTGCACCGGCAAAAAATTCATCAGCAGCAGACTCTGCGCATAATTGAACCCCACCCGCCGATAGCGCTCATCCAGAATCCGCGTCAACAAATCCAACCGCGCCACAATCTTCCCAAACTCCACGGCAAAACTCAGATTGCTGCCCTCCTCGGAAATCTCATTGGAAAACAGCAACAGCACCCCATTGGCATCCTGGCGCTGGCTCAGCAGCCAGGTGGCTTTTTCAATATTGCGCGCCGCATTGCTGATGAACTGCGGATCGATGGTATCGGTCATGTAGAACTCGGTCCGCCCGCCATGCGCCGTCACCAGCATGCTGCCAATGGCGTAGATGAAGGCCCCGACCCGATCGCCCTGAAACTCCGGGCTCAAGGAATAACTCAAGGCCGCCAAGTCACGGCGATCGCCGAGGGCCGGCAACGGTTGGCGTTGTTCAATGGCATTGCGAATCTCCCGTTGCGCCGTGGTGCCATCGGGGAAACCCGACTTGCGCCACTGGCTGGGATTACGCAGGTAGAGCTTGCCCATCAGCAGGTACAGGCTCTGCAGGTTGTCGCGCATGCCGATGGTGGCCATGCGGTCGACGCTGGTCTGGAAGAATTCGTCAGGCTTGCCTTCACGAAACTGTTTGGCGATATCACGGCCTTGCTGCTGGGTGCAGGCAGAGGCGCTGAACATCAGCAGCGCCGCCAGAAACAGGCGCTGAAAGCGGGTTTGCATCATGCAAGAAGAGGGAGCGTAGGCCATCGGCACCGGGTCGAAATTCACGGGCTGCGGCGGGGATCGGCGCGGCCAGGCCTGGTGATAGAACGCAAAACTGTAAAAAAGTGCGATGGCCGCGGCCGGCCATCGCCAAATCGCTCGCTTACGAGCGTCGCAACTGACCGGGGGACACGATGATCTTGACGTTGTGTTCCTTGTTGTTGACCAGTTCCTCAAAGCCCTGGCCGACGATCTCTTCCAGCTGAATGCGCCCGGTCACCAGGGGCGCAATGTCCAGGCGGCCATCGGCGATGAAGGCGATCACATCGGCGAACTCACCGTTGTAGGCCAGGGCCCCCAGCAGCGTTTTCTCGGTGGCCACCAACTCGAAGAAGTTGAACTCGCTGGGCTCTTCGAAAATCCCCACCAGCACGCACTTGCCGGCCTTGCGGATCAGGTCGATGGCCAGCTTGGCGGTGTGCTTGTTGCCAATGCATTCAAAGCTGACATCAGCGCCCAATCCGCCGGTCAGGCGCTTGACCTCGGCCAGGGCGTCGCACTCCTTGGGGTCGAGCACGTGGGTCGCGCCCACCTCCAGGGCCTTGGCCTTGCGCGCGCCGGACATTTCCAGGGCGATCACCTGGGCCGCGCCGGCGGCCTTGGCGCACATGATGGTGCACAGGCCGATGGTGCCGGCGCCGACCACCACCACGTTCTGCCCCAGCAGGCTGCCGGCCTTTTTCACCGCGTGCATGCCCACCGCCAGCGGCTCGATCAGGGCTCCGGCCTCGGCGGGAAAGTTCTCCGGCAAGGCGTACAGCAGGTTGGCCGGGACATTGACCAATTCGGCAAAGGCGCCGTTGTTCATCAGCCCGGTAAAGGCCAGGTTTTCGCAGATGTTGTACAGACCGTGGGTGCAGTAATAGCAGGTGCCACAGTGCTGGCAGGCATCGGCGGCCACCGGCTGGCCGACACTGAACCCCTGGACCCCTTCACCCAGGGCGACGATTTCGCCGCAGAACTCGTGGCCGAGGATGCACTGGCCCTTGATCCCGGTCAGCGGGTGCGGCGCGTCTACCGGAATGAACACCGGCCCGGCCACGTATTCGTGCAGGTCGGAACCGCAGATGCCGCACCAGTCGACGCGGATCTGCACCCAGCCGGCCGAGGGCGCATCGGGCAGCGGCACGTCTTCGACGCGGATATCGTGGCGGCCGTGCCAGACCGCGGCGCGCATGCTCGGAACGGACTTGAGGGAAACACTCATCTTGGCTTCTCCTGATTGTTATAGGGCTGCGACGGCCCCCTGGCCGCCGCAGCAAACCTCAGTGCTGGCGGATAAAGTCGAGGATCAGGCGGTTGACCTGCTCCGCCGCTTCCATCTGCAGCATGTGCCCCTGCCCCGGCAGCACCTCGATCTGCGCCTTGAGGTCGGCGCTATGGCTGACCGGGATGATCCGGTCGTCGCTGCCCCAGATCACCAGCACCGGCTGCGCGCCGTCCTGCACCACCGGGCGCAGGTCGGCCTGCTGGCGACCGTCGGCGAACAGCTTGCCGGCCAACTGCCCGAGGGCGGCCTGCACCCCTTCCAGGCGCTTGTACTTGAGCATGTCGTCGAGCATCTGCCGGTTCACCAGCTCGGCGTTGGAGAACAGCTGCACCAGTTGCGGCTTCAGCGCGTTGCGGTTGCTGGCTTCGACGAAGCCTTGCAGGTAGTCGCCGTTGATCTCACGGCCCAGCCCGGCGCTGCCGATCAGGGTCAGCGAGCGCACCCGCTGCGGCGCCAGCCGCGCGGTGTTGAGGGACACCGCGCCGCCCATGGAGTGGCCCACCAGATGGGCCACGGGAATGTCCAGGTGATCCAGCAGCGCCAGCAGCACCTCGCTCAATTCGTCCAGGTCGCCCCGTTGCAGGGCCTTGGCCGATTCGCCGTGGCCCGGCAGGTCGAGGGCAATCACCCGGCGCCCGGCGGCCAGAGCTTCGTGGTTGAACAGCCAATTGTTGAGGTCGCCGCCAAAGCCGTGCACCAGCAGCAACGGCGTACCGCCTTCGCCGCGCTCGAAGTAGCGGATCAGCCGACCGTCGAGTTCGACCTTCTGCGGCGCCGGGCCACTGTCTTCGTCGGCACTGTCGCCGGGCACGAAGCTGGCCTGGAACTGCTCGATCACCGCGTCGATCTCGGCGTCACTGGCCTCGCCTTCGACCACGATGCCCAGCAGCGCGCCCACCGCCAGGGTTTCATCCTGGCGGGCGATCTGCCGGCGCAGGATGCCGGAGAACGGCGCCTCGACGCTGCTGGAGATCTTGTCGGTCTCCACGTCCAGCACTTCATCGCCCTTGCTGATGCTCTGCCCCTCCTCCTTGAGCCAGGCATCGACCCGGCCCTCGGTCATCGACAGGCCCCACTTGGGCATGGTCAGGGTATGGATCTGGCTCATCAGCGGCTCCACTCGATCACAGTGAGCACGGCTTTTTCGATCTTCGCCGCGTCGGGGATGTACAGGTCTTCCAGGGCGTCGGAGAACGGCACTGGCGTATGGGGCGCGGTGACCATTTCGATCGGCGCCTTGAGGGAGGCGAAGGCTTTTTGCGCCACCAGCGCCGAGATGTCGGTGGCCATGGAGCAGCGCGGGTTGGCTTCGTCGATCACCACCAGGCGCCCGGTCTTCTCCACGCTTTCCAGGATGCTGTCTTCATCCAGCGGGCTGGTGGTGCGCAGGTCGATGACTTCGCAGTCGATGCCGCGTCCGGCCAGGGCACGGGCCGCGTCCAGGGCGGTGTTCACCGTGCGCCCGTAGGACACCAGGGTCACGTCCTTGCCATCGCGCAGGAAGTTGGCCTCGCCGAACGGAATCGCATAGGACTCTTCCGGCACTTCGCCCTGCAGGCTGTAGAGCAGCTTGTGCTCGCAGAAGATCACCGGGTCATTGTCGCGGATGGCCTGGATCAGCAGGCCCTTGGCGTCGTAGGGCGACGAGGGGCAGACCACTTTCAGCCCGGGGATGTGGGTCCACAGCGAGGTGAGCATCTGCGAGTGCTGGGCCGCAGCGCGCAGCCCGGCACCGACCATGGTGCGGATCACCAGCGGGGTCTGGGCCTTGCCGCCGAACATGTAGCGAAACTTCGCCGCCTGGTTGAGGATCTGGTCCAGGCAGCAGCCGGCGAAGTCGACGAACATCAATTCGCACACCGGGCGCACGCCGCGGGTGGCAGCGCCGACTGCGGCGCCGACGTAGCCGATTTCCGACAGCGGGGTGTCCAGCACCCGCCCGGGGAATTGATGGTAGAGGCCCTTGGTCACCCCCAGCACGCCGCCCCAGGCGTCGTTGTCGCCGGGGGCTCCGGCGCCGCCCGCCACGTCTTCACCCATGATGAATACGCTGGGGTCGCGACGCATTTCCTGGGCCAGGGCTTCGTTGATGGCCTGCTGGTAACTGATTTTTCTCGCCATGATGGTGGTCTCTTGTTGTTCTGTGGGGCGTTATGGGTAAGTGACGTACACGTCGGCGAGCAGATCGGCGGGGCTCGGTTTAGGGTCGGTCTTGGCCTTGCGCACCGCGTCTTCGATCAGCGCTTCCACGTCGGCATCGATCTGGTCCAGCTGGCTGGCCTGCACCAGCCCCGAACGGGTGGTGCGCTCGCGGAACTGCATCAGGCAGTCGTTGTGCTCGCGGTAATGCTTGACCTCGTCGGGGGCGCGGTAGGTCTGGGCGTCGCCCTCGAAGTGGCCGTAGTAGCGGGTCAGCTTGACCTCGATCAGCGACGGCCCCTCCCCGGCCCGGGCCCGTTCCACGGCGGCGCCGGCGGCTTCGTGCACCGCAAAGAAATCGAAACCGTCCACCGTCACCCCGGGCATGCCGAAGCCGGCGGCGCGGTCGGCGATGTGATCGCAAGCCACCGACCAGTTGGACGCGGTGGCCTCGGCGTAGCCGTTGTTCTCGGCGATGAACAGGCACGGCAGGTTCCACACCGAGGCCATGTTCATGGCCTCGAACACCGCGCCTTCGTTGGAGCCGCCGTCGCCGAAGAACACCACCGACACGCCGTCGGTGCCTTGCAGCCTGGCGGCCAGGGCTGCGCCCACCACCAGCGGCGCCCCGGCGCCGACGATGCCGTTGGCGCCGAGCATGCCCTTCTCGAAATCGGCGATGTGCATGGAGCCGCCCTTACCCTGGCAGACCCCGGTCTTCTTGCCGTAGATCTCCGCCATCATCCCGAAGACGTCCACCCCCTTGGCGATGCAATGGCCGTGGCCCCGGTGGTTGGAGGCGATGCAATCATCGTCCCGCAGGTGGGCCATGACTCCGGCGGCCGAGGCTTCTTCCCCGGCATAAAGGTGGACGAAACCGGGAATCTCGCCGGTGGCGAATTCCACGTGCAGGCGTTCTTCGAATGCGCGGATGGTGCGCATCACCCGGTAGGCGTGGAGCAACTGATCAGTGGTCAGGGGTGTCGACATTTTTATTCTCCAGGGTGTCTTCGGACTGAAGGTTCACGGGGTGTTGCCGGTGATCGCGGTCGATGGCCAGCAGGCGCTGGCGCGCCGCGTGGGCCAGGACCGCGTTGACGTCGATGCTCAGCGGGCCGCCGGCATCCAGGGTGACCGTGGGCCGGTCGTGGGGGTTGAATTCGATCTCGCGCTCGCCATCCAGGGCCAGGGTGCCGGCGCTCAGGCACAGCGGCTGGGGCACCTCCGGTTGCAGGTAGCCGGCCTCCAGCACGCCACAGCCCTGCAGCAGGCCGGGGGCCAGGGGCACCAGCAGCGCTTCGGGAGACTGCGGGTCCAGGCGCATCCAGGCGCCGTGGGGCTCCTGGCGAGTGACCGGCAGCCACAACCCGCAGAGAGCGGAAATGCCGATGGACTGGGGCTCGGCGAAGGTCACGAAGACCTCGGCCAGATCGCTGGCGCGGCTGATGGCCCGGGCGCCGACGAAGGCCAGGGGCGACACCGCCACGTCCACCAGGGCCACTTCGCACAGGCCACGGGACGGCTCGCGCACCAGCAGGCGCTTGTTGCGCCGCAGGGCGATCTCGGCGGGCACCCGGCCGCTGGCATAGAGCCCTCCGGCCAGCCCGGCGCTGGTGGCTTCGCGCAGTTCCGGAAAGGCGTTGTTGGTGCCGGTGGACAGGGTCAGCAGCGGGATGTCGCCGACCTCAGCGGCCACCGCCTTGTGGGTGCCGTCGCCACCGAGCACGGCGATCAGCGACACCCCGCGCTCGGCCATCCAGCGCGCGGCCTGGCGGGTGTCCTCGACGCTCTGGCGCAGGGTCAGGTCGAGGAACTCCAGGGCCGGCCAGTGCTGCTCCCGGGCCTGGCGGCTGCGGCTGTTCTTCTGCACCGCGGCGGCGATGCCGGTCATGTCGGTGGGCATCAGCACCTGCTCGATGCCGGTGGCGCCAAAGGCCGCCAGCAGACGCTGGATCACCGAGACCTTGTCGGTGCTGGAGAACAGGCCGGCATTGGCGGTGAGGCGGCGCACGTCGCGGCCCGAAGCCGGGTTGGCGATGATACCGACGGTCAGGGGGCGGCGGTTCATGAGCTCACCGCGGGCGGAGCACAGGCAGGAGAAAACATCGGGCACCTCGTTCTTATTCTTCGATGGGCCAGTCGGTGCTGGTTGCCAAGGACTGGTTGCCAAGGGCCAGAGCAAGGCCGGTGCCAGTTGTCGAAAAACCTCTGCAGAAGGCCGTTCCAGAGCGGCTGACCTGCTTGTTGTATAGCGTTGAGGAAAGCCGTCTGTGAGACGTTGCATGTCAGGCTGCACGGAGCCTTGGCGAGACCTTGAGACGTTGCGTCTCAGCGGCGTCGCCGTACCAGCCGGTGCTTGTCGAGGGGCATGGATCGGCGCTTAATGCGCCCACAACGATAAGAAGCTGCAACCGGAGGCCTTCATGCTTTCCGCACACTCCAAAGCCCACGTGGACTGCGTCAGCCGGGTCCTGAAAAATGCCGCGCACCTGCCCCAGGCGCCGGTGCCGAGCCTGATCCTCGATTCCTGGCGCCGCTCCATGGAGCAGCACCAGCTGGACCCCGGCTCGCTGCAAGGGCCGCGCATCCTCTGCGAAAACCTGCTCAAGGAATGCCGCGAGCGTTCCGAGCTGTTCCTGCGCATCGCCAGTGAAGAAGTGGCCCGCCTGCATGGCCGGGTGCGCGACGCCGACTACTGCGTGCTGCTCACCGACGCCCAGGGCCAGACCATCGACTACCGGGTGGAGTCCACCCTGCGCAACGACTGCCGCAAGGCCGGGCTGTACCTGGGCACCTGCTGGTCGGAGGGTGAAGAAGGCACCTGCGGCGTGGCGGCGGTGCTCACTGCGCGCACGCCGATCACCGTGCACAAGCGCGACCATTTTCGCGCCGCGTTCATCGGCCTGACCTGCTCCGCCGCCCCGGTGTTCGATCCCCAGGGCGAGCTGCTGGGGGTGCTGGATGTGTCGGCGGTGCGCTCCCCGGATGACCGCCGTTCCCAGCACCTGATCCGGCAGATGGTGGTGCAGAGCGCCCGGGAGATCGAACAAGCGTTCTTCATGAACAGCGCCCAGGGCTACTGGGTGCTGCGGGCCCATGCCAGCCCGGGCTATGTCGACAGCCAACCGGACTACCTGCTGGCCTGGGACGACGACGGTTGCCTGCGGGCGCTGAACCCGGCGGCGCGTCATTACCTGTTACAACGCTTTGGGCGGCTGCCGCAGCACATCGCCCAGGTGTTCGACCCGCAGCTGTTGCAGCGCGCCCGGGACGAGGCCCTGTGCCCGCTGTCTGCCGAGCTGCATGGCCGCTTGCAGGCGCCGCGCCGACCCCAGAGTCGCCCGCGCCTGAGCCTGGCCGGCGAACCGCTGGACCCACGGGTGGAACAGAGCCTGCGCCTGGCAGTGCGGGTCAAGGACCGGCATTTGCCGGTGCTGATCCAGGGCGAGACCGGTTCCGGCAAAGAAGTCTTCGCCCGCCAGCTGCACCAGGCCAGCCAGCGTCGGGACCGGCCCTTCGTCGCGGTGAACTGCGCGGCGATTCCCGAGAACCTGATCGAGAGCGAACTGTTCGGCTACGTCGCCGGGGCCTTTACCGGGGCCTCGAACAAGGGCATGCAGGGGCTGCTGCAACAGGCCGATGGCGGCACCCTGTTCCTCGATGAAATCGGCGACATGCCCCTGGCCTTGCAGACCCGCCTGCTGCGGGTGCTGGCCGAGGGTGAAGTGGCACCTCTGGGGGCCGCGCAACGCAAGGCGGTGGATATTCAGGTGATCTGCGCCACCCACCGCGACCTGGAAGCGCTGGTGGCCGAGGGCAGTTTTCGCGAGGACCTGTATTTCCGCCTGGGCGGCGCACGCTTTCAGTTGCCGCCCCTGCGCGAGCGCAGCGATCGGCTGGCGCTGATCACCCGGATAGTCGAAGAAGAATCCAAGCGCTGCGGCGCGCTGGTGCAACTGGGCGAAGTGGCCTTGGAATGCCTGCTGGGCTACCGCTGGCCGGGCAACGTACGGCAATTGCGCCATGTCCTGCGCTACGCCTGCGCCGTGTGCGAAGGGCCGCTGATCCAGCTGCATGATTTGCCTGAACAACTGCGCGGCGCCGAGGCCGAAGGCGCCCTGCCCGCCCTGGAAACCGCCACCAGCCCCGAGCGCCAGGCCCTGCTGGATGCCCTGGTACGCCACCGCTGGAAACCCGTAGCAGCGGCCAAGGCCCTGGGCATTTCCCGCGCCACCCTGTACCGCCGTGTGCAGCAGCACGGCATCCAGATGCCGGGCCGCAGCCCGGCCTGACCCCCACCGACCGTAGGAGCCGGCTTGCCGGCGAATGGGCCTTCAGATTGTGCGGTGACCTTGAGGACGCCTTCGCTGGCAAGCCAGCTCCTACAGGGGGCCCGGTGTCAGCGGCCGGGCTGAAAACGCGCGCGGTAGCGCCCGGGGCTTTCGCCGGTCCATTTCTTGAACGCGCGGTGGAAGGCGCTGGGCTCCTGGAAGCCGGTGAGTTCGGCAATCTCGCTGATGCTGGCCGCCGAGCGCCGTAGCAGCTCGACCGCGACGCCGCGGCGCACTTCGTCCTTGATCTCTTGATAGGAGCCGCCCTCGCGCTCCAGGCGCCGGCGCAGGGTGCTGGCGCTCATCTGCACTTCGCGGGCGAAGGCTTCCAGGGTCGGCCACTGGCTGTAGTGGCTGCCCCGCAGGCGTTGGTGCACCTGGGTGGTCAGGCCGTGCTGGTTGCGAAAGCGGATCACCAGCCATTGCGGGGCGCTGCGCAGGAACACCTTGAGCGAGGCCAGGTCCTGAACCACCGGCAGGCGCAAAAAGCGGCTGGCAAATTCGATCTCGGTGCGCCCGGCGTTCCAGGTCAGGTTGCTGCCCCACAGCAGCGCATCGTCGCTGAGGCTCAGGCGTGAATGGCGAAAGTCGGCGCGGTCGATGGGTATCCTCCGCCCGCCGAGCCAGCACAGCAGGCTGATGATCAGCACCAGCAGGGTTTCCTCGGCGTAATGGCTGCGCAGCGGGTCGTCGCAGCGGCTGTCGAGGCTAAGCACCGCACGCTTGCCCCGCAGGCTGAGGCTGGCGCCGACGTCCCGCAGGAACAGGCCGAAGTTGTTCAGGCACTGGCGCAGGGCCTTTTCCAGGTTGGGCTCCTGGATCAGTCCGCGGCAGATCAGGGCGAAAGCCCCCGGCGGCATGCCGCGGGAGTCGAGCTGGAAGAATTCATCCTGCAACTCGCGGATCTGGATCAGCCACAACGCGGCAAAGGCGCCGCCGGGCACCCGGGCCCGGGGCTGGTCGAGCAACGCCGGGGCGATGCCGGCTTCCCTCAGCACCGCCGCCAGGCGTGCCGGCTGCTGGCGCAGGGCGTGGGTCATCACCCGGACAAAGTAGACCGCGACCGAATCCGTTTCACGCATGTAGAGGCTGTGCTCCCGTAGCTGGACCTATGGCAAAAAACGCCAGCACCCTTGACCGCTTTCGGCATAGGCCGGCCACCGTGCCGGGCTCTAGACTCGCGCTGGATAACGCGCTGTGCAAGGCAACCGCGCCATGCTCCGCGAAGGCAATGAACAAAGGAAGAGCTGAAGATGAATCTTGCGAATATCGGTGTGATCGGCGCCGGCACCATGGGCAACGGCATCGCCCAGGTCTGTGCCCAGGCGGGCTTCGACGTGACCCTGCTGGACATCGCCCAGGGCGCCCTGGAAAAGGCCCTGGCCACCATCGGCAAGAACCTCGACCGGCAGGTGAGCAAGGGCACCTTGAGCGAAGACGACAAACGCGCCGCCCTGGGCAAGATCCGCATCAGTACCGATTACAGCGTGCTCAAGGACGCCCAGCTGGTGATCGAAGCCGCCACCGAGAACCTCGATCTCAAGCTCAAGGTGCTGCAACAGATCGCCGCCCAGGTCAGCACCGAGTGCGTGATCGCCTCCAACACCTCGTCGCTGTCCATCACCCAACTGGCCGCCAGCGTCAGCGCGCCGGAGCGTTTCATCGGCCTGCATTTTTTCAACCCGGTGCCGGTGATGGGCTTGATCGAGGTGATCCGCGGCCTGCAGACCAGCGACGCGACCCACGCCCTGGCCATGAATATGGCCCAGCGCCTGGGCAAGACCGCGATCACCGCCGGCAACCGCCCGGGTTTTGTGGTCAACCGCATCCTGGTGCCGATGATCAACGAGGCGATCCTGGTGTTCCAGGAAGGCCTGGCCAGCGCCGAAGACATCGACGCCGGCATGCGCCTGGGCTGCAACCAGCCGATCGGCCCGCTGGCCCTGGCCGACCTGATCGGCCTGGACACCCTGTTGGCGATCCTCGAAGCCTTCTACGACGGCTTCAACGACAGCAAGTACCGCCCCGCGCCGCTGCTCAAGGAAATGGTCGCCGCCGGCTACCTGGGCCGCAAGACCGGTCGGGGTTTCCATACCTATGGCTGAGCGCTGCTCACGCTTTGCCGAAAGCCGCGACAAGGCCCTGGAGCTGTTCGCCAGCAAGGGCTTCGGCCAGGTCGGCATGCGTGAGCTGGCGAGCCATCTGGGGCTGACCCCGGGCTCGCTGTACCACCATTACCCGAGCAAGCAGCACCTGCTGCTGGACCTGATCGAAGAGTTCTTCGATGAGCTGCACAGCACCCTCAAGCGTTTGCAGCGGCGCAAGTTGCAGGGCGACTGCCTGCCGGCGCTGATCCGCGCCCACCTGAAACTGCACCGGGAATTGCCGCGGCATTTTCGGCTGGTGGAGCGCGACAGCGGCTGCCTCAACCCCGACCAGCAGTTGCGGGTCGGGCAATTGCGCGAGCGTTACGAGCAACAGTTGCTGCAACTGCTGGGCACCCCGCCCGGCCTCGGCCTGCCGGCCCAACGTGCCGCCGCCCATGCCTTGGCCAATCTGCTGAACAGCGCCCCCAGCTGGTTCAGTGAACAACCGCTGCCCGAACGTGAACGCGAAGCCCTGCTGGAAAACCTGCTGAGCGGCGCCATCGAGCGCCTGCTCGGTGGCATCCCCGTGCGCAGCGCGGTGGCCTGAACCTCAGCGCAGTTGCAGCGGGTCCACCAGCCCGGCGGCAATCGCCATGCCCACCAGCTGCGGCAGGTGCTCGGCCTGCATGCGCTTCATCACCCGTGAGCGATACAAATCGATGGTCTTGATGCTGACCCCCAGCTGCTCGGCGATCTCGCGGTTGGTATAGCCCTGCACCAGGGGCAGCAACACGTCTTTCTCCCGTGGCGTCAGGCTCTCCAGCAAACCTTGCACCCGGGCCTGCCCGGCACTCTGGTGCTGATGGCGGTCGGCGCGGCTCAGGGCCTGCTGCACGCTGTCCAGCAGCAACTGTTCGTTGTAGGGCTTCTCGATGAAATCCACCGCCCCGGCCTTGAACGCCCGGACCACGATGGGCACGTCGGCGTGGCCGCTGACAAAGATCAGCGGCAGACGGATATCGCGCTGACGCAGTTGTTCCTGGACATTCAGCCCGCCCATGCCGGGCATGCGCACATCCAGCAGCACGCAGGCGTTGAGGCTGGGGTCGCAGTGTTCGAGAAACTCCCGGCCACTGGTGAACGGCAGCGCCTTGAGGCCCACCGACTCCAGCAGCCAGACGGTGGAGTCGAGCATGCCCGGGTCATCGTCGACCACATACACCACCTGCTGCGCCTCACGGGTCATTGCCTTGCTCCTGTTGTCGGGTGGGAAGCTGCATCCGGATCGGCCGGGGCCGTGGCCGGCAGGTGGCAGCACATCATCAAACCTCGGTCCTGGAGTTGGGCCTGCAAGTCGCCGCCAAAGCCCTCGACGATGCTGCGGCTCATGGACAGCCCGAGCCCCAGGCCGTTGGCCTTGCTGGTGTAGAACGGGGTGAACAGCTGAGGCAGCTGTTCGGCGCAGACTCCGGGGCCCTGGTCGCTGACGCTGACCTGCACTCCGCCCCCGGCAGCCGCTTCGGCCCCCAGGACGATGTGGGAGGCCTGCTGCGGATGCACCTCACGATTGGCCTCGATGGCGTTGCGCAGCAGGTTCAGCAGCACCTGCTCCAGCAGTACCCGGTCGGCGTACACCGGCGGCAGATTATCCGCCAGCCGCAGCTCGATCGCCACCTGACAGGCCTGGGCTTCCCAGGCACACAGGCGCACGGTTTCCCGGGCCACTTCGGCGATATCCAGGGCCTGGACCCGGCGCCCGCCCTTGCGCAGAAAAGCCCGCAGGCGCTTGATCACTTCGGCGGCGTGGGTTGCCTGTTCGGCGATCCGCTCCAGGCCCTGGGCGACCTTGCGAGCGGCCTCCGGCTGAGTGTCCAGGGCCTGCAAATAGCGTTGGCTGGCGTTGGCGTAATTGACCACCGCCGCCAACGGCTGGTTGATCTCGTGGGCGATCCCTGAGGCCAGTTCGCCCAGGGTCACCAGGCGCGCAGTGTGGGCCAGTTCGTCCTGGTGATGGCGCTGCTGGGCCTCGCGCAGTTCGCGCTCGCTCTGGTCGTGGGCCACCAGGGAATAGAAGCGCTCGCCACTGGCGGCGCGGTGGGCCAGGAGCATCAGCGACACCGGCACCGAACTGCCGCCCGCCGGGGGTTGCAGGCGCGTCTCGATGCTCCAGCGGCCGCTGCGTTCGGCACAGCTCCAGCCTTCCTGTTGCAGGCTCTGCAGCACTTCCTGGCTGAGGATCGCCGCCAGTTCCGGCATCGCCTGCCCGGTGGCAAGATCCAGGGTGCGCCGGGCGGCCGGGTTGAGGTAGGTCACCGCGCCGCCGGGCTGGATGAACAGCACCGGGTCGGGGTTGGCTTCCACCACTTCCGCCAGGCGCCGCTTGTTCTCCTCGGCCTGGACCCGGGCAGTAATGTCCCGGGACACCGCCACCACTTCCACCACGGTGCCGGTGTAGGTGTCGCGGATGCCGCGGCAGGCGGTTTCGAACCACAGGTAATGACCGTCGCGATGGCGGATGCGATAGGTCATGGTGTGGTAGCCGTCCTGCTCCAGGGCGTCCTGAGTGCGCTGCATCAACCCAGCGAGGTCCTGGCTGTGGAACAGGCTGCGGGCCAGCAGGCCACGCAGTTGTTCGGGCCAGTAGCCGAGCAGGGTCCAGGAAGCCGGCGAGGCGTCGAGGAAACTGCCGTCCGGGGTGTGCCGGGAAATCAGGTCGGTGGTGTTCTCGGTGATCAACCGGTACAGGCGCCGGGCCTTGGCCGACTCGCGCTCGGCCTGGACCTGGGCGGTGGCTTCCTGACAGCGCGCCAGCACCCGCTGTCGCAGGGGATCGGGGATAAAGCTCCAGAGCAGGATCCGCTCGCCCCACTGGGCCTCCACCTGTTCGATGGCCCGCTGCTGCTCCAGGCAGGCCCGCACCAGGGCTGGGTGATTGACCGGCAGCAGGGCCGCGATCTCGTCGCTGGCCGCGCCGTCCAGCCACTGGCGCAATGCCGGATTGAGGTCCAGCGGCTGCGCCTGGGCGTCCAGCAACAGGCTGGGTTGCGGGTCATGGCCAAGCCAGGGCGAATCCGGCAAGCCGCCTTCGCGCTGTAGGCGTAGCCAGTGACGCAGGTGGGTGGAGTCGGGCATGGTCGATCAATCTCGGGGCCGGAGTGGCGGATTCTTTTTATAGTATAACTACTATACAACTCAGGTAGTACTTCCATATAAATCGACAAACAGTATATAAAAGACCCCGGATAAGTCACCGAGCTTTCGCTGGGTGTGCTGCGTACCTGCCTGTAGGGCACGATTGATGGGGAACGCCCGGCTCCTACAGGCGCAGGTGTTCTTGAGAACGCCTTCGCCGGCAAGCCGGCTCCTACAGTGGGTGCCCCAGGTACACAGCACACGCCATCCAAGCCTCGGCCAATAGAGCTAATAATCAGCCACCGGGTACCCGAACCATGTCCATCTACGAGCAAGGCCTGGCGCCGACTGCCGTCAATCACATTGCCCTCTCCCCTTTGAGCTTCATCGAACGCACCGCTGCGGTTTACCCCGATTATCCGGCGGTGATCCACGGTTCGATCCGCCGCACCTGGGCCCAGACCTACAGCCGCTGCCGGCGCCTGGCCTCGGCCCTGGCCGGGCGCGGCATCGGCAAGAACGACACCGTGGCGGTGATGCTGCCGAACATTCCGGCGATGCTTGAGGCGCACTTCGGCGTGCCGATGATCGGCGCCGTGCTCAATGCCCTCAATGTGCGCCTGGACGCCGAGGCCATCGCCTTCATGCTGGCCCACGGCGAAGCCAAGGTGCTGATCGCCGACCGCGAATTCTCCGAGGTGATCCACGCCGCCGTGGCCATGCTCGATCACCCGCCTCTGGTGATCGATCTCGACGACCCGGAATACGGCGAAGGCCAGCCGGTCAGCGAGCTGGACTACGAGGCCTTTCTCGCCGAGGGCGATCCCGAGTTTGCCTGGCAGTGGCCGGATGACGAGTGGCAAGCCATCGCCCTCAACTACACCTCAGGCACCACCGGCAACCCCAAGGGCGTGGTCTACCACCACCGCGGCGCCTACCTCAATGCCCTGGGCAACCAGATGACCTGGGCCATGGGCAACCACCCGGTGTACCTGTGGACCCTGCCGATGTTCCACTGCAACGGCTGGTGCTACCCCTGGACCGTCACCGCCCTGGCCGGGGTGCATGTGTTTTTGCGCCGGGTCGATCCGCAGAAGATCCTCAACCTGATTCGCGAACATCAGGTCACCCACCTGTGCGGCGCGCCCATCGTGCTCAATGCCCTGGTGAACATGCCCGACACCGCCAAGGCCGCCATCGACCACCCGGTCAACGCCATGGTGGCCGGAGCCGCGCCGCCGGCCAAGGTGATCGGTGCGGTGGAGGAAATGGGCATCAAGGTGACCCACGTCTACGGCCTGACCGAGGTCTATGGTCCGGTGACCCTGTGCGCCTGGCACGCCGCTTGGGACGAGTTGCCCCTGGAGCAGCGGGCGCAGATCAAGTCACGTCAGGGCGTGCGCTACCCCACGCTGGAAGGGGTGATGGTGGCCGACCCGAAAACCCTTGAACCGACACCGCGGGACGGCCAGACCATCGGCGAGATCTTCATGCGCGGCAACACCGTGATGAAGGGTTACCTGAAGAACCCCAGCGCCACCGCCGAGGCCTTCGAGGGCGGCTGGTTCCACACCGGCGACCTGGGGGTGACCCACCCGGACGGCTACATTGAAATCCGCGACCGGCTCAAGGACATCATCATTTCCGGCGGCGAGAACATCTCCACCATCGAACTGGAAGGCGTGCTCTATCGCCACCCGGCGGTGCTGGAAGCGGCGGTGGTGGCCCGGCCCGACGAAAAATGGGGCGAGACACCCTGCGCCTTCATTACCCTCAAGGCCGATCATCAGGACGTGCGCGAAGCAGACATCATCGCCTTCTGCCGCGAGCACTTGGCGGGCTTCAAAGTGCCGCGCACCGTGGTGTTCAGCCAATTACCCAAGACCTCCACCGGCAAGATCCAGAAATTCGTCCTGCGCGACATGGCGAAAAACCTCTAGCCTGAATACACACCCCCTGAAGGAGCCGGCTGGCCGGCGATGGCGATTTTGCCGCCCCCCCGTAGGAGCTGGCTGGCCAGCGAAGGCGTCGGCCAGGACCATGCATGGCTTGCGGGCCTCTTCGCCGGCAAGCCGGCTCCTACAAAGGGGATTTACGGTCATTTTCGATTCATGCGGCCACGGCCGTTCAACCTCCCCTTTTGCCCGAGGTTCCTGCAATGCCCGAATTCAACGCTCCGCTGCGCGATATGCGCTTTGTCCTGCATGAAGTGTTCAATGCGCCCAAGCTCTGGGCCCGTCTGCCGGCCCTGGCCGATACCGTGGACGGCGACACCGCCGATGCCATTCTCGAAGAGGCAGCCAAGGTCACCGGCAACCTGATCGCCCCGCTCAACCGCAGCGGCGACGAGGAAGGCGCCAGCTGGCACGCCGGGCAGGTGCGCACCCCGGCCGGTTTCAAGGAGGCCTACAGCACCTATATCCAGGGCGGCTGGGTCGGCCTGAGCGGCAACCCGGCCTACGGCGGCATGGGCATGCCGAAGATGCTCGCGGTGCAGTTCGAAGAGATGCTCTACGCCGCCAACTCCAGCTTCGCCCTGTACTCGGCCCTGAGTTCCGGGGCCTGCCTGGCCATCGACGCCCACGCCAGTGAAGCCCTCAAGGCGCTGTACCTGCCGCCCATGTACGAAGGCCGCTGGGCCGGGTCCATGTGCCTGACCGAGGCCCACGCCGGCACCGACCTGGGGATCATCCGCACCCGCGCCGAGCCCCAGGCCGACGGCAGCTACCGCATCAGCGGCAGCAAGATCTTCATCACCGGCGGCGAGCAGGACCTGACCGAGAACATCATCCACCTGGTGCTGGCCAAGCTGCCGGACGCCCCGGCCGGGCCCAAGGGCATCTCGCTGTTCCTGGTGCCGAAGATCCAGGTCGATGCCAACGGCGTGCTCGGCGCGGCCAACGCGGTGAGCTGCGGTTCCATCGAACACAAGATGGGCATCAAGGCTTCGGCCACCTGCGTGCTGAACTTCGACGGCGCTACCGGCTGGCTGATCGGCGAGGCCAACAAAGGCCTGGCGGCGATGTTCACCATGATGAACTACGAGCGCCTGTCCATCGGCATCCAGGGCATCGGCTGCGCCGAGAATTCCTACCAGAACGCCCGCACCTATGCCCGCGAGCGCATCCAGAGCCGTGCCCCCACAGGCCCGGTGGCCAAGGACAAGATCGCCGACCCGATCATCGTCCACCCCGATGTGCGGCGCATGCTGCTGTCGATGAAATCCATGACCGAAGGCGGCCGGGCCTTCGCCAGCTACGTCGGCCAGCAGCTGGACCTGGCCAAGTTCGCCGACCAGCCCCATGAGCGGCAAAACGCCGAAGCCCTGGTGGCGCTGCTGACCCCGGTGGCCAAGGCGTTCTTTACCGACACCGGCCTGGACAGTTGCGTCCTGGGCCAGCAGATCTTCGGCGGCCACGGCTATATCCGCGAATGGGGCCAGGAGCAATTGGTGCGGGATGTGCGCATCGCCCAGATCTATGAAGGCACCAACGGCATCCAGGCCCTGGACCTGCTGGGGCGCAAGGTGGTGGGCAACGGCGGCGTGGCCCTGCGCCTGTTCACCGGCGAGATCCGCGACTACGCCTACCTGCCCGGCGCCGCCTACGCCGCCGAGCTGCTGGACGCGGTGCAACGCCTGGAAGACCTCAGCGACTGGCTGCGCGAACAAGCGGCGCAGAACCCCAACGCAGTGGGCAGCGCCTGCGTTGAATACCTGCAACTGTTCGGCTACGTGGCCTATGCCTACCTGTGGGCGCGCATGGCCCAGGTGGCCGAGCACAAGCGCTCCGAGGACCACGGTTTCTACGGTGCCAAGCTGGCCACCGCACGCTTCTACTTCAGCCGCATGCTGCCGCGCATCCTCAGCCTGGAACAGAGCATCCGCGCCGGCAGTGCCTCCTTGTTCGGCCTCGACGCCGAGCACTTCTGAGCCCCTGGGCAGGGCGCCCGCCGCCCTGCCCCGTGCCGCTAAAAAAGCCGCGCCCGCAGGTGCAAAACCTCGGGCGCCGCTGCATACTCCGCGCACCCGAGCACCGCCCAAGGAAGAAACGTGTTGGCCCCCGCCCTGATCATCGCCAGCTCAGCCATCGTGCTGCTGCTCGGCACCCTGCACCTGATCTACACCTTCGCCACCGACAAATTCCAGCCCCGTGATCCGGCCCTGGCCGAACGCATGCGCCAGGTGTCGCCGATGATCACTGGCCAGACCAGCCTGTGGCGGGCCTGGGTCGGCTTCAACGCCAGCCACAGCCTGGGCGCCATGCTGTTCGGCCTGGTCTATGGCTACCTGGCCTGGCTGCACCCGGCCCTGCTGCTGGAGGCCCGTGGCTTGCTGCTGATCGGCCTGGGGTTTCTCGCCAGCCTCTGGGTCCTGGCCATACGTTACTGGTTTCGCATTCCCCTGGCGGGCATCAGCATCGCCCTGCTGCTGTTCGCGGTTGCCTGCGGTTGGCTGTTGGTTTGAACCTGAGCCGCCCTCCCTCATCGTCCCTGTTACTCTCGAGTTCCTTCATGTCCCGCCTGTACACCCTCTGGTCCCGGCTCTACTACCCGCTGTGCTGGATCGCCGTCGCCGCGCCCACGGCCACCATGATCCATTGCAACCTGAACCTGATCGTCCCCCGGGACGTTGGCGGCACCCTGTTCGGCGGTTCCATGGGTTTTCTGATGTACCTGGGCGGCTGGGCCCTCAGCGTCCTGGGCCTGGTGCTGGCGCTGCTGACCCGAGTGCCCGGCGCGCGCCTGGCCTGGATCGTCGCCGGGCTGGTGCAGTTGCTGCTGGGCCTGTGGTGGCGGATCAACTACCCGGATGATTTCGACGGCAACCTGATCTTCAGCATCCAGGCCCGGGAGCTGGACTACGTGATGGTGTTCGGTTTTGCCCTGGTCTACAGCGGGGTCTACCTGTTGCGCCAGCAGCGGCTCAAACCGCGTCCGCCCGCCCATCGCAAGCTGCTGTTGCTGCGGACCCTGTGGGCCCTGGTGCTGGGGGCGGCCTTCATCCTTCCACCGCTGCAGGCCATCACCCGCAAACCCCTGCCCTATTGCGCCTTCGACCGGGCCGGCAATCAGTTGAGCATATGCCTGGGCCCTGGCACCCGGGTGATTGTCGACTGAGCGTGCCCCTGACTTCATTCCTCCTTTTCTCGACCTTGATGAGTGTGCCCATGTCTCGCCTGTTTACCCTGTGGTTGTGGCTGTACCGCCCCCTGTGCTGGATCGTCGTCGCCATCCCGCTGTCGGTGATGCTGCTGTGCGACGTGCAAGTGATGCAACCGCGGGATGTCAGCGGCACGCTGTTCGGCGGCGCCATGGGTTTTCAGCTGTACCTCTTTGCCTGGGTGCTGTGCCTGATCGGCCTGGTCCTGGCCCTGCTGACCCGGATGCCCGGCGCGCGCATGGCCTGGCTGATGGCCGGGCTGGTGCCGTTGCTGCTGGGGGCCTGGTGGCGGCTCAACTACCCGGATGATGACGATGGCAGCCGCTCGTTCAGCCCCGAGGCCTGGGAGCTGGACTACATGATGGGCATCGTGTGCCTGTTCGTTATCAGCGGCCTGTACTTCTACTGGCGCCGACGCCTCGTCTCACGGCCCGCCGCCCACAGCGCCGATGTGCTGTTTCTGCAAACCGTGTGGGCGCTGGTCCTGGCGGCGGTATTCATCCTGCCGCCGCTGAGCTTCATCAAGCAGCAATCCCTGCCCCGCTGCGCGTTCAACAAGGCCGGGGAGCAATTGACCGTGTGCCTGAGCGATGATCCGAACGAGCCGGTGATTGTCGACTGACCCGGCGCTGGCAGCAGCCCGGACACAAAAAAGCCCCGAACCGATCGGGGCTTTTTTCTGCCGGGCGCTATCGATGCTTGGTGGCCGGTGATGCCCTGCGCACTGGCAAGGCGGCAGCAAAGGCCAGGGCTTCTTCCCGGGTGCCGAAAGTGGCAAGCCGGTCACCCGCTGTGCAGACCTTCCAGGGGCCGTGGTTGACGCTCAATACCTGATAACCGTTGATCTGCAACTTGTTCAGCAGCGGCGTACTCATGGACACCTCCTTTTTGTCAGCGTGCCTGGGGCTTGGCCGTTTTACCTTACACCCGCAGAACGACCCGGCGACGGCCGCATGTCGGCGCGCCGGGGTCATTTCCTCAGATTGGCCAGGGGGTCGTAGGCTCGCGAGCGCTTGCGCTGGTGCTCGGGTTCGGGCTGATCCAGGGGCGCCCTGGCCGGGCCTACCGGATCGACCTGGGGGTCGGCCAGGTCCGGCGAATCGGGGTCAAAACCCGGGTCATGGTGATTCGAGGCGTGCTCGGACGAGCGCGGCCCCGTGGGGTTCTTGGCAGCCATGGTCAGCTCCTGTGCTAGCCCGCAAAAGGACGGGTACAGGCGTTGGATCGCGATCCGTTCCAAGGGTGCCGGCCAGCGGACCAATGGCCACCGGCAAATTGCATTGCGCTGCGCAGCGTCGCAGGATGACGCCCTGGCCCACAACCGCTCAACAGGAAGTGTTCATGACGATTCGTGCCGTGGTTTTCGATTTTGGTGGCGTGTTGTTCGACTGGAGCCCGCACCACCTGTACCGCCAACTGATCCCCGACGACGCCCGTCGCCAGTGGTTCCTCGACACCGTCTGCACCCAGGCCTGGAACACCCGGCAGGACGCCGGGCGGCCCCTGGCCGAAGCGACCCGCAGCCTGGTGGCCGAGCATCCCGAGCATGCACCGCTGATCGAGGCCTATTACGGGCGCTGGCCGGAGATGCTCAAAGGGCCACTGGAGGAAGGCGTGGCCCTGTTGGAAGAGCTGCACCAGGCGCAGATGCCGCTGTTCGGGTTGACCAACTGGTCCCAGGAAACCTTTCCCTATGCCTGGGAGAATTATCCGTTTTTGCAAAAGTTTCGCGACATTGTGGTGTCGGGGCAGGAGCAGCAGATCAAGCCGGATGCCGAGATCTATCACACGGCTTTGGGGCGCATTCGTGCGCATTTGCCGGGGGTGGCGCCTGAGGAGTTGGTGTTCATCGATGATCATGCGCCGAACATCGTCGCGGCCAGGGCGTTGGGGTGGCGGGCGATTCATCATGTGGCTGGGGAGGAGACGCGGAGGCAGTTGGGGGAGTTGGGGGTGGTTTGAGTTCTGGGGCTTTTTTTTGGGGGGGGACATATCCGGTGCTGCGGGTGGGGCTGGTTACGGTTTAGCTCTTACAGCGGGGTTGGGGACATATCCATTCCTGCGGTAACGGCCACTTAGGGTTTCGCCCTTACGGCGAGTCACTTTGGAAGGAGCCCAAAGTAACCAAAGGCTCTTGCCCCTCCACTCGGTGCCTCGCCTAGGCTCGGCATGCCCTCACTCCGGCATTGATCCGTGGGCCGCCGCCACCGGCCATCCATGGCCGGGTGGCGGCTAACCCGGCATCCCTGCCGGGTTACCCACGGCTCAATGCCTGCGTTCGGCCATCGTGGTTAACGGGGCGCTCAGATCAAGATCAAAATCAAGAGCGCGACGGCGGCCTGCCGGCCGGCCTGAAGCTAAGGGTGCGTGCGTTTCTGTAGGAGCTGGCTTGCCAGCGAAGGCGTCCGCCCAGGCGATGCATGTCTTGCGGACCTCTTCGCCGGCAAGCCGGCTCCTACGGACAGCGCGTAAACGCGCTTGGCTTTTGATCTTGATCTTGATCTTCAGGCCCCTTCCCAGCCGGCCGAGCGTAGGCGTTGCGTAGGGGGCAGCTCGGCATGGATGCCGAGCTAGCCGCCACCCGGCCATGGATGGCCGGGTGGCGGCGGGCCCCCGGAGCAATGCCGGAGAGAGGGCACCCCGAGCCCCAGCGAGGGGCCCATGGAGGGGCAAGCGTTTTTGCTTACTTTTCGCTGGGCCGGCACTCCGGCGTTTGAAAAAAGTGAGTCGCCGTAAGGGCGAAACCCTAAGTGGCCATAACCGCAGCAACGGATATGTACCCCACCCCCACGCCATAAAAACGAACCCACCAGCGGCCGTGACCGCAGCAACAGATATGCACCCCGTCCCCCTCACCCTAAAGGCAAAACCGCCAGCGGCCACCCCGCATCACCGCATCAGCCCCGCGAAAAAAACCACCCCTCTATCGCCATCCTCAAACAGCCCCCCCCCTCCATCTCGCCCTTTGGAATGCCCCCCCAGCCCCCCTCGAACCCCCGTGAATCCACCTGTCGGAAACCCACAAAATCAATGTGCCATTACCCCGCCCTTTCCACCCGCGCTGCTTAACTGCAAAAGCTGCCAAATACCGCAGCACCCATCCACACCCACGGAAGGCACACGCCATGAGCAATGCATCTCAACATGTGATTCCACCCTACGGGGTGGCAATTCAATCGGCGATCTCCGAAGGCAAGCTGCCCCAGATGAAAGCCCTGTTGGCCAAGCGCGGTCCGAAAGAGTCCGAACCCAAGGATCTGCACAACGCCTACGAACAGCTGGCCAAGGAAGTCGCCCGCCTGGAACAGCACTAGTCGCTGTTTCCCCGTCATTGAATGGAGGCAAAGCATATGTCTGGTTCTATCCCCCAAGAAGGCCTGTTCCCCCTGAGCTATCGCATCGGTACCTCGCAACCCGGGGCCCCAACCCTGATCCTCAATCTGTTGGTCTACACCCCCGAGCAAAGCGTGCGCGGTACTTCGTCCATCACTCAGGCGGTCAATCCACCCCTGGACCTGCATAGCGAAGTCTGGGGTCAGTACACCTACCTGACGGTCATGCCGCCGAGCACCAGCAAGATCCTCATCACCGCCCAGGGCAATCAGGGCGGACCCGGTTCCAACTCCGTCATCAACTTCAAGCTGCATCTGGTGGTCGGCGAGGACTGGAAGGAAGGCGTGGCCAACTACCAGTACTACAACGGGCACAGCTGGGTATCGGTCAATCAGGTCCCCGCCCATCTGCAGGAGCCCGTGCAGTCCAGCACCCTCTCGGCCCCTCACCATGGCCAGCCCAACCGCCCACTGCCGCCGATCTCGGCGCTGTACGCGGCACCGATCCACGGCGCCATCGCCAGCGGCGACCTGGCGCAGATGAAGAGTCTGCACAAGGTGGCCACCCAGCAACTGGAGCAGCTGCCGCTGATCCGCACGGCGCTGGATGCGGCCAAGGCCGAGATCAGCAAGCACGAGCGGCGCTGATTCCGGCCGTCCAGAGAACCTGATGTCTTCCAAAAGATAAGGAGTTGCAGCATGACAATCGGACTGTTCCATACCCGCCTCATCGTCGCCAACCCTGTGATCGGAGGGCCGGTGCTGACCCTGGATCTGCTGGTCAACACGCCGCAGAAAAAAGTCAGCGGCGTGGCCCGGGTGACTCAGAGCACCTCGCCACCGGTGCACTTCCTCGCGGATGTCTGGGGCGACTACTCCCAGGTCAAACTGGACCCCTCCAGTGAAGGCCATATCGTCCTCAACCTGGCCGGTAACCCCAGCGGGCCCACCAGCCAGATCGCCGAGACTTTCCATCTGCAGGGCATTCTCGGCCTCGACTGGGCCAGCGGTTTCGCCAGTTATCGCTACCAGTACCAGGGCCATTGGCATGTGGTCCAGCATGCCGCCGTGAGCCAGGCGCCCGTGGATCAAGCGGCCAGCGCCGAGCTGGCGCCCAAGGACGATCAGCGGCATCTGTACCCGCAGCCGCTGTATGCCGTGGCGCTGCAGCAGGCTCAGAGCAGCGGCGATCTGGCGCGGCTCAAGGCGCTGGTGGCCCAGGGCGAGCAGCAACTGGCCAACAGTGACAACCTGAGCCAGGCGGTGCAGCAGTTGCAGGCGGAAATCAGCCGCCTGGAACGTCGCTGAGTTCAGGCACCCGGGGCCGGCCGACAAGGGTCGGCCCCAGGGTTGCGGTAAACCGATCGCGCCATTGCAACACAAGGAAGGCGCGCCTATTTCGATGGGTTGGTGCCGCGCACCGCTGGGTGCGCAAGGATCTTTCATGTCAGACAGTCTCCCCGTCCGCTACCTCAGCGAAACCGACCTCAAGCGCTATGTGCCGGTGCACGTGGTCTGGGAAATCACCCTCGCCTGCGACCTCAAGTGCCTGCATTGCGGCTCCCGTGCCGGGCATCGGCGCCCCGGCGAGCTGAACACCCAGGAATGCCTGTCGGTGATCGATTCCATCGCCGCCCTGGGCACCCGGGAAGTCACCCTGATCGGCGGCGAAGCCTATTTGCGCAAGGACTGGACGCGGCTGATCCAGGCCATTCACGACCACGGCATGTACGTGGCGATCCAGACCGGCGGACGCAACCTGACCCCGGCCAAGATGCAGGCCGCGGTGGACGCCGGGCTCAATGGCGTCGGCGTGTCCCTGGACGGCCTGGCGCCGCTGCACGACGCAGTGCGCAACGTGCCCGGCTCCTTCGACAAGGCCCTGGACACCCTGCGCCGGGCCAAGCAGGCGGGCCTCAAGGTCAGCGTCAACACCCAGATCGGCGCCGCCACCCTGCCCGACCTGCCGGCCCTGATGGAGCTGATCATCGATGCCGGCGCCAGCCACTGGCAGATCCAGCTGACGGTGGCCATGGGCAACGCCGTGGATCACCCCGAGTTGCTGTTGCAGCCCTATCAATTGCTGGAGGTGATGCCACTGCTGGCGCGCCTGTACCGCGAAGGCGCCGAGCGCGGATTACTGATGAATGTGGGCAACAACATCGGCTACTACGGCCCCTACGAACACATGTGGCGCGGCTTCGGCGACGACCGTGTGCACTGGAGCGGCTGCGCCGCCGGGCAGACGGTGCTGGCCCTGGAAGCCGACGGCACGGTCAAGGGCTGTCCGTCCCTGGCCACGGTCGGTTTCTCCGGCGGCAACGTGCGCAGCATGAGCCTGCACGACATCTGGCACTACAGCGAAGGCATGCACTTCGGCCGCCTGCGCTCGGTGGACGATCTGTGGGGCTACTGCCGCACCTGCTACTACAACGACGTCTGCCGTGGCGGCTGCACCTGGACCTCGCACTCGCTGCTGGGCAAGCCGGGGAACAACCCCTACTGCCATTACCGGACCCTGGACCTGCAGAAAAAAGGCCTGCGCGAGCGCATCGTCAAACTCGAAGACGCCGGCCCGGCCTCGTTCTCGGTGGGCCGCTTCGACCTGATCACCGAGCGCATCGACACCGGCGAGGCAGTCTCCAGCGTCAGCGACAGCGGCCAGGTGATCAAGCTGGCCTGGATCAACCAGGGCCAGGCCTCCCCCGAGGAAGGTCGCATCCCGCCGCGCCTGGCCCTGTGCCGCAGTTGCCTGGAGTACATCCACGCCCATGAAAGCACCTGCCCACACTGCCACGCCGATGTTGCCGCCGCCGAGGCCCGGCACCAGCAAGACCGGCTGCGCCAGCAGGCGCTGATCAACACCCTGCACCAGCTGCTGGGCATGCCCCAGGAGCAACCGCGCCTGTAACCCCCGCCTACCCCGCCGCCGCGCCGCCCCAGGCGCGGCGACGGTTGTAGCGGCCCCGCCTGCCGTGCAAGTTTTTGCGCACTTCATCAAACAGCCATCACAACCCTGTACTAGGATACGAGGCGACCCTTTGTCGATCCGCGCAAACAGGAGGTAAATCAAGCGAGACCCAAACTCGTTGTTATAAGGCAGCCCTTCCACACCTTCACATTCATGGATGAAATGATGAACTCACAAGTACTGTTTCCACACATTGGCAAGGTCATCGCCAGCACCGGCAGCCGCAGTTTCCCGCGCATGCTGCACGACCTGATACTCACCCAACTGGCTGTGGACGCCACTCACATCACCCAACTGCGGGCCGACCCGCAACAGGCCAGCGGCAGAACCGGCAATACCTTGATGCAAAGCCGTCACCCGCTGTACAGCGACCTGCACGCCAGCAACGACCCGCTGCTGCGCGCCGGTTTTCCCGAGCAGCCCGACGAACCCTGCGGCAGCCCGCCACTGCTGCGTCACCGGGGCAACGCGGACCCGGCGCAATTGCACCTGACCGGTCGCAAGGATTCGTATCACTTCGTGCTGTCGGTGTACCGCAGCAGCCAGGCCCAGAGCTTTTCCCCCCAGGAACGCCTGCTGCTGGAGGACATCTCGCCGCTGTTGCTGCCCATGGTGGAAAAACACATCAGCGCCCTGCAGCCACGCAGCGACTCTGCCGAGCAGGACCGCGCCGCCATCGAGGGCCTGGCGACCTTGCGCCTGCGCTTTGCCGAGCGCCTGGAGCAGTCCGGGCTGCGCCTGTCCAACCGCGAGCTGGAAGTCTGTGTCGGGCTGCTGGCCGGACGCACCGCACCGCAGCTGGCCGAGCAGCTCAAGCTCAAGGTCAATACCGTCGAGAGCTACCTCAAGCGTGCCGCCATCAAGCTCGGCATCAGTGGTCGCCACTCCCTGCTGCGCTGGATGTACTCGCCCCAGGAAGAAGCGCCGGGCACCAGCGATAGCACGCCGGCCTGATCCGACACCGGCCTTGATCCCGTAACCCCGACCCCGCCGGCCCCAGTGCCGGCGGTTCCGTCTGTGGGCCGGTCAATCCCGGGCCAGGGCCTCGATCGGGTCCAGCCGGGCGGCATTGCGCGCCGGAACGAAGCCGAAGACGATGCCGATCAAGGTCGAACAGGCGAACGCGGTGACGATCGAGCCCATGGAAAACACCATTTCCCATTCCTTGATGAACAGGGTGAACAGGTAGCCGATGGCAAACGACAGGGCGATGCCGATGGCCCCGCCGATCAGGCAGACCATCACCGCCTCCACCAGGAACTGCTGGCGGATGTCCGACTGCCGCGCCCCCACCGCCATGCGGATGCCGATCTCCCGGGTTCGCTCGGTCACCGACACCAGCATGATGTTCATCACTCCGATGCCCCCGACCACCAGGGAAATCACCGCGATCAGCGACAACAGCAAGGCCAGGGAGCGGCTGGTGCGCTGCACCGTCTGCATGATGCTGTCGAGGTTGTTGGTGAAGAAGTCCTTGGTGCCGTGACGCTGCACCATGAGTTTCTTCACATGCTCCTCCACCACCTTGCTCGGCTGGCCGTCCTTGATCTTCACGCTGATGCTGTCCAGGTGGCGCTGGCCCAGCACCCGTCCCGCCGCCGTCTCGTAAGGCACCCAGACGTTGAGCAGGTTGCTGGCGGCGAACATGTTCTTGTTCTCGGCGGTGACCCCGATCACCGTACACGGCAAGTTGCCCACCAGGATCACCTGCCCCAGGGGGTCGACGTCCGGGCCGAACAGACGGTTGCGCGTGTTGTGGTCGATCACCACCACCTGGGCCTGGCGCCGGGCATCGTTCTCGCTGAAGGCGATGCCGGCCGCAAGCTTGAGATCGCGGACCTTGAAGTACAGGTGGCTGACGCCGTTGACCGTGGCATTGAGGTCGATATTGCCGTAGCGCAGCAACAGGCTGCGGCCCACCATCGGCGTGGCGCTGTCGACGTAGTACAGCTGGTTCAGGGCCGTCACGTCGGCGGGCATCAGGGTCTGGATCGCCGCCGCCCGGCTGTCGCCGAAACTGGCCCCGGGGAAGATGTCGATGGTGTTGCTGCCGATGGCCTGGATGTCCTTGAGCACATAGCGCTTGGCGCCCTCGCCGATGGCCACGATGGACACCACCGAGGTGATGCCGATGACGATGCCGAGCATGGTCAGCAAAGTGCGCATGCGGTGCGAGACCAGCGCCACCCAGGCCATGACGAAGGCTTCCTTGAACAGCCCGAGGCTGGCCACCAGGCGTCGCGCTCCGGCCGGCCGGGTGCTCACCGGGGCCTGCGTCGGCACCTCTTGCGCCCCGTGCGAATTGACCCGGTCGCTGACGATCTCGCCGTCATGCACTTCGATGATGCGCTCGGCATTGGCCGCCACCTGAGGGTCGTGGGTGACGATGATCACCGTGTGCCCCAGGGCGTGCAGTTCCTGGAGAATGCCCATCACCTCCTTGCCGCTGTGGCTGTCCAGGGCCCCGGTGGGTTCGTCGGCGAGGATCACTTCGCCGCCGTTCATCAGGGCCCGGGCGATACTCACCCGCTGTTGCTGGCCGCCGGACAACTGGTTGGGCCGGTTGGCCAGGTGCCCGGACAGCCCCAGGCGCGCCAGCAGCTCCCGGGCCCGGCCATGGCGCTTGACTTGCGGGGTGCCGGCGTAGATCGCCGGCATCTCGACGTTGTGCATGGCACTCAAGTGCGGCAGCAAGTGATAACGCTGGAAGATGAAGCCGAAATAGTCCCGGCGCAGCTCCGCCAGGGCCTGATCGTCCAGGTCGCGGGTTTCCTGGCCGTTGACCTTGTAGCTGCCGGCCGTAGCGTAGTCCAGGCAACCGAGGATGTTCATCAGGGTCGACTTGCCGGAGCCCGAGGCCCCGGTGATCGCCAGCATTTCCCCGGCCTGGATGCTCAGGTCGATGTGTTTCAGGGCCAGGAACTCCCGCTCCCCGGCGGTGAAGCTGCGGCTGATGCCCTTGAGCTCCAACAATGGCTGGGTCATGGTCAGGCCCCTGCCGTGCCGGGCACCGGATCACCGATCACCACCTTGTCGCCCTCCGCCAGGCCCTCCTTGATCTGCACCTTGACGTTGTTGTTGATCCCGGTGCTGACGTTGCGCGACTGGGCATGGCCCTTGGCGTCCAGCACCCGCACCGCGAAGCTGCCGTCGGCGTTGCGCGGGCCCAGGGCCGCCACCGGCACCATCAGCACATCCTTGGCGGTATCCAGCACGATGCGCACCTGGGCGGTCATGGCAATGCGCAGCCGGTGGTCCGGGTTGGGCACGTCGAACAGGGCGTTGTAGAACACCGCGGTGTTCTGCTTGGGGGTGCCGGCGGTCTGGGTTTCGAGAAAGTTCTGCGGCGCCGGTTCAGTGCCCCGCAGCTTGGCGTAATAACGCCGCTCGGCTTCGCCGAGGATGGTGAAATACACCTCCTGGCCGGGGGCGATATGGATCACGTCGGCCTCCGAGACCTGGGCCTTGACGGTCATGGTGTCCAGGTCCGCCAGTTTCAGCAGCACCGGCGCCAGCTGGTTGGCAATCACTGTCTGGCCTTCCTGGGTCACCACCCCCACCACATCGCCGTCGATGGGCGCGATGATGCGGGTGTAGGCCAGGTTGACCTTGGCGGTGTCGATCTGGATATGGGCGCTCTTGATCTGCGCGTCCAGGGACAGCAGGTTGGCCCGCTGCACCTCATAGTTGGACTCGGCCGTCTCGAAATCCTGCTGGGAAATCGACGCGTCCGACTGCAGGTCACGGTAGCGCTCGTAGATGGCCTTGGTTTCCTTGAGCTGGGCCGCGGTGGCGCGGCGCTTGGCTTGCAGGTTTTCCTCGTCCACCTGGGCCTGGCGCAGGGTGTTCTGCAGCACCAACGGATCGATTTCCGCCAGCCACTGGCCCTTCTTCACCTTGTCCCCGACCTTGACCTTGAGCGACTTCAACTGCCCGGAAACCTGGGCCCCGACGTCCACCTGCTTGATGCCCTCCAGCAGGCCCGAGGCCAGGACCGCGTTCTCGATGTCCCCCCGTTCAACCTTGGCGGTCAAGTACTGCGGCGGCTCTGCCGGCGCCTGCACCGTATAGAAAATCAATCCGGCCACAACCACCAGCAACAGCCCCATACCGATTTTGCGAAACTTCGACTTTTCCATAGATGACCACAAGTGCGTTGAGAGCGGGCTCCACCGGCCAGCGGCGAGCCCCCTTACAGAACACCGTGCTGCCGTAGTGAGCGGTGTTCCAGATGAATGAAACGCTGTCAGCCAACGGCGGGCACCCGGCCCACCGCCGCATCCGGGTTCATGACACAGCCTCCCCCTGGGGCAGCGACTGCCCGTCGCGCCACCAGGCCGCCAGATGCTGGACGTTGGGGGCCTTGAGCAGGCTGAAATGGTTGCCCGGTCCCTGCCACAACCCCAGTTCCGTCACCTGCCGGCGCCAGCCCTGGACCATCGCCTCCTGCTCGCGCAGGTTGCCGGCGGCATCCAGGCGCGGATCGTCCGCCAGCACCAGGCGCACCGGTCCTCGGTAAGGGCGTTGCGGCTGGTAGCGGGTCCGCAGGGCGCTGGCGAAGGTTCGCGCCGGCCCCTGCATCGCCCGCGGATCGGCACGCTGGGACAGCAGGCCGACCCGGACCATGCCGGCATGCAGCAGGTGCATCTGCATGCCGTCGTCCTCGGCGGCAAACAGCTGCGGATCGATGCCCAGGCTCTGGCCGCAGGCCAGTTGCATGGACTCGATCAGCCGCAACAGCGCGGCCGTGCTGGTGTAGGGCCGCCCCACCACGCCGTTGCCTCCCGGGGCCTCGCTGTCGATCAGGGTCAGGGAGGCCACTTCGCGGCCTGCGGCCTGCAAAGCCCCGGCCATCTCGAAGGCGACCCAGCCGCCGAAGGAGTGGCCGATCAGGTGCAGCGGCCCATGAGCAAACTCCTGCTCGATGGCTTGCAGGTAGTAGCGCGCCGCCGCCTCCACCTGGGTGTGAGGCACGCCGTGGCCATCCAGGCCCCGAGCCTGCAGGCCGAAGATCGGCCAGTCAGGCCCCAGGGCTTCGGTCAGGCCAATAAAGCCGGTGACGCTGTCGCCGGCCCCCGGCACACAGAAGATCGGCGTCTGCCCGGAGCGCCCGCTCTGGATCCGCAGCAACGGCTGATGGGGCGTTGTCCCGGTGCCGGCAGCGACCCGGGCCTGCTCGATGGCCTGGCTCATGGCCTGGCCCAGCTCATGGATGTGCGGCGCCTTCATCATGCTCAGGTGATCCCCGGGCACGCTGATGCAGTGCAGACGTTTGCCCGGCAGCACCTCGCCCCAGCCCAGGGTCGGGCTGCGCCGGGACAGCTCGGTGGGCCGCTGGGCGGCGCAGAACAGGTGCACCGGCACGCCGATCGGGTGCAGGCGGTAATGGGCCAACGCATGGCCGTGGGCCACCTCGCGGTCCAGGTAATGCCCCAGCGTCTCGGGAGCCGCGCTTGCCAGTTGCTCGAACAGCAGGCCCTGTTCCCGGCAACGTTGCAGCAGGCCGGGGAAGTCCAGGCTGTGCAGTTCCTGGCGCAGCTGTTCGACGACGGCCAGCGGTTGCACTCCCGCCGCGCCCTGGGCGCTCCAGTAGGCGCTGCACTGCAACAGCAGGTGCTGCTTGCGGGCATCATTTGCGGACCAGCGCGCCTTGCCCTGGTCGGTCAGGCGTGGCACATAGCTGTCGATCAGGCCGAGGAACTCCACCTGCTGATCCTGCCCCAGCAACTGCTGGGCGATCTCATAGGCCAGCACCCCACCGAAGGACCAGCCCGCCAGGCGATACGGCCCTTCGGGCTGGACCCGACGCATGACCTCCAGCAAGCGTGTGGCCAGACACTCCAGGGTGCGCAACTGCGGCTGGCCAATGGCGATACCCGGCAGGCCGTAGATGGGGAAGTCCCCTTCCAGGTGCTGCCCCAGTGCCGGGAAGTAGGCGTCCAGGCCGGTGAACTCATGCACCAGGAACAGGGCCGGACCGCTGCCGCCGCTGCGCACCGTGACCCACTCGGGGTCCTGTTGCGGGGTCGCCGGGCGCGCCTCCAGCAAACGCGCCATGGCGGCCACGCTGGGGTGCTGGAACAACTGCGCCAGGCTCACTTCGAGCCCGGCCTGTTGCAGGCGGTTGATCAGTTGGATCGCCAGCAGCGAATGCCCGCCGTGTTCGAAGAAGTGCTCGTGGCGCCCTACTTGATCAAGTTTCAGCACCTGCGCCCAATGGGCCGCCAGGGTCTGCTCCAGGGGCGTTTGCGCCGCTTCAAAACACGCCGTGACCTGCGCCGCGGGCGTCGGTGCCGGCAGCGCATTGCGGTCCAGCTTGCCGTTGTTGGTCAGGGGCAGCGCCTCCAGACGCACATAGGCCTGGGGCACCATGTACTCCGGCAGTTGCTCCAGCAGGTGGTTGCGCAAGGCTTCGACGGCCGGCTCCGGCACCTGTGGCTGCACGCTGTAGTAGGCCACCAGACGCAAGTCCCCGGGCGCCTCCTCGCGCACCAGGACCACCCCATCGCGCAATCCGGGGAAGCTCGCCAGACGCGCTTCGATCTCCCCCGGTTCGATACGCAAACCACGGATCTTCACCTGCTGGTCGTTGCGCCCGAGGCATTCCAGCAGACCGTTCTCCTGCCAGCGCCCCAGGTCGCCGGTGCGGTACATCAGGGGTTCGGGCTCAGAGCTGAACGTTTCAGTGCTGAAGGGATCGGGGAGGAACTTCTCGGCGCTCAGCTCAGGCCGATTCAAGTAGCCCTTGGCCACGCCCTGGCCGCCGATGTAGATCTCTCCCACCACGCCGATGGGCAGCGGCTGGCCCTGGGCATCGAGGATGTAGACGCTGGTGTTGGACAGCGGCCGGCCGATGGGCACGCTGTCGGCGTCGGCCGCCAGGGCCTCGGGCTCATGGGTCACCGCGAAGGTGGTGGTTTCCGTCGGTCCGTAGCCATTCACCAGACGCAGGCCGGGCACCTCGGCCTGCATCCGCCGGAAGGCCACCGGGTCGGCCCGCTCACCGCCGCACAGGAGCATGCGCAGGCCACTGAACGCCTGGGGCATCAGCTGCACGTACTGGTTGAACAGGCTGGTGGTGAGAAACAGCAGCGTGACTCCGCAGGCCTTCAGCAACCCGGCGAAGGCCTCGGGGTCCAGCAGCGTCTGGTGGTCCACCACCACGACCCGGCCGCCGTTGAGCAAGGGCCCCCAGACGTCCATGGTGCTGGCGTCGAAGGCCGGGTTGGAGGCAAAGGCCACCCGGTCCCCGGGGTTGAAATCGGCGTAGCCGTTGTTGATCACCAACCGAGTGATGGCCCGGTGCGGCACCAGCACGCCCTTGGGCACGCCCGTGGAGCCGGAGGTGTACATGATGTAGGCCACCGCCTCGGAGGACTGGGCCAGGGCCGGGTTGTGCCCCGGCAAGCGGTCCAGGCGCAGGCGATCCAGCTCCACCCGCAGCAGCTGCGCCCCCAGCTGTGGGTCACCCGGCGGCGCCACCTCGGGGGCCACCGCCGCGTGCGCAAGCAGCACCCTGGCGCCGCTGTCCTGGAGCATGAACACCTGGCGTTCGGCGGGGGCGTTGATGTCCAGCGGCACATAGGCCGCGCCGCACTTGCTGGCCGCCAACTGCGCCAGCAAAAGGTCCAGGGAGCGTGGCAACAGCAGCGCCACCCTGTCCCCCGGCTGGACCCCGAGCCCCAGCAAGTGATGGGCCAGCTGATTGGCCCGGGTATTGAGCCGGGCATAACTCAGCACTTGCTCGCCATGGACCGCCGCCACCTGCTGGGGATGGGCCAGCACCTGTTCCTCGAAGCGCTGGTCCAGGGTCTGCCGGCGTGGATAGTCGCGGACGGTGGCGTTGAAGTTCACCAGCACCTGCTGACGCTCGGCAGCCGGCAGCACCGGCACTTGGCCGATGGCCAGATCGGGCGTCTGCTCCAGGGCCTGCAGCAGGTTTTCCAGGGCCTCGTGCAGGTAGTTGCAAATGCGCCGGGCATCGATGCCCGCCACCACGGCGGTGAGCATGAAGCCATCCCCCAGGTCGTCGATGCTCAGGGTCAGGGGGTAGTTGCTGCGCTCCTGGGCATTAAGCAACTGCACGCCCTCCCAGGCAGCGCCGGCTTGCCCGGACAGGCCGGCCGACGGCGCGCTGTGACGGTAGTTGAGCAGGCTGCTGAACAGCGGCGTACCCGCCTCCACTGCGCTGCAACGCTGCACCAGGGCCAGGGGCGCCTGTTCATGGCCCAGCAGTTGCGCCAGGCGTTCATGGGTGGCCAGCAGCGCATTGCGCACCGGCAGGTCCCCCAGGTCCACCCGCAACGGCAAGGTGTTGATGAACACCCCCAGGGCCCGTTCGGCGCCCTCGCCGCCCTGCATCCGTCCCAGCAGCACGGTGCCGAATACCACCTGCTGCTGGTTCGCCAGGCAGCCCAGGACCCGGCCCCAGGCCAGGTGCATCAGGCTCGCCGCGCTGACCCCCAACTGCCGCGCCTGCAAGCGCAGGCGCCGGCTCAACAGGCGGTCCAGGGGTTGGCGCGCCTCGCTGAGCGGCGCGCTGGCGCCCTGCACTTCCTGCAAGCCCAGGGGCAGGGTCGGTTGCTGGATATCACCGAGCATCTCGCGGAAGAAGGCTTCATGTTCCGCTTCGCCGATACCCAGTCGGGCCTGGGCCACGTAGTTGCGATAGGGCACGGCGTCACCCAGCCGCTGCTGCTGACCGAGGAGGAAGGCCTGCAGTTCATGCTGCAGCACCTCAAGCGCCACGTGATCCATCACCAGGTGATGGAACAGCAACAGCGCCACCAGCCGCTGGTTGACCGGGTCCCGGGCGTAGACCAGGCGCAACAGCGGCGCCCGGGCAATGTCCAGGCGATAGTGCGTGCTGTGAAAGCGCGCCTGCAACTGACCGAGGATGTCGCCCTGACCCGGGTCGAGGACGATTTCCTCACCCTCCAGGGGCGCCTGGCGCCAGACCACTTGCAGCGGCTCGTCCAGCCCTTCCCAGAGCACCGCGCTGCGCAGGATGTCGTTGCGTTCGATCACCCCCTGCAAGGCCCGGGCAAAGGTTTGCAGGCGTGGCACCGTGTCGAAGGCAAACTGCGCCTGCAACACATAGGGGTCGCCCTGGCCGGCGGCCAGATGGTGAAACAGGATGCCGGCCTGCAACGGCGCCAGGGGGTAGATGTCCTGGACGTTGGCGGTGCCGCCGGGAACCGTGGCCACCACCCGATCGATGGCCGCCTGATCCAGCGTCAGCAACGGCAGCAGCTCAGGGGTGATGCGCGGGCAGTCGCGGTAGATCAGGTTGGCCGGCACCTGCACTTCACGGCCACGGCCCACGGCGGCGGCCAGGGCCGCCAGGGTCGGCTGGCCAAACAGCACCCGCACATCGGCCGAGAGCCCGGCCCGGCGCATGCGGCCGATCAGGCTCACCGCCAGCAGTGAGTGGCCGCCCAGTTCGAAGAAATGATCGTGACGCCCCACCCGCTCGACATTGAGCAACTCGGCCCAGAGCCCGGCCAGGAGGATTTCCACTTCGCCCACCGGCGCCTCGTACTCGCGCACGCTGGCCGCCTCCAGCCCCGGAACCGGCAGGTCCTTGCGCGCCAGCTTGCCGTTGGGGCTCAAGGGCAGCGCCTCCAGGTGCACGAACAGCGCCGGCACCATGTAGTCCGGCAGGTGCTCCAACAGCGCCTGACGCAACTGCTCCACGGCCAGGGCCGGGTGCCCGGCGGCGCAGGTGTAGTAGGCCACCAGGCGCAGATCCCCGGGCACGTCCTCCCGGGCCAGGACCACCGCTTCCTTGACCCCGTCCAGCTGGGTCAGGCGGGCCTGGATTTCCCCCAGTTCGATGCGCAGGCCACGGATCTTCACCTGATCGTCGTTGCGCCCCAGGTACTCGAGAGTGCCGTCGGCCCGGTAACGGCCCAGGTCGCCGGTGCGGTAAATGCGCGCGCCGGGCGCATCGCTGAACGGGTCCTTGAGGAAGCGCTCGGCGGTCAGCTCATCTCGATTGAGGTATCCCCGGGCCACCTGTACCCCACCGATGTACAACTCGCCCACCACCCCCAGGGGCACCGGTTGCATCTGCCCGTCCAGCAGGTACATCCGGGTGTTGGCGATGGGCTTGCCGATCGGGGTGTTGTCCGGGGTCTCGGCCAACGGTCCGGCGCAATCCCAGGCGGTGACGTCCACCGCCGCTTCGGTGGGGCCATAGAGGTTGTACAGGGCGACCTGCGGCAACTGCTGCTTGAAGCGCCGTACCAGGCTGCCCGGCAAGGCCTCGCCGCTGCACATCACCTGGCGCAGGCCGCTGCAGTCCCGGGTATCGCCATAGGCCAGGAACACATCGAGCATCGACGGCACGAAATGCACGGTGCTGATGCCTTCGTCGCGGATCACCTGGCGCAGGTAGGCCGGGTCCTTGTGCCCTTCGGGCCGGGCCATCACCAACCGTGCACCGGTGAACAGCGGCCAGAAGAATTCCCAGACCGAAACGTCGAAGCTGAAAGGGGTCTTTTGCAGCACCACGTCGGCGGCCGTCAGGCCGTACTGCTCCTGCATCCACAGCAGGCGGTTGACCACCGCCCGGTGCTCGTTCATCGCGCCCTTGGGCTGGCCGGTGGAGCCTGAGGTGTAGATCACATAAGCCAGGTGCCCCGGGGTCAGCCCGTTGACCCGGGGATTGACCCGGGGCTGGCGCTCCCAGAGTGGCTGGTCCAGGTCTACCAAGGGCACTGTCGGGCTGCCCGGCAGCTCCCGGGTGGCGCCCTGGACCAGCAGCGCCTGGGGCGCGCTGTCCTGGAGCATGTAGGCGATGCGTTCTGCGGGGTACGCCGGGTCGATGGGCACATAGGCGCCGCCGGCCTTGAGGATCGCCAGCAGGCCGACGACCATTTCCAGGCCGCGCTCGACACAGATCGCCACCCGACTGTCCGGGCCCACGCCCAGGTGCAGCAGGTGCCCGGCCAACTGGTTGGCCCGCTGGTTGAGCTGGCGATAGCTCAAGCGCTGTTCACCGGCCTGCACCGCCAGTGCTTCGGGGCTGCGCAGTACCTGGGCCTCGAACAAGCCGTGCAGGGTCTGCTCCAGGGGGTAGTCCCGGGCGGTGGCGTTGAAGCCGTGCAGCAGTTGCCGGCGTTCGCCGGCATCCAGCAGCGGCACCTGCTCCAGCAGCGTCTGGTCGTCCGCCACCATGGCCTGCAACACCCGCTGCAGGTAACCGACATAACGCCTCATGGTCGACTCATCGAACAGCGCCGTGGCGTACTCCAGGCTGCCTTCGATCCGGTCCTGCACCTCCCCCAGGCTCAGGGACAGGTCGAACTTGGCGAAGTGGCTGGCCTCGTGAATGGCTTCCAGGCGCAGGTCCCCCAGCACCAGTTGCGGCCCGTCGCCGTTCTGCCAGGTCAGCAGGGTCTGGAACAACGGACTGTGGGACAGGCTGCGCACAGGACGCAGGACTTCCACCACCTGCTCGAACGGCAGGTGCTGATGGGCCTGGGCTTCCAGGGTCCGGGCCTTGACCTGGGCCAGCAAGGCCTCCACTCGCGGCGCGGCCCCCAGGTCCAGGCGCAGGGCCAGGGTGTTGACGAACAGGCCGATCAGCCCTTCGACCTCGGCGCGCATGCGGTTGGCCACCGGGGTGCCGATCACCACTTCGGCCTGCCCGGACAGCCGCCCCAACAGCAGCCCCCAGGCCGCCATGAGGGTCATGTACAAGGTGGTGCCATGGCGCTGGCTCAAGGCCCGCAGCCCGGCCGTCAAGGCAGCATCGAGGCGCACTTCGACGCTGCTGCCGGCGTAATCCTGCTGGGCTGGCCGCGGCCGGTCGCCGGGCAGCATCAGCAAGGGCGGCGCGCCCTCCAGGGCCTGGCGCCAGTACTGCGCCTGTTGCTCCAGCACCGCGCCGCTGAGCCAGCGCCGCTGCCAGTGGGCGAAGTCGCTGTATTGCACCGCCAGCGGCGGCAGCGGATCGGGCAGACCGCGGCTGAAGGCGGCGTACAGCGCCACCAGCTCCCGGGTCAGCACGCCCATGGACCAGCCATCGCTGACGATATGGTGCAGGGTCAGCAGCAACACGTGATGATCGTCCGCCAGGCTGATCAGGCGACCGCGGATCAGCGGCCCGCGCTGCAGGTCGAAGGGCGCCGAGGCCTCCCCTTGCACCAGAGCCTGCAAGGCTTCGTCGGCCTGTGGATGACCCCGCAGGTTCTCCAGCAGCAGGCCCAGCCCCGCCTCCACGGGTGCGATCAGCACCTCGGCCTCGTCGCCGTACTGGGCAAATCGGCTGCGCAGGGTTTCATGGCGCGCGACGATACGCTCCAGAGCCCGTTGCAGGGCATCGCCGTCCAGCTGCCCGCGCAAGCGCAGGCCAATGGGAATGTTGTAGGCGGTATTGGCCCCCTCCATCTGCGCCAGGAACCACAGACGCTGCTGGGCGAAGGACAAGGGCAACGGCTGATTGCGCGGTGTCGGCAACAGGTCCGGCAGGCTGCTGCGCTCGGCCCGTTCCAGGGCCTGGGCCACGGCGCTGAGCTGGGCATTGGCGAACAGCTCGGCCAGGGCCAGCTCCACCCCCAGGCGTTGGCGCACCTGGGACAGCATGCGCATGGCCAGCAGCGAATGCCCTCCCAGTTCGAAGAAGTGATCGTGACGTCCGACCTGCTGTACTTGCAGCAGCTCGCTCCAGATCTGCGCCAGGGCGATCTCACTGGCGCCCTGGGGGGCCACGTAGTCCCGGGTCAGCAGTGCATCGAGCTCGGGCCGGGGCAGCGCCCGCCGATCCAGCTTGCCGTTGGCGGTCAAAGGCAGCGCCTCCAGGCCCACGTAGGCCAGCGGCACCATGTACTCGGGCAAGTGCCCGAGCAATTGGCTGCGCAACGCCGCCGGGGTCACGGTGACGGCCCCGGTCGCGGTGAAATAGGCCACCAGGCGGATCTGCCCCGGTCGATCCTCCCGGGCCAGCACCACCGCTTCCTTGATCCCGGGCAACCGGTTGAGGCAGGTCTCGATCTCCCCCAGCTCGATGCGCACGCCACGGATCTTCACCTGATCATCGTTACGGCCCAGGTACTCGATGCGTCCGTCCGCCCGCCAGCGAGCCAGGTCGCCGCTGCGGTACATGCGTGCCCCGGGCCGGTCACTGAAGGGGTCCTGGAGAAAACGTTCGGCCGTCAGCTCGTCGCGATTGAGGTAACCCCGGGCCACCCCGGCGCCCCCCACATAGAGTTCACCGGCCACACCGATGGGCACCGGCCGCTGCAACTCATCGAGCAGGTAGATCCGCGCGTTGGCGATGGGCCGGCCAATGTCCAGGGAACCGCCGGCTTGCATCAGCCCGGAGGTCGCCACCACCGTGGCTTCGGTGGGGCCGTAGTTGTTGATCACGGCGAAACTCTGCGGCTGGTTGAACTGCCGCAGACGGTCGCCACCGATCAACAGGGTGCGCAGCGTCGGATGCCCGAGCGGCTGACTGAAGGCGTATTCCGCCACGGGAGTGGGCAGGAAGCTCAGGTCCAGGGGCTGGGCTCGCCACCACTGCAGGAGCTGGTCGAGGTCCTGGTGGCCGATGCTGGCCGGCGGCAGGTGCAGGGTGGCGCCGCCGCACAGGGTCGGCCAGAACTCCCAGGCCATGGCATCGAAGCTCAGGCCGGCAACACAGGAAGCATGGCGCCCCGGTCCCAGGTCGAACGCCTGGCAGTGCCAGTCCACGAGGTTTTCCAGGGTGCCGTGTTCCACCATCACCCCCTTGGGCAATCCGGTGGAGCCGGAGGTGTAGATCACATAGGCCAGATGTTCGCTGCACAGCCCGGGCACTAGGGGATTGGCCAGGGGCTGCTGGTGCCAGTCCGGCTGCTGCAGATCGATCACGGCAACCGGTGGATCGCCCACCTGGGCGCGGGTGTCTTCCTGCACCAGCACGGCCAGGGGCGCGCTGTCCTGCAGCAGGTAGGCGATACGCTCCGGCGGATGGCTCGGATCGATGGGCACATAGGCGCCACCGGCCTTGACGATCGCCAGCAGACCGACGGCCAGCTCCAGGCCCCGCGGAACACAGATCGCGACCCGGGTATCCGGGCCCACACCCAGCCCGCGCAGATGGTGGGCCAGTTGATTGGCCCGGGCATTCAACTGGCTGTAGCTCAGGCGCAGCTCCCCGGCCTGCACCGCCGTGGCATCGGGTTGCCGGCCGGCACGAGCCTCGAAGCGCTGGTGCAGGGTCATGCCTTTGGGGTAGTCCTGCGTACTGGCGTTGAAGGCCTCCAGAACTTGCCGGCGTTCGCCGTCCTCCAGCAGTTGCACCTGGGCCAGAGGCTGTTGCTCATCCACCACCATGGCCTGCAGTACCTGCACCAGGTAGCCGACATAGCGCTGCACGGTCGCTGCATCGAACAAGGCGCTGGCGTAGTCCAGGGAACCACGGATCTGCCCCTGGCTTTCTCCCAGGCTCAGGGTCAGGTCGAACTTGGCCACCTGACTGGCCCCGGCCACGCCTTCGAGTTTCAGCTCACCGAGCACCAGGTCCTGGGCGAAATCGTCGACCCAGGTCAGCACCACCTGGAACAGCGGGCTGTGGGACAGGCTGCGCTGGGGCCGGACGATCTCCACCACTTGTTCGAAGGGCAGGTCCTGATGGGCCTGGGCCTCGAAACTGCGGGCGCGGACCTGGGCCAGCAAGGCGGCAACGCTCTGCCCGGCATCCAGGTCCAGGCGCAGGGCCAGGGTGTTGACGAACAGGCCGATCAGCCCTTCCACCTCGGCGCGCATGCGGTTGGCCACGGGAATGCCGATCACCAGATCGGTCTGTCCCGAGAGGCGCCCCAACAGCAAGCCCCAGGCCGCCAGCAAGGTCGTGTACAGGGTGCAGCCATGGCGCTGGCTGAGGCGCTTGAGTTGGGCGCTCAGCGGCCCGTCGAGGAGAATCTCGACGCTGCCCCCGCTGAAGTCCTGTTGCTGCGGCCGTGGCCGGTCGCAGGGCAGCATCAGCAAGGTCGGGGCATCGGCCAGGGTCTGGCGCCAGTAGTCGCCCTGCTGTTGCAAGACCTCGCCACTGAGCCAGCGGCGCTGCCACAGGGCAAAGTCGCTGTACTGCACCGCCAGGGGCGGCAATGGGTCCGGGCGGCCCTGGCTGAAGGCTTCGTAAAGGGCCACCAGCTCCCGGGTCAGCACCCCCATGGACCAGCCGTCGGCGACGATGTGGTGCAAGGTCAGCAGCAGCACATGATGATCGTCCGCCAGGGCCAGCAAGCGCCCGCGGATCACCGGCCCGTGCTCCAGGTCGAAGGCCTGGGCCGCCTCGACCCGAACCCGCTCGGTCAGGTTCCGGGGTGTGTCCCGCAGGTCTTCGAACCCCAGTTCCAGGGCCTCTTCGATGGAGCCGATCAGCACCTGGGGTTGGTCTTCGCAGCGGACAAAACGGCTGCGCAAGGTGGCGTGCCGAGCGACGATGGCCTGCAGCGCCTGTTGCAGCGCCGGGCGATCCAGGCGGCCGCGCAGGCCCAGGCCGATGGGGATGTTGTAGGCACTGCCGGCGCCGTCCATCTGCGCCAGGAACCACAGGCGTTGCTGGGCAAAGGACAGTGGCAGGTCATGGTCCTGGGACGCCGGGAAGATCTCCGGCAACTGGCTGCGTCCGGCCCGGTCCAGCACCGCCGCCACCGCGCAGAGCTCGGCATTGGCGAACAGCTCGCCCAGGGCCAGCTCCACCCCCAGGCGCTGACGTACCTGGGACACCATGCGCATGGCCAGCAGGGAGTGGCCGCCCAGTTCGAAAAAGTGATCGTGGCGCCCGACTCGCGGCAGGTGCAGCACCTCTTTCCAGATATCCGCCAGGGTGGTTTCAGTGGGCCCCCGGGGCGCCTGGTACTCGCGGCTGAACAAGGCCGCCTGATCCGGCGCTGGCAGCGCCTTGCGGTCCAGCTTGCCGTTGGCGGTCAGGGGCAAGGCGTCAAGCTGCACATAGGCCATCGGCACCATGTAGTCCGGCAGTTGCGCCAGCAAGTGAGCCCGCAGATCCGCCACCGACAGCGCCGCAGAACCCTCGTGCACAGTGAAATAGGCCACCAGCCGCGGGTTGCCCGGCTGGTCTTCGCGGACCAGCACCACCGCTTCCTTGATCCCGGGGAACGGGTTGAGGCGGCTCTCGATTTCCCCCAGCTCGATGCGCACGCCACGGATTTTCACCTGGTCGTCGTTGCGTCCCAGGTACTCGATACGCCCGTCCGCCAGCCAGCGGGCCAGGTCGCCGCTGCGGTACATGCGCGCGCCGGGCTGGTCGCTGAAGGGATCGGGGAGAAAGCGCTCGGCTGTCAGTTCGTCGCGATTGAGGTAACCCCGAGCCACCCCGGCGCCCCCCACATAGAGCTCGCCTGCCACGCCGATGGGCACCGGGCGCTGCTGTTGGTCCAGCAGGTAGATCCGTGCGTTGGCCACGGGCCGGCCGATGTCCAGGGAACCGCCCGCGGCTATCGGGCCGGACGTTGCCACCACCGTGGCTTCGGTGGGGCCGTAGTTGTTGATCAGGGCAAAACGCTGCTGATGGCTGAACTGGCGCAGACGGTCACCGCCGATCAACAGGGTGCGCAGGGTCGGGTGTTGCAGTTCCTGGCTGAAGGCGTACTCGGCCACCGGGGTCGGCAGGAAGCTCACCTCCAGGGGCTGGGAACGCCACCAGGCGAGCAAGCCATCCACGTCCTCGCTGCCGTCATGGGCCGGCGCCAGGTGCAGGGTGGCGCCGACGCACAGGGCCGGCCAGACCTCCCAGGCCATGGCGTCGAAGCCGAACCCGGCGAGGCTCGAGGTGTGGCTGCCGGCGTGCAGGTCGAAGGCCTGGCAGTGCCAGTCCACCAGATTGCACAGGGTCTGGTGTTCCACCATCACCCCCTTGGGCAGGCCGGTGGAGCCGGAGGTGTAGATCACATAGGCCAGATGGGCCGGGGTCAGCCCCGCCACCTCGAGATTGTCCTGGTCCTGGTCCTGCCAGAGACGCGGGTCGAGCTCGATCACCGGCACCGCCAGCGGCGGCAGGCGCCCCAGCAGATCGGCCTGGGTCAGTACCGCCCGCGGGCCGCTGTCTTGCAGCAGGTAGCCCAGGCGCTCGACGGGATGGGCCGGATCGATCGGTACATAGCAGGCCCCGGACTTGAGGATGGCCAGCAAGCCCACCAGGGTCTCCAGGCCGCGCCGGGCGACGATGGCCACCCGATCGTCGGGCTGCACGCCCAGCCCGCGCAGTTGCCGGGCCAGCCCGTTGGCTTGCCGGTTGAGCTCGGCGTAACTTAAGGCCCGGCCCTGGTGCCAGGCGGCCACCGCCTCGGGGGTGCGGGCCGCCTGGGCCTGGATGCGCCCATGGACGGTCTGGCCCCGGGGGTAATCCACGGTGCTCTGGTTGAAGCCCTCCAGCAGTTGCTGACGCTGGGCCAGGGACAGGATCGGCAGTTGCTCCAGGGCCAGCCGGGGCGTCTGTTCCAGGGCCTGGGCCAGGTGCTCCAGGGTGCACAGCAGGTAGTCGAGGATAGGTCGCGGATCGACCTGGGTGCTGGCCAGCAAAGTCAGGCCGAAGCCTGTGCCGAGGTCGTCGACACTCAGGGTCAGGGGGTAATTGGTGCGCTCCTCGGAGTGCAGGGTGCTGATCCCGGCCCAGGCGGCCTGGGCCTCGGTACTGACGGCGGCGCCGCTGTGGCGGTAGTTGAGCAAGGCACTGAACAGCGGGGTTGGCGCGCTCACGCCGCTGCAGCGCTGGGCCAGGGCCAGGGCCGCATGTTCATGGCGCAGCAAGGTAGTCAGCCGCGCATGGGTGGCCTTGAGGGCCTCATCCAGAGGCCGTTCGTCCACATCCAGGCGAAACGGCAAGGTGTTGATGAAGATCCCCAGGGCCCGGTCGGTGGCCTCGGCACCCTGCATGCGCCCCATCAGTACCGTGCCGAACACCACCTTGCGCTTGCCCGCCAGGGTCGCCAGCACCCGGCCCCAGGCCAAGTGGAACAGGCTCGCGGCGCTGACCCCGGCCTGCCGCGCCCGGGCCCGCAAGTGCTGGCTCAACGACTCCGGCAGGGCCAGGCTGGCTTCCTCGATGGCCCGCCCATCGCCCTGCACATCCTGCAGGCCGAACGCCAGGGTCGGCTCGTCGATATCGCCGAGCATCTGCCGGAAGAACGCCTCGTGCTCCTCTTGCGCGGTGCCCAGCCGGGCCTGGGCCACGTAGTTGCGAAACGGCAGGGCCGGCCCCAGGCGCTCGCCCTGCCCCATGAGCAATGCCTGCATTTCGTGGCGCACCACATCCAGGGCGCTGTGGTCCAAGGCCATGTGATGGAACAGCAGCATGGCGACAATGCGCTGCCCGGCGTCGTCCCAGGCATGCACCAGACGCAGCATCGGCGCCTGGCTGATGTCCAGGCGAAAGTGGCGGGCGTCGAAACGGCCATGCAACTGGGCCATGACATCGCCAGCACCCGGGTCGGTTTCGACCTCCTGGAGAACCAGCCCGGCCTCGCGCCAGACCACCTGCATCGGCTGCTCCAGGCCATCCCAGAGCACTGCGGTGCGCAGGATATCGTGGCGCGCAATGACCCCGCGCAAGGCCTCGGCAAAAGCCTCCAGGCGCTCGCGGCTGGCGAAGGCAAACTGCGCCTGCATGACATAGGGATCGCCCTGCACGGCACTGACATGGTGATAGAGAATCCCCTCCTGCAGCGGTGCCAGGGGGTAGATGTCCTGCACATTGCCGACCCCGCCCGGCACCGTGGCGACAATGCGCTCGATGGCCTCCTGGCTGAGGTCGGCCAGGGGCAGCAGGTCCGGGGTGATGTGGCGGGTCGCCGGCGTGATGCCGTTGGCCGGCACCTCGACCTGCCCGGCCTTGGTCGCCGAGTATTTCCCGGCCCTGATCAGCTCGATCAGTTGCGGCTTGTATTCCCGCAGCCGGGCCAGCAGGGCCGGTTCGCTCAAGGCCTGCTTGTTGCCCTGGACCACCAGTTGCTCGCCCTTGAGCACCAGTTGCACGTCCTTTTCCTTCAGTGTCGCCAACAGTTCGATCACGCTCACAGGATGATCTCCATTCGTTCGGTCATTGCCGCGTAGCCCGCCAGGGTCGGTTGTTCGAACAGCGCCCTGACATCGGCTTCCATGCCTTCCTCGCGCATCCGGCTGATCAGGCTCACCGCCAGCAGCGAATGCCCGCCCAGTTCGAAGAAATGATCGTGACGCCCCACCCGCTCGACATTGAGCAACTCGGCCCAGAGCCGGGCCAGGGTGATCTCCATGTCACCGATGGGCGCCTCGTATTCGCGCACCAGAGCCGCTTCCCGCCCCGGAACCGGCAAGTCCTTGCGCGCCAGCTTGCCGTTGGGGCTCAAGGGCAGCGCCTCCAGGTGCACGAACAGCGCCGGCACCATGTAGTCCGGCAGGTGCTCCAACAGCGCCTGACGCAACTGCTCCACGGCCAGGGCCGGGTGCCCGGCGGCGCAGGTGTAGTAAGCCACCAGGCGCTGGTCCCCGGGCACGTCCTCCCGGGCCAGGACCACCGCTTCCTTGACCCCGTCCAACTGGGTCAAACGCGACTGGATTTCCCCCAGCTCGATGCGCAGGCCACGGATCTTCACCTGATCGTCATTGCGCCCCAGGTACTCGAGAGTGCCGTCGGCCCGATAGCGACCCAGGTCGCCGGTGCGGTACAGACGCGCACCGGGCGCATCGCTGAACGGGTCCTTGAGGAAGCGCTCGGCGGTCAGCTCATCTCGATTGAGGTATCCCCGGGCCACCTGTACCCCACCGATGTACAACTCGCCCACCACCCCCAGGGGCACCGGTTGCATCTGCCCGTCCAGCAGGTACATCCGGGTGTTGGCGATGGGCTTGCCGATCGGGGTGTTGTCCGGGGTCTCGGCCAACGGTCCGGCGCAATCCCAGGCGGTGACGTCCACCGCCGCTTCGGTGGGGCCATAGAGGTTGTACAGGGCGACCTGCGGCAACTGCTGCTTGAAGCGCCGTACCAGGCTGCCCGGCAAGGCCTCGCCGCTGCACATCACCTGGCGCAGGCCGCTGCAGTCCCGGGTATCGCCATAGGCCAGGAACACATCGAGCATCGACGGCACGAAATGCACGGTGCTGATGCCTTCGTCGCGGATCACCTGGCGCAGGTAGGCCGGGTCCTTGTGCCCTTCGGGCCGGGCCATCACCAACCGTGCACCGGTGAACAGCGGCCAGAAGAATTCCCAGACCGAAACGTCGAAGCTGAAAGGGGTCTTTTGCAGCACCGCGTCGGCGGCCGTCAGGCCGTACTGCTCCTGCATCCACAGCAGGCGGTTGACCACCGCCCGGTGCTCGTTCATCGCGCCCTTGGGCTGGCCGGTGGAACCCGAGGTGTAGATCACATAGGCCAGATGGCTCGGGCTCAGTCCGGGGCGTTGGGGATTGGCCTGGGGCTCCTCGCTCCAGACCCAGCGGTCGAGTTCCACCAGGGGCACCCTCAGCCCGCCCGCAAGAGGCCGGCCGCCAGCCTGCACCAGCACGGCCTGGGGCGCGCTGTCCTGGAGCATGTAGGCGATGCGCTCGGCGGGGTACGCCGGGTCGATGGGCACATAGGCGCCGCCGGCCTTGAGGATCGCCAGCAGGCCGATGACCATCTCCAGGCCACGCTCGACACAGATCGCCACCCGGGTATCGGGGCCAACCCCCAGTTGCAGCAGGTGCCCGGCCAACTGGTTGGCCCGCTGGTTGAGCTGGCGATAGCTCAGGCGCTGCTCCCCCGCCTGCACCGCCAGGGCTTCGGGGCTGCGCAGCACCTGGGCCTCGAACAGCCCGTGCAGGGTCTGTTCCAGGGGGTAGTCCCGGGTCGTGGCATTGAAGGTGTGCAGCAGTTGCTGGCGCTCAGCTGGCGGCAGGATCGGTACCTGACGCAAGGGCCGCTGGGGCGCCTGTTCCAGGGTGTCCACCAGCGCGCACAGGGCCTGCTCCATGTAGCCGCAGATGCGCTCGGCGCCAATCCGCGCCAGGGTCATGGCGGTCAGCCGGAAGCCCTGGCCGAGGTCATCGACGTTGAGGCTCAGGGGGTAGTTGGTGCGCTCTTCGCTGTGCAGGGTCTGGATGCCCTGCCAGGCCTGTTGCACCGCCGGGCTCGGCACTGCGTCGCTGCCGTGGCGGTAGTTGAGCATGGCGCTGAACAGCGGCAGCGGCGCGACCACGCCGCTGCAACGCTGCGCCAGGGCCAGGGAGGCATGCTCGTGCCCCAGCAAGGCGCTGAGCCGGGCGTGGGTCGCCTTGACCGCCGCCCGGGTGCCGCTGTGGTCCAGGTCGACCCGCAACGGCAAGGTGTTGATGAACATGCCCAGGGCCCGGTCGGCCCCCAGTCCGCCTTGCAGGCGTCCCAGCAGCACGGTGCCGAACACCACGCGCTCCTGGCCCGAGGTGACGCTCAGGACCCGGGCCCAGGCCAGGTGGAACAGGCTCGCGGCGCTGACCCCCAGCAGCCGAGCCTGGGCCCGCAGGCGCGCGCTCAGGTCGGCGTCCAGGGTCCGTTGCAACTCTTCAATGGCCTCGCCGTCGCCCTGCACGTCCTGCAGGCCGAACGGCAGGGTCGGTTCGTCGATGTCCCCGAGCATCTCGCGGAAGAACGCCTCGTGCTCCTCGCGACTGACCCCCAGGCGGGCCTGGGCCACATAGTTGCGATAGGGAATCGCCGTGCCGACAGGCTCCTGCCCCAACAGACAGGCCTGGATTTCCTCGCGAACCACCTCCAGGGCGGTGTGGTCCAGGACGATGTGATGGAACAGCAGGATCGCCACCGTGCGCTGCCGGACCGGGTCCTGGGCATGGACCAGGCGCATCAACGGCGCCCGGGTCAGCTCCAGGCGCCAATGCCGGGCATCGAAGCGTGCATGCAATTGTTCGAGAATATCGCCCTCGGCCGGATCGAGGATGACCTCCTCCACCGCCACCCGGGCCCGGCGCCAGACCACTTGCAGCGGCTGTTTCAGGCCCTCCCAGAGCACCGCGGTGCGCAGGATGTCGTGGCGTTCGCCCACGCGCTGCAAGGCCTGGGTGAAATCCTCCAGGCGCTGGCGGTCGGCGAAGGCCAGATGGGATTGCAGCAGATAAGGATCGCCCTGGCGGGCGCTCAGGTGGTGATAGAGGATGCCCTCCTGCAACGGCGCCAGGGGGTAGATGTCCTGCACGTTTTCCACCCCGCCCGGCACCGTGGCGACGATGCGCTCGATGGCGTCCTGGTCCAGCTCGATCAGCGGCAGCAGCTCTGGGGTGATGCTCTGGCAATCGGTGCCGATCAGGTTGGCCGGCACCTGCACCTCGCGGCCGCTGCCCACGGCAGCGGCCAGGGCCGCCAGGGTCGGCTGGTTGAACAGCACTCGCACATCGGCGCTGAGGCCGATCTGGCGCATGCGCTCGATCAGGCTCACCGCCAGCAGTGAGTGCCCGCCCAGTTCGAAGAAGTGATCGTGGCGTCCGACCTGTTGCACCTGTAGCAGCTCGCTCCAGATCCGCGCCAAGGCGCTTTCCACCTCGCCCTGGGGCGCCTCGAATTCGCGGCTCAGCCAGGCTCCCTGATCCGGTTGCGGCAGGGCCTGGCGATCGAGCTTGCCGTTGGCGGTCAGGGGCAGCGCCAGCAAGCGCACATAGGCCACCGGCAACATGGAGTCCGGCAGTCGGCCCTGCAGGTGATCTCGCAGGTCCTGGAGATCCAGCTCGTGGTTGGAAACCTCGGCATGCTCGGTGAAGTAGGCCAGCAGACGCCCTTCGCGCACCAGTACCAGGGCCTCCTTGAGGGCCGGGTGGCTGAGCAGCGCGGCCTCGATTTCTCCCGGCTCGATGCGCATGCCGCGCACCTTCACCTGATCGTCATTGCGCCCCAGGTAGTCGAGGTTGCCGTCGGCACGCCAGCGGGCCAAATCGCCCGTGCGATACATGCGCGCGGTGGGCTCGGCGCAGAACGGGTCGTCGAGGAAGCGTTCGGCGGTCAGCGCATCGCGATTGAGGTAACCCCGGGCTACCCCGGCGCCGCCCACATAGAGTTCGCCGACCACCCCCAAGGGCACCGGGCGCTGCTGTTCGTCCAGCAGGTAGATCCGCGCATTGGCCATGGGTCGGCCGATGTGCAGCGAGCCGCCCACCGCGATTGGGCCGGACGTGGCCACCACCGTGGCTTCGGTGGGCCCGTAGTTGTTGATCACGGCAAACCCCGGATCGGCCGGGAACTGGCGCAGGCGGTCGCCGCCGATCAGCAAGGTGCTCAGGGTCGGGTGCCCCTGGCCCTGGCTGAAGACGTACTCGGCCACCGGGGTCGGCAGGAAGCTGATGTCCAGGGGCTGGGCCCGCCACCAGCCGAGCAACGCTTCAAGGTCCTGGCTGCCCACCTCGGCCGGTGGCAGGTGCAGGGTGGCGCCGCTGCACAGCGTCGGCCAGACCTCCCAGGCCATGGCGTCAAAACCCAGGCCGGCGACGCTGGAACTGTGGCGCCCCGGGCCCAGGTCGAAGGTCGCGCAGTGCCAGTGCAGCAGATTCTCCAGGCTCTGGTGCTCCACCATCACGCCCTTGGGCTGGCCGGTGGAGCCGGAGGTGTAGATCACATAGGCCAGGTGCGCCGGAGTCAGCCCCGGCACCCGCGGATTGTCCAGGGGCGCCTCCTGCCAGACGCAGCGATCCAGATCGATCTGCGCCAGGCCTGGAATGCCCGGCAGCTCGCCGATCGCGCCCTGCACCAACACCGCCAGGGGCGCGCTGTCCTGCAGCAGGTAGGCGATCCGCTCCGGCGGATGGCTCGGGTCGATGGGCACATAGCTCGCCCCGGCCTTGAGAATCGCCAGCATGGCCGTCAGCAGTTGCGGCCCCCGCGGCAGGCACAGCGCCACGCGCTCGTCGGGGCCGGCCCCCAGTTCCAGCAGTTGCCGGGCCAGTTGATTGGCCCGCTGGTTCAGTTGCCGGTAGCTCAGGCGCAACGAACCTTGCACCAGGGCCACGGCCTCGGGAGCATCCTGCACCCGGGCCTCGAACAGGCCGTGCAGGGTCTGTCCACGGGGATAGTCAGCGCCGCTGGCATTGAAGCCTTCCAGCAACTGCTGGCGCTCCGCCACCGGCAATACCGAGAGCTGCCCCAGGTCCAGCTCCGGGGTCCATTGCAGGGCATCGGCCAGTTGCTCCAGAACCCGGAGCATGTAACCGCCCATGCGCTGTGCGCCCATCGCCGACAGCGCCAGCAACGACAGACTGAAGCCCTGGCCCAGGTCGTCGACGCTCAGGCTCAGCGGGTAGTTGCTGCGCTCCTCGCCCCCCAGCAGCTCGACCCCCTGCCAGATATCCAGGCCATCGCCCCGTCCGGCGTCCGCCACGCTGTGCCGGTAGTTGAGCAAGGCACTGAACAGCGGCGAACTGGCTGCCACCCCACTGCAGCGCTGGGCCAGGGCCAGGGACGCATGCTCGTGGCCCAACAGGGCGCTGAGCCGGGCATGGGTCGCGCGGACCCCGGCACGCACGCTGCCGGCGTCCACATCCACCCGCAGCGGCAAGGTATTGATAAACACCCCCAGGGCCCGGTCGGCGCCCTCACCGCCCTGCATCCGCCCCATCAGCACAGTGCCGAACACCACGTGCCGGCGATTGGACACCTGCCCCAGGACCAGGCCCCAGGCCAGGTGCATCAGCGCCGCGGCACTGACCCCCAGCTGCCGCGCCTGCTCCCGCAGGCGCAGGCTCAGGGCATCGGGCACAGGCACCCGGGCCTCTTCGATATCCCGGCCATCGCCTTGCACATCCTCCACGGCAAAGGCCAGGGTCGGCTCGTCGACATCACCGAGCATCTGCCGGAAAAACGCCTCGTGCTCGGCCTGACCGGCCCCCAGGCGCGCCTGGGCCACGTAGTTGCGATAAGGCACCGGGGTGCCCAGGCGCTCGCCGCGGTTGAACAGCAGCGCGCGCATTTCCTCGCCGATCACCTCCATGGCGGTGTGATCCAGGGCCAGGTGGTGGAACAGCAGAATCGCCAGCACCCGCGACTGCCCCGGGACCCGGGCATAGACCAGGCGGATCAGCGGCGCGCGGGCCAGGTCCAGGCGCCAGTGGCGAGCGTCGAAGCGTTGCTGCAGCTGCTCGAGCAGATCGCCGTCCGCCGGGTCCAGCACCTGCTCCAGAACCTGCAGTTCGGCCTGCCGCCAGACCACCTGCAACGGCTGCGGCAAGCCCTCCCAGAGCACTGCGGTGCGCAGGATGTCGTGGCGCTGGATGACCTGTTGCATGGCGCCGGCGAAGCGCTGCAAACGCTCCAGGCTGTCGAAGGCCATTCGCGACTGCAGCAGGTAGGGATCGCCCTGCTCGGCACTCAGGTGGTGATAGAGAATGCCCTCCTGCAGCGGCGCCAGGGGGTAGATGTCCTGCACGTTGGCCACGCCGCCGGGAACGCTGGCCACCACTCGGTCGATGGCCTGCTGGTCCAGTTCGATCAGGGGCAGCATCTGCGGCGTGATACGCAAGCAGTCGAGGCCGATGGCGTTGGCCGGCACCTGCACCTCGCGACCGCTGCCCACCGCGGCGGCCAGGGCCGCCAGGGTCGGCTGGCCAAACAGCACCCGCACATCGGCGCTGAGGCCGATCTGGCGCATGCGCTCGATCAGGCTCACCGCCAGCAGCGAGTGCCCGCCCAGTTCGAAGAAATGATCGTGACGCCCTACCCGCTCGACCTTGAGCAGTTCGCTCCAGATCCGTGCCAGGGCCGTCTCCACCTCACCCTCGGGGGCGACGAAGCCGCGGCTGAGCAGGGCCGACTGATCCGGCGCCGGCAGGCCCTTGCGCTCCAGCTTGCCGTTGTTGGTCAGGGGCAACGCGTCGAGGCGCACATAGGCCAGGGGCACCATGTAGTCCGGCAACTGCTGTTGCAGCGCCTGGCGCAGGGATTCGGCGGACGGTTCCGGGGCGTCGGCCTGCACGGTGTAGTAGGCCACCAGGCGCTTGTCTCCGGGTTCGTCCTCGCGGGCCAGGACCACGCCTTCCTTGACCCCGGGACAGGTCAGCAAGCGGGCCTCGATCTCCCCCAGCTCGATACGCAGGCCGCGGATCTTCACCTGATCGTCATTGCGTCCCAGGCATTCCAGCACGCCGTGCTCCAGCCAGCGGCCCATGTCCCCGGTGCGGTACAGCAGCGCCTGCGGGTGGTCGCTGAAAGGGTCGCGGATGAACTTCTCGGCGTTCAGCTCGGGACGGTTGAGGTAACCCAGGGCCACGCCATCGCCACCGATGACGATCTCGCCCTGGGCCCCCAGGGGCAGCGGCTGCTGGCGCTGATCCAGGACATACACCCGGGTATTGGCGATCGGCCGGCCGATGGGCACGTGCTCGGCGTCGGCCGCCAGTTGCCGGACCTCATGGGTGGTGGCGTAGGTGGTGGTTTCGGTGGGGCCATAACAGTGCACCAGGCGCAGGTGCGGCGCTTGCGCCAAGAGCCGGCGAAAGGCTGCCGGGTCGCCGCGCTCGCCGCCGCAGAGGAGTATCCGCAAGCCCTTGAGGGCCTCGGGAATCAGCTGCACATACTGGTTGAACAGCGCCGTGGTGACGAACAGCACCGTGGCCCCCAAGGTGCTCAGGGCGTGGCCCAAGCGCGCCGGGTCCAGCAGGGTGTGGTGATCGATGACCAGCACTCGCCCGCCGTTGAGCAAGGCCCCCCAGACGTCCATGGTGCTGGCGTCGAAGGCCGGGTTGGAGGCGAAGACCACCCGGTCCTCGGGGTTGAAATCGGCGTAGCCGTTGTTGATCACCAGGCGGCTGATGGCTCGGTGCGGCACCCGTACCCCCTTGGGCGTGCCGGTGGAGCCGGAGGTGTACATGATGTACGCCACGCTCTCGGAGGACTGCGGCAGGTCCGGGTTGTGGGCGGGCAATGCGCTCAGCCGCAGGCGATCCAGGTCCACGCGCCGGGCCGGGCCATCCAGCACCTCGTCACTGCGGGTCAGCAGGACCACGCTGTGACTGTCGCTGACCATGAAGCCCTGGCGCTGGGCCGGGGCGTTGATGTCCAGGGGCACATAGGCCGCGGCGCACTTGCTGATGGCCAACTGGCTGAGCAACAGGTCCAGGGAGCGCGGCAACAGAATCGCCAGGTGGTCCCCGGGCTGCACCCCCAGCTCCAGCAGGTGGTGGGCCAGCTGGTTGGCCCGGGTATTGAGCTCGGCGTAGCTGAGTAGGGCATCACCCTCCACCGCCGCCACCCGCTCCGGATGGGCCAGGGCCTGAGCTTCGAACAGTTGGTGCAGGGTCTGCCGGCGTGGATATTCACGGGCAGTGGCATTGAACTCCACTAGCAACTGCCGGCGTTCGGCCGGGGGCACCGCCGGGATCTGGTCCAGGGCCATGCCCGGCATCTGTTCCAGGGCCTGGGCCAAGTGTTCCAGGACACATTCCATGTAGCGGCAGACCCGCTCGCCATTGACCTGGGCCACCGCCTGCAGGGTCAGGCGCAAACCCTCGCCGTCATCGTCGATGTTCAGCGCCAGCGGGTAGTTGCTGCGCTCCTCGGACGCCAGCACGCGAATGCCGTCCCAGGTCGCCGGCCCCTGATCGTCAGCGTCCTCCGGGGGACTGTGACGGTAGTTGAGCAGGCTGTTGAACAGCGGCAGCGCCGCCGGCACGCCGCTGCAACGCTGGGCCAGGGCCAGGGAGGCGTGCTCATGCCCCAGCAGTTGCGCCAGTTGCTGATGGGTACGGCCCAGGGCCTCGGCCACGCCCTGGGTGCCCAAGCCGACCCGCAGCGGCAAGGTGTTGATGAACATGCCCAGGGCGCGGTCGGCCCCCGAGCCGCCGTGCATGCGCCCCAGCAGCACGGTGCCGAACACCACGTCGTCGCGGCCGGACACTTGCCCCAGGACCCGGCCCCAGGCCAGGTGCATCAGGCTGGCGACACTGACCCCGAGGTTCCGCGCCTGCTGGCGCAAACGCCGACACAGTGCCGGCTCCAGCCGCAGCTGCTGCTCGCAGATGCCGCTGCCGTCGCGATTGACGTCCTGCAGGCCGAACGCCAGGGTCGGCTCGTCGATGTCCCCCAGCATCTCGCGGAAGAACGCCTGATGTTCCTGTTCGCCGAGCCCCAGGCGCGCCTGGGCCACATAGTTGCGGTAAGGCGCGGCAGGCGGCAGCTGCGCGCTGCGGCCTTGCAGCACCTCACTGATCTCTTGCACCAGCACCTCAAGGGAGCTGTGGTCCAGGGCCAGGTGATGCAACAACAGGATGCCCAGCCAGCGCTGCTGGTCAGCGTCCCGGGCACAGACCAGGCGCAGCAAAGGTGCCCGGCCCAGGTCAAGGCGATAGTGACGGGGGTCGAAACCGGCCTGCAGTTGCCCGAGGATCGTCCCCCGGGCGGGGTCCAGTTCCAGCACTTCCAACTCCAGGGGGGCCTGGCGCCAGACCACTTGCACCGCCTCGTCAAGGCCTTCCCAGACCAGGCTGGTGCGCAGGATGTCGTGCCGCTGGATCACCTGCTGCAAGGCCAGGGTAAAGGTCTGCAAGACGTCGTCGCTGGCAAACTCGAACTGCACCTGGAGCACATAGGGATCGCCCTCGACGCTGCTCAGGTGGTGATACAGGATGCCCGCCTGCAAGGGGGCCAGGGCATAGATGTCCTGAACGTTGGCCACGCCACCGGGCACCTGGGCCAACACCTTGTCGATGGCCGCTTGATCGAGGTCCGCCAGGGGCAGCAGCTCGGGCGTGATGCGCCGGCAATCGGCGCCGATCAGGTTGGCCGGCACCTGCACCTCGTGCTGCCCACCCACGGCGGCCGCCAGGGCGGCCAGGGTCGGCTGGCCGAACAGCACCCGCACATCGGCGCACAGATCCACCTGCCGCATGCGTTCCATCAGTTTGACCGCCAGCAGCGAATGGCCGCCCAGCTCGAAGAAATTGTCCTGGCGACCGACCTGGGGCAATTGCAGCAGCTCCTGCCAGATCCTCGCGATGGCCTGCTCCACCTCGCCCTGGGGCGCTTCATAGTCGCGTCGGGCGACCGCGGCGCTGTCCGGCGCCGGCAGGGCCTTGCGGTCGAGCTTGCCGTTGGCGGTCAGGGGCCAGGCCTGCAGCAGCACGAAGGCGCTAGGCAGCATGTAGTCCGCCAGACTCTGGCGCAGTTGCTCACGCAGCTGCGCGGCGCCCGGGGCCGCTCCCGGCCGGGGAATCACATAGGCCACTAGGCGCTTGTCCCCCGGAGTCTCTTCCCGGGCGATCACCACCGCCTCGCCCACCCCGTCGCAAGCGGCCAGTCGCGCCTCGACCTCCCCCAGTTCGATGCGGAAACCGCGAATCTTCACCTGATCGTCGTTGCGCCCCAGGTACTCCAGGCTGCCATCGGCGCACCAGCGGGCCAGGTCGCCGGTCTTGTACAGCCGCGCCTCCGGCCGGTTGCTGAAGGGGTCGGCAATGAAGCGCTCGGCGCTGAGTTGATCACGGTTGAGGTAACCCCGGGCCACCCCGGCGCCCCCCACATACAGCTCCCCCACCACGCCCGTGGGCAAGGGCTCCCGGCGTGCATCCAGCACATAGAGTTGCAGATCGGGAATCCGTCGGCCGATGGGGCTGCTGCCCACCCATTGCGCGTCCGCCGCCTGCAACGGCCGGTAGGTCACGTGCACCGTGGTTTCGGTGATGCCGTACATGTTCACCAGTTGCGTGCCGACGTTCTCCAGCCGGGCGTACCAGGGCTTGAGCATCCCCGGCTCCAGGGCTTCGCCGCCGAAGATCACCTGGCGCAGGGAATGCTTGAGCCCGCTCTGGCCCTGGGCCGCAATCAGCGAGCGGAAGGCGCTGGGGGTCTGGTTGAGGATGCTCACCCGGGCCTCGCACAGCAGTGTGTAACAGGCTTGCGGGGAGCGGCTGACGACCTGAGGTACCACCAGCAACTGGCCGCCATGCACCAGGGCGCCCCAGATCTCCCACACCGAGAAGTCGAAGGCGAAGGAATGGAACAGCGCCCAGACGTCGCGCCAGTTGAAATCGAACCAGTCGCGGGTGGCGGAAAACAGCCGGGCGACGTTGCGGTGTTCCACCATCACCCCCTTGGGCAGACCGGTGGAGCCGGAGGTGTAGATCACATAGGCCAGGTTGGCCGGGGTCAGCCCCGGCACTTCGGGGTTGTCCTGGGCCTCATGGGCCAGGGTGCGACTGTCGAGGTCGATCAGCGGCACCCGCAGGTCGGCCACCAGGGCCTGGGTATCGGCCTGCACCAGCACGGCCACCGGGGCGCTGTCCTCCAGGGTGTAGGCGATGCGCTCCCGGGGATAGGCCGGGTCGATGGGCACATAGGCGCCGCCGGCCTTGAGGATGCCCAGCAGGCCGATGATCATTTCCAGGCCGCGCTCGACGCAGATCGCCACGCGCTGGTCCGGACGCACACCTAGCGCCAGCAAGCGATGGGCCACCTGATTGGCGCGGCGGTTGAGCTCGCCGTAACTCAAGCGCTGCGCCTGGAAAAGCAGCGCCGGCGCCTCGGGCTGGACCCGGGCCTGGGCCTCCACCTGTTGATGGATCAGCGGGCTGTCGGGGTACTGCCCCAGGGGCGTGTTCAGGCCCTGCAGCAGGTAACGCCGCTCGCTGGCCGGGAGCATTTCCAGGCTGTGCAACGGCGCCTCGGGGTTGCTCTGCAGGGCCAGGGCCAGGCTTTCCAGAGTGGTCAGCAGGTAGCCGCTGATGCGCTCGGCCCCCAGGGTGGCGTCCACCAGGGCGGTGATCAGCAGGTCCTCGCCCAGATCGTCGATGTTGACCGTCAGCGGGTAGTTGGTGCGCTCCTGGGCGCCCAGCACCTGGATGCCCGGCACCAGTTCCTGGACTTCGTCGCCATCGGCCCCGTGGCTGTGGCGGTAGTTGAGCATGGCGCTGAACAGCGGGGTCGGCGCACTGACTCCGCTGCACCGCTGGGCCAGGGCCAGGGAGGCGTGTTCATGGGCCAGCAAGGCGCTCAGCCGAGCATGGGTCGCCAGCACGCCGGCGCGCACGCTGTGCGCCCCCACATCCACCCGCAACGGCAGGGTGTTGATGAACATGCCCAGGGCCCGCTCACCGTCCTCGCCCACCTCCATGCGCCCCAGCAGCACAGTGCCGAACACCACCGCCTCGCGCCCGGACAACTGGCCCAGGACCCGGCCCAGGGCCAGGTGCATCAGGCTCGCCACACTCACGCCCAGTTGCCGGGCCTGGCTGCGCAGGCGCCGGCTGAGCTGGCGATCCACTGGCAGCCGGTGCTCTTCGATGCGCCGGGTTGCGCCCTGCACATCCCCCAGGCCGAACGGCAGGGTCGGCTCGTCGATGTCTGCGAGCATGTCGCGGAAAAAGGCTGCGTGCCGCTCTTCGCTCTGCCCCAGACGGGCCTGGGCCAGGTGGTTGCGAAACGGCACCGGCAGCGGCAGTTGCTCGCGCTGCCCCTGCAGGCAGGCCTGGATTTCCTGGCGCACCACATCCAGGGCGGCGTGGTCCAGGGCCATGTGATGGAACAGCAGCAACGCCACCTGACGCGAGTTGACCGGGTCCTCGGCGTGCACCAGGCGCAACAGCGGCGCCTGGCGCAGGTCCAGGCGGAATTGCCGGGAGTCGTAGCGCTGCTGCAACTGAGCCAGGGCATCGCCCCCGGCAGCGTCCAGCTGCAGTGCTTGACACTGCAGCGGCGCCTGGCGCAGGACCACCTGCAGCGGTTCATCGAGGCTTTCCCAGGCAATCGCGGTGCGCAGGATGTCGTGGCGCTCGATCACCCATTGCAAGGCCTCGGCAAAGGCTTGCAGCCGCTCCGGACTGGCAAAGGCGAAACGCGCCTGGAGCACATAGGGATCGCCCTGGGGCGCAGACAAGTAGTGATAGAGCATGCCTTCCTGCAGCGGTGCCAGGGGGTAGATGTCCTGCACATTGGCGGCGCCACCTGGCACGCCGGCGACGATGCGATCGATGGCCGCCTGCTCCAGCTGCACCAGGGGCAGCATGTCCGGGGTGATCCTGAAGGCCGGGCTCAGCCAGTGGCCGCCCTGCTCGGTCACTCGCTGCAGAAGTTGCGCCTTGTGCTGGATCAGGCTGTCCCAGAGTGCGTCGTCCAGGGCCTCGTCATCGCCCTGCACCAGCAGATCCTCGCCGTCCTGTTGAAGTCGGATCGCGAGGGTCGAAAGAACGGCCATCAATTCGCTGAACTGCATGTCGTAACCTGCCTGAGAATTCGGAAATGGTTGAAGAGAACGTCCTTGTTTCAGATGCAACCTTTCAGAGGCGGCGCAGGGCCCGAACGCTGAGCGGCCAGCGGCTTGGGCAAACGCCGCAGACACTGATCCCGCCAGGGCTCCCGGCAGCCTGGAAACGCTAAAACATCCGTTCTTGAGTGTCTGACATGGGAAGTCGGGACACGGCCCCGGCGCTGTCCCGGTCCAGCCGATGCCACGGCGAGCGCCGGCCCTGGGGCCGGCCTGCCGGGCCCCAGAGTTGGTTCAGAGACGCCGCTGGCGCTTGAGCTGGGGAATGGTGGTGGCGGGAATCTCCAGGCGCTGCAACTGACCCAGGGTATGGGCCGCCAGTGCCGCCAGGGTCGGCTGGCTGAACAGCAGTCGGGCATCGGCATGCAGGCCCTCCTGGCGCATGCGCGCCACCAGGCTGACCGCCAGCAGGGAATGCCCGCCCAGCTCGAAGAAGTGGTCATGACGCCCCACCCGCTCGACCTGCAACACCTCGGCCCAGAGCCGCGCCAGGGTCGTTTCCAGCTCGCCCTGGGGCGCCTCGAACTCGCGGCTCAGCACCGCGTCTTCCCCGGGTTCCGGCAACGCCTTGCGGTCCAGCTTGCCGTTGGCACTCAGGGGCAGCGTTGCCAACCGCACATAGGCGGCCGGCACCATGTACTCCGGCAACTGCTCCAGGACATGGGCCCGCAACGCCTCGATACCCGGCGCCGGCTGGTCCGGGTGCAGGCTGAAATAGGCCACCAGGCGCTCATCGCGCATCAGCACCGCCACCTCTCGCAGGGCCGGGTGTTGCGCCAGCCGTGCCTCGATCTCCCCCAGTTCCAGGCGCAGCCCGCGCAGCTTGACCTGGAAGTCGTTGCGGCCGAGGAACTCCAGGTCGCCGTCAGCGTTGTAGCGCACCAGATCGCCACTGCGGTACAGCCGGTCACCGGCCACGAAGGGGCTGTCGATAAAGCGCTCGGCCTGCAGCAGCGGCAAGCCCAGGTAACCCCGGGATACGCCGACGCCGCCAATATGCAACTGGCCGCTGACCCCCAGGGGTACCGGCTGGTCATGGGCATCGAGCACATACAGCCGGGTATTGGTAATGGCCCGGCCGATGGGCAACTGCACCGCCGGTACAGGGGCCCCGGGCTCCAGGGTCCAGGCGCTGCTGTCCACCGTGGCCTCGGTGGGACCGTAGACGTTGTGCAGACGGGCCTTGGGCAGGCGTTGCTGGAACAGCCGGGCGATGGCCTCGGTGAGCTCGCCACCGCCGCAGAAGACGTCGGTCAGGCTGTGGCACTGTCCGCTCTCCTGCAATTGCAGGAACTGCAGGAGCATCGCCGGCACGAACTTGATCATGGTCACCTGCTGCGCTTGCACCAGCTGCGCCAGGTAGCCTGGATCACGCTGGCCATCGGGCCGCGCCAGCAGCAGGCGCATGCCGCTGACCAGGGGCCAGAACAGCTCCCACACCGAGCCGTCGAAACTGAACGGGGCCTTTTGCAGCAAGGTGCCGCCCGGGCATTGCCCACACAGTCGCGAACTCCAGTGCATCAGGTTGCCCAGGCCACGGTGCTCCACCATCACCCCCTTGGGGTTGCCGGTGGAGCCCGAGGTGTAGATCACATAAGCCAGGTGCCTGACCCCGAGCCCCGGCACCACAGGATCATCCTCGGCCGGGTGCTGCCAGCGGTCGCGGTCGAAATCGATCAGCGGCACGGCCTGAGCCTGCAGCAGCGCGCGGGTGGGCTGGTGCACCAGCACGACCAATGGCTGGCTGTCATTGATCAGGAAGCTCAAACGCTCCAGCGGGTACTCCGGGTCCAGGGGGACATAGGCGCCACCGGCCTTGAGGATGCCCAGCAGGCCGATGATCATTTCCAGGCCGCGCTCGACGCAGAGCCCGACTCGCACGTCCGGCCCTACCCCTTGCTCGCGCAAGTGATGGGCCAGCTGGTTGGCCCGCTGGTTGAGCTGGGCATAACTCAAGCGTTGCTCGCCGGCCTGCAGGGCAATGGCCTGGGGCGTGCGGCGGACCTGGGCTTCGAACAGCCCGTGCAGGGTCAGCTCGCTGGGGTAGTCGGACCCGGTGGCGTTGAACGCCAGCATCTGCTGCCGATACTCCGCCGCCGGCAGGATGGACAGGCTCTGCAGCAGGGTCTGCGGTGCCTGCTCCAACGCCTGGACCAGCCCCTCGAGGGCGCAGCTCAGGTAGTCCAGCAGGCGCTGCGCGCCGATCCGCCGAGGCGCCCGAGCCCCCAGGCGAAAGCCCGGTTCCAGGTCGTCCACCGCCAGCATCAAGGGGTAACTGAGCACTTCTTCGCTGCTCAGCAATTGCGCCCCCGGCACCCCTTGCAACAGGGCCTGGGCGTCGGCGGCGACGTTGTGCCGGTAGTTGAGCAAGGCATTGAACAGCGGAGTCGGTGCCGCCACGCCGCTGCAACGCTGAGCCAGGGACAGGGGCCCCTGCTCATGGGCCAGCAGCGTGCTGAGACGTTCCTGGGTCTGGCGCAGTCCGGCAGCCACCGTCAGCCCCGCCAGCTCCAGGCGCAACGGCAAGGTGTTGATGAACATGCCCAGGGCCCGGTCCGCTCCCGCGCCGGCCTGCAAGCGACCCAGCAGCACGGTGCCGAACAGCAGGTCCTCGCGGCCGCAGGAGCGTCCCAGCACCAGCCCCCAGGCCAGGTGGAACAGGCTGGCGGCACTGACCCCGAACTGCCGCACCTGATGGCGCAGGCGCTGGCTCAGGTCGCGGTCCAGCAGACCGCTGGCGTGTTGCTGATCCACCTGCTCGCCGGGACGCTCCTGCAACTCGAAGGCCAGGGTCGGCTGGTCCACCCCGGCCAGGTATTCCCGGAAGAACGCGGCATGGGCTGCCTGCCCCAACCGCGTGCGAGCCACGTAGTCGCGGTAGGCAAAGGCCGGCGCCAGTTGCTGTTGCCGGCCGTTCATATGGTCGGCAATCTGCGCCATCAGCAACGCTGTGGACGTGGCATCGTTGACCAGATGATGAAAGCGCAGCAGGGCGATCCAGCGCCGGTTCGGCCTGTCCTCGGCCCAGGCCAGGGCCAGCAGCGGTGCCTGGCGGATATCCAGCGGGTGGTGCCGAGGGTGGTAATGCTCGCGCAACTGCTCCGCCAGCGAGCCGCCCGCGGCCTGCGGCAACCACTCCTCCAGCGGCAACCGGGCCTGGCGCCAGACCACCTGCAGCGGCTGCTCTGCCGCATCCCAGACCAGGCTGGTGCGCAGAATGTCATGGCGGTCGATCACCGCCTGCAGGGCCTGGGCGAAGGCGTCCAGGTCCTCGCGACGGGAAAAGGCCAGCAGCGCGTGCTGCTGGTACGGGTCATGCCCGGCAAAGGTCATGTGGTGGTAGAGCAAGCCCTCCTGCAACGGCGCCAGGGGATAGATGTCCTGCACGTTACTCACGCCGCCGGGAACCGTGGCCAGCACCCGGTCGATGCTTTCCTGGTCCAGGTCCACCAGGGTCAGCATCTGCGGGGTGATGCGCCGGCAATCGGCAGGTACGCCATTGGCCGGGATCGCCACGTCCTGCCGGCCCTCCACCGCCGCAGCCAGACTGGCCAGGGTCGGCTGGCCGAACAGCACCCGCACATCGGCATGCAGCCCCTGCTCCTGCATCAGCTGGATCAGTTGCAGGGCCAGCAACGAATGGCCGCCCAATTCAAAGAAATGGTCATGGCGGCCCACCTGTTCCACCTGCAGCACCTGGGCCCAGAGCTGGGCCAGGGTGGTTTCCAGCGGGCCCTCGGGGGCCTGGTACTCGCGGCTGACCAGGGCCTCGAGGCCGGGTGCGGGCAAGGCCTGGCGATCCAGCTTGCCGTTGGCAGTAAGGGGCAATGCATCGAGCCGTACATAGGCCACGGGCACCATGGCGTCGGGCAACTGCCGGCGCAGGAAGTCCCGCAGGTCGCTGATCGGCACGGCCTCGCGGGCCGTGAACCAGGCCACCAACTGTCCGTCCCGGGCCTGGACCAGCACGTCCTGGAGCACGGGATGGGCGCCCAGGCGGGTTTCGATTTCTCCCAGCTCGACGCGCTGGCCACGGATCTTCACCTGGTCGTCATTGCGCCCCAGGTACTCCAGGCAGCCGTCGTCCAGCCAGCGAGCCAGATCGCCGGTGCGGTACATGCGCGCACCGGGCCGGGCGCTAAAGGGATCGTCGAGGAAACGCTCGGCCGTCAGCTCGTCGCGATTGAGGTAACCCCGGGCCACCCCGTTGCCACCGATGTAGAGTTCGCCGGCAATGCCGATGGGCAGCGGGCGTTGTCGCTCATCCAGCAGGTAGACCTGGGTATTGGCGATGGGCCGGCCGATATGCAGCGGCTGCCCGGCCTCGATGACCCCGGAGGTGGCCACCACCGTGGTTTCGGTGGGGCCATAGTTGTTGATCAGGGCAAAGCGCTGTTCCTCGGGCAACTGACGCAGGCGATCGCCGCCGATCAACAGGGTGCGCAGGGTCGGATGACCGAGCCGCTGGCTGAAGGCGTACTCCGCCACCGGCGTGGGCAGGAAGCTCACCTGCAACGGCTGGGCCCGCCACCAGGCGAGCAACCCATTGAGGTCTTCGGGGCCGTCACTGGCCGGGGCCAGGTGCAGGGTCGCCCCGGCGCACAGGGCCGGCCAGACTTCCCAGGCCATGGCATCGAAACCGAAGCCGGCGAGGCAAGAGGTGTGGCTGCCGGCCTGCAGGTCGAAAGCCCGGCAATGCCAGTCCACCAGGGCCGACAGGCTCTGGTGCTCCACCATCACGCCCTTGGGCAAACCGGTGGAGCCGGAGGTGTAGATCACATAGGCCAGGTGCTGCGCCGTCAGCCCGGGCACCTGGGGAACAAGCGCCGAGCCTGACTGCCACTGAGGGTCGTCCAGCTCGATCAGCGGCACCGCCAGGGCCGGCAGGCGCTCGCGCAAACCGGCCTGGGTCAGCACCGCCACCGGCCCGCAGTCGTCCAGTAGGTAGGCCAGTCGCTCAGGGGGATGCGCCGGGTCCAGCGGTACGTAACAGGCGCCGGCCTTGAGAATTGCCAGCAGGCCGACCAGGGTCTCCAGGCTGCGCCGGGCCAGGATCGCCACCCGCTGATCGGGACCGACCCCAAGCCCTTGCAGGTGCACGGCCAGGGCATTGGCCCGGCGGTTGAGCTGGTCGTAGCTCAGCGCTTGCCCCTGGGCGACCAGGGCCACCGCGCTCGGGGTGCGCTGGGCCCAGGCCTCGATTCGCTTGTGGATGCGCTGCTCGCCAGCCAGTGGCTGACAGGTGGCGTTCCAACTCTGCACGCGCGCGCTCTGCTCTGCGGTCAGCAGCGAAAACTGCTGCACCGGCAAGGCCACGTTCGCCAGCCCCTGCTCCAGCACATGGATCAGGCAAGCGGCCAGCGCCTCGATCTCGTGGGGCTGGAAATACCCCGAGTCGTAGACGTAATGCATCCAGGCGTTGTCGTCGAAACTGTTGCTGCGCAGATGAATGGCCAGGGGCGTCGGCTCGTGACGATTGGAAACTTTCACCGACGAGGCCACGGCATCGCCGTAGCGGTATTGCATGTCCTCCAGTTCATAGGACAGGGTCAGTTCGAACAATTGCCCGCGGTCTTCACGCAGCAAGCCAAGGGCACGATTGAGCTCGCTCAGGGGAAAACGCTGATGGCGGAAATCCTGCTTGAGCACATCCCGCACCGCCACCACCAGCGCTTCGAAACTCAGCTCACGGCCGAAGTCCATGTGCACCGCACTGACCTGGGTGAAGGAGCCCACGGTCACCTTGAAAGCGGCGTTGGGCCGGTTCAGCACCGGCATGCCCAGGACCCACTGGTCGCGCTGGCCGATGCGGGTGAAATACACATGCAAGGCCGCCAGCAGCACATGGAAGGCCGAGGCCCCGGTGCTTCTGCCCAGGGCTTTCATCCGCTCATGCAGGGCTGCGGGAAAGGCCTGCACCAGGGTCGCCCCGGGCGTCCCGGCGTCCTGGCCCGGGCGGTAGCGCGGGCGCAGCAGCGGCTCCGGCAGGCTCTGGTACTTGGCCAGCCAGTAGTCCCGGTCCCGGGCATAACGGCTGGACTGCTGGTAACGGACATCGTCTTCGATGAAATCGACAAAGGACGGTGCGGCAGGGCCGGGTTCTTCGCCCCGCGCCAGGGCGCTGTAGAGATCACCCACGGATTGCGACAACTGGGCGAAGCCCCAACCGTCGAGGATCAGGTGATGGGCCTCGGCCTCCATCAGGTGATGCTCGGGGCTCAAGCGAAACAGCGAGAAACGGCACAGGCGTTCGCCGCTGAGCTTGAACGGCTGCTGCATCTGCCAGTGAATCCGCGCCAGCGCAGCGGCCCGCGGATCGGCCTCGGCGGACAGATCATGAAAGTCCATCTGCACCGGCCAGTGGCGGTCGAAATACTGCAACGGCAGGCCGTCGCTGCTGCCCTCCAGGGACAGCACGGTGCGCAGCACGTCATGCTTGCGCACCACCTCCTGCAACGTGCGCTGCATCAGCGCGGGCTGGATCGGCCCCTTGAGGTCGGCATAACCGCCGATGTTGTACAGCGGCGAGTCGCCGCGGCTCAGTTGATCCAGCCAGATATCCCGTTGCCCGGTGGTCAGCGGCAAGCCTTGGGCAGGCACCGGCCCGGCGCTCATGACAGCACCGGCGCGGAACATCCAGCAGGCAGCGCACCGTGGATGGCAAGGGTGATTTGCGCGACGAAGTCGGCCATGGCAAAGGCAGAAAAACGCGTCATAAGATCCTTCTCATGTGATGGGCCCGGGCACCGGCGTTCGCGGATTTAAGCATCGGCCCCAACCCCTGTATGTCACCCGAAACCCGGACATTCCAGGGCCGGATCGGGGCCTTCAGAATGGCCCTGACAGGTCGCCGGACAATCCCCCACGCAGGCACTTTCGACCGCCTCATCCGCAGCCCCGGAACGCTGCTGCGGATCAGCTGAAATAGCTGTAGGACATTGACCATCCGTACACGAGGCTCATGGCCTGGCCAACCCTCCCGTCAAGGCCGGATGAGCCTGTGCTTACAGTGACTTGCAGAGCCGCGAGGACGAACGTCGGCGGGCGTTGCGAGCCTGTTGCCGGCTCATAGGGGAAACCCCGGTAGCGCTCTGGCGCGGCCTGTCTGTCCCGGTTTACCCCTACAGACGCAAAGTAAATTCTTAGGCTTAAATCAGATTTTTCCGACTCGATCAGGTGCATGAACACTGTGCTGCGGGGCACCGTGGCAACCGCGTTTCGATCAGCGATTTGTCTCGATCAAGGATGATAAGGATATGGGTCTGACCAGCAGTATCGCCAACATGGAAACTCCACCCTTCTACTTCGAACTGGGGCAATTGATCTCCAGTACCGGCCATTGCGGATTCGCCAGGGACATGCTGCAACTGGTGGACAAGCTGGTGCCGGTCAGCCAGTTGCTGCTCAGCGAGTGGACCCTCGACGAACGCCAGGCCAGTTCCCTGGCAATCACCCTGCTGGGGCGTGCCGGGCTGCAAGAGGACCTGCCCCTGCCGGAGCCCCCGCGACGCCATGATCCCCTGCTGCACAAGATGCTGGAAATGGACGACTCGCTGCTGATTCAGATGAATGCCCAGGTCCAGTACGGGCCTTCGCGCAACACCCCGCACCAATGCCATCTGGTCTCGCGCAAAGCCAACCGCCGCTGTGTCATTACCCTCTACCGCGCCCCCTCTCAGGGCGGTTTTTCCCTGGCCGAACTGTCCTTTCTCAAGAGCCTGTCGGAAACATTGCTGCCGCTGTTGGAGCGCCATGCCCAACTGCATCGGCAACAGGCCCTGAAGAACCTGCGCAGCTGGAGCACCCGCCCCCTGGATGCGCGCCAGCAGACACCCCTGCAACGGGAGTTCGACGAGCGCCTGTCCCTGGGGGACATCAGCCTGTCGGCCCGGGAAAAAGAAGTCTGTCTGGGGCTGTTGACCGGAGGTACGGTGCCGGAAATGGCCCAGCGCCTGAGCGTCAAGAACAGCTCCATCGAAACCTATCTCAAGCGTGCCGCCGCCAAGCTCGGGGTCAGTGGCCGCCACGGCCTGGCCAAGTGGATGGTCGGCGCCTGAGGCGCGGTGCCGGCGCCCCCTGTCGTCCACCCTCAGGATGTCCTTGTCACGAGGCTGATCATGCGTAACTCCCCATCGATCCTGGCGGCCCTGGCCCTGACCCTCGGCGGCTGCTCGCTGATCCCGGACTACCAGCGCCCACAGCCGCCGGTGGCGCCCCAGTACCCTCAAGGCCCGGCCTACGCCTCGGCCACAGGCACGCCGGGGGCCGACTGGCAGGGCCTGTTCCAGGACCCCTTGCTGCAACAGTTGATCCACAGTGCCCTGGAAAACAACCGCGACCTGCGGGTGGCGGCCCTGAACGTCGCGGCCTACCAGGCCCAGTACCGCATCCAGCGCGCCGACCTGCTGCCGGCGGTGTCGGCCAGTGTCGACGGCAAGCGCCAGCGTCTGCCCGAGCAGATGACCGGCGGCAAGGCGCTGATCAATTCCAGCTATTCGGCGAACCTGGGCATCAGCGCCTATGAGCTGGATTTCTTCGGCCGCATCCGCAGCCTCAGCCAACAGGCATTGATGACTTACCTGTCCAGCGAGCAAGCCCGGCGCAGCGCGCAGTTGAGCCAGGTGGCCAATGTCGCCAGCGCCTACCTGACCTGGTGCGCCGACCAGGAACTGCTGGAGCTGACCCGCAAGACCCTGGCCGCGGATGAACAGAGCCTGCGTTTGACCACCCGCAACGGCAACGCCGGGAAGATCTCGGCCCTGGACGTGGCCCAGGCCCGCACCAGCGTCGACAGCGCCCGGGCCAGCCTGGCCCGCTACCAGCGCCAGGTGGCCCAGGACCTGAACAACCTGACCCTGTTGGTGGGCGCGCCGCTGCCCGCCGACCTGCCCCAGCGCAGGTTGGCCGAAGGCATGTTGGCCCAGGTGCCCGCGGGCCTGCCTTCGAGCCTGTTGCAGCGACGCCCGGACATTCTCCAGGCCGAGTACCAGCTGCAGGCCGCCAACGCCAACATCGGCGCGGCCCGGGCGGCGTTCTTCCCCAGCGTCAGCCTGACCGCCAATGCCGGCAGCTCCAGCAAGGAGCTCTCGGGGCTGTTCAAGGGCGGCGCCGGCGGCTGGACCTTTCAGCCGCAGATCAACCTGCCGATCTTCAATGCCGGCAACCTGCGCGCCAGCCTGGACTACGCCCGGCTGCAGAAGGACATCAGCGTCGCCCAGTATGAAAAGGCCATTCAGACCGCCTTCCAGGAAGTGGCCGACGGCCTGGCCGCACGCCAGACCTACCAGCAGCAACTGATGGCCCAGGGCAACCTGGTGCAGGCCAGCCAGGACTACTACAACCTGGCCGAGCATCGCTATCGCATCGGCGTAGACAGCAATCTGGTGTTCCTTGATGCCCAGCGCTCACTGTTCAGTGCCCAGCAGGGCCTGATCAACGACCGCCTGGCGCAGTTGCTGGCCGAGGTCGACCTGTACCGGGCCCTAGGCGGCGCCTGGAGCGAAGCACCAAGCCTGGCCCGCTCCGAAGTACAACCCTGACGCCAGCCTCGGCTTGAGCTTCAAGGCTGCGGTGGCCGCGCTGCGGCACGGTCCTCCGGGGTGACCGATGTCAGTCGTGCCAGGCGCGGCGCCAGCCACTGGTTCAGGTCGTCCATGTAGCTGAAAACCACCGGCACCAGCACCAGGCTCAACAGGGTCGAGGTGATCAGCCCACCGATCACCGCCACGGCCATGGGCGCGCGGAATCCCGCGTCGGCTCCACTGCTGAACACCGCCGGGAGCATGCCCGCGACCATGGCGATGGTGGTCATGATGATCGGCCGGGCACGCTCGGCTCCCGATTGGATCAGGGCCTGGTGCCGGGGCAAGCCGGCGCGGCGGTTCTCAATGGTGAACTCCACCATCAGGATCGAGTTCTTGGTGACGATGCCCATCAGCATCAGCAGGCCGATGACCACCGGCAAGTCGATGGCCGCGCCATACAGCAACAGCCCGCCAAGGGCCCCACCGATGGACAGCGGCAGCGCGACGAGAATGGTCAGCGGCTGCAGGAAGTCACGAAACAGCAGCACCAGCACCGCAAACACCATCATGATGCCCAGCCCCATGGCCACGCCGAACTTGTCGAACATCTCGTTCATGTACTCCGCATCGCCATACTCGACCCGCCGTACCCCCTCGGGCAGCGGGTCCAGGGCCGGCAGTTGGTCGATGGCTTCCAGGGCGGCTCCCAGGGTGAGCCCCGCCAGATCGGCGTCCACCGAGACCCGGCGCAGCCGCGACAAGCGTTCGATCCGCGCCGGCCCGCTGCCGTAGCCGATATCGGCCACCGCGCTGAGGGGCAGCACCTTGCCGCTGTCGCTGCTGACGCCGAGGTTGTTCAGGGCATTCAGGTCGCCCTGCTCGATGGCCGGCAGCAGCACCCGGATCGGCACCTGGCGGTCATGGAAATTGAAGCGTGCCGAACTGGCGTTGATCTCGCCCACGGTGGCGATCCGCGCCACGCTGCCGATGGCCAGGGGGCTGACTCCGGCCCGGGCCGCTTCATCCACCCGGGGCTGGATCAGCAGTTCCGGGCGCAGCAACGGCTCGTTGACCTGGACGTTGGCGATGCCCTCGATGCCGCGCATTTCTCGCTGCAGGGCATGGGCGGCCTGGCTCAGTGCCTGCCCGTCGGCGCCCACCAGGATGATCGAGATGTCCCGGGCTGCGCTCTCGCCGCGAAAGGCGTAGCGCAAGTCGGCAAAGCCGTTGAGCAGCGGCCGCAGGGATTGCTCGAAGGCCTTCTGGCTGAGCTCACGCTGATCCGCCGGCACCAGCCGCACCAGGAGCTGGGCAGTGGCCACATCGGTGGCCCCGGAGGAGTCCTCGCCGCCGGCGGTGGCAAACACCGACAGCACCTCGGGCCGCTGGCGCAACTGCTCGGCCATGCTGGTCAGCACGGTGTCGGTCCGGGCCAGGGAGCTGCCGGGGGGCAAGGACACGTCGATGCGCGACAGGCTGATGTCATTGACCGGCATGAATCCCGAAGGCAGCAGCGGCACCAGGGCCAACGAACCGATCAGGAACAGCCCGGCAATGCCCAGACTCTTGCCCCGGTGCTGCAGGGCCCATTCCAACAGCTTCAGGTAGCGCGCCAGCAAACCCCGGGGCGCTGGCGGGTGCGGGCCATGCCGGGAAGGCGCCTTGGGCTTGAGCAAGTAGGCGGCCATCAGCGGCGTCACCAGACGCGCCACCAGCAGCGATGCCAGTACCGCCGCCGAGACCGTGATGCCGAACGGGGTGAAATACTGGCCGACGAAGCCGCCGATGAAACTCACCGGCAGGAACACCGCGACGATGGTGGCGGTGATCGCCACTACCGCAAAGCCGATGGCGTCGCTGGCATCGATGGCCGCCTGGTAGGGGCGCTTGCCCTGCTCCAGATGGCGCTCGATGTTCTCGATCTCGACGATGGCGTCGTCCACCAGGATGCCGATCACCAGGGTCAGGGCCAGCAGGGTGATGCTGTTCAACGAGTAGCCGAAGACGGCCATGACGACGAAGGTCGGCAGAATCGACAACGGCAGGGCAATGGCCGCCACCAGGGTGGCGCGCCAGCTTCTGAGGAATATGAAGACCACCAGGATGGTCAGCAGCGCGCCCTCGATCAGGGTCATGATCGCCGCATCGTAGCTGGCCAGGGTGTAGTCCACCGAGGACGAGATCGGGTGAATCTCCACGTCCGGGTTCTGCGCTTGCAGGCGCTGGAGGGCCGCTGCGACACCTGCAGCCACCAGGGTGTCGCTGGAGCCCTTGGCGCGGAACACCGCAAAGCCCACCACTTCCTCGCCGTTGAGCCGGGCCCGGGAGCGGGCTTCACTGGCGCCGTCATGGACCCTGGCCAGATCCCCCAGCCGTGCCCAGCGTCCCTCGGGAAGAGCGATGGGGGTGTTGCTCAGGGCCTCCACCGTCAGCGCACTGCCCAGGGTGCGTATGGATTGCTCGTTGTTGCCCAGCCGGGTACGGCCGCCGGGAACGTTGATATTGGTCTGCACCAGTTGCCTGTTGACCTGCTCGGCGGTGATCCCCAGGGCCTGCAGGCGCTCGGCCTGCAGCTCGACCTTGACCTCGCGCTCGACGCCCCCCAGGCGCTGGACTTTCTGCACCCCGGGCACCGCTAGCAGATCGCGACTGAGCACGTCGTCGACGAACCAGGACAGATCCACCAGGCGCCGTTCGCTGCCCTTGAGCGCATAGTTGAGGATCGCCCCGCCCTCGACATCGATGCGGGTGATCATCGGTTCCTCGATGGTCTGCGGCAGGTCGGCACGGATCAGGGCAATGGCGTCGCGAATGTCGTTGGCCGCCCGCCCGGGATCGATACCGAGCTGGAACTCCACAGTGGTCACCGAGATGCCGTCGGCCACTGTGGAGGTGATGTGGCGAATCCCGGCGAGGCCGGACACCGCGCGCTCGACCCGCAGGGTGACCGAGTGTTCAAGCTCGGTGGGCGCAGCGCCCACCTGGGACACGACCACGGTGATCACCGGGAAGTCCACGCGCGGATTGGCGTTGATCGGCAGTTTCACAAAGGCCAGGCAACCGGCCACCGCCAGCACCAGAAACATCACCAGGGTCGGTATCGGGCGGCGAATCGCCCAGGAGGAAAGCTGCAGGCTCATGGTTCAAGGCTCTCGTCATCGGCCAGGACCACCACATCGCCGTCGCGGACGAAGGCCGAGGCCCGTGCCACGACCCGCTCCCCCGCCACCAGACCCGAGAGCACCTCCACCTGGATGCCGTCCCGCCGGCCGACACGGATCTGCCGCAAGCTGGCCACCTCCTGCGCATTGAGCACCACCACCGAAGCCTGGTCATCGCTGGCGAAGGTCAGGGCCCGTTGTGGCAGCACCAGGCCCAGGGTCTGTTGCGGCAGCTCCAGGGTGCTGCTGGCGAAACTGCCGGCGCGCAACCCCGGCTCGGCGGCCAGGGCGATACGCACCCGGCCGCGTCGGGTCAGGGGATCGACTTTCGGCGCTAGCAGGCGGACCTGGCCGGCCACCGGTGTCGCCAGCCCCGCGACCTGGACCTGGACCTCGGTGCCGACCTGCAGGGCGCGCAACGCGCTTTCTGCCACCTCACCATCCAACTCCAGCTGGTTGTCACGGATCAGCCGGAACAACGGCTCGGCACCGCTCAGGGCCCCAACCCGCGCCAGGCGCTCGGACACCACGGCCGCCACCGGCGCCCGTACCGTGGCCTTCTGGCGTTGCGTGCGGGCATCGGCCAGTTGCGCCCGAGCCTGTTCATACTCGGCCCGGGCCGCCGCCAGGCTGGCCTGGGTGGAACGTGCCTGAGCCCGTTGCTGGTCCACCTGTTGCGCACTGGCCGCGCCGAAACCACCCAGTTGATCAAAACGCTCCTGGCTGGTCCGGGCTTCCCCGTACAGTGCCTGTTGCTGACGGATCAAGGCCGCCGTGCGCCCAAGGGCCGCCTCGGCCTGACGCACCTGGGCGTCCAGGGTGGCCGTCTCCAGCTCCGCGAGGATCTGCCCGGCCACCACCCGGTCGCCCTCCTCCACCCGCACTGCGGCCACCCGTTGTTCCTGCAAGGCAGTGCCGATGGCAATCTCCTCCCGGGGAACCAGGGTGCCGCTGATGAAGATGCGCTGCCCGACATTGCCGGGCCGGGCCACGACGCTGCTGACCTTGAGCTCCTGCGGCGCTTGTTCGACACGTTGCACCAGCTCGGTCTCCGGCACCCACAGCGCCACCGCCGCCACCAGCAGGGTCAACAGCGCCGTCGCCAGCAGCTTCGGGGTATGTTGGGCAAGACGCTGCAAACGCCGGGCACGACTCTGCTCGGGAGTGAGATTGCTCAGGTTCATCTGACGGGTACTCGAAGGTTCACGGGCGCCATGGAAGCGGGCGCGATGGAGGCAGCAAGCGATCGATCCACTCTCGACTCGACACTCGGCGCGGGCCGCAAGGTACTGAATAGTCCTGCAACGACCACAGGCTAGCGCGGGGCCCTGGCGGGTGCTGTAAATCTCTGTGAAAAATAGTGCAGTAAAGCACCAGGGGCAGAACGGGAGGTGAGGACAGTACAGATACCGCGGGGGACGCAGAACGCGTCGGGCTTGAAGCGCCGACCCGGCCAGCCAAGGGCAGTAGGCAAAACAGGGACCGGGCAGGCAGGTGCTGCGATGTTGCAGCCCGCCCTGACCAGATACCGCCACTGAGCATGTTGCCTGTGGTACCTGGCCGGGCGAACGGGGCAATTCTAGGCAGCGCCCCCAACAACGTATGTAAGAAAATTCTGATTCCCGTGCATCTTCAGTCGCGCAATCAGCCGAGATAAAACCAGAATTTTCCAAGAACCCTCGGGACCGCCTCTGTCACCCGCGGCTAACGGGTGCCCGGCACCAGATCGAGGATCTCCTCGATGCCCAGGCAACGGGGCTCCACCTCCAGGGTCCGGCCATGTTCGAGAATGCCCACCGCCACATCACGCATCGCCATGTAGGCACTGCGCAGCATGTGGTTGGCATAGATCACCGCGTTGAAACCGGCTCCTTCCAGCTCGTCGAAACTCAAATGGGCATAGCTGGTGGGCACGCAGATCAGCGGCACCCGGGGACAGTGGCGGCGGAACTGGCGGGCGAATTCGAGGATCTCCAGGCCGTCCTTTTTCCGACTGTGGATCATGATCCCATCGGCGCCGGCGGCGACATAGGCCAGGCAACGCTCGATGGCGTCGTCCATGCCCTTGTCGAGGATCAGGCTTTCACAGCGAGCGATGATCAGCAGTTCTTCATGGCTGCGGCTGGCGCAGCCTACGCGGATCTTCTCGCAGAACTCCTCGATGCTGTCCTGGACCTGGCTCACGGCGGTACCGAACAGGGAGTTCTTCTTCAGCCCGCACTTGTCCTCGATGACCACTGCCGAGACTCCGGCCCGGTCCAGCATCTTCACGTGGATGGCGAAGTGTTCGGCCTTGCCCCCGGTGTCGCCATCGAAAATCATCGGCAGCGAACAGACATCGAAGATCTCGCGAATGCCGTGCAGGCGGTTGCTCGGTGAGAGGATCTCGATGTCCGGCAGGCCCTTGTGGGTCGAGTCGGTCAGGGAGCTGGACCAGATGGCGTCGTAGGTCAGGCTGGGCCCGGGCCCGCGCTCCAGCCTGGATTGTTCGGCCAGCAGCGCCGAGATCGGGCTGTGGGCTTCAAGGACCCGCAGACAGCGCTTGCGGCGCAGCAACTGGCTCAGGTTGGTTCGGCGAATATCAGCGTCCTGCATGGGATTCACGCGCCTCTTGTGAGTAGGAACAGCGGGTTGGCTGCGGGTCCTGGGGTCAGGGGTGGGTCATGTCCAGGGCCACCACATAGCGGTCGAAATCCGCGGCCGAAACGTAGCCCAGCTGTTGCGCCACCTCCCGCAGGGACTTGCCCTCGTGGTGGGCGGTCTTGGCGATGATGGCCGCCTTGTCGTAGCCGATGTGCCGGTTGAGGGCGGTCACCAGCATCAGGTTCTTCTCGATGTTGGCCTCGATCCGCGCCCGGTTCGGTTCGATGCCCACAGCGCAATGGTCGTTGAAGGCGCGGCAGGATTCAGCCAGCAAGGTGATGCTTTCCAGCACGTTGTGCACCATCACCGGCTTGTAGACGTTGAGCTGGAAATTGCCCTGGCTGCCGGCGAAGGCCACGCTGGCGTCGTTGCCGAAGACCTGGGCACAGACCATGGTCAGCGCCTCGCACTGGGTCGGGTTGACCTTGCCCGGCATGATCGAGGAGCCCGGCTCGTTCTCGGGGATGTCGATCTCGCCGATGCCGCAGCGCGGTCCGCTGGCCAGCCAGCGCACGTCGTTGGCGATCTTCATCAGGGCCATGGCCAGGGTGCGGATCGCCGCCGAGGTGTTGATCAGCGCGTCATGGGCCGACAGGGCGAAGAACTTGTTGGCGCAGGACTTGAACGGGTAGCCGGTGAGCTCGGCGATGATTCGCGCGCACTCGTCGCCGAACTGCGGATGGGAGTTGAGCCCGGTGCCCACCGCCGTGCCGCCGATGGCCAGGTCGTAGAGGCCGCCGAGGTTGAGTTCGATGGCCCCCAGGGCATAGTCGATCTGCTCGACCCAGCCGCCGATTTCCTGGCCGAGGGTGATGGGCGTGGCGTCCTGCAGGTGGGTCCGGCCGACCTTGACCACGTCGCGATACTGCTCGGATTTCTCGAACAGGGTGTCTCGCAGGTTTGCCACACCGGGCAGCAGGGTTTCGAAGATTTCCGTCACCACCACCATGTACATGGCCGTGGGAAAGGTGTCGTTGGACGACTGCCCACGGTTGACGTGGTCGTTGGGATGAACCGGCTTCTTGCTGCCCACTTCGCCACCGAGCATCTCGATGGCCCGGTTGGCGATCACTTCGTTGGCGTTCATGTTGGACTGGGTGCCGGAGCCGGTCTGGAACACCACCAGCGGGAAGTGTTCGTCCAACTGCCCGCTGATGACTTCGTCCGCCGCCTTGACGATGGGCAGCGCGATGGCTTCAGGCAGTTCGCCAAGCTTGAGGTTGGCCAGGGCCGCGGCCTTTTTCAGGATGCCCATGGCACGGATCATCGGCGCGCCCCACTGGAAGCGCGAACGGCCAATGGGGAAGTTGAGGATGGAGCGCTCGGTCTGGGCGCCCCAGTACTTGTTGGACGGTACGGAAATGGAACCCATCGAGTCGGATTCAAGACGCATGTTCATGGTTCTCCAGTCTTTGCTATGCAGCGCGATCAGTCATGGGACGCCGGGCCGTCACCGCGCCCGGCGTGGTTCGCAGGTGCCCTATGCCTTGAGCACGGAGGCCATCTTTTCCAGGTGCGCACAGGCCCGGACCACGTACTCGTCGGAGAGCGCGGCGATGCGCCGGTAGTTGATCTGCTGGCCGGTGGCCTGGGTGTAAAGCTTCAGGGCGTCGGTGGCGTGACGGAAATGCCGGGCCTCGACGGCGCCGCAGTGGACGCTGAGGAAGCCGGCGATGCGGTTGGCCTCCCCCGCCGGATAACCGCAGGATTCGCGCAGCCAGTTCTTCCACAGCGGCGTCATGAGGTTGTATTCGCCGGTGTTGAACAGCTCGGTCAGGGCCATCATCTCCAGGGCTTCCACCAGGTTCGGCGCCAGTGGGCGCTTCTCCCCGACCCAGGTGGAGAACTCCTTGGTGATGGGGTTCAGGTACTTGTCCTGCAAACGCCAGTTGTCGGAGCCGCAGATGGCCGAGGCCATGCGGTGGTACAGCTTGGAATGGTGGGGATGGCCGTGCATTTCGCCGAGGCCGACGTCTTCGACGATGATCTCGCCGCAATGCCGGGCGGCCTCCAGCAGCTTGAGCTTGTTGTCGTCGCCGGGCAGGTCCTCGGACTCCTGCAACAGCCGCACGATGATGCTGGACACGGCGTGGGCCGCGCCATCGGGGCTGCGCCAGCCGCAGAAGAAGGTGCACAGCGAATCCTCGGACCACCTGCTGGACGTCATGCGCTGGTAGGTCTGGCAGTAACCGTCCAGCTTGTCGGGATGGCTTTCAAAGCCGGTCAGCAGTGCCTCCACCAGATTCCGGTCTTCGACATCCACCAATGCCTGGTGCACGTAGCCGATGAACGCTTTGCGGGAACTCTCCATGTTTCTCTCCTGTATTTATTGTTCACTTCACGGACAGCAAGACGAGCGACGCCACCCAGGCCACCTGAGGGACTCGGGAACAGCGGTGATGACGGTGCAACGACGGGCGACTTGAAGCGCCTTCAATCCATGACGATGGCCGACATGAACTGGGTGAAGCGGCCCAGGCCCTCGATCAACTCCTGGTACTCGACGGCGTAGGAAATCCGGATGCAGTGGGGGTCGCCACAACCCGACCCCGGGACCACGGCGATATGCGCCTCGGTCAGCAGCAGGTCGGCCAGGTGCTCCACATCCCGGACCTGCTCGCCCCGGTAGTAGCCCCCCAGCCGCGAGGAGATATCCAGGTAGAGATAGAAGGCCCCTTCTGGCGGCGCATAGCTGATGCCCTCCAGGCGATCCAGGTACGTGCGGGCGGCATGCAACTGCCGTTGCAGGAACGGATTGACCTCGGCGGCGAACTGGGATGAATCGGCGGTCAGGGTGTTGAGCGCGGCGTATTGGGACAGGCTGCTGGGGTTGGAGGTGGTGTGGCCCTGCAGATTGTGCATCGCGGCAATCACCGCGGCCGGGGCGCAGGCGTAGCCCACCCGCCAGCCGGTCACCGCCTGGCTCTTGGAAAAGGAGTCGATCAGCACGGTCTGCGGTTTCAGCGCCGGGAACAGTGACAGGATGTTGTGATGCGCATGGGGTTCGCGCACCAGGCCGCGATAGCACTCGTCGAACATCACCCAGAGCCCCTGATGGAAGGCCAGTTGGGCGATCGCCAGCAGTTGCTCGCGTTGATAGACGGTGCCCGTGGGGTTGTTGGGAGTGTTGATGACGATCATCCGGGTGCGCTCGGTCAGCGCCCCCTGCACCGCCTCGAGCGTCAGCCGGTAGTCGTCGCCACGGGTCTCGACCAACACGGGCGTGGCGCCCGCCAGGCGGATCTGGGTGGGAAAGGTTTCCCAGTACGGGGTCGGCACAATCACCTCGTCACCGGGGTTGAGCAGCACCATGCAGGTGTTGTACAGGGCCTGCTTGGCCCCGGCGGTCACTGCCACTTCATTGGCCGCGAAGGCCACGCCGGTGCGCTGGCTGACCCGCTGGGCAAGCTTTTCCCGCAGGGCCGGCAGGCCAATGGGCGGGGTGTAGCGATTGCGCGCGTTCTCGATGGCTTCGATGGCCCCGGTGCGCATGTCCTGGCAGGCGTCGAAGGACAATTCGCCGGCGGCGAAGTTGATCACCTTGACCCCGCTTTCCTTCAAGGCGTTGGCTTTGCTGCGCATGCTGGACGTACCGGGGGCACTGAGGCCCAGGGCACGCTTGGACAAGGAAAATCGGCTTGCAGTGGCTTCGCTGTTATTCATGTTCTTACCTGCGAAAACGATCTGGAAACAAGGCGCCCCGGATTCGGGAAACACCCTGCGCAGCCAACCTGGCTGAGGGCTCCAGCCAGGTCTTCTTACATTCTGATGACAGTCAGAATGTCCGGCCAATACCGTTTGCGTCGTGATTGATACTGCAAAAGTAAGAAATATCTGATGGCTGCGAGGCCCCTGCCGCGACCCCAGGCGCAGAACGCATCAGGCCCGGGCAGAACAGCCCCGGGCCTGATGATTCAAGGGACGACAGCGAGCGTCAGCCAGGGCTGGACAATGACCGGGCATCCGCGTCCAGGCCGCGCTGCACATACCAGGACAGGGGCAGCGTCAGCAGCAGCGTGGCGGACAGGGCCATCACCGCCAGGGGTATCCCGGTGAGGTCCCCCAGGCTGCCGAACAGCACCGGAGCCAGCGCCCCGCCACCGATGGTGCCGGTATAGAACAACGAGAACGCCTGCTCACGCTTGCCGGCCCCCGCCAGGTCCGGCACCGCGCCATACAGCACCGAGGAGGTGCCGTTCAGGGCCAGGCCCAGCAAGGGCAACATCAGCATCAGGCCGTTGTAGGGCAGAAATACCGCCAGCACGATCAGGCTGGCGGTGGTGAACTCGGTGATCCACACCGTCTTCATCATGCCGATGCGCGCCCCCAGGTAACCGCACAGCAACTTGCCGAAGGCGCCACCGACAAACAGCAGGGTCAGGGCCAGGCCGATGCCGGCGGTGCCGGCGCCCTTGGCCTTGAGCAGAAACGGCAGGAAGGTCAGAAAACCCATGCGCACCGCACTGTCCAGGGTGCCGGTGAGGATCAACGCGCGCATCCCGCTGACGGAGCCTTGGCCCTTGACCGCCTTGGGCGCCTTCTCGCTCATGGCCGCGGTGACGGCCCGAGAGGGAATCAGCCACCACAGCAACAGCGCGGCGGCCAGCCCCAGGAGGCCGATCAGGGTGACACTGGCGCGCCAGCTGATCACCGTCAGCAACAGGCCCACCAGACCGGGGATCAGGGTCTTGCCGATGTCCCCGGCAAAGTTGTACTGGGACAGGGCCTCCTTGACCCCGCCTCCGGCTTCATGGGTGTCGGTGATCAAGGAAGACGCCAGCGGATGCTGGGTACTGGCCCCCAGGCCGCCCAGCAGCAGGGCCAGGAGCAACACGCTCAAGCCCCCGGCCTGCCCCGCCAGCAGGTAGGCCAGCCCGGCCAGGGCCGTACCGCCCACCAGCAGGCGCTCGCGTCCCCAGCGCTTGGCGGCACGGCTGGCCAGTAGTTGGAACCCGGCCATCATCCCGGAATAGACCCCGCGCAACAGGCCGATCTGGGCATAGCTCATGGCGAACTGCGCCTGCCAGATCGGCAGCAGCACGTAGATCACATCGGTGAGGCCGTCGTGTACCGCATGAGCACTGCAACCGGCCACCAGGGAGCGGCGGCGTACCGAGGTGTCGCTGGCCGGCGAGGCCTCCAGGGAGGCGCTGTGTTTCAGGTCATTCATCTTGGGGGCAGGCTGCGAGGTGGAAGGGATAGGGATCAGTCACAGGATAGGCAAGCCTGGGCCGGCCACCAGCCCCGTTGCCAGGGCCGGGCCGCACGCCATCAGCGCAACAGTTGAGTGCAGTCGCGCATCACCCGGGCCTTGCGCTGCAGGTATTCGCAGAAGATCTCCCGCGCCGCGTGGGGGTCGACACGCACCTGCATGGCATCGACGAACCCCTCGACCGCCGCCACCGCATGGGCGAAGTGATTGCTCTCGGTGCCGCCGGTGTGCACCGTGACCCAGGCCACGGTGGTGCGGGCCTTTTCCGCCGGTACGCCCATGTCGCGGACGAACCATTGCTTGTACAGCGGGTGGATGAACTCCACTTCACCGTGGGTATAGACCTCGTGGATCAGGGTGGTCAGCAGGCCCTGGAGCAGGTCGCGATCGCGCAGACGGCGAAAGTCGGTCCAGTCCTTGAAGGCTTGCGCCGAGGGCAGGCAGTTTTCCTTGAGCAGCCACTGGTCGTCGCCGCAAATGGGCGTCGCCATGTTGTAGAACAGGTCCGAATGCAGGGTGTTGCCCAGGGCGCCGAGGTCTTCATCGGTAATGCGCTGCAGGCTGCCACAGGCGCGATAGAGACCGTCGGCGGCTTCCGAGCCCTGCCCCGAGCGGGCCAGCAAGGTGATGCGGTTGGCCAGGCCGGAAACGCTGGTGGCGGAATTGTTGGTCTTCGACCAGCTGGCGAAGAACTTGCGCAGCACGGCAGGCGCGTGGCGGCGCGAGGTGAGCTTCTCGAAGGCATTCTCGATGTCCACCAGGGCGTTCTCTTCGCTCCAGAACGCCTCGAACAGCGCATGCTTCAAGACACTGGCCGGCATGTCGTTCAACACAGGTTCGACGATCTTCAACAACTGGCTCTGCCGGGTCAGTACGTTATTCATGGTCACCTCACGTATTCCTTGTTGGATGATGAATCTAGGGGGTTCACCGGCCTGGGATCGGCAACCGGTGCTTCGGGTTCGAGGGGCTTCCAGCCGCCCCAGGCAATCAGCAGCGACAGCAGTTGGAAGACCACGATCAGCGCCACACAGCCCTGCCAGCCCCAATGGCTCCAGAGCAGTGCCGGGACCACAGCGCCGAAACTGCCTCCCAGGTAATAGAACGTCAGGTACAGCCCCACCGCCCCGGCCTTGTTGTGGCGGGCGGTGGCGGTGGTAAAGGAGTTGGCGGCGGCCTGGGCCAGGAATACCCCGGTGGAACTCAAGGCCAGGCCCAACACGATCAGCCACAGGGAAGGCAACAGGGTCAGGGCCGAACCGCCGACTCCGAGCAGGGCCGCAACCTTGAGCAACTCGGCCTGGGGCCGGGACTTGCTCAGGCGACCGGCGATGGGAATCACCACCAGTGCCAGCAGGAATACGCTGTAGATGGCCCCCAGCGCCGCGGCGCCCAGGTCGAAGGGCGGCAGGCTGAGGTAGAGCCCGGCGTAGGTGAAGGTGGCCACCTGGGAGAACAGCACGCAGAAGCCCACGCCATAGGCCGCCAGCAAGGGCCGGCGGCACAGCTGGCGCAGGGCCCGCACGCGGTTCTGGGCGCTTGTGCTGACCACTGGCGCATTGGCCGGCAACAGGAAATGGATGGCCACGCCGATCAGCAGGCTCAGGCCGGCCAACAGGGCGAAGGCCTCGCGCCAGCCGACGTATTCGGTCATGAAACCGGTGACGAAGCGTCCGGCGAAACCGCCCAGCACGGTGCCGGCCACGTAGAGGCTGGTGACTTCGGTGACGGTGCCGCCGCTCCAGCGATCGCCGATGTAGGCCACGCTGGTGGCGAACACCACCGGGATCAGCATGCCTTCGATGAAGCGCCAGACCAGCAACTGGGCGAAGCTGCCGGCACAGGCCGCCAGCAGCGCCGGCAGCGCCAGCAACAGGGAGGCCAGGACGATCACCGAGCGCTGCTGGAAACGGCCCGTGAAACGGCTGACAAAGGGCGCGGTAATGGCCACTGCCAGGGTGGTCACGGTGATGCTCCAGCCGGCTTCCCTGATGCTCACCTGAAAGCTCTGGGCGAACTCCTGGAGAATGCCCTGGGTTGCATACAGGTTGAGAAAGGCCGCACAACCGCACAAAAACAGGGCGATGCGGGCACAATGCTGGCGCGAATTCATGAAACCTCTCGTTTTATGACGAAAGGCCTTTATAAAATACGCCGCAACTCCAAGACCAATACCGATTTACGACCGATCAATACCCAGGGAACCGGATGCTCGATCTACGCAAATTGCGTTACTTTCTGACTGTCGCCGAGGAGCTGCACTTTGGCCGTGCCGCCCTGCGCCTGCACCTCGCGCAACCGCCGCTGACCCGGCAGATTTCGGCACTGGAAGCCGAGCTGGGGTTTCGCCTGTTCGACCGCACCAGTCGCACCGTCTCGCTCACCGCCCAGGGCCGGCACTTTTTGCCTTACGCCCGGGCTGTGCTGGAGCAGGTGGACCTGACCCAGGTCATGGCCAGCAAGCTGGCCAAGGGTTGCGCCGGGCAACTGGCCCTGGGCTACGCCAGCTCGATCGCCCTGTCGGACCTGTTCAGCCAGGCGATCCAGGCCTTCGCCCAGCGCTTCCCGGACGTACAGTTGACCCTGGTGGAAGGTGCCTCGGTCAGCCAGTGGTCGCAGATCGTCGATGGACGAATCGATATCGGCATGAGCCGGATGCAGCCTCCCAGCGAACAGAGCGAAATCCAGGCCCTGTCCCTGGGGGACGAACCCTTGGTGGCGGCCATCTCCAGCGACAGTCCCCTGGCCGCCCAGGATCAGGTGACCCTGGCCGAGCTCAGCGAACACCCGCTGATCCTGTTTCCCGCGGACTACGGTTCGGGGCTCAACGAGGCGATCGAACAACTCTACCGGCGTAACGGCCTGCCGCTGCGGCCGGGCCCCAGCGGCCGGCAGATCACCTCGATCATCGCCCTGGTCGCCGCCGGCCAGGGCATCGCCCTGGTGCCCCGCTGCACCCAGACCCTGGCCAAGAAAGGCGTGACCTACCGGCCGCTGACGGACCCCGGCGCCACGGCGCAACTGCTGGTACTGACCCGCAAGCAGGGGCGCAGCCAATTGGTGGAAGCCTTCATGGGGGTGCTCGACGAATTGCTGCAGACGCAACCGGAGGCTGCAGGGCGTTAGTCAGCCGCCCCGAGTAACGGCCACCAGAGCAGGCCGCTGACAATCCATGGTCAACCGGCCTGCCCCTTGCAGCGCTAGCGGCAAACCACCCGAGTCTTTGCCCCACCTCGGGCGATGAGCAGATCGTTGCCGTTGGCGTCGCTGCCCACGAATTCAATGCTGTAGGCATACACCTGCCGATACGCCTTGCCGTCGTAACGGTAGTAACTCAGGTCATGCTCCCCGGCACTGACCCGGGCACTGGTCATCAGGTCGGGCAGGCCATTGCAGGCCGTTTCAAGCACCGCCACCGGGCCATCCTCCACCGCAAGCAACGGCTGGGGGGGCGCCTTGCTCGCCCGGAATAGCCATTGGCTCGAATTGACCTGATTGCCGCTCATGCCGCAGCTGACAAACAACCACTTGCCATGGGGGCCGCGGCAGGTCAGCGCCAGCACTTCGTCCTCAGCGCAGGTGCCCGTGATGGCCTGACTTGAGTCCACACCCAACCGTGCCAGCACCTGGCCTGCAGGCGTCTCCACCGGATCGGCTGCACACAGCCCCTGGCCCCTGGGCCATTGTCGCGGAGCACCGAGGTACACCGGTGACAGGGCGGCAATCACACCATCCAGCTCCCGCGCCAGGCACTGGGTGTCCTGGCATCGACTGATGGCCCGGTCTTGCCGGGCGATCTTCTCGTCGAGCTGCCACGGGGTGTAGACCATGGCGATAGCCGCGTGCTGCAGAAACCGCGCCTTGAACAGCTTCTCCACCAGGGCCCCATCCTCACAGGTGCCCGCCGGCAGGGCCTTGCGCGCCTCTGCAGCGCTGCGCTGTGCACTCTCGTCATCGGCAAACCCCAGCGCGGCCACATCCGCACAAGGCTTGAGCAACAACTGCGACGAGAGGTAGCCGCCCGTGGCGTGCTCGCTGCTCGGGATCAGCCGCTTGCCTTCTGCCCAGGCAGGCGCGGCCAGCACCAAGGTCCAGGCCAACAACATCATGTTGCGTTTCATTACTGCTCTACCGTCCATTGATTTGCTGCGAGCGTTGCCGCTCTTTCGACCTGTCTCTGCGAGCGGCGTGGCATAGCACCCGCCGCCCTTGCTGATGGCTAGAGGGCCACAAAGCGCGCTATATCAACAGATTCCAGGGCGCTGAGCTGACAATTTTGCAAGGGGTCGCCCGCCCCCCACCGCCGAGAGCATTCATCAGCCTTTCGGGTGGTGGTTGATGCGCTACGCCATGGGCGCTGAGCTGTTGATCCATCATCGCAGTCGGCGATGCCTTGCATGCTGATGCAGTACGTTGGGTGCAGGGTCCACACCACGCCAATACCGTGATCTGCACTGCGTAAAGGTCATGTTCGTGCAGTCTGCATGAGGTCCATTGGCCAGCCAGATACGTAGCTCATTGAAATCTCGACGCTTTAAAAATCCGCTCCACTGGCATGGCCAATGCAGCCACTAACGGGACATTCATGAAGTGCCGGCAGAGATCGGCGATCTTCTATCCATGACCGTGAGGCAAAAAAATGAACGCCATCGACCTGCTGAAAGCCGACCATGAAAAGGTGAAGTCCATCCTGACTCAGTTGAGTGAATCGACTGACCGAGCAGTGAAGAAACGCACCGACCTGCTGGACAAACTCGAGCTGGAAATCACCATCCACACTCAACTCGAAGAACAGATCCTGTACCCCGCCTTCAAGCAAGCGGGAGATAAGGAACAGGCCGAAATGTACTACGAGGCCAAGGAAGAGCATCGGACCGTCGACTCGCTTGTCCTTCCTGACCTGAAGAACACCGACCCCACCCAACCCGAATTCGCGGGGCGCGTCAAAGTGGTGAAGGAACTGCTGGAGCATCACATCGGGGAAGAAGAAAGCGAAATGTTCCCTCAGGCCAAGAAGCTGTTGGGCAACGCCAAGCTCGAAGAACTGGGTGAGCAAATGCTGGTAATGAAGGCCGCCCTCAAGAAAAGCCTGAGCGCCTCTAAACTCGCTGCGTAGCTCGATTGGGCCGCCTCTCGACAAGCCCGGTTCAGCGCCGGGCTTGTTGCCTCAACCCTCCCCGGGCAAGCGTTGGGCAAACACAACCTCAACTAAAGCCCACTACAAGCGCCAGACTTCATTGCCGGAGAAATCAGGTCGCCAACATCCGACCCGCTCCCGCAGCCATGCGTTTGCAGCGCCCTGGTCAAGCCTGGCCCTCCCCCAGGGCAACGACCCGTACCCTGGCAGCGCGTCGCTAACATTTCTTGGCGCAGGTGATTCAGATTACTGGCCAGCGCCGGACAACACAGCTTAAGGCGATGGGTGTGGAGGAGCTAAAAACGCAAAGGCCCCGCACATTCGCGAGGCCTTGCAATAGGTCTAATGGTCTTTCCCTCTGGTAGATGAGTAGGCCAAGAAACATGGCCTCCCCCTCTATCTTTTCTTACAACAGATCGTAAGTGATGTAGGCATTACCGTTATTATTCGTGGAAATCCACAACCCGTAACCGGCAGGAAGAGTAATCGGGTATGGCAGCGTCAACGCGGCTGGACCGGTAGCAGCCAGAATTGGTTTTGAAATGTCGCCCACGCCAGTTGGGGCGACATTACCCGTTGTCACAATACCGCTACTGTTAGCCGAAAAAGCACCTGTACGGATTACTACACCATTGACATTAGCAGCAGGGCTAATGAGCTGAGCCGTACCGAAGATCGAGGCGTTTTTGAATAACGCACCGAGTTTTACTGATTCCATTTTTTCACCTATTGAGTCGAATGTTATGTCGCGAAGGACACGGTTTTCATGTCGCTCAACGGCGATGAGTTCGAAGCTCCAGGCTTTCAATGAGCTGGCCGCTACTACCTGATAGGACTGAATACCGAATTTTTACTTGGTAATGAGCAGATCGATAGTGCTTGTGTCACAGGTGTAGTTGGCTTTCTTGTCGAGCACCAAGTAAATGGCTGACGACTTGGTGACAGGCACTTTGCTGGCCGAGAACACTGCGCCGTTACCTCTGACCAAGTTACCCGACTGAAGAACCGTGTCCCCCAGATTCAAGGACCAGGCCACACCATCACCACAGCTAGCGTGGATGCTGTTGACCCGACCAAGAATATTGATCTCGCCTACCACGGGGCTCGTCCAGCGGATGATCGTCTGGCTGTTCTGACCTGGGTGAAACGCCACGTCGCCGGCTGCAATGGTAAAGCTGCCGTTCGCAGTGTAGGTGTAAGGTTTCAAGTGGACGGAGACATGAGCCCCAGACACTTGATCCATCCAGCACGTAGCGGGGAGGTTATTGCACGAGTCGGCTTTGAAGTATGGCAATGGGATGTAGTTTTCGGCTTTGTTCACTCCGGAAGAATTCTGCATAAACGTCCAAGGAGAGCCTTGTGGAGCAGTCTCCTTAGCCAGAATTACATCCCTTGCCAGATTCCATGACAGGGCAGTGTCTGCCGAGGCATTCATGCTGACAGCAAAAAGCGCTAACAGGCCAAACAGCGAGACGCTGATAATTTTATTCATCGGTTCACCTATAGAGTCGAATGATTAATCGCGGAGGATTCCGCTTTCATGTCGCTCAAAGGCGATGACTCGAGGCTCACGGCCCTCACTCGGAACATGTAGGGCAAAGCCAGCGCCTGGCTGGCCTTCAGTCCGTGGACGTCCGAAGAGTGAAGCACACTATCTCAACAAAATACTGTACATGCAACCAGTACTGTGTCGATCGTGTCTATCCCCCTTTCGAGCCTGCTCCGCCCAACCAGACGCCGGCGCCAGAACCGAGGGAGGCCCCATCTTTAGGCCTATTTCGGGCACAAAAATCTATGGCACTCCCCTTTTTTGCAATACTGATTAACGGGTGAAGTGGTTGGCTTACTTCAATCTATTCGGCGTTTTTTAGGGCATGCCGCGCGCCACGATGAGAGTCGCGTCTGATGATCCTGAACTACCGGCTGGCGCCCATTTGCACCGCCAACTCTTTGTCCAGTACCTTGATCTGTTCATCTTTTGGAATCGTTATGCCCTTTATTCGGCGAGAGGCGATCAGCAAATACATACCAATCTCAACACTGTATAAAAATCCAGAGTCCTGCAGATGACTGGGGATTTTTCAGGATGACGCTGACAGGAGGCTACCCGTACGCCATCAGTGGCGTGTGCCAATATGTTTTCCTTTATATTTTCTCTCAATAGCTACAGAATCTGCGCCCTCAGAAACACCAATCAAATCTGTTTAAGGTGGGGAAAAGGATGGCCAATAAATTTCACGTAACTTTCGATATAGACTGGGCCCCTGACTCTTCTATCGAACTTTGCCTTGAAATTCTTAAATCAAAAAACGTTAAGGCAACGTTTTTTACAACTCACGAGACAGATTTAAATTCTGAAATTGAAAGACAAGGGCACAATTTGGGAATTCACCCAAACTTTCTGCCTGGAAGCTCTCAAGGTGCCAACACTCATGAAATCATAACCACCTGCCTAAAATATGCACCCAACGCAACAACCATGAGAACACATGCACTTGTTCAGTCTTCTCCAATGCTTTACCAAATATTCAAAGAGTTCCCTCAACTTAAGCTTGACGCCTCAATCCTAATGCACAAAGCAAAACATGTTGAACGTTTCAACTGGAACTTTGACGGTGTCAGCTTTGACAGAATAAATTACAACTGGGAAGACGATGCAGAATTTAGCAATCCAAATTTTGACTGGTCAAAAGAGTTCTTCCCAGGAAAAATATCCATCTATGACTTCCACCCAATACATATACATCTAAACTCCTGCAGCAACGATCATTACAGAAATTTGAAATCGTCATTAAATGGCATATCTCTGATGAAGGTAGAACGAAAAAGTCTTGACTCGTTCATGAATACAGGCCATGGATCTAGAACCTTCCTTCAGTCCATCGTGAGTTCTGATGCAGAAAGCATTTCACTGGAGAGCATAAAGTGATTGGATTTGACACAAATAAAAACAGATCAGTAAACTCTGAGCTTTATAACGAACTCAAAAGCAAATTCAGCTTTAAAGAGTTCGGCCTTGTGTCTTCCAAATCAAAACAAGCAGTCACATTTATCGACTCTATAAAATTCGCCAGAGATCTGATCAGCAACAGCAACATATCAGTAGTAATTACCACCGATGAAATATCATCACTCTTAACATCCCAAAGACCAGACCTCGCCATATACATATCCTCCTCGCCAAGATATGACTTTTATAGTGCATACAACGCACATGCAACAATAAAAAACTCATCAATGGCAGAGAGCAACATAAGCCCAACATCATACATACACAGTAGTTCTTTTGTATCCCCAACAGGGGTAACAATAGAAGATGGGGTCACCATAGAACCAATGGTAACCATTCTACCCGGCACGACAATAAAAAAAGGGGCCTTGATTAGATCGGGCACAACAATAGGCGCTGAAGGGTTTGAGCACAAAAGAACAGAATCAGGCATTCTTTCTGTCGTGCATGATGGAAGAGTGATAATTGGTGAGGACGTTGAGATAGGAGCTAACAACACTATAGCCAGGGGGCTTCTTGGGGTAGACACCGTTATTGGCAGTCAGACTAAGACTGACTGCCTTGTGCATATAGCTCACTCTTCAACTATTGGTGAACGCTGCCTAATTGCGGCATCTGCAATGATTGCTGGCAGCGTCAAGGTGGGGTCAGATGTATGGATAGGTCCGAATGCCACCATTTCATCGGGGATATCGATTGGACGAAATGCTAGTGTAACGCTGGGGTCGGTCGTCACGCGAGATGTTCCGGACCATGAGAGAGTCACTGGAAATTTTGCCATCGAGCACAAGCTCTTCTTGAAACAAATGGCCAAATCGACCAGAACGCAAAAATAAAAGAAAGCTCACAGGGTTGTAATGTAAACCTTGTGAGCTTCTTGGCCATTCGTTAAACGGGCCAATGCCATCATAGACCTGCTCGCACGTCACTCCCCCCGCACCGCGTTGATCAGCAGTTACTGCCAGGTATTGAGCTCTTTGATCAGCGCGCTGAGCACGTTGGCAAGCACCGGGGCTATGCGGGAAGCTGCCGCGATTGCGGCGGCAGTGCAAGAGTTTTTACACCGCCCTGTCGATTGATCGTTGCTAGGTCTGCTCCTTCTCGCGCTCCGCAGCTTCAGCCAGGCCCCAGGACTGTTGGCCGCCTGCGTCGCGAGACTCCTTCGGGACTGCAACTCTTCATCCGTCACTGACATCCCGTAGTGATATGCGCCGTCCAGCGTGCCAAATGCCACTACCAGAAACAGCAGTACGCTCAGGAGAATTCCACCGACCTTCACCACCCACACACTCATGCCAGCAGAAGAACAGCAATAAGCGCCTGATGATTCTGAACAAGGTAGCGATGCACGGCCTGCACCGTACCCAGTGTTCCCATATGGGCAAGCAGATCAATTGGGGCATAGACATTTTCCAGCCTCAAAGTGAGGCACTTTCGAAGGCCTCAGGACTGACGCCGCCCAGATAACCGTGAAGACGCGTTCGGTTGTAAAACGCTTCAATGTAATCGAATACATCGGCACGGGCCATGTCACGGGTTTTGTAGATCCTCTTGCGAATGCGTTCTTTTTTCAGGCTGCTGAAAAAGACTCCGCCACGGCATTGTCCCTGCAGTTTCCTCGGCGGCTCATACTCGGCTCTAGTTGGTTGGCCAAACAAAAACGTTTCCAATCATCACTGCCATATTGGTTACCCTGATCCGAATGCACGATGACTCTGGTTTTGGGTTTACGGCGCCATACCGCCATGAGTAATGCCTCCAATGCCAGCTCCTTGCCCAGCGTTGGCTTCATTGACCAGCCGACCACTTTGCAAGCATACAGATCCAGTACGACGGCCAGATATAACCAGCCCTGCCACGTCTGGATGTACGTGATATCGGTCACCCAAGCCTTATGAGGGGCATTGACAGTGAACGCCCGGTTGAGTCGATTGGAATACCGAAGTCGGACAGATCGGTTAGCTCAAGCAGTGAGAAGGGAGGCACAGGCCTGTTCATTCGCTCACCTTCGCGATTCCTGCATGACCTCAATGTGGCTCTTGAATGCAACCAATGCCGAGACGATCTGCTTACTGATCTCTGGGCTCTCTGCGATGTCCGCCTCATCCATTCCTTTAGCGAGCAGATTCACCGTTATCGACGCAGGCTCGACAACTATTGCGGACATGGTGTTCAGCACCAACCGAAGCGCCGCTTGGGCATGACTCGCACGAGGTGAAGCGTTAAACAGTGCAACCGGCTTACCAGGAAACTCATGGCTGGCCACAAGCCAATCCAAGGCGTTCTTGAAAGAACCAGGTATTCCACGAGCATACTCAGGGCACGAAATAAGGATGCCATCTACCTTACCCACCAAAGCCCGTAACTCTGCGACGACCTGCGGCGGATCATCAGCCAGGTCCGGATCGAAGTGCGGTAATTGACCGACCGCCAGATACTGCTTGATCGACACCCCCTCAGGGCTCAGCACCTCAGCCGCACGTAGCAGTGCGGAGTTAGAAGATGCTGCGCGAATGCTTCCGGACACCGCTAACAATTGGACCATTTGTAAACATTCCATTCCCTAGTGAGATAGCACAGTGTCGCATACGTGAATCAAGACGATCTCAGACATGACTGGAGCCCTGTCCGGGAGGCTCGTTCGATCACCTCCCAGTCGGGCTGCTTGGCACTCATGTTGATTCCTTACTGGTCGCAAGAGGTGCGGATTATCCGAACCTGCCCGCCTGGTTGTGGATGCTTCCGCTATCGGCAAGGATCTCGGCCTGGAGCAATTCCCATACCTCGGGCGCTGGTGTCAGGCGGATGTCGTAGTCAGAGAGTTCGGACAACTCAAGCAGAGATACTGGAGGGCTAGGTCTGTCCACTGATCACCTGAAACTTGAAATAGTGGCGGGATGCCGGTGTTGGTAAGAGTCAAATTAAATGAGGTGCAGCGCATGTTGGAAGCTATTAAAAACATAGGGAAATTCGTTTCGCACACTTACCGAGCGTAAAATAAGGAAATCCAGAGAGCGATGGCGGTATCAACGCCGCAACCCTTGAGTACGGGTACGTGACAGACGCCTGCCAATCAATACAACGAAGACGCCGATGAACGCAGTGATTGATAACCGTAACAAGCTGATCATCACCTTGACGGTGATGATTTTTGGATTGAGCTACGGTTTGAGTGCGCCCTTGATTGCGATCAAGTTGACGACCGCAGGCTTCAGCGAAGTTTACGTTGGCATCAATGCCGCCATGCATGCGGTAGGTGTGTTTGCCATCGCGCCATTTCTACCGATGCTGTGTCGCCGTTTCAGTCCCAGACAGTTGTTGGCCATTTCGCTGGGCGCGCTGGTGGTGTTGTTGGCTGCATTCCCCTTCGTACCCATCGAAACCTGGTTTGTACTGCGCCTGGGCCTCGGGCTGTTCAGCGAAATCATTATGGTGGTGTCAGAAACCTGGCTGAACCACACGACGGTCGAGCAGGCCCGGGCAAAAACGATGGCGATGTATGTGGCCAGCCTGTCTTTGGGATTTGCCCTGGGACCGTTCATTCTGTCCTGGTTGGGCAATGCGTCGTCGGCAGCATTCTTTGTCGGCAGTTTGATTACAATTCTCGCCGGCCTCTCGCTGCTCGGGATCAAAGCCGATGGCCGCCCGATTGCGCACGAAAAGGGCCGCCCGCTCTCACTGTATCTGCATATCGCAACGCTTGCGCTGGTGGCGGCCGCACTGAACGGTGCACTGGAAAGCGCCGGAATGAACATGCTGGTGATTTACGCCATCAACGTGGGCTGGCCGGTGCAGCAGGCCACCTGGTTGCTGTCGATGCTGCTGTTTGGCGCAATCGCTCTACAGTTGCCGATTGGCTGGCTCGCCGACCGCATGGACCGCCGTCGCCTGATCATTGTGTTGTCGGCACTTTCAGCGGTTGGCGCGCTGATCTGGCCCTTGGCACTCACTGAGCGCTGGCTTTCGTATGGGTTGTTGTTTGTCTGGGGCGGTGTATTTGTCGGGATTTATACGGTGGTGGTGACTCAGGTCGGTGAGCGTTTCAGCGGCACCGAACTGGTCGGGGTATACAGCGCACTGTCGGTTGCATGGGGTATCGGCGCGCTGTTGGGCCCGGTATTAGCTGGGGTCTCCATGCAGTTGGGTCTGCACGGTTTGCCCCTGCTCACCGCCGCTTTGTGCGTTCTGTTCACTCTGTTTGCCGTCATGCACACACAGCACACACCCACGCCACCTCAGGCTTGAACCCTCAGCGTCATGGTGCCGTTGCCAGGCAATAAGCCATGACGTAATCCACATCCACATTTTTGAATCGGAAAAACCCCAGTGATACTACCGAGGGCTCTACTACAGACCGCCAGCTTACTAATGTGGGCGCTGGCCTATTACGTGACGGGCATCATTTCACTCGAGTTCGATGACCCTGCCACCCAGGTGGCCGTGGTGTGGTTCCCGGCGGGCGTGGCCGTCTCGGCGTTCCTCATCTCGCAACGCTCCCGTTGGCCACTGCTGTTTGCGGTACTGCTGACCACGCGAATTTTTCTGGACTTCCAGTGGCGGCACGATTGGGCCTCCACGCTGGTGCATTCCTGCCTGGCCTTGATTACAGCCATTTGCATTGCCTGGCTGGTGCGCCGTTTTGCCCGGCGCAACGACTATTTGCATGCCATTGTGCTTTGGATCGTCGCCACCGTGGTTCTGTGCGCGGTGGAAGCGGCATTGACCGAAACCTGGGTGTCGTTCACACGCGATATGCCACTGCAACATCTGTTGTGGGTGACCTGGATCGCCAACATTACCGGGGTGATCTTCACCACGATTGCGATCATGAGCCTGCTCCATGATGATCTGAATGTATGTCGCAGCGGGTGGCTGGCCAGACTCACGGGAGTGACCGCGTTTGTCCTGATGTGCCTAAGTACCTGGTTTATCTTCGGCGTCAATTCTCCCTGGTTGAAGTCCGGCGCTACCGACTCGGCCGGCTCCGCGATGAACTTTGCGCTGGCGTGCATTCCAATCATCTTCTGCGTGGTTGTTTCGGTCACCTGGGCCGGGCGTGGCGCGACTCTGGCGTTGCTGACCCTGGCAACGCTGGTGATTCATCACACCGACAACGGCCAAGGGCCGTTTTTCCTCCAGGGGCTTAACCCGGGAGAACCGCTGCTGTTGGCCCAGTGCTATTTGTGCGCAACCGCCTTGTTGATCATTTTTCTGCGGGTGCTGGCCAAGTCAGCGCGCCGTTACGACCTCGACACCGGCCGGGAGACGGGTGAAGGGGTGATGTACCGATTGCACCCCGAGTCAGGCGAGATTTACTGGGACGATAACCTTCGTGAAGTACTGGGCATCGACGCGCCGGTATTGTCCACCTTCAATGACGTGCTTGAACGCGTACACCCCAAGGACCAGGAAAAGCTGCGGCGCCATTGGTCGACTCAACAGCGCAGGCAGGGCGGCGCCTCGCTGACGTTCCGCATCACTGCGCAGGGATCGGATACCCGGGTAATCTGCGACAACACCCCAGGCCTGATGGCGGACTCGACCGGCGAAGTGATCGTGGGCAACTGGCAAATCAGTCACTACAAGTAATGATGCGCGACCTCGATTGGTAACGTTGGCAACAAGGAAACATCTCATGATTCAAATCGCATTGATGTTATTCGGCGCAGAGTTCGTCCGCTCCAAAGCCAAAGTGATTGGCTGCATCGGTTTGCTGTGGGGCTTGATTGGCGTGGGTGTGCTGATCGACGGCATGGACGGGGTGTTGTATTTCCCGATGAAGGCGTTCGGCATCCTGCTGTTGCTGGAAAGCCTGGTCACGCTGAGTGTCGCCTCGAGCGGAATCGGTGCGCAAAAGGCCGTGCTGTTTTTCAAGGGCGGCGTGTGTTTCTTCGTGTCCCTGTTGATTCTGGCCAACAAGACCTACAGCAACCTGTTACTGGCGATTATTTTCGGCTTCTCCTATTTCATCTTCGGTTTGCTGGTCATCACGTCCGCGTTTGTCGTCCGGTACCCTCATTGGCGCCTGTCAGTCGTCACTGGCACTGCCAAGGTGATCTTCGCCCTGTTGCTGTTCACGCCCTATCCCGTCGGTTACCAGTCAACCGTCTCGTTTTTCATCGGGTCATTGATGATCGTCAGCGCTATCAGTACCCTGCGCGTGGCCAGGCGCGCCAGCTTACTGGTGCGTGGGACGTCCTCCTTTGAGTTGCTGACGCCTACTGCGCCTGCGCTCAACGTCACAAAAAAGTCGGCAGTCAAACCGCAACTTGCTCAGGTGTCTATCAGCCCGCCAACTCATGAACCGTTGGTGGTGCATATCTGGACGCCGGAAGGCACGGCGGAAAATACGCCGGTGCCGCGACCGGTCATCAATCGTTATATCGCCGCAGTGGACAGCCAGGGGGTTATTTCCACCGGGCACGCAGCCCTGGAGTTGCAACCCTCGATCTATATCAGCCTGTACCCCGCCGCGGATATCGACCGCTCGCCCTCGGAGTTTTTCCGCATACTCAAAGCGACCAAGGACAATGATGTGCCGGGTACTTTCCAGCCTGACTATGAGAAAGAGGCGGCAGATTGGTGCGAATCGGACCGTAAGATAGTGTTCCATTACTACAACAGCGGTGCCCTTGAGCATTTCTGGATGAACTACAGCCTCGATAACCGCTACAACCTGACCTACCGCAACTGTTCAAGCTCAGTCGCTTATGCGCTTGAGGCGTCCCTCGACGGCGTGCTTGCGTTTCGCAGCGAGCGCTGGCGAGGCTGTTTGCGGACCCTGTTCATGCCTGAACTCTGGATTGCGGCGCAGGTACGCCGACGTGCGCTGACCATGGCCTGGACCCCAGGCCTGGTGATGGATTACGCCAGGGCGCTGCGGGCCATCGTGCACCCGGTTCCGCAGTCCTGGTTTCAGCGCATGCCCTGGAAAGCGCGTCACGTTGATAGCATTTAGACGGCCCGGATTCACCTTAAGCGATTCTGACGTCGCAGCCCCCTAAAGCTCATTCAAGTCACCATGATCGCGGTTTGCGAGTGGGCTTGCCCATGCAGCACCACGACGATAACCCCCTGAGGGAGACCGGTAGTCTTGGCGGCGCCTATTGCCTTGGCAATGGCGCCATCCAAATTATTCAAGGCTTTGTTGATGTCCTGGCGCATCGGTAGCGCGTGGCGCAGGCGGGTTACATTGCTCACGTGTTGTGCCCTTCCAGTGGCTGAGCAAAAGTAAACTTCACGCCCTCCTGTGGGTAGTGGCAGGAGAAGAATCACGCCCTCACCCAGCACCTCTGCGGGAGCATCGCCGTACTTGGCAATGAACGCAGCCTTCAGATCATCTGCCAACAAGGTGAGCGTGATGTCATTGAGTTGGATCAGCGTCTTCTTGATACTCATAACAACCTCATTGCACACCACGACTTGGCGCATTCGAAAACGTGGCGCGGGCTACTTCCTCCGTCGCTCAATGCCGCCCGGCGCCTTGTCACTGCGCAGGCAGTGCTCGCAGTTCAATGTCCGACACAGCCAGACCTTCACCCGCTGCCAATACGTGACCATGAAGACGTGCCGAACGCACCAACCCATCCCGCGGTAAACCAGGTATCAAGCCTCTCGAAGAGGCGATACAGAAACTCCATGCGCTCGACTCCTTGGGCATGATCAAAGAAAGGGCCAGTGTTGGCTCAGGCATAGTCAAAAACGAAAAAGCCTCAGCGTATGCCGAGGCTCTTCGATTCAGCGCATCCGCTAACTAGCTCATTTGGTTCCGTGCACAAATGGCTACTTAGGGCTGCATGTCGTAGGTCATCATAATCGACGCCCTGTCGTTTTCTGGCGACCAGTACACACCTTGGCCAGCCGGCACAAACACCTCATACGGAATAGTCGACCACGCTTCGAGCTTACCCACATAGAACGCGTGATACTGGAGGTACCCACTGGGCTTGGTGGGCTTTACCGTACCTGTGAAGAGGGTTCCGCCATTCACGGAGCAAGTTCGAATAGTTACCCCTGCGGTGTTTTGTGAGGCATCAACAACAGTGACATAGGCTTCTATATAGCCTTTCGATTGATAGAATTTTTCACCGATCTTAACTGGTTGCATGTGTGGATTTCCTTGAGTTTTCAGTGATCACGGCCGATGCCGCATATAGCCGCTCTTGGCGATTACTCGAAGCTCAAGGCCTTCACACGAGTCGAGGAAGGTATGCACCAACGACACGCTGGTTTTCGCTTCTTATACACCCGAGGAGTGGAATGACTATCCCAGCAAAAAACTGTATATACAACCAGTATTTTGTACCCTATTTGCCCCCCTTCTGACTCCATCCAGAAAGATGGTTATGCCTCCCCAGCAGGATCCATCTTCGCCTCAGGAGGCATGACATCGTCTCGCCTTACCTGATCCATCGCCGACCAGACCGCAAGAAGCAGAAACAGTCGCAAACGAAGGACCACTGGACGCAGGTCGAGGAACGGTATTTGACGCAGGCCTTCAAAGAGGCTCGGGAGGCGGCGGGTTGTTACAAGGGGTGGAAAGAGGAGGAAATGCCGGGCTTCCACGAAGTGCGGGCGCTGTCGCTGCACCTGTATCAGAAAGCCGGAAAGGACGGTCAGAAGATCGCCGGCCACGCCAGCGAGGCCATGACCAAAAACTACCAGAAAGACCACGCAGAAATTGTCTGGTCAGAAGCAGTTCCAGACCTAAATATCAGCGAAATTATCGGTTAGTTTTGCGCGGGTTTTGCGCAGACACAAAAAAGCCGATCTAGATGATCGGCTTAAGTGTCTGATTTTCATCAGAAAATATGGTCGGGACGGAGTGATTCGAACACTCGACCCCTAGCACCCCATGCTAGTGCGCTACCGGACTGCGCTACGCCCCGACTAGGCGTGAAACCTGTTTCACTTCTCAGGAAACGTTGAGGAATATACCGCAAGCTTTTGAAAAGTGGAAGTATTTAATACGATGAATTACTTCTTGAGCACCACAAGCACATCTTCCAGCTCAGAGATCATCTGACGGATCAGTTGCTTGTACTGGGTGGTGTCATCTTTGGCCTCATCGCCGGAAAGGCGCAAACGCGCTCCGCCGATGGTAAACCCCTGGTCATAAAGCAACGCGCGGATCTGCCGGATCATCAACACGTCCTGGCGCTGATAATACCGGCGATTTCCGCGGCGTTTGACGGGGTTGAGTTGAGGAAACTCTTGCTCCCAATAACGCAGCACATGCGGTTTGACCGCACAGAGCTCGCTGACTTCACCGATGGTGAAGTAGCGTTTACCCGGAATGACCGGGAGCTCGTCGTTATGACTTGGTTCCAGCATAAGCCTCAACTCGGGCCTTCAACTTCTGCCCTGGACGAAAGGTGACCACACGGCGAGCCGTGATCGGGATTTCTTCACCCGTTTTCGGGTTGCGGCCAGGACGCTGGCGTTTATCCCGAAGGTCGAAGTTACCGAAACCGGACAATTTGACCTGTTCGTTGTCTTCGAGAGCGTGCCTGATTTCTTCAAAGAATAGCTCGACCAATTCCTTGGCCTCGCGTTTATTCAGGCCTAGCTCTTCGTAGAGACGTTCGGCCATTTCAGCTTTCGTCAGAGCCCCCATACGTCACTTCCTTAACGTGGCGTTCAACCTTTGTTCGAGCGAGGTGAGGATGTTTTGTGTCGTGGAATTCACCTCATCGTCATTAAGAGTGCGCGATGGATGCTGCCAGGTCAAGCCGACGGCAAGGCTTTTTCTATGCGGATCAATGCCTTTACCCTGATAGACGTCAAAGAGCCTGAGGTCTGTCAGCCATTCGCCTGCATTTTCACGAATTACGTCCAGAACGGCGCTCGCCGCAACGTCACGATCCGCCAGCAACGCCAGGTCACGGCGCACTTCTGGGAAACGCGAAAGCTCGTGGAACTTCGGAAGACGACCTTGAGCCACCTCACCCAGAACCAGCTCAAACACGTAGACCGGACGATCCAAGCCGAGATTTTTTGCCAATTCCGGATGAATAGCCCCCAGGTAACCGACCTCACGACCATCACGCTCGATACGTGCAGTCTGGCCAGGATGCAGCGCAGGATGCTTGCCCGGAGCAAAAGTGAATTCATCCAGTGCGCCAGCAAGGCCCAGCACTGCCTCGACATCCGCCTTGACGTCAAAGAAGTCCACACCGTCGCGACCTTGCGCCCAACCTTCAGGCAAGCGACTGCCGCAAACGACGCCAGCCAACATTGGCTGCTGCTTCAAGCCTTCCAGTTGACCGACAAAACGCAAGCCGCTTTCGAACATGCGGACGCGATCCTGCTGACGATTCAGATTGTGCTGAAGTGCCTTGACCAGGCCTGGCCACAAGGAGGAGCGCATGGCCGCCATGTCAGCCGAAATCGGGTTGGCCAACAGCAACGGTTCAACACCTGGATTGAACTGCTCAAACAGTTTCGGATCGATGAAGCTATAAGTGATTGCTTCCTGATACCCACGGGCTACCAGCAGGCGCCGCAGGGCAGGCAGATCACCTTGTGCTTCCGCCTTGGCCTGAGGAGCCAGACGAGCCTGCGGATAACGAACCGGCAAGCGGTTATAGCCGTAGAGACGCGCCAACTCTTCGATCAAGTCGACTTCAAGGCTGATATCGAAACGGTGGCTTGGCACTTCAACGCGCCATTGGCCTGCACCATTGGCAGTGACTGCCAGGCCCAACGCGGTGAGCAGACGCTCGACCTCGGAGCCATCGATTTCCAAGCCCAGCATCTGAGTGATGCGTTCAGCGCGCAGCGTTACAGGTGCAACAGATGGCAAGTGCTGCTCGCTGACCGCTTCGATGATCGGACCAGCTTCACCGCCAGTGATCTCAAGCAACAAGCCAGTTGCACGCTCCATGGCCTCGCGAGCCAACTGCCAGTCCACACCACGCTCATAGCGATGAGAAGCATCGGTATGCAGGCCATAGGAACGGGCTTTGCCAGCCACCGAAATCTGGTCGAAGAAGGCGCTTTCCAAAAACACATCGCGAGTGTTTGCGGTAACACCACTGTGCTCACCGCCCATAACACCAGCGATTGCCAGAGCACGGGTGTGGTCTGCAATCACCAGGGTATCGCTACGCAGGGTAACTTCCTGGCCGTCGAGCAGTACCAGCTTCTCGCCCTCTTCAGCCATGCGCACCCGAATACCGCCGTTGATTTCGGCGAGATCGAAAGCATGCAGCGGCTGGCCCAGTTCGAGCATCACATAGTTGGTGATATCCACTGCGGCATCGATACTGCGCACGTCGGCACGACGCAAGCGTTCAACCATCCACAGAGGGGTCGGCTTGGACAAATCGACATTGCGAATAACCCGACCCAGATAGCGCGGGCAGGCCGTCGGAGCCAGTACTTCCACAGGGCGTACTTCGTCGTGCACTGCGGCAACCACTTTCACTTCAGGGCGCTGCACTTTAGCGGCATAGAGCGCACCGACCTCACGGGCCAGACCAGCAAGCGAAAGGCAGTCACCACGGTTTGGCGTCAGATCGACCTCAATACTGGCATCGTCCAGGTTCAGATAGACGCGAACGTCCTCCCCCACTGGAGCATCGGCCGGAAGCTCCATCAGACCATCACTGCCTTCGCCAATCTGCAGTTCGGCCTGGGAACACAGCATGCCGTTGGATTCAACGCCACGCAGCTTGGCTTTCTTGATCTTGAAATCGCCCGGCAGCTCGGCACCAATCATCGCGAATGGGATCTTCAAGCCTGGACGCACGTTAGGTGCACCGCAGACCACCTGGAAGGTCTCTGCGCCGTTGCTGACCTGGCATACGCGCAGCTTGTCGGCATCTGGGTGCTGCTCGGTGCCGAGCACTTCGCCCACCACTACACCACTGAAATCACCGGCGGCTGGCGTTACGCTGTCAACCTCAAGACCGGCCATCGACAGACGAGCAACCAGCTCGTCACGACTCACCTGCGGGCTAACCCAGCCACGCAGCCATTGTTCACTGAATTTCATCCTGCTCTCCTAATAGATTCGTTACGGACGCGCGACTAGCGAAATTGCGCAAGGAACCGCAAGTCGTTGTCGAAGAACAGGCGCAAGTCATTGACACCGTAACGCAGCATGGCCAAACGCTCGGCGCCCATGCCGAAGGCAAAGCCCTGGAACTCTTCCGGATCGATCCCGGACATACGCAGCACATTTGGGTGAACCATGCCGCAACCCATGACTTCCAGCCAACCGGTCTGTTTGCAGACGCGGCAACCTTTACCGCTGCACATCACGCACTCCATATCAACTTCAGCGGATGGCTCGGTGAACGGGAAGTACGAAGGACGGAAACGCACGGCCAGTTCTTTTTCAAAGAACACCCGCAGGAACTCTTCAATGGTGCCTTTCAGGTCGGCAAAATTGATGTCGCGATCCACCAGCAGGCCTTCGACCTGATGGAACATCGGCGAGTGGGTGATATCGGAGTCGCTACGATAGACACGGCCTGGGCAGACGATGCGAATCGGCGGCTGCTGCGATTCCATGGTGCGGACCTGTACCGGCGAGGTATGGGTGCGCAACAGCATGTTCGCATTGAAATAGAAGGTGTCATGCATCGACCGGGCCGGGTGATGGCCTGGGATGTTGAGCGCCTCGAAGTTGTGATAGTCGTCTTCGACCTCAGGGCCTTCGGCGATGCCGTAGCCAATGTGAGTAAAGAACTGCTCAATACGTTCCAGGGTCCGCGTAATCGGGTGCAGACCGCCAGAGGTCTGGCCACGGCCCGGCAGAGTTACGTCAATGCACTCGGCAGCGAGTTTGGCGCTGAGTTCCGCCTCCTCGAAAGCCGCTTTGCGCGCATTGAGAACCTCTGTTACACGCTCCTTGGCAACGTTGATCAGCGCTCCGACTTGCGGACGCTCTTCGGCAGGCAGGTTGCCCAGGGTCTTCATCACCTGAGTCAGTTCGCCCTTCTTGCCAAGGAAGTGAACCCGGATCTGTTCCAGGGCATTGATGTCTTCAGCGTGTTGCACGGCCTCAAGTGCTTGAGAAACCAGCGCATCCAGGTTTTCCATGTACAGACTCCAGATACAAAATAGGGGAAGAGCTTGAAGGCTCTTCCCCTATTTATGACGTTTAACACCAGAGCCCACGAAAGGTGAGCCCGGATGACTGTCGGGGGTACTTAAGCCAAGGTGGCTTTAGCTTTCTCGACAATCGCAGCAAACGCCGCTTTTTCGTTCACTGCCAGATCAGCCAGAACCTTACGGTCGATCTCGATGGAAGCCTTTTTCAGGCCAGCGATCAGACGGCTGTAAGACAGACCGTTAATACGAGCACCAGCGTTGATACGAGCGATCCACAGAGCGCGGAACTGACGCTTTTTCTGACGACGGTCACGGTAGGCGTATTGGCCTGCCTTGATTACCGCTTGCTTGGCAACACGGAATACGCGCGAGCGTGCACCGTAGTAGCCTTTAGCAAGTTTCAGAATTTTTTTGTGACGTTTACGGGCAATGACGCCACGCTTTACACGAGCCATGAGTTACTTCCTCTATTCTTGATCCAAAAATTAACGAAGGCGCAGCATGCGCTCGACTTTTGCCACGTCAGACGGATGCAGCAAGCTGCTACCGCGCAGTTGACGCTTACGCTTGGTCGACATTTTGGTCAGGATGTGGCTCTTGAAAGCGTGCTTGTGCTTGATACCGTTAGCAGTTTTCAGAAACCGCTTAGCAGCACCACTTTTGGTTTTCATCTTTGGCATGTTCGGATACTCCGCATTCAGTTGATAAACATAATCAGAAGGCCTGCCGTGCCCTGTTGATTACTTCTTCTTTTTCGGGGCGATGACCATGATCAGCTGGCGTCCTTCCATCTTAGGATGCTGTTCGACCGAACCGTACTCTTGCAGGTCAGCTTCAACCCGCTTGAGGAGTTCCATCCCCAGCTCCTGGTGGGCCATCTCACGGCCGCGGAATCGCAAGGATACCTTGGCCCTGTCCCCGTCACTCAGGAAACGTACCAGGTTGCGCAGTTTTACCTGGTAATCCCCTTCCTCCGTCCCTGGACGAAACTTGATTTCTTTAACCTGAATCTGCTTCTGGTTCTTCTTCGCAGCAGCAATCTGTTTCTTCTTTTCGAAGATCGATTTGCCGTAATCCATCACCCGGCAAACAGGTGGGACTGCGTCGGCGGAAATTTCCACCAGATCCAGCTTGGCTTCTTCAGCTATACGAAGCGCTTCATCAATCGAGACGATGCCAATCTGCTCGCCGTCAGCGCCAATTAACCGAACCTCGCGTGCCGAGATATTCTCGTTGATCGGGGCTTTCGGTGCAGCTCGTTTATCTTGTCTCATATCACGCTTAATAATAATTACTCCGAATCTTGGCGACCACGCCGGGAAACCGCTTGTGCGAGGAACGCCGAGAATTGGTCCACAGGCATCGAGCCCAGGTCTTCACCTTCACGGGTACGCACAGCGACAGTCTGCATCTCGACCTCCCGATCTCCAATAACCAAGAGATAGGGAACCTTGAGCAAAGTATGCTCGCGGATTTTAAAGCCGATCTTTTCATTTCTCAAGTCGGACTTGGCACGAAATCCGCTTTGATTGAGTGTTTTTTCTACTTCAAGGGCAAAATCTGCCTGTTTATCAGTGATATTCATCACCACGGCCTGAGTCGGAGCCAGCCACGCAGGGAACGCACCCTCGTAATGCTCGATCAGAATCCCGACAAAACGCTCGAATGAGCCGAGAATCGCCCGGTGCAACATCACCGGATGCTTACGGCTGTTGTCTTCGGATACGTATTCAGCACCCAGGCGGATCGGCAGGTTGAAGTCCAACTGCAAGGTACCACACTGCCATACACGGCCCAGGCAGTCTTTCAACGAGAACTCGATCTTCGGACCATAGAACGCTCCCTCACCCGGCTGCAGATCATACGGCAACCCGGCACTATCCAAAGCCGCAGCCAGCGCATTTTCCGCACGGTCCCACAACTCATCGGAACCCACGCGCTTTTCAGGGCGAGTGGAAAGCTTCATCTCGATGTCCTTGAAGCCGAAGTCGGCATAGACATCCATAGTCAGCTTGATGAACGCAGCGGACTCGGCCTGCATCTGATCTTCAGTACAGAAGATGTGAGCATCGTCCTGAGTAAAACCACGCACACGCATGATGCCGTGCAGCGCTCCCGAAGGCTCGTTACGGTGGCAAGCACCGAATTCGGCAAGTCGCATCGGCAGCTCGCGGTAGCTCTTCAGGCCCTGATTGAACACCTGCACGTGGCACGGGCAGTTCATGGGCTTGATCGCGTAGTCGCGACTTTCCGATTCGGTGGTGAACATGTTCTCGGAATAGTTGGCCCAATGCCCGGACTTTTCCCAAAGGCTGCGATCGACCACTTGCGGAGTCTTGATCTCCAGATAGCCGTTTTCACGCTGCACTTTGCGCATGTACTGCTCAAGCACCTGGTACAGGGTCCAACCATTGGGATGCCAGAACACCATGCCCGGCGCTTCTTCCTGGGTATGGAACAGCCCCAAACGTTTGCCGATCTTGCGATGGTCGCGCTTTTCAGCCTCTTCGATACGCTGGATATAGGCAGCGAGCTGCTTCTTATCCGCCCAGGCAGTACCGTAAACCCGCTGCAACTGCTCGTTCTTGGCATCGCCGCGCCAGTAGGCACCCGACAGCTTAGTCAGTTTGAACGACTTCAGGAAACGCGTGTTCGGCACGTGCGGACCGCGGCACATGTCGACATATTCTTCGTGATAGTAGAGGCCCATTGCCTGTTCATTCGGCATGTCCTCCACCAGGCGCAACTTGTAGTCCTCGCCACGAGACTTGAACACATCAATCACTTCGGCTCGCGGAGTGACCTTCTTGATAACGTCGTAGTCTTTCTCGATCAGCTGCTGCATGCGCTGCTCGATAGCGGCCATGTCTTCGGGCGTGAAGGGACGCTCATAAGCGATGTCGTAATAGAAACCTTCATCGATGACCGGGCCGATGACCATCTTGGCGGTCGGATACAGCTGCTTGACCGCATGCCCTACCAGGTGAGCGCAAGAGTGGCGAATGATCTCAAGCCCCTCTTCGTCCTTTGGCGTGATGATTTGCAGGGTTGCGTCGCCGTCAATCACATCGCAGGCGTCGACCAGCTTGCCATTGACCTTGCCGGCCAGGGTGGCTTTAGCCAAACCTGCGCCAATGGATGCAGCGACCTCAGCTACGGAAACCGCATGATCGAATGAACGTTGACTGCCGTCGGGAAGAGTAATAGTGGGCATGGCGCCTCCTCTCCTAGTGGTGACCCCTACCAAAGGTCACGTGGGTTGGGATGAGCCAGTACGCGATTCAGTCCGGCCGTTCTGTAACAAACGCCTGCCTCACAGTGGCAAGAGCCTTGCGGCCAACCGATAAACCGAACCAGAGTGACTGGGGTTCAAATCAAAATTAATGAGGCATAGACCGCGAGGGAGAAATGAAACACCCAAAGCTTGAAAACACCCAAGCCGGGCATGCTAGCACAGATAAATCGCAATCACCGCGCAGCAAGTTTCCCAAAAGATACTTTCCAGTCTTTTATTGAGGAAAGTGAACTTGCGATGTACGCCGAACCTCAAATACCCGGAGAATCGTCGTCCTTGCTATCGACCTCAGGAGAACTCGACTCATGCGCCTTACCCAATTATTTGCCCTTGCCACCCCACTCGCCCTGCTCCTGCCCTTGAGCGCACAAGCTGCATGGCCTGCCGGAGCTCGTGCCGACTATATGAAGGACTGCACTGCAGCAGCCAGCCAAAGCATCGACGCCAAAAGCGCCGAGAAACATTGCGCCTGCGGTGCAGACAAGCTGAATGAAAAATTCACCACCGAGGAAATCAAGGAGCTGATGAGCAAATCCAAGCAGCCTAGTGCTGAGCTGAGAACCCGAGCTCTGGACGCCATCGCTGCTTGCCGAGTGGTCAAATAACCTGACAAGGCTCGAAACAGTCTGTGCCAACGCCTGTCAGGAGGCCTGAAACGCGGTTTTTTTCACAATTTACGCAGCTTTTACGGGTTTTTTTATCACCGTTTGTTTTCCGTGAAAGCCCCTTAAACCGGGGCCTGCAGCCAACTCGAACGGTAAAATACACGGACACATCGGGCAAAGAGCACCTACAGGGGGCTCCCAAGCCGAACATTTCGACTATGATAGCTCGGTGTGCCCAGTTGGCCTGAGCAGCACAGCACTACTGAAAATATATGTTTCTTGGAGATACACCATGTCTAATCGCCAAACCGGCACCGTAAAATGGTTCAACGATGAAAAAGGCTTCGGCTTCATCACTCCTCAAGGTGGCGGTGACGACCTGTTCGTACACTTCAAAGCTATTGAAAGCGACGGTTTCAAAAGCCTGAAAGAAGGCCAAACCGTTTCCTTCGTGGCTGAGAAAGGCCAAAAGGGTATGCAAGCTGCACAAGTTCGCCCTGAGTAAGTTCTCAGCGAGCTAAAAAAACCCCGTCCATGTGACGGGGTTTTTTATGGGCGGGAAAAAAAACTAAGCCTCAACCACAGTTGACCCGAGTAACCACCAGACCAGCATCGGTATTGAGGTTCAGGCGGTCGGAGCGGTACTCCAGAGTAATCATGTCATTAGGCTTGAGGAAACGCGCATATTGCGCTCCTGCGCGAGTACGGGCCTGCTCCAACAGCTCGGGAGAAGCCTTCTTGCCGACGGCAAATTCGGCAGCTGTTGCTTCACAACGAGTGTGCCCGGACTCAGAGGCCACAGGTTCCTTTGTCGACCCGGTGGCGCTGCATCCACTGAGTACAACAGCGGCCAACAAGGTTCCGAATGAAGCGAGCTTCCAAGGCATGAAGCCTCCTTTTCAAAATTAAGCAGAGATCGTGCGACAGCCGATTAGCCTTTTGGTTTCAAAACAAAATGGCCTTTTGCCCTATGCCACGGACAGCGGATAAGTCTGCCTCAGGCATTGCGACATATTCACAGGACAATCGTCACTGAATATGAACAAGAATCAATAGACATCGATGTAGTCGAACGCCGGCTTCGGCCAGTTCTGCTTCAGCGCATTGAATATCTGCATTACCCAGACCTCATCGCTGGCCGCCACGTTTCCGACATAGCCGGACCCAGCGGCCCAGGTTTCCAGGCGAAACAACAAACCCTCGATCTCGACACCTCCCACAACTCCCGAAGAGATGTAAGCAATCCCGGTCTTGGTGACACGCAACTGGGTATGAACGTTGTCACTGGCCGACGCCAGAAGCTGGCGCACCGCCTCCAGAGTCAGGGCATCAGGCTGATTCAAATCGATTTGCACAAAAGCTTCCTTGAGCGCAGGAAAAGCGCCAGTGTCGCATAGCCCCCCGCTTGATGCCTAAGTCGGAGTGCCAAACGTCCGGCAACATGGTTAACTCTGCGACGCAGCAAACACCCGCCCAGGCCCAGCCCTGGTGCCCGCCTTATCCGAATTCGTGAGACTTTCATGGCCACCGTGAGTATCGACGCCGACATCAAAGCCAAATGGCCACAGGGCCAGTGCTCCTATAGCCCAGGGAGCCCGGAAGAGTTGGCGATCATTGGCATAGACCTGCTGGTCAAGGAACTGGGAACCCAGTCCGCCCGAGCGTTCATCGAGCAGGTTTTCGAGAAGTACCCGGCCGATCACCCGGGCGCACAGGACCCGGAACGAGAATAGAACCCCGCAGGCAGGAGCCTGCGGGGGCTCTGCTTACTTGAGGCGAGCCAGACGCTCGGTGAGCAAGTCGAAGAAGCCCTGAGCATCACCGCTCTCAACCCAGAACACGTTCTTTTCCTGCTTCAGACCGTCGTACCAGTCAACGATGGTCTGGCCGAACGTCGGCCCTTCACGACTGTCGACAACCATGCTGGCCTGACGTCCGCTGAACAGCTCAGGCTTTAGCAGATAAGCGATCACCGTCGCGTCATGCACCGGGCCACCAGGAATACCGTAGTGCTCCATGTCGCCCTTGACGTACTCATTGAGGATATCCCCTACCACCTTGCTGGCATTGTTGTTCAAGGCGGCGATCTTCTGCAGTCGCGCCTCGCTGGTCAGCACCTTGTGGGTCACGTCCAGTGGCAGGTAGGTCAGCTTGACGCCACTCTTGAGCACCACTTCGGCCGCTTGAGGATCGGCGAACAGGTTGAACTCCGCCACCGGGGTGATATTGCCGCCATTGAAGTGCGCCCCCCCCATGACCACCACTTCCTTGATGCCCTGGGTAATATCCGGCGCCTGGATCAATGCCAGTGCCAGGTTGGTCTGCGGACCCAACATGGCGATGGTGATGCTGTGGGGCTTGGCCGCCCGCAACGTATCGATCAGATAGTTGATCGCATTACCTTTGGCCAGTGGCGCCTTGGGCTCATGCACAGTTACCCCGGAAATGCCTTCCTTGCCGTGGATATTCTCGGCATAGATTGGCGTACGCAGCAGCGGTTTTGGCGCCCCGGCGTAGACCGGGACTTCATCGCGACCAGCCCACTCACGGGCCAGACGAGCATTCCGCGAGGTCTTGTCCAGGCGCACGTTGCCCGCCACCGTGGTCAAGGCACGAATATGCAACTCCTCGGGTGAGGCCAGGGCGAACAACAGAGCCACCACATCGTCGGCCCCCGGATCGGTGTCGATGATCAGATCGATTTTTTCCGCCGCCTGAGCGCCGGTAGCAGTGAGTAGAGACAAGAGCAGCAGACTCCGGAACCAGTGTTGAAACAGCAGAGCATAGCGGTGCATGGCGCACTCCTTGTGCAAGATAAGGAAAAGCCGGACAGCGGCCTAGAAGGTCACCCCGGCAACCAGGGCGATGTTGCAATACGGCTGGCACTCTCCCGTGCGAATCACCGCACGAGCCTGACGACTGAGCACCTTGAAATCTTCGTGACTCATCAATCTCCGGGTCCCCAGTTCGCCACCGAGGTTCAGCACGTCCAGCCCCAACAAGGGCTGCGGCCGCTTGAGCAGAATCTCCTCGGCCAGCACATGACTCTCCACCTGCATCTCGCTGAGCACTACCTTGAGGGTGCCGAGAAAATCGGGAACGCCGTGAGTCAGGGCCAAATCGATCAACTCGACGCCAGGAGGCACAGGCAGGCCGGCATCACCAATCACCACGATGTCACCGTGGCCCAAAGAGGCAATCAAGCGTGACAGGGCAATATTGAGCAAAGGTGTCTTTTTCATGAAGGGACAAAGGCCTGAACGTCGGACAGCGTGGGAATGGAAGGTTGTGCACCGGCACGAGTCACCGACAGCGCTGCGGCGACCTGACCAAAGCGAATCGCCTCGGCCTCACTCTTGCCGGCAGCCAGGGCGGCGGCAAAACCACCGACGAAGGTATCCCCCGCTGCCGTGGTGTCGATGGCCTTGACCTTAGGCACCGGAAAATGCTCGAAACTGCGGCCATTGGCAAACAGCGAACCTTGCGCCCCCAGGGTGATGATGACCTTACCGGCTCCAGCGGCGATCAAGCGACCTGCCGCAGTCTCGGCACTCGCCAGGGAGTCCACCGCCACGCCACTGAGCGCGGACGCCTCGCTTTCATTGGGGATCAGGTAGTCGATCGAGCCGTACCACTGCGCCGGCAGCGGGCCACTGGCCGGCGCCGGATTGAGAATCACCGTCTTGCCCAGTTCACGCCCGCGCTTGAGGGTGTACCCCACCGTTGCCAAGGGCACCTCCAACTGACAGATGATCACGTCGGCCTCCTGCAACACCCGATCGAACCCCGCAACCTTCTCGGGGCTGAGCAGGCCGTTGCCACCGGCGACGATGACAATTGCATTCTGGCTACTGTCATCCACCACGATCAGAGCGACGCCGCTGGAACCCTCCACCACGCTCACCGCCTGGCAATCGATCTGCTCGGCGAGCAAGGCACTGCGCAATTGCTCGCCATAGGCGTCATCGCCGACACAGCCGACCATCGACACCTGCGCCCCCAGCCTGGCCGCCGCCACTGCCTGATTGGCCCCCTTGCCACCGGATACCGTGGCAAAGGATTTGCCAATCAGCGTCTCGCCCCCTCGCGGCAGGCGCTCGGCCCGGGTCACCAGGTCCATATTGAGGCTTCCCACTACCACTACTTTTGCTGGCATACATCGATACTCAATCGTTTGGATTCAGCGGAACTCGGCAAATGCGCTGCTGAGCGGCGCAGTCGATTCCCGCAAGACAATATTCGGCGTAACGATGCGCTGGTCGACCGGCAAATCCCGCGAGGCAATACGGCGCAGCAGCAACTCTGCCGCGGTTTCACCCAGTTGCAGGATCGACTGACCCACCGTGGTCAGCGCCGGGTAGACATAACGGCTCATGAGGATGTCGTCGAAGCCAATCACCGAGAGTTCACTGGGCACACGGATATTGCGCTCCGCCGCAGCCCGCAACACACCGATGCCCATCATGTCGTTGGCGGCGAAAATTGCGCTTGGCCGGCGCCCCTCAAGCAACTGCGCCGCAGCGCGATAACCACCGGTGCTACTGAAGTCACTTTCCAGGATGCGCCCTGCCGGCACCTCGACACCGGCCTCCTGCAATGCCTGGCGAAACCCCGCCAGGCGCATTTGCGCCACACTGGTGTTGGCCGGGCCGCCGATGCAGGCGATGTCCCGGTGACCTAGCTCCAGAAGGTGCCGGGTCGCCAGGTAGGCACCGTAATGGTGGTCGATACGCACCAGATCGGCGTCCACCCCTTCCAGCCCGCGGTCGACAATCACCATCGGCGTGCGCACCCCGGCCAGGCCCTGAGCCAGGCCACTGTCGCCACCAGCGGATGTCACGATCAGTCCATCAATGCGCTTTTCCAGAAGCACCCGCAGATAGTTGCGCTGCTTGTCCGGGTTATCGTCGGAGTTGCAGAGGATCACGCAGTAACCGTTGCGCTCGCAGTAGTCCTCGATCCCTCGTGCCAGTTCGGCGAAGTAAGGGTTGAGACTGTTGGGCACCAGCAGGCCGATGGTCGCGGTGGTCTTGGCCTTGAGTGAACGAGCCACTGCACTGGGTACATAGTCGAGGCGCTTGATCGCCGCCTCGACCTTGACCCGCACTTCTTCACTGACCGGCCGCGTCTTGTTCAGTACATGGGACACCGTGGTGTAGGAAATCCCCGCCAGCGCCGCCACATCCTTGATTGTTGCCATGAATCAAACCCGCCGATTGGCGCGCTGGCTGCGATAGGTATCCAGCACCACGGCAATCACAATGACCGCACCGGTGATGATGCGCTTGGTCGGTTCTGATGCGCCGATTTGCGCCAGGCCTGCAGCCAGCACGGAAATAATCAAGACGCCGAAGAAGGTACTGATCACCGAACCGCGTCCGCCCATCAGGCTGGTGCCGCCAATCACCACCGCGGCGATGACCTGCAACTCCAGACCGGAGCCCGCATTCGGGTCTGCCGCTTCCAGGCGAGAAATTTGAAACAGCGCTGCAATGCCCGCCAACAACCCCATCAGGCTGAACACCAGGATCTTGTAGGGTTTGGGATTGATCCCCGCCAGACGCACCGCCTCTTCGTTGGTACCGATGCCGATCAGGTAGCGGCCGAACACGGTGCGCGTCAGCACCGCCTGGGCCAGGAAAATAATCAGCAGGGCAATGATAAACGACGGCGAAATGCCAAAGGCAATTGGATTCGACAACCAGGCGAAAGCATCACCGATATAGGCCGTGCGCGAACCGGTCATCTGGTAGGCAACGCCCCTGGCCATTTCCAGCACCCCCAGGGAAACGATGAACGACGGGATGCGCCAGGCCACAGTGATCGAGCCCGTGATGGTTCCCGCCAGCGCCGCACAGGCCATGCCCAGCAACGCCGCAGGCACCACGCTCCAGCCCCAGCCGAGAATTGCCACGCTGACCGTCGAGGCCGCCAGGGCCAGCACCGACCCCACGGACAGATCGATACCACCGATGATCAGGACGAAGGTCATGCCCACCGCCAGCACCATCAGGTCGGGAATCTGGTTGGCCAGGGTGCTGAAGGTGTCATAGGAAAGGAAGTGGCTGCTGAGCAGGGAGAACAGAACGATCATCCCCAACAACGCCCCCGCCAGACCCAGGTAGGTGCCGAGGCCGTAGTAATGGCCGCCTCGCTTGCCGCTTGCAGGTGCAGTTTTCATGATGCATTCCTAGGCGTCGCTTCGCTGAGCAACGCATCTCGTTTTTGATAGCCGGCAAAGGCGGCGGCAAGCAATTCATCCTGGGTCCAGCTGTCACGCTCGAAGGTGTCGATCAGACGCCCGGCCGAGAGCACGCCAATGCGATCGCAGATCAGCATCAACTCACGCAAGTCGCTGGACACCACTACCAGGGCCTTGCCCTGGCGGGTCAACTCCCCCAGCAAGCCATAGATATCGAACTTGGCGCCGACGTCGATACCGCGAGTGGGCTCGTCGAACAGCAACACCGAACAGTCGCGCTCCAGCCAGCGGCCGATCACCACCTTCTGCTGGTTGCCGCCGGACAATTCGGACACCAATTGCGCCGGACTGGAACTGCGAATGCGCATGGCATCGATCTGCCGCTGGGCCAGTTGCTCTTCGTCCTGAGCATTGACCAGGCCGCCGCTGGAAATCGCCGGCATGTTGCCCAAGGCGATATTGGCGCTGATGGACTGGGTCAGCAGCAGCCCTTCGCCCTTGCGATCTTCAGTGATCAACGCAATGCCGTTGGCCACCGCATCCACCGGGGAGCGAATGCTTACTGGCCGGGCCGGCGTGCCCAGGGCAATGCTGCCGCTGTCGGCGACGTCGGCACCAAAGATAAGCCGCAGCAACTCGGTACGCCCTGCCCCGATCAGGCCGGAAATACCGAAGATCTCGCCACTGCGTACCTCGAAGGACACATCACAAACCTTGTCCGAGCGACTGAGGTTGTTCACCGTCAGCGCCGGCGCACCAATCTTGCGCTCACCCAGATCAATGTGTTCGCCCAGCTCGCGCCCCACCATCAGGTTCACCAGCTGTTCGCTGTTGTAGTTGGCCATGGGCTCGACACACACCAGGCAACCATCACGCAACACAGCAATGCGCTGGGCTACGCGGGCCAGTTCTTCCAGGCGATGGGAGATATAGATGATGGACACGCCCCGGGCCTGCAGGCGGGTGATCTGCTCAAAGAGCATCTCCACCTCACGGGAAGTGAGCATGGCCGTCGGCTCATCGAGAATCAGCACATGACAATCACCGATCAGATTTCGGGCGATCTCCACCATCTGCTGATGACCGATACCCAATTCACCCACCAGCGTGTCGGGATCGATAGCGTCCAGGCCGACCTGGGCCATGGCCTCGATTGCCGCTTTGCGCAATTGCTTGCGGCTGATCCAACCACCGTTGCTGGGCAGGTTGTCGAGAAACAGATTCTCGGCCACCGACAGGGTCGGCAGCAGGTTGAGCTCCTGCATGACCATGCGAACCCCCGCCTCTTCCGCTTGGGTCCGGCTACCAGGACGATAGTCCTGGCCGTTGAACTGCATGTGGCCGGTGGTGGGGCTGACCAGGCCACCGATGATCTTCGACAAGGTGCTCTTGCCGGCGCCGTTCTCACCGGTCAGGGCCAGCACCTCCCCGCGCATCAGCGTCAGGTCGATGCCGGTCAATACCGGTTGTGCATAGGTCTTGCCGATACCGCTGACCGAGAGGACAGCGTTCGCAGCGGAAACTGACATAAGAAACTCTCCATGCGCTCGCCTGAACGGGCGAGCGCCGTTGTGCCGCCGGAAGGACTACTTGGTGACCAGCTCGACTGGAGTTTCGATCACGCCGTTGGCACCGCTGTCGACTTTCTCGCCCTTGAGGATCTTCAGTGCGGTCTCGATGCCGAACACCGCCTGCTTGGCAGCGAACTGGTCGGCAGTGGCCAGGACCCGGCCATCCTTGAGCATTGGTTTGATGGCGTTGATATTGTCGTAGCCCACCACCTGGACCTTGCCTGCCTTACCGGCAGCCCGCACCGCGGAGACCGCCCCCACTGCCATGCTGTCGTTACCGGCCAGCAATGCCTTGAGATTCGGGTATTCACTGAGCATTGCCGAAGCCACACGGTTGCCTGCGTCGATTTCCCAGTCGCCGGATTGCAGAGAGACCACCTTGATCTGCGCGGCGTCCATTGCGTCCTTGAAGCCAGCAGTGCGCTGCTGTGCGTTAGTGGTGGTGGAGACCCCTTCGATGATCCCCACTTCGTCGCCGGCCTTCAGTTGCTTGGCCAGGTACTCACCCACCAGGCGAGCCCCCTTGCGGTTGTCCGGACCTACGAAAGGTACGCTGATGTTCTTGCTTTTCAGCACACCGGGATCGAGTTGGTTGTCGATATTGATCACCGTGATCCCGGCATCCACCGCCTTCTTGATCACTGGCACCATGGCCTTGGAGTCGGCGGGTGCAATCACCAGGGCATTGACCTTGGAGACGATCATCTGCTCGACGATGCGGATCTGGTTGGCGGTGTCGGTTTCGTCCTTGATGCCGTTGGACACCAGGTCGAAATCGGCGGAATGCTCTTTCTGATAAGCCTTGGCGCCGTCTTCCATGGTCAGGAAGAACTCGTTGGCCAGGGACTTCATGACCAGGGCGACCTTGGGTTTCTGCGAGGTCTCGGCATAGGCCGATGAGAGAGGGAGGGCAGCGGATGCAGCAGCCAGAACAGCAACAGCGAGTAAACGTCCAGCGAAGGGCAGCTTCATGAATTCACTCCGATCTTATGATTATTGTGAGCAGCGTTCGCACGGCAGGGTGAGCAGGCCGTCATCGGCATGGATGGGAGGCCGGTGCCGCACCCTGGAAAGATAGACGATTGTCGTTATCCAAAGGCCGCGCAAACGTTTGCGTAAAACGAACTATGCGAACCTCGCCAGAGTTTGTCAACGCCGATCAGAGCCTGGAAAAAGGACACAGACAGCGGGCAAAACCCAGCTGTACGAGAGGAGAAGCCTGTCCGCACCGTAGCGGCGAACAGGCTCTGAGGGTCATGCAGAGGTGTTTAACAGGCCGCCTGAGGAGGAGGAGGAGTCCTTGGCCAGCTCACGAACCAGATTGCCCGATACCTCTGCCAGGGCCCCGTTGGTTTGGGCGATCTGCCCTTGAAGCCCCATGACCACGGTCTGCTTGGCTTCAGGGGTCGGATAGTCGGCGGCCTGGGCGGCAGCCAGTTGCTGTTGCTGCTGTTTGAGCTGCTCCTGCAACTCTTGCATGCGCTTGAGCAGCATCTTGACGACGATACTCTGATTATCTCCACCCGAGTCTGCGGCTTCGGACTTTTCGGCCTGCTTGCTGGAACCAACCCGGAGGGTGCCCGACTCATCGGTACCCAGCGCCGTGGATGCCTCCTCGGCAGCGGCCTTACTCAATGCATCAATGGTCGCCGGCGATTTGCCATTGATCAAAATCGCTCCTGCGCCAGGAAATCCGACTGACAGAGACATATGAACTCCTGAAAAAAAAGATCCTGTCGGGTCATCGACCGCCCCGCGACATTCTTTAATGACGGCCCCTCCCCCCTTGTGCCGAACCACTGACGGGCATTTTCGGATTGCCGAACGCCCACCCGCGCAAACGTTCGGAAACCCGGACGCGCACCACTCCGCCGCCATCAAAAATAGAAATAAAATTGATATAAATCAGTAACTTAAAATACTTATCAGGCCAAGGTAGCGCTGGTACAGATCCTGCTCAATCCTCACTGCCTCGCCGCATACAGATCTGCGGCCGAGGTGTTTCTAGATGAACCTGCATCAGCACCGTCTCACTACTAGAGAGAAAATAATGAAATCTGCCTTCAAAACCTTCGTTCCGGGCGCTTTGGCCCTCCTCCTGCTTCTGCCTGCGGCCGTGCAGGCCAAAGAGGCTGAAACCCAACAGAAACTCGCCAACGTCGTGGTCCTCGCCACCGGTGGCACCATCGCCGGCGCCGGCGCCAGCGCCGCCAACAGCGCCACCTACCAAGCAGCCAAAGTCGGCATCGAACAACTGATCGCCGGCATCCCCGAGCTGAGCCAACTGGCTAACGTGCGTGGCGAGCAAGTCATGCAGATCGCCTCGGAAAGCATCACCAACGAGAACCTGCTGCAACTGGGTCGCCGCGTCGCCGAGCTGGCCGACAGCAAAGACGTCGATGGCATCGTCATCACCCACGGCACCGACACCCTGGAAGAAACCGCCTACTTCCTCAACCTGGTGGAAAAGACCGACAAGCCGATCGTGGTCGTCGGCTCCATGCGCCCAGGCACCGCCATGTCGGCTGACGGCATGCTCAACCTGTACAACGCAGTAGCCGTAGCCGGCAGCAAGAACGCCCGCGGCAAAGGCGTGCTGGTTACCATGAACGACGAAATCCAATCCGGTCGCGATGTCAGCAAGATGATCAACATCAAGACCGAAGCCTTCAAGAGCCCATGGGGCCCACTGGGCATGGTAGTGGAAGGCAAATCCTACTGGTTCCGCCTGCCTGCCAAGCGTCACACCATGGATTCGGAGTTCGACATCAAGAACATCAAGAGCCTGCCTGACGTAGAAATCGCCTACGGCTACGGCAACGTCAGCGACACTGCCTACAAGGCCCTGGCGCAAAGCGGCGCCAAAGCCATCATTCACGCCGGTACCGGTAACGGCTCTGTGTCCTCCCGCGTAGTGCCAGCCCTGCAAGAGCTGCGCAAGAATGGCGTGCAGATCATTCGCTCTTCCCACGTCAATGCTGGCGGCTTCGTACTGCGCAACGCCGAACAGCCTGACGACAAGAACGACTGGGTTGTGGCTCACGACCTGAACCCACAAAAAGCCCGCATCCTGGCCATGGTCGCCCTGACCAAGACTCAGGACAGTAAAGAACTGCAACGCATGTTCTGGGAATACTGACAGCCCCCCGCTCGACCGGTTCCGGTCGAGCAGGCGTCAACCACTCGCCCCCTCCGGGCGAGTGGTTCCGCCCCCCCCCTGACAGCCTCGCCGCACCCTCCCCCCGTAAAAATTCTCCCCCACCCGCGAGACAAATGCGTAAAGCGTGGTCAGAGGAACTTCTTGAATCTTAAGCAGTTGCGAAATGTCCTACAGTTAAATACTGTATACACGTACAGCTTATTAAGGATTGTTCCGTGGCCACGACCCAAACGCCCCTCAGCTCCTACGAACGCCTGGGAGTACGCATCCAGAAAATCATCAACTCCCCTACCGCACAGAAAGCCAAGGCAGCCCTGATTTTCCGTCTCGCCGATGAGCCTCAGGACGAGTGGGAACGGCTCCTGGAGGAAATCGCCGAGAACGACAACGTCACCCTCGCCTATCGCGACGATGGTGGCGTGCAAATTTTCTGGGTCGTACCGAAGGAAGACTGAGTTGATGAGTGTCCGCTGTTTTGCCGTACTGCTGTTTTTCGTCACCTTCACCGCCCAAGCCGATGCCCCACGCACCTTCAGCGAAGCCAAGAAAGTTGCCTGGAAACTCTATGCCCCTCAATCAACCGAGTTCTACTGCGGCTGTAAATACAACGGCAACCGGGTAAACCTCGCCGCTTGTGGCTACGTACCGCGCAAGAACGCCAAGCGCGCAGAACGCATCGAATGGGAACACATAGTGCCGGCCTGGCAAATCGGTCATCAGCGCCAATGCTGGCAGCAAGGCGGGCGCAAGAACTGCACCCGTACCGACTCGGTTTATCAGCGCGCCGAAGCCGACTTGCACAACCTGGTACCAAGCATTGGCGAAGTGAATGGCGACCGCAGCAACTTCAGTTTCGGTTGGCTGCCGGAGCAATCGGGGCAATATGGCTCATGCCTGACCCAGGTGGACTTCAAGGCCAAGAAGGTCATGCCCCGCCCTTCGATTCGCGGCATGATCGCCCGCACCTACTTCTACATGAGCAAGCAATACGGTCTGCGCCTGTCGAAGCAGGATCGACAGCTCTTCGAGGCCTGGAACAAAACCTATCCGGTGCAGGATTGGGAACGCCAACGCAATCAAAGCGTGGCTTGCGTGATGGGGCGCGGAAACGAGTTTGTCGGAGCCGTCAACCTCAAGAGCTGCGGCTGACCCAGAAGCGCCCCCTGGATACGGGCGCCTCTCGATGTGGCGGGAAGAGGATTTACTGCGCAGCCTGGTGCTCGATGACCGTGACATCGATGTCACGTTTCTTGGCCTTCACGAGTTTCTCGACCACTTCAGTCTTTTTCGCCTCGGCCTCGGCCTGGGAAGCAAAAGGCCCGAGCAGCACCCGCTTCTTGCCTTCCACGGTCACCACATTGGACATGATCCCGTGCTCGATCAGCCAACCGGTGAGATCACTTACCGCCAGGGGCAGTTCGCTGCCCACCCACACATCCCATTGCGGCGTGGTGGAGGCCTGAACCGGCTGAACCTGCGCCGCCGCTGAAGCACTCTTGTTCGCCTCGACTTGCTTGCCTTCGCCGCAACCGGCCAATGCCAACGCCGCCATCATCATCGCTACTGTGCGCACAACCTACCCCTAGAAAGTCTGAGGCGGCGATTTTAGCACTCAAGGCACGAGAGACCTCGTCACAAAATCAGGTCGAAACAGGAAGAATGATATTTATTGGCTCTGTATAGTTGCGCCTTGGGAATTAATAGATCGTATGCGCGTCAGAAAGAGGCACCCACTCAGTGGAACTTCGCACTAATCTATACCTAAGACCGACCTCTGCACTGTTTGAATCTGGTGCCCTACAAAGCCATCAAGGAGAAGATCATGCTGATACTCACCCGCAAAGTCGGTGAAAGCATAAACATCGGTGACGACATTACGATCACCATTCTTGGCGTCAGCGGCCAACAGGTCCGCATCGGTATCAACGCGCCAAAAGACGTCGCGGTACACCGCGAGGAAATCTATCAACGCATTCAAGCCGGACTGACCGCCCCGGACAAACGCGAAACCCCATGAATCCAATGAGCACCCGCTCCCTGCCTGTGCCCAACAGCTGGCGCGGCGCGTGCCCTGTTTGCCTTGAGCTTCTCCCACAGAACACCTGCATGCTCTGACCGGATTGCGGCTACAACAGATTCCCGCCCACTGGATTATCGTCAAGCACTGACTATCGCCCTTTTCTGGCAAATAACCGACCGCGGCCTCCCGGTACGCGGCGCCTCAGCAATGCAGGCGTCGCACCGGGGTTCGGCGGTCAGGCGCTGACCACTGGCTTGAACCCCAGATCCTCAGTGAACCGCAGCAAGTAGCCGTCCGGATCGAGCACCAGCAGGTTCAATTCACCGTGCAGCAACTCATCATGCCGGTACCAGCACTCCTGGATCTCCCTGCGCAGGGCGAAACCGGCATGCGCCAGAGCGGCAGCCAGTTGGCGAATGTCCGGGCACTCGATGGACAAGTTCATGCCTCGGCCAAAAGGCGCCTGCAAGGGGCCGACGCGCCACGCGGACTCCTCCTGATCATCCTGTTCCAGCATCAACTGAGCGCCATTGAAAGAGAGAAAAGCAAAGAAGTGTTCCGGACGCTGATACTCCACCTTGAAGCCGAGGGTATCGCGATAGAAAGACAGGCTGCGCTCCAGGTCCGTGACCAGCATTTCCGGAACCAGGTTATTCATTTGAAACATCGCAAGCTTCCATTGCTCATTGATCGAGCCGCGAGACTACTCCCAAGCCGCCCCCAGGTGCACCCCCCGCTTACCAATGATTACAACTGGGCCAAAGTCACACCCCGCGCCATGCCCACACACCTGCCGCCGGTCAGCCATGGACAGCCTTCAGGAGACAAATAAAGGCGACCCGCATTCGGATCGACAACATCCGTGCGGGTCGCCTTGCCATTGAGCAGAACAATGACGTCACTGTTCAGCCATGACGCTCCAGCAACACCTTGCTCCACAGGGTGAAAGCCACCGAGGGCGTCCATGCCGGGTTTGAAGTGTGCTCTTGAAGGCAGAGATAGCGATTACCCTCATAGCTCACTCCGTCCTCCCGGAGATAGCGCTGGTTGGTACGCCACTCAGGGAAACTCGGATCGACGACGCCACCCGCGGTCCTGACACTCAGGCTACGACTGGGCAACGATTCACGACCCTGAGTATCAGTGGCCGTGACGAAGTAGCTGTACTGGGTATCGGTACTCAACCCTTTGTCTTCGAAGCCCAGGGAAGTCGCCTGCCCCACTGCATTGCCATCGCGGTACAGGGTGTAGAACTCCACCGGACGCACACCACTGGAAGCGCTCCAACTCAAACTGACGCTACTGCGACTGGTGCCCACCACCTGCAGATTGCCCGGCGCCCCGGGACGCTCAGGCTCTGCGCCATCGCCATGGATCAGCGGCGCATAACGGTTACGGAACTCCCAGTTGTACTGCACACCCTGCCGGCTGACTCCGGCATCCCAGTTCACCGACCAGGTCATCAAGCCCTTGATGGCGTGACCAGCATCCTGCAGGCGCTTGAACGCATTGCTCACAGCCGCAGGATCGATGACATAGCCAGTGGCCGCAGCATCGACGTTGCTGGGCAAACCGATTACCAGCTTGTCCGCCGCAATTCGGGTGTAACCGCGAGAGCCCGAAGCCAGGCTATCAGTCAGGTAGAACAGGAAGTCCTCCTTCATCTGATCATTGTTCTGGGCAATCCATGCACCCTGCCCGCCGTTGGCCTCCTGCACCCAGAGTCCATCGCCACCCTGGTTGTAGTATTGCGGTGCGACAAAGTCGTAATAGCCCTCCAGGGCTTGCAGGTAAGCCACGTACTTGCCGTTGCTGGTCAGGTACGGAAACTCCGGCGCCATGCTGATGATGAAATGCTTGCCCTGGCCTGCATAGTGATCCTTCACCAGCTTCAAGGCTGCCGGCAGCACGCTCTTGTTGTCGGCGTAATCAATGGCACTCTGCTCCAGATCGATATCCAGACCATCGAAGCCGTATGTCTCCACCAGGCGGATGATTTCGTTGGCCAAAGGCTGCTCGTTGCCCTTGTGCAACTCGATATGCGCATCAGCACCGCCCAGGGAAATCAGCACGGCCCGCCCCTGGCTGTTAAGCACACCGACCTGACGCCGGAACTCGGCGTCCGAGAGGTTGTAGGGCTTGAAGGTGGGAATGCCGTTGCCCTTCATGAAGGCTACCGCCACCACGTTGTATTCCTTGGGGACATCCAACAGGTTCAGGTTGGCAAACTGCCCCTGCTGATAACCATCGGCAGGACCGGCGGCCCAGTTATGCCAGAAACCCATGAGGATCTTCTTGCCGGCAATGCTCGGCATCATGGATGCCGCATCTGCTGCTTGACTCTTGATTAATGCAAAGTCGATTTTATTCACGCTCTAATCCTTCAGAACTGTTAAAGGGTGCTGTACGACCGAGACTTACTTGAAGTCCAGATCGAAGGCCTGATAAAACCCGTTGCCAGTATTGGCGACAACCCACACCAGCACCACAACATGGTGGCCTTTCTTGTTTTTTGGCAGCACAACTTCATGATTAGTTTTGGCCTTCAATACCGAGCCGAACTTGTCGAATGGAACTTCGGTATAAAAATCCTGATAAAAAGCCTGAGGCTCCAGCTGCGCGCGACTGATGCGCTGCTTAGGGTCCCAACCATCTTTAGTGATGAACCAGCTGTAGCCACGAGTGACGTGAGGCGCGGTGTACTCCCATTGCACCTGGAATACCTGGCCGGGGTCCACATTGAGCAGCGGCCAGCTGAAGGCACGATTGATTTTCTTCGACATTTCCTCATTGGTGAAGTTGATGCAGTCGCGCTCATCCACCTTGCCACCACTGAGAATGTGGCCATCTGCGGGTGGTACGGCGCTCCCTACATCGCTGTCGTAAGGTTTCGGGAAAGGCCCGGCGGTCAGAGCCGGGAAGTTTTTCCCGCCTTCCATTTCATTCACCTGCCAGGTTCCCAGCAATCCCAGCTCTACAGCAACCGCACCACGACTGGAAGGCGAAACGACGCGACCATGTTTAAGTTGAGCTTGTGGCTTGTTCATATATTTCACTCCATTGATTAATTAAGTCTTGCTCCTTGTTGAGCACCTTTAACTTAGCGCACTTTTCTCGACTTTTTTCATCACGCCACAAACTAACCATTCAGAACAATTTGCACAACTCAGCGCCAGCCCTATTAAACCCTAGGCTTCGTTATTTGAACTGACACTTTAAAGAGTCAATGTATTACACGCTTTTCTACACTAAAACTCATACTTTCTACCGAGATAAAATATCAAGCCGCACAACTTGCGTTGAAAACACGACACCCAGAAACAACAAAACCCGGCGATTGCCGGGTTTGCTGCCAGAAAGGCTGAGTGCCTGCGCCTGAAGCGCTGCCTGGGCTTACAGACAGGTCGCCAACGCCGCCAGTCGACGCTTCGAAACAGAGTTGTCCTCGATCGCGAAATAGTGGACAGCGGTGCCCGAGGGCTCGGCCTTGATATCCACGAAGACTTCCGCAGAACGGGTATACACCGTATATCCGCCTACCTTGCCAGGTTGCAGGTAGGCCGCCGCATCCACACCAAAGACCGCTTCATCCTGCCAGGCGAACTGTACGCATTGCGCCACCAGTTGATCGGCCTTGGTCGAGGTCAGGGTCTTGTTGGGTGTTCTTGTCCGGGCATCGTCCATGGTGGAACTCGCACAGCCAGCCAATAACACTGCAACCATCACTGCCATCAAAACCCGCATGCTGCCACCTCGTCCATAAAACGCGAGAGTATCGCTTACACGGCGGGAAAAAGCCGTTTGGGCAGAAGAAAAAATGCCGCGAGGCCAGATGCCTTTTGTTTACAAACCCCATTGCCAGGCCTCAGGCAAAGGATTAATCTTCGCGCCCCTTCCCACACTTTTGCCAAGGAGATCCACCATGCAACAGCTGATCACCCCTTGCAGGACGTGCCTGGTTTAAACGCTGTATCCGCTACCCGTTAGCGTCTTCGCTTAACCCCGTTCCGTCCTGCCACTACCTGAATATTTTTTTCCAATCAGGAATTGGACATGGACACTTGCATCCGTCATTTGTCGAATGGCGTCTCTCTTATCGCCTCCGACACCACCTGGATCGAAGACAAAGCGCTCCAACAACTGCACACCACCGCCCAACTACCCGGCATGCGCCAGGTTGTCGGCATGCCGGACCTGCACCCAGGCCGGGGCTACCCGGTGGGTGCGGCATTTTTTTCCACCGAGCGGGCCTACCCGGCCCTGGTGGGCAATGACATCGGCTGCGGCATGGCGCTGTGGCAAACCGACCTCTCCAGCAGCCGCCTCAACCTCGACAAGCTGGAAAAGAAAATTGGCAATATCGACCTCCCTCTGGATGAACAGTGGGATGAAGAACGAGCGCAACTGGGACTGCCCCTCACCGGCCACGAGCACTCACTGGGCACCATTGGCGGCGGCAATCACTTCGCCGAACTGCAGCAGCTCGATCAGGTGTATGACGCCGCAGCCTTGCAGGCTCTGGAACTGAATCCAAAAACCTTGTTGCTGCTAGTGCATAGCGGCTCTCGAGGCCTGGGAGAGGCCATCCTGCGGCGCCATGTGGATCAGCACAGGCACAACGGTCTGGAGATGACCAGCGCCGCTGGCATCCGGTACTTGCAAGAGCACGACGAAGCCCTGCGCTTCGCCGAAGCCAACCGACGACTGATTGCCGAACGCCTGCTGCACAACCTGCGAGCCAAGGGGCACGCCACTCTGGACATCAACCACAACCTGGTGTCCCCGGCGAATATCGATGGCGTCGCGGGCTGGCTGCATCGCAAGGGCGCCACACCATCGGACCAGGGTCCGGTGGTCATTCCGGGCTCCCGGGGTGACTACAGCTACCTGGTACAGCCCAATCCGACGCCTGTCAGCCTGTTCTCCCTGGCCCACGGCGCCGGACGCAAATGGCTGCGCAGCGACTGCAAGGGCCGGCTGGCGACCCGCTTCAGCTTCGACCAGCTCAAGCGCACTCAACTGGGCAGCCGAGTGATCTGCGAGGACCGCGGATTGATGTACGAGGAAGCACCCGAAGCCTACAAGAGCATCGACAGCGTAGTCGGTAGCCTGCGGGACGCCGGCCTGGTACAGATCATCGCCCGGCTCAAGCCGGTACTGACTTACAAACGCCGGGGGTGCTGCTGATGCTGCTCTTACAACTGTCCTCTGCCCAGGGGCCTGCCGAGTGCGAGCTGGCGGTGACCAAGGCTTTGCGTCTCCTGTATCGCGAAGCCGAGGCACAAGGCGTGCTTACCAGCCTCGTCGAGCAGGTAGCTGGCCACGCCCGGGACACCCACAAGTCGGTCCTGATAAGCCTCGATGGCGAACAGGCTGCAAGACTGGCCGAACGCTGGACCGGCACCCTGCTCTGGACCTGCAAGAGCCCGTTCCGGCCTGGACACAAACGCAAGAACTGGTATTTCGCCGGACAACTGTTCAAGACTCCACAGGACAGCATGGACGGCCAAATCCGCTTTGAAGCCATGCGCGCCTCAGGTCCGGGCGGGCAACACATGAACACCACCGACTCCGCCGTACGCGCCACGCACCTGGCAACCGGAATCAGCGTCAAAGTGCAGTCCGAACGCAGCCAGCACGACAACAAGCGCGTAGCACGCCTGCTAATCCTGCAGCGCTTGGCAGATCGGCAACAACAATCCGAGGAAGCACTGCGCCTGCAACGCCGCGACGCCCACCATCGAGTGGAGCGCGGCAACCCGGTACGCAGCTTCAACGGCAACGGATTCACCCCTCAAGACCACGTGCCATAGGATAATCGCTCCGAAGTCCTCGGAACCATCACTTATGCAATGCAACACCCTTCGGTCGTCAATAAAATCGCCTCACTTCTGGGATTTGAAATATAGTCCCAGACCCGACCCTCTATGTCGGAGGGCTCTCAATGATGTTTAAAGACGACTTCTTAAACTCTCACATTGACAACAGCCATGACAGCTCGAGAAATCTTTACCGACGCTTAAACTTGCTTTATTACGCCCCTCCAGACTGAACACTTGAAAGTGGAGAAAACCTTGAGCACTGGGATGACAAAGTAAAAACCCAAAAGACTATTACTTCAAAACTCAATCGACTAGTCGCAATGGAAACAAATAAAACTTCCTGACACTCAGCCAGCGGAGTAAATATCGATTTTCCACGCTGCTGCGTTTCAAATTACTACTTCTCTAAAACCGCTCCGGATAGTGACGAATACTTTCACGTTACATCTTCCAATGGAAGGCCCACTGAGACTGAGCGCCGGATAATTAGCATCCTTGATAATAACGCAAGAAATATTGTATCCAAGCCCCTTAAAATTGGACGAGAATAAGAACCAGGCCAACAACACAAGAAAAATTGATAACTCATACCTCCTGAATCCAGCCGCCAAGTCCACTCTCACCATAAAGCGCATGGCGGCACATACTGTTAAAAAGCCACTACAACCAGCCCAAAGACGAACAGCAGCAAAACGATGATCTGCTTACTAAAGCTCCCCACCCTCGAACTGAGTTCAAATGGATTACTGAAGAGCGGGCATCTTTAAAAGCTCGCTGCAGACATTACCAAGGAGCGCAACCGAAGCAGTCCTTTATCATGCGCACTCCAATAGACACATTTAGCTGACGCTCAGGAGCAATCCTAATGGTTATCACATCTGCCTGAGCCACCATCTACTCACAGTAAAGGCAACGGAAAACTGCCAGGTTCAATCAAACATTCGTGACCGGAGAGCGAGCGGATTCTATGGTTTGCAATCGAATTAGATACGCAGTATTTCCCTCTGTCCGCCGAGGAGGACCACAACGTCGACGCCCCACTGCATCGATCTCGCCATTCCAGTCTCGCGCTACCCCGAAAGCAGGTGAAGCAAGGGTGCGCGGGCTGTCAGTGTTGATTCAGTTCACTGCACCATACGGCTCTCGACATCTAGATCTTCCCGAGGGCTATCCTGGATACAGACAGATAAAAAACACAAAAAAGCCCAGTTCGATGACTGGGCTTTTTTAAACTTCATACTGAGGCAACCAAACAAACTGCCTACAAGCAAAAGCAATTTACCTGTAGTTTATCTACGCCGTGACTACGCTCCTCACAATTTCTGGCTCACCTGAATGAATGCCTTGCACTTCAGAACCGCACCATTCATTTCAAGAGCAACTTCGTATTCCCACCGACCCGTTTTACTCCGCGACTGGATCTGACCGCGAAAGTGATGATCGCCAGGGCTCTTTATTTCCATTGGCACGCAGATTTCTTCGGCAATCATCGGCCCGTAAAAGCTGATGATTTTTACATGGTTCTGAGGCACAACCGGGGCCACACGCCAGTTGACGAACTGCCCATTCAGACAGGCTGTAATGAGCCCTGACCGGCCTTCAGAAACAGACCCTGAGCTTTTATTATTATCTACCAAATATGCATTATCTTGTAGGTTTTTCGTTGCCAAAGCATTCTCAACATCCACCACAACCAAGACATTGATATCTTTGAAGCCAGCAGCGTTTCCAGTATCAACATTCGCCATAACAACACTCCTTTTGTATAAGTTATCCGCCTAACTCCATTCAAACAATCCTGACGAAAACTTGAGAGCAGCACTTTTTCTTGAAAGCAAATTTATCGATAGCTGTCAAAAAACCTAACTTACCGCATCAATCATTGTGCAAATCTGTACCAAAAGCGGATCAGATAGTGCCTAAGCACTAAAGCAGAGCTTTGCTCAAATAAATTAGTAAGCCATCACCTAGATTGTCGATATCAAAAACTCGACCAACGGCGCCAACATCACCCCGCCCAGCAAATATATAAGACGAAGACAGACAAACTGCCTTAGCACTGCGCTATCAGCTTATAAGTATCCAGATCGCCTGTGAGGCCGACTTTGCCGTGGATGAATTTCAGGTAATAAAAACCCGACTCAATGTTCGGGTTCGGACATACGTGCGCGTGTCGCGTTACTTGTGCGCCATGGGAAAGCTGATCATCGACGCCGCGACCTCGCCGCCCTGGCTGAAGCGCGCAATCCGCGTCCCCTAGCCAGCCTTCAGCGCCGGGACGACATCGTGACCTGGCTGAAGTCGGCTGCCGACATAGAGAAGAACACGCCAACCGTTTCGCCAGGAAAGCCCCAGGACAATGAAAACCCTGCGCACCTCAAAATCACCATGGACGCTGAGCTTCGGGACGTGGTCAGGGAATGCCTGCGCTCGCAACTGGGCTCGCCATACCCATCCACTACAAGCCCAAGGCCCGCCGGCGGGAACAGATCGACGCCAAGAACCACTAGACGTCGGTCACACCTGACTACCCGACCAAGAAGCGCAGTAAAGCCAGGGACGCAGCGTACGCACACGACCAAGTTCCAGCCGGTGAGCGCCCCACTTTTCATCAGATCCGCGCACTGGGCGCCTGGCTGTATGAGCAGCAGCAATTCCCCCAGGAATACATCCAGACGTTTATGGGCACTCGGACGAGAAGATGACAAAACACTATCAAGAGGGGCACGGCGAAAAGAAGATCAAGTACCTGGAGGTAGGCGCCGAATTGGCGTTCTGAGGTGGGCGTTTTGCAAAGCCTTGAAAATCGCAGACAACAAAAAAGGGCCCACCTTTCGGTGAGCCCTTCTAGACCGCCCAGCAGAGCGGATTTTGTTTGGTAGGCGCGATTGGACTCGAACCAACGACCCCCACCATGTCAAGGTGGTGCTCTAACCAACTGAGCTACGTGCCTGCTGTGAGGCGGCATTCTACGGAATTCCAAAGGGGTGTCAACACCTTTTTTGCAGCTAAGCCTATGAATATGCGAATTTTTTAATTCCGGGGCTGCGAAGAAGTTTTTCTTCCTGTCTGGTAGCGGATTTTCAACTCAGGTAGCATCGACGCACTCGTAAAATATATTAAACACATGAGGTCGCAGGATGGCGAACATTCCTTACCCACAGTCCTATTACGCTGCTTCCGCCAATGCGGCCCCGGAACGCCCACAATTGCAAGACGAGGTTGAAACCGACGTCTGCGTGATCGGCGCAGGTTACACCGGCCTGTCCAGCGCCCTGTTTCTTCTGGAAAACGGTTTCCGGGTGACCGTGCTCGAGGCCGCCAAGGTCGGCTTCGGCGCATCCGGCCGCAATGGCGGACAGATCGTCAACAGCTACAGCCGCGACATCGATGTGATCGAACGCAGTGTCGGTCCCAAGCAAGCACAACTGTTGGGCCAGATGGCGTTCGAGGGCGGCCGTATCATCCGCGAGCGCGTCGCCAAGTATCAGATCCAGTGCGATTTGAAAGATGGGGGCGTGTTTGCCGCACTGACCGGCAAGCAGATGGACCACCTGGAGTCGCAAAAGCGTCTCTGGGAGCGCTATGGGCACACTCAGCTGGAGTTACTGGACGAGCGGCGGATTCGTGAAGTCGTAGCCTGCGACCAGTACAAGGGCGGCATGCTCGATATGAGTGGCGGCCACATCCACCCACTGAACCTGGCCCTGGGTGAAGCGGCTGCCGTGGAATCCCTGGGCGGGACCATTTACGAACAATCCCCAGCAGTACGCATCGAACGAGGCGTCAGCCCTGTAGTGCATACCCCGCAGGGTAAAGTCCGCGCCAAGTTCATTATCGTCGCCGGCAACGCCTACCTGGGCAACTTGATTCCAGAGCTGGCAGCCAAATCCATGCCTTGCGGCACCCAGGTGATCACTACCGAGCCCTTAGGCGATGAGCTGGCAGCCAGCCTGCTGCCTCAGGACTACTGCGTCGAGGACTGCAACTACCTGCTGGACTACTACCGCCTCTCCGGCGACAAGCGCCTGATCTTCGGCGGCGGAGTAGTGTATGGCGCCCGTGATCCGGCCAATATCGAAGCGATCATCCGGCCGAAGATGCTCAAGGCCTTCCCGCAGCTGCAAAACGTGAAGATCGACTACGCCTGGACCGGCAACTTCCTGCTGACCCTGTCGCGCCTGCCACAAGTTGGCCGCCTGGGAGACAACATCTATTACTCCCAAGGCTGCAGCGGACACGGCGTGACCTATACCCACCTGGCGGGAAAGGTCCTGGCAGAGGCCCTACGCGGCCAGGCAGAGCGTTTTGACGCCTTCGCCGACCTACCCCACTACCCTTTCCCTGGAGGCCAGTTGCTGCGCACCCCATTCACGGCACTAGGAGCCTGGTACTACAGCCTGCGAGACAAGTTCGGTTTCTGATAAAAGACCTTTCTGCCCCCCAATAAAAAACCGCCCAACAGGCGGTTTTTTTATGCTCGGACATTGCCACTCAAACAGCACAACCACCCCACGCTGATCGCAAAAACAAAAAACCCCGGTCTTTCGACCAGGGTCTTTGCTATCGATGCGAATCAAACCAAAGGCTTGTTCCGTTGCCTCAAGGTGTTCAGTGATCCTTGAGGCTGATATGGCGCAGCGGACGGGACTCGAACCCGCGACCCCCGGCGTGACAGGCCGGTATTCTAACCGACTGAACTACCGCTGCGTATCGCTTGGACTTGCGTCCATGTGAACCGTTTAAATCGTCTGACTAAAAAGCCTTAAAACTTTTCAGTCTCAAACCAGGTAAGCCTGATCTGGAAAATATGGCGCAGCGGACGGGACTCGAACCCGCGACCCCCGGCGTGACAGGCCGGTATTCTAACCGACTGAACTACCGCTGCGCGTCGGTTGGAGGCTTCCGTGGAAGCTTCCGTCTTTCTTGCGAAAGACACTCAGGAAATGGTGGGTGATGACGGGATCGAACCGCCGACATTCTGCTTGTAAGGCAGACGCTCTCCCGGCTGAGCTAATCACCCTTTGCTTCGCTGAGGCCGCGAAATTTACGCAGGTAACGAAGCTAAGTCAATAGCAGGCTTGAAGTTTTTTTAAAAAAACAGCAGCAAGCGACACGCTGCGAGGCTCAGGCAAAAGCCGAGACCGCATCATCCTTGATAAATCATTTTCTTGGTCATACCACCGTCCACCACGAACTCTTGGCCAGTAACGAATCCCGAGTTGCGCGACAACAGCCAGGCCACCATCGCCGCCACGTCTTCCACCGTCCCCACCCTGCCCGCTGGGTGCTGGGCATGATCCGCATCAGACAATGGTTCGGCACGTCGCGCTGCCGGATCACGAGCATCGATCCAGCCAGGACTCACTGCGTTGACCCGGATTTCCGGCCCCAGGCTGATTGCCAGAGCGTGAGTCAAGGCCAGCAAACCACCCTTGCTCGCCGCATAGGCCTCGCTGTCGGGCTCTGATTGCCGAGCACGGGTAGAAGCCAGATTGACGATAGAACCGCCATGGGCACGCAGATAAGGCGCGCAATGCTTGGCAAGCAGCATGGGCCCGCCAAGATTCACCGCCAGCACCCGATTCCAATAGGCCAGATCCAGGCTTTCCAGGGTAATGTTGTGGGGGTCGGCCACCGCAGCATTGCAGACCAGGGCGTCCAGGCGCCCGAACTGCCCCAGTACCTCAGCCACTCCCTGAGCCACCTGAGTTTCATCAGCCACGTCCATAGTGATGAACCAGGCGCTTTCACCCAGCACCTTGGCCACCTTGGAACCCCGCTCCCGATCCAGGTCGGTCAGCACCACTTGCCAACCTTCACTGATCAGCCAAGCAGCGATCCCCAGGCCAATGCCCCGCGCCGCGCCGGTGACCAGCGCAACACGACCATTGCCGCCTTGAGGCGTGGACAACTCGATCACAAGGCTGCCAGACCGCGAGCCAGGTCGGCCTGCAGGTCAGCCACATCCTCCAGCCCCACCGCAATGCGGATCAGACTGTCACGAATACCGGCAGCCTCGCGTTCCTGAGGCGCGAGACGCCCATGGGAAGTGGTGCTCGGATGGGTAATCGTGGTTTTGCTGTCGCCCAGGTTGGCAGTGATCGAAATCAGCCGAGTCGCATCGATAAAGCGCCAGGCGCCCTCTTTACCACCCTTGACCTCAAAGCTCACCACCGCACCGAAGCCACGCTGCTGACGCTTGGCCAGCTCGTGCTGCGGATGACTGGCAAGACCTGCGTAGTGCACCTTCTCGACACCGTCCTGCTGCTCCAGCCATTGCGCCAGGGCCAGGGCATTGGAGCAGTGGGCACGCATCCGCAGGCTCAGCGTTTCCAGGCCCTTGAGGAAAACCCACGCATTGAACGGACTCAGGGTCGGCCCTGCAGTACGCAGGAAACCCACCACCTCTTTCATCTGTTCGCTGCGGCCAGCCACCACACCGCCCATGCAACGGCCCTGACCATCAATGAACTTGGTTGCCGAATGCACCACCACGTCCGCGCCAAGCTTCAGCGGCTGCTGCAACGCAGGGGTACAGAAACAGTTGTCGACCACAAGCATCGCGCCCTTTGCATGAGCTATCTCGGCCAGCGCAGCGATATCCACCAACTCGGCCAGGGGATTGGATGGCGACTCGACAAACAGCAGTTTGGTGTTGCTCTTGATTGCCGCATCCCAACCGGACAGGTCCGCCAGGGGAACGTAATCAACCTCAACACCAAAACGCTTGAAGTACTTCTCGAACAAGCTGATGGTCGAGCCGAATACACTGCGCGACACCAGCACATGATCCCCAGCACTGCAAAGGCTCATGACCACCGAAAGAATGGCCGCCATGCCGGTGGCCGTGGCGACTGCCTGTTCCGCCCCCTCCAACGCTGCGATTCGCTCTTCGAACGAGCGCACCGTGGGGTTGGTGTAGCGCGAATAGACGTTACCGGGGACCTCGCCAGCGAATCGCGCAGCCGCATCGGCGGCTGTACGGAACACATAACTGGAGGTGAAGAACATCGGATCACCGTGCTCGCCTTCCGGCGAGCGGTGTTGGCCGGCGCGCACCGCCAGGGTATCGAACGCTACGCCTTCAAGGTCGCTATCCAGCCGACCGGCATCCCAATCCTGACTCATGCCGCCTACTCCTAATGTCTTCTTAAATGCTCTGGATCAGTTGTTGTACAGATCGATGATGGCGCTGACCGCCTGAGTCTTGGCCTTGGACGCATCATTACGAGCGCTCTCGATCTTGTTCAGATAGGCCTCATCCACATCGCCAGTGACGTACTTGCCATCGAACACGGCGCAATCGAAGCTCTCGATCTTGATCTTGCCGCCACCGACCGCTTCGATCAGGTCCGGCAGGTCCTGATAGATGAGCCAGTCGGCACCAATCAGGTCAGCCACATCCTGGGTCGAACGATTATGGGCAATCAGTTCGTGAGCGCTTGGCATGTCGATGCCATACACGTTCGGGTAGCGCACAGCCGGGGCCGCCGAGCAGAAGTAGACGTTTTTCGCACCAGCTTCACGGGCCATCTGGATGATCTGCTTGCAGGTGGTGCCACGAACGATGGAGTCGTCCACCAGCATCACGTTCTTGCCACGGAACTCCAGCTCAATTGCATTGAGCTTCTGGCGCACGGATTTCTTCCGCGCAGCCTGGCCCGGCATGATGAAGGTACGACCGATGTAGCGGTTCTTCACGAAGCCTTCGCGGAACTTGACCCCCAAGTGGTTGGCCAGTTCCAGCGCCGCGGTGCGGCTGGTGTCCGGAATAGGGATCACCACGTCGATATCGTGCTCTGGACGCTCGCGCAGAATCTTCTCGGCCAGCTTCTCACCCATACGCAGGCGCGCCTTGTACACCGAGACACCATCGATGATCGAGTCGGGGCGAGCCAGATAAACGTGCTCGAAGATGCACGGAGTGAGCTTTGGATTGGTCGCGCACTGGCGGGTGTAGAGCTTGCCCTCTTCAGTGATGTAGACCGCCTCGCCGGGCGCCAGGTCGCGGATCAGGGTGAAACCCAGCACATCCAGGGAAACGCTTTCCGAGGCAATCATGTACTCCACGCCTTCGTCGGTATGACGCTGGCCGAAGACGATCGGACGGATACCATGGGGATCACGGAAACCGACAATGCCGTAACCGGTGATCATCGCTACCACTGCGTAGCCACCGACGCAGCGGTTGTGCACGTCAGTCACCGCGGCGAACACGTCTTCCTCAGTAGGCTGCAGCTTGCCGCGCTGGGCCAGCTCGTGAGCGAACACGTTGAGCAACACCTCGGAGTCGGAGTTGGTGTTGACGTGGCGCAGGTCGGACTCGTAGATCTCCTTGGCCAACTGCTCGACGTTGGTCAGGTTGCCGTTGTGCGCCAGGGTGATGCCGTACGGCGAGTTGACGTAGAACGGCTGAGCCTCGGCCGAAGTCGAGCTGCCCGCAGTCGGGTAACGCACATGGCCAATACCCATGTGACCGACCAGACGCTGCATGTGCCGCTGCTGGAACACATCACGAACCAGGCCATTGTCCTTGCGCAGGAATAACCGGCCTTCATGACTGGTCACGATACCGGCAGCGTCCTGGCCGCGGTGCTGGAGGACGGTTAGCGCGTCATACAGCGCCTGATTGACGTTCGACTTACCGACGATACCGACGATGCCACACATGCGACGCAACCCCTACTTAATGAAACTGAACTGAACACATCTTACTGAGGCGTTTTGGCCGGTAAGAGGTGCTCCTTGAACGGTATATCAGCGGGTACGCTGATACCGCTGGCCAGCCACTGACTGCTCCACCCCAGAATGAGGTTCTTGGACCAGTCTGCAACCAATAGAAATTGTGGCACCAGTCGCGACTGTTGCCACCAGGAATCCTGCTGAACCGGCCCCAGGCTCAAGAGCCCGACTGCCACGACCACCAGCAACGCGCCACGCGCCGCGCCGAAGGCCATGCCGAGAAATCGATCGGTCCCGGAGAGGCCGGTGACGCGAATCAATTCGCCGATGAGATAGTTGACCATTGCCCCCACCAGCAAGGTGGCGACAAACATGATTGCGCAGCCCGCGATCACGCGAGCCGAAGGAGTTTCGATATAACCGCCGAGGTACTCGGACAGTGAGCCACCAAACATCCAGGCAACGACTCCTGCGATGATCCAGGTAAGCAACGACAAGGCTTCTTTGACGAAACCGCGGCTCAAACTGATCAAAGCGGAGATGGCGATTATTGCAACGATCGCCCAGTCAACCCAGGTAAATGGCACAGTGCAGCCTACAGACGGATAAGGCGGCGCATTTTAACAGAGCGCTTGGCTGTCGGTAAGCTGCGATTCACTGTGCTTTTGAAATCAACCAGATAGCCTCAGCCACGCTCCGGCTGAAAGCGCACCACAAACCCCTTGAGGTTGTGCTGACGACCCAACAGGTCACGCAGACGGTCGGCCTCGGCACGCTCGATCAACGGCCCGACAAATACCCGATTCTTACCTTCAGCGGAACGGATATAAGCGTTATAGCCTTGGCTGCGCAGGGTTTTCTGCAGGTTTTCCGCACTTTCACGGCTCGACAGGCTGGCCAACTGCACCGACCAACTGATGGACAGACCATTGGCATCGACCCGACTCTGACTGGTATCAGGCTTGGTAGCGACAATCGGCTGGGCCGGGGCCGGCACAGGAGCAGGCTTTGGCGCAGGCTTGCTAGCCACTACAGGTGCCGGTGCAACCGCTGGCGTACTCGGAGCAATCGGCATCGACGGTGCAACCTGCTGGACCACGGGCTCCTCGACAGGAACCGACTCCTGAGGCAACACCTGGGGCTCAGGCACAACCACCGGTTCAACCTGAACCTGAGGCATGGCCGAGGCCTGTGGCGCTGGCGGCGCCTCAACCGTTACGTGGCGCTGCTCATCCTCTCGCGAGAACAGCATCGGCAGAAAGATCACCGCCAAAGCCACCAACACCAGCGCTCCAACCATTCGCTGCTTGTAGACCTTATCCAGCATTGCCATGTGCAGCTTCCTCCGTGGAGCGCCGGGCGAGCCACTCAAGCGCCTCGGCAACACAATAAAAAGATCCGAACAGCAGAATTTCGTCATCTGCGGTCGCTTGTGCACATTGCGCATCCAACGCCGCAGCGACACTGGCATAAGACGCTACCGAAGCACCAAGGTTCTCCAATGCGGCCTGCAGATTTTCCACTGGACGCGCCCGAGGCGAATCCAGGGGGGCTACCGCCCAGTGCTGGACCGAGGACTGCAAACTGCCGACCACCCCTGACAGATCCTTGTCCGCCAGCAGGCCAAATACCGCCAAGCGCTTGCCTGCTACGGGTCGACGCGCCAGGCGCTCAGCCAGATACTGCGCGGCATGGGGATTGTGCCCCACATCCAGCAGCAGGTTCAGACGCTTGCCCTGCCATTCGATCTGCCGACGATCCAGACGACCGGTCACCTGGGTCAGCTGCAGAGCGGCACCGATCAGCTCAGGCTGCCAGGGCAACCCGGTAAGCAGGTAGGCCTGCAAGGCCAATGCCGCGTTTTCCATGGGCAGATCGAGCAGCGGCAGATCCCGCAGCTCGACCTGATTGCCCTCGGCATCCAGACCGCGCCATTGCCAATATTCTTCGGTGAGCCCAAGGTCGAAATCTCGCCCCCGAAGGAAAAGCGGACAACCCAGCTCCCGCGCCTTGTCCAGCAATGGCTGCGGCGGATTCAGGTCGCCACACAACGCCGGCGCGCCGGCACGGAAGATTCCAGCCTTCTCGAAAGCCACGGACTCCCGGGAATCTCCCAGGTACTCGATGTGATCGACACCAATGCTGGTGACCAATGCCAAGTCGGCATCCACCAGATTGACCGCATCCAGACGCCCACCCAGCCCCACTTCCAGGACGACTGCATCCAGTGCCGCGCGCTGGAACAGCCAGAACGCCGCCAGGGTGCCCATCTCGAAATAGGTCAGGGAGACATCACCACGCCCCGCCTCCACCGCAGCGAAGGCCTCGCACAGTTGCTGATCAGTGGCCTCAAGACCGTTGATCTGCACCCGCTCGTTGTAACGCAGCAGATGCGGCGAGCTGTAGACCCCTACCTGCAGGCCCTGGGCCCGCAACAGGGAAGCGACAAAGGCACAGGTAGATCCCTTGCCGTTGGTACCGGTGACCGTGATCACCCGAGGCGCCGGCTTGCCCAGCCCCATCCGGGCCACTACCTGCTGCGAGCGCTCCAACCCCATATCGATGGCCGAAGGATGCAACTGCTCAAGGTAGGCGAGCCAATCGCCCAGGGTACGCTGGGTCATAGGTTTGCTGGAGCCGGCGGAACCACGATTGGCTCAACGGGAGCAGCCACGAACTCCGGCGTCGGCAGCCCCATCAGCTGGGCCAGCAGGTTACCCAGACGTGGACGCAACTCCTGACGGGAGATGATCATGTCGATGGCACCGTGCTCCAGGAGGAACTCACTGCGCTGGAAACCTTCCGGCAGTTTTTCCCGCACAGTCTGCTCGATCACTCGCGGACCAGCGAAGCCCACCAGAGCTTTAGGCTCAGCGACGATCACATCACCCAACATCGCCAGACTGGCGGAAACACCACCGTAGACCGGATCGGTCAGCACGGAGATGAATGGAATGCCTTCTTCACGCAGACGCGCCAGCACGGCGGAGGTCTTGGCCATCTGCATCAGGGAGATCAGTGCCTCCTGCATCCGCGCACCACCGGAGGCGGAGAAGCAGATCATTGGGCAGCGGTTTTCCAGGGCGTAGTTGGCCGCGCGGACGAAACGCTCGCCAACGATGGCGCCCATGGACCCGCCCATGAAGGAGAACTCAAAGGCCGAAACCACGACCGGCATGCCCAGCAGGGTGCCGCTCATGGAAATCAGAGCGTCCTTCTCGCCCGTCTGCTTCTGCGCCGCTGTCAGGCGGTCCTTGTACTTCTTGCCGTCACGGAACTTCAGACGGTCAACCGGCTCCAGGTCAGCGCCCAGTTCGGCACGGCCTTCGGCGTCGAGGAAGATGTCGATACGGGCGCGAGCACCGATGCGCATGTGGTGATTGCACTTGGGGCAAACATCCAGGGTCTTTTCCAGCTCCGGCCGATAAAGCACTGCCTCGCAGGACGGGCACTTATGCCAAAGACCTTCAGGCACCGAGCTTTTCTTCACCTCGGAACGCATGATCGAAGGGATCAGTTTGTCTACTAACCAGTTGCTCATGCTTTCTTTCTCCAGTACCGGCGGCCCGAACGCTCTGGTTCGCAACCCCGCGTATGCCCTTGAGCTAAATTCATGTGTGCGGCGATGATCACTTCGCTACCGCGGTCAGCACCGGGCTCGACCTGCCTGCAACGAAATGCTCCTCAGCCATCTCGACAACCCGCGATAGAGCGGTTGCCACTCGATTCCGACCCCGCCTGAAGGCGGCGCCTGCCTGTTTTGTACAGTGGTGTTATGGACGGCGGCAGACTGCCAGCCGTCACATCGACTCGTTGCTGCGACGCACTGCCTGCATAAATGCCTGAATCTTTGCCGAATCCTTGATGCCCTTGCTCTGTTCCACACCGCCACTGACATCCACCGCATAGGGACGAACCCGAGCGATGGCCTCGGCGACGTTCTGCGCTGACAGCCCACCGGCCAGAATGATCGGCTTGCTCAGCCCCTGAGGAACCAGGGACCAGTCAAAAGCCTCGCCAGTTCCCCCCGGCACCCCCTCGACATAGGTATCCAGCAGAATCCCGCTGGCACGCGGATAAGCCTGGCAGACCGCGGCAATGTCATCCCCGGCCTTGACTCGCAGCGCCTTGATATAGGGACGGTGATAACCCTCGCAATCCGCCGCCGACTCATCGCCGTGAAACTGCAGCAGGTCCAGCGGCACAGCATCGAGGATTTCCCCCAACTCGCAGCGACTGGCGTTGACGAACAGCCCGACCGTGGTCACGAACGGCGGCAAGGCGGCGATGATCGCCCGCGCTTGCTGCACACTGACCGCCCGCGGACTCTTGGCATAGAACACCAGACCGATGGCATCGGCCCCCGCCGCCACCGCTGCCAACGCATCTTCTATGCGGGTAATCCCGCAAATCTTGCTGCGAACAGCTGACATGTCGTTTGAACCTCGGGGGCAAATTCGGAAAGTTCCGGATGGTAGCAAATGCTTTTCCGGGCGTCAGCCGTCAAGTTCAGACCAACCGGTGAGGAAATGTGGCCCGATGTATCGCTCCGGCAACTGGAACTCATCCTTGTATTCCACCTGCACCAGATACAGGCCGAAAGGATGGGCGGTGACCCCACCCGTGCGGCGAATCCGGCTCTCCAGCACTTCCCGCGCCCACTCAACCGGCCGTTCGCCCGCACCGATGGTCATCAAGACCCCGGCAATATTGCGCACCATGTGATGCAGGAACGCACTGGCGCGAATATCCAGGACAATCATCTTGCCGTGCCGGGTGACCCGCAGGTGGTGAATCTCCTTGATTGGTGACTTGGCCTGACACTGGCCGGCCCGGAACGCACTGAAATCATGGGTGCCCACCAGAAACGCGGCAGCCTGAGCCATCCGTTCGATATCCAGCGGCCGGTGATTCCAAGTGACCTCCTCATTGAGATGGGCCGGACGGATCTGATCGTTGTAGATCACATAGCGATAGCGGCGGGCGATGGCCTTGAACCGAGCATGAAAATGCGCCGGCATCTCCTGGGCCCAACTGACACTGATGTCGTGAGGCAGGTTGATATTGGCCCCCATGACCCAAGCCTTCATCGAACGCACGGCCCGAGTATCGAAATGCACCACCTGACCACAGGCATGCACGCCGGCATCGGTACGCCCCGCACAGGCCACCACCACGGGAGAGTCCGCGACCCTGGACAAGGCCTTCTCCAGGGTTTCCTGGACGCTGGGCACACCAGAAGCCTGACGCTGCCAACCGCGATAGCGCGAACCTTTGTATTCAACACCCAGAGCGATGCGGGAAAAGCCTGCGGCCGCCATTTCGGCAGCCGGGTTATCTATATTTGCCAAGAACTTGCAGCCTGCTGATATGCGCAAAGGCGCTCATTATAAGGCTGCTGGGGGCAGACGCCATGCGCTGCCGCGGTTTAGTTGCAGATTGATTCCCATCGACAACGATTGCATCAACCCTCAGGTCGCCGCTATATAGCAATCTACATAACGATAGAGAACCCAACACCCCGACCGAGAGCCGATGAATGATCGCAACCAACAAAGAAGCCGTAGGCCTGGCCTACAGCCTGGAAGGCATGCTCCACGCCAAGCGCATGACCTGGGAGGCCATTGCGCAAATAGCCCGACGGATCAAGCCCGGCATGCACGAATCCGCCGCCAGGGAGATGGGCCTCGAAGTACTGCAGGACTTGGGCATGGACCGTATATGGCACCCACTGCTGATTCGTTTTGGCGCCAACACCCTGAAGACCTTCAAGCAACGCTCCGACGGCGATCCTCAACTGGAGGAAAACGACCTGTTCTTCATTGACCTCGGAGTCGTCTGGGATCGCCACGAAGGCGATTGCGGAGCGACTTTCGTCGTAGGTCGCGACGAGGAAATGCACGCCTGCGCCGCTGCCGCCAAGAGCCTGTTCGATCAGGTGCACGATCACTGGAAAACCCATCGAGTGGCCGGCCCCGAGCTGTACCGCTACGCCGAAGAGCAGGCCCGCGCAGTGGGCTGGGTGCTCAATCTGGAGATCAAGGGACATCGGGTCAGCGACTTCCCCCACGCGATCTATCGCGCCGGAGACTTGGGGGACTTCTCCGACTGTCCACAAGTGGGCCTGTGGATCCTGGAAATCCAGATCGCCCACCCTACCCGCCCCTTTGGCGCCTTTTACGAAGACCTGCTGGTCTGAATGACCGCCAAAAGTGCCACAAACAAAAACGGCAGCCTTATCGGCTGCCGTTCTGCTCAAGCATCGGGCTGCTTCAGGCCAGTCGTGCGAGCATTTCCTGCGCTTCGCTCTTCTGCCCTTCGCTACCCTCGCTGAGCACTTCGCCCAGGATGTCCCGCGCGCCGTCGTTGTCACCCATATCGATATAGGCCTGGGCCAGGTCCAGCTTGGTGGCCACTTCATCGCTGCCGGAAAGGAAGTCGAAATCCGCCTCCTCAGGTGCCGCCGCAGCATCTTCAGCCGTGAAGCTTGGCGTTTCCGGCTCCGGCTGATCCAGGCTCTGGGCCAGACGATCCAGCTCGGCGTTGACATCATCCAGCTCGGAGGCAAAGGCGTCCTTGGGCTCCGCCGCCGCATCCATCTCATCAGCCAGGGACAAATCGAAATCTGCCGACAGATCCAGATCATCCAGGGTCGACTCGGTGACGGTAGGCACATCGCCGGCCGGCAGATCCTTAAGATCGTCTTCCAGACTCAACAGGAAGTCGTCATCACTCTGGGTCGCCATCGGCAGGTCCGCTCCGAGATCCAGGTCGAAATCCCCCAGATCATCCAGACTTTCCTGGGCCGCAGTCTGCTGCTCAAGAACCGAGCCGAAGCTCAGGTCGTCGTCCAGAGGGAACTCCTCCAGCTCAACCTCAGGTTCGGCCGCCACCACCGCTGGCGAGGCAGCCTCCAGGTCATCCAGACTCAGATCGAAATCCGCATCCAGGCCTTCCACAGGCGCTGCAGGCTCAGCGGGCTGAGGTTCATCCAGCAGCAGCTCTTTAACGTACTGGGCATCCAGCTCCGCAGCCGCTGCCGCCGCAGCCAGACCCGCTGTCGCCGCCACCGCCACCATCGCCGGGAAACGACTCTTGAGCTGTTCGACCTGAGCGTGGTTATCGCCATTGGCTACCAGCTGCCGCTCCTGAGCGACAAAGGCGCTGCGATCACCCTGATGCGCATAGACCTCCATCAGCTTGAGGCGCAGATCACTGCGCTGCGGCTCGAGCTTGACTGCCTCTTCAAGAATGGCCGCTGCCTGGTTCAGGCGGCCTCCGTCGATATGGTTCTGCGCCTGCCCCAGCACATCGGTGGCTCGCTCAACCGGCGCCGCCGGAACTGGCGTCACCAACGGAGCCGGTTCTGGAGCTGGAGCTGGAGCTGGAGCTGGAGCTGGAGCTGGAGCTGGAGCGAGCTTGACGCTTGGCGGAGGGACTTCAAGACCTTCGAAGCTACCTTCAGGAAGGTCCAGCTCCTCGGCGAAATCGCTATTTTCCTCGGACAACGCCCGAGCCATGCGCAGATGCTTTTCCGCTTCTTGCTGAGCCTTGCGACGACGTGCCAGCAACAGCAACAGCAGCAACACAGCCACTATCGCACCGCCGCCGACCAGCCCGAGGAGGATTGGATTGGTCAGCAGATCACCATATTTATCTTCGTCAGCCTGGGCCGCTGGCACATCCGGAGCCGGACTGGCAGCCGGCTCACTGACCGGGACCGCCGGAACCACTGGCGTCGCCGCAGGAACCTCAGGCTTGGCCACCAGCTCAGCAGGCATCGCCGGCGCTGACGGAGCGACAGGGGCCGCGCCTTCAGCCTGCAGTTTGGCCAACTGGTTGTTCTTCAATTCGATCAGGCGCTGCAACTTGTCCAGTTGGCTCTGCAGATCCGCCATGCGCTCTTTGAGTTCGGCATTGTCGCGGCGGGTTGCGTCCAGGCTTTCCTGAGTCACCGCCAGCTTGTTGTTCAGGGCCTTGCTGTCACCCGCGGCGCCCTTGCCGCGAGCCTTGCCGTTCTCCGCAGAAACCAGGCTCAGGTTGTCCTTGGTGTTGACCTGCTTGGGCGCCTTGTCGGCCCCTGCACGACGAGTCGCATCCACCTGTTGCTGGCCTCGGGCACCGGCGCGACGCCCCTGACGCCAGGCGGCATTCTGCGCGGCAACTTCGGCAATGGCCTTGGGCTGCGGCAACGCGGTGCTCTGCACCACGTCAGGCAGGCGCAGAACCCTGCCGGTCTTCAACCGGTTGATGTTGCCATCGATGAAGGCATCCGGGTTCAAGGCCTGGATTGCCAGCATGGTCTGCTGAATCGATGCGCCATTGCGATTCCTGGCAGCGATCTCCCACAGCGTGTCACGGGCCGAAGTGGTGTACTGCGCAGGTTTACTGGCCTTGTTGGCGCGAGTGACCGGGGCATTCACCGCCGGGCCACTGACCGGCGCAGCCTGGGCAGCAGCAGCGGCTTGCGGGGAAAACTTCGACGGGTCCAGCAGCACGCTGTAATCACGCAGCAGACGACCGTTGGGCCACATCACCTGCACCAGGAACTTGACCATCGGCTCAGACAACGGCTGGCTCGAGGTCACCCGCAGCACACTCTTGCCGCCAGGATTGAGAACTGGAGTAAAACTCAGGTCATTGAAGAAGGCCTGGCGATCAACACCGGCCTTGGCGAACTCTTCTGCCGGGGCCAGGCTGGGCACCACTTCCGCAGCAGTAAGGTCCTTGATATCGAGCAATTCGATTTCTGCTACCAGAGGCTGGTTCAGACTCGACTTCAGGGTCAGCTCCCCGAGCCCAAGCGCCTGCGCCATACCGGAGGACAGCGCCGAGGCGGCCGCTATTGCTAACACCAGTTTGCGAACTTGAACCATAGCCTCATCCTTTGTTTGAACATTCCTCGGCCAGCGAGAAGGTTTTGTAGCGGCTGCCATAAGGCACTGCGCGGGATCATGAACGACCGCCACGCGGGATTATTTACTGCATGCCCCGGGAGCACCTGACGGCCACTCACCTCCAGCAACTTGCCAAGCATAGCGCCCAGCTAGATTCATTCTGCAAATTGTTGCCAAGTATCTTTTACAGCAGGTCTTTTATCAACAATTCAGCCAGCTGCACAGCGTTCAAGGCCGCACCTTTACGGACGTTGTCCGAGGTCAGCCACAGATTCAATTCCGCCGGATCATCGACACCACCACGAACCCGCCCCACATAGACTACGTCCTGGCCCACGGCGTCACCCACGGCAGTGGGATAATCACCGGCGTCTACCAGTTCCAGGCCGGGAGCCGACTCCAATGCCGCATTCACCGCGGCCAGGTCGACGTCGGCACCTGACTGCAAAGTCACGCTATAGCTATCGCCAAAAAACACCGGCGCTTGAATGCAAGTGACAGAAATCTTTAATAAAGGCTGCCCCAGCACTTCCCGCAACTCTCTCACCAGACGCTTTTCCAACAGGGTGTGTCCCTGGGCATCCGGCGTACCGACCTGAGCCAGCAGATTGAAGGCTACTTGGCGGTCGAAGAAACGCGGCTCCAACGGACGTACATTGAGCAGTTCGGCAGTTTGCCGAGCCAGCTCGCTGACGGCCTCACGTCCCTGGCTGGAAATCGCCAGGCTGGCAGTCAGGTTAACCCGCTGGATATCCAGCAAGTCCTTTAACGGCGCCAGCGCCACTGCCAGCGCCGTGGCCGACGCGCTGGGGCTGCTCAGTTGCACGGGCTTCTTCAGGCCGACCAGTACCCGGGCATTGGCCTCAGGCACCACATTGGGCGCCTGGGCCGACGGCAAGGCACCGGAGAGATCGATCACTGCACAATTGGCCGCTGTGGCACGGGGAGCGAAGCTCAGGGTCACCGCCGGGCCCGCGGCGAAAAACGCCAGCTGGACCTTGCTGAAGTCGAACTCGTCGACTTCCCGCACACGGACGTTCTTGCCGCGAAACGGCACCGAGTGACCGGCCGACTCGCTGCTGGCCAGCAGGTGCAGGTTAGCAACGGGAAAATCACGTTCTTCGAGAATCTGCACCAGGGTTTCGCCAACCGTGCCGGTGGCGCCGATCACGGCAATATCAAAGGACGGGGTCATGGTGCTACCTCAGGCGGAACGGGGGGAGCGGCACTTTACCCGGCACGGGGTGACGAGGCAATTCGCTGGGGGGAAGTCGTGGTTGGGCGGCAGCATTCTTCGCGGGCAAGCCGGCACCTGCATGGGCATGAAAAAGCCCGCGCCTTGTGCAAGGGACGGGCCTTTTCAAACGTTCAGAGAATCAACGTTCCAGCAAGATCCGCAGCATGCGGCGCAGCGGTTCGGCTGCACCCCACAACAACTGGTCGCCCACGGTGAAGGCACCAAGGAACTGCGAGCCCATGTTCAGCTTGCGCAGACGGCCAACCGGGATGTTCAGGGTGCCGGTGACCTTGGTCGGACTCAGCTCCTGCATGCTGATGTCGCGCTGGTTCGGCACCAGTTTGACCCAGGGGTTGTGCTGGCTGATCAGCCCTTCGATATCGGCGATCGGCACATCCTTGTTGAGCTTGATGGTCAGCGCCTGACTGTGGCAGCGCATGGCGCCGATACGCACGCAAATGCCATCCACCGGGATCGGGCTCTTGAAGCGACCGAGTATCTTGTTGGTTTCGGCCTGAGCCTTCCACTCTTCACGGCTCTGGCCGTTAGGCAGTTCCTTGTCGATCCACGGGATCAGGCTGCCGGCCAGCGGCACCCCGAAGTTCTCGGTCGGATAGGCATCGCTGCGCATGGCTTCGGCCACTTTGCGGTCGATGTCGAGGATGGCGCTGGCCGGGTTGGCCAGGTCATCAGCGACGGCCGCGTGGGTCGCGCCCATTTGCTTGATCAGCTCACGCATGTTCTGCGCGCCGGCGCCGGAGGCCGCCTGGTAGGTCATGGCGCTCATCCACTCCACCAGACCGGCTTCGAACAGGCCGCCCAGACCCATCAGCATCAGGCTGACGGTGCAGTTGCCACCGATGTAGTTCTTGGTCCCGGCATCCAGTTGCTGGTCGATGACCTTGCGGTTCACCGGGTCAAGGATGATCACCGCATCATCCTGCATGCGCAGGCTGGAAGCGGCGTCGATCCAGTAACCCTGCCAGCCAGCTTCACGCAGCTTGGGGAAGACTTCGCTGGTGTAGTCGCCACCCTGGCAGGTCAGAATCACGTCGAGGGTTTTCAACTCTTCAATGTTGTAGGCGTCCTTCAGCGGAGCAATGTCCTTGCCCACCGACGGCCCCTGGCCACCGACATTGGAAGTGGTGAAAAACACCGGTTCAATAAGATCGAAGTCCTGCTCTTCAAGCATCCGCTGCATGAGCACGGAACCGACCATACCGCGCCAACCGATCAGACCTACACGTTTCATCGCAACTACACCTATACAAAAGTGGGCCACCGTCTGTGCGGTGGGCCCGAAAGATTACAGATTCCGCAGCGCGGCGACTACTGCATCGCCCATTTCCTGCGTACCGACTTTGGTGCAACCGGCCGACCAGATGTCACCGGTGCGCAAACCTTGATCCAGCACCCGGCTCACCGCCTGCTCGATGGCATCCGCCGCGTCGTTCAGGTTGAAGCTGTAACGCAGCATCATCGACACCGAGAGGATGGTCGCCAGCGGGTTGGCAACACCCTGGCCGGCGATGTCCGGCGCCGAACCGTGGCAAGGCTCGTACATGCCCTTGTTGTTGGCATCCAGGGAAGCCGACGGCAGCATGCCGATGGAACCGGTGAGCATCGAAGCCTCATCGGAGAGGATGTCGCCGAACATGTTGTCGGTGACGATCACGTCGAACTGTTTGGGGGCGCGCACCAACTGCATGGCAGCGTTGTCGACATACATGTGGCTCAATTCGACATCCGGGTAGTCCAGGGCCACCTGCTCCACCACTTCGCGCCACAGCTGGCTGGAAGCCAGGACGTTGGCCTTGTCCACCGAGCAGAGCTTCTTGCCACGTACCCGTGCCATGTCAAAGCCGACCCGGGCGATACGGCGGATTTCACTCTCGCTGTACGGCAAGGTGTCGTAGGACTGACGCTCGCCATTTTCCAGCTCACGGGTGCCGCGAGGCGCGCCGAAGTAGATGCCGCCGGTCAACTCGCGAACGATGAGGATATCCAGGCCCGAGACAATTTCCGGCTTCAGGCTCGAGGCATCGGCCAGTTGCGGATAGAGGATCGCCGGGCGCAGGTTGCCAAACAGGCCCAGCTGCGCACGAATCTTCAGCAAGCCGCGCTCAGGACGGGTGTCACGCTCGATCTTGTCCCACTTGGGTCCACCCACCGCACCCAGCAGCACGGCATCGGCGGCACGAGCACGATCCAGGGTCTCATCGGCCAGGGGCACACCGTGCTTGTCGATGGCAGCGCCACCGATGACGTCGTGACTCAGCTCGAAGCCCAGGCTGTACTTGTCATTGGCCAATTCCAGCACCTTGACCGCCTCGGCCATGATTTCCGGACCAATACCGTCACCTGGAAGAATCAGAATCTGCTTGCTCATGCGTTCCTCATTTGCTCTGTCGGCCCGCCCGCAGGCGCACCCGGAAAAGTTCTATCGCTCGGCCCACAGCACCAGTACATCTGTACTGAACGAACCATCGGCCTCAATCTCAAAATATTCGCGCACTTCATTGCCCATCGCCTGCTGCAGCTCGCGAATCGCCACCCGCAGCACCTCTGGCGTGCGCATGCGCTCGACCCAGGAGTTGTACTCCAGACGCAGGCGCTGACGAGCGGTACTGCGGGTATGCAGCCCCGCCTCGCTGACCTGGCGCAACCACTCCCCTGCCGAATAGTCACGGACATGACTGGTATCACGCAGCACTTCGACGCTTTGCAGGTAAGTGTCCAGCAGTGGACTGCCCGGCGACAAGACATCAATGAACGCCGCCACGCCACCGGGCTTCAGCACCCGGCGCACCTCTCTCAGGGCCAGGCCCAAATCGCTCCAATGGTGAGCCGAGTAACGACTGAAGACGAAATCGAACTCGCCGTCGGCGAACGGCAAGCGCTCGGCTGCACCTTTAACGGTGCGGACGTTGTGCAGATTACGCTCCTGCGCGGCTGCCGACACTACATCCAGCATCTGCTGGGAGAGGTCGTAGGCCACCACTTCCTTGACCAGCGGCGCAACGTGGAAGCTGACATGACCGGCGCCGCAGCCCAGGTCCAGGACTCGGGCATGGCCCTGGCCCGCCACTTCGGCTTGTAGCAGCGCGAATTCGGCGCCTTGAGCGTGTACGGCACTGCTCAGGTAGGCCGAGGCCTGCTCACCGAACTGCTTCTGTACCACCTGGCTATGGGCGTTGCTGGTCATGCTGTGGTCCTTTTGATCTGGGGGAACAGCGTTCGCTGGCAAGCCTGCTCCTACAACACAAACCTGTAGGAGCCGGCTTGCCGGCGATCAAGCGATCAGGCGTCGCGGAACAACCAGGGCTGGCTGGCCCGATGCTTGGCTTCAAAGGCGGCAATGGCGTCGCCGTCCTGCAAGGTCAGGCCGATGTCGTCGAGACCATTGAGCAGGCAATGTTTGCGGAATGCATCAATCTCGAACTTCAGTACCTTGCCGTCGGGACGGGTCACGGTCTGTGCCTCGAGGTCGATGTGCAGCTGGTAACCCGGAGTGGTTTCGACCTGCTGGAACAGCTCGTCGACTTCAGCATCGCTCAAGATGATCGGCAACAAACCGTTCTTGAAGCTGTTGTTGAAGAAGATGTCGGCATAGCTCGGCGCGATGATGCTGCGGAAACCGTACTCTTCCAGGGCCCAGGGCGCGTGCTCACGGCTCGAGCCGCAGCCGAAGTTCTCCCGCGCCAGCAGCACGCTGGCCCCTTGGTAACGCTCGGCGTTGAGGACGAAATCCTTGTTCAACGGACGCTTGGAGTTGTCCTGGTAAGGCTGGCCCACGTCGAGGTAGCGCCACTCATCGAACAGGTTCGGACCGAAGCCGGTGCGCTTGATCGACTTGAGAAACTGCTTGGGGATGATCTGGTCGGTGTCTACGTTGGCACGATCCAAAGGCGCGACCAAACCATTGTGCTGGGTGAAAGCTTTCATGCTGCGCTCCTTAGATCAATTCACGGACGTCGACGAAACGACCGCTGACAGCGGCGGCGGCGGCCATGGCCGGGCTGACCAGGTGGGTACGCCCACCAGCGCCCTGGCGCCCTTCGAAGTTGCGGTTCGACGTCGACGCGCAATGCTCACCGGACTCCAGGCGATCCGGGTTCATCGCCAGGCACATCGAGCAGCCCGGCTCACGCCATTCGAAACCGGCTTCGAGGAAGATCTTGTCCAGGCCTTCCGATTCGGCCTGGGCCTTCACCAGCCCCGAACCCGGGACCACGATCGCCTGCTTGATGGTGGAGGCCACTTTACGGCCCTTGGCGATCACCGCCGCGGCACGCAAGTCTTCGATCCGCGAGTTGGTGCAGGAACCGATGAACACGCGATCCAATTGAATGTCGGTGATTGCCTGGTTGGCGCTCAAACCCATGTACTTCAAGGCACGGACGATGGAGTCGCGCTTGACCAGATCCATTTCCTTGGCTGGGTCCGGCACGTTCTGATCCACGGCCAAAACCATTTCCGGCGAAGTGCCCCAGCTGACTTGCGGCTTGATCTGCGCGGCGTCGAGCTCGACCACGGTGTCGAACTGGGCATCGGCATCGGACACCAGGTCTTTCCAGGCCTCGACGGCCAGATCCCATTCAGCGCCCTTGGGGGCGAATGGACGACCCTTGACGTAGGCCACGGTCTTTTCATCCGCCGCCACCAGCCCGACACGGGCACCGGCTTCGATGGACATGTTGCAGATGGTCATGCGGCCTTCAACGGACAGTTCACGAATCGCGCTGCCGGCGAACTCGATGGCGTGGCCGTTGCCACCGGCGGTGCCGATCTTGCCGATCACAGCAAGGACGATGTCCTTGGCGGTCACGCCAAACGGCAAGGTGCCTTCCACGCGCACCAGCATGTTCTTCATCTTCTTGGCCACCAGGCACTGGGTGGCGAGCACGTGCTCCACCTCGGAAGTGCCGATGCCATGGGCCAGGGCACCAAAGGCGCCGTGGGTCGAGGTGTGGGAGTCACCGCAGACCACGGTCATGCCCGGCAAGGTCGCGCCCTGCTCCGGACCGATCACGTGGACGATGCCCTGGCGCACGTCGTTCATCTTGAATTCGACGATGCCGTATTCGTCACAGTTGTCATCGAGGGTCTGCACCTGCAGACGGGAGACCTGATCGGCAATCGCTTCGATCCCACCCTTGCGCTCAGGGGTGGTCGGTACGTTGTGGTCCGGGGTGGCGATGTTGGCATCGATGCGCCAAGGCTTGCGCCCGGCCAGACGCAGGCCTTCGAACGCTTGCGGCGAGGTCACTTCATGGATGATGTGACGATCGATATAGATCAGCGCCGAACCATCGTCGCGCTGCTTGACCAAATGCGAATCCCAGAGCTTGTCGTAGAGCGTCTTGCCGGCCATCGGACCATTCCTCATCAGCTTGTTTCTATGCCCCGGGCCCTGATCGTCGGCCGATCAATAACCCCTTGGCTTGTGAGGCTGATGCTATGGCGTTAGATTAAATAACTCAAATTCATATTTTTCATGCTTTGGATAACCAACTGGAATACGATCATGGACCTGGCCAATCTCAACGCCTTTATCGCCATCGCCGAGACCGGCAGCTTCTCCGGCGCCGGCGAACGCCTGCACCTGACCCAGCCAGCCATCAGCAAGCGTATCGCCGGGCTGGAGCAGCAACTCAATGTACGGCTGTTCGATCGCCTGGGCCGCGAGATCGGCCTGACTGAAGCCGGACGCGCGCTGCTGCCCCGGGCCTACCAGATCATCAACGTGCTGGACGACACCCGCCGCGCCCTGACCAATCTCACCGGAGAAGTCAGCGGCCGCCTGACCCTTGCCACCAGCCACCACATTGGTCTGCATCGCCTGCCCTCGCTGCTGCGGGCCTTTACCCGACGCTACCCCCAGGTGGCCCTGGACATACAGTTTCTGGATTCCGAAGTGGCTTATGAGGAAATTCTCCATGGCCGCGCCGAACTGGCGGTGATCACCCTGGCGCCCGAGCCCCACAGCCTGATCAAGGCGACTGCGGTCTGGGACGACCCCCTCGACTTCGTCGCAGCTCCGGAGCATCCGCTGGTCAGCAACGGCCAGGTCAGCCTGGCGGACATCGCCCTGCACCCGGCGGTTTTCCCCGGCGGCAATACCTTTACTCACCATATTGTCCAACGCTTGTTTGAAGCCCAGGGCCTGACACCGAACATCGCCATGAGCACTAACTACCTGGAAACTATAAAGATGATGGTTTCCATCGGTCTGGCCTGGAGCGTCCTGCCCCGCACCATGCTCGACGATCAAGTGGCGCGCATTCCTTTACCGGGCATACAGCTGCGACGCCAGCTAGGCTATATCCTGCATACCGAACGGACGCTGTCGAATGCTGCGCGGGCTTTCATGGCCTTACTGGATGCACAAGTCGATTGGCCAGGGAACCCGGCATAGCTTTTCCGGGTATAGCCCGTGCCACGCCGCACTGTCATGAGTATCCCGCGCCAAACGAATGACTCAGCTCAAGGCCTGACACCCATGCCAAAACCCGCTGACCGTATTCCACCCATGCCGCGCATCCATGCTGTCGACCCCCGGGAGTCGGAACAAAGCTGGGAAAGCGCGCCGCAGCTGCTCGCCGCCCTCAATGGCGCACGACTGGGAGCCTGGTATTGGGATATTGAAAGCGGACAGATCAGCTGGTCCCGGGGCACTCAGGCACTGTTCGGCTTCGATCCGCGCCAACCCCTGCCGGAAAACCTCGAATACCTCGATCTGCTCCCCATCGAAGACCGGGCCAGGACCGTGCGGGCTTTTCACTCGGTGCTGGCGGGGGCGCCCCTGGAACACGCCATGCACCACCGCATTCGCTGGCCCGATGGCAGTCTGCACTGGCTGGAGATCAACGGCAGCGTGCTGCCGGACAAGCACGGCAAGCCCCGAATGATCGGGGTGATCCGCGAGATCACCCACCAACGCCAGCGGGAGGAGGCCCTCAGCAGTTCGGAAAAACGTTTCGCCACCCTGTTCCACCTGTGCCCCAACATGGTGCTGCTGACCCGCCTGGAAGATGGCCTGATCAGCGAAGCCAACCAATACTTCGAAAGCCAGTTCGGCTGGCCCGCCGAGCACGTGATAGGCCGCACCACCCTGGAGATCGGTCTGTGGGTCAATCCCGAACAGCGAGCCCAACTGATCAAGGCCGTACAGAAAAAGGGCCAGGCCGCCAGCCTCGAAGTCCAATTCCGCGCCAGCAATGGCCAGATCCACGACGGCATTCTCAGCGCGCAGAAAATCGAACTGGAAGGCAAGCCCTACCTGCTGAGCACCTTTCTCGATACCAGCGAACGCAAAAGAGCCGAACAAGCCCTCAAGGACAGCCAGGAACGCCTCGACCTGGCCCTGGACTCGGCGCAACTGGGCACCTGGGATTGGCACATTCCCAGCGGCATGCTCTATGGCTCGGCCCGTGCCGCGCAATTGCACGGCCTGGAGCCCGCGCCCTTCCATGAATCCTTCGAAGCCTTTTTCGAGGGTGTACCCACTGAAGAACGCGACAGCATGCGCGATGCCTATCGCAGCCTGCGAGAAGGCCCTGCGGGCAACTACCAACTGACCTATCGGGTGCAGTTGGCGGACGGCAGCTCGCGCTACCTGGAGAGCCGCGCCCGCCTTTATCGCGACGAGCAGGGCAGTCCACTGCGCATGGCCGGAACGCTGCTGGACATCACCGAGCAGGTGGAACGCGAACAGCGCCTGATCACTTCCGAGGAGAAATTCGCCAGCCTGTTCCAGGTCAGCCCAGACCCTATCTGCCTGACCCTGCTGGAAACCGGCCAGTTCATCGAGATCAATTCAAGCTTCACCCAGACCTTCGGCTGGACCCAGGAAGATGTGATCAACCGCAGCGCCGAGCAGATCGGCTTCTGGGAAGACTCCGCCCCGCGCCTGCGGCGCATCGAACAGGTGATTCGCGAACAGGCACTGAACAACGTGGCAGTGGTGGTCAATCACAAGAACGGCCAGGCGCTGACCTGCATCATTTCCAGCCGCCTGATTACCGTCGACAAGCAGCCGTGCATCGTCACCACACTGCGAGACATCACCCAGCAACAGCGTTCCGAGGCCGCTCTCAAGGCCAGCGAAGAGAAATTCGCCAAGGCCTTCCACTCCAGCCCCGACGCCATCACCATCACCGAGCGCGACACCGGCCGCTACCTGGAGGTCAACGACGGCTTCTGCCGCCTGACCGGCTACCGCACCGATGAAGTGCTCGGCCGCACCATGTACCAGGTCGGCATCTGGGCCGAAGAAGCCCAGCTCGCCACGCTGCTGGCGGAGCTCAGGCTCAAGGGCCGGGTGCATCACCTGGAAATGCTCGGGCGTAACAAGCGCGGGGAAATCCTCACCCTCGAGGTCTCGGTGGAGCCGATCATCCTCAATGAGACCCCATGCCTGCTGCTCACGGCCCGGGACGTCAGCCTGCTGAAGAATGCCCAGGCACAGATCCGCCACCTGGCCTACCACGATCCCTTGACCAACCTGCCCAACCGCGCCCTGCTGATGGACCGCCTGAGCCAGCAGATCGCTCTGCTCAAGCGCCACAACCTGCGGGGCGCCCTGCTGTTCCTCGACCTGGACCACTTCAAGCACATCAACGACTCCCTGGGGCACCCGGTGGGCGATACCGTTCTGAAGATCATCACCGCCAGACTGGAAGCCAGCGTGCGCATGGAAGACACCGTCGCGCGCCTGGGCGGCGATGAGTTCGTGGTACTGCTCAGCGGCCTGGAAGGCTCGCGCAACGAGGTCAGCGAACAAGTTCGGCAACTGGCGGGAACCCTGCGCGAGCTGCTCTCGGAACCGATGTTCCTCGACGGCCAGCGCCTGCAAGTCACCCCCAGCATCGGTGTGGCGCTGATTCCCGATCACGGTTCGACCCCCACCGACCTGCTCAAGCGCGCCGACATCGCCCTTTACCGTGCCAAGGACTCCGGGCGCAACACCACGCAGATGTACCACAACACCATGCAAAAGGCCGCCAGCGAACGCCTGCGCATGGAAACCGACCTGCGTCTGGCCCTGTCCCGCGGCGAATTCAGCGTGCACTTCCAGCCTCAGGTGGATGCCCGCGACAACCGCATCGTCGGCGCCGAGGCCCTGGTGCGCTGGCAGCACCCGGAGCTGGGGGCGCAATCACCGACGGAGTTCATCAAGGTACTGGAGGACAGCGGCCTGATCCTTGAAGTGGGCACCTGGATTCTCGATGAGGCCTGCCTGGCCTTCAGCCAACTGATCGAACAAGGCCTGGTGGACCCGTACCACTTCAGTCTGTGCGTCAACATCAGCCCACGACAGTTTCGCCAGAACGACTTTGTCGAAAGAATCGAACACAGCCTGAGCGCCCATGCCCTGCCCTCATCATTGCTGAAGCTGGAGATCACCGAAGGCATCGTGATCCAGAATCTGGATGACACCATCAACAAGATGCGTCGACTGAAAAAACTCGGTGTCAGTTTTGCCATGGACGACTTTGGCACCGGCTACTCCTCCCTGACGTACCTCAAACGCTTGCCGGTAGACACCCTGAAGATAGATCAGTCATTTGTCCGCGATGCGACCCACGACCCCAACGATGCGGAAATCATCCGAGCTATCGTTGCCATGGCTCGCAGCCTGAACCTGAAGGTGATCGCTGAAGGCGTGGAAACACCGCAGCAACTGGAGTTTCTGCAGGGACTGGAGTGCCACCTGTACCAGGGCTACCTGCACAGCCGGCCGCTGCCCTTGAGCGAGTTCATGAAACTGCTGAAGTGACGGCCACAAAAAAGGGCGCCACCAGGGCGCCCTTTTTTTTGCAGCGGTCTTAGTGTTGCAGAGCCGGCTGCTGCGCACCGTTGATCGGGATGCGCTTGGCTTTGGCCTCTTCCGGCACGACCCGCAGCAGGTCGATATTCAGCAGACCGTTGCTCAGGGCCGCCGCCTTGACCTCGATATGGTCGGCCAGACGGAAGGACAGCTTGAATGCCCGCTGGGCAATGCCCTGATGCAGGTAGGTAACGCCTTCATTGGCGTCACGCTTGCCACCGCTCACGGTCAACACGCCTTTTTCCACTTGCAGCTCCAGGTCTTCTTCCTGGAAGCCGGCGGCCGCGATGACGATGCGGTACTCATCATCGGCGTGTTTCTCAACGTTGTAGGGTGGGTAGCTGCTGCCCGGTTCGTTACGCAGTGCCGACTCGAACAGATCATTGAAACGGTCGAAGCCGACAGAGGAACGGAACAGTGGAGCCAAGGAAAATGCAGTACTCATGGGTATTTCTCCTGATAGTCAGCGAGTGGTTATCTCCGCGACCCGAATTCGGCGTCGCGTACCCAAGAGATAGGGATAGGCCCTGACATTTCAAGAGGCGCTTTTTGAATTTTTTACGCCGCCTCGCTGTGGGGCATGCCCAACAGCCGCCCCACCTGATCCAGATCGGTTTCCCGACGCAGGGCGGTAAACAGCTCAACTGCCTCCGGATAGTTGCGGGTCAGCATGGCCAGCCATTGCTTGAGACGGCCCGGCGCCGAACGGGGTGTCAGTTGCACCACCACCTGGGCCCAGAAGTCCTGGAGCATGGGCTGCAGATCAGCCCAGGACATTTCCACCACCTCCTCTCCCGCCCGAGCCGCAGCGATCTGCCGGGCCAGATCCGGACGCGAGACCAGCCCACGACCGAGCATGATGTCCTCCACGCCACTGATCTCCCGACAGCGCCGCCAATCCTCGACGCTCCAGATATCGCCGTTGGCGAACACCGGCACCTTGACCACGTCCTGCACCCGTGGAATCCACTCCCAGTGGGCCGGCGGCTTGTAGCCATCGACCTTGGTCCGTGCGTGAACCACGATATGCTCCGCGCCGCCCTCGGCCAGCGCCGTAGCGCACACCAGCGAACCGTCCGGACTATCGAAACCCAGGCGCATTTTTGCCGTGACCGGGATATGCGCGGGCACTGCTCGCCGCACATGCTCGACAATCTGATTCAGCAGTTCGGGCTCCTTAAGCAGCACCGCACCGCCCCGGGACTTGTTGACGGTCTTGGCCGGACAACCGAAGTTCAGGTCGATCACCTCGCTGCCCAGCTCGCAGGCCAACGCGGCATTTTCCGCCAGGCACACCGGATCGGACCCCAGCAACTGCACGCGCAAAGGCACGCCGGCAGCAGTGTGCGCGCCTTGCAGTAACTCGGGGGCAAGCTTGTGGAAATAGGCAGGCGTCAGTAGACGGTCATTGACGCGGATGAACTCGGTGACACACCAGTCGATCCCGCCAACACGAGTCAATACATCCCGCAGGATGTTGTCGACCAACCCCTCCATGGGCGCCAAGGCAATTTGCATGAAACACACTCAACGAAAAATCAGGCGAAAAAACGTCCGCCAGTTTACTGGGTTTCACCCGACAACAGGAGTTTTGTAGGAACGGCCTGGGGACGTTGCGCTAGCCAGCGAATGGACCCTGCCGCCCCCCATGAATACGTCTTCGCCGGCAAGCCAGTTCCTACGGAGAGGGAAAGGTGATCACGAGCCCTGCAGGGCCGGACCGTAGCCCTCAAGGAATTCGGTGGGCATGCGCTTGGGCTTGCCGCTGGACAGCTCGATGCAGACAAAGGTGGTTTGGGCCCGCAACAAGGTAGTGCCATCGCTCGGACGGACCAGCTGGAAACGTCGAGTCATCTTCAGACGCTGGTCCCAATCGACGATCCAGGTGGCCAGTTGCAACTCATCCCCTTCGTAAGCCGCGGCCAGGTAGTCGATCTCATGCCGTACCACGGCCATCGCCCGATCCAGGCGACGGTACTCGGCCAGATCCAGCCCGAGTCGTTGCGAATGACGCCAGGCGCAACGCTCCAGCCAAGTCACGTAGACCGCATTGTTGGCGTGCCCCAGGCCATCGATATCCTCGGCCACTACCTGCAGATCGATAACGAATGGCGTTGCCAGATCCCAACTCATGCCCAACTCCCGGTCAGATTTTTGACCGGGGCAGTGTAACGGATGCTCAGGCCGATTGGCGCGCCTGGAGATGGCGTCCGGTGACCAGGGTAATCACGGCATCGATCACTCGGGGGTCAGCCAATACCCGCTGATGACCACCCTCACTCAAGCGCAGCAAGCGACTGTCGAACCAGGCCTGGTGGATCAATTCCGACTCCTTGACCGATACAAACCGATCATCTTCGGCATGAATGATCAGGCCAGGCATCTCCAACTGATATTGAGCCACGTCCAGGGTCGCCGCGCGCATCCCCACATCCTTCTCCACTTGACGGATAAAGGCCGAGCGCGCCCTGGGCGGCAAGCGCATGTAGCGGGCGAAACCTCGCAACACACCAAGAATCCGAGCCGGCGCGGCGATACTGACCAGGGTTTCGGTGCGCAGCCCCAACTGCACAGCGAGCATGGCGCTGGCACCGCCCATGGAGTGGCCAATCACTGCGCGCAAGGGCGGCAATTCCGCCGCAGCTTCCAACATCGCTCGGGCAAACAACACCACATTGGCCTCATCTCCCGGAGAGCGGCCGTGAGCAGGACCATCCAGCGCTACTGCGGTATAACCAGCCGCCACCAGCGCCTCGATCAGGCTGGCAAATTGAGTGGGTCGCCCTTCCCAGCCATGCATCAGCAACACTGTCGGCCCCTGCCCCCAACGCAAGGCAGAAAGACCAAAGCGCAAGGTCAGACGCTCAGCACACTCCAGCAGGGGTAACTCCCACTCTCGGGGCGGCAGCTCACGGGGAGTCATGAACAACTGGCGCATCCGATTCGCCGCCCACTGAGGAGCTACCCAGCCCAGAGTGCCATTGACACCACGAATCCAGCTCAATCCGCTCATCACCCACTACCTCGCAACCGAACTTCAGGTCATAGAACTGCCGACTTGGCGGCACGCAGCAGACGATCGGACAACTCACCTGGCCCCAGAGCACGCGCCAGGGACAGCCCGCCAACCATCAGCGCCATATCTGCCAGGGCTTTGTCCGTGTCTTCGGGACTGGCGGCCAACTGCGCAACCATCAGCTCCATATGCTCGCTCAAAGCCTTGCGAAAACTCTCTGGAAGCCGCCCCAGCTCACCCACCGATGCCGGAATCGGGCAGGCCTGCTCAGTGGAGTCGCGGTGCTTGCGCGATAGATAGAACGCTGCCGTCAGCGCCCTGCGCTCTTCACCACTCAAACCTGCATCCATCTCATCGAGCAAGCCACGTCGGTGGGCGAGTAATTGGGTGAACGCCTCAAGCATCAGCGCATCCTTGCTCTCGAAGTGCGCATAGAAGCCACCCACCGTCAGCCCGGCAGCCCCCATCACCTCACCCACACTCGGTTCGGCCGGGCCGCGCTGGATCAACGCCGAACTGGCAGCCTGGAGAATACGTTCGCGGGTTTGAGCTTTTTTATCGTTCATCGTTGCCTCCGAATATTACGGACAAAATATTATTCTCATAATAATTTTCCGCAAGTCGCCAGTGTGACCGCCGGTCAGAAGTGCAGGCTGAGGAAGAAAGTAAGAGTTGGCCGGACGCCAGAAAAACAAAAGGGCCATTCAATGATTGAATGACCCTTAAAAATCCCGCATAGCGGGTAAACGTGGCGTCCCCTAGGGGACTCGAACCCCTGTTACCGCCGTGAAAGGGCGGTGTCCTAGGCCACTAGACGAAGGGGACACATACCCTTCTAACAGCTGATCAGTGCTGAGTACTGATCGATTCAAGG
>NZ_VXCY01000011.1:0-277695 GCF_052850735.1 Pseudomonas sp. 910_21 | reverse complement strand
GCCAGCAAGGTCGTTGACGCCATGCACCACGATGGTCACGCAGGGCTTGGGCGGTGGCGCGATCAGGTGTACGTCGCCACCGCCCGGCAGGGTGATCGCTTCACCTGTGCAAATGGTCCTCATCCGAACGGCGTCATTCATCGTGCGTGTCCTCCTTGGTGGCACTGATGCTGCGCAAAAAAAGCGGGCGCCGCACCATAACAAAGGACCCGGACGATAAATGTAGGAGTTCTCTGAAAGGCGCTCGGACTAGGGTCGCCTGATGATCACAGGTGCCGCCGAGGCAAAAAAAATCGCAGCTCAGGCTGCGATTTTGTATAGCGGCTCCCCCGTAGGAGCCGGCTTGCTGGCGAAGAGGCCCTAGAGCCATGCACTGCCCTTGGGGACGCCTTCGCTGGCAAGCCAGCTCCTACGAGGGGCTGTGCGGCTATTGGTCCTTGAACTGCGGGTCGCGCTTGGCGATGAAGGCGGCCATGCCTTCTTTCTGGTCCTGGGTGGCGAATGCGGCGTGGAATACTCGACGTTCGAAGCGCACGCCTTCGGACAGGCTGACTTCGAAGGCGCGGTTCACGCTTTCCTTGATCATCATGCTCACCGGGATCGATTTGCCGGCGATCAGCGCAGCGACTTTCAGCGCTTCATCCACCAGTTCATCCGCCGGCACGATGCGCGCGACGATGCCGCAACGCTCGGCTTCCACGGCGTCGATAAAGCGTCCGGTCAGGCACATTTCCATGGCCTTGGCCTTGCCCACGGCGCGGGTCAGACGCTGGGTGCCGCCCATGCCCGGCAATACGCCGAGGTTGATTTCCGGCTGGCCGAACTTGGCGTTGTCGCCGGCCAGGATGAAGTCACACATCAAGGCCAGTTCGCAGCCACCACCAAGGGCGAAACCGTTGACCGCGGCGATGATCGGCTTGCGCCGGTTGGCCACGCGGTCGCTGTCGCTGAACAGGTCGTCGAGGTAGATCTGCGGGTAGGTGAGTTCGGCCATTTCCTTGATGTCGGCACCGGCAGCGAAGGCCTTCTTCGAACCGGTGATGACGATGCAGCCGATCTGCGGGTCGGCTTCCAGGCGATCCAGGGCCTGGTTCACCTCACCGACGATCTGCGCGTTGAGGGCGTTCAGCGCCTGGGGACGGTTGAGGGTGATCAGACCGACGCGGTCCTTGATGTCCAACAAAATGGTTTCGTAGCTCATGAATCAGCTCCTGCTAAAAGTCAGAGATTGCGCGAAATGACCATGCGCTGGATGTCGCTGGTGCCTTCGTAGATCTGGCAGATGCGCACGTCGCGGTAGATGCGCTCCAGCGGGAAGTCGCTCAAATAGCCATAGCCGCCCAGGGTTTGCAATGCCGCGGAACAGACCTTCTCGGCCATTTCCGAGGCGAACAGTTTGGCCATCGAGGCTTCCACCAGGGCCGGCTTGCCACTGTCACGCAGGGCCGCAGCGTAATGCACCATCTGCCGCGCCACGGCGATTTGGGTGGCCATGTCCGCCAGACGGAACGCCACTGCCTGGTGCTCGATGATCGGCTTGCCGAAGGTCTCGCGCTCACGGGCGTAATCGCGAGCCGCTTCGAACGCCGCCCGGGCCATGCCCACCGACTGCGAGGCAATGCCCACGCGCCCGCCTTCAAGGTTGGCCAGGGCAATCTTGTAGCCTTCGCCCTCCTCCCCCAGGCGGTTGGCCACTGGCACCTTGACGTCCTCGAAAAGGATCTGGCAGGTGTCGCTGGCGTGCTGACCGAGCTTGTCCTCGATGCGCGCGACCTTATAGCCCGGCGAATCGGTGGGCACGATAAAGGCGCTGATACCGCGTTTGCCCGCCGCCGGATCGGTGACCGCGAACACGATCACCACCCCGGCGTTCTGCCCGGAGGTGATGAATTGCTTGCAGCCGTTAAGGACATAGTGATCGCCGTCGCGGCGGGCCCGGGTCTTCAAGCTGCTGGCATCGGAGCCGGCCTGGGGCTCGGTCAGGGCAAAGGCCCCGAGCATGGCGCCGCTGGCCAGGGGCTTGAGGAAACGCTCTTTCTGCTCGTCATTGCCGAACTTGAGGATCGGCACACAGCCCACCGAGTTGTGCACGCTCATGATGGTGGAGCAGGCGCCGTCACCGGCGGCGATTTCTTCCAGGGCCATGACATAGGCCAGGTAGCCGGTGTCGCAACCGCCCCACTGTTCAGGCACCAGCATGCCGAAGAATCCCAGCTCGGCCATCTCGGCGATGGCTTCCTTGGGAAAGCGGTGCTCGCGATCCCACTCGGCGGCGAAAGGCTTGAGGCGTTCCTGGGCAAATTGCCGGGCCGCGTCGCTGATCTGCAGTTGTTCGTCATTGGGCAACATCGGGATTCCTCGTTACAGGCATTCAACGGCCATGGCCGTGGCTTCACCACCGCCGATGCAGATCGCGGCCACGCCACGCTTGAGGCCTTTCTGGCGCAGGGCCGACAGCAGGGTCACCAGGATCCGCGCACCGGAAGCACCGATCGGGTGGCCCAGGGCGCAGGCGCCGCCATGCACGTTGACCTTGGCGTGGGGGATTTCCAGCTTGCTCATGGTCACCAGACTGACCACGGCGAAGGCTTCGTTGATCTCGAACAGGTCCACGTCCTGCAAGGACCAGCCGGTCTTTTTCATCAATCGCTCGATGGCGCCCACTGGAGCCACAGGGAACAGCCCAGGAGTGTCGGCGAAGGCCGCGTGACCATGGATGACCGCCAAGGGCTTGAGGCCGCGTTTCTCGGCTTCGGAGCGACGCATCAGCACCAGGGCCGCAGCACCGTCGGAGATCGAACTGGAGTTGGCGGCAGTGACCGTGCCACCGTCACGGAACGCCGGCTTCAGGGTGGCGATCTTGTCCAGCTTGGCCTTGGGCGGCTGCTCGTCATCGCTGATCAGCTTCGATTCCTTGCCGATCATCACTTGCAGGGGAACGATCTCGTCCTTGAACAGACCGTCCTTGATCGCCTGCTGGGCGCGGGTCAGGGAGGCCACGGCAAACTCATCCTGAGCCTGACGGGTGAAACCGTTGGCCTCGGCGCAGTCCTCGGCAAAGGTGCCCATCAGGCGGCCCTTGTCGTAGGCGTCTTCCAGGCCATCGAGGAACATGTGGTCGAGGACCCTGCCGTGGCCCATGCGGTAGCCGCTGCGGGCACGGTCCAGCAGGTATGGGGCGTTGGACATGCTTTCCATGCCGCCGGCGATCACCACCTCGGCACTGCCGGCCAGCAGCATGTCGTGGGCGAGGATGGTGGCCTCCATGCCGGAACCACACATCTTGTTCAGGGTGGTGCAACGGGTGCCCTTGTCCAGGCCGGCGCCCAGGGCGGCCTGGCGCGCCGGGGCCTGGCCGAGGCCGGCAGACAGCACGCAGCCGAACAGCACTTCTTCTACTGCGTCAGCCGCAATGCCGGCCCGCTGTACAGCGGCGCGGATGGCCTCGCTCCCCAGTTGCGGAGCGCTCAGGCCTTTGAGTTCACCCTGGAAACCGCCCATGGGGGTGCGGACGGCGCTGACAATGACAATCGGATCGTGGGCAATGGACATGATGAATCCTCCTTACTTGGCGGCCATGCGCAAGGCGCCGTCGAGACGGATCACCTCGCCGTTGAGCATGCTGTTTTCAATGATATGCCGCACCAGCGCGGCGTACTCGGCGGGTTTGCCCAGGCGTGGCGGAAACGGCACGCCTGCGGCCAGACCGGCCCGTACTTCATCGCTCATGCCGGCCATCATCGGGGTTTCGAAGATCCCCGGGGCAATGGTCATCACCCGGATGCCGAAACGTGCCAGTTCACGGGCCACCGGCAAGGTCAGGCTGGCGATGGCGCCCTTGGAGGCGGCATAGGCGGCCTGGCCGATCTGCCCGTCGAAGGCCGCGATGGAGGCCGTGTTGATGATCACCCCGCGCTCGCCTTCGGCATTGGCGGTGCTTTCGGCGATGGCGGCCGCCGCCAGACGCAACAGGTTGAAACTGCCGATCAGGTTGACGTTGATCACCTGGCTGAAGCTGGCCAGGGCGTGGGGGCCGTTCTTGCCGAGGACCTTCTCGCCACGCACGATGCCGGCGCAGTTGATCAGCCCGTTGAGGCCGCCAAAGGCCTTGACCGTGGCCTGCACCGCCGCGTCGGCCGCCGTTTCCTGGCTGATGTCCGCCACCACGCTCTGGCAGCCCAGTTGCTGGGCCTTGGCCGCCACGGCCTCGGCGTTGAGGTCCACCAGCATCACTTTGGCGCCGGCGGCGACGAGCATTTCGGCGCTGGCGGCACCGAGGCCGGACGCACCGCCACTGACGAGAAACACCTGGTTTGCAATGTCCATCATTCAAATCCTGTTCATGCGGTAGCTGTTGACGCCGCGGCCTCTTGAGCCTTGGCGATTTCCTGGTTGCGCAAGATAAAGCGCTGCAATTTGCCGCTGGGGGTTTTCGGCAAGTCGCTGACAAATTCGATTTCACGGGGGTAGGAATGGGCCGCCAGGCGCTTACGCACGTGCTGACGCAACTCCTCGGCCAACTCCGGGGTGGCGCGGTACTGCTCGCTGAGCACCACGAAGGCTTTCACCAACTCGGTACGCTCGGGGTCGGGCTTGCCCACCACCGCCGCTTCTACCACCGCTGGGTGCTCGATCAGGGCACTTTCCACATCGAAAGGGCCGACCCGGTAGCCGGAAGTGGTGATCACATCGTCGCTGCGGCCGACAAAGCTGATGCTGCCGTCCTGGTTCAACTCCACGGTGTCGCCGCTGAGGTAGTAATCGCCGACAAAGGCCTTGGTTGGCACCCCGGCGTAACCGGCGAACCAGCACATCGGCGACTGGCTGCGGTCGATGGCGAGAATCCCCGGCTGGCCCACGCCCAGCTCCCGATACTCTTCGTCCAGCACCACGATGCGGTGGCCCGGCGAGGCGAAACCGGCGGCGCCCACATGCACCGGATGCTCCAGGCCATGGTGGTTGCACAGCACCATGCCCAGCTCGGTCTGGCCGTAGTGGTCATGGATCACCACGTCCAGTTGCTCGGCGAACCAGCGAATCACTTCCGGGTTGAGCGGCTCGCCGGCGCTGCTGACGATGCGCAGACGCCCCTTGATCGAAGCGGCGAACCGGTCGCCACCGGCAATCAACAGGCGATAGGCCGTAGGTGAACCAGTGAGGTTGGTGATGCCGTACTTGTTGATCACCCGGCAGGTACTTTCCAGGGTGAAGGGGCCGTCATAGAAGGTGATCGGATGGCCCAGGCCCAGGGGCCCGGTGACGCCAAAATAGATGCCGTAGGCCCAGCCCGGGTCGGCGACGTTCCAGAACGCATCCTCAGGTCGCAGGTCCACCGCGTCGCGGGTGTAGTTCTGGAACGCGACGATGGCCTTGAGCGGCACTTCCAGGGCTTTCGACGGGCCGGTGGTGCCCGAGGTGAACATCAGCAGGAACGGGTCTTCGCCGCTCAGCAGCAGCGGCTCGCACTGGGCCGGGTATTGCTCCAGCTCGGCCCAGAAACTGAAGTCGCCGCGCACGATGCCCTGGCCCTTGGCGCCTCCCACGGTGACGACGGTGGGGCAATCGGCGACTTCCAAGAGCTTGGCTCGGTTGACCCCGTCAGTGACCACCACCTTGGCCCCCGAACTGTTCAAGCGATGCTCGATGGCCTTGGGGCCAAAGGCGGTGAACAGCGGCTGGTACACTGCGCCAATACGCCAGGTGGCAAGCACCGTGATCAAGAGTTCGACATTGCGCGGCAACAGTCCGGCGACCTTGTCGCCCTTGCCGACCCCCTGGGCCAGGAGGAAGTTGGCCAGGCGTGCGGCCTGGTCCTGCAGTTCAGTGAAGGTGTAGGTAGCGCTGCTGCCGTCCCGGCCTTCCCAGAACAGCGCAATACGACCGGGCAATGCATGCCGGTCACAACATTCGACACAGGCATTGAGTGCCGACAGCGAGCCCGCCAGGGCGGCCTCGACGGTGTGCTGATAGTTGAACTCTTTGATAGCGGACAGGTAGTTGCGCATTGCCAGAATCCCTCACTGTTCTTATTAGGATGGGAACCTCATGAAAATCAGGGAAATACTGGCGCCAGAGCCCTCGCGGAACAATGGTCAAAGCTATCAAGTTGCGTGACCGGTTTGGCCAAGCGCCCGCGCTGCCCCGGCGAGATTGCTGGGGCAGCGCGGGGTGGTGCGAGGCTTGCGGGCCTCTTCGCCGGCAAGCCGGCTCCTACAGGGAACTGCACGGTGTATCTGACTGCTGTAGGAGCTGGCTTGCCAGCGAAGGCGTCGGCCGGGGCGGCGCAGGGCTCAAGGGCCCTTTCGCCGGCAAGCCGGCTCCTACGGGGAGCTGCACGGTGTATCTGACTGCTGTAGGAGCTGGCTTGCCAGCGAAGGCGTCGGCCGGGGCGGCGCAAGGCGCAAGGGCCCTTTCGCCGGCAGGCCGGTTCCTACGAGAGGTCCGGGTCGTTGAGGATCAGGCTACGGTAGTGTCCGGGGTTGGAACCGGACCATTTGCGAAACGCCTTGTAGAACGAGCTGGTATCGGCAAACCCCAGGCGCCCGGCTATTTCGGCGAAACTCAGTTGCGGCTCCGCCAGCCAGACAATCGCCAGTTCCTTGCGCACGCTGTCCTTGAGGGCCTGGTAGCTCTGGCCCTCTTCCGCCAGGCGCCGGCGCAGGGTCGAGGCGGACATGCACAGACTCTGGGCCAGGCTTTCACTTTCCGGCCACTGTTCCCCCGGCAGTTGCCGCAGTTGCTGCTTGATGCGGCTGGCCAGGCTTTCGGGATCGCGGTATTTCACCAGGATATTGGCCGGGGCATGGGCCAGAAAGCGCTTGAGCTCCGCCTCGCTGCGCTTGATGGGCAGGTCCAGGCAGTCGGCGGCGATGATCATCCGCGTGCGTGGCCGGTCAAAGCGCAGGTTGTCGGAGAACATCACCCGGTAGTCGTCGCAGAAATCCGGCTGGGGGCAACGCAGTTCGATGGCCAGGATCGGAATCCGCCGGCCCGCCAGCCAACAGGCCACACCGTGGACGATCATCCAGTAAGTGAAGTAGGTAAAGGCCCGCTGCGGCTCGTGTTCATCCTCCAGCAGGACGATTTCCGCCAGGCTCTGCTGGTGCACCAGTTGCGCCGGCAGGCGCTCGAACATCAGCGACAGAAAGCCCAGCACCGAGTCCAGCCCCGTGGCCAGGGTCGGCTGGGCCATGGCCGAGCGACAGAGGAAGGCCAGGCTGCCGGATTTCAGCTTGCGCGGGTCCATACCGAAGAACTCATCGTCCAGACGCCGGGCCAGCAGGCGCCAGAGCCGCGCATAGGCACTGGCCGGGACCCGTGCCCTGCCCTGCTGCAAGCCCGCCGGGTCGATGCCGACCTTGAGCAGCACTTCATCGGTGGCCGCGCCTGGAGCGCAGCTTTGCAGCAGCGCCTCACGCACCAATTGCATGGAGATGGTGTCTTTTTCGGACATCGGGACCAAGGCTTTCCTGGATCTGGGGTTAGGACGGCCATCTTAGGCAGTGATCGGGAAAAAGCCAGTGGGCTTTGGGCTAAGTGTCGCCTTCCGGATCAGCTTGAAACCGATACGGATTCACGGACTCCATAGCGGGTTCAACCCGAGACAGGCCCCGCAAACCAGCATCCGATGCCTGAGCGCCGCCTCACGTCAGTGCAAAATAGTATCAATTCAAGTGTCATGGACGATTTGTCAGCGCCGCGTTTGAGGGCTGTAATCAGCCCACATTCTTCCTCTCTGGCGGAAGACATAACAACAATAACCGTCCTTCTGTCGCCAGCACTGGCGCAGAAGTGGAGTGACCGATGAAAACTTGCACCCAAGCCCTGCTCCTCAGCACCTGCATGACCCTCAGCAGCATCACCTTCGGCGCCCAGACCCTGACCATCGCCACCGTCAACAACAGTGACATGATCCGCATGCAACGGCTGTCGAAAACCTTCGAGAGCCAGCACCCGGAGATCAAGCTGAACTGGGTGGTGCTGGAAGAAAACGTCCTGCGCCAGCGCCTGACCACCGACATCGCCACCCAGGGCGGTCAGTTCGACGTACTCACCATCGGCATGTACGAAGCCGCGCTCTGGGGCGCCAAGGGCTGGCTGCAACCGATGCAGGACCTGCCCGCGGCCTATGACCTGGACGATGTCTTCCCTTCGGTCCGTGAAGGGCTGTCGGTCAAGGGCACCCTCTACGCCCTGCCGTTCTATGCCGAAAGTTCCATGACCTACTACCGTACCGACCTGTTCAAGGAGGCCGGCCTGAGCATGCCGGAGCGGCCGACCTGGGAGCAGATCGGCGAATTCGCCGCCAAGCTCAACAAGCCCGAACAGGAACAGTACGGCCTGTGCCTGCGGGGCAAGGCCGGCTGGGGCGAGAACATGGCCCTGATCACCACCCTGGCCAACAGCTACGGCGCACGCTGGTTCGATGAACAATGGCAGCCCCAGTTCGCCGGGCCTGAATGGAAGAACGCCCTGAGCTTCTATGTCGACAACATGAAGAAGTCCGGCCCGCCCGGGGCCTCGAGCAACGGTTTCAATGAAAACCTGGCGCTGTTCAATAGCGGCAAGTGCGCGATCTGGGTCGACGCCAGCGTGGCCGGCTCCTTTGTCACCGACAAGAGCCAGAGCAAGGTCGCCGAGCACGTGGGCTTTACCTACGCGCCGCATCAGGTCACCGACAAGGGCAGCGCCTGGCTGTATTCCTGGTCCCTGGCGATCCCCGCCAGTTCCAAGGCCAAGGACGCCGCGAAGACCTTCACCACCTGGGCCACCTCCAAGGAATACGCAGCCCTGGTGGCCGAGAAGGACGGCATCGCCAACGTGCCACCGGGCACCCGCGCCTCCACCTACAGCCAGGCCTACATGAGCGCCGCGCCGTTCGCCCGAATCACCCTGGAATCGCTGAAGGCGGTGGACCCGAGCAAGCCGACCCTCAAGCCGGTGCCCTACATCGGCATCCAGTTGGTGACCATTCCCGAGTTCCAGGCCATTGGCACCCAGGTCGGCAAGCTGTTTTCCGCGGCGCTGATCGGCCAGACCACGGTGGACCAGGCCCTGGCAGCGGCGCAGCAGACCACCGAGCGGGAAATGAAGCGCGCCGGCTACCCCAAATAACCCGGCGCTTCCTGTAGGAGCCGGCTTGCCGGCGAAGGGGCCTGTGAACCTTGCGTGGCCCTTGAGCACGCCTTCGCTGGCAAGCCAGCTCCTACCGTCCGCCGGCAATGCCAGCGCGCTGTCGCGCACTCTTGTACCCAACGGGTTGTGATCACCATGAATACCTCGACTGCCAAGCTCCATCTGCAAGCGCAGGCGGCCCCCCGCAAGCGTCGCCTGGCCAACCCCGGCTGGTTCCTGGTCAGCCCCTCGGTGGCGCTGTTGCTGCTGTGGATGGTCGTGCCCCTGGGCATGACCCTGTACTTTTCGCTGATCCGCTACAACCTGCTGTACCCCGGCGAAAACCCGTTCGTGGGCCTGGAGAACTTCAGCTACTTCCTCAGCGATTCGGGCTTTGTGCCCGGAGCCACCAACACCCTGTTGCTGGTGGGCAGCGTGCTGCTGATCAGCGTTGTACTCGGGGTGCTGATCAGCGCCCTGCTGGAGGCCAGCGAGTTCCTCGGCCGGGGCATTGTCCGGGTACTGCTGATCTCGCCGTTCTTCATCATGCCCACGGTGGGCGCACTGATCTGGAAGAACCTGATCTTGCACCCGGTCTCGGGGATTCTGGCAGCGCTGTGGAAACTGTTCGGCGCCCAGCCGGTGGACTGGCTGGCCCACTACCCGCTGCTGTCGATCATCATCATCGTTTCCTGGCAGTGGCTGCCGTTCGCCATCCTGATTCTGATGACCGCCATGCAGTCTCTGGACCAGGAACAGAAAGAGGCCGCGCGCCTGGACGGTGCCGGCCCCATCGCAATCTTCTGGCACCTGACCCTGCCGCACCTGGCGCGCCCCATCGCCGTAGTGGTGATGATCGAAACCATCTTCCTGCTCTCGGTCTTCGCCGAAATCTTCACCACCACCAACGGCGGCCCGGGCTACGCCTCGACCAACCTGGCGTACCTGATCTACAACCAGGCGCTGGTGCAGTTCGACGTGGGCATGGCTTCCGCCGGCGGCCTGATCGCCGTGGTCATCGCCAATATCGCCGCGATCATCCTGGTACGGATGATCGGCAAGAACCTGACTGACCAGAGCTGAGGTGCCCGCCATGACCCTGCAACAATCCCGACGCCTGCAAAGCCTGCTACTGGGCACCCTGGCCTGGGCCATCGCGATCCTGATCTTCTTCCCGATCTTCTGGATGGTGCTGACCAGCTTCAAGAGCGAGATCGATGCCTTCGCCACACCGCCGCAGTTCATCTTCACGCCAACGCTTGAGAACTACCTGCACATCAACGAACGCAGCAATTACCTGTCCTTCGCCTGGAATTCGGTGGTGATCTCCTTCAGCGCCACGGCTCTGTGCCTGCTGATCGCGGTGCCGGCGGCCTACTCCATGGCCTTCTACGAGACCCGCAACACCAAGCGCACCCTGCTGTGGATGCTCTCCACCAAGATGCTGCCACCGGTGGGGGTGCTCATGCCCATCTACCTCCTGGCCAAGAGTTTCGGCCTGCTGGATACCCGCATCGCGCTGATCCTGATCTACACCCTGATCAACCTGCCGATCGTGGTGTGGATGGTTTACACCTACTTCAAGGACATCCCCCGGGACATCCTCGAAGCCGCTCGCCTGGACGGCGCCACCCTGGCCCAGGAGATGCTGCGGGTGCTTATGCCCATTGCCAAGGGCGGCCTGGCCTCCACCGCGCTGCTGTCACTGATCCTGTGCTGGAACGAAGCCTTCTGGTCGCTCAACCTGACCTCCTCCAATGCCGCCCCGCTGACCGCGCTGATCGCGTCCTACTCCAGTCCCGAAGGGCTGTTCTGGGCCAAGCTCTCGGCGGTTTCGACCCTGGCCTGCGCGCCGATCCTGATCTTCGGCTGGATCAGCCAGAAGCAACTGGTGCGCGGCCTGTCCTTCGGCGCAGTGAAATAACCCATTCAAAGTGGAGGCCCGTCATGGCCCATCTGAAAATCAACAATCTGCAAAAAGGCTTTGAAGGCTTTTCCATCATCAAGGGCATCGACCTTGAGGTGAACGACAAGGAATTCGTGGTGTTCGTCGGCCCCTCGGGCTGCGGCAAGTCCACCCTGTTGCGGCTGATTGCCGGCCTGGAGGAAGTCAGCAGCGGCAGCATCGAACTGGACGGGCGCGACATCACCGAAGTCAGCCCGGCCAAGCGCGACCTGGCCATGGTGTTCCAGACCTACGCCCTGTACCCGCACATGAGCGTGCGCAAGAACATGTCCTTCGCCCTGGACCTGGCCGGGGTCGACAAGGCCCAGGTGCAGAAGAAGGTCGATGAAGCGGCGCGCATTCTCGAACTGGGTCCGATGCTCGAACGCAAGCCCAAGCAACTCTCCGGCGGCCAGCGCCAGCGCGTGGCCATCGGCCGGGCCATTGTGCGCAACCCGAAGATTTTCCTGTTCGACGAACCCCTGTCCAATCTCGACGCCGCACTGCGGGTGCAGATGCGCCTGGAGCTGGCACGCCTGCACAAGGAGCTGAAGGCCACCATGATCTACGTGACCCACGATCAGGTCGAAGCCATGACCCTGGCGGACAAGGTGGTGGTGCTCAACGGCGGTCGGGTGGAACAGGTGGGTTCGCCCCTGGAGCTCTATCACCACCCCGCCAACCTGTTTGTCGCAGGCTTTCTCGGCACGCCGAAGATGGGCTTTCTCAAGGGCAGCGTCAGCCAGGTGGACGGTCAGGGTTGCGAGGTGCAACTGCAGGCCGGGGCACGCCTGCGCCTGAGCCAAAGCCATCCGCAGCTCCAGGTCGGCAGCCCGGTGACCCTGGGCATCCGTCCCGAACACCTGGAACTGGGCGAGCCCGGCCCCGGCAGCCTGAACGTCACCGCCGATGTTGCCGAGCGCCTGGGTAGCGACACTTTCTGCCATGTGCTCAGCGCCTCCGGCGAGGCACTGACCCTGCGCATCCGCGGCGATCTGGCCAGCCGCTACGGCGAGCAGTTGCACCTGCGCCTGGACCCGGAGCACTGCCACCTGTTCGATGCCCAAGGCGTCGCTGTTCCCCGTTCCCTGCGCGCCGCCGCCTGATTACCGAGAGCCCATGCATGAAACTCAATCGCTTCAACCTCAACCAGCTCCCGCCCCAGGTGCAGGTGCCTGCCTACAGTGCCGCCGACACCCGCCAGGGCATCGTGCACATCGGCGTCGGCGGTTTTCACCGGGCGCACCAGGCCTACTACACCGACGCCCTGATGAACCAGGGCTGGGGCCTGGACTGGAGCATCTGCGGGGTCGGCCTGCGCCCCGAAGACCGCCGCGCCCGGGACGACCTGGCGGGCCAGGACTGCCTCTACACCCTGTTCGAACTGGGGGACGGTGACGACCATGAAGTGCGGGTGATCGGTTCCATCAGCCAGATGCTACTGGCCGAAGACGGCCCCCAAGCGCTGATCGACAAGCTGGCCAGCCCACAAATCCGCATCGTCTCCCTGACCATCACCGAGGGTGGTTACTGCATCGATGACAGCAGCGGCGAATTCATGATCCACCTGCCGCAGATCCAGCACGACCTGGCCTATCCCCAGCAGCCACGCACCGTGTTCGGCTTCCTCTGTGCAGCCCTGGCCAAGCGTCGCGCCGCGGGCATTGCGGCCTTCACCCTGATGTCCTGCGATAACCTGCCCCACAACGGCGCCGTGACCCGCAAGGCGCTGCTGGCCTTTGCCGCCCGGCGCGACGCCGACCTGCACGACTGGATCGCCACCCAGGTGAGCTTTCCCAATGCCATGGTCGACCGCATCACCCCCATGACCAGCACCGCTCACCGTCTGCAACTGCACGACCAGCACGGCATCGACGACGCCTGGCCGGTGGTGTGCGAGCCCTTTGTGCAGTGGGTCCTGGAAGACAAGTTCGTCAACGGCCGCCCGGCTTGGGAACAAGTGGGCGTGCAGTTCACCGACGACGTCACGCCCTACGAAGAGATGAAGATCAAGCTGCTCAACGGCAGCCACCTGGCCCTGACCTACCTGGGCTTTCTCAAGGGTTACCGCTTCGTCCACGAAACCATGAACGATCCGCTGTTCGTCGCCTACATGCGCGCTTACATGGACCTGGACGTGACCCCGCAACTGGCGCCGGTGCCGGGCATTGACCTGGCGGCCTACAAGGACACGCTGGTCCAGCGCTTTTCCAATCAGGCCATCGCCGACCAGTTGGAGCGGGTGTGCAGCGACGGGTCGTCGAAGTTTCCCAAGTTCACCGTGCCGACCCTCAACCGCCTGATCGCCGATGGCCGCGATACCGAACGCGCGGCCCTGGTGGTCGCCGCCTGGGCCCTGTACCTGCGGGGCGTGGACGAAAACGGCGTGAGCTACAGGATTCCCGATCCACGGGCCGAGTTCTGCCAGGCCCTGGTGGCGGACGATACCCTGCTGACCCAGCGCCTGCTGGGGGTGGAGGAAATCTTCGGCCCAGCAATTCCCAGGTCCGCCGAGTTCGTCGAAGCCTTTGAGCGCTGCTTCAACAGCCTGCGCGAGTACGGCGTCAGCCAGACCCTGGAACGCCTGCTGGCGAAGCCGGCGCGTCCATCACGGAGCGCATGATGAGCACCGCCGCGCTGTACCTGGGTATCGATTGTGGCACCCAAGGCACCAAGGCCCTGATCCTCGACAGCCAGAGCGGCGCCGTCCTGGGCCTGGGCGCCGCGCCCCACAGCCTGATCAGCGGCGCCAACGGCCGTCGCGAGCAGGACACCGGACAATGGCTGCAAGCCTGCATCAGTGCCACCCACCAGGCGTTGCAAGCGGCCGGAGTCGATGGCCGGGACATTCTTGGCCTCGCGGTCTCCGGCCAGCAGCACGGCCTGGTGCTGCTGGATGATCAGGGCCAGGTGCTGCGCCCGGCAAAGCTCTGGTGCGACACCGAAACCGTGGCCGAGAACCAGCGCCTGCTGGATCACCTGGGGGGCGAGCAAGGCTCCCTGGAGCGCCTGGGTATCGCCCTGGCGCCGGGTTACACCCTGTCGAAGCTGTTGTGGACCCGGGAGCAGCACCCCGCCGTGTTCCAGCGCATCGCCCATATCCTGCTGCCCCACGATTACCTCAACTTCTGGCTGACCGGGCGCTGCTGCAGCGAATACGGCGACGCCTCCGGCACCGGTTACTTCAATGTCCGCAGCCGTGACTGGGACCGGGCCCTGCTGGCCCATATCGACCCCGACGGACGCCTGGAACGTGCCTTGCCGGAACTGATCCAGGCCCAGCAGCCGGTGGGTCGGATACTGCCGCAGATAGCCGGGCTCCTGGGCATCAACCCCCAGGCCCTGGTGGCCAGCGGCGGTGGCGACAACATGCTCGGGGCCATCGGCACCGGCACTATCGAGCCCGGCATCATCACCATGAGCCTGGGTTCTTCCGGCACCCTGTATGCCTATGCCGAGCAGCCACTGGTCAGCCATGGGTCGGTGGCGTCCTTCTGCTCTTCCAGCGGTGGCTGGCTGCCGCTGGTCTGCACCATGAACCTGACCAACGCCACCACCCTGGTGCGGCAACTGCTGGACCTGGACCTGGACAGCTTCAACCGCTTGGCGGGCCAGGCTCCGATCGGCGCCGAGGGCTTGTGCCTGCTGCCGTTCTTCAATGGCGAGCGGGTCCCCGCCCTGCCCCACGCCCGCGGCAGCCTGCAGGGCATGACCCTGGACAACCTGACCCAGGCCAACCTGTGCCGCGCGGTGCTGGAGGGCACCACCTTCGGCCTGCGCTACGGCCTCGACCTGCTGCGGGCCAATGGTTTGCAAAGCCAGAGCATCCGCCTGATCGGCGGCGGCTCAAAAAGTCCGCTGTGGCGGCAGATGGTCGCCGATATCATGCACACCCCGGTGATCTGCACCCGCGAAGCCGAAGCCGCCGCCCTGGGTGCGGCGATCCAGGCCGCCTGGTGCCATGGACGGCAAACGGACCCGGCCTTTAGCCTGGCGCAACTCTGTGAACGCTGCGTGAGCCTCGACCTCGACAGCCAGACCTGGCCCCGGGCCGAACAGGTGAAGGCCTACGAGACCGCGTATGAACGCTATCAACAGCATCTGGCAACCCTTTGAAGAGCGAATGACTATGTATCTGGTGTGTGGCGAAGCACTGTTCGATTTTTTCAGCGTCGATGACGCAAGTACCCAAGCCAATAAAGTGCAGTTCCAGGCCATTGCCGGGGGCTCACCCTTCAACGTAGCGCTGGGCCTGCGCCGCCTGGGCATTGACGTGGCGCTGCTGGCCGGGCTGTCCCGGGATTACCTGGGCCAGCGCCTGCGACGGGTGCTGCAGGACGAAGGGGTGAACACCCGATACCTGCACGAGTTCGACGCCCCCACCACCCTGGCCATGGTGGCGGTCGGCGCCGACGGCTCGCCCCACTACAGCTTCCGTGGCGAAGGCTGTGCCGATCGCCAGCTTCTGCAGGAGCACTTGCCGGAGCTGGACCCGAGCGTGCGCGGCTTGCATATCGGCTCGTTTTCCCTGGTGGTGCAACCGATTGCCGACACCCTGCTGACCCTGGTGCGCCGCGAGCGGGGGCGGCGCCTGATCAGTCTCGATCCCAATGTGCGCCTCAACCCGCAGCCGGATATCCAGCTGTGGCGTCAACGTATCGGTGAACTGGTGCAGCATGCCGACCTGATCAAGGTCAGCGACGAAGACCTGGCCCAGTTGTATCCCGGGCAGGCGCCCGAGGAACTGATCCAGGGCTGGCTGCAAGAGCATGCGCAGTTGGTGTTCCTGACCCGTGGCAGCCAGGGCGCCACAGTATTCAGTGCGCGGCATGGCAGCTGGTCGGTGGCCTCGCCCCAGGTGCAGGTAGCCGACACCGTGGGCGCCGGTGACACCTTCCAGGCGGCGTTGATCGCCTGGCTCACCGAGCACGGGCTGGATTCACCGCAAGGCCTGGAACGGCTGAGCCGCGAACAGATCGACGCCCAATTGCGCTTTGCCGTGCGCGCCGCGGCCCTCACCTGCAGCAAGACCGGTCCCGACCTGCCCTACCGCCATCAACTCTAGGCGCCGCCTTCGCTGGCAAGCCAGCTCCTACAGCTCACCACAATCCGTAGGAGCCGGCTTGCCGGCGAAGACGCCCGTCAGCCTTGCGCCAATTCGGGCGACGCCTTCGCTGGCAAGCCAGCGCCTGCAACACTCAGTGCCACCGTGGTGCTTTTCCTGGGCCTTGGTCAGAGCAGCGAGAAGTTGTAGCTGACGATCAGGCGGGTCTCGTCCATGTCACGGGCAATCTTCTGGTAGTTGCTGCGGTAAGTGGCGTTGCGCAGGCGCAGGCTCACGTCCTTGAAGGTGCCGCTCTGCACCACGTACTTGAGCTCGCTGTCGCGCTCCCACTCACGACCTTCACGCAGGCTGCCCGGCACCTTGATGTGGTCACCGCTGACGTAACGGGTCAGGAAGCTCAAGCCATTGAGGCCGAGCGCCTTGAAGTCGTAGTCGTAGCGCAGTTGCCAGGAACGTTCCTGGATCGCGGCGAAGTCGTTGACCTGGACGTAGTTCACCAGGTACGGGTTGCTGCCATCGAGGTAAGGCATCGAGTTGTCGCCATACATACGCTGCCAGCCGGCACTGAACACATGGCCGCCCAGGCTGTAGCCAAGCAGGGTGCTCAAGGCACGGTTGTCGATGCTGCCGGCGCGCTCGGCGCCACTGTCGGCACTCTTGAGCAGGCGCAGGTCGCCCTTCAATACGCCGGGGCCCAGCGGCTGGTTGGCCAACAGGCCGACAAAATGCTGGCGGTAGATGTCTTCCAGTTCGGCGTAGTGGTACTGGCCGGTCAGGCGCTCATTGAACTTGTAGTCCACGCCATAGGTGTCGAAGTGGTCCGCCGTGGTGTTGCAGGCATAGCGCTTGTTCTTGCAATGCACGCGAATGTCCTGGGCATCGGTGGAATCCCGGGCGGTGTACTGGTTCAGGCGCGCGGCCGTCAGGGTCAGGCCCTTGACCTCCTTGGAGGTGAGCACGGCACCGTTGAACATCGTCGGCAGCAGGCGCCCGTCGTTGTACTTGAGCAACGGCAGGTCCGGCAGTTGCGCCCCGTATTTGAACACGGTCTGGGACATCCGCACCTTGGCGGTCAAGCCCAGCTTGGCGTACTGATCCGCAGAACCCCGTGGGTCATGTCCGCTGGAAGGCAAGAGACCACTGTTGCTGCGGTCCGGGCTGGAATCCAGCTTGATGCCCAGCATGCCCAAGGCATCCAGGCCAAAACCCACGGTGCCTTCGGTGTACCCCGATTGCAGGTTGAGGATGAAACCCTGGGCCGACTCTTCACGCTTGGAAGCGCCCTGGTCAGTGCTGGTGTGACCGTCGCGAAAATCCCGATTGAAGTAGACCGTACGTGACTCCAGCTTGGCGCTGCTGTCCTCGAAAAAGCCGTCGGCCTGGGCCAGCGGGGCAAATCCTGCGCACAGGACGACCGCTCCGAGGCCCAGGAGTGGGCACGGATTGAGTAAAGGAAAAGGGGGACGCATGAACGGGCTCCAGCAGAAAATCAGTGACGCGAGGTAAAGAAAGACCCAGGTGAAATCCATCCTGCGAATCAGCGATCACAAGTTGAATTGATTGAATCAATGAAGACCGCCGATGATGGCAGATGGCCCCACCCACCCCAACTCGACTTTAGTCTGACTCCTCGGCCGCAGCGCCGGCAGCCATTCCTCTACGCCATAAAGCAGGCATAACCAGGAAAAAACCTATCAATTTCGCCAATTTTTGCCACGAAAAAACCTGTCAAAAAACCTGACGCCATGATCAGAAAGCCACCTGACGAGGACAGTGCAGTAGTCGATAGTGGCGAAAAAGCATCATCTTTTTGTGATTTTTATCTACCGTTCGTCGGTTTTATTATTTTTTCTGAACACCTGATCAAGTATTTGACGCTTTCCATGATGACCATCATGAGCAATCCTAATGTATTGTTTTTATTGATGTTTTTAGCAATATAAAAATCAATGAAAGCACCTGTGTCATTTATGTAACACCGCAAAACGTCAATTAAACGTCTCGAACCTATGGTAGTGTCAAAAAAAGAGCGTGATAGCGGCCATGTGCCATACGCCTTTTAAAGAAGGTGAGTAACTCTCTCACCCAACACTCATCATGGACGAGGTCGTTCCCTTGGAAGTCAGCGTTTTTGGTACTGGCTATGTCGGTCTGGTGCAAGCAGTTGCCCTCGCCGATGTCGGGCATAACGTGGTCTGTGTCGATATCGACAGCCATAAGATTGCCCAGCTGCAACGTTCCATTCCTCCGATTCACGAGCCGGGTCTGGCGACCCTGATCGAAGAGAATCAAAAGGCCGGCCGACTGCATTTCACCACCCAGGCCAGCGATGCAGTGGGCCACGGCCAGGTGATTTTCATCGCGGTCGGCACTCCCTCCAACGAAGACGGCTCGGCGGACCTGGACCATGTCCTGGCGGTGGCCCGCAACATTGCCTGTCTGATGCACAGCGACAAGACCCTGGTGATCAAGTCCACCGTGCCGGTGGGTACGGCCGACCTGGTGATCGAGACTGTCGCCGAACAACTGGCGGACCTGGGCAAATCCCAGCTGCGAGTGCACGTGGCCTCCAACCCGGAGTTCCTCAAGGAGGGCTCGGCGGTGGCCGACTGCATGCGTCCGGACCGGATCGTCGTCGGCTGCTCCCACGAGCGGCCGCGCCAGCAGTTGAGCGAGCTGTATGCACCGTTCAACCACAACCATGACCGCCTGATGTTCATGGATAACCGCAGCGCCGAGCTGGTCAAGTACGCCGCCAACGCGATGCTCGCCACCCGTATCAGCTTCATGAACGAGATGGCCAACCTGGCGGAACGCCTGGGGGTGGACATCAACGCGGTGCGCAAGGGCATCGGCGCCGATCCGCGCATCGGCTACCACTTCATCTACCCCGGGGCCGGTTTCGGCGGCTCGTGCTTCCCCAAGGACCTGCGGGCGCTGATCCACACCGCAGAAAGCCACGGGCTGGAGCCGCATATGCTCAAGACCGTGCGCGACGTCAACGAACAGCAGCGCCATGTGCTGTTTCGCAAGCTCAAGGCGCACTTGGGGGACAACCTCAAGGGCAAGGTCATTGCGTTGTGGGGGCTGGCCTTCAAACCCAACACCGATGACATGCGCGAAGCCACCAGCCGCTACCTGATGGAAGCGCTGTGGCAGGCCGGAGCCAAGGTCCATGCCTACGACCCGGAAGCCATGACCGAATGCCGACGGCTGTACGGCTACCGCGACGACCTGCAGCTGTGCGCGACCCGCGACGACACCCTGCAAGGCGCTGACGCCCTGGTGATCTGCACCGAGTGGAAAGCCTTTCGCGTGGTGGACTTCAAGCTGCTGCACGACACCCTCAGCGATCGCCTGATCGTCGACGGCCGCAACCTGTACAACCCGCAACAGGCAGCGGACGCCGGCCTGCATTACCTGAGCATCGGCCTGCCCTACCGCGTCCCGGAGGCGTTGCGCGCATGAATATCCTGATCACCGGGGCCGCCGGCTTCATCGGCGCCCATACCGCACTGCGTTTGCTCAAGGATGGGCATCAGGTCACCGGACTGGATAATTTCAACGACTACTACGACCCCCAGCTCAAACGCGACCGGGTGCGCTGGGTCGAACAGCAAGCGGGGCACTTCCCCCTGCAACGCCTGGACCTGGCGGACAGCGAGGGCCTGGAGCGGCTGTTCGCCGAGATCCGGCCCCAGGTGGTGATCAACCTCGCCGCCCAGGCCGGGGTGCGCTACTCCCTGGAAAATCCCAAGGCCTACCTGGACAGCAACCTCTCAGGCTTCCTCAACCTGCTGGAAATGTGCCGACGCTACCCGGTGGAGCACCTGATCTACGCCTCTTCCAGCTCGGTGTACGGGGCCAACCAGCAAACGCCGTACAAGGTCAGCGACAACGTCGACCACCCGCTGTCGCTGTATGCGGCGAGCAAGAAAGCCAACGAACTGATGGCCCACAGTTACAGCCACCTGTTCGGGGTGCCGGCCACCGGCCTGCGCTTCTTCACCGTCTACGGTCCCTGGGGCCGGCCGGACATGTCGCCGATCCTGTTCGCCGATGCCATCAGCCAGGGCCGGCCGTTGAAGCTGTTCAACTACGGCCTGCACCAGCGCGACTTCACCTATGTCGACGACATCGTCGAGTCGCTGGTGCGCCTGCTGGGCAAGCCGCCGGTACGCGACCCGCTGTGGGACCGCGAGCAACCGGACCCGTCCACCAGCATGGCGCCCTGGCGTCTGTTCAATATCGGCGGCCAGCGCCCGGTGGAACTCAAGGAGTACGTGGCGACCCTGGAAAAACTCCTCGGGCGCCAGGCCCAGGTGGAGTACCTGCCTCTGCAGCCCGGTGACGTGCTCAACACCTGCGCCGACGTCAGCGCCCTGGAAAACCTCACCGGTTTCGGCCCCCAGGTGACCCTGGAGGAAGGCCTGAAGCATTTCGTCCAGTGGTACCTGAGCTACTACCCGGGCGGCGCGCCCTGAGCCCACGCCCCTGGGCGTTTTTACCCAACCATTTGCAATGGAAGTATTCCCGGTGGATATGGAAAGACCCTTCTCATCGCCTGCAATCGAGGTGCCGGCGCCTGCTCGCATCGACCGGCGCAACGATCCGTTCCGGCGCAAGGTCCAGGCCGCCATCGAGCTGCAACAGCACGGCTGGATCAGTGGCCGCGACGGCGGGCGGCCCTGGACCCTGTCGCGCAGCAAGCGCCTGACCTCGGCGCTGCTGGCGGCCACGCTGCTGGTGCTGCTGTCGCCGGTGCTGTTGACGATCGCATTGTTGATCAAGCTCACCAGCCCCGGGCCGGTGTTCTTCGTGCAGCTGCGCACCGGTTTTCGTGGTCGGCGCTTCGGCATGTACAAGTTCCGCACCATGGTGGTCAACGCCGAAGCCTTGAAGGACTCGGTGCGCCACCTGAACAAGCACGGCCCGGATTCGGTGGATTTCAAGATCGATCGCGACCCGCGGATCACCGGCATCGGTGGCTTCCTGCGGCGCACCAGCCTCGACGAGTTGCCGAACCTGATCAACGTGGTGCTCGGCCAGATGCGCATCGTCGGCCCGCGCCCCACCTCGTTTCACGCCCAGACCTACAAGGAACACCACCTCGGCCGCCTGAGCATCTACCCCGGGATCACCGGCCTGTGGCAAGTGTCCGGACGCAGCGACGTGGACTTCGACGGTCGGGTCACCCTCGACATGACCTACATCTTCCAGCAGAGCCCCTGGCTCGACCTGAAGATCCTGATCAAAACCCCTTTCAAGGTCCTCAATGGCCATGGAGCAAGTTGAAATGGCGTCAGCAACCTTTGCCAGTCTGAAGATCCAGCGTCCCAGCGAAAGCAACCTGGCGGTGACCGTGCTCGACAAAGAACTGCGGGTGATCCTGCTGACGGCGGCCAACCGCAACAGCGGCATCACCAGCAGCAGCTTGAGCATGGCCAGTGAACTGGCCCGAACCAGCCGCGGCCGGGTACTGCTGGTGGACACCAGCCTTTCGGACAACAGCCTGACCCGGCGCCTGAACCTTGGCGAGCGTCCGGGCTTTCTCGATCTGGCCCTGGCCGAAACCCCGCCGCTCCTGGCGGCGTGCATCGAAAGCAGCGATGAACTGGGCTTCGATTTGCTGCCCCTGGGCCGTCGCCAGCAATACGCCGAGCGCCTGACCCCGGAACTGCTGCAGGAACTGTTGCAGGAACTGGCCTCGGACTATCGCTTCGTGATCATCGACGGCGACCCGGTGTACAGCAGCGGCGACATCCTCACCCTGAGCACCCAGGTGGACGGTGTGGTGCTGGTGGTGCGCAGCGAGGAAACCCGCTGGGAAGTGGCCCAGGCTGCGGCGCAGCGCTTGATCCAGGCCGAGGCGAAGCTGATCGGCAGCGTGTTCAACGCCCGCAAGTACTACATGCCCAAGTGGGTTTATGACCGTCTCTGACCGGCACAAGGACCGTGTAACCATGAACAAGCCAAGACTTTCCCTGCTGGGCCTGTCGTTGCTGGCGGCCCTCGGCGGCTGCGTCAACCGCGAGCCGCAGCAGATGCCGGTGCAAATTCTCAGCGCCCCGGCCGATCAGGCCCAGCTCACCGAAGTCATGCCCATCGAACAGGTGCTGCGCCCGCAGGACGTGCTGGACGTGATCTTCCATATCGGCACCACCAGCCAGCAACGCTACCTCGTACAGCCCGGCGATCAGGTGGACGTGAGCTTCCTCACCGCCCCGGAACTGGGGGGCAGCAAGCTGGTCCTGCCCGACGGCAGCATCGACATGCCCTACGTGGGCAACATCCAGGTCGCCGGGCTGTCCGCCGAACAGGCGCGCCAGGCCCTGGAAACCCAGTACGCCAAGGTCCTGAAGAAGCCGCAGATCACCTTCTCGATCTCCCATGCCATGGCCCAGCTGGACAACCTGCGCACCAGCCTGACCAACCCGGCCACCGGCCTGAGCCGGGAGATCGTGGTGGGTTCCGATGGCCGCGCCAGCTTCCCGCTGTTGGGCAGCCTGTCCTTGCAGGGCAAGAGCCTGAGCGAGCTGCAGACCCTGATCAACCAGCGCTATGCCAAGGAAGTGGGACAGGTGAGCGTCGATGTGCTGCTCAAGACCACCGCCGCCAACGAAGTGTTCGTCATGGGCGAAGTGGGCCAGCCCGGGGCCTACCCGATCCGCCGGCCGATCTCGGTGCTCGAAGCCCTGACCCTGGCCAAGGGCGCCGGCCCCACCGCGCGCCTGGACTCGGTGGTGATCATGCGGCGCAAGGGCAATCAGGTCGAAGCCCGGGTCTATGACGCCGATGCAGCGCTGGATGGCAAGGCCCTGCAGTTCGCCTACCTGCAACCGGACGACATGCTCTACGTGCCCAAGACCCGCCTGGCCAAGGCCGGCGCCCTGAGCAAGCAGCTGGCGGACGTGATCATGTTCCAGGGTGTCGGGTTCAGCTTCGGCTACCGCGTCGACAACAAAGAAACGAACAACAACTGAGTTCCCTCTTGATGACCAAGATCGAAAACTACCTGCACGAGTTCCTGCTCGTGTTCTTTGTCAATCGACGCCTGATCAAGCGGGTGTTCCTGGGTTTCGCCCTGATTGCGCTGTTGCTGCCGCTGGTGCTCAAGCAGAGCTTCGAGATCACCGCCGAAGTCATTGTGCAGTCCAAGAAACTGTCCCAGACCGACGCCAATACCGTGCTCACCCCGGACAGCGACAAGTTCATCCCGCCATCCCTGGCGGACATGGAGACCGAGAGCAATATCCTGCGCTCGCCGACTCTGATCCGCGACACCATCGACCAGCTGCGCCGCGAAGGCCAGTTCGGTGGCAGCGAAGGCCTGCTGACCAGGCTGATCGTCAAGCCGATCCGCAACGGCCTGATCGATCCGCTGCGCAACCATGTGATCAACCCGGTGCGCGGCTTCTTCGGCCTGGCCGTGGACCCGGTGCGCGACACCAGCCTGGATGCCTTCACCGACCAGGCGGTCAAGGACCTGAAGATCGGCACCCTGCCCGGCTCCAACGTGATCTCCATCGTCTACGCCAGCCCCAATGCCGCCGAAGGCACGCGCTTCGTCGAGCGCCTGCTGGCCAACTACCTGAAGAGCCGCCAGGACCTGCAATCCAACGAACTGCCCGAAGCCTTCTACGAACAGAAGAAGGCCCAGTACCAGTCGCGCCTGGATGACCTGGAAGGCAAGCGTCAGGCCCTGCTGGAAGCCGCTCATGCCTCCGACCCCAAGGAAGAGATCACCTTCCGTCTCAATGCCATCAACACCGAGGAACAGTCCCTCAACGGCTACCGCGACCAGGCCCTGGAGAACCAGCGTCGCCTGGATTACCTGCAGAAGAACCTGAGCGCCGCACGCAAGGCCGGCATCACCGACTACACCTTCCCCTTCGCCTTCGCCAACACCGTGGACAACGTTGCTTACGAAGACCGCGAGATCAAGCAACTGGGCGAGCAACTGACCAATCTGGTCAGCCAGTACGGCACCACCGCCGACACCTATCGCTCCGACAGCGTGCCCATGCAGCAGCAGCGCGAGCAGATCGTGCGGGCCCGGGCGCAGTTCCTCAAGGTGGTGGAAAACCGTGTTCGCGAGCGCAGCAGTGACCTGCAGATCACCCAGTCGGTGATCGCGCAGAAAACCGCGCGGATCAACGACTACAAGGCCCGGGTTCGCGACCTGCAGGAAGTGCTGAGCAAGCTGCGCCAGCTGGACACCGAGATCGATGCCTTGCACAAAGCCTTCTTCACCTACACCCAGCGTTACGAAGAGAGCCGCGGCGAGCGCCTGATCAGTGGCGAGCTGTCCAACGCCCGGGTGCTCAGCCAGCCTTACGAACCCAGCGAAGCGGCCTTTCCCAAGCCGATGCTGATCATTCCCCTGGGCCTGCTCACCGGCCTGCTGCTGGCAATTGCCCTGGGGTATGTCTACGAGTTCTTCGATCACCGCTTCAAGCACCCGGCCCAGGTCAGCGATCACCTCGGCCTGCCGGTGCTGATGGTGCTCAACGCGGTTGAAGAGCAGCAGGTCAACCCCTATCCACGCTGGACCTGGCGCTGGGCCTGGTATTGGGCCAAACAGTGAACGACCTGAGCCTGGCTGCACAGCCTATCGTGCACCTGATCCACAGCGGCGGCTTCTATGGCGCCGAACGCATGCTGCTGGATCATTGCCGGATCACCCCGGGGCAGCACCGGGTGGTGTTCATCAATGCCCCGCAAGCCTTGCTGCAGCGGTTCATCGAGGCCGGCGTGCCGAGCCACAACTGCCACTGCCTGAAGGCGCTGCTGGCCCATCTGCGGCAGCAGCCCGGCCTACTCAACGCTCACAACTTCAAGGCCCAGGTGTTTGCCTGGGTCTGTGCCCGGCGTCTGCAACTGCCCCTGGTGGTGACCCAGCACGGCTTCACGCCGCGCAGCCTGAAACAGAAGCTCTACACCTGGATCAGCCTGCGCCTTTGCCGCAGCCCTCAGGTGCGCCGGGTGGCCTGTGTGGCCCAGAGCATTGCCCAGTTGCACCTGCAGGCCGGCGTGGCCGAAGACAAGCTGCGGGTCATTCCCAACGGCCTGCCGGAGCCCAGGCTGGTGCTGCCGGTCAATCAGGATGGGCCTCCGCTGCGGGAGGCCGAAGTTCGCCGCGACGAAATGGCGCCACTGGTGGGCTTCGTCGGACGCCTGAGTGCGGAAAAGGGCCCGGACCTGTTTCTCGACGCACTGATCAGCCTGTGCCGGCAGCGCCCTGCGCTCAAGGCGGTGTTGCTCGGTGACGGCGAACAGAACCAGGCCCTGCGCCAACGCATCGACGCCGCCGGGCTGTCGCTGCGCATTCTGTTGCCCGGTTACCAGCAAGACATGCAGCCCTGGCTCAAGCGCCTCAATGTACTGGTGCTCAGTTCGCGCACCGAAGGCACGCCGATGATCCTGCTGGAAGCCATGCAGGCCGGCACTCCGGTGGTGGCCTTTGCCGTGGGAGGCATTCCCGATGTCCTGCAACACCGGCAGAACGGCTTGCTGGCCAAGCCCCTGGACAGCGCCGACCTGGAACGGCGCATCGGCCAATTGCTGGATGACCCGGCCCTGGCCGAGGAGTTGGCCCAGGCCGCCCGCGTCACCCAGCGCAAGCACTATCACCTGCCCACCCTGGCACGAAGCTGGGATGAGCTGTATCGCCTGGCCAGGGAGAGCATCCCGGTATGATCGCCGCCCCTTTTCTCGGCCTCTTCCTGGGTCTTGCCAGCCTGCTGCTGCTTGCCAGCCCCTGGCCGTTTCTGGCGCCGCTGGTGGTGGTCGGGCTGGTGGGCCTGGCCCTGCTCTATCGCCGCCCGGGCTGGGGCCTGCTGGGCATCTGCGCCCTGGTGCCTTTCGAGGGCCTGTTCAAGGACAGCGCGTTCTCCGGGGCCAAGCTGCTGGGGGCCTCGCTGATCCTGATCATGCTGTTCAAGCTGCTGTTGCGGCAGATCCCCGACACCCGCCTGCGCAGCAACCTGTGGCGGGCCCTGGGACCATTCCTGCTGTGCCTGCTCCTAAGCCTGATGTACAGCGAGAACCTGATGGTGTCCCTAGACAGCCTGCGGGAACTGGCGGTGGGCCTGGTGCTGTTCTTCGTCACCTTGCTGATCGCCCGGGAAACCAACCTGCTGATGCTCTGCCGCCTGTTGGCGGTCAGCGTGGCCATCACCTGTGTGATCGCGCTGATCTCCGCCAAGTACCAGGTAGGTGGCCGGGCCATCGGCCTGCTGCAGGACGCCAACTACTTCGCCCTGCTGATCGCCATGGCGGTACCGCCGGCGATCCTCCTCGCCCTGCGCTCGCCCTACTGGCCAGTGCGGCTGTTCTGGGTCGGCATCAGTCTGACCCTGATGGCCGGGATGACCAAGACCGACTCGCGCTCCGGCCTGTTGGTGGTGCTGTTCACCCTGGTCATCGGCGCCTGGCACTACCGCGACCGGCTCAAGGGCCTGCGGCCCAAGCACCTGGGGTTCGCCATGTTCGCCGTGGCGATCGTCGTGCCCCTGGGCATCGCCGTGCTGCCGGCGGACTACGTGGCGCGGATTCAGTCCCTGAGCATGCTCAAGTCCGGCGCGCATTCGGCGGACACCTCCCTGGGCCGACGTACCTCCTACCTGGTGGTGGGCGGCCAGATGATCCGCGAGAACCCACTGCTGGGCTCGGGCCTGGGCACCTTCCCGATCCACTACGCGCAGACCGGCTTCGCCAGCAGCTTCTCGGAAAACATGAACGAGCCCGACCTGTTCCGCCGGGCCCACAACACCTACCTGGAGCTGTTCAGCGAACTGGGCATTCCCGGCGGCCTGAGCTTCGTGGTGCTGATGCTCATGGGCCTGCGCAACTTCGAGCGGGCACGCCAGGCGTTCCTCGCCCGGGGCGCCCGAGAGCAGGCGGATATCGCCACCCACCTGGGCCTGAGCCTGTTGGCCATGGCGGTGTTCCTGCTGTTTCTCAGCGCGCCGAACCACAAGTACCTGTGGATCTTCCTGGCCCTGTCCAGCGTGCTGCGGCTCGAGGCCGAAGCCGCGCCAGCGCCCGCCCCATAAATGCAAATCTGGCCAAGGGAGGCAAAGATGCAAAGGATCAGCGTGATCGTGCCCATGTACAACGAGGCGCGTCACATCACCCGGACCCTGGACAGCGTGATCCTCGCGGCCCGGGTTGCGGCCATCGACTACGAATTGATCGTGGTGGACAACGGTTCCACCGACCAGGGGCCGCAACGGGCCCGAGAGCTGGGGGCGCGGGTGTTGCTGTGCCCGGGCCTGGGCATCGGGGCCTTGCGCAATCGCGGCGCTGGCGTGGCCACCGGCGATTGCCTGGCGTTTCTCGACGCCGACATCGAGGTGCCCGGCAACTGGTTGCAACTCTGGCAACAGACCCTGGCGGATAACCGCGCCGAGGTCTTTGCCCTGGACTGTGCCGCCCCGGACTGCGCGCCCTGGTACGCCCGGGCCTGGCAGCGCCGCAGCCTCGCCGGCAGTCGGCAGGCGCGCCTGCTGCACTGGATGCCGACCCCCAACCTGTGCCTGAAACGGGTCTGGTTCGAGCGGGTCGGCGGCTTCGACGAGCACCTGCGCACCGGCGAAGACAAGGACTTCGGTCTGCGTCTGCACGCTGCCGGCGCCCGCCAGTTGAGCCTGTCTGAGCCCCAGGTGCTGCATTGGGGCTTCGAAGGCAGTTGGGGCGAATGGGCCGGCAAGGAGCGCTGGCGCCAGGGCAGCCATCTGCAGTTGCTCCAGCGGGGTGGCCTCAACCTGCGTCTGTTGCGCTTTCCCCTGCTGTGCCTGGCCTGCGCCTTGCTGAGCCTGCTGGCGTTGTTCGGCCTGCTGCTGGGCCAGCCGGGCGGCGCCGCGCTGTGCCTGCTGCTGGGTTCCCTAGCGCCTCTGGTCCTGGCCTTGCGCCAGGGCTTGCGCCAGCGCGATCCGCTGTTTGTCCTGCAACTCTGGCTGCTGCACTGGGTGCGCCTGCACCTGGGCGCCGTGGCCCTGGTTCAGGGTCTGTTCAACCGTTCTGTCGTGAGACCTGACCGTGGCTAAAACAATTTTCTGGCTGTGCCTGTTACTGCCCTTCTATGCCTGGATCGGTTATCCCGTACTGCTGGCCCTGCTCAGCCTGTTCGTGCGGCCGCGTCCGCTGCAAGCGGGCGAGCCGCTGTCGGTCAGCGTGATCATCGCCGCCCACAACGAAGGCCCGCACATCGAGCACAAGCTGCGCACCTTGCTGCAACAGGACTACCCGGCCACGGACCTGCAGATCATCCTCGCCAGCGACGGCTCCAGCGACGACACCGTGGCCACCGCCCTGGCGGTGCGTGACTCGCGGGTGCTGGTCCTGGACCTGCCGCGGGTGGGCAAGGCCGGAGCCCTGAACGCCGCGGTGGAACTGGCACGCAACGACATCCTGGTGTTCACCGACGCCGACAACCAATGGTCCGGCGACACCCTGGGCAAGCTCCTGGCGCCCCTGGCCGATCCACAGGTCGGCGCCTGCGGCGGGCACATGATCATCCCCAACCCGGGGCACAACCTGAGCCTGGGCGACAGCCTGTACCGGCACTACGAAGCCTGGTTGCGCCAGGCCGAGAACCGCACCGGCTGCATGGTCTCCGCCGACGGCGCGCTGCTGGCCCTGCGCCGGGAGCTGTTCCAGCGGATTCCTGCCGAGGTCAACGATGACTTTTTCATCAGCACCTGCGCCCCGGTGGCGGGCAAACGCATCGTCTATGTGGAGGAGGCCCAGGTCCTGGATCAGGGCGTGGACGAAGCCGGCAAGCAGTATCGGCGGCGCCTGCGGGTCACGGTCGGCGGCCTGCAGAGTCTGGCTCAGCGCCGCGAGCTGATGAACCCCTTGCGCCACGGTGCCTACGCCATTGCCCTGATCAGCCACAAGCTGATCCGCCGCCTGGCCCCGGTGCTGTTGCTGCCGTTGCTGCTGTGCAATCTGTGGCTGTGGAACGCCGGCGCCTTCTACAGTCTCGGCCTGGTTGCCCAACTGCTGGGGTACGGTGCCGGCGTGCTGGGGCTGCTGGACAGTCGCGGGCGCCTGCCCAAGGTATTTCGTCTCGCCGGCTTCGTGCTGGTGACCCTGGCCGGCATGAGCATGGGCCTCTGGCAATTTCTCCGCGGGCAGCGCTACGCCCTGTGGAACCCACAACAGAACCGCTGACATGGCCATCAAACAATCCTTCAAGCGCCTGCTGGGCAGCGCCTATCTGCACAGCCTCGGCCGTGTCCGCCTGAGCGAAGCCGGAGTGGTGCTGATGCTGCACCGGGTGCTGGCGGATTCCGCGGCCGCCAGCCTGCCCCATCGAGCGCCGCTGTGTATCGGCCAGGAGCATTTCCAACACCTGCTGCGCTGGCTGCGCCGGCACTTCGACTGCGTGCCCTTGCAGCACCTGCTGGAGTTCCCCGGTGGCGACCGGCCCCGGGTGGCCCTGACCTTCGACGATGGCTGGCGCGACAACGCCGAAGTCGCCTATCCCCTGCTGGAGCGCTACGAGATGCCGGCGAGCATCTTCCTGTCCACGGACTTCATCGGCAGTCGCCAGGGCTTCTGGTGGGAGTCCATCGGCGAAACCCTGTGGCAACAGGTCGACAGCGCCGCAGCCCAACCGCTATTGGCACAGTTGCGGGCCTTGGCGCTGGCACCGCCACCGGAGCTGTTGCAGCCCGGGACCGGTCACGCTCGCAGCCGCGCCCTCGGGGGCTATCTGCAACACCTCAAAGGCCTGTCGCCCCAGACCCTGCAAGCCCTGGCCGACAGTTGCCCCGACGACACCGCGCCCCACAGCCTGGACTGGGCCCAGGTCCAGCGCCTGGAGCGCTCGGCACTGGTGCGCTTTGGACCCCATGGCGCCAGCCACGGCATTCTCACCCGGCTCGACGGCGCCGCGTTGCGGGCCGATCTGCAACGCTCTCACCACGCGTTGCAGGAACACTGTGAGGCGCCGCTGGGGGTCTATTGCTACCCCAACGGCGATCACAATCCCGAGGTCCGCGCCGCGGTGGCCGAACTGGGTTATCGCTATGCCCTGGGTACCCGTCCGGGCCTGATCGAGGCCGATGGCAATCCGCACCTGGCCCTGCCGCGCATCGATGTCAGCCACGCCAGCGCCGGCCGCCCCGGGCTGCTGGCCTGGCGCCTGCTCCAGGGAGCCCGGGCATGAAGCGCGGCAGCTACCTCTGGCACTTGGCCCTGAGCATGGGCACCCGACTGGCGATGATCGGCCTGCGCCTGCTGCGCAACGTCTTGCTGGCGCGTCTCCTGGGCCCGGCCGATCGCGGCCTGTTCGCCCTGCTCAGCACCCTGCCGGACCTGATTGCGGCCCTGACCAGCGGCGGCCTCAACACCGCCGTCGGCTATGAGGCCGCGCGCCAGCGGCCCATGGGCCTGCTGCTGACCCAAGTGCTGGTCTATGGCTGCCTGCTGGCAAGCCTGCTGACCCTGGCGGGCCTGACCCTGATGAACACCCTGGGCAGCCAGTGGGACCTGAGTCTGCAACTGGGGGACCTGGCCTGGCTGTTACTGCTGGCGGTGCCGATCACCGTACTCAAGAGCGGCCTGTTGACCCTGCACAACGCCGACGGCCGGGTCGAGGCCTTCAATGCCTTGCGCCTGCTGGAATCCCTGGTGCCGCTGCTGCTGTTCGTCGGCCTGTGGTGGATCTGGCGCGACCAGCCGCTGTCGGCGGCGCTGGTCAGTTGGCTGGGGGGCACCCTGCTGGTGGTGATAGTGGGCTGGTGCTGGATGCGGCGCTGGCATGACCTGCGCCTGCGCTGGCAGGCCGGGGAGCAACGCCAACTGCTGCGTTATAGCGCCCAGAGCCATCCCGGGGTGCTGTCCCAGCAATTGATGCTGCGCTCGGACTACCTGTTCATCGGCGCCCTGCTGGACCCGGCCGCCCTGGGCTGGTACGCCATGGCCAGCGCCGCCGCCGAACTGCTGCTGATCATCCCGGAAGCGGTGACCACCCCCTTGATGAAACGCCTGCTGCAACAGGGCTCCGGCATCGAGCAACTGACCGCCCTGGCCCTGCGCCTGACCGCCACGGTGATGCTGGGGGCCTGCCTGGGCATGGCGCTGATCGGCCAATGGCTGATCGTCACCCTGTTCGGCGCCGCCTACGCCCCGGCCTACGGCGCTCTGCTGGCCCTGCTGCCGGGCCTGTTCGGCCTGTGCTACGCCAGCATCCTGCGCCTGGACCTGCTGGGTAAACAGCGCCCCGGCAGCCTGTCACTGCTGCTGGCTGGGGGCGCACTGCTGAACCTGATCCTCAATGCCGTATTGATTGGGCCACTGGGCATAGTCGGTGCAGGCCTGGCCTCGTCGATTGCCTACCTGGCGGTGAGCCTGGTGATGCTCGGCCTGTACTGCCACCTCAGCGGCGTGGCCTGGTATCGCACCCTGATCCTGCTGCCTGGAGACATTGTCTACGTGCGCCATTTGCTGCGCCCTAAGGAAACGGCCTGATGAAACCCTGTTCCCTGCTCGCCCTGATGCTGATCGCGGCGGCCTCATCCCTGCACGCAGCCCCCATGCAATGGGGGGATATCCGCGACGGCAGCCTGTATCTGCAAGCCGATAGCGCCGACACCCTGCAACTGCGCTGGAGCCCGGCCTGGCAAAGCGACGCCAACCAGGAGCAGTTGTACCTGCTGCAACCGAACGGGCAGTTGCTGCAACAGCTGGAGATCCGCGCCGACCAGCCTTACGGCCAGCGGGAGATCCAACTGCCCGCCGCCCGCGGCGACTATCGCCTGCAGGTGCCGGGCTACAGCTTTCGCAACTTCAAGGTCGGCCATGACAGCTCGACCCTGGCCCAGTTCGAGCCGGCCAAGGTGCATTTCAGTGCCGATGTGCCCAGCGGCGTCGAGCTGTACTTTCACGTGGCCGCTGGCGAGCAGGCGCTGCTGGCGGGCAAATACTACGGCGGCGTCAGCGTGCTGCAAGCCACGCGCCTGGGCGACGGCCAGCAGGTGCGCCTGAAGCTGGTGGAGCACGCGCAATACGGGCAGTTCGACCAGGCCGCCCTGCCGGTGGCCCAGCAGGACGAAGTCTGGCGCCTGTCCCTGGGCGGCTCCGGCAAGGTGGCGTTCTGGCTCGATGGCACCGCCAACCTGTTCGCCCAGGACCTGCGCCAGCTGCACCCGCTGCAATGGACCCCGGCCCGGGTCGAGATGCGCCTCAAGCCTGAAGTGCGAGGCCCCAGCCCGCACCTGGGGATCGCCCTGCCCTATGCCGAGCCACCGTCGTCAACCTTCGAACTGCTACGAGCCCTGGGCCCACGGGCCGCCAACTTCTACAGCTTCGTCGATGTGATCAAGCAAGAACCCCAGCGGGAAATCACCTTTCGCCGGCTGTACCGCGAACACTTCAAGATCGACCGCGACATCACCTTGCTGGCCGGCACCGGGCGCCGGGCAGTGCTGGACGCCGACAGCACCAGCTTCGCCGGACTCGACGCCTGGCTGGCGGACAGCGTGCAGTTGGGCAGCCAGGGTCTGCATTACCTGGCCTTTGCCGACGAACCCAACCTCAACTACCCCAGCTACGCGGTGTTTGCCGACTATTTTGCGCGGATGCTGGAGCACACCAAGGCCAACCCCGATGCCCGCGCAGCCGGGGTGCGCATCGCCATGCCGGTGAGTTCGCGGCTGCTGGACGGCCCCTTCCGCATCGGCGCCGGACAACGTCGGGGCATCGACTGGGCGCGGCAATTGCTGGCCGAACACGGTGCCGACATCGATGCGCTGGCCTGGCACGAATGGATGGTCCGCGACCTGCTGGCCACCCGTCGCTATCGCACCAGCGTGCGTGCCGCCGCCGATCTGGTGGGGCTCGATGAGCAGGGCCGGCCACGCAAGGCGCTGTTGCTGAGCCAGACCAACATCTCCAGCGGCCCGGACCTGAGCCCCTATCAGCAGGACACGCACTACGCCGCCCTGTGGTGGGCCTCGGTGGTGATCAACGCCTCCCAGGATGGTCTGCTGGACATGCTCAACTGGTTCCAGGCCGCCGACGAACCCGAATACCCCAAGGGCATGCTGTCCCAGCAGGATGCCCAGCGCTTCAGCCTGAAGCCGGTGGCCGTGGCTCAGCAGTTCATCCAGCAGCATTGGCTGGGTGAGGTCCAGGCCCTGGACAACTCCTCCTTTGAAGTGGATGCCCTGGCCCTGCGGGACGGTCAGCGCCACAGCCTGCTGGGGGTGGCCAAGACGCCCCGTACTCAAGACGTCGAGCTGGGCGACGCCAGCGCCCTCTGCCAATCGAACCCCACCCTCGAACTGCTGGGCCCCGAAGGCCGCAGCCGTCACACCACGCTGCACTGCAGCGATGGCCGGGCCAGCTTCCAACTGCCCGGTGAAACCTTGTTTGCCTTGACCTGGAAAACCCTATGAGTCGCTTGACCGGCCTGTTGGCCAAAATCCGCCGCAAGGGCCTGCGGGGCAGCCTGCGGGTCTTTTCTGAACGCTTCTTCTATTACCACTGGGAGCTGCTGACCCTGGAACGCTCACTGAGCTTGCCGGTGCCCTGCCCCATCAACCCCGGCCGCTGGCCCCAGGTGCGCATCACCCGGGAGCTGCTGCCGGCCTTCGACAAGTACTTCAAGGCCCAGCTGCCGGCCATTCGCGGCCTGCTGGACAAGGGCAACCGCGGCAGCGCGCACCTGGACCCGGACGGCAACGTGATGATGATGGTCTGGGTCAGTGAGCGCGATTACTACGACGATCAGCTGTACCGCTGCTGGATGCGCATGCCGCCGGGCTGCCTGTACCAGTTTGCCGGTGAATGCGCGCCGCCGTTTCGCGGCTCGGGGGTGGTGATCCTGGCGCAGAAGATGCTCTGGGACGAGTACCGCGAGCGGGGCTTCAAAGCCACCCGGGCCCTGGTCAATGTGCGCAACGAGCCGGCGCTGAAGATGCACATGCGCCTGGGTTTCCAGGAAGTCGGCGAATCCCTGCACGTCTATTGCCTGTTGCGCTGCCTGCATTTCCACCGACGTCGCCCCTATCACCAGACGCGCCTGCATCACCTGCGCCGGGGCCGCCTGGCCGAATCAGCGGTCCCGGCCACTCAAACAGACAAGGAGCGGATGTGAAGCTGCGTTGGCAATGGTGCACCAGCCTGAGTGCCCAGGACTTCCCCGTGGAGGCTTATGAACAGCTGCGACAAACAGTCGAACAGGCCACGCCGTTCAATCGTTTGAGCTGGCTGCGGGGCGCCGAACAGGCACTGCAGAATCAGCAGTTGCAGATTCTGCTGGGCTGGCAGGAACAGCGCCTGCTGCTGTGCCTGCCACTGATCCGCGGCCGCGAGCCCAGGGCCGGGCTGAACCTGCAGGTGGTGCGCCACCTGGGCCATCCCTTGAGCGACCGCCTGGCGCTGCTGGTGGACGCACAAGCACAAGGCGCCATGCCCGAAGTCCTGCGGGAAATCCGCAGACAACTGCCCCATGACCTGCTGCAACTCCATGAACTGGTGGATGCCGCCCCCCTGCTGGCGTCCTGGCGCCGGGCAAGCGGGTACAGCGATCAGTCCCTGAGCTGCCGCGCGCCAGAACACCTGATCGTCCCCAGCGACCAGGAGGAAGCCAGCGGCACCCTGCGTTACGAGCTGCGCCGGGCCAAAAAGCGCTGTGCGGAGATTGACGCCCGGGTGATCCGTGTGACGCCCCAGGCCGACGGTATCGATGCGGTATTGGACATGCTCCGCGAGGTGGAACAGGCCAGTTGGAAAGGCGCCGACGGCCTGGGGATCTTCTCGGGAGCACAACGCCAACAATGGATGCACACGGCGTTGCACGGCCTGGCTGCCGAGGGTTGTGTGCGGGTGGTGATGCTGGAACACCAGGGCCGCTGCATCAGCTATCGCCTGGGCCTGCTGGAACGGGGTCGCCTGTATGACTACAACATCGCCTTCCTCACCGACTACGCCAACCTGGGCAGTGGCCGCCTGCTGCTGGACGAATGGATTCGCTGGGGCCTGGAGGAAGGCTGGCAGTGGGTGGATGCCTCCCGGGTCAGCCTCAGCCGCTCCAGCCATCAGTTGCATGAACGCATGAGCGGCGTGGTGGAGCACCAGCGCTGGAGCTTCTACTCCTGGCGCCCTCGGGGCCTGCTGGCCGGTATGGCCGAGCGCCTCTGGCAGCAGCTCAAACCTCGTCTCAAGGCCTGGCGCGAACGCCGCCAGGCCACCACCGCACAAGGGGCTCGCCCATGAAACAAACCCTGGCTGTCACCCGACCGCACCGGGTCATCGTCAACGCCGACGACTTCGGCCTCGACCTGGACTACAACCAACTGACCCTGCGTGCCTTCAAGCGCGGGGTGATCAGTTCCGCCACCCTGATGGCCAACATGCCGGCCTTTGAGGATGCCTGCCGCCTCACCCACGAGCACGCGCTGCTGGGACGCATAGGCCTGCATTTCAACCTCACCTACGGTGCGCCCCTGAGTCAGGGCATCCGCAGCGAAGCGCTGTTCTGCAATGCCCAGGGGCAGTTCGACCTGAACCTGCCGCGCTCCGTCCTGCACCTGCCGTCGGCAGCCGCCGATGCCGTCTGGCAAGAGCTGGCGGCGCAATGGCAGCGCTGTGTCGACCAGGGCCTGCGGCCCAGTCACATCGACTCCCACCAGCACGTGCACAATCTGTGGCCGGTGGCGGCCATCGTTGCCCGCTTCGCCGCCCGCCAAGGAGTGCCTGTGCGCCTGGCGCGCAATGTCGGCGGCAATATCGGCCCCCTCAAGCGCCTGTTCAAAAGTGCATTGAACCGACGCATTGGCTGGCTCACCGGACGCCGGGTGAACGCGGTGTGCACGCCCAAGGATCTGCTGGACGGCTTTCTCCCCACGGGGGTGGTCGAAGTGGTGGCTCACCCGACGCAGCTGGACGACGGAGATTTTGGCGACGATTACCTGCCCCCGGGACAATCCCTGGAGCAACTGTTGAACCGCACCTTGCCCAGCCATCAGCGGATTGCCTACAGCGAGCTGTGAAATCCGCTATCGGCAGGAGGGGGTTGTTCAGAAAATTGATTAGCTCCCTACTTAATTTAATCAGCCGTTAATCCTGTGGCTCAACAGTGTTCTTGACCGCGCCGGATCAGAGCTTTCTGAAGCGCTGCGCGGTAAGTTCTGTACTCGATCAGGTACAGAACTGACGTTCAGTCTGTTTTGGAGAACCCTCATGAACCTGCGTACCGGATTGACCGCCGCCCTATTGCTCAGTGCCCTCAGCGGCCTGGCCCAGGCGGACAGCAGCAGCGCCGTGCCCTACCACTATGGAATGCCGCTGCACGTGGCCAAGGTGATTTCCATGAGCGAGCCTGATACCCAGGATTGCAAGGTGATCACGGCGGATATGAAGTACATCGACCAGGCCGGCAAGCCCGAGGAAATCACCTACAGCAAGCTGTCGGATGCCTGCAGCAACCAGAACTGAATCCACCTGCAGTCCAGGCCCGCTACTCGTTAACCGATTAGGCGGGCCCTGTTCTTTGGGCAAATTCGAAAGATTTTTTTACAAAATCTATCGATCAGCTCTTAACGATAGATTAATCCTCAATATCGACTCTGTTCCGGACAGCACTGGCCCGGAATGCTTCTGGCGCTTCGTGCAGCAGGTTCGGCGACCACGCTGAACCGTCTTTATCTGTAGCGGAGATACCACCATGAATAACCGTATCAAGTGGGTCCTGGGCACTCTGGCTGTATGGGGTTTTGCCGGCCTGGCCCAGGCATCGGACGCCCCGAACGTCGAAACCGTGCCCTACCAGTACGGCATGCGCCTGGACATCGCCAAGGTCGTGTCGATGACTGAGCCCCACACCACTCAATGCCAGGTAGTGACCGCGCACATGCGTTACATCGACAAGTCCGGGGAGTTGGCGGAAATTTCCTACCAGAAACATGCCCATGCCTGCATGTACGAGAACTGAAGCAGCACGCTGGGTCAGGGCTGTGCCAGACAGGATCGGTATTGCCAACGTTCCCGGCTTAATGCGCTTTGCGTTTGAGCTCGGACAGTTGACTTGGGGAATGGGCCAGGTCGTAGCGCAACTCGGCGATCAGCTCGTTGATTTCACGGCAGCCATTGAGCAGGGAAGCATCAATGCCGCTGACCACCAGATCGACGCGGTCGGTTTGATGGTCACCGAACACCTTGACCGTCATCGACAGATCGGGACTCAAGGTGCATTGGCAGCGTTTGGGCAGAAAACTGCTTTCAATGATGTTGCGCAGTTCCAGGGCAGATAAAAACATGGCGACTCTCTCCTTTTATTCGAGACGGCCAATCAATGGGCACACAGCTTTGACTTCCGTGTTCGTCTACGCTCCCGGCTCAGTCTTGGTTGTCCTTGCAGACGGGGCCAAGTTACAGACTAAGCCGCTTTTCGGGCGCCGCTAAATTCGATTTCGCTCTGAGCTCCGGGCTTTTTCGCCTGAAGGGCGCAAAGCTCTCAGAGCAATCGGTCGATCCAGCCTTTGGAACGCAGGCCTCCCGTCTCAAGGCTCGGCCGATTTCGCGGGCGCAGTTGGAAGGAGCAGGAAACGTGCCCACGCCGCACTCCGTGACAGGGTCGTCAAATCAGCCACTTGCTCGGTGCCGTGATGGCCGCAGCCATGCAAAGTGCAATAGAGGCACTGATTCGCCTTGCAAAATGCCCTGTCATGCAACCGGATTGCATGGGTGCTTTGACGCCCTTCGAAATGCCTCGGCGAGGCTTTTCCTTTGCTTGCATCCAGACGGATGGCGGTTCTGCTCCTGGGGCAAGACCTGCAATCTAGAGCCAGCCCGCGAGGCATGACCTGCCCCTCTCACCGGAGTACCGCCTTGATTACCTGTCACGTCAGATATGTCATCGATCCCTACCAGTTGCCTGAGTTTGAAACTTATTCCAAGGCCTGGATTGCCGTGGTCAGGCGTTTGGGCGGCACCCACCACGGTTACTTCCTGCCGTCCGAAGGCGCCAGCAACATTGCCTATTGCCTGTTCAGCTTCCCGTCCCTGGCCGATTACGAAGCCTATCGCCAGAGCGCCCTGAGCGACGCCGAGAGCGTGGCCCTGGTGGCATCGGTGATGGAGAAGAAATTCATCCTCAGTTACGAACGCAGTTTCCTGCGCCCTCTCCTGTCCTGATCCTCAATCCGTCGTAGGAGCCGGCTTGCCGACGAGCAAACCCTCAAGCCTTGCATCGCCTCAGCCGACGCTTTCGCTGGCAAGCCAGCTCCTACAGCAGCCGGATACACCGCGCAGTTCCCCGTAGGAGCCGGCTTGCCGGCGAAGAGGCGCGCAAGACATGCATCGCCCCGGTCGACGCTTGCTACAAGGGGGCGCTGTGCACGGCTGCGCGTTCGGCTACGTGCCGCAGGCTGTCGAAGTTGATGTTGGCGCCCGAGTCGATGGCCACCAGGGTTTGGCCCCTGGCTCCGCTCCGGGCCACATACTCCTTGATCCCAGCCACCGCCAGGGCGCCAGAAGGTTCGGTGATGGAACGGGTGTCGTCGTAGATGTCCTTGATCGCGGCGCACAGTTGGTCATTGCTGACGCTGATCACCTGATCCACGTGATGCCGGCAGATCTGGAAGCCATGCTCGCCAATCTGCGCCACCGCAACACCGTCGGCAAAGGTCCCGACTTGGGGCAAGACCACCCGCTCCCCCGCCGCGAGCGCCTGTTGCAGACAATTGGAGTGCTCGGATTCGACGCCAACGATGCGGATCTCCGGCCGCAGGTATTTGACGTAGGCAGCAATCCCGGCGATCAGTCCGCCCCCGCCCACGGGGACGAAGATGGCATCCAGCGCGCCCTGTTGCTGACGCAGGATCTCCATGGCCACGGTGCCTTGGCCGGCAATCACGTGGGGATCATCGAAAGGTGAAACAAAGGTGCCCCCAGTGCGCTGCGCCAGGTCCAGGGCATGGGCCAGGGCAAAGGGAAAACTCTCGCCATGGAGAATCGCCTCGGCGCCACGGCTGCGTACGCCCAGCACCTTGAGTTCTGGAGTACTGGCGGGCATGACGATACGGGCCTTGATCCCCAGCTCCCGCGCCGCCAGGGCCACGCCCTGGGCGTGATTGCCGGCGGACGCGGTGACCACCCCTCGCTGCCGTTGCTCAGCGCTGAGCTGGGCCAGACGGTTGTAGGCGCCGCGGATCTTGAAGGAAAAGGTCGGCTGCAGGTCTTCGCGCTTGAGCAGGATCTGGTTGCCCAGCCGTTGCGACAGCGCCGGTGCCGCCTGCAGCGGCGTGCAGATCGCCAGGTCGTAGACCGGCGCCGCAAGAATCATCTTCACATAGCGTTCCAGCAGGGCCATGTCGGCGCTGGGCTGGGGCGTGCTGGCAAGACGGCTGGGGCAATGCATGATGGATCTCCTGGCTATGTTCGGAGCCCGGGAGACGGAAAGAAAAAACCCGCCTCGAGGGCGGGTTGGGTGCAGTCGTCAGCAAGCCCGCCAATAAGGAATGGCGGTAATAATGCTTGGCTGGGAGCGAAGGGTTTGCAAAGTCATGGACGGAAACTAGCGAATTCGCCGGCAAGCCGCAAGCCACCAGCAGTGAATTTCTCCCTTGTCCCCAGGGCGTGCCGCTTGAGTCGCTTTATACGAAACATATATGATTCGTATATTCCCTCAAGAGAGACCCTATCAACATGGGTATCGTCAAAATCTCCGATGAGCTGCACGAGCAGATCCGCGTCGCCAGTGCCGCCATGGACCGCTCGATCAATGCCCAGGCTGAATTCTGGATCAAGATCGGCCTCTTGGCCGAGCTCAATCCACACCTGGCCTACAACGACCTGATCAACAAACTGCTGCTGAACAAACCCGACCTGCTCAGGGGGCGCCCATGACCCAAGCCCTGATCAAGACCCCGGAACAACTGGCGCTGATGCGCGAATCCGGGCGCCTGCTGGCCCAGGTGTTCACCTTTCTCGACGGTTTTGTCGCCTCGGGCCTGTCCACCCTGGAGCTGGACAGCGCGGTGGAACACTTCATCCGCCATGAGCTCAAGGCGCGCCCGGCGAGCAAGGGCCAGTACAACTACCCCTACTGCATCAACACCTCGATCAACGAGGTGGTGTGCCACGGCATGCCTCACCCCAAGGCGGTGCTCAAGGACGGGGACATCGTCAACATCGACATCACCCTGGAGAAGAACGGCTACATCGCCGACGCCAGCAAGATGTACCTGATCGGCCAGGTCGGTCCCAAGGCTCAGCGCCTGGTGAACACCACCTTCGAGGCCATGTGGGCGGCAATCGAAGTGGTGCGCCCGGGGGCGCGCCTCGGCGATATCGGCCATGCCATCCAGTCTCACGCCGAAGCCAGGGGCTACAGCGTGGTCCGCGAATACTGCGGCCACGGCATTGGCCGGCAGATGCACGAAGAACCGCAGGTCCTGCACTTCGGCCGCCCAGGCACCGGCCTGGAACTGCGCGAAGGCATGGTCTTCACCATCGAACCCATGCTCAACCAGGGCAGTGCCCGGGTCCGCGGGCTCAAGGACGGCTGGACCGTGGTCACCCGCGACAATGGCCTTTCCGCCCAGTGGGAACACACGGTGGCGGTGACTCGTGACGGCTTCGAAGTGCTGACCCTGCAAGCGCAATAAGGCTCATATGACCTTGTCGCCATGGCCGGTGAGCCTTCGCAGCCCCAGGGACATGGCCCCGGCGGCCAGCAACATGGCCAGCAGCAACAGCGCGTAGGCGATCCACCACGGCGTGCCCGCAGTCATCATGCTGAACTCGGACATGCCACCGATGCTGGCGATCAGGTTCAGCGGCAAGAACACCACGTTGATCAGGGTCAGCTTGCGCAGCAACTGGTTGGTGCTGTTGTTCATCAGGTTGCCCCGGGCATCCATCAGCCCGGCGAACACCGTGGAGTAGATCTCCGCCTGCTTGTAGCACTGGTTGTTCTCGATGATCAGGTCGTCGATCAGGCCGATGGCCTGGCTGCCGAACTGCTCCTTCTCGGCGTGGTTGCGCAGGCGGGTCAGCAGCGCGCCGTTGCTGTGCAAGGCATTGAGGTAATAGATCAGGCTCTCGCTGAGATTGAACATCTGCATCAGGTGGCGGTTTTCCATCGAGCTGTTGAACTTGTGCTGCAGCTCCCGGGCCACCAGCTTGATCACCTTGAGATGGCCCAGATAGTGATGGATGTTGTTGAACAGCAGGTCCAGCAGCACATCCAGCGGCGTGTGCAGGTTGTGCCGCGCCCCCAGCCCCTGGAGCGGCGTATCGTCGGGGGCGATCACCAGCAGCCGGTCTGGCGAAAACAGCAGGCCGCAGGACGACACCTCGAAGGACAGGCTGCCGCCGCCGGAATAGTTTTCCGGGCGCTTCCAGATCAGGAACAGGTAATCGGGATGAAACTCGATGCGCGACACCTCGTCAGGGTCCAGCGCCGAAGCCAGGGCGTGCTCATCGAGCTTGAAGGCACTGTGCAGCAAGTCGCGCTCCGCCAGGTCCGGGTTGCTGAACAGCATGACCTGGGCATCCAGTTCAGGGACGGCTTGCAGGCCGCCATGGGCCAGTCGATAGCTGTGGATCATCGCCGCCTCACCAGGCCTGGCCGCGACGCTTGAGCTCCAGGCGGCGCACGAACTCCTCCAGTACCAGGGAATACAGGTCGTCCTGCAGGTAGGCATCTTCGATGCCGGCGTCGAGATTGGGGTTGTCGTTGACCTCAATCACCACCACTTTGTCGCCGGACTGCTTGAGGTCAACCCCGTACAGACCGTCGCCGATCAGGTTGGCGGTCTTCACGGCCAGTTCCACCACGGCCCGCGGCGCCTCATGGACCGCCAGGGTGCGGCATTCACCGTTGATGTCCTGGCCCTTGGCCTTGTGGTTGTAGATCTGCCAGTGGCCCTTGGACATGAAGTACTGGCAGGCAAAGATCGGCTTGCGGTTGAGCACGCCAATGCGCCAGTCGTACTCGGTGTAGAAGAACTCCTGGGCCAGCAGCAGCACCGAGTGCTCGAACAGTTCGGCTGTGGCCGTAAGCAGCGCCTGCTGACTTTCGACCTTGATCACCCCGCGGGAAAAACACCCATCGGGAATCTTCAGCACCAGGGGAAAGCCCAGGCGTTCGCCGACCCGTTCGAAGTCTTCCGGTCGCTCCTTGTAGAGAATCTCGGTGGCGGGCATCCCCAACTGATGGCCCTTGAGCAGGTCGGTGAGATAGACCTTGTTGGTACAACGCAGGATCGAGGTGGGGTCATCCATCACCACCAACCCTTCACTTTCGGCCTTCTTGGCAAAACGATAGGTGTGGTTGTCGACGCTGGTGGTTTCGCGGATCAGCAGCGCATCGTATTCGGCAAGACGGGAGTAATCCTTCTTCTCGATCAACTCCACATCGATGCCCAGCCCCTTGCCGACCCGAATGAAGCTTTCCAGTGCCCGGGCATTGGAAGGCGGCAGGATTTCGTGGGGATCGTGGAGTATCGCCAAGTCATAACGGGCCAACTGCCTTGAGCGTGGAATACGCCAGACCTTGCGGCTGAAACTGTCCAGGGAATTGGCAAATTGATCTTCCTGATCTTCTCGCAACTTGTGCAGGGCACCGGACTTCACCCCTTCGATATGCCAAGTGTTAGCGCGCTTGAAATCAACTAGCAGGATCGGGCAAGGAAAGAGTTCGAATAATTGACGAGCCAGTTCCTGCAACGGCTCGATATGGGTCCGACCAAAATACAGCGTCAGAGTAAAACCTTCGGTATCACTGTAGAGGTGATTGCTCAGGGCTTTTTCCAGGGTCTTGTCCAGGTCGTCCAGGGCCAATCCATAGAGGGCCTTGCGGGTCAGCTCACTGATGGTGCGTACAGATGGAATCACCCGGTGGCCGCGAGCTTCAGCCAGCAGCGAACAGTAGTAACCGTGTCCCAGGTACTTGTAACTACGGCACAGATTGATCACCTGAACCCTTTTTCCCGGGGCGTGTTCCCGGCTCTGCTCAAGGTATTCCTGGGCCGTGAGAATATCTTCACTGGGAAAGTAGGAGGCCCAGTCTTCCTTGCGTTCGACAATGATAATCACCTGACTTGAAACTTTATCCCCAGGGGAAAAATAACTTGCCGAAGTGATTGTCGCCGGCAAACTTTGCTCGGATACTTCTCGCCAATGACCTTGTACCGCTGACATAAAGTTCGCTCTCGCTTAAGAACCTGACCCTTTCTATTAAGCACGAACTTTTTTTGAAGTCTCGTTTCGTTACGCAACTTTTACGGCGGTTATATGGATCTTGTCTTTCGCACTGCAACCCCCGACGATCTGCCGGCGCTGGTGGCCCTGGAACAGCAATGTTTCACCAGCGACCGGCTGACTCCACGCAGCTTCCAGTGGATGATCAACCGCGCCCACGGGCAACTGCTGGTGGCCGAGCATCAGGCGCGGTTGCTGGGCTATGCCGTGGTGCTGTTTCATCGCGGCACCTCCCTGGCGCGGCTGTATTCCATCGCCATCGCCGAAGACGCCCGCGGCCTTGGCCTGGGTCGGCGCCTGCTGCAGCGGATCGAGGCCTGTGCCCTGGCCCATGATTGCGCCTATCTACGCCTGGAAGTGCGCACCGACAACCCGGCAGCGATTGCCTTGTACGAACGCCACGGCTACCGGCGTTTTGCCCGCATCCATGATTACTACGAAGACCACGCCGACGCGCTGCGTCTGGAGAAACGCATTCTCCAGCACCGTGAGACCCGCAGCATCCGCGTGCCCTATTACCAGCAGACCACCGACTTCACCTGCGGTCCGGCCTGTTTGCTGATGGCCATGGCGGCCCTGCAACCGTCGCGGCCCCTGGAGCGACGTGAGGAACTGCAGATCTGGCGTGAAGCCACCACGGTATTCATGACCGCCGGCCATGGTGGCTGCAGCCCTCAGGGCCTGGCCCTGTCCGCCTGGCGCCGGGGCTTTGGCGTGCGCCTGCAAGTCAACAGCGCCGGGCCACTGTTTCTCAGCGGCGTGCGCGACGAGCATAAAAAGGACGTCATGCGCCTGGTTCACGACGAGTTCTGCAAGGAACTCGATACCAGCGATGTGCAACAAGTACTGGGCGGCCCTCTGGACCTGCCGAGGTTATTGAGTGAGGGCGGCCAGCCCCTGGTGCTGATCAGCAGCTATCGCCTGACCCGTTCCAAGGCGCCTCACTGGGTGATAGTCACCGATTGCGACGAGGACTTCGTCTACCTGCACGACCCGGATGTCGACCATAGCCAGCACCGCCAGCCGATGGACTGCCAGCACCTACCGGTCAGCCACAGCGAGTTCGACAAGATGTGCAGCTTCGGCAGCAGCAAACTGCGGGCCGCCGTCATCCTCTCCCAGCGCGCCCAAGCGTAGGAGCCGGCTTGCCGGCGAAGCGGCCTTCGGATTTTGTGCTGCCCTCGCCGACGTCTTCGCTGGCAAGCCAGCTCCTACACAGCACGGCGCTAACCCGTAGGAGCCGGCTTGCCGGCGAATAGGCCTTCGGATTTTGTGCTGTCCTCGTTGACGTCTTCGCTGGCAAGCCAGCTCCTACAGCAATGGTGTCCGGCGGGCGGATTATTCCAGGCCAACCTTGTACAGGCCGCCCTGCTCCTCGTCGGTAAGGATGTACAGATAACCGTCCGGGCCCTGGCGCACGTCACGGATGCGCGCATTGAGGTCGCCCAGCAGGCGCTCTTCATGGGTGACACGGTCGCCGTCGAATTGCAGGCGGATCAGTTCGCGGCTGGCCAGGGCGCCAATGAACAGGTTGTGCTGCCAGGGCTTGAAGCGATCACCGTCATAGAACGCCATGCCGCTGATGCCGGGGGACTTCTCCCAGACATGATGGGGGGCCACGGTGCCTGGCGCTGTCTGGCCACCGGCCTCGGGAATCGGCTGGCCGGAATAGTTGACCCCGTGGGTTGCCAGGGGCCAGCCGTAGTTCTTGCCCCGTTCGATGATGTTGATCTCGTCACCGCCCTTGGGTCCATGCTCGTTCTCCCACAAGGTGCCGCTCCAGGGGTTGAGCGTCGCGCCTTGTGGATTGCGGTGGCCGTAGCTCCAGATCTCCGGACGCACCCCGGACTGACCGACAAAGGGGTTGTCGTCCGGCACCCGGCCATCCGGATACAGGCGCACTATCTTGCCCTGGAGCTTGTCCAGGTCCTGGGCGGTGACCCGGTTGTTGTTCTCGCCCAGGGTGATGAACAAGTAGCCGTCGCGGTCAAACACCAGGCGGGAGCCGAAGTGGTTGCCGGTGGACAGCTTCGGCTCCTGGCGGAAGATCACCCGGAAATCCTTGAGCCCGCTCAGGTCGTCGGCCAATCGGCCCCGGCCGACCGCAGTGCCGGCTGTGCCGTTCTCGCCACCGCCTTCGGCATAGGACAGATACACCATGCGGTCCTGCCTGAAGTCCGGCGACAGCACCACGTCCAGCAAGCCACCCTGGCCATTGGCCCAGACCTTGGGCACGCCGCTCAAGGGGGCCGAAAGCTTGCCATCCGGGCTCACCACCCGCAGGTTGCCGGGACGCTCGGTGACCAGCATCCCTTGGCGATCCGGCAGGAAGGCCAGGGCCCAGGGATGGTTCAAACCTTGCACCAACGGCGTCAGGCTCAGAGTGCCCTGCTCGCTGGGAAACGACTGTTCGCCCGCCGCCGAGGCCGGCAACACGCTGCCCAGCAGGACGCTGGCGCACAAGGTGGCGAAAAAGGTTTTACACAACATGCTCGCTTCCTTCTGTGGATCAAGAAAATCCCTCGCGCGCCACGCACAGGCGACGGTCGACAACGCAGTGCACAGGCACCTCAGCGCCGGTTGCTCGGATCGTTATCTCGGGGGCTTTGCACTCGGGGATCGGGATTGGCTCGCTGTACACCGCCCCGGGGGTAACCGTTGCCGATACCGCCGTTCTCCAGGGTCGGCGGCCGTCCGCTGGGCGCTGTGCTGGGGCCACGAACAGGCGGACTGCTGGGCTGGGTGCCCTGCATGCTGTTGGGATTGGCCCGGCGAATGGGGTTGCTGTAGGGATCGTTGTTGCCGCTGTTGGGCAGGGTCTGCGCCAGCAACAGAGCACTGGGCAACTGCGGGGACGGGAGCGGTTCAGGGACGGCGGCCCAGATCGCGCCACTGGCCCAAGTCAGCGCGATGAATGCGGCAAACCCGCGAGCCAGACTGTTCATGACAAGCCTCCTGAAGAGCGACAAGGTATCGAATTCGATTCCACGCTACGCCCAGGGTTCGGCTTTGTTAATTAAATAATCCTGCAGAACATGTAACACCCGGTATCCACGGCGCGCCATAGTCGCCGCGGCGTAAGAGCCGGCTTGTCGGCGAAGAGTCCGCTGAGCCGTGCATTGCTCGGGCCGACGCCTTCGCTGGCAAGCCAGCTCCTACACAAGCCAGCCCCTACACAAGTCGCAGGCCCGCATCCAGACGCTGGAGCAGGCCAAAAGGCAGGATGGGCCGATCAGATATAGATGAAGAGCAACAGCAGCGCGGCGAAGATCGCCCACTTTTCCAGGTAGTAGCGGGTGCGGTTGCGCTTTTTCAGTTCCTTGCCCCGCAGGCGGATCTTGTACAGCTTGTTGAAGGCCCGGTTCAGGCCACCGGTCTTGTCTCCGGCATCATTGGGCGAGCCGGCAGCGGACATCACGGTGCGGCTGAACCAGCCATTGAGCGCTGCAGCCCAGCGATACTTCATCGGCCGCTCGACATCGCAGAACAGAATGATGCGGTTTTGATCGGTGGTGTTTTCCGCGTAGTGGATATAGGTCTCGTCGAACATCACCGCTTCGCCGTCGCGCCAGTGATAGCGCTCGCCATCGACCTCGATGTAGCAACCTTCATTGTTCGGCGTGGACAGCCCCAGATGGTAGCGATAGGAACCGGCATAAGGGTCACGGTGGCGCACCAGCTTGGAGCCCGGTGGCAGCTCGGCAAACATCGCCGCCTTGATCGAGCCGATGCTCTGCACCAGCTCGGTGGTGCGCGGGCACAGCTTCATCGCCGAAGGATGGCTGTCGCCGTACCACTTCAGATAGAAGCGTTTCCAGCCGGTCTTGAAGAACGAGTTGAAACCCACATCGTTGTACTGGTCCGAGCGTTTGATCTCACCGGCCTGCAACAGGTTCTGGCCCTCGGTGCGAATCTCTTCCCAGTGTTCCTGCAGCTTGTTCATCTCGGGAAAGTCGGCCGGGTCCAGGTAGGGCCGGTTGGGAAACCTGGAGAACAGGTAAAGAAAGCAGTTGATGGGGGCCAGGAAGGTGGAGTGATCACTCAGTTGGCGACCCAGCTTATGGCGCACGCGCCCCCGCAGGTGTACGTACGCAATGGATAAAACGTATACAGCGGCAATGATGAGTTTCACGGAAATTGTCACACTTCAGAAGAGAGCATGCTGCGCCCCTGAAAGCCCGAAGGGCCAAAGGCAAATGGCAGCGTCTGAGTTGAAAAAAGCGCAATCGGCGAACGTCTTCGTCGCCGATCCGACCCTCGGCGTCCGGCCGTCGGCTGGCATTTTAGCCACAGTTTGTAACCAATGGTTAACTCAAATTTGTGAAAAGCTGCGCGACTTCTGTCGAAATTTGCCTGTATTGCGCCAGGTTTTGATTCAGCTCAAGAGAATGCCCTCCAGCCCTCTAGCCGGCACAATCGAGCTGTGCTGGCCGGGTTCCCGAGGTATCCTGCCGGGCGCCTTTTTCCTTTCTGCATGGCAAGGACCGCTGAATTGATCGACCTCACCCTACTTCCGACCCTGGTCCTGCTACCCGGGATGGATGGCACCGGCAGGCTGTTCGACCCGCTGCTTCAGGCCCTGCCCCCGAGCGTACCGGTGCAGGTCCTGCGCTACCCCGCCGATCAGGTGCTGGACTACCCCGCCCTGGTGGAACGCGTAGGGCAACAATTGCCACTGGACCGTCCTTTCGTATTGCTGGGCGAGTCGTTTTCCGGCCCGGTGGCCGTCAGCATCGCCGCTCGGCGTCCAGCCGGGTTGAAGGGGCTGGTGCTGTGCAGCAGTTTTGTGCGCAATCCGCGTTCGGCACTGGCCCCTCTGTCTCCGTTGCTCAAGCTTCTGCCCTTGCGACACTTGCCGTTCTGGCCGATGGATGCCTTGTTGCTCGGTGGTTTTTCCACGCCCGCGCTACGCGCCGCACTGGCCGCAGCCATCGCCCAGGTGCAATCCCGGGTACTGCGAACCCGATTGCAGTCAGTGATGGCGGTGGATGCAAGCCAGGCTCTGGTGGCCACGGAGGTACCACTGCTGTATCTCCAGGCCCGCCACGACCGGTTGGTGCCTGCCTCGGCGTCCACCCTGATCCGGCAACTGCGCAACGATGCCCAGCTGGTGGCCATCAACGGCCCCCACTGCCTGCTCCAGGCCGCACCGACTGAGGCCGCCGAGCACCTGCTGCGGTTCATGCACGAGTTGGCACAGATCCGAGTTGCGGTCGACGGCCGTTGAACATCGACCATTGCGGCAAAAATCCCTACCCGAGCGTCATACAACTGCTCGGTTACATATGCGACAATGCGCACAAATTCCAACATGCACCCCGCACTCTTTGCTCAGCAACCCGGCCCCGTCGCCGGAATGTTGCGCTCGACGTACGCCCGCTGGCTCAGCTCCACACCCAGACCGGCCCGACCTGGAAGGCTCCAGATCGCGCTTCGTGGATTCAGGCCGGCGCTAAATCATTGGTAGGTAAGTAATTGATCTCCACAGCTAACATCACCATGCAGTTCGGCGCCAAGCCACTGTTCGAGAACGTTTCGGTCAAGTTCAACGGTGGCAACCGTTACGGTCTGATCGGCGCCAACGGTTGCGGCAAGTCGACCTTCATGAAAATCCTCGGTGGCGACCTCGAGCCGTCCGGCGGCCAGGTCATGCTGGAGCCGAACGTGCGCCTGGGTAAACTGCGCCAGGACCAGTTCGCCTACGAAGAATTCACCGTGATCGACACCGTGATCATGGGTCACGAAGAGCTGTGGAAGGTCAAGGCCGAGCGCGATCGCATCTACTCGCTGCCGGAAATGACCGAAGCAGACGGCATGGCTGTGGCCGAGCTGGAAACCGAATTCGCCGAGATGGACGGCTACACCGCCGAATCCCGCGCCGGTGAATTGCTGCTGGGCCTGGGTATTCCCCTGGAACAGCATTTCGGCCCGATGACCGAAGTCGCTCCAGGCTGGAAGCTGCGGGTGCTGCTGGCCCAGGCGCTGTTCTCCGATCCGGAAGTCCTGCTGCTGGACGAACCGACCAACCACCTGGACATCAACACCATCCGCTGGCTGGAAAACATTCTCACGGCGCGTAACAGCACCATGATCATCATTTCCCACGACCGTCACTTCCTCAACAGCGTCTGCACCCACATGGCCGACCTGGACTACGGCGAACTGCGTCTGTTCCCGGGCAACTACGACGAGTACATGATCGCCGCGACCCAGTCCCGCGAGCAGCTGCTGTCGGACAACGCCAAGAAGAAAGCCCAGATCGCCGAGCTGCAGACCTTCGTCAGCCGCTTCTCGGCCAACGCCTCGAAAGCCAAGCAGGCCACGTCCCGGGCCAAGCAGATCGACAAGATCCAGCTGGCTGAAGTCAAGCCGTCGAGCCGGGTCAGCCCGTTCATCCGCTTCGAACAGACCAAGAAGCTGCACCGCCAGGCGGTGACCCTGGAGCGCATGTCCAAGGGTTTCGATGGCAAGACCCTGTTCCAGAACTTCAGCTTCACCGTCGAAGCCGGCGAGCGCGTGGCGATCATCGGTCCCAACGGTATCGGCAAGACCACCCTGCTGCGCACCCTGGTGGGCGAACTGACCCCGGACGCCGGTACCGTCAAGTGGACCGAAAGCGCGGAACTCGGCTACTACGCCCAGGACCACGCCCATGACTTCGAAGACGACGTCAGCCTGTTCGACTGGATGGGCCAGTGGACCCAGGGCGAGCAGATGATCCGTGGCACCCTGGGCCGCATGCTGTTCTCCAACGACGAGATCCTCAAGTCGGTCAAGGTGATTTCCGGTGGTGAGCAAGGCCGCATGCTGTTCGGCAAGCTGATCCTGCAAAAGCCCAACGTACTGGTGATGGACGAACCGACCAACCACTTGGACATGGAATCCATCGAGGCCTTGAACCTGGCCCTGGAAAACTACCCGGGCACCCTGATCTTCGTCAGCCACGACCGTGAGTTCGTATCGTCCCTGGCCACTCGCATCATCGAGTTGAGCCCAAGTGGCGTGACCGACTTCAGCGGCACCTACGACGATTACCTGCGTAGCCAGGGCGTGATGTTCTAAAGCAGCAGGCCGTTTCAAGCGACAAGCGTCAAGCAAAGCCCCGTCCGTTGTGACGGGGCTTTTTCGTTTGCCCCTCCTCTCGCAGGAGCCGGCTTGCCGGCGAAAAAGCCCTTGAGTCGGCATTGCCCCTGCCGGCGCCTTCGCTGGCAAGCCAGCTCCTACACGGATTCACGGGCCTCTGTAGGAGCCGGCTTGCCGGCGAAAAGGCCCTTAAGTCGGCATTGCCCCTGAGAACGCCTTCGCTGGCAAGCCAGCTCCTACGGGACGGTGGGGAGATATCGTTAGCCTGCTTCCTTTTATTATCGCGGCACGCGATGATGCGGTTCTCTAACCGCCGCACGCGAACGAGCCTTCATGCCCGAGCCACACAGCCCCGCTCAAAGCTCCATGGCGATCACCCTGCAGATCGTCTCCATCGTCATCTATACCTTCATCGCCTTCCTCTGCATCGGCTTGCCGATTGCCGTATTGCCCGGGTATGTGCACGAACAACTGGGCTTCAGTGCCGTGGTCGCCGGCTTGACCATTGGCTCGCAATACCTGGCCACCCTACTCAGCCGCCCCATGGCCGGGCGCATGTCGGACACGGTCGGCACCAAACGCTCGATCATCTACGGACTGGTGGGGATTCTGCTCAGCGGGGTGCTGACGCTGCTGTCGGTACTGCTGGAACAACTGCCCCTGCTGAGCCTGACCATCCTCCTGTGCGGGCGCCTGCTGTTGGGCGTGGCCCAAGGTTTGATCGGGGTCGGGACCATCAGCTGGTGCATGGGCCAGGTCGGCGTGGAACACACCGCCCGCTCGATTTCCTGGAACGGCATCGCCTCCTACGGCGCCATTGCCATTGGCGCGCCGCTGGGGGTGGTGATGGTTCAGCAATACGGTTTCACCAGCCTCGGCTTCGCCCTGTCGATTCTGGCAGTGCTGGCCCTGCTGCTGATCCGCAACAAACCCTCGGTGCCGGTGATTCGCGGCGAGCGCCTGCCATTCTGGGCAGTCTTCGGACGCATTGCTCCCTTCGGGGCCAGCCTCAGCCTCGCCTCCATCGGCTACGGCACCCTGACGACCTTCATCACCCTGTTCTACCTGAGCCGCGGCTGGACCGGCGCCGCCTATTGCCTGACGGTGTTCGGGGTGTGCTTCATCTGCTCGCGGCTGCTGTTCATCTCCAGCATCAGCCGCTTTGGCGGCTTTCGCTCGGCCATTGTCTGCATGTGCGTCGAAACCCTGGGGCTGACCCTGCTATGGCTGGCGCCCTCCACTGCCTGGGCGCTGATCGGTGCCGGGCTCACCGGCTTCGGCTTGTCGCTGGTGTATCCGGCGCTGGGGGTGGAAGCCATCAAGCAAGTGCCCAACAGCAGCCGCGGTGCCGGCTTGAGTGCCTATGCGGTGTTTTTCGATCTGGCCCTGGCCATCGCCGGCCCCTTGATGGGAGCGGTGGCCTTGAACCTGGGGTACTCGTGGATCTTCTTCTGCGCCGCCCTGCTCTCGATCACGGGCCTGGGACTGACCTTGCTGCTCAAGCGCCGGGCCGGCGCCTGAATCACTGGTCGGCGGTCTGCATCCCTGCCCGGCTCGGCCGGCCCAGGGTATGGGCGAAGAACTTGCCGGCTTCGGCAATCAGGTTGCGATGGATATCCTCGCGGTCGACACCGTCGGCGTCGGTACACAGGGCCGGCATGGCCGCCAACTGTTGGGCGGTGCACGGCGCCATGAATACGAAGTGTCCGGCACCGGCCAGCAGCTTGAAGTCCGGGGCCACGGGCAACTTGCGCGCCAGGGCCGCAGCATTCTTGTCCAGGGCCACGAGCTTGTCGCCATCGCCGCTGTAGAGCAGCACGGGCACATGCACCCCGGCCAGGGTCTGGCGACCGAACTTCAGGCTCAGGGGCGCCATCAGCATCAGCGCATGCACCCGCGGGTCGGCCACCGGTTGCAGATCGTCGCGGTCGACAATCAGTTCGCCCTGGGTATTGCAGGCATCGCGATCATCGGGACGTTCCTGGCAGTAACGCCGCAGACGGTCCAGGTCAGGCGTGGCGCCGGACAGGATCAAGGCGGTCTCGCCACCGGCGGAATAGCCGATGACCCCGACCTGATCGGCATTGACGAAGGGCGACAGCATAGGGTCGCCGAGGGTGGCAGTTATGGCTTCGGAAATCTGAATCGGCCGCCCATAGAGGTTGCTCAAGGTGCCCAGGCGGCTGTGGTCCTTGGAGTTGTCACCGGGATGAATCACCGCCACCACGACAAAGCCCTTGCGCGCCAGGGACGTGGCCAGGTCGTGCAGGGCCAGGGGCGTGCCGGTATTGCCGTGGGACAGCATCAGCATCGGGAAGCGGCCGATGGCGATCTTGGCGTCCCGGGATGCGGCAATCTGATAACCCTCGACCTGGCTGGGGTGCTCGATGCCGGTGGACGGGTAAAAGGCGATGGCGCGCATCGGCTGCTGGTCCAGGGGATCGAGAAAGCTCATCTCATGAAAGCCAACGCTCCAGTGCGGATGTGGCGCAGGGGCGGCCTGCACCGAAATCAGGCTGCTGAGCAGGCAGATCAGTAACATTGCACAAAGACGTTTCATCACACGCCCACCTTTGCCGCTGGATCGAGAAAGCCCGTTGCCCCTGCCATCCCTTGCCGCCAAGGCCTTGAAGCGAGATTGGCCCGTCACTCCGGATGCACCGCCAGGGAGCAGGACTCCCCGCCGCGAAAAACTTGCATAACCTGGGCCAGAAACATTGAAAACCGCCAACAAAAAAACTCCGCATTCCGATCACTTCAAACAGTGATCAGAATACAGAGTCTAGTGGCGCTTGCCGTGCAGGAAAGCGTCTTTACACAAGTCTTACGCCGCGGCGAAGAGCTGCTCGCTGATCTGAGCCTGAGCGTCGCTCATGGCTTTGTTGCGCACATCTTCACCGTAGGCCAGGCCGTGGGCACGAACGAATTCGATATCGGTGATACCGAGGAAGCCGAACAGCACCTTGAGGTAGTCCTCATGAGCCGCCCCTGTGGCCTGGCCAACGTGCAGGCCGCCGGAGGTCGAGACCACTATGACCTTCTTGCCGCCGCACAGGCCTTGTGGACCGGCTTCGGTGTAGCGGAAGGTCTGGCCGGCCACGGCGATGCGGTCGATCCAGGCCTTGAGCTGGGTCGGGATGGTGAAGTTGTACATGGGCGCCGCGATCACCACCGCGTCGGCGGCCTGGAATTCGGCCAGGGCCTGGGCGCTGAGCTCGGCCTCGTGTTTTTGCGCGGCATCACGCAGTTCCGCGGCGGTGCCGGCGGCCACCAGGGTCGCAGCCGAGAAGTGGCTGATGGCATCGCCGGCCAGGTCACGATAGGTCACTGCCAGGTCAGGCTGGGCGGCTTTCCACGCCTGGACCACGCTGTGGCTCAGTTGGCGCGATGCCGAGTTGTCACCCAGGATGCTGGAATCGATATGCAAAAGTTTCATGTGGGATCTCCAAGTGAGGACCGCCACTGGGCGATCGGATGCTGGCAATCCTACAGATGAATTCAATAGCTGATTAGTCGGCATAAATGCGATAGTTCGTCCCATCAGCAGGACAATCGAGCCCTTCCCCATGCAAGACCTCAACGATCTCTATTACTTCGCCAAGGTGGTGGAAGCCGGTGGCTTCGCCGCCGCCGGACGCCAATTGGGCATTCCCAAGTCGCGCCTGTCGCGGCGCATCGCCGAACTGGAAGAGCGTCTCAAGGCCCGGCTGCTGCAGCGCACAACCCGGCAGCTCAAGCTCACAGCCGTGGGCGAACGCTACCTGCGCCATTGCCAAGCCATGTTGCTGGAAGCGGAAATGGCCGACGAGGCCGTGGCCAGCATGGCCAGCGAGCCCCGAGGACGCCTGCGGGTGTCGAGCCCGGTGGGCCTGGCCCATGAATTGCTGACGCCACTGGTGAGCAGTTTTCTGGAGAAATACCCTCAGGTGCAGCTGGAGATGCTGTTGCTCAACCGCCGTGTCGATCTGGTGACCGAAGGCATAGATGTGGCGTTGCGGGTGCGCGAGCAAGGCGACGAAGATCCTTTGTTGGTCACCCGACGCCTGCGCCCGGCACAGACAGCGGTGGTCGCCTCCCCGGCCTTCCTGCGGGACAACCCGGTGACCCACCCGCAAGACCTGAGGCGCCTGCCGATACTGGGCGCCCTTGAGGCCGACCGCTTGGTGCACCTGCGGTTGCTGGATCAACAGGGCAACGCCTGCGACCTGGCCCTGGAAGCGCGCCTGGGCATCGATGACTTCATCGTCCGTCGCGCCTGTGCCCTCGCCGGCCTGGGCTGCACCGTACTGCCAATGCTGTACTGCGAGGCGGAACTGGCCAGCGGTCAGCTGGTGCAACTACTGCCCCAGTGGTCACTGCCCGGCGGCTGGCTGCAAGCGGTGTATCCTCACCGCCGGGGTGTGCTGCCGGCCGTGCGGGCCTGGATCGAACACCTGAGTGAATCCTTCGAACGCTGTGGAGAACGTGCCCTGTGAAAGCCGCAACCCTTAATGAAGAGCAAGTGGCGCAATTCTGCCTGGGCCTGCCAGGCGCGCGGGAAGACTACAAATGGGGCGGCGTGCGAGTGTTCTCGATTGCCGGCAACAAGATGTTTGCGCTGCAGAACCTGCGGGGCGACTCCCTGGCTTTCAAGGTCGACCGGGAACTGTTTCTTGGCCATGTCGACCGTCCGGGCATTGCCCCGGCGCCCTATCTGGCCCGGGCTCACTGGATCATCATGCACAGCCCCTACCCGCTGGGGGCCGAGGAACTCAAGGCCTTGCTGCAAACGTCCCATCAATTAGTGGTGAGCAAGCTGCCCAAGCGCACCCAGGTCGGCCTGCTGCTCTAGAACAGGCTCAGCAGGCGGTTTTCCAGGAACAGCCGATCAATCCAATAGACCTGATGCAGGGCGACGATCAGCCAGAACAGCGTCTGGTAGGACACCTTGCGGGTCTTGTGCCGCAACAGCTGCTGAGCCAGCAAGGCGCCGGGCCAGCCACCGGCCAGTTCCAGAGCGTGCAGGACCTTCTCCGGCGTGCGCTGCCCCTCGGCCCTGGCCCGACGCTTGTCGTGCCAGTACAGCAGGAAGGTCAGCAGGCTGACGGCGGCATAGGCGACCAGGGGGATGATCGAGATCCCTCGCCACCATAGAGACAACGAGCCGAACAACGGCAGTGCACACAGCAGGACAAAGACCAGCAACTTGAGCTTCAGGTTGTGGACACGCGCGCCGCTGCCGGCACGCGGTTCGCTACGGCCCGTCGTCACGGCTTGACCGCCGTCCAGTCAACCCAGCCGAACTGCCAGGTCGCCAGGATCAGCAGGCCGAAGGCGATGCGATACCAGGCAAACGCCGCATAACTGTGGCTGGCAATGAATTTCAGCAAGCCCTTGACCGCGATCATGGCGAAGATGAAGGCGGTGACGAAGCCGATGGCGAACACCGGGAAATCATCCGGCTGGAACAGGTGGCGGTACTTGTAGCCGGAGTAGACCGCGGCCCCCACCATGGTGGGCATGGCCAGGAAGAACGAAAACTCGGTGGCGGTCTTGCGCGACAAGCCGAACAGCAGCCCGCCAATGATGGTCGAGCCGGAACGCGAGGTGCCCGGGATCATCGCCAGGCACTGGGCACAGCCTACCTTGAGCGCGTCCTTCCAAGTGATTTCGTCCACCGTTTCGGCGTGTACCTGATGCTGCCGGCGCTCGGCCCACAACATGATGATGCCGCCGACCACCAGGGCCGTGGCCACGGTGATGGGGTTGAACAGGTAGGCGTGGATCAGGTCGGCGAAGATCACCCCCAGCACCACCGCCGGCAGGAAGGCGATCAACAAGTTGACGGTGAAGCGCTGGGCCTTGGGTTGTGTGGGCAAGCCCAGCACCACATCGAAGATCTTGCGGCGAAATTCCCAGACAACCGCGAGAATTGCCCCCAGCTGAATGATGATGTTGAAAGCCATCGCCCGCTCGCCCCCGAAGTCGAGCAAGTCGGCGACGATGATCTGGTGCCCGGTGCTGCTGATGGGTAAAAACTCGGTCAGGCCTTCGACAATCCCAAGTATCAATGCCTGCGCGGCGGTCCAAAGATCCATCAATCCCCCATAAGGCGATGCACCAGGCATGCCTCTTTTTTAAGTATTCAAAGCGTTCACTGCGACGAGCGTAGCCGAGATTTCGGCGCCCATAAGATCAACACAAACCCATGAAAATTCTGTGAAAACTTCAGAAAGGTTCAGGTTTTGCGCGAAGGCGCCGAAATCCTAACAGACAGGCGCAAAATGCGCCGCGATGTTATTGGACTTCCGTAGGGTTGGCGCTCGAAGGCAGGCGTGCTTGGATGCTCACGGCCTTTTATGACAAGAACAAGAATCTGGAGTGACCGGATGATGAATAGCTTACGCAAGATGTCCATCAGTCAGCGCTTGTGGCTGATCCTGATCGTGGCGGTGCTGACCCTGGTGACCCTGGGCGTGATGATGCTCAAGCAGATTCATGGTGACCTGTACCAGGCCAAGGCGCAGAAAACCCAACACGTGGTACAGACCGCCGCCGGTGTATTGAACTACTACCAGGGCCTGGAAGCCGCCGGCAGCCTGAGCCGCGAACAGGCGCAGAAGCAGGCACTGCAGGTGATTCGCGGGCTGCGCTACAACCAGAACGACTACTTCTGGATCAACGATCTGACGCCGGTGATGATCATGCACCCGGCCAACCCCAAGCTCGACGGACAAAACCTGGCGGCAGTCAAGGACCCGGACGGCTTCGAGGTGTTCAACGAAATGGTGGCCCTGGCCAAAAGCAAGGGCGCCGGCATGGTGGACTACCGCTGGCCCAAGCCCGGGGCCGAGCAGCCGGTGCAGAAGACCTCCTATATCCAGCTGTTCCAGCCCTGGGGCTGGATCATCGGTTCCGGGGTCTACATCGATGACCTGCAACAGGAGTTCTATGCCCAGGTAGTGCGGGCCTCTTCCATCGGCCTGGTGATTGCCCTGCTGATGGCCGGGCTGGTGGTACTGATAGTGCGCAGCATCGTCAGCCCACTGCGCGAAACCGTACACGCCATGGCCAATATCGCCAGCGGCGAAAGCGACCTGACCCGCAGCCTGGATACCCACGGCCAGGATGAAGTCACCGAGCTGGCCCGGCACTTCAACGGTTTCACCGCCAAATTGCGTGGCGTGGTCACGCAGTTACAGACCAGCGCCGCCGCTCTGGAACAATCCTCCAGCGAGTTGGGCAGCAATGCCACCGAGGCCCAGGAGCGTAGCCAGCAACAGTCCCAGCAGATGGAACAGGTGGCCGCGGCCATCAGTCAGGTCACCAGTGGCGTTCAAGATGTCGCGAAGAACGCCGAGCACGCCGCCGGTGAAGTGCGCGAGGCCGAAGCCCAGGCCCAGCAAGGCCAGGTCAATATCGACGGCAGCCTGCAACAGATCGAACAACTCTCGGGCACCATCGACCAGGCGGTGGAAGTGATCCGCACCCTGGCGGCAGAAAGCACCCAGATCGGCACCGTGCTGGAAGTGATCCGCTCCATTGCCGAACAGACCAACCTGCTGGCCCTGAACGCCGCCATCGAAGCGGCCCGGGCCGGGGAGCAAGGCCGGGGTTTTGCCGTGGTGGCCGACGAGGTGCGCCTGCTGGCCCAGCGCACCCAGCAATCGACCGCGGAAATCCAGGGCATGATCGAGCGCCTGCAGAATCACTCGGAAGCGGCGGTCAAGGTGATTGGCGACAGCAGCCGCGCGTCCCAGTTGACCATCGAGCAGGCGGGCCTGGCCGGGGCCAGCCTCAACGCCATCGGCCAGGCCCTGCGCACCCTCAACGGCCTGAACGCCTCGATTGCCAGCGCCACCCTGCAACAGGCCCATGTGGTGGAAGACATCAACCACAACGTCGGTCAGGCAGCTGGCCTGTCCCAGGGCACGGCTCTGGCGGCCCAACACTCCAGCGCCGCCAGCCGCCACCTCAAGGAGCTGTCGGAACAGCTCAATAACCTGCTGCGCCAGTTCCGCGTCTGAGTCACCTCAGGGTCATGGCCCCGGGCTAACGCCCAGGGCCCAGACTGGGTACAATCTGCCCCCTCCTCCACTTCCCCAAGGAACCGCCATGTCCGGGCTTGAACTGTTTGCCGCTGCGCTAGGCGTCATCGCCGTCTGGCTGACGGTCAAACAGAATCCCTGGTGCTGGCCCATCGGCCTGGTCATGGTGTTGCTCTACAGCTGGATCTTCTACGAGGTCAAACTCTATTCCGACATGCTGCTGCAGGTGGTCTACGCCGTGCTGCAGCTTTATGGCTGGTGGCAGTGGACCCGGGGCGGCGAGCAGCATCAGGGGCGCCCGGTCAGCCAGCTGCAGGCCGTTGGCTTGCTCCAGGGCCTGGCCCTCGGCGCGCTGGGCAGCCTGTTATTGGGGGCGGCCATGGCCCACTGGACCGATGCCGCGCAACCCTGGCTCGACGCCGCCCTGACCGCCTTCAGCCTGGTGGCCCAATGGTGGATGGCACAGAAGCGCGTGCAGTGCTGGCCGCTGTGGATCGCCGTGGATGTGATCTTCGTCGGTCTGTTCCTCTACAAGGAGCTGTACCTGACCGCGGCGCTCTATGCCCTGTTCACCCTGCTGGCAGTCCAGGGCTGGCGCACCTGGCGCGCCGACCCGGCGTTGCAGTCGTGAAGGTACTGGTACTGACCGGCCCCGAATCCAGTGGCAAAAGCTGGCTGGCGGCCGAGCTGCAAAAGCACTTCGGCGGCATCCAGGTGGGTGAGTACGTGCGCCACTTCATTGAGCAGGAGCGCCGCGATACCTGCCTGGCGGACATCCCCGAGATCGCCCGTGGCCAGTTGGCATGGGAGGACCAGGCCCGGGCCCGGCAACCCGCCCTACTGATTCTCGACACGCACCTGCTGAGCAACCTGCTGTGGAGCCGGACCCTGTTCGGCGATTGCCCGTCGTGGCTGGAGCCCCAGTTGCTGGCCCGGCATTACCACCTGCACCTGTTGCTGTCCCCGGAGGATGTGGCCTGGAGCGACGACGGCCAGCGCTGCCAGCCGCAACTGGCGCAACGCCAGGCCTTCTTCGAAGCCACACGGCAATGGCTGGACCTGCACGCGCAACCTTACCGAGTCATTCGCGGTGATTGGCAGGAGCGCCGGCAGCAGGCCTTCGCCCTGGTCCAGCAACTGCTGCTGGACTGATCCCGTAGCGGGCGCGTGCGCCCCCCAACGTGTCCATTCCTGAAACACCTCCCTGGCGATCAGGCCGCCATTTTCCGGGGCCCGGCCAACTGTCGGCGAAACTGTTGCGCTACTGATACACCCCCGCAGCAACCCCCGTTCCAGAGCATTGTCCCGGTTATGGCCAATGGCCGTCGGCGGCGTCTGTCTCAATCCTGAAACACCTGCTGCGCCCTTCCCCTCTGCATTTTCACAAGCCCTTGATTCTGCAAAAGAAATCAAAAGCGGCACGGCTTCTGCTCTCTCCCTCTCAACGCTGACTAGGGCCAGCACTGAGAAGAAGGAATACCGCCGTGGGGACTCTGAACCAAAGTTTCACCCGCCTACTGCTGATCGGCTGTGCCGTCAGCGCGGTGTCCAGCCTTCCGGTTCTGGCGGCGGGGAATGGCGAGATCATCATCCAGCGCACCGTACAGGCACAGCCCATTGGCCGTGCGCCTCTGCAAAAAGATCCCAATCCCATATCGGTCAATACCAACCCTTCGGCTTTGGTCAATCAAATGACCGGCAATGAAATGACCGATGGCGATTTCGCCGGGATCAGGACCGGCTCGCTGATCCGCGGCACCGTGCTGTCCGGCAACAACGGTGTACCGGGGATGAATGTCCTGAGCAACAGCAATAGCAATGGCCTGCCCGGCATGGCGGTCGGTCATGGTGGCGGCGCCGGGGCCAGCATTTCCGGCTCGATCAATCGGAGCATCAACGCCGGCATGGCTCCCTTGAACAATATCGGGGGCCAATAAGATGAATCGCTCAGTCCTGCTCCTTGCCTTGCTCGCCTGCTCCGGGGCCATGGCCGACTCTGCCAGTCAAGTCGCCGACACCTCCAGCATCCAGAACTCCGGCGCCGGCTACACCGGCAACTTCAACGTCAACCAGGCAGCCGGCGACCAGCAACAACAGACCAACGTGCGGGCCATTGCCATCGGCACCAACGCCACGGCCACCACCAGCATCACCCAACGCATCACCACGCCAGCCGACCGCTCGGTCAATGCCAGCAGCACCATCGGCGGCAACTCTTTCAGCAACGGCAGCGGCGCACTGGGCGTGAACCAGTCGGCCGGGGCCAACAACCAGATGGCCAATGCCCTGCGGATCAGCATCAGTGCCAATCCGCAAAGCATTGACGACAGCGCCCTGTCCCAACAGAACGTGGCGCTGTTACCAAACTCGGGAGCAACTGGCACTCAACAAGGCAGCCGCCAGGTCGTTACCAGCGACCAGGCCTTCACCGGCAGCCGCGGAGTGATTCAGGTGAACCAGAGTGCCGGGGTGGGGAACCGCATGGCTAACACCCTGAGTATCCGGGTCGCAGATTGACCCCTCGTAGTGCAATTAGAAAGTACCAACACTTAACCAACTAATAAGCACCGGAGAAACACCATGAAACCTACAATGGCTCTCAAACCACTGGTTTTCGCACTGGCCGCAGTCATGGCAATGGCCGCCCAGGCAGGTGGAAATAACAACGGTCACAACGGCGGTCATGGCAATGGCCATGGCGATCATGATCAAGGTCCAGACCTCAGCACCCTGCTGCAAATCACCGCCGGGGCCGGTGCTGCAGTGATCGACGTGCAGAACAGCAACACCAACGTGGTGAAAAACCAAGGCACCAACAACAACGCCAAGATGGACAACTCCCTCAACAATTCCAACGGCAACATGGGTGCCAACGTCGCCGCCGGCGACGGCAACCAACAAGACAACGCCGCCGCCCTGGCAACCGCTGACGAAAGCTTCATCTTCGGCAGCGCCGTGGCTGCTTCCAGCGCCACCCAGGTCAACAACAATAACTATGTGAAAAACTCTTCGACACAGAACAACGCTGTGTTGAACAACTCCGGCAACAACGGTTCCGGCAACATCGGCATCAACGTTACCGCCGGCGACTTCAACCAACAGAAAAACAACCTGGCAATCGCCGTGTCCGGTGGCCGTGTAGCCACTGCCGCCGCTGCAGCCAACCAGCAGTCGACCAATCTGGTCGTGGATAACAAAGGTGTCCAAGCCTACAAAAAAGACACCCTCACTGGCGGCTTCGTAGCCCATGGCAGCTACAAAGGTACCGGCAGCGGCAAAATCGAAGGCGACGATCATGGCGGCGGCCATGGCCACGACAACAAAGGTGGTCATGACAACGACGATCAAAAATTCACCTTCAAGGAACAAGGCACCATCGAACTGGCTGGCTACTGGACCCAGCAAGTGCTGACCAAAGACGGCTGGAAAAACCCAGTGGTCAACAACGCCAGCATGACCAACTCGATGAACGGCTTCTCCGGCAACGGCGGCGCCAACGTCTCGGCCGGTGTGGGCAACCAACAAAGCAACTCGCTGTCCATCGCTGCTGGCTGCAAAGCCTGCATGTAATCGCGATCGTAACGAAAGCCCCGGAAACGGGGCTTTTCCACAGTCCGACTCAGGCGTAACGATCATGCGTACTGCGATCCTCTCTCTCTTGCTTTGCCTCTGTGCTCCCGTCCAGGCTGCGCAGATGGCCGTCGCCGGCCTGCCCGGTGGCAACCTGATCTTCAAACAGGTGCAGAGCGTGCGTGAGCGCAAGTTCAGCGACATCGTCGAACAGAAGACCGACTTCAGCTGCGGTGCCGCCGCACTGGCGACCATTCTGCGTCAAGCCTACTGGCTTGATGTCGATGAGGAGCACGTCATCAAGGGCATGCTGGTCAATTCGGATCAGGGCCTGGTTCGCACCCAGGGCTTTTCCATGCTCGATATGAAGCGCTACGTGGAAAGCATCGGCATGCGCGCCCGAGGCTACCGGATTCCGCCCGACAAGCTCGAAGCGGTGACCATTCCGGTGGTGGTACTGATGGAAATTCGCGGCTACAAGCACTTCGTGGTGATGCAGCGGGCCCAGAAAGACTGGGTCTACATCGGTGACCCGGTGTTGGGCCACAAGCGTTACTCCCACGAAGACTTCGTCAAAGGCTGGAATGGAATCGTGTTCGCCATCATCGGCCCCGGCTACGACAAGACTAACGCCTTGCTCGAACCACCTGCCCCGCTGACCGCGAAGAACAAGTTCGATGGTTTCTACCCGGTCAAAGACGCGGACCTGATGGACTTCGGTTTTATCCAGAGTGACTTCTTCTAGCAGTTCTAGAAGCCCGAACAATCATAAAGGGGCAGGACGCTCCGGGAGCAGCAAGCAGATGAAGACTTCATACTGGCTGGCAGCCGCCTGCCTGGCAGCAGCTCTTCCAGCCCATGCTGGTTTCAAGCCCGAACTCATCCAGGATCAGGAGTTATCGCAGTTACGGGGCCGTTACGTAATGCCGGGGCGGATTATCAGCTTCGGCATTGTCATGAGCAGTACCTGGCGCAACGCCAGCGGTGACCTGATCGGTGCGACCACCTCGCTGCAGATCCAGCAAGCCACCATCAAACCGGAATTCTACGTTTCCACCATCACCCAGACCGGTAACGGAACTACGCCGCCCCCAGGCACCGGCAACGTGATCGGCGGTGCAGGCCTGGCCAGTAGCCAGGGCGTGACCCAGAGCGTGAGGGCTGCCGGCGACGGCAACTCTGCCTACAACAACATCAGCATCAATGTCACAGAGGCCAACCAGGCACCCGCCTTGGCCGCCGGGGTCGGCCAGGCCTTGATGAGCGGCCAGACCATCACCGGCAGCAACGCCGCCGGCAGCGTGGCGGTATCGGCCCTCAATGGCGGTATCCAGATGGCGATACAGGCCAACGGCAATCAGGGCAATGCACTGCAGCAGGTGGCCCAGGGCAATCTGCTGCAAAACACCCAGTTGATGGGTAACAGCAACCTGGTCAACAACCTGACTCAACTCAATGTGGTACTCAGAAACAACGGTCCCAGCAACGGTGCTTTGGACTGCAACCTGACTACGCTCGACGCTCTACGCAAATTCTGATCTTGAACTACGCTGATTCTCGACCATTGGGGTTCACAAGGGACGGTTTATTTCATGTATCGATCGGTTTCACTGCGCGCAGTAATGTGTTTAAGCACTCTATTACCGGCGGCGCTGGTCCAAGCAGCGCCGGATGCCGATGTAGAGACCCTGAAACGCGAACTTCTGGAGCTCAAGCAACGTTACGAAGTACAGCAGAAGGCCTTGGCGGTACTTGAGCAACGGGTGCGTCAGGTAGAGGATCAGCCAGCAGCGCCACCGCCCAAGCGCCTGGCCAAGTCGCCGGCGGACCTCAAAGGCAATCAACAGGTTGCCGGCACAGGCGCCGGAGCGGCGTCCGGAGGAGCAGCCGGGGGCGCTTCCTATGGTCAGTCGCTCAAGGATGATTCGGCTCCGGCACAAAGCGTCAGCAACCTTTACGACGAAGCCAGTGGCTTCTTCGGCGGCGGCAAGTTCAGCGTCGAGACCGGCTTGACCTACGCCCGCTACGACGCCCGACAACTCACGGTCAACGGCTTCCTCGCGCTGGACTCGATCTTTCTCGGCAACATCAACCTGGACCGGATCAAATCCGATACCTGGACCCTGGACCTGACCGCGCGCTACAACCTCAACAACCGTTGGCAATTCGACATCAACGCACCCGTGCTGTATCGCGAGTCCACCTTCCAGTCCGGTGGTGGCGGCGGCTCCGGCACCCAGACCACCGAGGAATCGGTGACCCGTGACCCGACATTGGGGGACGTGAACTTCGGCGTGGCTTACAAGTTCCTCGACGAATCGGAGTTCTGGCCCGACGCCGTGGCCACCCTGCGAGTCAAGGCACCCACCGGCAAGGAACCGTTTGGCATCAAGCTGGTTCGATCCGCAGGCAACAACAACCTGTACGTGCCTGAAAGCCTGCCCACCGGTAACGGCGTCTGGTCGGTCACCCCCGGGATCTCCCTGGTCAAGACCTTCGATCCGGCCGTGCTGTTCGGGACCCTGGCCTACACCCACAACCTGGAAGAGTCGTTCGATGACATCAGCTCCACGGTTGGCAGCAAGACCCCCGGCAAGGTCCGCCTGGGTGACAGCTTCCAGATCGGTGCCGGTGTGGCCTTCGCCCTCAACGAGAAGATGAGCATGTCCTTCTCGGTGTCCGACCTGGTGCAGCGCAAGAGCAAACTCAAGCAGGACGGTGGCGATTGGCAATCGGTGGTCTCCAGTGACGCCAACGCCGGTTACTTCAACGTCGGCATGACCATCGCGGCCACCGAAAACCTGACCATTGTGCCCAACCTGTCCATCGGCATGACCGAGGACGCTCCGGCCTTCACTTTCAGCCTGAAGTTCCCCTACTACTTCTGATCCATCGGCAAAAACGCCAAGGCCCGCTGCGATTGCCCAATCGCAGCGGGCCTTGGCGTTTTCGCCGCCCTAGCGGATCTGGTGTTTGTGCAACAAACGGTAAAAAGTCGGACGCGAGATGCCCAGCACCCGGGCAGCCACGCTGAGGTTGTCGCTGTGCCGGTTGAGCACGTCGCACAGGGCCTGACGCTCGGCGCGGTGCTTGTAGTCTTCCAGGGTGCCCATGGGCAGATCCTGGGCTTGCAGGCCCTGCAATCCCAGGTCACTGGCCTGGATCTGCCGCCCCTCGGCCAGCACCAGGCCCCGGCGCACCCGGTTGGCCAGTTCGCGGACATTGCCCGGCCAGTCATGTTTGCCCATGGCCACCAGAGCGTCCTCACTGAAACTGCGAGGCCGGCGCCCGGTTTCCTGGCTGTAGAAGTGAGCAAAGTGGCTGGCCAGCATCCCCAGGTCGCCGTGACGCTCACGCAGCGGCGCCGTGATCACCTGCAGCACGTTCAACCGGTAATACAGATCCTCGCGAAAACGACCACTGGTGATGGCCGCCTCCAGGTCCACGTGGGTCGCAGCCAGCACCCGTACATCCACGGGTATCGGCTGGCTGCCGCCTACCCGCTCGATGTGCTTTTCCTGCAGGAAGCGCAGCAGATTGGCTTGCAGTTCCAGCGGCAAATCACCGATCTCATCGAGGAACAAGGTGCCGCCATGGGCCGCCTCGATGCGCCCGACCTTGCGTTGGTGTGCCCCGGTAAAAGCGCCCTTTTCATGGCCGAAAAGCTCGGACTGGATCAGGTGTTCGGGAATCGCCCCGCAGTTGATCGCCACAAAGGGCTTGTCGTGACGCTGGGACTGGCGATGCAGAGTCCGCGCCACCAGCTCCTTGCCGGTGCCGCTCTCGCCACGGATCAGGACCGGTGACTCGGTGGGCGCCAGTTTGCTCAGCAGCTTGCGCAGGTCGCGGATCGGCCGGCTGTTCCCCAGCAACTCGTGCTCGGGCTGGTCCACATGGATCGAGCCCTGGCCCCTCAGGCGGGCCATGCCGAAGGCCCGGCCCAGAGTCACCTGAACCCGGGATACGTCGAACGGCAAGGTATGGAAGTCGAAAAACCATTCGCAGACAAAGTCACCGACCTTTTGCAGGCGCAGGACTTCCGGACTCAGCACCGCAATCCACTCGGTGCCGCTGTGGCTGATCAGGTCCTTGACCGCTTCCGGGCGCTCCAGGTGAAAGGGTTGCAGGCGCAGCAAGCCGACATCGCAGGAACGCTCACGGGCAGACTCCAGGTCACAGCTATCCACATCCCAGCCAATGGCGCGCAGACCGGGTAGAAGGCGATGGCAGTCGTCACAGGGATCGACCACCAGCAAGCGGCGCTGCACGGGAGCTTCGAGCATGACTGTACCTTGGCGCCAAGAGGATGGAAAAGTTATTAGAAACAGTGGTTTGGCTAACCTGGCTGTAACACTAGCAAGAACTTGACGCGTGAATGTACCAATTGCTTATAGCGCTTCTTCCCAAAGGAACTAAGGTGCCGCCAGAACTTCGCCCAGAGTGACTGATTGTCGCAGTTGTTTTTTAGAAACCCCGTAACTAATGGCCCTGTCACAGGGCTCAGACGCGAAAGTTGTAAAAACTTGTTTTTCCGTGTGACCCGATCACTACCTCAGTGCATCAGTACAAGTGACCAGCCGAACGGTAAGCCCAACCGACGGCACATCATCTGATTGGGCACATAGAGAGAAGACCCCATGAACGCCCCGCTCCGTAGAAACGAAGCACTTTTGATCGCCGACCGCGCATTCAAGCCTTTTCAATGCGTGGCCTGGGCCCCACAGGACGGGAACGGCGAGCTGAGCCTGACCGTCATCGACCGTACCAGTACCCGTATCGGTCAAACCCGGATTCCCAGCAGTGCCTACTCTGATCCAGCCCAGCTGGAAGACCTGCTCAAACAAGCCCGCGCTGAACTGAGCCAGGAAGGTTATATCTTGCAGTCTTGGGCCATGCCCAAGTAAGCGATGCTGTTAGCGGATCACCCGAACAGGTGATCCGCTATTTAAGCAAAACAACTAAGCACGCTATCTATTTCCCCTTCGCTACAACTTTTACCTTCAGGGTAGTGGTTGTTTTGGCTGTTGCAGAAGCGACACCTCTTCGCTGTTTCCAGCTGTTGTGCCCTTTGCCTCTCCGATGGCCTCTCAGGGCCGCCCCATCAGTGGGTCACTGATGCTGTGCGCCCCGGTTTCCAACCGTCCGGCCACCCGGCGCAACCAGCCTGCGTCACTGCGCAGCGTCAAGTCATACCAGCCACCGCTGGATTCACAGGCAAAGACCTGGCGCACCTCTGCTCCCCCAGGTACGGCCAGGGTCCAGGGGCCCTGTTGAGTGTAGGGACAGCGATCGACAGTGACCGATACCCCATGCGTCCCCGGATTGCTCAGCGTCAGCTGCAGCTGGTTATTGCTGGACGTCACCAACAGCTCCGGCTGCAACTGTTGCAGTTGACCGCTGAAACTGCGGTGGAAGCCATTGGGACCCAATACCCACAGCTGATAGCGCTCCACCACCGGCCAGCTGTCCTGCAGCGCCTTGCCGGCCTCCACTGTGTAACGACGCGGAATATCGCTCAGGTGCAGGCCGTCATAGACATGGAACACTGCGCCCTGTCCGCCGGTGTTCTGCAGGCTCAGTGACAGCGTCTTGGCCTTGGGGTCTACCTGGCTGTCGACATGCAGACGATATGGCAATGCCCGTGAAGGTCGGGCCAGCCGCGGCTGGTGCGGTGGCAGCTGCTGGCTGGCCAATGGCACCGGCACCTGAAGCAGTTTTTCCTGGCGCTGGCGCAAACCATCGGCGGCCTGGCGGGTGGTGGTCTGCAGCGCCGGCAATGGCTCATGGTTAGGGTCGACGAAATTCAACGCCGACGTCAGGTCGCCACATACCGCACGCCGCCATGCACTGATATTCGGCTCCCGCACACCAAAGCGTTTCTCCAGAAATTGCAGCACCGAGGTGTGATCGAACACCTGGGAGTTGACCCAGCCTCCCCGGCTCCAGGGAGACAGCACCAACATCGGCACCCGCGGTCCAGGGCCATACACGCCGCCATCGGGCAGTGGTTGCTGGGTCGAGCCGGGTGGCGCCGGATGCTTGAACAGTTCGCTGTCGAAACCCAGCGTGGACTTGCCGGCAAAGCTGCCATCCTGGCGCTGGGAAGGTGCCGACGGCGACGGCACATGGTCGAAGAAGCCATCGTTTTCATCGTAGGTGAGCAACAGCACAGTCTTGCTCCAGACCTCGGGATTGCTGGTCAGCGCCAGGAGGATCTCCTGGGTGAACCAGCCGCCCTGGACCGGACTCGATGGGCCGGGATGCTCGGAATAGGCGGCCGGCGCAACAATCCAGCTGACCTGGGGCAACTTGCCGGCCTGCACGTCATTGCGAAATCCACCAATGATGGTCTCCAGATTGCTGCCGCTGCTGGCCGGCAAGGTATTGCCATTGCCCTTGTACAGCGGAGCCACGGCGTTCAAGGCATCGCTGTAGGGCATAAAGGCATTGAAGTCCTTGGGCGGCTGGGCTGGATTGCCCACCTGCACGCTGGCGGCACGGTACTGACGGAAGCCGGCCAGGGGGTTGTCGCCAAAATTGTCCGGCAGGTGCTGGTAGACCTTCCAGCTGACGCCCTGCTCTTCCAGGCGTTCAGGATAGGTCTTCCAGCTATAGCCGACGTTTACCGCGCCCGGACCATCCCATTCGTTGACCACCGCGGCGACCTTTGCCGCTGTCGGGCCGTTGCAACCGGTCCAGAGAAACAGCCGATTGGGGTTGGTGCCAGCGTGCACCGAACAGTGATAGGCGTCGCACAGGGTGAAGGTGTTGGCCAGGGCGAACTGGAACGGCAATTCCTGCTCACGGTAATAACCCATGGACGTGGTGGTCTTGTGGGTCGGCCAGGCATTCATGCGGCCGTTGCCCCAGGCCGCATGTGCATCTGCCCACGAATGGGGCGTGCCACTGACGCGCTGGGCGTTGCCTTTGGTGCTGTCCAGGTGATACGGCATCACCAACCGGCCCTTGCCCTGTTGTTCCCAAACCTCGCGCTGACCGGGCAGCGGAATGGTAAAGCGGTCACTGAAACCCCGCACCCCGGGAAAAGTACCGAAGTAATGATCGAAAGAGCGATTTTCCTGCATCAGGATCACTACGTGTTCGACGTCCTTGATCGTCCCCGTACGGTTATTCGCCGGTATTGCCAGGGCTTGGCGAATAGCCACTGGCAAGGATGAAAAGAATGAACCGATAGCGGCCGCTTGCAATAGCTTCCTGCGTGAAAGACTGGGCATGGGTGATTGAATCCTTATGGTTGCAGCGCGATATATGACGCTGCAATAAAAGTATTCACCTCAAGTAACAATGCAGTGACATTGTCATTGCACTTGCATCAAGTCGATATTGCTCAGGCCTGCTGCCTCACAAACATTCCACGTTCTCAAGATTGCAGAAGAATATTTCATGAATAAAACACCCGAGCTTGCAAAGCCGTCTTGAACAACCAGACCCAGGAACAATATCGACCCGTGGCCTTATTGAAGATTGTCCGCCACTTCATTGCGTTGAACCCGCAACGGATTGAATACCAGCCGGATAAACTGCGGGTCCCGTGCGAGTTTGTAGTCCGGACCGACAAAGTACTCCTTGGCCTCCGGATCATTCTGGCCAAGATATAGAATCCAGGCCGTTGTAATACCGGCGAACTCGTTTTCCCGGACACTTCGCACCGGACTGAAATGGGTGGCGTTATGGGCCGTGGCACTCCATCCCGGCACGGCCTTGATCAACCCACCCTGCCAGAGCCGCGGCCAGGCCCAGGCCGGCACCACCACATCCGCGGCCCCGGTGAGCACCAGGGTCGGAGTCTTGACGGTAGAGCCAAGGCCTATGGGCCCGGGCTCGATGGGCAGCGAGCCGATGTAGCGCAGCTGTGGATCGATGTCCTTCAAGGTGCCAGGCAGCAGACTCGACGACAGGATCGACGCCCCGCCGCCGGCGGAATGCCCCGCTACTATGGTGCGGGACAGGTCGACCTTGCCGAACAACGGTGAGGTTGGGTCCTGGTTGAGCTTGCTCAACTCAAGAGCGCCGAGTACATGCATGCTGGGCGCGGTATTGATGAAGTCGGAGGAGATGATCACGATAAAGCCGTAACTCGCCCACAGCCTCAGCAGATCGGTGTATTGCCCCTGATTGGAAAGGATGCCGCCAACAAAGTTGACCGCCGGCAACTTGTCCAGATTCTTTATATTGCTCGGGTAATAAACGCTGGTGGAAATCGGACTGGAAAAACCATATGGAAAGGACGAGTTACATTGAACGCTGTTGTCCAACAGCATGATCTTCGCCAACACCCCCAACAAACCACGACAATCACTCAGGACCGCATTGGTAGTTACCTTGTAGGGCCCCGGCGACTTGGCATATTGATCATTGGCCAGCCCCAGCGCCGGAACAAGTTGCGAGGCACCAGCCAGACTCCCGCTAGTAATGAACAGACCGGCCAAACACAGTTGCACTGCCACCTTGCGTATCGATCTCATTGATAAGTCCTTTATCTACCTGCGTTCCCTGCATGACCGAATACTCCCTCACGGCCGTGCCCCTCTTACTGCCAATCACCTGAACTTCATCCAACTGCAACAACGCCTAAACATTTCAAACTTAGTTGCCCAGCAGCCCCTGGCGACCCTAAAACAGGTCAATTTCCAAGGTCAATCCTTATTTAAACTAGAGCAATCCGCCGAAGCGCCGATAGAAGCTCTCGCCTACATCCGGTAGTGGACCATCGGCGCTCTCCAGAGCCGTGGCCAGCCACTCCTCGGCCTTGGCCTGGATCAAGCGATAGATGTTGCGACACAGCTGGCGTGCTGCCCGGCCCTCCCAATCGCCGGGAAGCAGTTCATCCGGCAGTTGCGGGTCGCGCAGCAACAGCTTGCGGTACTCATGAATCAGCAGCAGGCGAGCCAGGAAACAGTCGGACGGCTGCAGTTGCTCCTGTTCCCGCAGGGCCTGCCAGAGGGGGCGAAACAGTTGGATGAATTCACTGTAATGGGCCGCCAGCTCATCAATGTTCCAGCTCTCGCGCACTTGCTGGCGCAGGGCTCTGGAACCGAGCGCATCCTCGGGCGTGGTGGCAAAGACGATGGTATCGTCCTGGGCGCCAAGCTCCAGCAAGGTGGCATTGATATCGGCGCGATCGCTGCGCGGGCATGCCAGCATCAGCGGCGACATCGCGGCAAACCCTTGCCACTCCAACTCTTCACGCACTTGCTTGCGCAACTCCGGCTGCAGTTGCCCGAGCATCACCAGGCACCAGGAACCGTCCCAGGCCGGCACACCGGCGCTGTAGACCCGCTTGAAGGCCTTGTCGAAACGACGGCGACCGGCCAGGGTCAGGCTGTAGTAACTGCGGCGACCGACCTTTTCGGCAGTCAGCCAGCCCTCCTTGCTCAGGCGGAAAATCGAGGTACGGATCAGCCGCTCGTTGATCCCCATGGGCTCCAGCAGTTGAATCAGGCTGCCCAACCAGACGGTGCCGCCATGGGGCTCGATGGCATCGCCGTACAGGGTGATGATCAGCGAACTGGCGCGGATCGGGGTCTGCTCCTGAAAGCGTTTGATCAGGTGATTCAGTGGCGCTAGGGACGACATGGACATACCGGAAAAAAAGGAAGGAATATAGCCGGTTTAAGGCCGTTGCAGCGGCCCGGCGTATTCATGGGGGTTCATTGGCCTGCCTTGGGACGAAAGCCGCCGTCAGCGATTCGCGGCCGATCGACCTCGACCCGAGACAGCGGCTCACAGGCTTGCATCCGCTCCAGGCAGCGACGGGTCAAATGCTGGTACTCCCGGGTGCCGGCCAGTTTCCAGGCCACTTCCTCGTCGCTCAACTGACGCGTGACCCGCGCCGGCGCGCCCATGACCAGCGATTGCGGTGCGCATTCGAAGCCGGCCTTGACCAACGCTGCTGCCGAGACGAAGGAGCGTGGCGCAATAAAGGCGTTGTCCATCACCACCGCATTCATGCCCACCAGCGCATCGGCGCCAATCCGGCAGCCGTGCAACACAGCGCCATGACCGATATGACCATTGCGCTCCACCACCGTGTCGCTATCGGGGAAGCCGTGCATGACGCAGGTGTCCTGCAGATTGGCCCCCTCTTCGAGGACAATCCGGCCGAAATCCCCCCGCAGGCTGGCCAGGGGGCCGACATAGCAGTGGGGGCCGACTATCACATCGCCGATCAGCACCGCCGAAGGGTGTACATAGGCACTGGGATCGACCACCGGAGTCAATCCGTCAAGGCTGTAGCACGTCATGCTGTTTCTCTCTCTGATCAACAGGAGCTGCTGTTGTTGGAGCGACCGGGGAGGCGGTCCACTTACCCGCGAATACACCGCCGAGAATGCACGACACCAGTCCCCCCAGGATACCGATACAACGCGGACGGCATTTTGTATCAGATTATTCTCGGCACACAACAGCCCTTGAAAAACACTGGCCTGCTCCGCCACTAACCCCACAACCGGCAAACTATAAAGGATGTAGCCTGAATCAAGGGCGCCAGGCAGCATCCCGTCGACCTTCCGTCCCGAACAGGTCGCAGTCGAGAGCGAATAATAGGACACATTAATAATCTTTTAATCTTGATTTTATGTATCGCATTAGCGATATACTCGGCGAAAACCGGCTCCCGGGCCGACCCAACAATCGAGCCGGCAAACGGCCGCATCACGCCGAGGACATCCACCATGCCTCAATACCTTGCCGTCAAAACCCTGAACAGAGTGTCCCGACCATGAACTTCGCCACCATCCTGTTCTCCATCAGCGAGGGCGTCGCCCTCCTCAGCCTCAACCGCCCCGAACAGCTCAACAGTTTCAACCCGCAGATGCATGGCGAGGTGCAAGCGGCCCTCAAACACGTGCGCAACAACCCCGAGGTGCGAGTCCTGCTCCTGACCGGCGAAGGCCGCGGCTTCTGCGCGGGGCAGGACCTGGGCGAGCGAAACGTCGCACCCGGCGACGCAGCGCCGGACCTGGGTGCATCCATCGAACAGTTCTACAACCCGCTGGTGCGCGAGCTGCGCGACCTGCCGTTACCGGTGATCTGTGCAGTCAATGGTGTGGCCGCCGGCGCCGGCGCCAACCTGCCCCTGGCCTGCGATCTGGTGCTGGCGGCGCGCTCCGCGAGCTTTATCCAGGCCTTCTGCAAACTCGGACTGATTCCCGATTCCGGCGGCACCTGGCTGCTGCCACGCCTGGTGGGCATGGCCCGGGCCAAGGCCCTGGCCCTGCTCGGCAACCGCCTGAGCGCCGAACAGGCCGAGCAATGGGGGTTGATCTACCAGTGCGTGGACGACGCCTTGCTGCGCGATGAAGCCCTGAGCCTGGCCCGGCACCTGGCGACCCAACCTACCTATGGCCTGGCGCTGATCAAGCGCAGCCTGAATGCCAGCCTGCACAACAGCTTCGATCAGCAACTGGAGCTGGAGCGCGATCTGCAACGCCTGGCAGGGCGCAGCGACGACTACCGAGAAGGCGTCAGTGCCTTCATGGAGAAACGCGCTCCCGTGTTCAAGGGACGCTGAAATGGCCCCGCTGCCCGATATCGCAGAGACTGCCGCAGTCGTTGCCGGGGCACGAGCGTCCATCACCCTGATCATTCAGAGGCGCTAACCCGCGCCTGCAGGACTCTCCCGGGAGCCAGCCGTGGCGCTCCCGGGTCATGCACTCAGAACCCGCAGCGGCGGGTTGAAAGACAACAACAATACGAGTGACACCATGAACATGCCGATAGCCCGAACCGTGCCCGAAGTGCCGCTGGACCCGATGGAAACCGCCAGCATCGACCACCTGCGCCAGCATCAGCTGGAGCGCCTGCGCTGGAGCCTGAACCACGCCTACGCCAAGGTGCCCCTGTATCGCCAGCGCTTCGACGCCCTGGGCGTGCATCCCCAGGACATCCAGCGCCTGGAGGACCTTGCCCAACTGCCCTTCACCACCAAGTCCGACCTGCGGGACAACTACCCCTACGGCATGTTCGCGGTGCCCATGCAGGAGGTGGTGCGCCTGCATGCCTCCAGCGGCACCACCGGCAAGCCCACCGTGGTGGGCTATACCCGCAACGACATCGACACCTGGGCCCAGGTGGTGGCCCGGTCGATCCGCGCCGGCGGCGGCCGGCCCGGAGACAAGGTGCATGTCTCCTATGGCTACGGCCTGTTCACCGGCGGCCTGGGGGCACACTACGGTGCCGAACGCCTGGGATGCACCGTGATTCCCATGTCCGGCGGCCAGACCGAGAAACAGGTGCAACTGATCAAGGATTTCCAGCCGGACATCATCATGGTCACGCCGTCCTACATGCTCAACATCGCCGACGAGATCGAACGCCAGGGCCTTGATCCCCACAAGCTGGCCCTGCGCCTGGGAATCTTCGGCGCCGAACCCTGGACCGACGAACTGCGCGACGCCATCGAGCAGCGCCTGGGCATCAAAGCCCTGGATATCTACGGGCTGTCGGAGATCATCGGCCCGGGAGTGGCCATGGAATGCGCCGAGACCCGCGACGGACCGACCCTCTGGGAGGATCATTTCTATCCCGAGATCATCGACCCATTGACTGGTCAGGTACTGCCCGATGGTGAACTGGGCGAGCTGGTGCTCACCTCCCTGACCAAGGAGGCACTGCCGATGATCCGCTACCGTACCCGCGACCTGACCCGCCTGCTGCCGGGCACGGCGCGGCCCATGCGGCGCATCGACAAGATCACCGGACGCAGCGACGACATGCTGATCATTCGCGGGGTCAATGTGTTTCCGACTCAGGTAGAGGAGCAAGTGCTCAAAGCCGTACACCTGGCCCCCTGTTACGAGATCCATCTGTATCGACACGGCAACCTCGACAGCGTCGACATCCACGTCGAGCTCAAGAGCGAGTACCAGCAGCTGGGGGATGAGCAGCAAAGGGCCATCTGCAGCGAACTGAGTCGCCACATAAAAACCCATATTGGCATCAGCTCACGTATCGTTTTGCAGCCCCCTTTCAGCATCAAGCGCTCGGAAGGCAAGGCCTGCCGGGTGGTCGACAGCCGTAAATAGCTTTAGCGCAAGCATTGGAGCCCCGTGATGACGGGGCTTTTTTTCGTCTGTCATTCGGGTATGGAGGCAAAACGATACAGAAACAAAACATGACACGTTATTTTGTGTTTGATATTTATTTATGTATCGCATATAAACATTCACAGCCTCACCCACACCTGCAACCCGGGAGACACTGCATGTACGCACAGCTGGTAGAGACGGGGGTCAAGCGCATCAAGCCGCTGGCAGAAATGTCCGAGCAGGAGCGCACCTTCCAGGAAAAGATCGACGGGGAAATCAAGATCGAGGCCAAGAACTGGATGCCCGATGCCTACCGCCAGACCCTGATCCGGCAGATTTCCCAGCATGCCCACTCGGAAATCGTCGGCATGCTGCCCGAAGGCAACTGGGTCACCCGCGCGCCGACCCTCAAGCGCAAGCTGCAACTGATGGCCAAGATCCAGGACGAAGCCGGCCACGGCCTGTACCTGTACAGCGCCATGGAAACCCTCGGCGCCGATCGCGACGAAGAAGTCGCCAAACTCCACAGCGGCCGGGCCAAGTATTCCAGCATCTTCAACTACCCAACCCTGAACTGGGCCGACATGGGCGCCGTGGGCTGGCTGGTGGACGGCGCCGCCATCGTCAATCAGGTGGTGCTGCAGCGCACCTCCTACGGCCCCTACTCCCGGGCCATGGTGCGCATCTGCAAGGAAGAGAGCTTCCACCAGCGCCAGGGCTACGAAATCCTCCTGACCATGATGCGCGAGGGCAACCAGGCACAACGGGAGATGGTCCAGGACGCCATCAACCGCCTCTGGTGGCCGGCCCTGATGATGTTCGGCCCCAGCGACGAACACTCCCCCAACAGTGCCCAGTCCATGGCCTGGAAAATCAAGCGCCAGAGCAATGACGAACTGCGCCAGCGCTTCATCGACCAGACCATCCCGCAGCTGGAGCTGCTGGGCTGCACCTGCCCCGACCCGGAGCTGAAATGGAACGCCGAGCGCGGCCATTACGACTTCGGCGAAATTCAGTGGCAAGAGTTCTACGAGGTGCTCAAGGGCAATGGCCCGTGCAATCAGGAACGCCTGGAGACTCGCCGCAACGCCATCGACGACGGCGCCTGGGTACGGGCCGCCGCCGTGGCCCATGCACAGAAGAAAGCCAACAAGAACGCCGCCTGAGCGCGCGCCCAGCCTGATCCGGAGTCAATGCAATGTCTGAATGGACCCTCTACGAAGTCTTCGTGCGCAGCAAGCACGGCCTCAATCACAAGCATGTCGGCAGCGTGCATGCCGCCGACGACGCCATGGCCATGAACAACGCCCGGGACCTGTACACCCGGCGCAGCGAAGGCGTAAGCCTGTGGGTGGTGCCCTCGGCGCAGATAGTCGCCTCCTCCCCCGATGACAAGGACCCGCTGTTCGACCCTGCGGACGACAAGGTCTACCGCCACGCCAGCTTTTATCAGCTGCCCCCCGAAGTCGGACACATGTGAGGCCGGCCATGAACCCTACAAACGATCTGATCGACCACCTGCTGCGCCTGGGCGACAGCGCCCTGATCCAGGGCCAGCGCCTGTGCGAATGGTGCGGCCGGGCGCCGGCCCTGGAAGAAGAACTGGCGCTGATGAATGTCGGCCTCGACCTGGTGGGCCAGGCCCGCAACTGGCTGGACTATGCCGCCGAGCTGCTGGCCGATGGGCGCGACGCCGACCATCTGGCATTCCGCCGGGACGAGCGGGCCTACCGCAACCTGCTGCTGGTGGAGCAGCCCAACGGTGATTTTGCGCTTACCATGCTCAAGCAGTTCTTCTATGACGCCTGGCACCTGGAAACCCTCCAGGGCCTGAGCCAGTCCAGCGACCCGCGCCTAGCCGGAATCGCCGCCAAGGCGCTCAAGGAAGTCACCTACCACCTGCGCCGCTCCAGCGAATGGGTCGAGCGCCTGGGGGACGGCACCGAGGAAAGCCACCAGCGCATGCTGCAGGCGACCCCGCGGCTGTGGCGCTTCACTGGCGAGCTGATTGAGCACCACGCCGGTGAGATCCAGCTGCATCAGGCGGGTCTGTGGGCGGACCCGGCCCGGGTTGCCGAAGCCTGGCGCGCCACCGTAGAAGCCGTGTTCTGCCGGGCGACCCTGCCCGTGCCCGAGGCCCCGAGCCCTTTCTACCTGGACGCGCGCCGGGGCCTGCACAGCGAACACCTGGGCCCGCTGCTGGCCCAGATGCAATTCCTGCCGAGGGCCTACCCCGATGCGGTCTGGTGAGTTGATCGGCAGCGACCAGGGCGCGCGGCCGATGCGGCCTGGGGACCTGGACCTGGCCTGGGCCACCCTGGATCGGGTGATGGACCCCGAGGTGCCGGTGGTCAGCGTGCTGGACCTGGGCATCGTTCGCGACCTCGGCTGGCAACAGGGCCACCTGCGGGTGTCGGTCACTCCGACCTATTCCGGCTGCCCAGCCACCGAAGTGATCGAGAGCGACATTCGCCAGGCCCTGGAACAGGCAGGCTTCGCGGCACCCAGACTATTGCGCCAGCTGACCCCGGCCTGGACCACCGACTGGATCACCGAGCGTGGCCGCCAGCGCCTGCAGGCCTACGGCATCGCGCCACCTTCGGGCAGCAGCAAGCGCAGCCTGCTGGGGGAGGCGCCTGCGGTGCACTGCCCGCAGTGCGGCAGCGCCCACAGCGAACGCCTCAGCGAGTTTGGTTCCACCGCGTGCAAGGCCCTGTATCGCTGCCGTGACTGCCTGGAACCCTTCGACTACTTCAAGTGCATCTGAGCCGCCAGCCGCCTCAGAGGAGAACCGCCATGAGCCAGTTCCACCGCCTCACCATCAAGGACGTACGCAGCGAAACCCGCGACGCGGTGTCCATTGCCTTCGAGATTCCCCAGCACCTGCAGCAGCAGTTCCACTTCACCCAGGGCCAGCATCTGGTATTGCGTACCGAGCTGGATGGCGAGGAAGTGCGCCGTTCCTACTCCATTTGCACCGGGGTCAATGACGGTGAACTGCGCATCGCGGTGAAGCGCGTCAATGGTGGGCGTTTCTCCGCCTTCGCCAATGAGCGGCTGCAAGCCGGACAGTCTCTTGAAGTGATGCCCCCCGCCGGGCGTTTCCATGTAGAGCTCGACCCCCAGCGTCGCGGCCATTACCTGGCGGTGGCCGCAGGCAGCGGCATCACGCCAATCCTGTCGATCATCAAGAGCACCCTGGAAACCGAGCCCCACAGCCGCATCACCTTGCTCTACGGCAACCGTTCCAGCGCCTCGGCGCTGTTTCGCGAACAATTGGAGGACCTGAAGAACCGCTACCTGCAGCGCCTCAACCTGGTGTTCGTCTTCAGCCGCGAGCAGCAGGACATCGACCTCTACAACGGCCATATCAACCAGGACAAATGCCAGCAGTTGTTTGCCCGCTGGCTCGATGTCCGGCAATTGGACGCGGCCTTTATCTGTGGCCCCCAGGCCATGACCGAGAGCGTGCGCGACAGTCTCAAGGCCGCGGGCATGGACGCCGAGCGAATCCACTTCGAGCTGTTTCATGCAACCGGCGACGGACACAAACGCCAGGCCCGTGAAGCCGCCCGAGTGCTGGACGCCCAGGTCAGCCGGATCACCGTGATCAGCGATGGCCGGGCCCTGGCCTTCGACCTGCCGCGCAACAGCCTGAGCCTGCTGGACGCCGGCAATGCCCAAGGCGCCGAACTGCCCTATTCGTGCAAGGCCGGAGTCTGCTCCACCTGTAAATGCAAGGTCATCGAAGGTGAAGTGGAAATGGACAGCAACCACGCGCTGGAAGACTACGAAGTGGCGGCCGGGTACGTGCTTTCCTGCCAGTCGTTCCCGGTCAGCGCCAAGGTGGTGCTGGACTTCGACCAGCTCTGAACCCTGCCCTCACGAAGATCCCGGATTGGCACTGGTGCCTCCGGTGCCAGCAGTCACTGGGTCCACTCACCGGCACGGAGCACTCCGCGCCGGCCTTAATTCACCGTTCGGAGCGTTCTTCCATGTCACAGCCTCCTACCCTGCAAAGTTTTATCGCCGGCCGCTGGGTTGGCCAACACCCGGCCCAGGCACTGCGCAGCGCCATCGATGGCCATGAAGTGGCCCGCACCCACGAAGAGCCCCTGGACTTCGCCGAGGCCCTGGAGCACGGGCGCCAACAGGGTGGCCGCGCCTTGCTGGCCCTGGATTTCCAGCAGCGGGCCCAGCGTCTCAAGGCCCTGGCGCTGTACCTCAGCGAACGCAAGGAACAGCTGTACGCCCTGTCCCACCACAGCGGCGCGACCCGGGCCGACAGCTGGATCGATATTGAAGGCGGCAACAGCACCCTGTTCAGCTACGCCGGACTCGGCTCTCGGGAGCTGCCGTCGGGCAACCTGCTGCATGAAGGCCCGGCGCAATCCTTGAGCAAGCTCGGCAGCTTTGCCGGCACCCACATCCTGGTGCCCCGTGGCGGCGTGGCGGTGCACATCAACGCGTTCAACTTTCCCATCTGGGGCATGCTGGAGAAGTTCGCCCCGTGCTTCCTCGCCGGCATGCCGTGCATCGTCAAACCCGCCAGCGCCACCAGCTACCTGACCGAAGCCACCGTGCGCCTGATGCATGAATCCGGCTTGCTGCCAGAAGGCAGCCTGCAACTGGTGATCGGCGGCACCGGCGACCTGCTGGATCGCCTGCAAGGCCAGGACCTGGTGACGTTCACCGGTTCCGCCGTCACCGCCGGCAAACTGCGATCCAACCCCAACCTGATCCGCCACTCGGTGCCCTTCAATGCCGAAGCCGACTCCCTGAACTGCGCGATCCTGGCGCCGGACGTGACCCCGGACGACCCGGAGTTCGAGCTGTTCATCAAGGAAGTGGTGCGAGAGATGACGGTCAAGGCCGGTCAGAAATGCACCGCCATCCGCCGCGCCATGGTCCCGACACAACACCTGGATGCCGTGGCCACGGGATTGCGCGAGCGCTTGTCCAGGGTGGTGGTGGGCGATCCGTCGGTGGAAGGCGTGCGCATGGGCCCCCTGGCCTCCCATGAGCAACAGCGGGACGTGACCGCGCGCCTGGAAAGCCTGCTGCACAGCAGCGATCTGCTGTTCGGCGCCCGGGACGGCTTCGAACCCCGGGGGGGAAATGTCAGCCAGGGCGCGTTCTTTGCCCCGACCCTGCTGCTGTCCCGTGATCCCCTGGCACAGGGTGGTGCCCACGATATCGAGGCCTTTGGCCCGGTCAGCACCTTGATGGCCTACGACGATCTGGACCAGGCCCTGGACCTGGCCGCTCGCGGCAAGGGCAGCCTGGTGGCCAGCCTGGTGACCAAGGACCCGGGCATCGCTGCCCAGGTCATTCCCCGGGCCGCAGCCTGGCATGGCCGGCTGCTGGTGCTGGACCGCGAATGCGCCGGCGAATCCACTGGCCACGGTTCGCCGCTGCCGCAACTCAAGCATGGTGGCCCGGGCCGCGCCGGCGGCGGCGAAGAGCTGGGCGGCCTGCGGGCGGTCAAGCACTACCTGCAGCGTGCAGCCGTCCAGGGCTCCCCGAGCATGTTGGCCGCGGTAACCGGCGAACACGTGCGTGGCGCCAAGGTTATCGAGACGCAGGTCCACCCGTTTCGCCGGCACTTCCAGGACCTGCAGATCGGCGAATCCCTGCTGACCCACCGGCGCACTGTCACCGAGGCCGATCTGGTGAACTTCGGGTGCCTGTCAGGGGACCACTTCTATATGCACTTCGACGAGATCGCCGCCAAGGAGTCGCAATTCGGCAAGCGTATTGCCCACGGCTACTTCGTGCTCTCTGCGGCGGCCGGGCTGTTCGTGTCCCCGGCACCGGGCCCGGTGCTGGCCAACTATGGCCTGGATACCTTGCGCTTCATCAGCCCGGTGGGCATTGGCGACACCCTCCAGGCGCGCCTGACCTGCAAGCGCAAGATCGACCAGGGCAAACAGAGCCCCCAGGGCACCCCGCAAGGGGTGGTGGCCTGGGACGTGGAAGTGACCAATCAACTGGGTGAACTGGTGGCCAGCTACGACATCCTGACCCTGGTCGCCAAACGCACCACCTGACCGCAGGAGCCGGTTTGCCGGCGAACAGGCCCTCACGACGAGGTCGACCTTGAGGTTGCCTTCGCCAGCAAGCTGGCTCCTACAAGAGCTGGCCGCAGCACCGACCACCGTAGGAGCCGGCCGCAACACCACCCACCGTAGGAGCCGGCTTGCCGGCGAATGGCGCTCACGACGATGTCGACCTTGGGAAGGCCTTCGCCAGCAAGCTGGCTCCTACAGGTGAGGGGAGATTGTGGCAAAAGATTTCATGGATTCTTGATTCTCGATCCGGCTTGCGGCAAGTTGCGCGCTTCTCACTACTAGGAGCAGCCCATGTCCGGCTCAATGGCCCAGGCGTTCGCGCACAATTTTCTCGGCCACTCACCCCGCTGGTACAAGGCAAGCATCATCGCCTTTCTGCTGCTCAACCCCCTGCTGTTCTTCTGTGTCAGCCCGGCAGCGGCCGGCTGGTGCCTGGTGATCGAATTCATCTTCACCCTGGCCATGGCCCTGAAGTGCTACCCCTTGATGCCCGGCGGTCTGCTGTTGGTGCAAGCGCTGTTGCTGGGCATGGCCACGCCCCAGGCGCTGTACGACGAGCTGGTGCACAACTTCCCGGTGATCCTGCTGCTGATGTTCATGGTGGCGGGCATCTATTTCATGAAGGAACTGCTGCTGTTCCTGTTCTCGCGCCTGCTGCTGGGGGTACGGTCCAAGGCGCTGCTGGGGCTGCTGTTCTGCTTTCTGTCAGCCTTTCTCTCGGCCTTTCTCGACGCCCTGACCGTTACCGCAGTGATCATCAGTGCCGCCGTGGGCTTCTACTCGGTGTACCACCGGGTGGCCTCCGGCAATGACCCACGCCAGGACAGCGGCTATGGCGATGATCAGCATCTGCCTTCCCTGCACCACGACGACCTGGAGCAATTCCGCGCTTTTCTGCGCAGCCTGCTGATGCACGGTGCCGTGGGCACGGCTCTGGGGGGCGTATGCACCCTGGTGGGCGAACCACAGAACCTGTTGATCGGCCATGAAATGGGCTGGCACTTTGCCGAATTCTTCCACAAGGTGGCGCCAGTTTCCCTGCCGGTGCTGGCCGCCGGGCTGGTGACCTGTGTGCTCCTGGAAAAACTGCGCTGGTTCGGCTACGGCACCTTGCTGCCGGACAACGTGCGCCAGGTACTGGCCAACTACGCCGCCGAAGACGACGCCCAGCGCACCGCACGGCAACGGGCAGCCTTGCTGGTCCAGGGGCTGGCGGCGCTGATCCTGATTGTCGGCCTGGCCCTGCACGTGGCGGAAGTCGGGCTGATCGGTCTGTTGGTGATTGTGCTGATCACCGCCTTCACCGGAATTACCGACGAACACCGGCTGGGCAACGCCTTCAAGGACGCCATGCCCTTCACCGCCCTGCTGGTGGTGTTCTTTGCCGTGGTGGCGGTGATTCACCAGCAACAGCTGTTCGTGCCACTGATCCAGTGGGTGCTGGCGCTGCCGGCGGACCAGCAGCCAGGCATGCTGTTCATTGCCAATGGCCTGCTGTCGGCCATCAGCGACAATGTGTTCGTCGCCACCATCTACATCACCGAAGTGAAACAGGCCTTTGTCTCCGGGCAGATGAGTCGCGAACACTTCGAGACCCTGGCCATCGCCATCAACACCGGCACCAATCTGCCCAGCGTCGCCACCCCCAATGGTCAGGCCGCCTTCCTGTTTCTGCTGACTTCGGCAATTGCGCCACTGGTGCGCCTGTCCTATGGACGGATGGTGTGGATGGCCCTGCCCTACACCGTGGTGATGGGCCTGCTGGGCTGGTATGCGGTGAGTTACTGGCTTTAACGCAGGAGGATGTAGCGCTCGATCGCTTCGGCAGCACCATCATCCTGGTTGCTGCCGGTGATCACGTCGGCCTGGTCCTTGACCTGCTCTTCGGCCTGGCCCATGGCAATCGACAACCCGGCACGCTGAAACATCGCCGGGTCATTACCGCCATCCCCCAGGGCCGCTGTACGCTCCAGGGGCACGCCGAGGTGCTCGGCCAGGGTCACCAGGGCTTGTCCCTTGTCCGCCTGCACGGCAGTGACATCAAGGAACCGTGGTTGCGAACGGGAGGCCTGGGCCAGCCCGGCCGTTTTTCCCTGCAACCGCGCTTCCAGCTCCAGCAGCAGCCGGTGGTCATTACTGGCGGCAACGATCTTGTCGATCCGCGGCAGGTAATCCGCGAAACTGTCCACCACCTTCGGCCCATAGCCCAGCGCCTGGCGCTCAAGGGGCATCAAGGGACCGTCGAGGTCGCGCACCAGCCACTCGTTGTCGGCAAAGACCCAGGTTTCGATCTGCGGATACGGCTGGAACAGCAGCAAGGCGGTGACCGCCGCCTCCACCGGTACATGATGGCGAACCAGGAAGCTGCCATCGGGATTGACGATACTGCCACCATTGAACCCGGCAGTCGGCAGATCCACACCCAGGGCCTCGATCTGTTGCTGCATGGCCCGCGGCGGACGCCCGGTGGCCAGGCTGAAGGCTACGCCGGCTTCACGCAGGGCGCGGACTGCGTCCAGGGTTCGAGGGCTGAAGCGGTGATCCGGGCGCAACAGGGTGCCGTCCATATCGCTGAGCAGGAACTCGATGGGCCGCACCTTGCCCCCCTTCATCCGAGAGCCCGCCACACGCGACCGTCCCGGGCCAGCAGCTCATCACCGGCATCCGGGCCATCCTCACCCGCAGGGTAGGTCTGCACCGTCGCGTCCTGCTTCCAGGCATCGAGGAAAGGCTGCACGGCGCGCCAACCGTTCTCGATATTGTCCGCCCGCTGAAACAGCGTCTGGTCACCGATCAGGCAGTCGTAGATCAGCGTCTCGTAGCCGGTGGACGGCTGCATTTCAAAGAAGTCCCGGTAGGCGAAGCCCAGTTCGATATTGGCCATGTCCAGGCTTGGCCCGGGCTTCTTCGCCAGCAGGTCGAACCACATGCCTTCGTTGGGCTGGATCTGGATCCGCAGGTAGGTCGGCGACAGTCGATCAACTTCGGTATCGCGAAACTGCGCGTAGGGTGCCGGCTTGAAGCAGATGACGATTTCGGTGTCACGCACGCTCATGCGCTTGCCGGTGCGCAGGTAGAACGGCACCCCGACCCAGCGCCAGTTGTCGATCATCACCTTCAGCGCGACATAGGTTTCGGTATTGCTGTGCGGCGCGACATTGGCTTCTTCGCGGTAGCCCGCCAGGGCCTTGCCCGCAACGGTGGCGGCGCGGTACTGGCCGCGCACCGAGTTGGCCCGAGCCTCCTCCAGTGACCAGGGGCGGATCGCCCCCACCACTTTGGCCTTCTCGCCGCGCACTGCATCGGCGCCAAAGGCCGCTGGAGGCTCCATGGCCACCATCGCCAGAAGCTGGAACAGGTGATTGGGCACCATGTCCCGCAGGGCGCCGGTGTGTTCATAAAAGCTGCCACGGGTTTCGACCCCGACGGTTTCCGCCGCGGTGATCTGCACGTGGTCGATGTAATGGTTGTTCCAGAACGCCTCGAACAGGCTGTTGGAAAAACGGCTGACCAGGATGTTCTGGACCGTTTCCTTGCCCAGGTAATGGTCGATGCGATAGATCTGTTTCTCGCTCATGACCTTGAGCAAGCAAGCGTTGAGAGCCTCGGCAGTCTGCAGATCGGAGCCGAAGGGCTTCTCGATCACCACCCGGCGAAAGGCATCCGGCCCCTCCTCCAGCAACCCCGAAGCCCCCAGGCGCTGCACCACTTCACTGAAGAAGCGCGGCGCGGTGGCCAAGTAGAACACCGCGTTGCCGGTGCCGCTGGCGGCAATCCGCGCCGCCAGTTCGGCATAGGTGGAGTCGTCGAGGAAGTCGCCCTGGACGTAGCTGATACCACGGGTCAGGCGAGCCCAGACGGCGGCGTCCACGGACGCCCCCTGGCCTTGTTTGTTGAGCACTTCATCGCGAAGGAAGTCTTCTAGCAAGGTGGCGAACTCAGCGTCGCTCACCGCGTTGTGGTCGACGCCGACAATCCGCAGTCCCTCATCCAGCAAGCCGTCGCGGCTCAGGTTGTACAGCGCCGGAGTCAGCAGGCGCTTGACCAGATCACCGCGGGCGCCGAACAGGAACAGCGTGGTCGGCGGCGCGGGCAACGCCTTGGACTTCTTTCGCGTAGAGGTCATTTCTTACCGGTCTCCACATGGCCGCCAAAGCCGAAGCGCATGGCTGACAGCAGCTTGTCGCCATAGGTGCCCTGGCCGCGAGAACGGTAGCGGGAGAACAACGAGTTGGACAGGACCGGAACCGGTACTGCCTGCTCCATGGCCGCTTCGATGGTCCAGCGCCCTTCGCCACTGTCGGCCACGGCACCGGAAAAACCGTCGAGCTTCGGATCGCCGGCCAGGGCATCGGCGGTCAGGTCCAGCAGCCAGGAGGACACCACGCTACCGCGACGCCAGACTTCGGCGATGTCCGCCACATTGAGGTCAAAGCGCTGGTCTTGCGGGAGGATGTCCGAAGACTTGGTCTTGAGGATGTCAAAGCCCTCGGCGAAGGCCTGCATCATCCCGTACTCGATGCCGTTGTGGATCATCTTGACGAAATGCCCGGCACCGGCAGGACCGGCATGGATATAGCCACGCTCGGCACGGTCGTCATCGGAAACGCGATCCTTGGTCCGTGGAATCGAACCCAGGCCGGGGGCCAGGGCCGAGAACAGCGGGTCCAGACGCAGCACTTCATCAGCATCGCCGCCGATCATCATGCAGTAGCCGCGCTCCAGGCCCCAGACGCCGCCGGAGGTGCCGACGTCGATGTACTTCAGGCCTTTTTGCGCCAGATCCCGGGCGCGGCGGATGTCGTCCTTATAGTAGGTGTTGCCGCCGTCGATGATCACATCACCCGGCTCCAGCAACTGGCTCAGGGTGTCGATGGTCTCTTCGGTGGGTGCGCCGGCGGGCAGCATGACCCAGACCGCGCGGGGTTTTTCCAGGCCGGCCACCAGGCCTGGCAGGTCGGCGACGCCCTTGGCGCCTTCGGCGGCCAGGGTGCTGACGAAATCGGTGTTGCGGTCAAAGACTACGGTCTCGTGCCCATTGAGCATCAGGCGCCGTGCAATGTTGCCGCCCATGCGGCCCAGTCCAATAATCCCCAGTTGCATGTGCTGATGCTCCTACTGCAAAAAATTCAGATCAAAAATGTATAGCCCAAAGGGCTGGGTGCAAACGTCGAGGGGCGCAACTATACAAGGCGAGACGCTCCAAGACAGCGCAATCTTCAGACAAAACGCCAGTTTTTGCGGCGACCTGCGCGCAATGCGGCGCACCCAAGCCCGATCACCTGCCCCAGCCGGCGCGGACTGCGTGAAGATTAGTCCCGACACTTGGGACGAAGTTTCTGAAAACTTGGAGGGATAACGACGCAAAACGCCAGGAAGGCACAACGACCACGAAAAATAAAAAAGTTCCAATTGCCCAAAAAAGAAATAAAATCGCCGCCATCAGGCGCTGTGAAAACGTCACGAGTGAAGGCAAGACTGTTTTTAACGCGGTATTGCCGAACACAGTAGTTTTCACGCTGCCTGCGATGGTGCTTTGCGCAAGGGATGCGGCCAGCAAAGCATAGTTGAGGCATACCAGTTGCGAGGTGAAGCAATGGGCACAGTACTACCGGCACGACCAGCACAGACTCTCTACGTGACCATTCGTCGTGACGAATTACGCCAACTCAAAGACGAGCGCGATCAATTGCAACGGGAACTCGCCCAATTGCGCCTGATGTTGCAGAACCAGGGGCAAGCCCCCGCAGCAGTGCGGCACCTTCCCTCCGCAGGCTGAACCTCGCCCCGGAACGCAGGCCCCGCCTGCGTTCACAGCTCTACTCACTCCCCGCCACAAATCCCCCGCCACGCCTGATCCTGGCGCCTGCTACGCCGAACAAAAATCCAACGCTGTGCTAACGAACTTTTCACACTTGCCTATCGATACTCGCGGCCATTGTGGCCGTCTTGTTACAGACGACGGCCTTCATTCGCGGCGCTGAACCGGCGCGCAATGATCATGGAATTGTGGGGAGCGCTCAATGGCATGGTTCAAACGCAGTAGCACGTCTGCGGCAGGTTTTGACTGGATGGGGCTGCTCTGGCTGTTCCTGTTCTTCTGGTATTTCTCCGGCATCACCCAACTGCTGATTCAACTGACCGACACTTCCGGATTCGCCGGTTTCCGCCAGGCGTTCTTCATGAGCGCCATCTGGCTGGCGCCGATGCTGCTGTTCCCGGCACGCACCAAAGTCATGGCCGCAGTGATCGGCGTGGTGCTCTGGGCCTGTTCCATGGCCAGCCTGGGCTACTTCTTCGTCTATCAGCAGGAGTTCTCGCAAAGCGTCATCTTCATCATGTTCGAGTCCAACCCCTCGGAAGCCGGTGAATACCTGACGCAGTACTTTGCCTGGTGGATGCTCCTGGCGTTCCTGGCCCACACCGCCTTCGCGGTCTTCCTCTGGACCCGCCTGCGCCCGGTTTACCTGCCCCGGGGCCAGGCCCTGGTGGCTGCCGTGGCGATCCTGGTGGCGATTGTCGGCTACCCGCTGGTCAAGCAACTCGCTCGCACCGACACCCTGGCGGACGGCCTGGAAAAGTTCGAAACCCGTATCGAACCTGCCGTGCCGTGGCAGATGGTGGTCGCTTATCGCCGCTACCGCGAGCAACTGGACGGCATGCAGGGCATGCTCGACAGCGTCAGCAAGATCCCGCCGCTGACCAACCTCAAGGACAGCATGGCCAACCAGCCGGCCACCCTGGTGCTGGTGATCGGCGAGTCCACCAACCGCCAGCGCATGAGCCTCTACGGCTACCCACGCCAGACCACCCCGGAACTGGACAAGCTCAAGGACCAGTTGGCGGTGTTCAACAACGTCATCACCCCGCGCCCCTACACCATCGAGGCGCTGCAACAGGTGCTGACCTTCGCCGACGAAGAAAACCCCGATCTCTACCTCAAGACCCCGTCCCTGGTCAGCGTGATGAAGCAGGCCGGCTACAAGACCTACTGGATCACCAACCAGCAGACCATGACCAAGCGCAACACCATGCTCACCACCTTCTCCGAGCAGGCGGACGAGCAGGTGTACCTGAACAACAACCGCAACCAGAACGCCCGCCAGTACGACGGCGATGTGCTCGAGCCCTTCTCCAAGGCCCTGGCCGACAGCGCTCCGCGCAAGTTCATCGTGGTGCACCTGCTGGGCACCCATATGAGCTACCAGTACCGCTACCCGCCGAGTTTCGACAAGTTCACCGATCGCCAGGGAGTGCCGGCCGGCGTGCGTGACGATCAACTGCCGACCTACAACAGCTACGACAACGCGGTGCTGTACAACGACTTCGTGGTCTCCAGCCTGATCAAGGACTACGCCAAGAGCGATCCCAACGGCTTCCTGCTGTATCTGTCGGACCACGGTGAAGACGTCTTCGACTCCGCCGGCCACGACACCCTGGGGCGCAACGAAGGCAAGCCCACGGCGCCGATGTACACCATCCCGTTCATGGCCTGGGCCTCACCGAAGTGGCGAGAAACCCATGACTGGAACTTTGCATCCGACCTCAGCCGCCCTTACAGCAGCTCCCAGCTGATTCATACCTGGGCCGACCTGGCGGGCTTGAGTTTCGACCAGCTGGACCACAGCCGCAGTCTGGTCAGCGACAGCTTCAAACCGCGTCCGCTACTGATTGGCGACCCCTACTCACGCCAGAGCAAGCCGCTGATCGACTTCAGCCTGATGAAACCCAAAGCGCCGGTGGACGCCACCGTGGTACAAAAGTAAGCATCCGACTCGGGGGCCGCAACGGCCCCCAAACCCGTCCCTACGCAACAGCCCCCTTACACCCGTAGCAGCCGGCTTGCCGGCGAAGAAGCCATCAAGCCCTGCGCCGACCTCTCGGACGCCTTCGCTGGCAAGCCAGCTCCTACAGCAGTCAGATACACCGTGCAGTTCCCCGTAGCAGCCGGCTTGCCGGCGAAGAAGCCATCAAGCCCTGCGCCGACCTCTCGGACGCCTTCGCTGGCAAGCCAGCTCCTACAGCAGTCAGATACACCGTGCAGTTCCCCGTAGGAGCCGGCTTGCCGGCGAAGAGGCCATCAAGCCCTGCACCGACCTCGCAGACGCCTTCGCTGGCAAGCCGGCTCCTGTCCGCGGACACATGATGTCAAGAATGTAATGTCCCGTTCAGGCTGACGTTAACCCTCACTTAATACACTTCGGTGAAACTTCTCCCATCACTTCTTGTGCAGGGACGAAACAAGTTACCGAACACTCTTAAGTAGGAAACACAGCATGAAACTTTCAACTTTGGTATTTAGCGGCTTGATTCTGGCCAGTTCCAGTGCAGCCTTTGCCGAAGGCGGAGCCGAGCATATGCAACGCTTCTATGACAACTTCCGCGTCGCCCAGCAACAGATTCACGGTGATAAGACCGAGAACACCGCCAAGGCCGAACAGAAGAAAACCGACCCGCACTATTCCGCTTCGGACGCCAAGCAACAGCAGCCCGACGCCTGACACATCTTTAAAGCAGTACCCACTCTGGACAATGTGCTCCTTTGGCAGAGATGGACGTTTGGCGCCCGCCCAGGGCGCCTTTTTTATATCTGCGGGCAACCACTCACTGTCACGACAATGACTGGAATATTACAACTCTGTCATTCGCCACTTTCCTTGCGCCCGTTCAACTAGCATGCCTGCGCCCGAGCGCTCACCGCTTATCGGGTCACCTGGCTAATCCCATGAATTAGCTGATTAATTTTGTTGACCCTGTAGCTACTTCAGGCTTCACCCTGCACTCATTCGATAGTACCCAAGCGGTTTGGAGAGGATCTGGCAATGCGCATTCTGGTGGTTGAAGACGAGCCCAAAACAGCGGACTACCTGCATCAGGGCCTAAGTGAAAGTGGTTATGTAGTGGACCGCGCCAATAATGGTGTGGACGGCCTGCACCTGATACAGCAACAGCCTTACGAATTGGTGATCCTGGATATAAACCTGCCGGGCAAAGATGGCTGGCAAGTATTGGAACATATGCGTGGACATTCTCCGGCCCGGGTCATGATGTTGACCGCTCGCGGACGCCTGGAAGACAAGGTCAAGGGCCTGGATATGGGCGCCGATGATTATCTGGTCAAACCTTTTCAATTTCCTGAATTGCTGGCTCGGGTCCGGACCTTGATTCGCCGCAGCGAACCCGTGGCCCAACCGCAAGTATTGCAGGTGGCTGACTTGCAACTTGATCCCCGACGCCATCGGGCTTATCGCGGCAACCGACGGATAGATCTCACGACCAAGGAATTCACCCTGCTGCATGTATTGATGCGCCACTCGGGTGAAGTGCTGACCCGCACGCAAATCATTTCCCTGGTCTGGGACATGAACTTCGACTGCGACACCAATGTGGTGGAAGTCTCCATCAGCCGCCTGCGGGCCAAGATCGATGATGCCAGTGAGGTCAAGCTGATCCACACCCTGCGCGGTGTCGGTTATGTCCTGGAAGTGCGCCAATGACGCCCCACCCGGCCGCGCCGACCAACAGCAGCCTGTCCATGCGTCTGGGGCTGACCGTCAGCCTGATGGGGGCGGCTCTGGTCCTGCTGCTGGCGACCCTGGCCTATCTGGCCCTGAGCCACGAGTTGGGCAACCTGGCGCGCAAGGGCCTGGAGAGCAAGCTGGAGCAGATCCAGCACAGCCTCACCAGCGACCTCAAGAGCAGTGACCTGGCCGCCCGCCCCCACTCCCTGCTGGACCTGGTGATGGGCCACGACAATCTGCAATTGAACATCCTGAGCAGCGATCCCCAGGCCGAGCCCCTGCTCAATGTCGGCGGCATGGCTCAGCAACCGCTGCCCCAGGCCCTGAGGGAGAGCACCGCCGAGGGTTACCTCGACTGGCGCGACAACCGCGGCAACCAACTGCTCAGCGCGACCCGGCCAATGAATTTGCGCAACGGCGAGCAGGTGCGAGTGGTATTGAGCCTGGACCGCAGCAACGACCAGGCGCTGCTCAGCGCCTACCTGCGCTCCACGGTGATTGCCCTGCCCCTGCTGCTGTTGCTGATCGGCATCGGCGCCTGGTGGCTGGTACAGAGGGGTCTGCTCCCGCTGCAGCAGTTCACCCGGGTAGCCGCCAAGGTCACCACCCAGGACCTGACCCATCGCCTGAACCTGGACAAGCTGCCTCGGGAACTGGCGGAACTGGGCCAAGGCATCAACGTCATGCTGCACCGCCTGGATGGCGGCGTGCAGCGCCTGTCGCAGTTCTCCGACGACCTGGCCCACGAACTGCGCTCGCCCATCAGCAACCTGATGGGCAAGGCCCAAGTGACCCTGTCCCGGGAGCGTCCCCCGGAGGAGTACAAGGCCGTGCTGGAAGCCAGCATCGAGGAGCTGGAGCGGGTCACGCGGATCGTCGCCGACATGCTGTTCCTGGCCCAGGTCAGCCAACCGGCGTCCCAGGCGCGCTTCGCCCGGGTATCCCTGGCCGAGGAAGCGCTACGGGTCATGGACCTGTTTGCCCTCAGCGCCGAGGACAGGCAACTGAAGCTGGAACTGCGCGGTGACACCTGGGTGCTGGGGGATCGCCTGATGATCCAGCGGGCCATTTCCAACCTGCTGTCCAATGCCATCCGCCATTGCCCGGACCGGGGCCGAATCGACCTGCGGATCGAGCGCCAACTGCAGAGCGTGAGCCTTGCCGTGAGCAATCCCGGACCGGGTATCGCCGCCTGCCACCTGCCCCATCTGTTCGAGCGTTTCTATCGGGTCGACAGCAGTCGCACCCGAGCCGAAGGCGGCACCGGACTGGGCCTGGCGATCGTGCGCTCGATCATGAACCTGCATCAGGGGCGCACCGAGGTCGACAGCGTGCCGGACAGCCTTACCGAGTTCCGTCTGGTGTTTCCCAAGCTCGACCCGGCATTGCACGACGCTTAGAGCAGCCAGCCGCCCAGCGCCGCACCCAACAGCACCAGGGCCCAGGGCGGCAGCCGGCCGCTGTGCAGCAACACCAGGGCCAGCAGCACCGCCAGCAGTTCCGGGAGCCCGGTCACGCTGCTGGTCCACAGGGGTTGGTACAGCGCGGCGGCCAGGACACCCACCACAGCGGCGTTGACCCCGCCCAGCGCCGCCTGAATATCGCGACGATGACGCAAGGTCTGCCAGAAAGGCAGCACACCGATCACCAGCAAGAAGCCCGGCAGGAAGATCGCCACCAGACAGATCAGCGCCCCGGGCCAGCCGCCGAGGGCCGTTCCGATAAAAGCCGCGACACTGAACAGGGGCCCAGGCACCGCCTGGGCGCTGGCATAGCCGGTCATGAACAGCTGATCGCTGATCCAGCCCGACTCCACGACCTGGCTCTGCAACAGCGGCAACACCACATGACCGCCACCAAACACCAGGGCCCCGATGCGATAAAAACCGTCGAACCAGCGCAACCAGGGTGTTGGCCACAGCGCCGCCAGCCCGGGCAGTAACAGCAACAACAGCAGGGCCGTCCCCAGCAACAGCCAGCCCAGGCGCCGACTGCCCCAAGGCGCCAGAGCATCCGCCTCGGGCCGGGCCGCCGGGGTGATCAGCGCGGCCCCCGCCACCGCCGCCAGCAGCATCACCAGCAATTGTCCCCCCAGGCCCGGCCAGTGCAGCACCCACCCGGCGGCGAGCAGCGCAATGGCGATGCGCAAAGGCCCGCGACACAGACTACGGGCCATTCCCCAAAGCGCCAGGGCAACCACCGCGACCGCCACCAGCAGCAGGCCCTTGAGCACCCCGGGAGCGATTCCATTGCCAATACCCAACGCCAACAAGACCAGGGCCAGCGCCGATGGCAAGGTAAAACCGGCCCAGGCGCAAACCGCGCCGGACAGGCCCGCACGCGACAGGCCCAGGACCATGCCGACCTTGCTGCTGGCCGGTCCCGGAAGAAACTGACACAGCGCCACCAGCTCGGCATAGGCCGCCTCTCCCAGCCAGCGCCGATGCTGGACGAACTCCTGGCGGAAATACCCCAAGTGCGCCACCGGCCCACCGAACGAGGTCAGCCCCAGGCGCAGGAAAATCAGGAAAATGTGCCAGGGGCTTTCCTTGGCACCGGGTATTCCAGCCGGGGGCGTGACCGTGGGCATTACAAGGCTTTGCTCCAGAACAGCATGCGGCCATGGGCGGGATCGAGCATGGCATTGGCGAAACCGCAGGCTTGGTAAGCGGCCTGGGCCTGGGCGTTGCCTTCCAGCACCTCCAGGGTGATCTTGCAGCAACCCCGTTGCCGGGCGATGTCCTCAACCTTCTGCAGCATCCGCCTGCTCAGGCCCTGGCCGCGAAAGCTGTCCAGCACCACCACATCATGGACATTCACCAGGGGCCGGCAAGCGAAGGTGGAAAAACCCTCGAAGCAGTTCACCAGCCCCACTGGCTGGCCACCGGCAAAGGCCAGCACGCTGAACGCCTGAGGTCGCTTGGCCAGCTCTGCCGGCAGTTGCTGAAGCTGGTCCGGCGCCAGGGGCTGGCCGCCGCCCATGGGGTCCTGGGCATAGTGATTGAGCAGCACGCCTATGGCTTCGGCATGCACCGGGTTGCTGTAACTGGCTTGCAGCACCACGACATCGGCAACGTCCATGTTCATCCTCGATCAACGCATTGAAAGTGAGCGCTCAGGGCTCAGGCAGCCTCGATTGTAGGCTGGGGGATTTGACCAAACGAAGATTTTTCACCCACTTGCAGCAGAAAAATCCTAATGATTGGCCAGGATGAACCGCAGCCGGAAGCCCTTCCCCCTCAAGCGCCAGGCGCCGTGGCAAACCGTTGCAGCTGCATTTCCTGCAGTCGGCTCAAGGTGCGGCGGAAGGGAAACTCCAGGTAACCCTCGGTGTACAGCTGGTCCATCGGTACCTGGGCCTCCAGATAGAGCGGCACCTTGCGGTCGTAACATTCATCCACCAGGGCAATGAAGCGACGCACGCTGTCGTCATGGATCGACAGTTGGGGCAATTCGCGGTCACCGGCCACCACCCGCTGGGCGCCATCCTCGGTGCCTCGGGCAATGCGCCCCGGGCGTTGCTGGGCACTGAGGTTGGGAACTTCGCTGAGGAGAATCGCGCTGAACCTGTCACACAGCGCCATGAAGTCCATGGCGGAAAACGGCTGTTCGCACAGATCGGCAAAACGACACCAGATCACGCTGCCGGCGGCCTTGACCACCTGCACCGGCCGATAGCCGATCAACAGCGGCTCAGTGGAGACCGACTGGCCCTCGCTCAACTGCCGGAACAAGGGTTCCAGAGCACTGGGCTGGCCCTCGGCCCTGAGCCAGTAGCGCTGCGCCGCGACCCCCGGGTGCAGACGGTGATCCTGCTCGCCGTCCACCGCCACCACTTGCATATGCTGGCTGATGGCGCTGATTGCCGGCAGGAAACGTTCACGATTGAAGCCATCGGCATACAACTGCTCGGGGGGCTGGTTGGAGGTGCAGACCATGACCACGCCCTGCTCGAACATCACCTGGAACAGGCGCCCGAGAATGATTGCGTCACCGATATCGTTGACGAACAACTCATCGAAGCACAGCACCCGCACCTCTTCGGCGAGCTCACGGGCCAGGGCCTGCAAGGGATCGGCGGTGCCGGTGAGCTGGAACGAACGCTGATGCACCCAGCCCATGAAGTGATGAAAGTGCTGACGCCGCGCCGGCACCCGCAGGCTCTGGTAGAACTGATCCATGAGCCAGGTCTTGCCCCGCCCGACCGCCCCCCACAGATAGACCCCTTGCACCGCTGTACGCCCCTGATGCAGGGCCTCGTGGCAGTTCTGCAAGGCCTGCACGGCCCGCGCCTGTGCCTCGTCGGCGACAAAGCCGTCCTGCTCCAGGGCCTGTCGATAGGCGCTCAAGGGGGAATCGAATGGCATGAGCCGCTGGCCTCCCGGCAAAAAAGCCGCAGTATGCCATCGCCACCCGTTCCATGTAGGAGCCGGCTTGCCGGCGAGGCGGCCAATACACTGGCCGACAAGCTTCAGCGGGAAATGTCCAGCCGTGCAATCCGCCCCTGCGGGTCCAGGCGAAAGGTGTAGCGCAGCGTCTGGGGACTGCCGGGAAAATCCCCGCAGACCAGGCTGTCCAGCAACACCTTACCGGTGCGCTGCTGGACCCCGAGGACCTGCAGCCGGGGACGCTGGCGATGGCTGGTGTCCATCCAGCGGGCAATCTCCTGCGGCCCTACGCGGTGTTCTCGCTCGTCGAACACCTGGGCCTCGGCGGCGAAGATCGCTGCCGCCGCCGAGCTGTCGCCGGTATTGGCAGCCACCACGTAAGCACGGATGGCCGGGGCCAGCGAAGGGTCGATTCCTGACATGACAAAAGCTCCTGGTGAGTCGATGAGCGCGCCATGTTAAGAGCCCCCTGCGTCACTTCCTGTCAGGAGTGAATTGACTGCCCTGGCCATCCCCTTGCAAGCCCTTGCGCCAGGTCCGCAGCCAGTCGCTGCGACGTCCCGGGTAGGCTTGGCCCTGCTCCTGGGCGGCGGCAATGCGGTCGGTGCGAAAGGTCCGGTAGTCCTCCCGCAGTTCGCACCAGGCGACGATCACTCGGGCCTCGTTGAGAAACCCCAGTGCCAGGGGCCAGATCAGCCGCTGGCTGGGGGTGCGGTTGACGTCGGCATAGTCGATCAGCAGCTTGGCCTGATGCCGGATCGCCTGGCGGAACACGTTCAGCGACACCGGATTGTCCGGAAAGCCATAACCCGCCGGCCCCGGCAGCAAAGTCGGGTTGCGCAAGGCGTCCTGGGCCGCCGGGGCCAGCACCGCGGCAATCTTGGCCATGGCATCGGCAGCGGCCTTGCTCAGCACCTCATCGCCGCGCTGATCGACATAACGCAACCCCAGGACCACGGCCTCGGTCTCGTCGGCATTGAGCATCAAGGGCGGCAGGAACAGCCCGCTGCGCAACACATAGCCGATGCCCGCCTCACCGTAGATCGGCGCGCCCAGTGAAGTGAGCTCGGCGATATCGCGATACAGGGTGCGCTCGGACACCTCCAGCTCCGCCGCCAGGGTGGCCGCGGTAACGGGACGGCTCTTGCCCCGCAGCATCTGCAACAGGGTGAGTAAACGGCTGGCTCGCGACACCTTGGGTGGACTCCGGAGAAAAAACACCGGCGCAGAATATCAGAGCCTCCTGACAGTCAGTGTCAGGAGGCTTGCGGGACGAGACAGGCCACGAATCAGCGGTCGACCTTGTGCCGGGCGGCATACAGACAGAGCATCTCCATGGCCAGGGTCGCCCCCGCCAGGGCGGTGATCTCGGCATGGTCATAGGCCGGGGCCACTTCCACCAGATCCATGCCCACCAGATTGATCCCCCGCAGCCCGCCAAGGATCTCCAGGGCCTGGGTGGTGCTCAGGCCACCACAGACCGGGGTGCCGGTACCGGGGGCGAACGCCGGGTCCAGGCAGTCGATGTCAAAGGTCAGGTACACCGGGTGATCCCCTACCCGTTGACGAATCGCCGCGACAATCGCCTCGCAGCCCTGACGGTGCACCTGCCGCGCATCCAGCACCTGGAAACCCTGATGATCGTCATGGGTGGTGCGCAGACCGATCTGCACCGAGCGGCTCGGGTCCACCAGGCCCTCCCGGGCGGCGTGCCAGAACATGGTGCCGTGATCGATGCGCTGCCCCTCTTCATCGGGCCAGGTATCGCTGTGGGCATCGAAGTGAATCAACGCCAGGGGCCCGTGACGCCGATGGTGGGCCTTGAGCAGCGGGTAGCTGATGAAATGATCGCCGCCCAGGGTCAACATCCCGCAGCCGGCATCGAGGATGCGCCGGGCATGGGCCTCGATACGCTCGGGCACCGATTGCGGAGTGCCGTGATCGAAGGCGCAGTCGCCGTAGTCGATCACCGCCAAATGATCGAACGGGTCGAAAGCCCAGGGCCAGTGGCGCTCCCAGGCAATGCCCGCGGAGGCCGCGCGGATGCCACGAGGCCCGAAGCGTGCTCCGGGGCGGTTGGTGGTGGCGGTGTCGAAGGGCACGCCACTGACCACCAGGTCGACGCCGCGCAAGTCACGGCTGTAGCGCCGGCGCATGAAGCTGGTGATGCCGGCGTAAGTGGCTTCGGCCCGGGTGCCGTACAGGCTATCGCGGGTCAGGGCCTGATCGTTGAGATCGGCGATATCCATGGGTCTCTCCTCGGGGGTGGCGCTGACGCAAGAGGCTGCCGCTACGCGAGGACCAAGACCGACGCGTGAGGAGCACCTGCGAAGAAGCGGTGGCGCCAGCTTGCCCGGGCCCATACATTAGAAAAATACACACTTCGTTACGCTGACATGCCACAGGAGTAATGTTTGATGCTGGGTCAATTGCACGATCTGGACTTGCAGCTATTGCGGCTGTTCGTCCGCGTGGTGGAGTGCGGAGGCTTCAGCGCCGCCCAGGGTGAGCTGGGCTTGAGCCAGTCGAACATCAGCCAGCAGATGGCCCGTCTGGAAACCCGTCTCGGCTACCGCCTGTGCAGCCGAGGCAAGGCCGGCTTCAAGCTGACCCCCAAGGGCGAACAGCTGCTGAGCGCCACCCGCCCGCTGTTCCAGTCCATCGAAGTGTTTCGCCATCAATCCAACGGGGTCGCCGGGCGCTTGATCGGCGAGGTGCGCCTGGGGCTGTCCGAAGCCCTGGACCGGTCGGTGTTGCAGAAGGTTGCCGCGGCGATCCGCGACTTTCGCCAGCGCGACGAATCGGTGCGTATCGAACTGATGAGCGCCATGCCTGGAGAAATGGAGCGTTTGCTCCTGCAGCAGCGCCTGGACCTGGCCATCGGCTATTTCTCCCAGGTTCAGCGCGCCTTTGACTACCGCCGCCTGTTCAGCGAAACCCAACACCTGTATTGCGCGGCCGGCCATCCGCTGTTCGAGGTGGCGCAGCCGGACCTCGACGCCCTGCGCCAGGCCAATCAGGTCGACCATCCCTACCGTTTTCTCGGTCCGGACGAGCCCTTGCAGAACCCGCGTTGCTCGGCCCGGGCCGAACAGGTGGAAAGCACCCTGGCCTTTATCCTCTCCGGACAGCACATCGGCTACCTGCCCAGCCACTTTGCCCGCAGCTGGGAGGACGCCGGTCAACTCAAGCCCCTGGGGCAGCCCGCGTTGAGTTTCGAGGTGGACTTCTACCTCGCCCGACACCGCGCCCAGGCTCCCGGCGAGGCCCAGCAAGCCTTCGAAGAAGACCTGCTGCGGGCCTTTGCCTGAGCCGAGCCCAGACCCGGGCGCCTCAGTAGGCCATGCTCCAGCTCAGGGTGTAGGTGCGGCCACGGCCCTGGTAGTCGTACAGATAGTCCGGCCCATAGGTCGGTGAGTAGAACAGCTTGGCGCGCTGGCCCCAGACGGTGCTGTATTGCTTGTCCAGCAGGTTCTGGATACCGCCGCTGAAGGTGCCGAACTCGGTGTCGTGGCTGCCCAGCAGGTCGAAGGTGGTGTAACCGTCGATGGTGTTGGGGGCGTCGACGCTGTGAGTGGCGTCGATGACCTTGACTGCATCGTCCTTGAGGGTGAAGGCGTGGTTGCCCTGCAGGCGCACGTTGCTGCTGTCACCTTTCCAGCCGACAAAGGCGGTGAGTTTCGACAGCGAGGCGTAACGGGCGTCGCGCTTGCTCCAGCCGCCGTTCTTGTTCTCCTCCTCGGAACGCACGGCATGCAGGGTGCCGCCCATTTCCCAGCCGTTCTGGAAGTGCCGGGTCAGGGCGCTCTCAAAGCCGTAGTCGCGGCTTTTCTGGTCCTTGACGTCAATGGTCAGGGTGGCCTGGTCGGTGGTGATCACCTTGTCCGACCAGATGTAGTACAGCGCCGCCTGGGCCTCCCAGTCGTTATCGGAGAAGCGCCAGCCGGTTTCCACCTGGCGACTCTTGATCCCGGCCAGGGGGTTGTCGCCGACGCTCAGCCCCGGCTTGCCGTAGAACTTGGCCGGGTCCGGCAGATCGAAGCCCTCGCCGTAATTGACCCAGACCTGATGACCGTTCTTGAAGTCATAGATGCTGCCCAGGTTGTACAGGTTGACCGCGTATGCGTTGCTGCCACCGGGCACGTTCTTGAAGCGGCCGACATCCACGTCCATCTGCTGACGCCGGTAGCCGCCGGAAACCGTCAGGTTATCGGTGGCATGCCAGTCCAGCTGGGCGTAGCCGGACAGGCCGTCGACCCGATAGCTGGGATAGCGCGGCGCCTTGCTCAGGGTCACCAGGTCGAGGCCGCCGCTGCCCGATGAGATGCCCTGGTCGAAGGTGCTCTGCTCGGCGTTGAAGCGCTCCCGGTCCAGGTCCACGCCGTAGGTGAGCTTGAAGGCGTCGAACTCCTTGGCGAACAGCGCCTTGAGGCTGGTGACCTCGAAATTCTGCTGCGACGCGGCAAAATACACGCCTTTGGAGCCCGCCGGACTGCCGCTGTTGTAGTAGGGGAACGGAAAGAAGTTGTTGTCTTCCTTGCGGTACGAAGCCTGCAGGTAGAAGTCCTGGCCCAGCACATCACTGTGGTGATAGTTGGCGTTGAGCAGCAGGCGCTTGGTACGCGGCTCCAGGTCCGTGGAATAGCCGCCGCGCAGCTCGGCGTCTTCCAGGTTGGACGGTGCCTTGTACTTGAGGTTGGGGAAATAGATACCGGTGCTGCCGTGGTTGCCGGAGTCGTAGTACTGGGCCAGCAGGTCCAGGCTCTGCTCTTCGTTGAACTGCAGGGCCAGGCTGCCCATCAGGTCCAGGGTGCGGTTGTACTGCAGGTCGGTCTGAGTGTTGTCGATGAAGATCTGCTTGCCGGCGCCGTCATAGAACGCCTGGTTCTGCTCCCCCGCCACCGCCAGCCGGCCGCTGATGGCTTGGTTGCCGCCGCTCACCGACTGAGCAATGCGGGTGCTCAGGTCGTCGCTGTTGTTGAAGCCACTGCTGGCCCCCAGCTGGGTCTCGAAACGCGCCGGGCCCGGTTCGCCTTTCTTGGTGACGATATTGATGATGCCGCCGGTGGCGCCGCCGCCGTAGATGGCGCTGGCCCCGGACAGCACTTCGACGCGCTCGACGTTGAACGGCGAGATGCTGTCGAACTGCCGGGACAAGCCCCGGGAACTGTTCTGGCTGACCCCGTCGATCATCACCAGGACGTTGCGCCCGCGCATGTTCTGGCCATAGTTGGTGCGCCCTTCAGGGGCCAGGTCGAGGCCCGGCACCAGCTTGCCGATGGCTTCCTTGAGGCTGACTCCGGTGCTCAGTTGCTCACGCAGCTGGCTCTGCTCCACCACCCACACCGTGCCGGGGATCTCACTGATGGCGGTGCTGGTACGCGACGCCACGCTGACCTGGGTCGGCTTGAGGTTGAGGCTGGCGGCCGGGGCCGTGGCGCGACGCAGGATCACCGTGCGCGAATCGCTGAAGGACCAGCTCATGCCGCTGCCGGCCAGCAGCGTCTGCAGGGCCTGGGCCACCGTAACCTCACCGTTCAGGGCCGGCGCTTGCAGGCCGTCCACATCAGCGGTGGTGTACAGCAGGCGCAGATCGGCCTGATCGGCAAAACGGGTCAGCGCCTGATCCAGGGACTGGGCCGGCAGCTTGAGCGCCACCCGGCGCTCCTGGGTGCTGCTGCCCTGGCTGGCAGAGCTGGCGTCCTGTGCCTGGGCCAGCAGCGGGCTCACGGCGCCGGCGAACAGCGCCTGGGCCAGTAATGTGCGGCGCATGATGTGTTGACCGCGCCCCAGTATCGACAGCTTGAACATAGCTTTCACGTGTTCCTTCCCAGCCCGTTGAAATGACGTCAATGAGAATGATTGTCTTCTCAGTCTCACTACGACGATTGGCCGGGAAAGAACTTGCAGTGCCCCAAGCAAAAAAAATCGACTCAGTGCAAAACCGCCAGCCACGGCAGGTAGGTCACCTGCAGCGGATAGCGCTGCTGCAAGGCCTGCAGCGAACCCTGAGGGTCGTGCAGATCGAACACACCGCTGATGGCCAGGGCCGCCAGCTGGCTATCGGAGATCAGAATGCGCCCGTGCTGATAACGCTCCAGCTCGCCGATCACCTCCCCCAGGGGGCGACCGTTGAAAATCAGCTTGCCCCGCTGCCAGGCGGTGAGACTGGCAGCGTCCACGGCTTGCTGGGCCAGCAGTGGCTGGCCGGATTGATACTGCAGACGCTGATCGGCCTGGAGCAGCACCGGCGCATGATCGCCAGTGAACTGCACCTGGCCTTCGCGCACCACCACCGTCAACCGGCTGCCGTCGCGGCGCAGGCTGAAGGCGCTGGCGGCACTGTGCAGAGACTGGGCGTCGGCCTGCACCACAAACGGCCGCTGCGGGTCGGCAACGGGCTCGAACAGCGCCTCGCCAGCTTGCAGGATCACCCGGCGCTCACCCGCCGAATAAGCCACCGACAATGCGCTGCCGCTATTGAGCGTGACCCTGGAACCGTCCGCCAGGGTGATGTTCTGTTGTTGGCCGACAGCGGTGTGGTAGTCCGAGGTCAGGGCCGGCCACTGCAACCAGCCGACGCCGCTGGCCACGGCCAGTACCAGGGAAGCCGCCAGCGCCGGCCACCCACGCCAGGAACGGGGGGGCGTCGCCGCCCGGTGCTGTTGGGCGGCCTGGGTCTGGCCCAGGTCGCTCCACAACTGCTGCGCCGCTTGCGCTGCTGCCGCGTGGGCCGGGCTGGTCTGGCGCCATTGCTGATAGGCCATGCGCTGGGCCGCCGTGGCGCTGCCGGAGTGCAGCAACACCAGCCATTGGATCGCAGCGTCTTCAAGGCTTTCGGGGTGTTCGGTCATGGGGGTGTCGGCGACTGGCAAGGGGGAATCACTCATGATGCTGTTGCAACCAGTCGCGGCAATGGCGCAGGGCCTGGCCGATGTATTTTGCCACCATGCTTTCGGAAACGCCCAGCCGTAACGCAATCTGCGCCTGGGTCAGGCCTTCCAGGCGATTGAGCAGCAAGGCCTGACGGGCATTCTCCGAAAGTTGCTGCAGGGCCTCGTCGAGCACTGCCAGGCGTTCCTTGGCCAGCAGCACCGCTTCCGGCGCCGGTGCCGGGTCCACCACTTCACGGTGTTCCTGGGTGTCGCTGAGATTGGCCGCCAGGCGCTGCTCGCGGCGCAGGGTATCGATGGCCAGGTTGCCGGCAACGCGAAAAATGAAACGGCGATCGTTCTGCACCGCCACTGTCTGCTGGTCGACCTTGAGCAGCTTGAGGTAGGTCTCCTGGGCCACGTCCGCCGCCCGTTGGCGATCGCTCATACGCCGGGTGAGAAACCTCAGCAAGTCGTCGTAGTGCTCTTGAAAGCTGCGCAGCAGGCTGGGTATGGGCAGCATCGAGGGAAGGTCCGCAAATCGGGGAAGCGGATTATTCCACAACAGCAAATGAGAAACAGTATCTTTCGTATCCCTGCAAAGTTGCGCTTTTCCGCCTGTTTGCCCTTCTGACAGCGGTACCTTTCTGGCATCCTGCGCCTCCTTTTTTCTGACCGGGTGCGCAAGTCTTGTCCGATGACATGACGTTGCGGCCCAAGTCCCGTCCACATTCCGGCGTGCGCCTTGCTGTATTCGCACGCCACTGGCAGGCCTTCTCCCATGACCGCACCTGATCGTTCCCCTCCCCGTTACAAGTCCGACCTGATCTACGGCCTCAATGACCGTCCGCATTTCAGCGCGGCGATCTTCGCCGCCCTGCAGCACGTGCTGGCCAGTTTCGTCGGCATCATCAGCCCGACCCTGATCTTCGGCGGCGTGCTGGGGCTTGAGAGCGAACTGCCCTACCTGATCAGCATGGCGCTGTTCGTCTCCGGCCTGGGCACCTTCGTCCAGGCCCGGCGCCTGGGACCCATCGGTTCCGGCCTGTTGTGCGTGCAGGGCACCAGTTTCTCCTTTATCAGCGTGCTGCTCAGCGCCGGCTTCATGGTCAAGGGCCGTGGCGGCGACACCCACGAGATCCTCTCCACCATCTTCGGCATCTGCTTTGTCGCAGCCTTTATCGAGATGTTCCTCAGCCAGTTCATCGGCAAGCTGCGCAAGCTGATCACCCCGGTAGTCACCGGCACCATCATTACCCTGATGGGCCTGTCGCTGATCAAGGTAGCGGTCACCGACATGGCCGGCGGCTACGGCGCCAGCGACCTGGGCGCGGCGAGCAACCTGGGGCTGGCGGCCCTGGTGCTGCTGACCATCGTCGTGCTCAACCGCTTCAACCACCCGATGCTGCGCCTGGGCTCGATCGTCATCGGCCTGACCCTGGGCTTCGTGGTGGCGTGGATGCTCGGCCGGGTGGACATGGCGGCCATGCCCGAGGTGCCGCTGGTGAGCGTGCCGGTGCCGTTCAAGTACGGTTTTTCCTTCGACCTGATCGCCTTCATTCCTCTGGCGGTGATCTTCCTGATTTCGCCCCTGGAAGCGGCCGGCGATCTGACTGCCAACTCGATGATTTCCCAGCAGCCGGTCAAGGGTCCGCTATACATCAAACGCATCAAGTCCGGGCTGCTGGCAGACGGTTTCAACTCGGCGGTGGCAGCGGTGTTCAACAGCCTGCCGATGGTGACCTTTGCCCAGAACAACGGCGTGATCCAGTTGACCGGCGTGGCCAGCCGCTACGTGGCCTACTTCATTGCCGGGCTCCTGGTGTTGCTGGGGCTGTTCCCGGTGATCGGCGCGGTGCTGCAACTGATGCCCAAGCCGGTGCTGGGCGGTGCCACCCTGATCATGTTCGGCACCGTGGCCGTGGCCGGGATCAAGATCCTCGCCGAAGCCGGCCTGCATCGGCGCAACGTGCTGATCGTGGCCATTTCCTTAGGCATGGGCCTGGGGGTGGCGGCGGTGCCGGAAGTCCTGCGTGAGCTGCCCAAGGCGCTGCATAACATCTTCGAATCGCCGATCACCGTGGGCGCCTTCTGCGCGATCTTCCTCAACATTTTCCTGCCGGAGGAGTTCCTCGAGCTGGAGGAGGATGAATTCGACCCCGAAGCGGCGACCCTCAAGGTCATGCAGGACCCGGACATGAGCGGCAAAGCGAACTCCTGAGGCTGGCGGGCGTCTATGCTGCGTGCGCGGCGCCCGTCGTACACCCCGCCCTTTTTTTGCAAGCAGGTGCTCCATGCGCAAACTCATCGCCCTGACCCTGGTACTGCTCAGTCTGAGCGCCTGTGCCCTGCTGCCCAACCGCGATCCCCTGGCGATCAACGTGGTGGGCATCGAGCCGCTGCCCAGCCAGGAACTGGAAATGCGCTTCGCGGTGAAACTGCGCCTGCAGAACCCCAACGAAAACGCCATCGACTACAACGGCGTCGCCCTGGACCTGGAAGTCAACGGCCGCCCGCTGGCGTCCGGGGTCAGCGACCAGCGCGGGCATATCGGCCGTTACTCGGAGGACATCCTGGTGATTCCAGTCAGCGTCTCGGCGTTTTCCGTACTGCGCCAGACCCTGGGCCTGAGCCAGACCCAGACCTTGGACAACCTGCCCTATGTACTACGAGGCAAGCTGGCCGGCGGCCTGTTCGGCACCCAGCGCTTCATCGATCGCGGGCAGATCAGCCTGAGCAACCCGGGCGCCTGGTAAGTCCTAGAACACCGACCAGCCGATGCGCTGGCTGAGCAGTTCCAGGGCCGCCATGCCCACCAGGGAGTTGCCGGCGCTGTTGAGTTCCGGTGACCAGACGCAGACCGTGAACTGCCCCGGCACCACCGCGACAATCCCCCCGCCCACCCCGCTCTTGCCCGGCAAGCCGACCCGATAGGCGAAATTGCCGGCTTCGTCGTAGAGCCCGCTGGTGGCCATGATCGAGTTGACCTGCTGAGTCTGCCGCCGGCTGAGGATCTGCTCGCCGCTGTGCTTGCAGAAACCGTCGTTGGCCAGAAAGCAGAACGCTCGGGCCAGATCGACACAGCTCATGCGCAAGGCGCAGTGACTGAAATAACTGCGCAGTACCGCCTCCACATCGTTATGGAAGTTGCCGAAGGACTGCATCAGGTAGGCCATGGCCGCGTTGCGGGCACGGTGCTGGTATTCCGAATCGGCCACCCGGCCATCCACCATCACCTGACTGTTGCCCGACAGACGCCGGACAAAGTCGCGCATGGACAAGGCCGGCGCGGCGAACCGCGACTGGTTGATGTCGCAGATCACCAGAGCCCCGGCGTTGATAAAGGGGTTGCGTGGCCGACCACGCTCGAACTCCAGCTGCACCAGGGAATTGAACGGCTGCCCCGAAGGCTCATGACCCAGGCGCTCCCAGATCGCCTCGCCGGAATGGCCGATGGCCTGCACCAGACTGAAGACCTTGGAAATACTCTGCACTGAAAACGGCGTATCGGCGTCACCGGCGCTGAACACCTGGCCGTCGTTGCCATACACGGCAATCCCCAGCTGATTGGCCGGCACATCGGCCAGGGCTGGAATGTAGTTGGCGACCTGGCCTTGGCCGATCAGGGGGCGGACTTCATCGAGGATCTGGTTCAACAGGGCTTGCATGGTCGGGCTCATCATCACGGGCCCCGATACGGCTGCGGGGCTATGGCTGCTAGACGCGCGCCAGGGCCTGCGCAGCACACCCGAGTGCAAATCCGCCGCCACTTCGCAGGCGCTAGCCGGGCCTACGCCATCCCGTAGTCGCTGGCTTGCCAGCGAAAACAATCCAGGCCCTGCACAGGTCTCCAGAGCCCCTTCGCCGGCACGCCGGCTCCTACCCGCCAGCCGCGCCAACGCCCTGCACATGAAATCGAAATGCAATTGATATTCGATCATTTTTAGCAATCATAAAAAACCGAATCCATGACCAGCATCAGCTTGAATTAAGGTTTAAGCGCTAGGATGGCATCCGGTCACGCGCGAAAAACCTGTCATATCCAGCTTAATCTCAGCGCCACACCACTCCATACATCGCTCCCTTTGGCAGCACCCACCCGTTGCAAAGGGGCCCTTTGCGGCAGTCGATGTTCACGCCATGACGGCATTTCCTGAGCGGAGTCATGCACCCTTGAAAACCTGGCACACGATCGTTGGTGTCCTGCTGATCACCACCTTCACCCTCCTGCTGGAGATTCCTTCCGCCACCTGGCTGACCTCCGCCACCCTGAGCATGATCCTGGGCAGCGCCGCCCTGGCCTACATGGCCCTGTCCTGCCTGCTGGCTGCCCGCTGGGGTTTTGTCGAGCGCCTGTTCGGCGGCCTCGACCGGGTCTACGAGGCGCATAAATGGCTGGGCATCTGGGCCCTGGCGTTCGCCAGCTATCACCTGGTGTTCAAGGCCAACCTGGAAGAATGGAACAGCGTGCCGATCCTCGAACTGTCGAAGTACTGGACCCGCCTGGTGCGCCAGCTGAGCTACGTGGCCCTGGGCCTGATTGTGCTCCTGGCGCTGAACCGCAACATTCCCTACAGCCAGTGGCGCTGGTGGCACAAGCTGTCCGGCCCGCTGTTTTTGATCGTCATCCTGCACTGGCTGAGCTTCAAGTCGCCCATCACCCTGGACTCGCCCTCGGGTCTCTGGCTCGGCGCGCTGTGCATCCTCGGGGTGCTCGGGGCCCTATACAAGCTGCTGCTCTACCCTTTCGTGGCCAAGGTCGGCGAGTACCAAGTGAGCGCGGTCAAGGTGGAAAAGAACTCCCTGCACCTGGAACTGCAGCCCCTGGGTCGGGGCTTTCCGTTCAAGGCCGGCCAGTTCGCCTTTTTGTCGATGCAGGAAAAGGGCCTGCGCGAGCCGCACCCCTTCACCATCGCCAGCGCCCAGACCGAAGACGGGCGCATCGAATTCGTGATCCGCGCCCTCGGCGACTACACCCAACGGCTGCGCAAGCAGGTGCAACCCGGCATGCGCGCTGACCTCTACGCGCCCTATGGCCGCTTCAAGCGGCCTCGGGAAGCGGCTCGGGAAATCTGGATTGGCGGCGGCGTAGGCATCTCGCCGTTCATTTCCTGGCTGCAGGATTCGGCCGCCGGGCGGTTCGACAAGGCGACCCTGGTGTACTGCTACAACCCGTCTCGGGCCTTTCCCAGCGTCGACACCCTGCAAGGCATGGCCCAGGCCCGTGGTGTGGACTTCGTCGCCAACAGCGGCGGCACTCAATCCCTGGCCCAGACCCTCAAGCGCACTGCCACGGAAACCGACCCGCAGCAGATCCAGATCAGCTTCTGCGGACCCAAGGGCCTGCTGGCCCAGGTGCGGGAACTGATGAACGAGTACAGGATTCCCGAAGGCAACCTGCACTATGAGTTCTTCGAATTCCGCTGATCAGTCGCCGGCCTGATGCGGGTGGCGCGGCTCATGCAACGCCACCCTCACCACCAGGGCAGACAGCAGGGTGATGACCATCAACACCTGCAACAGCTGGCTGAACGCCTCGGAGTAGAGGTGCAGCACCCCCTCCCGGGTCAACGCCGGCAAGGACCCGGCGCTGGCCTTCAGATCGCCACCAGCCAACTGCCGCGCGGCCAGCAGCAGCGACTCTCCCGGCGCCGCGAGGCTTGCAAGGCGGTGTTGCAACAGCCCCGCCAGCAGCGCCACCACTAAGGCCAGGGCTATGCCCTCACCCGCCACCCGGGTGGTACTGAAGATGCCGCTGGCCATGCCGGCCCGCTCCTTGGGCACCACGCTCACCGACAGCCCATCCATCAAGCCCCAGGGCAATCCGCTGCCCAGGCCGATCACCAGCAATGGCCAGGCCCGCTCGACAGCGGCCTGCCCCGGTTCGATCCGACTGAGCCAGAACAGCCCGCCGGCAGCCACCAGCAAACCCAGGCTCGACAGGTTGCCAGCGCTGAACCAGCGGTTGAGCCAACCTGCGGCAAAGGGCACCACCAGCATCGGCGCCGACAGGGCCATCATCAGGATTCCGGCGTCGATCTCGCTGTAGCCTTCGACGCCGATAAAGCGGATCGGCAGCAGGATCAGCAGCACCACGTAGCAGTAGCAGGTGGCGATGGGCAGCACTTGCACCCCGACAAAGCGCGGGTAGCGAAACAGCGACAGGTCAAGCATCGGCCGAAAGGCCCGGCGTTCCACAACAATGAACAGCCCCAGCGCCAACAGCGCTCCCGCCAGCAACAACAGGACCCAGGGGCTGTCCCAACCACTCTGGGGCGCCTGCAGAATGCCCCAGGTGAGCAGCACCAGGGCCAGGGTGAAACTCAAAGTGCCGGGCCAGTCCACGCCTTGGGCCTCGGGGTCCCGGGATTCCTCCATGCGCGGCACACCAAAGCCCAGGGACAAGCCGCCGATCAGCGCCCCGGAGACGAAGATCCCGCGCCAGCCGCTGTGCTCGATCAGCACCCCGGCCAGGATCGGCCCAAAGGCCAGACCGACGCCGAAGGTGGTGCCCAGCAGGCTGAAGGCGCGGGTTCGCGCCGGTCCTTCGAAGGCCTGGGCCAGGGCGGCCGAGCCACCGGCCAGGGCGGCGGCGCCTGCCAGGCCCTGGACCCCGCGCAACAAGTTGAGCCACAGCAGCGACGGCACGAACACCAGGGCCAGGGAGCTCAGGCCGAACAGCGCCACCCCCAGGCTGAACAAACGCTTGCGACCGTACTCATCGGCCAGGGTGCCGGCCGCCATCAGCACACTGCCGAAGGTCAGCATGAAGGCGTTGGTGGTCCAGCTCAGGGCCAGCGGGCTGCCCCCCAGTTCGCGGCCAATGGCCGGCGTCGCCACCGCCACGCCGACAAAGGTCAGGGGCAACATCAAGGCCGCCAGACAGACCGCGGCCAGTACCCCATAGGAAGCCCGTTCGCGGGCGCGGGCCGCCGGCCTCAGGGACAATTCGAGTTCAGGATTCACGCACACCTCTCAGCCCTGACAACCCGGGCGATTTGCAGAAAAATCCATGATAGAGGTGCCGCAATAGGCAAAAAACCAGGCATTCTTCCGCTCTTTACGGACAAAAACGCTGCAATCGAGGTGAGAGATGGACAACCTTAACGGCCTGCAAGTGTTTGTCTGCGTAGTCCGGAGCGGCAGCCTGGTGGGGGCCGGCGAGCGTCTTGGACTGTCCGCCTCAGCGGTGGGCAAGGCCCTGGCGCGCCTGGAACAACGACTCGGCGTACGCCTGCTCAATCGCAGCACCCGGCGTCTGAGCCTGACGGACGAAGGCACGCTGTTCTACGAGCGCGGCCAGCGTATCGTCGACGAGGTGCTGGAGGCCGAGGCCGAGCTGGCGCGGATCAGCGACAAGCCCCGGGGCCGGCTGCGGGTCAGCCTGCCCGCCATCGGCTATCGCATGCTGCTGCCGATCCTGCCGGAATTCGCCGCACGCTATCCGGACATCGAGCTGGACCTGGACTTCAACGACCGGCTGATCGACGTGATCGCCGAAGGCGTCGACGCGGTGATCCGCAGCGGCGAGCTGCCAGACTCCCAACTCAAGTCCAGGAGCCTCGGCCCCTTCGGCTTCGTGCTGATCGGCGCCCCCGGCTACTTTGCCCAGCGCGGCATCCCTCACTCCCCCCGGGACCTGGAGCAGCACGCCTGTCTGCGCTACAAGTTCCCCGGCGGCAGCGTGCTGCAGCCATGGAGTCTGCGCCTGCCCGACGGCGCGCCACCGCTGGTACTGGGCAGCGCCCTGACCAGCAACAACCTTGAGTCGTTGATCCACGCCGCAAGCCAGGGCCTGGGCATCGCCTACGTGCCCGAATTCGTGGTCTGTGGCGCCCTGGCCGACGGCAGCCTGATCTCGGTGCTGGACGACTATCAGCAAGAGCGCGGCAAGTTCTCCATTCTCTGGCCCAGCAGCCGGCACTTGCTGCCAAAATTGCGGGTCTTCGTCGACTTTCTCAGCCAGCGACTGAGGCTAGGCAACCCCCACAAGGAGTCCCGCTCATGATCGACCCTGTTCCCACCCTGCACACCGAACGCCTGCTGCTGCGCCCCCTGGAACTGGCGGACGCCGAGGCCATCCAGCAGCTGTTCCCGCAGTGGGAAGTGGTGCGCTACCTCAATGCCGTGGTGCCCTGGCCCTACCCGGCCGACGGCGCCCTGAGCTACCTGCGGGACATGGCCCTGCCGGCAATGGCCCGGGGCACAGAATGGCACTGGACAATCCGTCTGCGCAGCGAACCGGAGCAAATGATCGGCAGCATCAGCCTGATGAACGAAGCCGACAACAACCGCGGCTTCTGGCTGGCCCCGCCGTGGCAAGGCCAGGGTTACATGAGCGAAGCCTGCACCGTGGTCGACGAATTCTGGTTCGAAGTGCTGCAACAACCGCTGATGCGGGTGCCCAAGGCTGCGCCGAACCAGGGCTCGCGGCGAATCTCCGAGCGCGGCGGCATGCGCCTGGTCCGCTCCGAGAGCGGCGACTTTGTCGGCGGGCATTTCCCCCTGGACATCTGGGAAATCACCCGCGAACAGTGGCGCCGCCGACGCTGAACAACGCCGGCGAGTCAGATAAAGCGCACCCCGGATCGGGGGCGTTGGTCCACGCTCAGTTCAAACACATCCGGACGCGCATAGTGGCCGACCACGTCGTAGTCATAGCGGGCCTTCACCAGGTCAGCCGTGTCGATCTCGGCGCTGATCAGCCCGCTGCTCCCCACCAGCGGCCCGGCCAATACGTCGCCCATGGGCCCCACGATGACGCTGCCACCGGCGATCAGCGGGCGCTCTGCCGGCCAGTTGGCAATCTCCAGCCCCAGTTCCTGGGGCGAGGCCTGGACCTGACAGGCGCTGACCACGAAACAACGACCTTCATGGGCGATGTGACGCATGCTCACCTGCCACATCTCGCGCTCGTCCACCGTGGGCGCGCACCAGACTTCGATGCCCTGGGCGTACATCGCGGTGCGCAGCAACGGCATCATGTTTTCCCAGCAGATCACCGCGCCGACCCGGCCCACCTGGGTGTCCAGCACTGGCAGAGTCGAGCCGTCGCCCTGGCCCCAGATCAGGCGCTCGGTGCCGGTGGGCATCAGTTTGCGATGCTTGCCCACGAGCCCCTGCTGCGGATCGAAATACAGCGCCGTGCAATACAGGGTGCTGCCACTGCGCTCGATCACCCCCAGCACCAGATTGGCCCCGGTTCGGGCCGACAAACCGGCCAGAGCTTCGGTCTCGACCCCGGGTACATCAATGGCATTGGCAAAGTAACGGGCAAAGGCTTCACGCCCCTCGGGCAAGCGGTAACCCAGTTGGGTGCCGAAGCCTTCGCCCTTGGGATAGCCCCCCAACAGCGCTTCGGGCATCACCACCAACTGCGCACCCGCGTCGATGATGGCGCCCTCATAGGAGAGGATCTGCTCCAGGGTGGCGGCCTTGCCTTCTGGCAGGGCACCGATTTGCAGGGCAGCGACTATGGACTTGGGCATGACATGACTCCTCGTACGATCAGGTGTTGCGCATTGTCCTGCGGCCGCTGATCATCGATAAACCCCAACTCAGTGCTTAATGATATGAACCAGATGAATATCGCCAGCGTCGACCTCAACCTGCTCAAGGCTTTCGAAGCCCTACATGACGAGTCCAGCGCCAGCCGCGCGGCCCTGCGCCTGGGAGTGACCCAATCGGCCATGAGTGCGGCCTTGCGCCGCCTGCGCGAGTTGTATGGCGATCAATTGTTCGTTCGCACCGGCCGCGGCCTGGCGCCGACTCTCAAGGCCAATCAATTGAAGCCGGTGGTCACTGAGGCCCTGAACAAATGCCGCCAGAGCCTGGCCATGGTTGCCCCGGACAGCGCCGACTATCAGGGACGCTCGGTGACGGTCGGCCTGTCGGATGATTTCGAGATTGCCTACGGCCGGCGCCTGATCGAAGCCGTGGCCCGCCGCGCACCCAAGTTGCGACTGATCTTCCGCCAGACCCACAGCCAGATCGTCGCCGAGGCGCTGTTGCAGCGCAGCGTCGACCTGGCCATCAGCGCCGGTGGCTTTGCCGAGCGCCTGCTCAGTCGGCAGGTGCTGGGGGAAGGCGACTACCTGTGTTTGGCGGACCCGGCCAGCCTGGCCCCCGGGCAACGGCAGATCGACCTCGAAGAATTCGTTCGGCGCGAACACCTGCTGGTGTCGTCACAAGGGTTTATCGGCATCACCGATGAAGGATTGGCGAATCTGGGACTCAGTCGTCAGGTCTGCGCCTCGACCACGCATTTTGCCGCGCTGCCCTTTCTGCTCAAGGGCAGCCAGGCGGTGGCGACCATTCCCGCCCATGCCGCGCGGCGCATCGCCGAGTTCACCGGCCTGCAACTGCTGCCCTGCCCTCTGGCGCTGCCGCGCTATCCGATCGAACTGGGCTGGCGCACCAGCCCGCAGATCGACCCGCTGCTGGTGAAGGTGCGTGAAGCGATTGTCGAGAGTTTCGCGATTACTTGTTCGCCGCCATCAGCCGATTGACTTCACTGCGCACCATGTTGGAGTACTCCGGCGGCGACATGCCGTCCAGTTCTGCACGAACCCACTCGGCCCATTTGCCCTTGCGCTTGCCGCGCTCGCCGAACAGCCGTGCCGCCTCGCCCTTGGCCTTGCCCAGGTTGCTCTGCCACAAGTCGAACAGACGGGACTTCTCGTCCTCGATGGCGGCGCGTTCGGCCAGGGTCTTGTTAGCCAGATTGAAACTCATGGGAAATTCCTGCTGCGTAAAATAGGCGCCATCTTACACTGTAGGGGCTGAGGGTTTTACTCAAGGGTGGCGAGCAAGGCGCAAAATGGCTGCAACTTTTGCCCCCGCGCCGAACTCCATTGCTTGCCACCCATTCACCTGTAGCCGCTGGCAAAGGCAGCAATCGGCCCAGCAACAGAGGCTGGCGTTGCACCAGCGGCGATATTTCCAAGGAAAAACTTCATGGCTCGTAAATCTGCCGCGCAAGCGGAAAGCGATCAAATCAAGGACCAGGCCTTCAGCGAACTGCAGGCGCTGATCGAAGAATCAGAAAAGCTGCTCAAGGGCAGCGCCAGCCTGGTGGGCGAAGAAGGTGAAAGCTTGCGCCAGCAAGTGAGCCTCAAGCTCAAGCAGGCGCTGGAATCGGTCAGCAACGTGCGCGAGCGCAGCAAACCGGTGGTGGATGCCACCGAGCAATACATCGGTGGCCACCCGTGGCAGACCGTGGCCATCTCCGCCGGCTTTGGCCTGGTGGTCGGCCTGTTGCTGGGCCGGCGTTCGTAACCGCCCCCCGCTCCAGGGCCAGGCGCGCCAGTGGCGGCCTGGCCCTTTTTTCGTTTCAGTCCTGCGCCAGCGCCCGCAGCTGCTGCAGTTGCTCCACGCCCATGGCGATTCCCTTTTGCAGCGAGCGCTCGCGCTGCTGATGCCGACGATCCCCCGGTAAACGCTTGAGTCCCACCGCATGCATCTGCCGCACCAGTTCCTGACTGCGCTCGGCGAAGTTCTGTCCGGCAGCCTTGCTCGGGTCGATGACGATCAGCAATTGCCCGGTCCAGGGCGTCTTCGCCCCGGGGTGATTGGACCAGTCGAACTCGAAGGAAAAGTGACCTCCGGTCAGGGCCGCGGCCAGCAACTCCACCATCATCGAGAGGGCCGAACCTTTGTGGCCGCCAAACGGCAGCAAGGCGCCCCCTTCGAGAATCGCCTTGGGGTCCTGGGTCGGCTGTCCCAGGCTGTCGACGCCGATGCCAAGGGGCAAGCGCTCGCCCTTGCGCGCGGCGATCTGCACATCGCCGTGGGCGATGGCACTGGTGGCGAGGTCGAAGACGATCGGCTGGCCCTGGGCCTGGGGGGCGGCGAAGGCAATCGGATTGGTGCCGAACAACGGCCGGTCGGCGCCGTGGGGGACGACACAGGTCATGCTGTTAACCACGCTCAGGGCCACCAGCCCCTCTTCGGCAAAGGGCTCGACATCTGGCCAGAGTGCAGCGAAATGGTGCGAGTTACGGATCGCCAGCACCGCGATCCCGGCGTTGCGGGCCTTGTTCACCAGCAGCTCGCGAGCGGCCGCCAGGGCCGGCTGGGCAAAGCCGTTGCCGGCGTCGACCCGGACAAAGGCTGCCGCAACGTCCTCCACCACAGGCACCGCCCGACCATCGACCCAGCCACTGGCCAGGGTCGAGACATAACCGGGAATACGGAACACACCATGACTCTGGGCACCGTCGCGCTCGGCAGCGGCGCAGTTCTCGGCCAGGCAGCGGGCCACTTCGGCGCGGCAGCCATGGCGCAGGAAAATCGTCTCCAGCAACTGCACCAGAGCGGGTAGAGAGAGGTATTGGCAGGGCGTTTCAACAACCGGGGATGATGCAGACATCTGAAGCTCCAGAGTAATTATTGGAGGGGGCGACAGCATGTGACCCGTCGATTAAACAACGGCGACTGTTGGCCCTGTCAACCCGATCCCATGGGTTGCAGGGAAGGTGCCAGTGTTGCTGACACACAGACACTGTCGTCAGGCTTGCCGATTTGTAGACACTTTCGATACACAGCATGTTTTCAAGGCGTGGCAGATGAAAATAAGTTCACTTTGATGCGCATTAGCCATGACGCCTGTTCTACAAGCCTTACGGCGGAGGGTAGAATGCGGGAAATCAGGAAGAGTCAATGAGCGAACAGATCCTCTCAGAAGCCGAATACGACGCCATTACCCAAGCTGCGGCGCAATGGTGCATGCGCCTGCATGAAGCCGACTGCAGCGATGCGGAGCGTCTGGCCTTTCAGCAATGGCATGATGCCGACCCCCTGCACGCTTTCGAATACGAGGCGATGCGGGAGATATGGGAAGTGGCCGATCAACTGCCTCCCTCCACACTGGCACCGACTCCGGTCAAGCTTGCCCCTCGACGCACCTGGCAGCATTACGGCGTGGCCGCTGCCGTCGCCCTGTGCGCCCTGCCCCTGGCCGCCTACAGCGGCTGGGAGCTGGGCTGGCTGCCGTCGTCCTACGAACGCTTCGAAGCCGGCGACAGTCTGCGCAATGTGACCCTGGCCGACGGCAGCCAGGTGGAACTGAACCTGGGCAGCAGCCTGACCTACAGCAACTACAAGGATCAGCGCCGGGTCACTCTGAAAAAGGGTGAGGCGTTCTTCAGGGTCAGCCACGACAGCAGCCATCCGTTCGTGGTCAAGGCCGCCCATGGCCAGGTCAAGGTCACCGGCACCCAGTTCAACGTGTGGATGTATGAAGATCAGGTACGGGTCACCCTGCTCCAGGGCTCGGTGCTGGTCACCAGCAATACTGCCCTGCCCGGCGAAGGCTTCCGCCTGGAGCCGGGCATGCAGGCCCGCTACAAGGATGGCGACTACGCGCCGCAGATCAGCCAGACCTACAGCAACGACAGTTCTCTGGCCTGGCGCAACGGCAAGCTGGTGCTGGACAACCTGGCCCTCAGCGATGCCCTGCCGCTGATCAATCGCTACCTGGACACCCCGGTGCAACTGGCTGACAACTCGACCGGCAAGATCCGCGTCGGCGGCATCTACAACACCCGGGAGATCAAGAGCCTGCTGACTTCGCTGCCCAAGGTGCTGCCGGTCTACCTGACGCGCAATCGCGAAGGCAACCCGGTGATCAACTCGTTGCCTCAGTCGCCGCCAAAAAGCTGAAGGCCGCCCCGTTGCGGGGGCGGCCTCGATTCACTTCAACCGCTGACATCCACTACTTGTGCAATGGCTGCCAATCCCGCCGCGGCTCCTGGATCAGTTGCGACTGATACTGGCCATCGGCGCGGATCTGCGCTTCGGTAAAGGGCAGCACACTCCACTGATTCCGGGCAAAGGCCTCGGTCTGGTCGCGAAAGTGCGGCGACGCCGGATCGCTGGACAGGGAAAACGCCAGCAGCCCGAGGGCTCGCGGCCCCTGCTCGTCGAAACTGACCACATTCAGGTAGCTGGTGCCGCTCACCACCTCGCGCTTGCCGTCGGCACCCGGCACGCTCTGGATAGCGTTGTACACCCCCAGGCTTTCCGGGCCGCCAGGCACCGGGGTCGGCCGCCCACCCTGGCTCACCTGCTGGATATCGCCCCAGCGCACATCGGCGCCCAGCCCGGCCTGCTCCACTTGCTGCGCCGAGGCCAGCATCGCCTCACGCAGGGCCTGGGCCACTGACGGACGACTGATGGCCAACCCCCGTGGCGTGTGCTGCGGGTCCTTGGGGTCGAAGGCCACACGCCAGATGTCGGGACTCTGCAGCAACGGCTGCATGATGCCCTGGAAGTGCACGAACCCCAGGCCCGTCTGCAGCCCGGCACTGCGATCCCAGGACTTGAGGCTGGCGCACAGCGTGGCCAGTCGCCGGGCGTCGGGGCCCAGGTCCTGCGCGCAGAATTGCAGCAGGTCCGGCATCACCTGACCGGCCAGGTACACCTGATCATCGGTGACCATATGCTGCAGATCGCTGACCTGGGCCTTGGGCATCCGGCTCAAGCGATCCAGGGCGAAACGCGCGCGCATCTTCAGGGGCACATCCTGCTGGCTGATCACCGGCGAGAAGCCCTGCAGCGGCGCCGCCGGGTTGACCATCCAGGCCGAGTCATTGGAGTGCTGCAAGTAGTCGTTGCGGGCCAGTTGCGGCAATTGGCCGGCGGCGAAAATACCCGGCTGGGCCGCCGCCGGGTCGATATCCCAGGCACAGGTGCTGCGGGAGCCGTCGAGGACGATGACCTGAGTGCCGATCCGTGGATCGCTGCACTGGGCCAGCTTGGCCTGGGTGACGTTGGGCACCACCGACTGGTTCATGTAAAGCGCACGGCCCTGGTCGTCCACCGCCAGGGTGTTGACCCAGGGAATGCCCTGCAACTGATGCACGCTGTCTTGCAAGCCGGTCACGCTGTTGGCCTGGTTCATCGCATACCACTGGGCCAGCACCCGGGTGTTGTCGAGGTTGGCATCACGCAGGCTGTAGGCATGTTCGCGGTCCCAGTCCAGTTCCCCAGGCCACTGCACCACCGGGCCGAAGACCGAGCTGTAGAGCGTCCGTGACTGGCTGTGCAACTGGCCATCCTGGCCTTTGACCTGCACCGTGACCGTCTGGCGCTCCAGGGGCCGGGAGCGACCGTCCAGCAGATAGCGGGTCGGGTCCTTGGGGTCCAATTGCAGGCGGTACAGGGTGAAATGCTTGGACGCATCCACCGTGTGGGTCCAGGCCAGGTGCTGGTTGAAACCTATATTGATCAGCGGCAGGCCCGGCAAGGCCGCCCCCATCACATCCAACTGACCGGGAATGGTCAGGTGCATCTGATAGAAACGCATGGCGCCGATCCAGGGGAAATGCGGGTTGGCCAGCAGCAGGCCGCGACCGTTGAACGAACGCTCGCTGCCGATGGCCACGGCATTGCTGCCACGGTCCAGGGCAAAACCTTGCTGGCGGACTGTTGCCAGTTGCCAGCGACGCTCGCTCAGTGCCGCCTGGGCGGTGACGCCCGGCGGCGTGGCTCCCGCCAGGGCCTCGGCGAACTGACCGGCGCCGCCTTCCACCAGCAAGCGCCGAGTCAGCTTTACCAGGTCCGAGGTAGCCAGCGGCCGTACCCAGTCGCCCTGGCACTGCTCGGGCAGCCCCTGGACCCGGCGCTCCGCCAACTGGCGGTTGTAGCCCTCAACATAACCCTGCATGCGCTCACGCACCGCCGGGGTCTGTGCCTGCCAGAAGCCGGCTACCGCCTGGGGCGTGTTCAGCCAACTGAAAAACACATCGCTGCTCAGGTTGTCCCGTTGCTCCAGAGTCTGGCCTTCGGCACCGAAGTACTTGGCCCGCTCGGCGTTCACCGTCAGCACTTCATTGGCCATCAGGCACAGATTGTCCTGGGCGTAGGCGTAACCGATGCCGTAGCCCAGGCCGCGCTCGTCGCTGGCACGGATATGCGGGACACCAAAGCTAGTGCGGCGAATCTCGGCACGGGTCTGTTCAGGCTGCGCCAGTGCGTAGGCACCGCAACTGAAACTTAGAAACAGGGCTGCAAGGCAAAAATGCGGTAACTGCCTGGAAATGATCACGCCGACTCCTGATGCAAAAATACAGAACCAGGACTGGTGTGCAGGAAGGGTTTGGCAACGCCGCCAGTCTGGGAATCCAGCCGCGCACGGATCAACCGACGCCTGCCTGACCCTATGGACGAATCAGCGCAGAAAAAATTACCCCCAAGAGGTCGGCACGGACCGGCCAATGACATGTCAGCAACTTGATACCGACAAATTTTCTACATCCTGGGCTTCATGATTTGCCGTGCTCGTACGTCTAGTTACTAGAGCACCCATCATTCTTTTCCTGATAAGGCTCTGATAAGGAGTTTTTGCATGTACAACCCGCAACTGCCAATGGACGGCATCACCGTGAACAACACGCCTTCCCTGAATGCCGGCGCCGGTGTCTTCGGCAAGAACGCCGAGCGCAACAGTAATGAACGAATCAAGCACCTGCTGAAAAGCTTTGGCCTGCGCACCAGTCTGATTCGCCTGAAAGTCATCGACGCCCTGCTCACAGCAGCCCAGAGCGAGCGCTCCCTGGGTGTGCGGGGGGTTCACAGTCAACTGCTGGAACTGGATATTCCGCTGTCGTTTCTAAGCGTCCGAGAAGTCTTGAAGCGCCTGTGCACCGAGGGCGTCCTGACCCTCAATGCCGACAAGAGCTACAGCCTGCACCAGCAGGCCGCAGCGGTGCTCGACGGTCTCTCCTGAGACGGTCGAGCCACGGTTCAGGGCTTGACCTTGCGGCGCATCACGCCATTGATCACCACCACGACCACCGCCACACCAATGGCGATGTACTGGAACAGTTTTTCGCTGATGACGCCGTGGTTCTGCAGGTAGGAAAGGCCAAGCATGATCCCCAGTACCACCAGGGAAATCAGGATCGAGTATTTCAAGCGTTGTGACTGGGTCATTGCGGGGTCCTGAAGCTGAAAATGTATCCGCTGTGTATCAAGAACGATGCCAAGCACATACCCGGATTCGGGGATGCGCCGGGGAAATCGGGGTCACATGGTACAGGCGCGAAGGAGATTTTTCTCCTTCATCGTCCTGTCGAGTTCCCCGTGCCCTTTGAGGATTGAGAAATGTTCCGTCGAATCACACTGCTGATTCCCCTGCTGGCAATCCTGACCCTGTCAGGCTGCATCATCATGCCCCGCGATGGCGGGCATCACCGTTACTACGACGGCGGCCCGGGCTACTACCACCGCTGAGTCATCCGGCCAGTTCATCGGCCCCGCTGAATCTGCCACTCCCCCAGCCAACGCCCGCCCCGCCGCGGGCGTTCTGCTCTTTGCGGCAAGCCTTCAGGGTCGCGAGGTGCCATTGCCAGGGCGGGCGAACAACTCCAGCAGCCAGTCGACGAACACCCGCACCCGGGTGGACAGATGACGCTGGGGCGGATACATGGCGGTCAGCGGCAGCGACGGCACCGGAAAATCCTCCAGGACCTCTCGCAAGACTCCGGCCCGCAACTGTCGGGCAACGTTGTAATACGGCGTCTGCACCAGTCCGTAACCGGCTTCGCAGGCCGCCAGGTAGCCGTCGGCACTGTTGACCGCCACCTGCTTGGGCAACTCCATCGGGCGCAACTGGCCATCGATGTAGAACTCCAGACCATAACGTTTGCCGCTGACGCTGGAGAAATACTCCACCATCCGATGCCCTTCCAGGTCTGCCGGCGACTGGGGCGTTCCCCGCTGCTGCAAGTAGCCGGGGCTGGCGCACGTCACTTGTTGCAATTGCACCAGCGGTCGGGCCACCAGGCTGTCGTCCAGGGCCGGGCCGCCCCGCAAGGCGCAATCCACCCCCTCACGGATCAGATCCACGGGGCGGTCATTGAGGCCGATCTCCAGTTCGATCAGCGGGTAGCGGGCAGAGAACTCCGGCAACGCGGGAATCACGATCAGCCGACCGATTCCCACCGGCATATCGATGCGCAAGAGCCCCCGCGGGTTGTGCCGGGTGACCGAGAAGGCCGCTTCGGCCTCCTCCAGGTCCGCCAGCAGGCGCACGCAGCGCTGGTAATAGGCGGCGCCGTCCAGGGTGGGGCGGACCTGGCGGGTGGTGCGGTGCAAAAGCTGCACACCCAGGTGAGCTTCCAGTTGCTTGATCAGGATGGTGACCGAGGCTGCCGGCATGTGCAGATCCTCGGCGGCCCTGGCGAAACCGCCCAGCTCGACAATCCGGGTGAAGACGCGCATGGCGTTGAAACGGTCCATGAAACAGGCTCGCGATTATTTAGATAATGATAATAGTGATAGCGCTTTTAGCTGGTTTATAGGTCTTTTGTCGAGTAGCAAACTGAGCGCTCTTCCCCACTCATCGGAGTAATCGGCAATGCACACTCGACAACTTGGCCATCAGGGTCCACAGGTTTCCGCCATTGGCCTGGGCTGCATGGGCATGAGCGATTTCTATACCACCGGCAACGACCCCAAGGAGGCCATCGCCACCTTGCACCGAGCCCTGGAACTGGGGATCAACCTGCTGGACACCGCCGATATGTACGGTCCCCACAGCAACGAGGAATTGATCGGCCAGGCGATTCGCGGCAAGCGTCAGCAAGTGTTCCTGGCCAGCAAGTTCGGCATCGTCCGCGATCCGGGCGACGCGGATGCCCGCGGCGTCAACGGCCGTCCCGAATACGTGCGTGCTTCCATCGACGGCAGCCTGCGGCGCCTGGGCGTGGACACCCTGGACCTGTATTACCTGCATCGGGTCGACCCGGACGTGGCCATCGAAGAGACCGTCGGCGCCATGGCGGAACTGGTCAAGGCCGGCAAGGTGCGCTACCTGGGCTTGAGTGAAGCGTCGGCAAGCACCCTGGAGCGCGCCCACAAGGTACACCCCATCAGCGCCCTGCAAAGTGAATACTCGCTATGGAGCCGGGACCAGGAAGACAACGGCTGCCTGGCCGCCTGTCAGCGCCTGGGGATCGCCTTTGTCCCCTACAGCCCTCTGGGTCGAGGCTTTCTGACGGGCGCCCTGAAAAGCCCTGACGACTTTGCCGCCGATGACTTCCGGCGCTCCAACCCACGTTTCCAAGGCGAGAATTTCCAGCGCAACCTGCAACTGGTGGCGCAGGTGCAGCAACTGGCGGCGGACAAACAGGTCAGTGCCGGGCAACTGGCCCTGGCCTGGGTACTGGCTCAGGGCGACTACCTGATTCCGATTCCCGGAACCAAGCAACGGCGCTATCTGGAGGAAAACGTGGCAGCGCTGCAGATCCGCCTGAGTGCCGGGGAACTGACTTCGCTGGAGGCAATCTTCAGCCCGCAGACCACCGCCGGCCCCCGGTACACCGAGGAGGTGATGGCGCTGCTGGATCGCTGACGCAGGGAACGCGGCGCGGGCTCGACCAGGGAGCGCGCGCCGTTGGTGGGTCAGGCTTTGGCGGAAACGTTCTTGTCGGTCACCGTGGTGCCGTTGCCCTTGCCATAGCTCTGCAGGCTCTGCAGAACGTAGATCGCCTTCTTGTACTCGGGAACGAGGTAGTTGGCGTACTTGTTGCCCTTGATGTTGTTGCTCTGGATGTCATCGAGCTTCATCGCAAAGTACTCAAGAGCATTGAACGGCTCATCCGGGTTCTTCGGAATGCCGAAACGGTCGAACTTGTCGCCGGCGTTGATCAGGTTCAGCGCGGTGATGTCAGAAATCAGGCCATTGTTCTTGAGAAAGGTGCTCATGCCACCCAGGGACTTGGTGGTCACGTTGGTCGGGTCGAAACCCTTGATCTGCTTGTGAAGCTTCAACTGGTCCATCTTGCGGATATCCAGCACGGTGGGGTTGCTTCCCACCAGGCTCAACATCTGCCGTACCTTGGCACTTTGCGAGACCGGCTTGGAAGAACCGCTGCCACCGCCGTCCTGAACCAACAGACCCGCCTTGCTGGTCCAGCCTCCAACGTATCCGATTGCCATGCTGACACTCCTGTAGTCCGGCTTGCCAATCCCCCTGTTCAGCCTGGCTCAGAGAAGACCGGAAAAGTCTTGTCTAGCGTCTGAAACTGGGCGCAAACCGTGTTGAATCATCTGAATGGGCGCAAGTATCAACGCCAGGACGACTTCCCAACAACGCTTTATTTCCGCAATTTACAATTTTTGTACAAACTCGACACAATTAGCCCAAAGGCCCGATTTAAGCGGCGCCGGCTGTTTGCGCAACCTTCAAATCGTCATCTTTTCATGCTCACGATTGAACCGTTCAGCCGCTGTCGGCCCCTCCTGCGTGTCACCTGCGACAGCTTTTTTAAACACCACCCAACTTTTTTGGACGAACGTACTAAAGAGCACAAAAACCGCGCCGACATCCTGTGGATGCCCTGACAAGGCTCACCCTCTCCAAATAATAAAAAACGCTCGGTAAGGACAGGTCCCATGCCCGCTTTGCGCACGATTCAAGCCCGCTACACGCTCTTTCTGGTCCTGTTCATTGTCCTGATGCTGGTGCTCACGGTCATGGGAATCAGCCAACTGGTGGCGCCCAAGCTGCGCCATACCGAGGAGCAAGTGGCCCTCAATCGCATCGCCGAAGTGGCGCAGCGCATTCAGGGCGAGTTGAACAAGGTCCAGGCCCAGCAACGCAGCATCACCCAGACCATCCCCCTGCTCGACAGCGACAGCATCGACAAGGTCCTGCCGGGCCTGGTGGACCAGTACGGCGAGCAAAAGGTCTTCGGCGGCGGGATCTGGCCCCTGCCCGGCCAGCGCACCCCGGAGCGCAACAAGCACAGCACCTTCTGGCACCGTGATGCGTCCGGCAAGCTGGTGGTCAACACCTTCTGGAACAGCGACCCGGCGCCCAACTACTACGACCAGTCCTGGTACAAGGGCGGCATGCAGACCGCTCCCGGCCAGTGCGCCTGGGCCGCGGCCTACAAGGACGACGCCAGCGCCGAGCCGCGCACCAACTGCGCCATGGCCATCCGTCGCGACGGCCAGCCCTGGGGCGTGGCCACCATCGACGTCACCCTGGGTTTCTTCAACGATCTGGTGGCCCGTCAGGAGAAGGAGCTCGACGCCGAGATGCTGATCGTCGAAGCCGACGGCAAGATCATCAGCAACAGCTCGCGGATCAACGGCCCGATCGTGCTGAAGAACATCCGCGAACTGGCTGCCGGCTCGCCCTTCGCGGCCCAGGTCCAAAGCGCCCTGGAACGTCGCGACAACAACGCGCAACGCATCGAGTTCGATAACGCCGGGGTGCCCAGCACCTTCTTCATGCGCGCCATTGAAGGCACCCCCTGGTTCCTCGCCAGCGCCCTGCCCACCCACCTGATCACTGCCCAGCGCGACGACGTGCTGAGCACCCTGAGCCTGTTGCAGATCCCCATGGTGATCCTGCTGGTGCTGCTGCAGGTCTATGCGATCCGCCAACTGGTGCAGCGGATGAAGATCCTCAAGGGCAATATCGATGCACTGGCCACCGGTGACGCCGACCTGACCCGACGCATCGTGATCCGCGCCGAGGACGAACTGGGGGCCATCGGTCACTCGGTCAACCACTTCATCCAGTACCTGCAGAACATGATCGGCGAAGTCACCCAGGCCACCGAAGCCATGGCCGGCAGCCTGGCGCAGTTGCAGCAGACCTCGGCCCACAGCCAACAGATACTGATGCGGCACGCCTCGGAAACCGATCAGACAGTGACCGCCATCACCGAGATGAGCAGCACGGCCGACAGTGTCGCGGCCAACGCCGCCCAGACCGCGGACTTCACCCGGCGCGCCAACGAGCATGCCGAACACTCGCGGGTCGTCGTAGGCGAAGCCTCCGGCAGTGTCATCGCGCTGATCGACGAAGTGGCTGATGCCACCCACAAGGTCGAGGCCATGCAAGCCGACGCTCAACGCATCACCGAGATCCTCGGGGTGATCGGTGCCATTGCCGGGCAGACCAACCTGCTGGCCCTCAACGCCGCCATCGAGGCGGCCCGGGCCGGGGAACAGGGACGGGGCTTTGCCGTGGTCGCCGATGAGGTCCGGGCCCTGGCCGCACGGACCCAGGACAGCACCTCGCAGATCAACGAAATGCTCAGCCGCCTGACCCAGGGAGTGAGCTCCTCGGTCAGCGCCATGGAAAACACCCAGGCCAGTTGCCAGTCCGCGGCGGACGCCACGGCCCGGGTCAACAGCGGTCTGGATGAAATGGCCGACTCGGTGAATCAGATCAACAGTCTGAGCACCCAGATCGCCACCGCTGCCGAACAGCAGAGCGCGGTGACCGAGGAGATCAACCGCAGCATGGTCAGCATCCGACACATGGTCGAGGAGCTGGTGGAGAGTGCCCGGGCCGGTGAAAGCAATACCCAGAGCCTGTTGCAGGCCAATGCCCGGGTCAGCCACCTGATGGGCCGCTTCAAAGTCCGCTGAACGGTCGGCCCCCGCCGCTGGCGACGCGCCACGGCGGGGCTATATTTGCAGCCTCAGGTCACAAGGAAGTGGGGGGCAACATGGGCCAGCGCCAATCACATCTGCTGCAAGAGCGCATCAGCCATGAACTGTATATCCAGGCCGGAATCGACACTGTCTATTACTACGTCACCCAACCGGAGCGCTGGCCGGAGTGGCACCCATCCAGCCTGCGGGCCGACACCGGCCTGTGTGGCTCGCTGCCGACGGGTCACCGCTTCAGCGAAGTCATGAATCTCCTCGGGGTACAGATCCCCATGAGCTATCGCGTGCTGATCGCGGTATTTCCCAAAGAGTTCAAGGTCGTCTTCAGCTCCGCGGCCCTGGACGGCACTGTCCATTACCAACTGAACAAGCAAGGCGACGGCACGCTGTTGCGGCACACACTGGACTATTGCACCGACCTGCAACTAAGCAGCCTGCGGGCGCGCATGGAGCAGCTTTCGACCCAGGCCCTGGGCAATCTCAAGCAACGTCTGGAGCACCCGGGCGACTGACAAATCTGTAATGCCCGCCTCAGTTTCCTGACAGCCAGCGCTGATTAGAGTCCCCTCCAATCCGCTGACCGACTGAAAGCCTGCCATGCCGCTCCCTACCTCAAGGCACACCCCGTCCCGACGCACCCTCGTCAAGGCCCTGGTGGTCGGCCTGCAAGGCGCGGACCGCTGACTACGCCCGCAACGATGACGCCCCGGACAACGGCGCCTGTCTGGTTTTGCGGTGACGGATGTGATTCTAGAACCCTTCATCCGCTCCCGGAGCTTGGTATCAACTTGAAACAAAAGCCCCCGGCAGCTGGCAAAAAAAACCGCAAAATGCACCACCCCGAGCGCGCACCCGCGGGGCCCGGCCCTGCCAGCGCCCCTTATTCAACAGCGACAACGAGACTTTCGATGAAAACTTCACTGCGTCTGGCGGCCCTGTCCGCCCTGCTGATCGGCTCCCTGGCTCAGGCTGGCGAACTGATCCCCATCGACGTGCACCGCGACGCCAACTGCGGCTGCTGCAAAAAGTGGATCGAGCACCTGCAGGACAACGGTTTTGCCGTCACCGACCACGTGGAAAGCAACATGAGCGCGGTCAAGCAGCGCTTGGGTGTCGCCCCGCGCCTGGGGTCCTGTCACACCGCGGTGATCGACGGCAAATTCGTCGAAGGCCATGTCCCCGCTGAACAGGTCCTGGCCCTGCGCAAGCGCAACGACCTGCTGGGCATCGCCGCCCCGGGCATGCCCATGGGTTCCCCCGGCATGGAAATGGACGGCATGGGCGCCGAGGCCTTCCAGGTCATCGGCCTGACCCGTGACGGCCAGGATGTCGTAGTAGCGGACTACCCGGCCCGTTGATCGCCAGCGCCTACCTCGGCCTGTTTCTCGCCGCCTTCGCCGCCGCCACCCTGCTGCCCCTGCAGTCGGAAGCACTGCTGGTCGGCCTGCTGCACAACAGCCAACTGGCGGTACTCGGGCTCTGGCTGGTGGCGACCCTGGGCAACGTCCTGGGCTCCCTGGTCAACTGGTGGCTGGGGCGGCGCCTTGACACCTACAAGGACCGTCGCTGGTTTCCCGTCAGCCCGCGTCACCTGGAGCGGGCCCGGGTGCACTACCAGCGCTACGGCCACTGGACGCTGCTGCTGAGCTGGATGCCCGTGATCGGCGATCCACTGACCCTGGTGGCAGGCGTCATGGGCGAACCCCTCAAGCGTTTCCTGCTGATCGTCAGCCTGGCCAAGGGCGCCCGCTACGCCGTGCTGGTGTGGCTGACCCTGGGCTGGCTAGGCTGAACCACGCCCACGCACACGCCCCCCCGTAGGAGCTGGCTTGCCAGCGAAAGCGCCCTCACGACAAACGCCCACTTCACAGACCTCTTTGCCGGCAAGCCGGCTCCTACACCGTTAACCATGGCTTTTGTAAATGGAACCCGAGGCCAATCTGCGACATGATCGGCTGCGTCAACAGGCCCTGCCAGGCCACCTGAACCGTCCCCCAGAAAGGAGCCTGAACATGGCTGTACAGATTGCGGTCATCGATGATTGGCAAGACGTGGCCCGCGACGTGGTGGACTGGTCGGTGCTGCAAGGCATTGGCCAGGTCAGCTTCCTGCATGACTACCCGGCGGACCACGCCACGCTGATCCAGCGTCTGCAGCCCTTCCAGGTGATCTGCCTGATGCGCGAGCGCACAGTGTTCGACGCAGCCCTGCTGCAAGGCCTGCCCCGGCTCAAATTGCTGCTGACCGGCGGCATGCGCAACGCCGCCATCGACCTCAAGGCCGCCACGGCCCTGGGGGTCCAGGTCTGCGGCACCGACAGTTACAAGCACGCCGCTCCGGAACTGACCTGGGCCCTGCTCATGGCCCTGACCCGCAATCTGCTCAATGAAGCCAATGCCCTGCGCGCCGGCCATTGGCAACAGGGCCTGGGGGGCGACTTGCACGGCAAGACCCTGGGCATTCTCGGCCTGGGCAGCATCGGCCAGCGGGTGGCGCAGTTCGGCCAGGTGTTCGGCATGCGGGTCATTGCCTGGAGCGAAAACCTCACCGCCGAGCGCGCGGCCATCGCCGGGGCAACCCTGGTCAGCAAACAGGAGCTGTTCGAGCAGGCCGACATGCTCTCGGTGCACCTGGTACTCAGCGAACGCAGCCGTGGTCTGGTGGACGCCCAGGCCCTGGGCTGGATGAAGCCCGAGGCCTTGCTGGTCAACACCGCCCGGGGCCCGATCGTCGATGAGGCGGCCTTGATCGCCGCCCTGGAGCAGGGCCGCCTGGCGGGAGCCGCTCTGGATGTGTTCGCCCGCGAGCCGTTGCCCGCCGACCATCCGTTCCGGCGCCTGCCCAATGTCCTGGCCACACCCCATATCGGCTATGTCAGCCAGCAGAACTACCGGCAGTTCTTCACCCAGATGATCGAGAACCTGCAGGCCTGGCACGCCGGCCAGCCGATCCGTCCGCTCAACTAAGCGCAACACCGCAAGCCTCTCCCGCGGCGGCCTTGCCCATTTTCGGGCAAGGCCGCCAGGTGCCTGCACCACCCCCTCGCGCGCCCTCACCGTTTTCGCGCCGAGGCCATTTCGCCCCCGCTCTGCGGCGGTGCACGACCGACCTTTCGTCGGGATAAATCCGTTGTCCAACTCCCGCCCCGGGGGAAAACCCCGCCCCGCCCGGCACCGCTCTAGGTTCTGTCCTAGACTGCTTTTCGCATCGTGACCGAGCGGTCACTTTTGCATTGAAAAAGTCGAAACTTTTCGCTTCGGCCCAAGGTCAGGTTAAAGGTAGGGCCGCTGCCACTGGTGCATTCCTTGCAACGGCTCCTCCATCCTTTCTGCTGCAGCGCTCGAGCAGCTCAGGCTGATCGATGTGTGGCGCGATTGCGCCCGGCCACAGGAATGGCCCGACAGTAGCGCTTGAGTCACCAGAACAGATCAATAAAACGGGAGAGACCTATGATCAGCGCCGCATTGGACACTCAGGGAGAGCATCCTCAACAGCAGGCCGGTGAACGTGCCCCCCAGGCGATTTCCATCCCTGGAGGCAAGACCGTACTGCCGCTGGCTCGTCAGAACCCCAACCGCAAGCGGGTGCTGTTCGTCACCTCGGAAATCGCCGACCTGGTGAAGACCGGCGGTCTCGGCGACGTCTCCGCTGCCCTGCCCCGGGCCATGGCCCACCTGCACGATGTGCGGGTGCTGATCCCCGGCTATCCCCAGGTGCTGCACAGCGAGAACCCCATCCATATCATCGGCGAGCTGGGGGGCCACGCGGCGTTGCCGGCCTGCAAGATCGGGCGCATGGACATGCCCGACGGCCTGGTGATCTATGTGCTGATCTGCCCGGAGCTGTACGAGCGCGAAGGCTCGCCCTACGGCGCCAACAATGGCCGCGACTGGCCCGACAACCACATTCGCTTTGCCCGCCTGGGGCTGGCCGCTGCCGACATCGCCGCCAACCTGGCACAAATCCACTGGTGCCCCGATCTGGTGCACGCCCACGACTGGCCCGCCGGCCTGGCCCCGGCCTACATGCACTGGCGCGGGCAGCGCACGCCGACGCTGTTCACCATCCATAACCTGGCGTACCAAGGCGTGGTCAGCCTGGCCTCGTGCCCGGAACTGGGCATTCCCGAACACGCCCTGCAACAAGAAGGCATGGAGTTCTACGGCAAGCTGTCGTTCCTCAAGGCCGGCATGGCCTACGCCAGCCACATCACCACCGTGAGCGCCACCTACGCCCAGGAAATCACCACCCCAACCTTCGGTTGCGGACTCGACGGTTTTCTCGCCAGCAAGACCCAGCAAGGTTTGCTCAGTGGCATCCCCAATGGCATCGACGAAAGCTGGGACTCGGCCACCGATGCGCACCTGTTCTGCCCCTTCAGCATGGGCGACTGGGACGGCAAGGCGGCCAACGCCGCCCATGTGCGGCAAATGTTCGGGCTTGACGCCAGCAACGGCCCGCTGTTCGCCGTGGTCTCGCGGCTGGTCTACCAGAAGGGTCTGGACCTCACCGAGGGCGTGGCCGAATTCATCGTCGCCAGCGGCGGCCAGATCGCCATCATCGGGCGCGGCGAACCGGAAGAGGAACAATCCATGCGGGCCCTGGCCCGGCGCTTTCCCGGGCGCATCGGGGTCAATATCGGCTTCAATGAAACCGATGCCCGGCGCATGTTCGCCGGCAGCGACTTCCTGCTCATGCCGTCGCGCTACGAGCCCTGCGGGCTGAGCCAGATGTACGCCCAGCGCTTTGGTTCGCTGCCAGTGGCGCGCAACACCGGCGGCCTGGCGGACACCATCGAGAATGGTGTCACCGGTTTCCTCTTCGACGAATCCACGGTCGCCAGCTACCAGGAAGCCCTGACCCGGGCGTTCAAGGTCTTCGCCTATCCGGCGCTGCTCAACGCCATGCGCTGCCGGGCCATGGCGGCCCCGTTCAACTGGTGCAAGGCGGTGGAACCCTACGCCGAACTCTACGAACAACTGGTGGCCAAGGCCCTGGGGCAGGCTGCCAGACAGTAAGGGGGCCTGGATCGATGCCATCAAGCACCCGGCACAGCTGGACCCATGGCGCAGTGATGCTGGACAGCGAACACACCCGGTTCGCCCTGTGGGCCCCGGATGTCCGTGAGGTCTGCGTGGAACTGACGGACGGCCGGTCACTGCCGATGCTGGCCGAAGCTGACGGCTGGTTCGTGATTCAGGCACGTTGCCAGGCGGGCAGCCGCTACCGCTTCACCCTCGATCGGCAGATCCAGGTGCCGGACCCGGCCTCCCGGGCCCAGGACGGCGATGTACATGGCCCCAGCCTGGTGGTCGACCACAACGTCTACCCCTGGCAGCAGCCACAGTGGCGTGGCCGGCCCTGGCACGAGGCGGTGATCTACGAACTGCATGTCGGCGTCATGGGCGGCTACAAGGCGGTGCAGCAGGCCCTGCCGGCGCTGGTGGACCTGGGGGTGACCGCCATCGAGCTGATGCCCCTGGCGGAGTTTCCCGGCGAGCGCAACTGGGGCTACGACGGCGTCCTGCCCTATGCCCCGGAAGCCTCCTATGGTTCTCCCGACGACCTCAAGGCCCTGATCGACGCCGCCCACGGCCTGGGCCTGGCGGTGATCCTCGACGTGGTCTACAACCACTTCGGCCCCGACGGCAACTACCTGCAACGCTACGCCAAGGGTTTCTTCCGGGAGGATCTGCACACTCCCTGGGGCGCGGCCATCGACTTTCGCCGGCGACAGGTGCGCGACTTTTTCATCGACAACGCCCTGATGTGGCTGCTGGACTACCGTTTCGACGGCCTGCGCCTGGACGCCGTGCACGCCATCGACGACCCGGACTTCCTCCATGAACTGGCCCAGCGAGTACGCCAGGCGGTGCCGGCTTCGCGCCATGTGTGGCTCAACCTGGAAAACGAGTTCAACCAGGCCAGCCTGCTGCAACGGGGTTTCGACGCCCAGTGGAACGACGACGGGCACAACGCTCTGCACGTGCTGCTCACCGGAGAAACCGACGCCTATTACGCCGACTTCGCCGACGAACCCACCGCGCAACTGGCCCGCTGCCTGAGCCAGGGCTTCGCTTTCCAGGGCCATGCCAACCGCCACGGCGAACCCCGGGGCGAACCCAGCGGCCACCTGCCCCCCAGCGCCTTTGTGCTGTTCCTGCAGAACCACGACCAGATCGGCAACCGGGCCTTCGGCGAGCGCCTCAACCAACTGGCGCCGACCCAGGCCCTGCAGGCGGCCACGGTGTTGCTGCTGTTGTCACCGATGATTCCGTTGCTGTTCATGGGGGATGAAGTGGCGGCCCAGGAGCCGTTCCTGTTCTTCACCAGCCATCAGGGGGAACTGGCCGAGGCCGTGCGCCAAGGCCGGCGCAACGAGTTCGCCGCCTTCAGCGCCTTTGCCGACGCCGCGCAGCGCCAGCGCATCCCTGATCCCAACGCCCTCTCGACCTTCCAGGCGTCACGCCCCCTGCCCCAGTCGAAACAGGCCGAGACGACCCGTGAGCTGTACCGCAGCCTGCTGCGTATCCGCCACCGCGAGTTGATCCCGCGCCTGCCCGGTGCCCAGGCCATGGACACCCAAGTGCTGGCCGAAGGTGCCCTGAGCGCACGCTGGCGCCTGGGAGACGGCAGCCTGCTGCGCATCGACCTCAACCTCAGCCCGCACCGGGTCGAGCTGGAGCCCGAAGCAACAGCGCAACTCTGGTTCGAACACCCACCGCACACCCTTGAGCACTGGCAGCAGGGCTGGCTACCGGCCTTCAGCGTACTGGTGCAACTGGACAGCGGGCCTTGCCCCACCGCCCCCCATGGAGAACGCCTATGAGCGATGCGCAACTGGAAATACTCGCCAGCCGCGCCGGCCTGGCAGTGGACTGGACCGACGCCAACGGCCGGCCGCAAAAAGTTGAGGCTCGGGTGTTGCGGGCCGTGCTGGCAGGCCTTGGCCACCCCGCCGACAGCGACCAGGAAATCGCCGACAGCCTGCAGCAGTTACACCAGCTGCAGCAAAGCCGACACCTGCCACCGCTGCTGACCGCCGACGTCGGCCAGGGCCTGGACCTGGCTCGGTACTTCGCCCCCGGGACCCGCTGTGCCATCGAACTGGAAAATGGCGAACCTTTGTCGTTGCTGCTCGATGAACAGAGCGTACTGCCAGGACAGATCCCGGTGGGTTACCACTCGGTGCGCATCGAGGAGGAACACTTCATCCTCGCGGTGGCCCCCGAACGCTGCTACAGCGTGGCCGACGCCGTGGCCCAGCCCACCCCGCGTGCCTGGGGCCTGAGTGTCCAGTTGTATGCCTTGCGCCGCCCCGGTGACGGCGGATTCGGCGACACCCAGGCGCTGGAAGAGCTGGCCCGGCAAGCCGCCGAGCGCGGCGCCGATGCCCTGGCCATCAGTCCGCTGCATGCCATGTTCAGCAGCGACCCTCAACGCTACAGCCCCTATTCGCCCTCCAGCCGGCTGTTTCTCAACAGCCTGTATGCCGCTCCCGGGGCCATTCTCGGCGACCGCGCCTGGCGCAGCGCCATCGAATCCTGTGGCCTTGGCGAGACGTTGCAGGCACTGGAACAGCAACCGCTGATCGATTGGCCCCAGGCGGCCCAGGCCAAACAGCAAGCGCTGCGCGCCTTGTACGAAGGCTTCTGCCATGGCCAGCACCCCTTGCACGAGGACTTCGCCAGCTATCGGCGCAGCGCCGGCGAAGCCCTGGAAAACCACTGCCGCTTCGAAGCCATCCAGGCCGAGCGCGCCGCCCGCGGCGAAGACCCGGACTGGCGCCACTGGCCGCAACACTGGCGCAACCCGGCGAGCCCGGCCCTGGCCCGGTTCGCCGAGGAGCAGGCTCATGAAATCGGCTTCCATGCCTTCTGCCAATGGCTGATCGCCCGCAGCCTGGAACGGGCGCAGAGCGCGGCCCGCAGCAGCGGCATGGGCATCGGCCTGATCGCCGACCTGGCGGTGGGCGCCGACGGCGGCGGCAGCCAGGCCTGGAGCCGCCAGGAGCAGTTGCTGGCAGCCCTGACCGTGGGTGCGCCACCGGACAGTCTCAATCGCCAGGGCCAGGGTTGGGGCATCTCGGCCTTCTCTCCCGAAGGTTTGCAGCGCCATGGTTTTCGCGCCTTCATCGAAATGCTCCGAGCCAACTTCGCCCATGCCGGCGGCTTGCGCATCGACCATGTGATGGGCCTGCAACGGCTCTGGGTGATTCCTCTGGGGGCGCCTCCCAGCGACGGCGCCTACCTGTATTACCCAGTGGACGATCTGCTGCGCCTGCTGACCCTGGAATCCCATCGGCACCAGGCCATTGTCCTCGGCGAGGACCTGGGGACGGTGCCCGACGGCTTGCGGGAAAAACTCGCCGCCCGGGCCATGCTCGGCATGCGCGTGCTTTTGTTCGAACAGGATCACGGCTGCCACTTCAAGCCGATCCTGGACTGGCCGGACAACGCCCTGGCCACCACCAGCACCCACGATCTGCCGACCCTCAACGGCTGGTGGCAGGGCCGCGACATCGACTGGAACCTGCACCTGGGCATGGTGGATGAACAAGGGGCGCGGCAATGGCGCGAACACCGCCAGCGCGAACGTGACGGCCTGCGCCAGGCCCTGGCAAGGGACCCACAGAACTTTCACCAAGAGGCCCACGAAGCCGATCAAGTGCTGGACGCCAGCGTGCGCTTTCTCGGCCATACCCGCGCGCCCCTGGTGCTGCTGCCCCTGGAAGATGCCCTGGGCATCGACGAGCAGGCCAACCTGCCCGGCACCCTCGACAGCCATCCCAACTGGCGCCGGCGCCTGGCCAGTGCCAGCCGGCGCCTGCTGGACGACAGCGATGCCGCCCGGCGCCTGGAACTGCTGGCCTGCGCCCGGCAACAAGCCCTTGAGCGTGACCGATGACCTTGCCGTCCCTGCCCTTGCTGCGGGCCAGCCTGCGCCTGCAGTTTCATCAAGGCTTCACCCTCGATGACGCCGTGCCCCTGGTGCCCTACTTCGCTCGCCTGGGCATCAGCCATCTCTATGCCTCCCCCCTGCTCTGGGCCCGAGCCGGCTCCCAGCACGGCTATGACGTGGTTGACCCGACCCGGGTCAACCCGGAGTTGGGGGGCGAAGCGGCCCTGCGGCGTCTGGTGGCGGCCCTGCGTCAACATGAAATGGGTCTGATCCTCGACATCGTGTCCAACCATATGGCCGTGGGCGGCAGCGACAACCCCTGGTGGCTGGACCTGCTGCAATGGGGGCGCCTGAGCCCCTATGGCGAATTCTTCGATATCCAGTGGCACTCGGCGGACCCGCTGATGGAAGGCCAACTGCTCCTGCCGTTCCTTGGCAGCGACTATGGCGTGGCGCTGCAGGAAGGCAGCTTGAAGCTGCAACTGGACGACGAGCTGGGTGGCTTTCATGTGCAGCACCATGAACACCACTTTCCCATCTGCCCCTGGGACTACGCACAACTGCTGCGCCTCCCCGAGCCGCTGGACGCCGAGTCCAGCGCCGCCCTGAAGTCCCTGGCCGACGGTTTTGCTGCGCTGCGCTTCAACAGCGACGCCCATACCCAGGCCCGCCCCCTGCAACAGGCCCTGGCACACCAACTGCAGCAGCCGTCAGTACGCCAGGCCATCGACGCCCACTTGCAACGCTACGACTCGCGCCAGGCCGACGGTTTCACCCGTCTGCATCAGTTGCTGGAACAACAGAGCTACCGCCTGGCCAGCTGGCGCACCGCGGCCGATGACATCAATTGGCGACGCTTCTTCGACGTCAATGAACTGGGGGGGCTGCGGGTCGAACGCCCGGCCGTGTTCGAAGCGACCCACGCCAAGATCTTCCAGCTGATCGAAGAAAATCTGGTGGATGGCCTGCGCATCGACCACATCGACGGCCTGGCCGATCCCCGGGGTTACTGCCGCAAGCTGCGGCGCCGGGTCGACCGCCTGCGCCCGGGGCAGCACCTGCCGATCTACGTCGAGAAGATCCTCGGCCCTGGCGAGACCCTGCATCGCGATTGGGGCGTGGACGGCAGCACCGGCTACGAATTCATGAACCAGCTGTCGCTGTTGCAACAGGCGCCCGACGGCCAGCCGCTGCTGGCGGAACTCTGGAGCCGGCACAGTCAGCGTTCGCCGCAATTCGGCGAGGAAGCCCTGCTGGCACGCCGGCAGATCCTCAACGGTTCCCTGGCCGGCGACTTTGAAAACGTGGCCCAGGTGCTGCTGCAAGTGGCACGGCTGGACCTGATGAGCCGCGACCTGACCCTGGGGGCCATCCGCCGGGCGCTGCAGGAGCTGATCGTGCACTTTGCGGTGTATCGCACCTACATCAGCGCCCAGGGCCGCGGCCCCCAGGACCAGCTGTTTTTCCAGCAGGCCATCGACGGTGCCCGAGGCAGCCTGAGCGAGGCCGACTGGCCGGTGCTGGACTGCCTGGAACGCTGGCTCGGTGGCCAGGGCTGGCGCCGGCAGCCACCGGGCCGGGCGCGCAAGTTGTTGCGCCACGCCTGCGTGCGCTTCCAGCAACTGACTTCGCCAGCCGCGGCCAAGGCCGTGGAAGACACCGCCTTCTACCGCTCGGCGGTGCTCCTGGCGCGCAATGACGTGGGCTTCAACAGCGAACAGTTCAGCGCGCCGATCTCGGCCTTCCACAGCGCTTGCCAGCAGCGCCTGGAGAGCTTCCCCGACAACCTGCTGACCAGCGCCACCCATGACCACAAGCGCGGCGAAGACAGCCGCGCGCGCCTGGCCCTGCTCAGTGAGCGGGCTCCCTGGTATGCCCGTCAGGTGGCCAGCTGGCGACTGTTGGCCGCACCCTTGCGCCAGCACCCCGACGCCCCCTCGGCGGGCGATGAACTGATCCTCTACCAAACCCTCCTGGGCAGCTGGCCTCTGGATTTGCAGGCTGAGGATCAGCCGGGCCTGGAGCGCTATGCCCAGCGCATCTGGCAATGGCAACTCAAGGCCCTGCGTGAAGCCAAGCTGCACAGCAGTTGGGCAGCGCCCAACCCTGACTACGAAGAGGGAGTGCAGGCTTTTGTCAGCGCCGTGCTGGGCTCGCCGCAAGGCCTGGCCCTGCGCCAGTCGCTCGCGGCGGCCGCCAACAGCATCGCTCCTGGCGGCGCCCTCAACAGCCTGGCGCAAACTTTGCTGCGCATGACCGTACCGGGGGTGCCGGACCTGTATCAGGGCAACGACTTCTGGGATTTCAGCCTGGTGGACCCGGACAACCGCCGACTGCCGGACTACCCGGCCCGGCAACGGGCTCTGGACAGCCCGCGCGATCCTCGGCAGTGGCTGGTCCAGTGGCGTGACGGACGCATCAAGCAGGGCCTGATTGCCCGCACCCTGGGCCTGCGCGGTCAATACCCGGAGCTGTTCCAGCGCGGCAGCTACCAGCCATTGCCGGTGCTGGGTCAGGAAGCCGGTCGGGTGCTGGCGTTCATGCGTGAATACCAGGAGCAACGGGCCGTGGTGATAGTGCCGATCCGGGTGGCCGGCCTGCTGGATGACAGTGCAATCCCCCAGGTGGATGCGCAGCGATGGGGCGATACCCGGGTGCAACTACCGTTCACCGCTTCGGGCCGCAACCTGAATGGACTTTTTTCAACCGGAGCAGTCACACCCCACAAGGAATTGCTGATCAGCGCCGTATTGCAAGACTTTCCGCTCAACCTTTTGATTCAACATTGAGTTCAGTCCAGGAGCATTTCGATGAGTACCGACGACAAACGCATTCGTGAATTCGCCTATCAGATCTGGGAGTCGGAAGGGAAACCGGAGGGCCACGAAGCCCGACACTGGGAAATGGCCCGCAAGCTCGCCGAGGCCGAGGCCCTGGCCCCCAGCCAGCCGCCCAAGACCGCCAAGGCCAAACCTGCCACGGCCAAGCCGGCCAGCAAGAGCGCGAGCAAACCCGGGGCCAAGTCGGCCGCCGCGGTGGTAGTGCCGCCGGGCGAGAAGCCTGCTGCGGCGAAGAAACCCCGGGGCCCGCGCAAGCCGCCAGCCCACTGACGACACTCCCGCCCCGTCTATCGCCCTAAACCGGTGGCGCGCCCCTGCGCCACCCAGGATGGCTGCGCCCCGGAAAACCTCCGGCTGGCCCTCCGATCCTTTTTGCAGGAGCAACCATGAGCAGATCCAAGCAGACCCCGTCGACTCCCGAAAACGAACCCTCGCGCATCCGTGAAGGCCTGCCCTTCCCTCTGGGCGCCACCTGGGATGGCCTGGGCGTCAACTTCGCGCTGTTCTCGGCCAACGCCACCAAGGTCGAACTCTGCCTGTTCGACGCCGCCGGCGAAGTGGAGCTGGAACGTATCGAACTGCCCGAATACACCGACGAGATCTTCCACGGCTACCTGCCCGACGCTCACCCCGGGCTGATCTACGGCTACCGGGTGCACGGCCCCTATGATCCGGCCAACGGTCACCGTTTCAACCCCAACAAGCTGTTGATCGACCCGTATGCCAAACAGCTGGTGGGCCAATTGAAATGGTCCGAGGCGCTGTTCGGCTACACCATCGGCCATCCTGACGCCGACCTCAGCTTCGATGAGCGCGACAGCGCGCCCTTCGTGCCCAAGTGCAAGGTCATCGATCCGGCCCACACCTGGGGCCACGACCAGCGGGTCAGCGTGCCCTGGGACAAGACCATCCTCTACGAAACCCACGTGCGCGGCTTCACCATGCGCCACCCTTCGGTGCCCGAGAACCTGCGGGGGACCTTTGCCGGGCTGATGGTGGATGACGTGCTGGAGCACATCCGCAAGCTCGGGGTGTCGTCGGTGGAGCTGCTGCCGATCCACGCCTTCGTCAACGACCAGCACCTGCTGCACAAGGGCATGACCAACTACTGGGGCTACAACAGCATCGCCTTCTTCGCCCCGGACCCGCGCTACCTGGCCAGCGGCAAGATCGCCGAATTCAAGGAAATGGTCGCCCACCTGCACGAAGCCGGGCTGGAGGTGATTCTGGACGTGGTCTACAACCACACCGCCGAAGGCAACGAGCAAGGCCCGACCCTGTCCATGCGCGGCATCGACAACGCCTCCTACTACCGCCTGATGCCCGACGACAAGCGCTTCTACATCAACGATTCAGGCACCGGCAACACCCTGGACCTGAGCCACCCCTGCGTGCTGCAGATGGTCACCGACTCGCTGCGCTACTGGGCCACGGAGATGCACGTGGACGGCTTCCGCTTCGACCTGGCGACCATCCTCGGTCGCTATCACGATGGTTTCGACGAGCGCCACAGCTTTCTCGTGGCGTGCCGCCAGGACCCGGTGCTGCGCCAGGTGAAAATGATCGCTGAACCCTGGGACTGTGGCCCCGGTGGCTACCAAGTGGGTAAATTCCCGCCGGGCTGGGTGGAGTGGAACGATCGTTTCCGCGATACGGTACGGGCCTTCTGGAAAGGCGACGACGGCCAGTTGGCGGACTTTGCCGGACGCCTGACCGCCTCTGGCGAGATGTTCAACCAGCGCGGCCGCCGCCCCTATGCTTCAGTCAACTTCGTCACCGCCCACGACGGTTTCACCCTGCACGATCTGGTGTCCTACAACGACAAGCACAACGAGGCCAATGACGAGAACAACCAGGACGGCAGCAACAACAACCTGTCCTGGAACCATGGCGTCGAAGGTCCCAGCGACGACCCCGAGATCAATGCCCTGCGCCTGCGCCAGATGCGCAACTTCTTCGCCACCCTGCTGCTGGCCCAGGGCACGCCGATGATGGTGGCCGGCGACGAGTTCGCCCGCACCCAGCACGGCAACAACAACGCCTATTGCCAGGACAGCGAGATCGGCTGGGTCAACTGGGAGCTGGATGCCGACGGCAAGTCGCTGCTCAAGTTCGTCAAGCGCCTGATCAAGCTGCGCCTGAGCTACCCGATCCTGCGCCGCGGGCGTTTCCTGGTGGGCAACTACAACGAGGACATTGGCGTCAAGGACGTCACTTGGCTGGCTCCCGACGGCAACGAAATGACCACCGAGCACTGGCAGGATACCCATGGCCGCTGCCTGGGCATGCTGCTGGACGGCCGCGCCCAGGAAACCGGCATCCGCCGCCCCGGGGCGGATGCCACCGTGCTGCTAGTGGTCAACGCCCACCACGACATCGTCAATTTCCGCCTGCCGCACGTGCCCGCCGGAGAGTTCTGGACCTGCATGCTCGACACCCACCAGCCGGCGGTGCGCGGCCAGGAGCGCTTCGCCTTTGGTCACGAATATTCGGTGACCGGGCGTTCGCTGCTGTTCTTCGAACTTCAGCATGAAGAGGATGACTGAGCGCAAGGCTTGCAGCGCCCTCGATGCCGCCTTCGCTGGCAAGCCCGCTCCTACAATCCACCACAACCCGCAGGAGCCGGCTTGCCGGCGAACAGACCCTGCGCCAATCCACCGATGCCTTTGCTGGCACGCCAAACACCGACAAATTCCAGGCTTTCGTCAGGACCTCGGCCCTGACAACAAAATGCGACTACCCTGAGAAACGGGTCGCAATCGACAAATTCAATTCAATCCTCTGTGTAGGCAGCCACGGGCTGAGTATGATTGCGCTCGGATCAGGGTGCCCCAAAGGTATGGAGCACCGGTACTTCACGCTGAGGCAGATGCCATGGAATCAGCGTGCGTGCAAACCCAGGGTCGCCACTGAACGGATGTTCAGGCGCCATTGCCGTGACCCGGAAAACAGGGATGTGACACCTCATGAAAGCCATAACCGCAATAGACAGCAGCTGGCCCAGCCAGATCTGGAACGGTGCCCGCCATCTGGCCGACGTTCCCCCCATCAACCTGGGCAATCTGGTTCCACCCGGCTCCCGGGCCGTGATCATCGCCCCCCACCCCGGTGATGAAGTGGTGGCCAGCGGCGGCCTGCTGCAAGTGCTCGCCCACCATGGCCACCCCCTGCAACTGATTTCCATCAGCGACGGCAGCGCCAGTCACCCAGGTTCGGAGCTGTGGCCCAAGCGCCGCCTCAGCGTGTTCCGGCCCCAGGAAAGCGCCGAAGCCCTGCGTCGCCTGGGCCTGCCCCTGCACAGCCTGAAGTGGATTCGTGGCGGCTTTGCCGACAGCGCCCTGAGCGAGCGCGAACAGCAATTGGTGCCATTCATCAGCCGTTACCTGCGCGACAGCGATGTGGTGTTCAGCACCTGGCGCGGCGACGGCAACCTCGATCACGAGGCCGTGGGCCGGGCCGCGGCCAAGGCTGCCGGGCAGGTGGGCGCACGCTTTTACGAGATTCCGATCTGGGCCTGGCATTGGTCCTCGCGCGAGGAGCACCAGATTCCCTGGCAACGGGCACGCAAGCTGCGCCTGGACACCTGGACCGTGGCCCGCAAGCGCCACGCGGCCCACGCCTACGCCAGCCAGCTGCAGGGCGAACCGGAGATCGGCCTGGAACCGTCGCTGTCGCCGATTCTGCTGGAGCGCCTGCGCCTGCCCTACGAAATCATCCTGATGTAGGCCAGGCCCGGGCGGAAAATAAGCTGAACGTGAGTGCCGGCCATCAGTCCCATGAGTAACCGTCACTGAATCACAGGAGCGAGCGTGAGCAGCGAGTCCACCCGCCAGCCCCAGCCGGGAAGCATCCAGCGTCTGCAGATCCTGACCGTCAACACCCACAAGGGCTTCACCGCCCTCAACCGACGCTTCATTCTCCCGGAACTGCGAGAAGCGGTACGCAGCACCCAGGCCGACCTGGTGTTTCTCCAGGAAGTGCTGGGCGAGCATGAACGCCACGCGTCGCGGCTGGACAACTGGCCGCAGCAATCGCAGTACGAGTTTCTCGCCGACAGCATGTGGAGCGATTACGCCTACGGCCGCAATGCGGTGTACCCCGACGGTCATCACGGCAACGCCCTGTTGTCCAAGTATCCGATCCGCCAGTACCGCAATCTGGATGTCTCCATCACCGGCCCTGAGCGCCGCGGCTTGCTGCACTGCGTCCTGGATGTACCCGGATATGCCGAGGTCCACGCCATCTGCGTGCACCTGAGCCTGCTGGAAAGCCACCGGCAACTGCAACTGGCACTGCTCTGCCAACTGCTCGAATCCCTGCCCGAGGAGGCACCGGTGATCATTGCCGGCGACTTCAACGACTGGCAGATGCACGGCAATGTCACCCTGGGCCGACGCGACGACCTGCACGAAGCCTTCGAACGCCATTACGGCCGCCCGGCCAAAACCTACCCCGCGCGCTGGCCCTTACTGCGCCTGGACCGGGTCTACCTGCGCAATGCCAGCAGTCACCGGCCGCAGATCCTCGGCAACAAGCCCTGGACCCATCTCTCCGATCACCTGCCTCTGGCGGTCGAGGTGCAACTGCCGCCCGTGGCCGCACATCAGAATCCCTGAACAAAGAAAGCCCGCCGAAAGCAGATTCGTCCATGCTTTTGCCCGGACATGAACCCCGGGGCATCCGTCCCGGGGCGGCCCTTGTCCGCGCAGAAGGAGTCAAACGATGAGCGATAAACCCACGATCGTCCTGGTTCACGGCTTCTGGGGCGGTGCCGCCCACTGGAACCGGGTCATAGTCGAACTGCTGAACCAGGGCTACGAGAAGATCCGCGCGGTGGAACTGCCCCTGACCTCCCTGGCCGAGGACGTCGCCCGTACCCGCAAGCTGGTGGCCCAACAAGCCGGACCGGTGCTGCTGGTGGGCCATTCCTATGGCGGTGCGGTGATCACCGAGGCCGGCCATGAAGCCAATGTGCAAGGCCTGGTGTACATCGCCGCCTTCGCCCCCGACCAGGGTGAGAGCCCCGGCGGCCTGACCCAGGAGTTTGTGCCCGAAGGCGCCGCCAATCTGGAGCCTGACAGCGACGGTTACCTGTGGGTTCGGCCCGAGCGCTTCCAGCAGAGTTTCTGCCAGGACCTGAGCCCCCAGGAGGGCCTGGTGATGGGCCTGACCCAGAAAGCTCCCTTGGCCAGTACCTTCGGCGACACCCTCGGGGCCCCGGCCTGGCGTGACAAACCTTCCTGGTACCAGGTATCGAACGCCGACCGCATGATCGCCCCGCAGAACCAGGAGCGCATGGCGGCGCGCCTGAACCCGCGCAAAGTCCTGCGCCTGGACGCCAGCCATGCCTCCCTCGCTTCCCAGCCTGCTGCCGTGGCTGCGCTGATCATCGAAGCCACGCAGTCCCTGTAGTCCTGCCCCTCGGCAATACCTGCTCCCGGGCACTGGCAGCAGGTATGCCCGGGGGCTGCCCCCTCCTGACGACTCTGCTCCGCCCCACATCCCAGGCATCCCGATAAGCGCCAATTTTCAGCTATTTGGACACCCTGAAATAACCCTTCCATTTGTCAGGCATTTTCTTGACGAGCCCCCTGCTCTCTCCTTAGCTACACATGACCACCCCTGGAAACAGTAACCGGGAAAAGGCCGAAAACACCTGCTGCAGAGCGGGTCGACGGACTTTACCCGATTGAATCCGGCTGCCTCTCGAACGGGGGTGGGAGAGGCGCCCCAACGAGATAAAGCATGCATTTGCAAGGTAGACCTCCATGAATACCTCACTCACCTCAAGCCCTCTGCCACTCACCTTGTGCAGCCTGTGCACACCCCTGCTGTTGTGCTCCATGGAGGTCGCGGCGTCCCCGGGGGAGGACACCGACAACACCGGCTATCCCCCAGTTTCAAGCAGCCTGCCGATCAGCGCCCTACCCCTGGACAACCCGCGCCCGAGCGACTTCGCGGTCCTGGACCGGCCCGGACTGCCGGCGCACCTTGAAGTCGGCTACCTGGCGCTGCCCGGCGCAGGCAGCGAACCGCGCAAGGGCCCCCTGCTCTACAGCATCCAGAACAACGGCACCACCCAGCGCATCGGCCTGCTGAGCAGCACCCACACCTACCAGCTCACCCAAGGCGGCGCCCCTGCCACCGTCAACGACCCACGCAATGCCGGGCTCAGCGTCCAGGGGCAAGGCCTGGGCGCCTTCTGGAGCCTGCAAGATGCCCGGGGCTGGCGTCTGGACATGTCCGCCAGCGGCGGCCGGGTCAGCGGTTTCAGTCGCAATGAACAGGGCCGGGCCTTGACCACCGAAGGCAACGCCCTGACCTTTTCCGTACAGGGCGGCGTGGCCATAGGCCTGAGTGACAACTGGGTGATCGAACCTCAGGCCCAGGTGATCAACCAACGCATTCGCCTGGACGGTGGCAGCACCGGCAGCGACCTCAACGCCTGGAGCGGCCGGGTCGGAGCACGTCTGCAAGGGCGCTATGACGTCAACGGCCTGCCCCTGGAACCCTATGTGCGCACCAACCTCTGGCACACCGTCTACAGCGGCGACACCCTGAGCCTGGGCCAGGTGGACAAGATCAGCAGCAGCCGCAACGCCTCCACCGTAGAGGTTGGCCTGGGGCTGGTGGCCAGAGTCACCCCCGCTGTCAGCCTGTATGTCAGTGCCGACTACAGCAGCGATGTGGATGACAACGACCTCAATGGCCTGATCGGCAGCCTGGGCGTGCGCATGCGTTGGTGATGCACTGAGTAAGGTGCCGGTAATGGCCCCTGTTCGCCATTACCGGTCGCCCGCCACTAAAGGCTGTCGGGGCGCAGGATCAACACCGCCAGGGGTGGCAGGTTGAGCACCAGGGACAGGGCCTGGCCATGGCTGCCCTGTTCTTCACTGAAGGCTTCGCCGCCATTGCCATAGTTGGAACCGGCATAGAGTTGCGAATCGCTGTTGAGCAGCTCGCTCCAGCGTCCCGCCAGCGGCACGCCGACGCGGTACGCCTGGCGCGGTACCGGGGTGAAGTTGGCCACCACCAGCAAGGGCTCGCCGGCCTTGCTCCAGCGCAACCAGGCATAGACGCTGTTGATCGCATCGTCGCCGATCAGCCACTGAAAACCCTGGGGCGCGTGGTCCTGGTCATGCAGCGCCGGGTACTGGCGATACAGCCGGTTGAGATCGCCCACCAATTGCTGGACGCCCCGGTGCTCGGGGTATTGCAGCAGGTACCAGTCCAGTTGCTGGTCGTGGTTCCACTCGCGCCACTGGCCGAACTCGCAGCCCATGAACAGCAGTTTCTTGCCCGGATGGGTCCACATGAAGCTCAGGTACGCCCGCAGGTTGGCGAATTTCTGCCAGCGGTCGCCGGGCATCTTGTCGATCAGCGAATGCTTGCCGTGCACCACCTCGTCGTGGGAGATCGGCAGGATGAAGCGCTCGGACCAGGCGTACACCAGGCCGAAGCTCAGTTCGTTGTGGTGATGGGCGCGGTACACCGGGTCCTGCTGGATGTAATGCAGGGAGTCGTGCATCCAGCCCATGTTCCATTTGTAGGCAAAGCCCAAGCCGCCCTGGTCGGTGCGCTGGCTGACCCCGGGCCAGGCGGTGGATTCCTCGGCGATCACCAGGGCTCCCGGCGCTTCCAGGGCCACCACCTCGTTGAGGTGGCGCAGGAAGTCGATGGCTTCCAGATTCTCGCGACCGCCGTGGCGGTTCGGCACCCATTCACCGGCCTTGCGTGAATAGTCGCGATAGAGCATCGACGCCACTGCATCCACCCGCAGGCCGTCGACATGGAAATGCTTGAGCCAGTGCAATGCCGAAGCCAGCATGAAGCCATGCACCTCGGTCCGCCCGAGGTTGTAGATCAGGGTGTCCCAGTCCTGGTGAAAGCCCTCCAGGGGGTTGCCGTACTCATACAGCGCGGTGCCGTCGAACTGCGCCAGGCCATGGGTGTCTGTGGGGAAATGCGCCGGTACCCAGTCGAGGATCACGCCGATATCCGCCTGGTGGCAGGCATCGACAAAGGCGGCAAAATCCTGGGGCGAGCCATAGCGGGCACTGGGGGCGAACTGTGACAGCGGCTGATAACCCCAGGAACCGCCGAAGGGGTGCTCCATGATCGGCATCAGCTCGATATGGGTGAAGCCCAGGTCCTTGACGTAGGGGATCAGGCGTTCGGCCAGCTCGGCCCAACTGTACTGGCGGGCCACCTCCCCCAGGTCATCCACTTCGCACTGCCAGGAGCCGGCGTGCAACTCGTAGATGGACAGGGGCGCATCGGTTCGCTGATGTTCACCCCTGGCCTGCATCCATGACTGGTCCTGCCAGTGGAAATTCAGCGGCTCGGCGACCCTGGACGCGGTGTCCGGCGGCAACTGGGTGGCCAGGGCCATGGGGTCGGCCTTGAGCGGCAGGATGCCCTGTGGCCCGAGAATCTCGTACTTGTAGGCTTCTCCAGGCTGCAGGCGCGGAACGAACAGCTCCCAGACTCCGGAGGGGTGCCGCAGGCGCATGGGGTGGCGACGCCCGTCCCAGATATTGAAGTCGCCCACCACCGAGACCCGCCGGGCGTTCGGCGCCCAGACCGCAAAGCGCACCCCCGGGACGCCGTCCACGGTGATTGCCTGCGCTCCCAGGCAGGAGCCGAGGTCACGATGATTGCCTTCGGCGAACAGATACAGATCCATCTCCCCCAGCAGCGGGCCGAAGCTGTAGGGGTCTTCACTGACCTGCTCGCCACCGGCCCACTGCACCCGCAGCAGATAGGCCCGGCTCTCGCTGAAATGCCCGACAAACAGCCCGGGCACTGCGGCGGCCTGAAGGCTGCCGAGTACGTTTTGCTGGTCCCGGTCCAGTACCTGCACACTCAGGGCTCCGGGCAGAAAGGCCCGGATGAACTGCCCGTCGGCACCGTCGCCGTGGGGCCCGAGCACAGCGAACGGATCACGATGCTCCGCGCGCACCAGGGCATCGATGGTCTTGGCCGAAGGGAGCAATGCCGGTTGGTGCTTTCCCTGTTCCTTGTTCGAGAAACTCATGACTGCTCTCCACCACGCTCAAGATCGGAAAAGGGTTCCAGTTCAGACAACAGCCCGACCAGGCCGTGCAAGGGCACGGGCAGCCAGCTGGGCCGGTTTTCCGCTTCATAGGCCAGCTCATAGGCGGCCTTCTCCAGACTGAACAGGGCCAGGGCGGCATCCGCGGCCCCCGGGTCCTGCCATTCATGGGCAAGATTAGCCGTCGCCAGCCGATACGCCTGGACAAAGGCTTGCCGCGCCTCCTGCAGATAACGACGGACCACCCGTTGCCGGGCCTGCACGGCCATCTGCGCGCCCTCCATCGCCGGTGCCTCCAGGGCCATGGCCGCGGCGTAGTCGAAGGAGCGCAAGACCCCGCTGACATCCTTGTACGGGCTGTGCTTGCCCCGGCGTTCTGCCAGGGGCCGCGCTGGCTCGCCCTCGAAGTCGATCAGGTAGGCATCGCCCTTGATCACCAGCACCTGCCCCAGGTGCAGGTCGCCATGCACCCGGATGCGCAGCCCACCCAGCAACTGGCTGGCCAGTTGCTGGATGTGACCGAGAATTTTCGTCTTGTGCTGCAACAATCGGCTCACCCGCTTCTGATCGCCAGGACTCAGCTCGCCCTGACGCTGCTGGAGCAACTGCAACCCCCGTTCCACTTGCTCCGCTACCTGACGATTCCAGGCCTGGGTGTCCTTGAGGGTGCTCACTTGCGGGGCAAAGTCCGGGGGGTTGCCGGGGGCCGCCAGCAACAGGTGCATTTCTCCCAGGCGCTGCCCCAGCAGGCCGGCGAAATCCTCGAGTTCCCCCAGGGCGTTGTAATGCTGTTCCTGCTCGGACATGGCATCCGCCCACTCATCGCGGATGGCCCGTTCCAGGTTGTTCTGGGTCCACTCCCAGGCATCCCCCTGATTGCTCAGGTAGCCCTGGGCGATCATCAAAAGATGCTCCTCGCCCTGGTCATCACGGCGCACCACCGAGCCCAGCAAGGGCGAGATATGGCGGAACCCGGCCTGGGTGAGGAAGGCGCCCATTTCCAGTTCCGGGTGAATGCCTCCTTCCACCTTGCGAATCAACTTGAGCACCAGGCTGCCACCCACTACCACCGAGCTGTTGGACTGTTCCGCCGAGAGGTAGCGCACCTCGGATTCGCCGGTCAGCCCCAACTCGGCCAGTGGCTCGGTGCCGTCGAAGCGGATCTGCCCGGCAGCGCTGTCCAGTCGGGTCTGCGCCTGCAGGGCCAGCAGCACGCTGCGCACGAAACCGTCGAGGGCGAAGGCGTCGGTGATCAGCCCGACCTGGCGTCCGCGACGCACCCGGGCCATGGCCAGTTGCTGAGGCAAGGCACTGCCGAGCTGCTCTTCGGCGAGCAGGCCGAAGGGCAGTTGATAGCGCTGGCTCTGCCCGTCGCTGGTGACCTCGATCTCGCTGAGCAGCACGGGATGCTGGGGGTCGCCAAAACCTGCACCGTAGGCAATCTGTACCTGCTCGATGGCGCTGTCCTTGCCGGCGAACCAGCGGCGCTTGGGCAGCCAGTGGGGCAAGACGTTGTGCTCCAGCGTGGTGCGCGAGGGCGCTTCGAGCAATTCTTCGAGGCGTTTTTTCAGCACCAGGGTGGTGAAGTCCGGCAGGCTCTGGGCCGGTTCCACATGCCAACTGGGCATCTGGTTTTCCGCCGCCAGGACAAACCAGTAGAAGCCGTAAGGCGCCAGGGTCAGGAGGAAATGCAACTGGCCGATGGGGGGAAAGGCATTTCCGCCGAGCATCTCCACCGGCACCATGCCGGCGAAGGCCGACAGGTCCAGTTCCGCCGCCTGGGCGCTGCGCGAGACGTTGGCCACGCAGAGGATGATCTCCTGCTTGCCGTCAGGCCCGGTGTATTCCCGGGTATAGGCCAGAATCCGCCGGTTGCTCGGCGACAGCATCTTCAGCGTGCCCCGGCCAAAGGCCTTGGACTGCTTGCGCACCGCCAGCATGCGCCGGGTCCAGTTGAGCAGGGAATGGGGATCGCCGGACTGGGTTTCGACGTTGACCGACTGATAGCCATACAGCGGGTCCATGATCGGCGGCAGCACCAGGCTCGCCGGGTCCGCGCGGGAAAAGCCGCCGTTACGGTCGATGGACCATTGCATCGGCGTGCGCACACCGTCGCGGTCACCCAGGTAGATGTTGTCGCCCATGCCGATCTCGTCGCCGTAATACAGGGTCGGGGTGCCGGGCATCGACAGCAGCAGGCTGTTGAGCAATTCGATGCGGCGCCGGTCTCGTTCCATCAGCGGCGCCAGGCGCCGACGAATCCCCAGATTGATCCGCGCCCGACGGTCGGCGGCGTAGTAGTTCCACAGGTAGTCGCGCTCCTTGTCGGTGACCATTTCCAGGGTCAGTTCATCGTGGTTGCGCAGAAAGATCGCCCATTGGCAGTTGGCCGGAATCTCCGGGGTCTGGCGCAGGATATCGGTGATGGGGAACCGGTCTTCCTGGGCCAGGGCCATGTACATGCGCGGCATCAACGGGAAGTGGAAGGCCATGTGGCATTCGTCGCCGTCGTTGCCATTGGTTGATTGACCAAAGTACAGCTGGGTGTCTTCCGGCCACTGGTTGGCCTCGGCCAGGAGCATGCGGTCCGGGTAGTGTGCGTCGATCTCGGCGCGAATCTGCTTGAGCACGTCGTGGGTCTCGGGCAGGTTCTCGTTGTGGGTGCCATCGCGCTCGATCAGGTAGGGAATGGCGTCCAGGCGCAGGCCGTCGATGCCCATGTCCAGCCAATAGCGCATCACCGAGAGCACCGCCTTCATCACCTGGGGGTTGTCGAAGTTGAGGTCCGGCTGGTGGGAATAAAAGCGGTGCCAGAAGTACTGGCCGGCCACCGGGTCCCAGGTCCAGTTGGACGTTTCGGTATCCAGGAAAATGATCCGCGTACCGGCGTACTTCTGATCGTCGTCGGACCACACGTAGAAGTTGCGCGCCGCCGAACCGGGCCTTGCCTTGCGCGCCCGCTGGAACCAGGGGTGCTGGTCCGAGGTGTGATTGATCACCAGTTCGGTGATCACCCGCAGCTCGCGCTTGTGGGCCTCGGCGATAAAGCGCCGGGCGTCGGCCAGGGTTCCGAAGTCGGGGCTGACTCCGCGGTACTCGGCGATGTCGTAGCCGTCGTCACGCCGTGGCGAGGGGTAGAACGGCAACAGCCAGATGGTGTTGACCCCCAGGTCCTTGATGTAGTCGAGCTTGGCGATCAGCCCGGGAAAGTCGCCGATTCCGTCGTTGTTGGAATCGAAATAGGACTTCACATGCACCTGATAGATCACCGCGTCCTTGTACCAGAGCGGGTCCTTGATAAAGGTCGCTGAGCGGGGTTTCTTGGCCATGTCGGACTCCTGAAAAATGAATGGGCGCCGACGCACCTACCGATGCGCCACGACAACCGTAGGAGCTGGCTTGCCAGCGAAGGCGTCAGCCAGCCCGGCGCAAGGCTCATGGGCCTCTTCGCCGGCAAGCCGGCTCCTACAGGGGACTGATGCGCCAGATGCCGAAGGGCTGCGCCGGTTCCAGGCGCATGAATTGGGTCTTGCCGTACCAGGTCCAGCGATGGCCGTTCATGAGGTCCTCTCCCTGGGTGGCGGCGTCGTCAGCCAGCCCCAGCTCCCACAGCGGCAGTTCGAAGTGCGCCTCCTGGGCATTGAAAGGATCGAGGCTGACCGCCACCAGGACGAAGTTGCCGCCCTCGGCGCTGCGTTTGCCGAAGTACAGGATCTGATCGTTCCAGGCGTTGTACAGCTTGAGCCCCAGGTGACTGTGCAGCGCCGGGTTCTGCCGGCGGATGCGGTTGAGCTGGGCGATCTCGGCAATGATGTTGCCGGCTGCGTTGAAATCCCGGGGCCGGATCTCGTACTTCTCCGAATCCAGGTACTCCTCCTTGCCCGGCACCGGTGCCGATTCGCACAGTTCAAACCCGGAGTACATGCCCCACAGCCCCGAACCCATGCTGGCCAGCACCGCGCGGATAAGGAATCCCGGACGCCCCGAGTCATGCAGAAACGCCGGATTGATGTCCGGGGTGTTGACGAAGAAGTTGGGCCGGAAGCAGTCGCGCCACGGCGGCTGATTGAGTTCGGCGAAGTAGCTGGCCAGCTCGCTCTTGGTGTTGCGCCAGGTGAAGTAGGTGTAGCTCTGGGTGTAACCGACCTTGCCCAGGCGCGCCATCATCGCCGGGGTGGTGAAGGCCTCGGCGAGGAAGATCACCTCCGGGTACTGGCGGCGCACGTCGCCAATCAGCCATTGCCAGAACGGCAGCGGCTTGGTGTGGGGGTTGTCCACGCGAAAGGTCTTGACCCCCTCCTCGACCCAGCCGATGACGATGTCCCGCAGTTCCAGCCACAGGCCGGGTATGGCATCGGCGGCATAGAAGTCGACGTTGACGATGTCCTGGTACTTCTTCGGTGGGTTCTCGGCGTACTTGATGGTGCCGTCCGAGCGCCAGTTGAACCAGCCCGGGTGCTGCTTGAGCCAGGGATGGTCCTGGGAACACTGGATGGCGAAATCCAGGGCGATCTCCAGGCCGTGGTCGGCAGCGGCTGCCACCAATCGGCGGAAATCATCCAGGCTGCCCAACTGTGGATGGATCGCCTCGTGACCGCCCTCCTCGCTGCCGATCGCATAGGGACTGCCGAGGTCGTCCGGGCCCGCCGTCAACGCGTTGTTGCGCCCCTTGCGGTGGCTGCGGCCAATGGGATGGATCGGCGGGAAATACAGCACATCGAAGCCCATGTCATGGATCATCGACAGCCGCGAGTGGACGTCGTTGAAGGTGCCATGGCGGGACGAATGGTCGGTGATCGAGCGGGGAAACAGCTCGTACCAGCTGGCGAACTGCGCCTGCACCCGCTCCACATCCAGTGGGTATTCAGGGCTCAGGCTCAGATAAGGCCGGTGATCGGCCTCGGCCATCAGCCGGGCACTGGAATCCCTGAGAAACAGGGCGACCTGTTCGGTCTCCAGCAAGCCGGCAAGCTGTTGCTGCAGCGCCAGCAACCGCTCGCGCAACGGCCCTTCGCTGCGCTCGGCGGCTTGCTGCACCTGGTTGCGTCCCTCTTGCAGCTCCAGGCTCACCGGCACCCCGGCCAGGTGTTTTTTCTCCAGCTCGTAACAGAAACTGGCGAATTGATCGATCCAGGCTTCGATACAAAAGCGATAGCGGCCCACGGTTGGCACGGGAAAGTGCCCCAGCCAGCCATCGTTGCCCTGGTCCTCAAGGGCCTGGCTGTCCCAGGCCTCCTGCTGCTCGTCGCGCCAGCGTACCCGCACGGCCAGCTTGTCGTGGCCGTCGGCGAACACCTTGCACGTCACCTCGATCTCCTGGCCGGCCACCGCCTTGACCGCGAACTGCCCACCATCGAGCACCGGGCGGGTGTTCTCGATGGCAATGCGCGGCAGCAACAAGGCCTGAGACAAGGGCACCTGCGCCTGGTATTGCTGTTCGGTCGGTTTTTCTGCAGTCATTGAGCATCACCCCTTTAACGCGCCATGGACGCTCTGGTTGGAGGGCGGTCAGCGCCCCGATGAATCAATGCACCTAGTTTCCGAGCCACAGGCATCGGCGAAAGTTCACCGCGATTGGCGGCGAAATCGACGGGAATCAATTCCGCGCTCCCAGGGTCCACCGAAGGAGCCCGTGCATCGACAAGCACAAAGGAGGCCACAGCGATGAACATCCCGATCCCGGCAGAAACTCCCGATCCGAACATCGACCAACCGACCCTGCCCCCCAGCGAGCCGCAACCGGTTCCCGAGCAGGAACCTCCGGAAACCACCCCGCCGCCCAAGGGCGACCCGCCCAGCACCATGCCGCCCGTGGTGGTCAAGCATAGATAAGCGTCTGCGCTAACACCGTAGGAGCCGGTGCGCCGGGGAAAGCGCCTGTCAGATCGCCGCCCTCGTGCCGCGACCGTTCGCCGGCAAGCCGGCTCCTGCACGCGGACTCCTGCGCAAGCAGGCCGGCAACGGCCACCGTTGATCGCCGCTGCCGAACCCCGGCCAGGCCCCGCAGCCTAATCTGTATGCCCATTGCCAAGAGGTACGCATCATGAGCCTGCGCATCGAAAACCAGACCTGCTACATCGACACTGACACCCTCCACCAACACCTGCCCGCCAGTGCTCTGACCGTCATCACCGACGGTGCCAAATCCATGTCGGCGGTGGACCTGGCGGGAGAACGCATCTACATCACCGAAGCAGAAGCCGATGCTTTGACCGTAGCAGGCGCCACCGACGGTCGGCGCCATCTGAAGGCCACCGACGGTGATTCGGTGATTTGACTGATCTGGATCAGGGCTCGCCGCGAAGGCCTGTGCCAGAGGCCCCTGCGGCCTTCCCTGGTGGCGCTTGAGGGGGTGCAGCAAGTTGTCGCAGGGGCACCGTAAAAGCTCATCTGATACGGTTTTTTATCAAATAGCTGAGTCTGTTATGCAAACAGATCCATGGTCATAGTTGCCGGGCCTGATGGAGGCTGATGAGCGAACGACCATGAGCGAAAGAATCCCCGTCCGATTAGTAGAGAACTTCGAACCTTCACAACCCAAACAGATGAAGACGAAGACCACCGACAAACACGTTTACACCCGTAGCTTCAGCGGTTTGTTCCGCACCCTGCGCATGACCGGCGCGGGCTTCCTGTTCCTGCTGTTCTTCGGCACCGTCTGGTTGAACTGGGGCGGCCGTCAGGCGGTGCTCTGGGACCTGGCGCAAAGCAAGTTCCACATCTTTGGCGCGACCTTCTGGCCCCAGGACTTCATCCTCCTCTCGGCGCTGCTGATCATCTGTGCCTTCGGCCTGTTCGCCATCACGGTGTTCGCCGGCCGGGTCTGGTGCGGCTACACCTGCCCGCAAAGTTCGTGGACCTGGCTGTTCATGTGGTGCGAAAAGGTCACCGAGGGTGAGCGCAACCAGCGAATCAAGCTACAAGCCGCGCCCTGGGGGCTGAACAAGCTGGTCCGCCGGGCGATGAAGCACACCTTGTGGCTGGGCATCAGCCTGCTCACCGGCCTGACCTTCGTCGGCTACTTCACCCCAATCCGCCCCCTGGCCCAGGAGCTGCTGACCCTGCAGATCGGTGGCCTTAGCCTGTTCTGGGTGCTGTTCTTCGCCGCGGCCACCTACATCAACGCCGGCTGGCTGCGCGAGGCGGTGTGCATGCACATGTGCCCCTATGCACGCTTCCAGAGCGTGATGTTCGACAAGGACACCCTGACCATCTCCTACAACCCGGTACGCGGTGAAAGCCGCGGCCCGCGCAAGCGCGATGTGAAGCCTGCCGACGTCGGCCTGGGCGACTGCATCGACTGCCAGGTGTGCGTGCAGGTGTGCCCTACCGGTATCGACATTCGCGACGGCCTGCAGATGGAATGCATCGGCTGCGCTGCCTGCATCGACGCCTGCGACTCGATCATGGACAAGATGGGCTATGCCCGGGGCCTGATTGCCTACACCTCGGAACACCAACTGCAAGGGGGCAAGACTCACCTACTGCGGCCGCGCCTGGTGGGCTACAGCGCAGTGCTGCTGGTGATGATCGGCGCCCTGGCGCTGGCCCTGGTACAACGGCCGATGGTGTCCCTGGACGTGAGCAAGGACCGTGGTCTGTTCCGCGAAAACGCCCTGGGGCAGATCGAGAACATCTACAGCCTGAAGATCATCAACAAGACCCAGGAACGCCAGAACTACCGCCTGGCCCTGGTGGATGGCGATGGCTTCGAACTGCAGGGCAAGACCGAACTGAGCCTGGCCCCGGGAGAAATCACCGACCTGCCGGTCTCGGTGGCCATGACCCAGGATCGTGCCCAAAGCAGCTCCCAGGCCATCAGCTTCAAGGTCGCCGACAGCGATGAGCCAAGCGTCTACGCCATCGCCAAGAGCCGTTTTGTTGCGCCGATGAACCGCTGAGCCACTAGAATGCCGTGGCCAGGGAGCCTGCTGCCGTCCCTGAGCCACGGGAACTCTGTACTCGACGCCGCCATGGGCCCATCCATGGTCGTCGAGCCTTCCCTTGCGAATCTGAACACCTAGACCCGATGACCAGACTGGATCTTGCACCGCAGATGAAACGCTACGAAAAATTCGCCGACGACATCGCCGAACTGATCCGCTCCGGAGTCCTGGGCCCCGGCCAGCGCGTGCCTTCGGTGCGCTACGCCAGCCAGACCTATGGGGTCAGCCCGTCAACGGTGTTTCAGGCCTACTACCTGCTGGAGCGTCGCGGCCTGATCCGTGCCCGCCCGCGCTCCGGCTACTTCGTCAATGCTCACGCACCCAGCCCGTTCTCAGAGCCGGTGATCAGCAGCGAAGTCAACGAATCCACCGAAGTCGATGTCAGCGAACTGGTGTTCTCGGTGCTCGACTCGATCAAGGACCCGAGCACCGTGCCCTTCGGCTCGGCTTTCCCCAGCCCGACCCTGTTCCCCCTGCAACGCCTGTCCCGCTCCCTGGCCAGCGCCAGCCGCGAGATGGACCCGCGGGTGGTGGTCACCGACATGTCCCCAGGCAACCCGCAACTGCGCCGCCAGATCGCCCTGCGCTACATGGTGGCCGGGCTGATGCTGCCCATGGAGGAGCTGCTGATCACCAACGGCGCCCTGGAGGCCCTGAACCTGTGCCTGCAGGCCGTGACCGAGCCGGGCGATCTGGTGGCCATCGAAGCCCCGGCCTTCTATGCCAGCCTGCAAGTGCTGGAACGGCTCAAGCTCAAGGCGGTGGAAATTCCCGTGCACCCGCGGGACGGCATCGACCTCGGAGTCCTGGCCCAGACCCTGGAGCGGCACCCGATCAAGGCCTGCTGGTGCATGACCAACTTCCAGAACCCCATGGGCGCGAGCATGCCCGAGGCCAAGAAGCAGGAGCTGGTGGAGCTGCTGCGCCAGCATCAAGTGCCGCTGATCGAAGACGACGTCTACGCCGAGCTGTACTACGGCCAGCAAGCGCCAAAACCGGCCAAGGCCTTCGACACCGAGGGCCTGGTGATGCACTGCGGCTCGTTCGCCAAGAGCCTGGCCCCGGGCTACCGCATCGGCTGGGTCGCCGCCGGGCGTTACGCGCAGAAAATCGAGCGCCTGAAACTGATGACCTCGCTGTGCGCCTCGATGCCGGCCCAGGCGGCGATTGCCGACTACCTGCAGCACGGCGGCTACGACCGCCATCTGCGCAAACTGCGCTATGCCCTGGAAGAACAGCAGAGCGCCATGCTGGCAGCGATTGCCCGCTATTTCCCGGCGCAGACCCGAGTCAGCCAGCCGGCGGGCGGCTATTTCCTGTGGCTGGAACTGCCACCGCAGATGGACTCACTGAAATTGTTCCAGATGGCCCTGGCCCAAGGCATCAGCATCGCCCCAGGGCCGATCTTTTCCCCGACCCAGCGCTTTCGCAACTGCATCCGCCTGAACTACGGCAGCCCGTGGAACGAAGCGGCGGAACAGGCTATGGAAACCCTGGGCCGCATCATCCGCTCCTTCTGAGCACAACCGCCCCACCAGCCCGCGCATTTGCGGCTGGCTTACCAGCGAAAGCGCCCGCAAGCCCTGCTCCGCCCGGGCCGACGTCTTCGCTGGCAAGCCAGCTCCTACAGCAGTCAGATACACCGTGCAGTTCTCCGTAGGAGCCGGCTTGCCGGCGAAGAGGCCTGTAAGTCATGCAGCGCCTGGGGCGACGCCTTCGCTGGCAAGCCAGCTCCTACAGCAGTCAGATACACCGTGTAGCTCCCCGTAGGAGCCGGCTTGCCGGCGAAGAGGCCCGTGAGACATGCAGCGCCTGGGCCGACGCCTTCGCTGGCAAGCCAGCTCCTACATGGGGCGCTACACACCGCGCCAGCTTCAGGCCGGCCGCAAGGCCGCCGTCGCGCTCTTGATTTTGATCTTGATCTGAGCGCCCCGTTAACCACGATGGCCGAACGCAGGCATTGATCCGTGGGTAACCCGGCAGGGATGCCGGGTTAGCCGCCACCCGGCCAGGGATGGCCGGTGGCGGCGGCCCACGGATCAATGCCGGAGTGAGGGCATGCCTCGCTATGCGAGGCACCGAGTGGAGGGGCAAAGCCCTTTGGTTACTTTGGGGCCCCAAAGTGACTCGCCGTAAGGGCGAAACCGCCACCCGCCCCACCCGCAGCAACGGATATGCCCCCCTCACCACCCACACAAAACCAAACGCCCCCCATAACCACAACAATGAACACCTCCCAACATAAAAAAACCGCCAAAGCACCTTGCCCCACCCCCTCAATTCATTCAGCATCCGCGCTCCAATTTTCCAGGGAAAGGAACACGTCATGGTCGAAGACCTGTATTACGACGACTACCCAGAGGCCAAGACCGAACTGATCAAGGCCATCGAGCGCGGCCGCCTGCCACTGCTGACCCAGGAACTCAACGCCTACGACTGCATCCAGGCGATCTTCGAGCTGGACGCCATCAACAACCCCAAGGACGAGGAAGATGCCTTCTTCGACCTGGCCCTGGCCCTGATCGGCTGGATTCCCGGCCCCGGGCAAGGCCTGAAGATCCTCCTGCGCCTGATCAACCGCGCCCCCCAGCGCCACGCCGAAAAGCTCTTCGACCTGATCCGCTACACCCTGCTGGCCTGCCGTCTGAAGACCAGCCCCGAACAGTTGCTGGAAAAGTGCCTGGACCCAGTGCGCCTGGCCGAGGAACTGCCCGAGATCATCAGCGGCGTGCGCGCCTCCTCGATCTTCAACAACCTAACGGCCCAGCAGCAACGTCTGGTGATCCACAACCTCAACGAAGCCCAGGAACACACTGAGTTCCTCATGGTGTCGGTGCAAGAACGCATCGCCCCCTGGATCGCCGAGCAGCGCAACAACTCGGCCGCCGCCCACAGCAGCGGCCCGGCTCTGGTGCCCAAGCCACAGTCCTCCCTGGAACCGCGCACAACGACCCTCACCCCCGCGCCACAACCCGGGGCCCACGACGCGGCGAGCATCGCCCAGAACATCAACCAGGGTCTGGAACACCTCACCGGTGAAGGCCACTGGCTGGAGCTGAACCTGCACTACCCCAACCTGGAACCGGTGCCCGGCGCCGCCTACCGAGCGGTGTTCAGTGACGGCTCGCAAGCCGAGGGCAACCTCGACGAAGAAGGTTTTGCCCGCCTGGAAGGCATCCCTGAAGGCCCGGTGAAGATTTACTACGGGGAAGACCCGCGGCCCTACCTGCGCCTGCCAATCAAGGCCCTGGCGGCCGATCCGCAGCAACTGGAAGAAGAGCTGGAAGAGCTGGAACTGGAGCCGGCCGAGGTCGACCTGCCGACCCTGATGCTGGAAGCCTCGCAGCGCAAGGCGCCCTTCACCCTGATTCCCGTCTACTGAAGCCAGGCACCGAATGAACCGCAGACAAGTGTTTCTCAGCCACGCCCATTACCACCGCTACCTGGAAAGCCTGGCGGGCACCGAAGCCCGCTGGCAGATGCACTCGATGACGGCCGATAGCCCCGAGCAGGAAGCCGCCCTCAAGGCCGCGGAAGTCAAGGACGCACGCCTGCATCATCTGATCCTGAACTACACCGGTGGTGCGTCCATGGAGGCCTTGGCCCAGGAGCTGGACGGGGTGATCGAAGGCTACGAGGACTACCAGCGCAAGCTGGGACTTTGTGAAGAACTGCCGAATATCGCGCCGCTGAACATCGACGACTACCCCCACGATTACGAGGAATATGTACAGGTCATCAGCCTGTGCATCCTGCTGCAGCGCGGCGACCTGCTGCCGCGGGTGGCGCTGTTGCAGGACCGTGCCGGCTACCATGCCGAGGACACCCTGATCGAGGATCTGCTCAAGCCCTACCTGCCGGATCGCGCCGACCTCGATGAGTGGTACCACACCCTCTACTCGCCCCTGATCTGGGCGATCTACAGCGAAGACCCGGACGAGCCTCGGGAGCTGCTGGTGGAGTACTGCAACCAGTGGTACCAGTCCTTCGAGCACGCCTCGTGGTACGACAGCCACCTGGACGGCGACGAGGGCTCCTACTTCGGCTACTGGGCCTTTGAAGCGGCGGCGGTGGCCTACCTGTACGGCCTGGACGACAGCGCGGTGAAGCATATGGTCTTCCCCCGGGACATGCTCGACTACGCCCGGCGCTTCACCCCGCCACCGATTCCCCAATCGGCGGCGCAGGACTGAAGCGCGCCTGGCTAGACGCCGCCCCCTGCCGGCGATGAATGGCCCACCAGTTCCTGGACCAAGCCCTGCGGGCCTCGCCGCTCGCGGGCGCCCTTTTCCCTGATTCGCGTCTACCGAGCCAAGGCACCGACATGAACCGCAGACAAGTGTTTCTCAGCCACAAGCAGTACCACGACTACCTCGAAAGCCTAGCCGGCGAAGAGGCCCACTGGCAGACCCACTCGATGATGGCCGACAGCCCCGAGCAGGAAGCCTCCCTCAAGGCCTCCAGTGTCCGCCGCGCGCGCCTGCACCACTTGATCCTGGGCTACACCGGTGGTGCGCCCATGGAGCAACTGGCCCAGGAACTGGACGGGGTGATCGAAGGCTACGAAGACTACCAGCGCAAGATGGGGTGCTATGAGGAACAGCCAGATATCGCGCCACTGAACATCGAAGACTACCCCGACGAGTACGAGGAATATGTCCAGGTGATCAGCCTGTGCATCCTGCTGCAGCGCAGCGACCTGCTGCCGCGTCTGGTGCTGCTGCAGGACCGCGCCGGCTTTGGCGGCCAGGACACTCTGATCGAGGACCTGCTCAAGGCCTACCTGCCCGATCGTGAAGACGTCGATCAGTGGTTCCACGACGTCTCCACGCCCCTGATCCGGGCCATCTACACCGAAGATCCGGATGAACCCCGGGAACTGCTGGTGGAGTACTGCAACCAGTGGTACGAGGCGTTCGAGCAGGCCCCATGGCACGACAGCCACCTGGACGGCGACGAGGGTTCCTACTTCGGCTACTGGGCCTTTGAAGCGGCGGCGGTGGCCTACCTCTACGGTCTGGACGACAGCGCGGTCAAGCACATGATCTTCCCCCGGGAGATGCTCGAATACGCCCGACGCTTTACCCCGCCGCCGATGCCCTTCCACTGAGGCCAGGTACTGACATGCAACGCAGGCAAGTGTTTCTCGAGCACAAGCAGTACCACACCCTCCTGGAGTTCCTGGCGGGTACCGAAGCCCATTGGCAGACACATTCTATGGAAGAGGACTACCCCGGGCAGGAAGCCTCGCTCAAGGCCTGGGAGGTCAAGCGAGCACGCCTGGACCATCTGATCCTGGGCTACACCGGCGGCAAGGCCATGCCTGAGCTGGCCCAGGAGTTGGACGCACTGATCGCCAGCTACGAGGAGCATCAGCGCACCCTGGCCCTGTGCAATGAAATGCCGGATATCGCGCCGCTGAACATCGAGGACTACCTCGACCAGTACGAGGAATACGTGCAGGTCATCAGCCTGTGCATCCTGCTGCAACGCCGCGACCTGCTGCCGCGCATGGTGGCGCTGCAGGACCGCGCCGGCTACCACGCCGAGGACACCCTGATCGAGGACCTGCTCAAGCCTTGCCTGCCGGACCGCGCAGACATCGATGAGTGGTACCACCCGGTCTACACGCCGCTGATCAGGGCCATCTACTGCGATCAAGCGGACGAGTCCCGAGCGCTGCTGGTGGAGTACTGCGACCAGTGGTATGAAGCGTTCGAGCAGGCCCCATGGCACGACTCCCACCTGGACGGTGAATCCTACTTCGGCTACTGGGCCTTTGAAGCCGCGGCGGTGGCCTACCTCTACGGCCTGGACGACAGCGCGGTAGAGCACATGGTCTTCCCCCGGGACCTGCTCGAATACGCCCGGCGCTTTACCCCGCCGCCGATACCCCAGCGAGTGGCACAAGACTGATACGCCCCGTCTACCTCCCCTCCACACAGGTTATGCATTGCCCATGAAGTCCTGGATCAAGACCCTGCTGATCACCCTGCTCGCGGCCACCCTGTGCCTGCTGTTCGCTCGCGTTGTGCTGCCCCCGCTGCTGGTGCACCTGATGCCGCCAAGCTGGGAAGGCGGAGGGTGGTACTGGGCCAATCTGCTGCTGGCCGGCTTCCTGGCCGGGCTGCTGGTAGCGCCCCTGCTGCGGACCCGGCGTTATTACCCGGTGCCGCTGCTGCTTCTGCTGTCTGCCCTGGTGGTGGTCGGCAGCTGGGCGCAGAACCGCTGTAACGACGCCCAGTTGCAGGCTATCGAACAGCTGGCGATGCGCAGCGTGAGCCATTCGAACCTGGGGTTCTCCAATGAGCAACCCGAGCCTTCGGCGCCAGTGGACGTGAGCGCCACACCGGGCGTCTGGGCGGATGAACAAGGCTATGGATTTGGCTACAGCTGCACCCGCCCGGAGGAAACTCTGGGTTACGTAATGCCGTTGGCGATGAGCTTTGGCATCAGCGTGCTGGGGCTGTTGCTGGCCTTACTGATCGGCCCCGGCCGACGCCAGGGAATGTAGGAGCTGGCCTGCCAGCGAAGGCATCCGCAAGCGCGGCGCAAGACTCAAGGGCCGCTTCGCCGGCAAGCCGGCTCCTACGGGTTAGACCAGAAGCTCGAAGGGAAACCGTAGGAGCTGGCTTGCCAGCGAAGGCGTCCGCAAGCACGGCGCAAGGCTCAAGGGCCGCTTCGCAGGCAAGCCGGCTCCTGCGGTCAATCGGAGGGGCTCAGCGGCCGCCGCCCAGGTCGAGGAAGGTGCCGGTGGCATAGGAGGCTTTGTCCGACAGCAGCCAGACAATCGCTTCGGCCACTTCGTCCGGGCGGCCGCCACGGCCCATGGGAATGGCAGTTTCCAATTTGCTGACCCGGTCGGCATCGCCGCTCAGGGCGTGAAAATCGGTGTAGATGTAGCCCGGGCGCACCGCATTGACGCGGATGCCCTCGCCCGCCACTTCCTTGGACAGGCCAATGGTAAAGGTGTCCAGCGCGCCCTTGGACGCGGCGTAGTCGACATACTCGCCGGGAGAACCCAGGCGCGCCGCCACCGACGACACGTTGACGATGCTGCCGCCCTGCCCGCCATGGCGCGGCGACATGCGCAGCACCGCGTGCTTGGCGCAGAGGATCGGCCCCATGACATTGGTCTTCATGATCTTCTGGATACGAAATTCGGACATTTCGTCGAGACGGGACTTGTGCCCCACGGTGCCGGCATTGTTGACCAGGGCGGTGACCCGGCCCAGTTCGTTGTCGACCCGGTGAAACAGGCCAATGACCTCGTCTTCGATGCTGACATCGGCCCGCACCGCAATGGCCTGGGCGCCCAGGGCGCGGATCTGTTCCAGTACCTGCAGGGCCGACTGTTCGTCGGCCTGATAGTTGATGCAAACCTTGAAACCCTGCTGAGCAGCCAACAACGCCGTGGCTGCGCCGATTCCCCGCCCGCCACCGGTGATGACGATGACTTTGTCCATGCTGCCGACTCCCTGACTGATCGTTTCAACGCCCGTCATTAAACACTGCACCGGCAGCGATGAAAACCGCAGTGACATCAATCAGCCCCTATCCAAAGGTCGCAGCAACTGCAGCCCAGGTACGCGCTCAGGGCCGTAGTCAGGACTTGTGTTCAGCCAGCTGGATGCCCTGCATGAAGCCTTCGGGCGGCAGCGGGTGGCCCAGGTAATAGCCTTGCAACGAGTCGCAGCCCAGCTGGGTGAGGAAGGTCTGCTGCACCCCGGTCTCCACGCCCTCGGCGACAATACGCAGGCCCAGGGCCTGGCCCAGGGCGACAATCGCCGAGACGATGGCCGCGTCGTCGCTGTCATGCTCCAGGTCGCGGACAAAACCACGGTCGATCTTCAATTCGTTGGCCGGCAGACGCTTGAGGTACATCAGGCTCGAATAGCCGGTACCGAAGTCGTCGATGGACAGGTCCACGCCCATGTCCGCCAACTGCTGCAGGACGATCATGCTGACATCGGCGTCGTTCATCGCCGTTGTCTCGGTAATTTCCAGGGTCAGGTTATTGGCCGGCAATTGATAGCGCTGCAGGGCACCCTGCACGCTCTTAACCAGGCCCACATGACAGAACTGCAGGGCCGAGAGGTTCACGGCGATCCGCCAGTGGGTATAGCCCAGGACATACCACTCGCGCATCTGCCGGCAGGCTTCCTGCAGCACCCAGTCGCCGATGGCGATGATCAGCCCGCTCTTCTCCGCCAGCTCGATGAACTTGTCCGGCAGCAGCATGCCGTGCTGCGGGTGCTCCCAGCGCAACAAGGCCTCGGCCCCCACCGGACGGCCATTGCTGGCATCGAACTTGGGCTGGTAATACAGGCGGAACTGATGATGCTCCAGGGCATTGCGCAGGTCCTGAAGCAACTGCAGTTGGCGCCGGGCATTGGTGTTCATCGAGGCGTCGAAAAAACTGTAGCCGTTCTTGCCGGTGGCCTTGGCGTGATACATGGCCGCGTCGGCGTTCATCAACAGTTCCTGGGCGGTCAGACCATTGCCGGGGTACACCGCAATGCCGATGCTGGCGGAAATCTGCAAGTCGTGGTCGGCCACGCGGAACGAACGGGACACCAGGCCCACCTGGCGCGCCGCCAGGCGCAAGGCATCTTCCGGCTCGTCGAGCTGCACCAACAGCACGAACTCGTCGCCACCGATCCGCGCCAGGGTGTCTTCGCTGCGCAGGTCCTCGCGCAGGCGCTGGGCCACTTCGCGCAGCAACTGGTCACCCATGTGGTGGCCGAAGGCGTCATTGACCGGCTTGAAGCCGTCCAGATCGATGAACATCAGCGCAAAGCAGCCACCATGGGCGGTGACCCGGTGCATGGCCTGATCGATGCGGTCCGCCAGCAGGATACGGTTGGGCAAACCGGTCAGGGTGTCGTGCAGGGCCAACTGGGTCAGCTCCTTGTTGGCCTCGGTCAAGGACTGCGCCAGCACCGCGGTGCGGGCTTCCAGACGCGCGTCCAGCACCGAGGTCAGCAAGGCGATGATCAGCACCGCCAGGGTGGTGATCAGCACCAGATTGTCCAGGCCCTTGCCGCTCAGGCCGTTGCCCACCGCCCCACAGAAACTGCCATCGGCAAACCGCGCCGCGGCCATGCCGGTGTAGTGCATGCCGACGATGGCAACCCCCATCACAATCGCCGCGCCGGTACGCGCAAGCCGAACATGGGGCGTGTTCTGGCGCAGACGAAAGGCAATCCACAGCGCCGCCAGCGAAGCACCAAAGGCGATCAGCAGCGAGGCACCGAACAGGCTCGGGTCGTAGTCGATGCCCGGCTGCATGCGCAAGGCCGCCATACCGGTGTAATGCATGCCGCTGATGCCCGCGCCCATGATCAAGGCGCCGAACAGCAACTGCCCCAGCGGCAGGCGCGGCTGACTCACCAGCCACAGGGCAAAACCGCAGGACAGGATCGAAATCAGCAACGACAAGGCGGTCAGCACGGTGTCGTAGCCCAGGTCGATGGGCAGCTCGAACGCAAGCATGCCGATAAAGTGCATCGACCACACGCCAACACCCATGGCCAGCGCTCCGCCACACATCCACAGATGGGCCGCACGGCCTGTAGTGGTGGCAATACGCCCCGTGAGATCGAGAGCGGTATAAGAGGCGAGGATCGCCACAAAAATGGAAATCACGACCAGTGCGGGGGAATAACTACCGATGAGCATGGGGCATCTCTGGGCCGTTGTGCCGACAGTTTGCTCGGCGGGCAAAAGCGCAGATTGTACTGATTGCGTAGAAGAACGCATCTACAAAGTGAGCAAAAAGCCAGTAGCCAGACAGAACGTCTGGCACAGGCCCTTGATACCCCTACAGGCCTTGTGGGCAAAGGCTTTGCGCGCTTTGAGCAGTACCTCCGGTCAGAGTCTGGATCAGGCCTAGCTCCAGCTTCGCTTTTTACTACAGGAACCAGAGCACTTTCGCCTGGACCTCAAGAATCATCCCATAGTCAGCGGCCTCCCCTCTCTCTAGCATCTGCGGGTAGCGTTCTCCCAAGCGTTTTTTTGCCCCTTCCAGCTTAAGGACAAGCTCATGTTCGCGCCGGCCGACTCTGCACAGTTCGAGCTTTTTATTCCCTCCGTCCGCCACGATTTCCAAGTGCTGGCCTTTGATGGCCTCGAAGCCATCAGCGCCTTGTATGCGATCCACGTTGAACTGGTCAGCGAAAAACCCGATTTCGATCTGCAAAGCCTGCTCTGCCAGCCCGCCTTTCTGCGCTTGAGCCTCAACGGCGAGGGCCTGCATGGCCGCATCGAGGAGGTGAAGGTGGGTGAGTCCGGCACGCGCCTGACTCATTACCACCTGACCCTGGTGCCAGCGCTGCATTACCTGCAGTTCAGTCACAACCAGCGGATTTTCCAGCACCTGACGGTGCCGCAGATCGTGGCTCAAGTGCTCCAGGAGCATGGCATTTTGCCGGATGTGTTTACCTTTCATATCGGCAATGCCCCACAGCGCGAATACTGCACCCAATACGCTGAAAGCGATTTTGAGTTCATCCAGCGCCTGTGCGCCGAGGAAGGAATCACCTGGCACCACCAGCACTCGATCGATGATCACCTGCTGGTGTTCAGCGAGGATCAAACCTGGTTCCCCAAGCTCGGCGTCACGCCCTTTCAACCCGGCAGCGGCACCGTCGCCGATCACCCAGTCATCAGGCGTTTTTCCCAGCGCTTCAGCACCCGCACCCGTGCGGTCACGCGCCGTGACTATGACCTTGAGCGGCCAAGCCGTTTGCTGGAAAGCCGGCACGCCAGTCAACAGGGTCCGCTGCTCGAGGACTATCGCTATCCGCTGTCGATGCCGGCCGAGGCACGTGGCAAGCATCTCACTCAGCGCGCCCTGGAAAGTCATCGCGCCGACTACCAGTTGGCCGAAGGCGAGAGTGACCAGCCGACCTTGCGCAGTGGTCATTTCTTTACCTTGAGCGAGCATCCGCGCCGCGCCTGCAACGATTTGTGGCTGCTGCTCAGCGTTCATCACACCGGCAAGCAGCCTCAGGCCCTCGAAGAAGCCATCACTCACGACTCTGCGGCTGACGGAGGTTTTACTCAGGGTTACCGCAACCAGTTCAGGGCCATTCCCTGGGATGTACCTGTGCGCCCACCACTGCCCAAGCGCAGACCGTTGCTGGTGAGCCAGACCGCACGGGTCACCGGGCCTGTGGACCATGAGATTTTCTGTGATGCTCATGGCAGGGTCCGCGTCGAGTTGCCCTGGGACCGAGCAGAACTCAATAGCGACAAAAGCAGTTGCTGGTTGCGGGTTTCATCCAGTTGGGCTGGGGAGAGCTTTGGTGCAGTGACCATTCCCCGGATCGGCATGGAGGTGGTGGTAACCTACCTTGAAGGCGACCCCGACCAGCCCTTGATCACCGGTTGTGTGGTCAACAAGGCGACTCCGGTGCCCTATCCCTTGCCGGCGAACCAAAGCCGGACCGTGCTGCGTAGCCACAGCACCCCCAACAGTGGCGGCTACAACGAACTGATGATCGAGGACCGGGCCGGGCAGGAGAAGATCTTCCTGCGGGCGCAACGGGATCTCGAACAACTGATCCTCAACGACAGCGACACCCGCATTGGCCATTCGCGCCGTGAGCAAATCACCCAGGACAGCCATAGCCTGATCGGCAACGACCGTTCCGAGCAGGTCGATGGCAACAGCTCAAGCCTGATCCAGGGCGATGAAACCCACACCACCCAAGGCGCGCGCAACACCGTGATTGTCGGTGATGAGCTGCTTTCCATCAGCGGCAGCGCCAGCACCACCGCGGCGGGGACTTTGGTGATCCAGGCCGGCGCCCAGGCCCGGGTCAACGCCGCCAACGTGGTGATCGATGCCGGTACGAGCCTGACCCTTCAGGCGGGTGGGCAGCATATTGTCATCAGCTCGGGCGGGATCTTCAGCAGCGTGCCGATTGTGGTTGGGGGGGCGCCGTTGGCGGGTTTCGCAGCGCTGCAAGCCCTGAAGGCCTTGACGGATACGCCACAGGCAATCATCGACAACCCACTTTCCATCATGCACGCGAGCAAGCAACAGTCCCTGGATCTCTGCCCATTGTGCGAAGCCTGTCGCCGGGGACTGTGCGATACAGGAGAGCTTGCATGAATACGCCCGAACAATGGCGGTATGAACAATCCCGAATGGGGCGGTGCATCTATCTGCTGCTGGACTCCGATGGTAAACGGCAAGAACGCGATGCTCTGGTGGCGGAACTGGGCAACGAACGCTTTCGTGAGGTTTATCTCGGAACCCCGGCGCACTCATTGGCAAGCGCTGGGCCTTACCTGTTTCAGATCGATCAGGTGAACCATCCAGTGGTGCTTGCCCTGATCAAGGTGCTTGAGCCTGATTGGGGCTGGCTGGCCAGCGGTTCGGACAGCGACCTGGATACCCTGACTCAACATTGGCGAGACCGATTGGTAACGGGCGAGCCCCCAAATCAAGCCCTGTACCGTTTTCACGACAATCGTGTGCTGGGACGTGCCCTGGCTGTTCTACAGCCCGAAGACTATTCCGGCTACCTGGGGCCCATGGCCAGTGTGTGCTACTGGCAAACCGAGCAATGGAAGGTCACCGATAACCCCGCTCCCGGGACTCATCCGCTGCCAGCTGAGCCAGCGTGGCTGAACATACCCACTCCACAAGCCACCTACGCCGCGGTGCAGTTTGACAATACCCGTCGTTATCTCATGCGCCAACACACGGAGCCACTGGCGGGGCTTGCCGAGCAGCAGAACATCGATGTCTGGCTGCGAACCCAGCTCGATCTGGCCCGAACGTGGGAGTGGCAGGAGCCCGACGCAATCTATTTCCTGCTGACCCAAAGCCTGCGAGCGCCGGGTTACGCCCCGCCTGCATCCTGGCAACCCAAGCCCAACGAAACCCCGGCGCAACACTTTGCGCGCCTCTATCAGGAAGCCCTGTATTGGCAGGGTGAGGAGCCGGTATGAAAACGCTTGTTCAACGCTTGTTCCTCACTGGCTGCCTGGGTTCGGCAATGGGCTGCTCGGCCATAGGCCAGTCAGACAGCTTTACCTTGAGCGCCGACTTGCCCGTGGACTTCGCTTACGAAGCCACAGCTGCTTACGTTCCGGCTCCAGGCGAAACATGCAGCGTGCCGGGTGGTAAAAACACCCGAATCGGCATCAATAGAAAGTGGCAGGAAAGCTATACCCGCGACTCCGAAATAGTGCTGCGCAGAACCGTGAGCGGCTGCCCATTGGTGTTGCAGTACGTTGAGTTCTATATCAATGGGACTTATGGCAAGGACCGGTGGGACTTTACCCGCGACTTTGGAAAAATTCTGGTGCGTGAATACTTGAACAGTGCTGATAGAGGCACCTTCAACGCTGCCGGTGAAAGTGAAATTCTAGGTCAGTGTCAGTGGTTGTTTCGGACGATTGGCCCTAAGCGCTACATCACGAAAATCCTCACCTGCAAAAGCACCGATGCCCAGGGCAAGGTGACCCGAGGACAACCCTTTGCGGCTTACACCCTGGACCAACTGCCGGGTAAAACCGTGCGTTTGAAAATCAAGTTGGCGGATGAGGAAGAACCCTATATGGGAGACACGTGGATCAAGGTGCCGGGTGGTTGGAAGCGTTGCATGGGCGATAACTTTGAAGATCAAGATGCTTTTTGCTTCGGCAACTACACCGATTTCAGCACCTTCAGAATGCCCGATGGCCGTATTTGCAGCATTTACCCTGGCTGTAGTGAAAACAAGGAAGTGAGCCCATGAGCTTCAAGTCTTTACCGCCCGGTGATGGTCCCTCCATGGAGGGGCGTATGTACACCTGCCCATTGCGCGGCCAGGCGACCAGTTTTCAGTTGGTGGATGAGTTCGGTGACGGTAAGCCTTATGCGGGGCTGGCCTATGAAGCGACTGATTACGAAGACGTCACCTATACCGGCAGATTGGATGCCAACGGCGTGGGTCGCGTAGAGGACCACTACTGTGGACCTGTGCTGCTCAAACTGAGTCGGCCCTACGAAGGGCAAGACAAGACATATGTACGTTTGAAAGAGAGAAAGCACTACCCACTCCCCATCACCGAGCTACAAGTCCGTGCCGAGAGCACCCGGTTTTTCAACAAGGATGGGGCTCGTACTCGCAGCAACCCGGCGCAAGCCGAGGCTGGCAGTTTTTATCAGGTCGAAGTGCGTGAGCTGGTGGAGCATGACGCCCACTTGCCGTCCATGGTCGAGCGATACTTTCCCCCCAATCGGCATGTGTACTCGCTGTTTCGACAGCCGCCCCAGGCCACGGGTTTCCTCGATGGCGGGGCAGCGCAGGGCGACAGGTCGACCGACAGTGCAATGGCTGACCTGGGGTTTGCCCCGCCGTCGCCCAAGGTGCAGGGCATTGCCTTGCTGCCCAACCGCCACCATGTGCTGGAGGTCCGACCGCTGCGGGCCTTGCGGCCGATGCTGTCGACCGGCGCGCAGTTTTGCGCGCTCAACCTCTACCAACTGGCGCTGCTGGCGACCTTGAGTTACAGCGGGTTTGGTCAAGAGCCGCGCTTTCACCCGGTGGATAGCCCGCGAGTGAGTTTTCCGGGGCAACCCAGCAGCGGTAACTGGTTTGGCGCCGTGCTGCCGACCTTTGCCGAGTTGTGGCAGGTCGATGCCGACCAGGCCGGCGGCAAAGCCTATTACCCGCTGTATGAAGAGGTGCCTTACTCCAGGCGCCTGGAAATTGTCCCGTTCGACCCGCAGTTGTACCCCGAGGTCAATCACCCGAGCCTGGGGGAAGCCCAGGAAAACCCGGCCAACATTCATTTCTTTGATGACGGCCAGGATAAGGACGGCACGGACACCCAGGCCTATATCACCCATCACGAAGAGCTGATTCTGATTGCCGTGCGCGGCACTGCGGAAAAGGCCGATGCGTTGCGTGATATGGACGCCGAGCAAGTGCCCTTCGAGGAGGGCGAAGGCAAGGTGCATAACGGTTTTTATGGCGCGGCCAAAGTGGCCTACGGGTTTGTTGCCCGCTATCTGGACAAATTCTACAACGGGCAAAAGCTCGTGATCACCGGGCACAGCCTGGGCGGGGCCGTGGCGCTGATACTCTCCGAGATGCTGCGGCGGAGTAAGCGCTACGAAGCGAATATTCTGCTCTACACCTATGGCAGCCCAAGGGTCGGCGATACCCGTTTTGTCAGCGGTGCCGAAGCCCTGGTGCACCACCGCTTTGTCAATCATAACGATCCGGTACCGAGTGTCCCCGCCACCTGGATGAGCACTTCCAAGCCCAAGGTGCTGGCGGCGCGTGGGGCGGTGACGGTGTTCAATGCTCCGGTGGGCTTGGCGTTGTTCATTACCGGGTTGATCAATTTTACCGGCGAGCCCTACGCCCACCACGGCACGTTGCGCCACTTTCTGCCGGTGGATTTTGGCTCAGGGCGCACATCGGCGATTCTCTGGGCGCCAGGTTGTAGCACCATTCTCGATCAGGGCTGTGCCAGAGTCTTGCAAGAAGTCGACGGCCTGCCGGTGCGTGGCTCGCTCCTGCGGCAACTGCTGGATAACGCCGATCACAAGATGGTCGTCAGCTATATCCCTCACTGCTGGGCCACCCTGCGCCGTTGGCAGGAGTCACAGGCGTTCAAACGCCCCTTGGTGACCGAGCGGGAGTTCAGTCGGATCGATGGGGCATTGGGCAGTATCACCCAGCAATTGCGTGATCTGGACCGCAGCCTGTGGGGGCGGCCCGATGCCTACCTGCGCTCTCAACAGAGCGTGCTCGCAGTCGACAGGCTGCGCAATGAAATCAATGCGTTGGACATGACTCGTCAACGTCTGCGTGAATTGAGCGTTACCAGGATCGACGAAAGCGATGTGTACGGTGCTTTCGCCGGTCAAACGCAATTGCTGGCCGAAGGCCTGCCGCGTTGGCTGGATCACCCGGAAAACACCGTGCAGGAGCAATTGGCGATGATGGCGCCGCCAGTCGACGACTCTGAACAAGCGATAGCCGAGTTGCTGGGCGGCCATGTAGCGGGAGCGCCCTACCATCTGGATATCGACTCACTCATTTGAAGCCCATTGCAGCAGGCAAGGCAGCGCTCGTCGCAGGGCCTTGCCTTGCAAGGGTGGCAGGAAACCGGGTTCGCTAGCTTCCCCCGGGCCTATTTCCGCTCGTCGGCCTGCAACTGACCATCCCAGCCACCGCCCATGGCGGCGATCAATTGCACACTGGCAATCAACCGGCTCTGCAGCAGACTGAGGACGCTGCGCTCGTTGCTCAAGGCGGTGGTCTGGCTGGTGACCACGTCCAGGTAGGCGATCAATCCGGCCTTGTACTGGTTCTCGGTCAGGCGCAGGGCCTCCCGTGCCGAATCCAGGGCCTGCTGACGCACCTGGGCCTCGTCTTCCAGGACCTTGAGCTGGACCATGTAGTTCTCCACCTCGCGGAAACCGTCGAGCACGGTCTGTCGGTACTTGGCCACGGTCTGGTCGTAGGCCGCTTCAGTGCGATCCACTTCCGCCGAGCGCTGGCCACCGTCGAACAGGGTCATGGCGAGCTTGGGCCCCACCGACCAGAACCGGTTCGGCAGGCTGATCCAGTCGGCGTAGGTACTGCTGCTGTAGCCACCGGCCAGGCTCAGGGTCAAGTCGGGGTAGTAGGCGGCCTTGGCCACACCGATATTGGCGTTGGCGGCGATCACCGAACGCTCAGCCGAGGCAATGTCCGGACGCCGCTCCAGCAGTTGCGAGGGCACCGCCAGGGGTACCTGGGGCAAGCCGGGAATACGGGTGTTTTCTGCCAGGTTGAACTCGGCCGGCGGCACACCGATCAGCACCGCGATGGCGTTCTCGAACTGCGCCCGCTGCCAGATCAGGTCGATCAGGTCGGCCTGGGTGCTTTTCAGCTGGGTCTGGGCCTGGGCGACTGCATCCTTGCCGGACACCCCGGCCTGATACTGATTCTGGGTCATGGTCAGGGACCGCTGGTAGGCCGCCACCGTGGCTTCCAGCAAGCGCTTCTGCTGATCGATCACTCGCAGCTGCAGGTAGTTCTGCACCAGCTCCGACTGCTGGCTCAGGCGCATGGCCGCCAGATCGGCAAAGCTCGCCTCGGCGCTGGCTTCGTTGGCTTCCAGGCCGCGGCGCAGCTTGCCCCAGACGTCCGCCTCCCAACTCACCCCCAACTGGGTGTTGTAGGTGTCGCGAATACCGCTGCTGGAGCTGCTGAGGGCCGAACTGCTGCTGCCAGTACCCTGGCTGGCCCGGGTCTTGCCGGCGCTCAGGTCGACACTGGGAAAGAACGCCCCACGGGAACTGCGGACCAGGGCCTGGGCCTGACGGTATTGCGCTTCCGACTGGGCGACGCTCTGGTTGGAGCTGTTGAGCTTCTCGATCAAGCCGTTGAGCTGCGTGTCACCGTACAGCTCCCACCAGGCGCCACGGGCCAGGGCATCGCTGGGGTTGGCCTGACGCCAGCCCTGGGCCTCCTTGTATTGCACCGGTTCGGCCACCTGGGGCCGTTGGTAGTCGGGACCGATGGCGCAGGCGCTGAGCAGCAGCACGCACAGGCCCAGGCTCAAGGCCCGCGACCCCCGGGCCATGGCCAGGCGCTGGGCGGACAGCGGAGAAACAGGACGGGACGAATGGTCGGTCATAGCGGCGTTTCCAGAGCAGCATCGGTACGGACCCCACGCCAGTGGTTGAACTTGTGGCGCAGGCGATCGAGATAGAGGTAGACCACCGGGGTGGTGTAAAGGGTCAGGATCTGACTGAAGACCAGGCCGCCAATGATGGTCAGGCCCAGGGGCTGGCGCATTTCCGAGCCTTCGGCGTTGCCCAGCAACAGGGGCAAGGCACCGAGAATCGCCGCCAGGGTGGTCATCAGGATTGGCCGCAGGCGCTGCAGGCAGGCACTGCGGATCGATTGCAGCGGGTCCATCCCGTGGTGGCGCTCCAGTTGCAGCGCCAGGTCGATCATCAGGATCGCGTTCTTCTTCACCACCCCGATCAGCAGGAACAGCCCCAACAACGAGATCAGGCTGAACTCGCCGCCCAGCACGTAGATCGAAAGCAAGGCGCCGACCCCGGCCGAAGGCAAGGTGGAGAGGATGGTCAGCGGGTGGATGTAGCTTTCATAGAGCACCCCAAGCACCAGATACACCGCCAGCAGCGCGCCGAGGATCATGAACGGCTGGCTCTTCTGGGTGGCGGCGAAGGCATCGGCGGTGCCGGCCATCTTGACGATCACGTCCTCGGGCATGCCCAGCTTGGCGATCGCCCGTTCGATGGCGGCGGTGCCCTGCTCCACCGTCACGCCTTCGGCCATGTCGAAGGAAATGCTTTCCGAAGCGAACTGCCCTTCGTGGCTGACCCGGTCGTCTTCCAGGCTGTTTTCATAGTGAGCGATGGCCGACAGCGGAATCCGCGCCCCATCGGCGGTGATCACCTGCACCTGATTCAGGGTAATCGGGTCCTGGGCATATTTCGGGTTGACCTCCATCACCACCTGATACTGGTTGAGGCTGTCGTAGATGGTGGAGATCTGCCGCTGGCTGTAGGCGTTGTTGAGCACGGCGGTAACCATGTCCATGTCCACCCCCAGGCGCTTGGCCTGGTCGCGGTCCACCATCAGGGTCACTTGCTGGGCACCGTGGCCTTCCCGGGCATCGATCGCCGTGAGCTCCGGCAGGGCCCGCAGCGCAGTGACCACTTTCGGGTACCACTGGCGCAGCTCGCCCAGGTCGCCGCTTTGCAGAATGTAGGAATACTGCGAGGTGGTCTGCTCGCGGCCGCCGCCGAACTGCAGGTCCTGGTCGGCCATCAGCATCAACTGGGCGCCGGCCACCTTGGGCATTTCCTTGCGCAGCCGTTCGATGACCTTCTGCGCCGAGATATTGCGTTCCTTGATCGGTTTGAGGCGCACCAGCATGAACGCGTTGTTGGTGCCGTTGCTGCCACCGATGAAGCCGGCCACGCTTTCCACTGCCGAGTCCTTGAGCACCGCACGACGGAAGATCTCCATCTTCGGCTGCATCACGCTGAAGGACAGGCCATCGTCGCCACGGACAAAGCCGATCAACTGGCCGGTGTCCTGCTGGGGCATGAAAGTCTTGGGCACCACCACGTACAGGGCCACGTTGACGCCGATGGTCAGCAACAGGCTGAGCAGGGTCAGGCGCCTGTGCCGCAGCACCCAGTCCAGGCTGGTGGCGTACTTGCCCACCATCCACTCGTTGCTGCGCCGGCTCCAGCGTTGCAGGGCGTTTTCCTGACCCGGGGTGTGGGGCTTGAGCCAGCGGGCGCAGAGCATCGGGGTCAGGGTCAGGGACACCACCAGGGAGACGACGATGGCCGCCGCCAGGGTGATGGAGAACTCACGAAACAGGCTCTCGATGATCCCGCCCATGAACAGGATCGAGAGAAACACCGCCACCAGCGACACGTTCATCGACAGCAGGGTGAAGCCCACCTCCTTGGCCCCCAGGTACGCCGCTTTCATCGGCGCGATACCTTCGTCGATATGCCGGGAAATGTTCTCCAGGACCACGATGGCATCGTCCACCACCAGCCCGGTGGCGAGGATCAGCGCCATCAGCGACAGGTTGTTCAGGGAGAAACCGTACAGGTACATGATGGCGAAAGTGCCCACCAGGGACACCGGCACCGCCAGGGTCGGGATCACCGAAGCGCGGAAGTTGCCGAGGAACAGGAACACCACCAGGATCACCAGCGCCACGGCGATCAACAGGGTCATCTCCGCCTCGTGCAGGGTGGCCTTGATCACCGGCGAGCGATCCATGGCCAGGTTGAGCTTGACGCTGGCCGGCAGCACCGCCTGCAACGCCGGCAACTGGGCCTTGATCTCGTTCACCGTCTCGATGATGTTGGCCCCGGCCTGGCGGTTGATCACCAGCAGCACCGCCGCATCGTCGTTGAAGAAACCGCTGTTGTAGCGGTCTTCCACGCCGTCGGTGACCTTGGCCACGTCTTTGAGCCGCAGGGCCGCGCCATTGTTGTAGTGGATGATCAGCGGCTCGTAGTCGCGGGCCTTTTCCAACTGGTCGTTGGCCTGGATCTGCCACAGCCGCTGGTCATCTTCCACCGAACCCTTGGGCCGGCGCTGATTGGCGTTGGCAATGGCGTTGCGCACATCGTCCAGGGCCACGCCGTACTGGTTGAGCAACTGCGGCTCCAACTCGACGCGCACCGCCGGCAAGGAGCTACCGCCCACCTGCACCTCGCCCACGCCCTGCACCTGGGACAGGCTCTGGGACAGGATGGTCGAGGCCAGGTCGTAGAGCTGGCCCTTCTCCAGCACATCGGAGGTCAGGGACAGCACCATGATCGGCGCCTGGGACGGGTTGACCTTCTTGTAGGTGGGCATGCTGCGCATGCCGCTGGGCAACAGGTTGCGCGAAGCGTTGATGGCCGCCTGCACTTCCCTGGCGGCACCGTTGATGTCGCGGTCCAGGTCGAACTGCAGGATCACCCGGGTCGAACCCTGGCTGGAACGGCTGCTCATGGTGTTGACCCCGGCGATGGCGCCGAAGGAGCGCTCCAGGGGCGTGGCCACGGTGGACGCCATGACCTCGGGACTGGCCCCGGGCAGGCTGGCCTGGACCACGATCACCGGGAAGTCCATCTGCGGCAGCGGCGCCACCGGCAGCAGGCCGAAGCTCACGCCGCCCAGCAACATGATCGCCAGACTCAGGAGCATGGTCGCCACCGGGCGCTTGATGAACGGTCCGGACAGGTTCATGGCTGAACGCCCCAGGCTTGAGGCTTACTGCGGCCCGTCATGCCTCCACCTCTTGGGCGTCTTCACGCTTGCCGAAGCGCCGACCCAGGCGGTCGAAGTACAGGTAGATCACCGGCGTGGTGAACAGGGTCAGCACCTGACTCACCAACAGGCCGCCCACCATCACCAGGCCCAGGGGCTGGCGCAGTTCGGCACCGGAACCGGTGGCCAGCATCAGCGGCACCGCACCAAACAGCGCGGCCAGGGTGGTCATCAGGATCGGTCGGAAGCGCAGCAGCGCCGCCTGATAGATGGCCTGTTCCGGGGCCATGCCCTGGTGGCGTTCGGCGTCGAGGGCGAAGTCGATCATCATGATCGCGTTCTTCTTGACGATGCCGATCAGCAGGATGATGCCGATGATGGCGATCATGCCCAGGTCGTTGCCGCTGAGAATCAGCGCCAGCAAGGCCCCCACCGCCGCCGAGGGCAAGGTGGAGAGGATGGTGATCGGGTGGATGTAGCTCTCATAGAGCACCCCGAGGACGATGTACATGGTCACCACCGCCGCCAGGATCAGCAGCAAAGTGCTCGACAGCGAGGCCTGGAAAGCCTCCGCCGCGCCCTGGAAGCGGGTCTGCACCCCTACCGGCATGCCGATCTCCTGCTGCACCTGCTCGATGACATTCACCGCCTCCCCCAGGGCTACACCGGGCGCCAGGTTGAAGGACATCATCACCGCCGGGAACTGGCCGATATGGGCGATGGCCAGTTGCGCCTGGCGCTCCTCGACATGGGCCAGGCTCGACAGCCGCACTTGCCCGCCGTCGGTGGTCTTGACGTGGATCTGCTCCAGGGCCTGGGGTCCGATGCGCTCCCCGGCCTGGGCCTGGAGCACCACCCGGTACTGGCTGGCCTGGGTGTAGATGGTGGAAATCTGGCGCTGGCCGAAGGCGTCGTACAGGGCGTCGGTGATGTTCGACACCGAAACCCCGACCCGGGACGCCGCATCGCGGTCGATCACCAGATACACCTGCAAGCCCTTGTCCTGCAGGTCGCTGGCCACGTCGGTGAGCTGCGGACGTTGCGCCAGGGCTTCCACCAGACGATTGCTCCACAGGCTCAGCAGCTCGGCGTCCGGCGACGACAGGCTGAACTGGTACTGGGTACGACTGACCCGGTCTTCGATGGTCAAATCCTGCACCGGCTGCATGAACAGGCGGATGCCCAGCAGCTTGTCCACCTCGGGCTGGATCCGCGCGATCACCTGGGTCGCGCTCAGATCACGCTGGCTGTGAGGCTTGAGGTTGATCAGCAAGCGCCCACTGTTGAGGGTGGCGTTGTCGCCGTCGACGCCGATGTAGGACGACAGGCTTTGCACCGCCGGGTCCTGCAGGATGATCTTCGCCAAGTCTTGCTGGCGTTGGCTCATGGCGGCGAAGGACACCGACTGCGGCGCCTCGGAAATCCCCTGGATGACCCCAGTGTCCTGCACCGGGAAGAAGCCCTTGGGCACCACCAGATAGAGCAACACAGTCAAGCCCAGGGTGCCGACGGCCACCATCAGGGTCAGGAACTGGTGCTTGAGCACCCACTGCAACTTGCGCCCGTAGCTTTCGATCAACCAGTCGATCCAGGCCCCGCTGGCGCGATAGAAGCGCCCCTGCTCTTCAGGCTTGGGCTCACGCTTGAGCAGCCGCGCGCACATCATCGGGGTCAGGGTCAGGGACACCACCAGGGAAATCAGGATCGCCACGGCCAGAGTGATGGCAAATTCACGGAACAGCCGGCCCACCACGTCGGCCATGAACAGCAGCGGGATCAGCACCGCGATCAGCGACAGGGTCAGGGAGATCAGGGTAAAGCCGATCTGCTTGGCACCCTTGAGCGCCGCCTGCATCGGGCTGTCGCCCTCCTCGATGAAGCGCGAGATGTTCTCCAGCATGACGATGGCATCGTCCACCACAAAACCGGTGGCGATGGTCAGGGCCATCAGGGTCAGGTTGTTCACCGAAAAACCGGCCAGGTACATCACGCCGAAGGTGCCGATCAGCGACAGCGGCACGGCAATCGATGGAATGAGGGTGGCGCTGGCCCGACGCAGAAAGAGGAAGGTCACCATCACCACCAGGGCAATGGCGATAAACAGTTCGTGCTGCACATCGGTGACCGAGGCGCGGATGGTCTGGGTGCGGTCGGTGAGCACCGTGACGTCCAGGCCCGCCGGCAGGTTGTCGGTGATGCTCGGCAGCAGCGCCTTGATCCGGTCCACCACCTCGATCACGTTGGCCCCGGGCTGGCGCTGGATATTGAGCAGCACCGCCTGGTTCTCGTTGGCCCAGGCCGCGAGGCGCTCGTTCTCGGCGCCGTCGACGATCTCGGCCACATCCTTCAGGCGCAGCGGTGCGCCGTTCTTATAGGCCAGGATCAGCTCGGCGTAATCCTTGGGCGAGGTCAGCTGGTCGTTGGCATCGAGCATCGAGACCCGGGTCGGGCCGTCGAAGTTGCCCTTGGGCTGGTTGACGTTGGACGCGGCAATCAAGGTGCGCACATCCGCCAGGTTCAGGCCGTTGGCCGCCAGGGCTTCAGGGTTGACCTTGATCCGCACTGCCTGGCGCTGGCCACCGGCGATACTGACCATGCCGACGCCGCTGATCTGGGCAATCTTCTGTGCCATGCGGGTGTCCACCAAGTCATTGAGCTTGGGCAACAGCATGGTCTTGGAGGTGATGGCCAGGGTCAGCACCGGGGTGTCCGCCGGGTTGACCTTGTTGTACACCGGCGGGGCCGGCAGATCCTTGGGCAGCAGGTTGGTGGCCGCGTTGATGGCCGCCTGCACCTGTTGCTCGGCCACGTCCATATTGATGTCGAGGCTGAACCGCAGGGTCAGCACCGAGGCGCCGCCGGAACTGGTGGAGGCCATCTGGGTCAGGCCGGGCATCTGCCCGAACTGACGCTCCAGGGGCGCGGTGACCGCGCTGGTCATCACGTCCGGGCTGGCCCCGGGGTACAGGGTCATGACCCGGATGGTCGGGTAATCCACCTGGGGCAAGGCCGAGACCGGCAACAGGCGATAGGCGATCAGGCCGGCCAGGACAATGGCCAGCATGCTCAGGGTGGTGGCTACCGGACGAAGGATGAACAGCCGCGAGAAATTCATGCGCCGACCTTTTGCGCCTTGCCATCAACCGGCTTGCCATCCGCTGCCGGCGCACCGGCGGGCTTGCCCTGCAGGTGTTCGGTGGGGGTGGTGGGCACTTCGCTGCTGTCGTTGACCACTTCCACCTCGCTGCCATCCTTGAGGCGGTCGGTGCCTTCCATCACCACCCGGTCACCGGCCTTGAGACCGTCCTTGATCACCGTCAGGTCGCCGTTGCTGTCACCCACCTGCAACTGACGGATCTTCACCTTGTTATCACCGTCCATGGCGTAGACGAAGGTACCGTTGGTGCCGAACTGGATCGCTGCCGAAGGTGCCAGCACCACGTTCTTCAGGGTGTCGGCCAGCAGCCGCACATTGACGAACTGATTGGGGAACAGGCCCTGGTCACGGTTATCGAAGCGCCCCTTGAACTTCAGGGTGCCGGTGGTGGTGTCGATCTGGTTGTCCAGGCTTTGCAGCACGCCGCTGGCTTGCAGTTTCACGTCGCCACGGTCCCAGGCTTCCACCGCCAGTTTGGCGCCGCTGTGGTAACGCTTGAGCACGGTTTCCAGGCTGTTTTCCGGCAGGGTGAAGGCCACGCTGATCGGCTGGGTCTGGGTGATGATCACCAGCGCCGTGGTGTCGTTGGCGGCCACCAGGTTGCCGACGTCCAGTTGGCGCAGGCCCAGGCGACCGGCGATGGGCGCACGGATGTTGGTGAATTCAAGGTTGAGCTTGGCGTCGTTGACCGCCGCCTGATTGGTCTTGACCGTGCCCTGGTACTGGCCCACCAGCGCCGCAGCGGTGTCCAGGGTCTGTTTGGCGATACTGTCCTGGGCGTACAGGCCGCGATAACGCTCAAGGTCGACCTGGGCGTTCTTCAGCTGGGCCTGATTCTGCAGCAAGGTGCCCTCGGCCTGGAGCAAGGCATTCTGATAGGGCCGCGGATCGATCTGTGCCAGCAGGTCGCCGGCCTTGACCATCTGCCCTTCCTCGAAGTTGATCTTGACCAGCTCCCCCGCGACCCGGCTGCGCACATTGATGGTGTTGAGTGCCGTCACCGTGCCCAGGGCCTTGTAGTACAGCGGGAAGTCGCCCTGAGTCACCGGCGATACGCGCACCGGAATCGGTCCGCTGGCGCCGCCGAAACCGGGACGCACGCTGCCACTGCGCCCGTTATGCCCGGTCGCGGCTTTCTGCCCGGCAGCCTCCTGATGGGTACTGGCCGGCCAGAATTTCCAGCACAAGCCCACGACCAACAGCAGGACGAACAGGCCGAACAGCCAGCGACGGGAGTTGCGGGGAGCAGAGGATTGCATGGAGTGATCAACCATTGGGCGCGTGGGAGTCTTCTTGAGAAGGCTGAAAGATAAGCACTAGAGCTGTTTTAGCAAAGCGCCTTTACCGGCAATTTACCTTTGACTGACGTTTTAAGGTGCGGCGCTAAGCCACTGAAGCACAAATAAAAACGGCCTGGACAGGGCCAGGCCGTGAATAATTGTAAAGGCTGTTACTTGAGTACGGCCAAGGCCGCGTCGTAGTTCGGCTCTTCAGCGATTTCCTTGACCAGTTCGCTGTGCAGCACTTTGTCGTTTTCGTCCAGCACCACCACGGCGCGGGCCGTCAGGCCGGCCAGTGGGCCGTCGGCAATGGCGACACCGTAGTTCTCGATGAACTCACGACCGCGCAGGGTCGACAGGTTCTGCACGTTTTCCAGGCCTTCGGCGCCGCAGAAACGGGCCTGGGCGAATGGCAGGTCGGCAGAGATGCACAGCACCACAGTGTTAGCCAGCTCGTTGGCCTGAGCGTTGAACTTGCGTACCGAGGTAGCGCAGGTTGGGGTGTCGACGCTTGGGAAGATGTTCAGCACTTTACGCTTGCCGGCGAGGCTGCTCAGGGAAACATCGGCCAGACCCGCGCCTACCAGGGAGAACGCAGGAGCCTTGGAACCCACTTGCGGCAGCTGGCCGTTGACCTGAACCGGATTGCCTTTGAGAGTGACTTGAGCCATGAACGGAGTCCTTTATTGAACAGTGATGATGGAACAGCAATGAGAAATTGTTGAGAGGCCGAAGTTAAGCATGAAACAGCGCGGGCACCTATTGTCGGGCGGATAAATTGTCCAACAAACCGCTGCAACAGCGCCCAGGCGGACCGCGCAATGATTACCGATCGCCGATCGCCGATCGTGGATCGTGGATCGGTAATCGGTAATCGGTAATCGGTAATCGGTAATCGGTAATCGGTAATCGTAGGAGCTGGCTTGCCAGCGAAGGCGTCCGCAAGAGCACCGCAACGCTCAAGGGCCCCTTCGCCGGCAAGCCGGCTCCTACAGGTGCGCCAGCAGCAGCTCCGCTACCGGGCCGCCGGACGCCGGGTTCTGCCCGGTGATCACTCGCTGGTCTTGCACGGCAAACGGTGCCCAGGGCGCGGCGGCCTTCTGGTACAGGGCACCCCGCTTGACCAGCTCGGTTTCCGTCAGGAAGGGCACGTACTGGTCCAGCTCGACCAGCTTCTCCTCTTCATTGGAGAACCCGGTGACCTGCTTGCCGGCAATCAGCAGCGAGCCATCGCTGAGCTTGATGTTCAGCAAGCCCACCGCGCCATGGCAGACCGAACTGACATAACCGCCCTGCTCATGGATTTCACGGCTCAAGACCTGCAACCGAGCATTGTCGGGAAAGTCCCAGACCACGCCATGCCCGCCGGTGTAGTAGATCGCCACATAATCCTCTGAGCGGACCTGCTCCGGCTTCAGGGTCGCGCCCAGGCGGCTCATGAAAGCGCTGTCCTGGTACCACTGCCAGTCGGTGTCGTCAGCCATGGCCAGGCTATGGGGATCGATGGGCACGTAGCCGCCCTTGGGGCTGACGTAGTCCACCTCGAACCCTGCCGCCTCGACCTTTTTCACAAAGTGCACCGCCTCCCCCAGCCACAGGCCAGTGGCACGGTTCAAGGTCGGGTATTTGGCCACGCTGGTCAGGACCACCAGAATTTTCTTGCTCACGGCATGCTCCTTGGATATCCACACAGAGAATCACGAAGACGGCGCAACGCTCAGCAAGCGCACCATGTTGCGCTGCCGGGCATCGAAAATACGCGCCATGTAGCGATTGACCACCAGCCGCTCCAAAGGTGCACCGCCAATGGCCCGATAGGTCACCCGGTCGGTGTACAGGGCTCCCCCTTCGGCAGCCTCCACCCGATGCTCATGGCGAAAGGCTCGCAACGGCCCCTTGAGCATTTCATCGACAAAATGCCGGTCGCTCACCTCACGGATGACCACCGTCCAGTTCGCCGGAATGACACCCCACATCCAGTGCCTGAAGCTGAACTGGCGCCCGGCGCTGATGCGCAGATCGTTGAGATCGATGCCCCCCAAGGGCGTGACGGGCTCGGGAAAGATCTTCGGAAAGTTGACCCCCTCAAGACAGAAATCCAGCACCTGAGCCGGACTGCAACCTGCCAGAAAAGTCGTGCGTTCAACTACGGGCATACCTGAAAGCTCCTTCCTCAACTAAAAGACACATCACACACAGGATTAGAATAAATCTATAAATAGTTGTTTTTATTGATTTTTTTAATCTATAAACAACATTAACTAAACCACTCAAAGAACAAGGTTATAGTAACAATCCACTTGAGGTTGCTCACTCCCTTCGAGCAGTCCCATACCACTCGGAGCGTACCTTCCGGGCGTAGCAAATCAGCGCAGACGAGATCCTTACCGCACCACACGGCCAACGCTGAACCGCCCTGGCCTTCCCACTTTTCAATAGACGGATTCGAGTCGGGGACTTTTATCCGAGAAACCGGTAGGGTGCGCAATTTCATCCATCCATCACTGGATGCTGCTGCGGGTTGCACGGAGTCTTACCGCCCAATGAGCTGCTGGACCCTACTCGGCCTGCCGGCCACCGCTGACATCCGAACCATCAAGCGCCACTACGCCAGGCTGCTGAAGCAGACCCGCCCGGATGAAGATCCGCAAGGTTTCCAGCGCTTGCGCGACGCCTATGAAGAGGCACTGGCCCATAAGGATTGGGAGCAACAGAACGAGACCCTGGAGACGGTCGAGACCTGGGCAGACAACGAGCCGGTCACCTTGGCGCTCTCACCCGTGCAGCGAGTGGCTATCCTGCTCAAGGAGCTGCATGTCGATCAGCTCGACCAGCGCTTTGAGCAGGCCCAGGAGCAGGCATGCGCCTATGAGTTCGAACTGGCCCTGCTGCGCTATTGCGTCGAACACCCGGCACAGGCCGACGCGGTGTTGCACTGGGGTTTCGAGCATCTGCGCTGGATGAGTGCCTGGCAACGCCTGGATCTGCCGGAATATCTGGTGCTGGAGTTGCAGCAACAGCTCTATCAGCGAGTGCAAGAGCCGCTGGCCGCAGCCCTGGAGGCCAAGGATGAAGCGGCGTTCCTGCAGGCCTACGCCCAGCGTTCAGCCCATTCCTGGCTGCTCCACCTGCAACATCGACAATGGTTCAACCAGTGGCTGGCACAGACACTGGCCAATAGCCCCTATTGGTCGGTGGCGGTGTTCCAGGCGGTCTGTGCCGGCCAAGGCTGGCACACCAATACCGGTGACAACTGCCCGGAAGTGCTCTGGCCGCGCCTGTTGAAACGCCATCAGGCACCGCTGTACCTGGCCCACCAGCAACAACTGGCGAGCGAACCGCCGAGCACCCCGGAGCACCGTGCTGCACGCTTGTTGCTCGCGCCCCTGAGCTTCCGTCAGCGCCGCGCCTGGGCCCGGCAGCTGGGCAGCCTGGACTGGCAAGCCTGCCACACGCTGGCCGCAAGCCTGGCCGCAGACTACCCGGAAGTCGCCGCCGGCATGCCCGCCAGCAACCCCTACTTCTGGCGGGACTGGGAACACGCGATCAACAGCTGGCCGATGCTCCTGGGCGTGGTTCTGGCCAGCCTCACCGGCGCAATGGCCGATTACGCCGGGCAAGACAGCAGTCCCTGGGAGATTGTCGGAGTGACGCTGGTCTGGGCTCTGTGCTTGTGCGCCGCAGGCGAAGGGCTGCAGCGACTTTGGCGGCCCCTGAGCCAACGTCTGTTCCAGTGGGACGAGCGCCTCAGCCAACGCCTGCCTCGGCACCGGACGCCCTATCACGGCGTGCAACTGATTCGCGACCTGTTGCCCGCAGCGCTGCTGGGCGGACTGCTGGGCGTGGCGGTCCACCCGGTGGCCACGATCACTTATCTTGGGGTCCTGCTGCTGGTGGCCCTGGCCCGTCAGCGCCAGATCGACCCGCTGAACGCCTGGCAACGCATCAATCCCTGGCCGCGCCGCCTGCTGCTGGGCACGGGACTGGTGCTGCTGGTGGCGGCAATTGCCACCCTCAAGTGGTTCGACGAGCGCCACACCACCGGGCGTTACCAGGGCCTGCAGCCCTGGACCGAGCGCCTGTGCGCGCGCATGCCGGCCAATGTCCCCGAGTGCGCAGCACCGGCCACCGAGGCACAGTGGTACCCCAAGGAGAACCGGCCATGAGCCAACGCCCATTGCTGATTTTCGGTTGCGCGCTGATTTTTGGCTTGTTTGCACTCCTGGGTGCCGGAGCCCCGATCGCCCGCTTCGAACTGTGGCTGGCCGGCCTGGACAGTGCCGCCAGTGCCCAGGCTGCGGCCAGGGCGCCGCTGATCGACTGCGTCAACCAATACGATGTGCCATGGCGCCTGGGCTATTACACCTACGGCACTCAACCGGCCTGGCGCATGGCGTTCGCCGATCTGCTGAACAATGCCAAGGACTTCGCAGACGGCGCGAAGACCGACATGGACACCCTGCCCGCCCGCGACTGTGAACCGCGCATGCTCTATCGACTGCGCCACCTGCAACCCGACGCCCCGCTGATCGGCCTTGCCGAGCGCTACATCGACGCGCTGCACCAGGCCAACCTTGCCCGTCGCGCTCATTCCAGCGCCGTACCCGGCGCTTACATGCCGGCCGAGGAAGACACAGCCACTGTTGCCCTGCTCCAACCCAAGTTCGACCACTACCTGCAAGCCTCCGCCGACCTGCGTGACGCCCTGGCGAGCGCAGACATCGGCGCCCGACGCGAGCAACAGCGGCTGCTTGAGCAACGTCTTGGACAGGACATCCACTGGCACCTGCTGGACTACATGATCCAGGCGCGGCTCACGGTGGAGCAGATCAGCCAGGGCGTGCGCGAGAAAACCCTGACCCCGGAACAACTGGCACAAGCCAGCCAGGATCTGCAACGGGCCTGGGATGCCGGCCAGCCCTTGCGCAACCGACCACAGAGCAGCCGCACCCAACCGGCCTATTACCTATGGAGCCAGATCACGCGGCCAGCGCAGCGCTACCAGCAAGCCTTGCTCGCCTTGCATCAGGACTGGCAGAAACAGGCTGCACCACAGCGTCTGAGCGAGGACTATCACGCCGTCATGCGGGCCTACGACTCGCTGCTCAGCTACTACAACAAGCAGGCCCAGATGGACTATTGAAGCGGCAGCAGCCCCTGTTGGCCGCCGCCGGACAATCAGGCCCTAACGCGCCTTGAGCTTGGCAAAAGACTGGTGGAAGTCCGCCGCCCAACCGTCGATGACGTTCTTCACGTCATCGGCCTTCATCACTTGCGTGTCGTTTTTCAGGGGCTTGCCGGTGCCCTTGCGCACCACCTGAGCAATCACTTTGCCACTGCTGCCATCGAGAAACACCGCCTCGGTGCCCAGCGTGGTTTCCTGGTCGCGAATTCCGGTGGCGGTGCTGACCGCCGCTGCCACCAGGGCCACGGGAATGATCTCATACGGCTTCAGGCCTTCGGTTTTACTGCTGACAGCAGTGATCGCCGCCCGTACGACCACCACGCCCGGACCAGGGCCCTCGGCGAGGGGCAAGCTGCGGGCCGCCTCACGCCTGAGGGCCTGGTCGTAATACTGATTGATACCGTTGAGGGTGCTCTGGGGAATCTTCGCTGTGGCTTGTGGCTGCGGGTAGAACTGGGTGGGCTCGATATAGATCGCCCGGTACCGGCCTACATCCAGTTTGGGATCGATCCAACGCATCACCTCCACCCCGGAGGGCGACTTGGCCTCCTTGAGCCGGCTGTAGTCCTGGAGAAACCCGGAATACTCGTCGGGCTGGGTCACTTTGCTGGAGCAGCCGACCATTGCCAAAGAGGCAAGGCACGCGGTGCCGATCATCAATGCAAGTTTCATGGGTAACTCCTGTAGGTGAAACAGCCAGGAACTGGCCAGGGGAATTACAGGTATAGCCAAAGGATTGTTGCTGAGCCGGGTGTTTTTTAAAGATGGCAAGACGCCGGGGGCACCCGAAGAACGCCATCTTCGGGGCCCTTTACCGGCAAGCCGGCGCCTAGCGGCGGCGGAACAGGGGGCGGGGTTCGATCACTGAGCGACCATAGAGCACGCTCATGCCCACCAGTCCCTTGAGGGCGTCCTGGGCGCACTTGTCTTCACGCACGGCAAAGCTGTCGAAGCCGCACTGACGCATATGGCTCAGTTGATCGCGCAGCACGTCGCCAATGGCCCGCAACTCGCCCATCCAGCCCAGGCGGGTACGCAACAGGTAGGCCTGGCTGTAGCCCCGACCATCACGAAAACTCGGAAAATCCACGGCAATCAGCGGGATCAGCTTGAGCCAGGGCTTGAGGCTTTCCACTTCGTCATCCGGGCCGATCCATACGCCGTCCCGGGCCGGGTGATGCTCGATGCGCCGCATCAGCCACAGGGCCAGGGGCAGGATCAGCGGCCCGTCGGGCAGCGTATCGTCGACCCCGCGCACCAGGCTCCAGGCATCGTCCTCCACCAATTGGGCTTCGCCCTCATGCAGACGCAGCAGGTTGTTCATGCCAGCGCCTCCACAGCCTTGGGATAGACCCGCTCCTTGAACGGCTCCAGGCCGATGCGCTGCAGGGTTTCGACGAAGGGTTCGTCGCTTTCGCGGTAGCGCACGAAGGTGGCAATGATGCGCTCGATCACTTCGGGGATTTCCTCGGCGCTGAAGGACGGCCCGATCACCTTGCCCAGAGCACTGTCACGGCCCTTGGCGCCGCCCAGGGTGACCTGAAACCACTCGCTGCCGTTCTTGTCGACCCCGAGGATGCCGATATTGCCGATGTGGTGGTGGCCGCAGGCGTTCATGCAGCCGGAAATGTTCAGGCTGATATCCCCCAGGTCGTGGAGGTAGTCCAGGTCCTCGAAGCGCTGCTGGATGGCCAGGGTAATCGGCAGTGACCTGGCGTTGGCCAGGGCGCAGAAGTCGCCGCCCGGGCAGGCGATGATGTCGGTCAGCAAGCCGGCATTGGCGGTGCCCAGGCCGTGCTCGCTGGCACACTGCCAAAGCTCGAACAGCTGCGACTTGGGCACATCCGGCAGGACGATGTTCTGTTCATGGGCAATACGGATTTCGCCGAAGCCGAAGCGCTCGGACCAGTCGGCCACCGCCTCCATCTGCTGACCGGTGACGTCCCCCGGCGGCGAGCTTGGCCCCGGTTTGGTGGACAGCACCACGCAGGTGTAACCCGGCACCTTGTGCGGGTGCACATTGCGCGCCACCCAGCGCGCGAAGGCTGGGGACTCGGCCAGGTGGCTGCCGTAATCCAGATCGGTGTCCGCCAGGCGCTCGTAGATCGGCGGCACAAAGGCGCTGGCGACCCGCTGGTACTCAGCGTCAGTGAGCTGCGCCGGGCCGTCCTTGAGGTGCTGCCACTCCTCCTCCACTTCCTTGGCGAAGGCCTCGATGCCCAGGGCCTTGACCAGGATCTTGATCCGCGCCTTGTACTTGTTGTCACGCCGGCCGTAGCGGTTGTAGACCCGCAGCACCGCCTCGACATAGGACAGCAGGTGCTGCCAGGGCAGCCCGTCGCGAATCTGCAGGCCAAGGATCGGCGTGCGCCCCAGGCCCCCGCCCACAATCACGCGCAGGAGCATTTCGCCGCTGCGGGCGCGGTAAAGGTACAGACCGATGTCATGCATCATGATGGCCGCGCGGTCCTGCTTGGCCGAGCAGATGGCGATCTTGAACTTGCGTGGCAGGAACAGGAATTCAGGGTTGATGGTGGACCACTGGCGCAGGATCTCCGCCAGGGGGCGCGGGTCCAGGTACTCATCGGCGGCAACCCCGGCAAAAGCCTCGGTGGTGATGTTGCGCACACAGTTGCCGGAGGTCTGGATGGCGTGCATCTCCACCTCGGCCAGGCGCTGCAGGATGTCGGGCACCTGGGCCAGCTCGATCCAGTTGAACTGCAGGTTCTGCCGGGTGGTGAAGTGGCCGTAGCCGCGATCGAAGTCCCGGGCGATGCTGGCCAGGGTGCGCATCTGCCGGGCGCTCAGGGTGCCGTAGGGAATCGCCACCCGCAGCATGTAGGCGTGCTTCTGCATATACAGGCCGTTCTGCAGGCGCAGGGGCAGGAATTCCTCTTCGCTCAGCTGGCCGCCCATGAAGCGCTCGACCTGATCGCGAAACTGCGCCACCCGCTCAAAGACCAGGGCCCGGTCATAGTCGTCGTACTGATACATGTGCCTACCTCGTCCTCATCGGTGCTGGTCGTGCTCTAAACGGCGCGTGTTGTGAGGGGGCGACTATGCGCGTGCGGCGCAGAACGTTACAGATTCAGGTAAAAACTAAAAAACCATATCAGCCACTACCGAAGCACCGTGGACATGAGATAAATCTGATCCGTATTAATGCTGTTTTTCTGAGTCTGTTTTGTTTCCCCGCTGATTCCTACAGTGCACCCCGTGCCAGACCGGGTGGCCTGGCAAGACTTTGCAACCGTGGAAGCATTGACCATGAACTCAGCAACAATCGGACAGGCTTACAACTACAAGGTGGTTCGCCAATTCGTCGTCGCAACCGTGGTATGGGGCGTGATCGGCATGGCCATGGGGGTGTGGATTGCCTCGCAACTGGTGTGGCCGGAGATGAACCTCGATCTGCCCTGGAGCACGTTCGGCCGCCTGCGGCCGCTGCACACCAGCCTGGTGATCTTCGGCTTCGCCGGCAGCGCCCAGTTTGCCGCCAGCTACTACGCCGTACAGCGCACCTGCCAGGTACGGCTGTACTCCGACACCCTGGCCGCCTTCACATTCTGGGGCTGGCAGTCGGTGATCGTGATCATGCTGATCACCCTGCCCCTGGGCTACACCACCACCAAGGAATACGCCGAGATCGAATTCGCCGGCGCGGTGTGGATGGCCGTGGTCTGGGTGGCGTATGCCATCGTGTTCTTCACCACAGTGGTGCGGCGCAAGTGCCGGCACATCTATGTCGGCAACTGGTTCTTCGGCGCCTTCATCCTGGTGATCGCCATGCTCCACGTGGTCAACCACCTGTCGATCCCGGTGGACTGGTTCAAGTCCTACCCGGTGTATTCCGGGGCCACCGACGCCATGGTCCAGTGGTGGTACGGGCACAACGCCGTAGGCTTCTTCCTCACCACCGGCTTTCTCGGGATGATGTACTACTTCGTGCCCAAGCAAGTGGGACGCCCGGTCTACTCCTATCGCCTGTCCATCGTGCACTTCTGGGCGCTGATCACCCTGTACATCTGGGCCGGCCCGCACCACTTGCACTACACCGCGCTGCCGGACTGGGCGCAGTCCCTGGGCATGGCCATGTCGCTGATTCTCCTGGCCCCCAGCTGGGGCGGGATGATCAACGGCATGATGACCCTCTCCGGGGCCTGGCATAAGTTGCGCACCGACCCAATCCTGCGGTTCCTGGTGTTGTCCCTGGCGTTCTACGGCATGTCGACCTTTGAAGGCCCGATGATGGCGATCAAGACCGTCAACGCCCTCTCCCACTACACCGACTGGACCATCGGCCACGTTCACGCCGGGGCCCTGGGCTGGGTAGCGATGATCACCTTCGGCGCTATCTACCACATGGTGCCCAAAGTGTTTGGCCGCGAGCAGATGTACAGCATCGGCCTGATCAACACCCACTTCTGGCTGGCCACCATCGGCACCGTGCTCTACATCGCCTCGATGTGGGTCAACGGCATCACCCAGGGCCTGATGTGGCGTGCAGTCAACGAAGACGGCACCCTCACCTACTCCTTCGTTGAGGCCCTGGTGGCCAGCCATCCGGGGTTCGTGGTGCGTTTTGCCGGTGGCGTGTTCTTCCTCAGCGGCATGCTGCTGATGGCCTACAACACCTGGCGCACCGTACGCGTGGCCGATGAAAAACTGGCCCTGAGCGACGCGCAGATCGCCTGACCCAACCAATGCCCGCCGGTCCCAGTGACCGGCGTTTTTTTTTTAAGGGAGCCGGATGACCGATGGATATTCTGTTCAACCTGCTGGGGGTGGCGTTTCTCTACCTCTGCATCGAGTACTGCCTGCGCCACCAGAGCGCCAAGAGCCTGGATGACGCCAGCCTGATTCCTTTTGCCGACGACCCCGACGTAGCCCGCCGGGTGGAGTTGGCCACGGGCAAGAAGATCAATGCCGTCGCGCCGGAAGAGCCCAAGCCGGGATGGATCAACCTGGACATGTAACGCCCCGTAGGAGCCGGCTTGCCGGCGAAGAGGCCCGCAAGACGTGCACGTGCTTGGCGGTCGCTTTCGCTGGCGAGCCAGTTCCTACATCAGACGCGCTATCAGGCGCGCTCGCGGGGGATCAGGCTCTGCAATTGGGCCGCCAGGAAGTTGCCGTCGAAAACGAAGATATCGGGGTCCTTGAGGCCATTGGTCTTGCGCCATTGCCAACTGCCGGAGGGCTCGCCCACCAGGGAAACACTGCCCAGGCGCGCCGCGGTCAGGCCGATCACCGCCAGGGATATCTGCCCATTGGGCCCCATCACATCCGGGACGAACTCCACCGGCTTGCCCGCGATGGCGATGGTCAGTTTCTCGCTCTTGAAAGTGGAACTCTCCACCGGCAATGCCGGGCTGAAGGCCACATAAGGCTCGCGGTGCAGCTCCAGCAGGTCCGGCAGCAGCACTGGCGCCAACCACTCTTCAATCTGCCCGAACAACTCATGAATACGCTGGGCCCAGACCACCGACTGGCTGTCGAACAGCTGCTTTTTGTGGGCTTCGCTGGCGGCGTAGTGCCGGAGCATCTCGCCCAGTTGCTGGATATCGTCCATTGCGGTGTGTCCCTGGCATCGACCCTTGGGAACAGCAGGTCGCCGGACTTGATCATGGCAGATGCCGGTGCCGGACGTTGGGGTGTTTACCCAAGGGCGCGCGGGTGAAAGCGCAGCCGGTACTGGCGCGGGGTCAGGCCGAGGCTTTTGCGCAAGGCACTGCCCAGGTGCGATTGGTGGGCAAAACCGCTGTCCTGGGCAATCGCCGCCAGGGGCAGGTCCGTGTGTTGCAGCAGGCGCCGGGCCGCTTGCAGCCGCACCTCGGTGATCCAGGCATGGGGCGTCATGCCGACGGCGCGGCGAAAGTCGCGCAGCAGGCGCAGTTCGTTGTGGCCGTAAGTGAGCGCCAATTGCGCCAGGGACAAGGGCTGGGCGTACTGGTCGGCCATCTGCTCCAGCACCTGGCCCAGTCGTGGTAACGGCGCCGTAGGAATGTGGCGGGACTGGGACAGACCGACAAAGGCCAGGGCACAGTGCTCCAGGGCCAACTCATCGATTGCAGGCGCCAGCAACAGACGCCGGGCTTCACGGCCCAGGGCCAGAGCGCCAGCATGCCCCGGACTCTGCAGGCGGCGCTCGCCGGGGATCAGCGGCGTCTGCTCCTGCCAGCGCGCCAGCAGGTATTCACCGCCACAGGCAGATTCGGAGAACACTTCAACACCCTTGGGCGTCAAGGCCAGAGTGCCGGGCCAGGTGTCGAAATCCTCGCGCCGGTCGGAGTCGATGGCATGCACCCCACGCTGGCGTTCCAGGGTCACGCCCAGGGTCTGCCACTGCGCCGGATCGCGAGCGCTGTAGGCGACTGCGGGCAACAGTTGCAGGCAGAGCCGACCGTCCAGCAGGCTGCGGCTGAGAACCTCGGGCATATGAAATTTCCTGATAGATCGATACCACGGGCCACGGGAGACTGAAGGCCCTTCTACACCATGACTCAAGGAGCTGCACATGCGCACCATCGGCCTGATCGGCGGCATGAGCTGGGAATCCAGCGCCGAATACTATCGCCTGATCAATCAGCAGGTTCGCGATCAATTGGGGCCGCTGCGCTCGGCGCGGTTGCTAATGTACAGCGTCGACTTCGGGCCTGTCGAACGGGCCCAGCACGCCGGGCGCTGGGATGAAGCGGCGCGGATTCTGATAGACGCCGCCCAGCGTTTACAGGATGGTGGCGCCGAGTGCCTGGTGCTCTGTACCAACACCATGCACAAGGTGGCGCAGCAGATTCAGGCGGCCACTGCAGTGCCCTTCCTGCACATCGCCGACCCCACGGCCCAGGCCGCGCTGGCGGCCGGCACCCTGAACGTCGGGCTGCTGGGCACCGCCTTCACCATGGAGCAGGAGTTCCTCAAGAGCCGCCTGAGCCAGCAAGGGCTGAAGGTACTGGTGCCCGATGCGCAGGAGCGCCAGGCGGTGCACCGGATCATCTATGAGGAGTTGTGCGTGGGGGTCATCAGCGACGCGTCGCGCCGGGTATACCAACAGGTGATCGAATCACTCAAGGCCCGTGGTGCCCAGGCGGTGATCCTGGGCTGCACGGAGATCGGCCTGCTGCTCAAGCCCGAGCACAGCCCCCTGCCCCTGCTCGACACCACCGAACTGCATGCCAGGGCGGCGGTGGCCTTTGCCCTGGCGGACGAGCCGGCCTGACGGGGTCACAGATCAAGCGGGACGGCGCAGGCGCGCCATGCTCAGCACGTCGACGTACTGCCCGCCACGGATGGCGTAGTCCCGCAGTTGGCCTTCGGTTTCAAAACCGAACTTGTGGTACAGGCCGATGGCCGCCTGGTTATCGGCATAGACCGTGAGTTCAACCCGACGCAGGTTCATCCAGTTGTCCGCCACCTCCAGCACCGCTGCCAGCAGGCGGCTGCCGATACCCTGGCGTTGCCAGGCCGGGGACACGCCCATGCCGATGTCAGCGCAATGGGCCCGGCGCACCCGCGCCACCTGCAGCAGGCTGCAACTGCCGATCACCGCGCCCTGGTGCAGGGCCACCAGGGCCACCAGCCCTTCGTTGTCCTGGCCCAACCCGACGCGCTTGCGCCACAGTTCACGGGATTGGTAAGGCAGTTGCAGGGTCTGGGCCGCCACGCTGGGTTCGCTGTACAGCGCCGTCAGACCCTCGATATGGGCTTCGTTGCAACGCTCGATAACGATAGTGGGATTAGCGTTAGGCATGGCCAGGTCTTCCTTGAAGTGGAAATGGCCATCGAGTGTAAGGGCATGAGCCTCTGCATGACGAGGGGATCCTCGCCCGTTGGAGCTGGCTTGCCAGCGAAGGCGTATCGCAGAGCGACGCCAGGCTTGCGGGCCTCTTCGCCGGCAAGCCGGCTCCTACGGGGGAAACGCGCAGTATCGGCAGTTGTGGGGGCTGGCCTGCCGGCGAAGGCGTCGGCAGCACCAGCCGCGTGCCCTTTCGCCGGCGAGCCGGTCCCTACGCAAAGGCGGATCACGGGTGGATCAGGCGAACCAGTCCTCTCGCTCGCTGAAGGTGTGCAGGATCAGGTCCACTAGCTGCTGCACTTCGGCTTCATGGGCCACCTGGGCATTCACCGCCAACCAGGCGCGGCGTTGCATGGGCTCGGTGAACAACCCCGGCAAGGCGGTCAAGCCACGGTCGAAGCGGCTGATGTATTGCGGCAACAGGCCGATGCAGGCGCTGCAACGGATCATCTCCAGCATCAGTTCATAGGCATGTACGTGCACCACCCCCGCCAGGCGTTGCTCCACCAGGCTGTTCCAGGGCCGGAACGGCTCTACCTGACGGTCGTGCTGCCACTGCACCAGCATGTAGTCGGCCAGGTCGTCGAGGCTGTCGGGACGCGCCGCGACCCGGGAGTAGCGCTTGGCGATATGCGGTAGGTAGTCGATACGCGCCAGGGGCAGCGGCTCGCGGGTGGCGAAGCTGGGGCCCGGCAACGGCGAGTCTTCGGCCGCCAGCCACAGCACCAGATCGGCACTCAGGGCCTGCAGGGACAGGTCGCTGTCGATGGAGATGATCTCCAGGCGTGCGCTGGCATTGCGCCGCAGCAAGGCGATCAGGTCGCGACCGAGAATGTCGTGGAGGATGGTTTCCGCCACGGCAACACGGATCAACGGCTGCTCGATCACCGGCAGCCGCCGCTGGTGGGCCAGGGCAATCAGTTGCGCCTGCAGTTGCAGGCCCTCGCGACTCAGGCTCAAGGCACTCCCCTGATAACAGAACAGTGAGCGGCGCAGGTGCTCTTCCAGCAGGGCCAGTTGCTTGCGTAACAGCGTGGCCTTGATGTTCAGACTGCGGGCTGCCTGCATGAAGCAACCGCAGCGGGCACTGACCAGGAAATACTGGGCGACCTCCGGATCGATCCCGGCGGCCAGGGCCAGCCAGGCTTCCCGGGGTTCCTGGGGCGCAACGTAGGGTGCGACACCCTGGAGTGGAGCGGGTTCGAGAAATGACATTGGTGACTCCCTGTCTTGTTGAGTGTTGCTTCCTTGGCTAGCGGGCGGCGGAGTCCGCAAGACCGCCTTCGCTGGCAAGCCAGCTCCTACAGTTGCCGATGCTGCGTGTTGCCCCCCCGTAGGAGCCGGCTTGCCGGTGAATAGGCCCGCAAGATCGCCTTCGCTGGCAAGCCAGCGCCTACAGCTTGTCCTCCAGGACCTGATTCAGTACGGCGCCGTCGATGCTCAGGGTCGCGGTGTTGAGCATGCCTTCCAGGTAGGCCTTGGCGATCTGTTCCTGGCGCTGGGCGCGCAGGGCCTGGGTCAGGCGATCACGCAGTTCGTCCAGGCTGGCAGTGCGCGCCGGTTGCTGTTCGGTGAGCTTGAGCACGTGAAAACCCGCTGCGCTCTGCACCACCTCAGAGACACCACCGACCTTGAGCCGGGCCACGGCGCTGCGCACCTCCGGCAGCAGTTGCTGCAAGGGCTGCAGGCCGGAGTCGCCACCGCGCTGGGCGCTGTCGCGGTCCTGGGAATACTGCGCCGCCAAGGCGGCAAACTCCCCCGGCGCGGCCTGGGCCTTGCGGCTCAGTTCCAGGGCCTGTCGACGCACCTGCTCCAGCGCCTGGGGGTCGCTCACGCCCAGGAAGATCTGGCTGACCCGGTACAACGCCGGGGTCATCCAGGCCGACTTGCCGCTGTCATAGGCCTGCTGCAGTTCGGCGGCACTGGGGTAGTCCGCCGGCACCTGGCTGACCGACTGCAAATAGTCGCGAAACACGATCTGCTCGGTGGCGGCGCGGGTCTGCTGTTCCACGTCCGGGCGCTGGCGCCAGCCCTGGGCGTCGGCCTGCTCCAGCACCGCCTTTTCCGCCAGGCGCGAGCGGATCCAGGCCTCCAGGGCCGGGCGATTGGCCCGCAGTTGCCCCCGGGACTCCTCGGGCAGGCTGGCGAACAGCGCCTTGAGCTCCTGCGCCGCCACAAGCTGGTTGCCCAGGCGCGCCACGGTCGGGGTTGTCGCCAGTTGCTGTGCCAGTACGGTGGGTGCCGGCTGCTGCGCCGCCACCGGGTCGTTGCCCGGGCGCAAGGCCAGGCCGAGCGCCAGACCGAGCAGGGTCAGCGCTCCGGCACCGACCACCAGGGTCGGCTTCTTCACAGGCTGGCCGCCTCTTCCAGGGGTTGGCTTTCAGGGCTTGGCGCGTGCTCGGCCTGGGCCTGCAACTGCGCCGCCTGCTGGCTGTATTCGCGCAGGTAGACGATGAACTCCTGCAGCAAGCGATCCCACAGTTCCAGCTGGCTGCGCAGATGGGGCTCGCCGACCCCGGCCACCACCACGTCCATCTCCATCACCAGGAACTCGCCCTGCAGCGACAGCCGGGCAAAGCGCCGCGAGGCGTTCCACAGTTCCGCCAGCCCCGCCGGCAGTTCGCCCTGCACCCGCAAGGCGCAGCTGTAGGTGAAGTCCACGTAGTGCCCGGCTTCGCTGCCCGGGTTGCCGAAACGCACGGCGTAGCCGATGCCCTGGCTGGCGCTGAGCAGTTGCACGATGCCGTTCTGTTCGGTCTGGTTGACCCGGTAGCCAGCGCCTTGCAGCAGGTCGGTGAGGCTTTCGGTGGTGACGCTGGTAATCAAAGTCATGGTCATCTCTTCCCTGGTGATCAGTGGGTGCTCGCCGCCCGGGGGGCATCGAACTGGGTTTGGTAAAGCTCGTCGCCAAAGCCCTGGGCCAGCTCTTCGAACTTGACCCGGGCGCTGCCGGCGAAGGGCTGGCGGATTTTCACCAGCTCAGCCACATCGATTTTTTCGTAGGCCGCCAGGATCTGTTTGGCGATGCCGTACATCTGCTGATTCTTGACCGCACATTGCTGCACTTGTGTGTCACGTTCGCTCAATTGCGCCTGCAATTTCGCCCGCTCGGCTTCCTTGCCCCGGGCCAGCACCAGTAAGTCCTCGTAGGCTTTCTTGAACTTGCCCAACTGCTCGCTGCTAGCCGCCGCCTGAGCTTGTGCCTGGCTTTGCAGGTTCTGCTGCTGGCCGACCAGTTGCTCGGCCACGCCGCGGGTCTTGGCCAGCTCGGCGCTCAGTTGCTTGACCTGGGCCTGGGCTTCCCTGGCTGCGTTCTCGGCGGCAATCCGCGCCGCCGCAGCCTGGGCCTGCTCGCTTTGCAGCGCCTGCAACTGCTGGGTAGTGCTGCGCAACTGGGTGCGCAGGCGCTCCTCCATGCCTTCGGCGCTAGCGCTGGCGCTGGCCAACACGCCCCAGGCCACTAACAGGCTGACCGCCCCTGCCCTCGCTCGGCTGTTCATAACCTTCCTCCTGACGCTTAGAAGCGCGTGTTGAGTTCAAGCTGCATGACGTCGACTTCATAGCGCGGCCCGTAGACTTCCGAGGCGCTCATGTAGCGGGCCGTGGCGTAGATGTTCTTGTCGATGCCGTAGTTGCCGCCGACGAAATAACCCTTGGCGTTGGTGCCCCCCAGGTGGAACGAGGAATCGTTGAAGCCGTCGGGCAAGGCATCGGGCTGGATGTACTTGTAGCCAGCCAGCAAGTTCCAGTCGCCGGACTTCTTCATCTCCAGGGCGTTGCCCAGGGTGAACTGCACCATCAGCGCATTGCCGCCACTTTCGAACTGGCCGTTGCGATTGATGTTGTTGACGATCTCGCCCTCGCTGCGCTTGAGCATCTCGCCCTTGTCGTAGGCTAGGTTGCGGATGAAGTTGGTCTGGCTGCGCAGGCGCAGGTCGTCTGGCAGCTCGGTGTCCCAGGCCAGGTTCAGGTCGAGCACGTCGAACTTCGAGGCCAGGCCGACGAACTGCGGCTGCGGGGTCAGGCCCGGCGTGGCCGGGTTGGGGGTGATGTCGCGCAGCAGGAACACGCTGTTGCCCTTCTGCATGAAGGCCACGCGCGAGCCGTCGGTGTCGCAGCCCGGGGCCCCGGCCCAGGGCGCGCAAGGGCTGGAGCGCTGGCCTTCGATGTCGTCGAAGCGGTAGTAGGCCAACGCGCCCTTCAGACTGTTGCTGCGGTTGATCTTCCAGTTGGCGCCGATCTGCCCGCCGAACAGCCACTTGGTGTCGCTCTCGTTCTTGTCGAAGCCGTTGCTGGTGGCGGTGTCGTTGGTGTACTCCACCGGGAAGGCGCCGAGGGTGCCGAACAGGCCCCAGTCGCTGCCCAGCTTGTGGTTGAAGATCGCCGCCACGCCGTCGAAGTTGAGGTCGTTGGAATACAGCATGTCGGTGGAATAGAACGGGTTGGCAATCCGCCCGCCGGTCAGGGTCAGGTCCTGGGTGGCCTTCCAGGTCAGGTAGCCCTGGTCGAGCCAGATGTCCTTCTTGCCAAAACCGCCGCCCAGGGTCTGGGTGGTGGACACCGGGTTGTTGTCCGAGCCGGTGCCGATGCGGATGCCGGCGGTCCATTCCGGCGAGATCACCGCCTTCATCCCCAGGCGCGCCCGCAGGCGAAACAGATTGTCGCGGTCTTCACGGCTGTTGAGCAGCGGCGGCAGCTTGCTGTTGGTGTCTTTGTTGACGTCGTAGGGACCGCTGTCGTTGAGCTTGGCGTAGTCGACGATCTCGTTGCTGTTGTTGTCGGCGAAGAACCGCGACTCGTCCCGCAGGCGGATGTCGCCGTCGAAGCTGATGCGCGAGATCCAGTCCGGGAAGGTGTTGGGCTGGGCCCAGTTTTCCTGCTTGGCGGTGGCCATGACCTCGGCCTTGACCTGATCGCGGATCTGCTCGCGGACGATGGCCGGCACATATTGCACCCGTACATCACCGGGCGCCGCAGCGGGACCAGTAGCGGCCACCGCTGTGGCGGCACGGGCCTGCTGGGCCTCTTTCTCGGCCTGGGCGATCAGCCCGTCGGCCTGCTCCTGCTTCAATACCCCCTGCTGCACCAACAGACGGATCAGGTTGATCGTGGCGTTCTCCGAAGGCGCGGCGGCAGCCGCGGCCTGTCCGGCCAGGGTCAGGGCGACCATGCAGAGCGCCAGGGTCAATCGATTCACGGTGGAAATCATCTGCACACAACTCCTGTAGAAACTGCAAATAGGGGTTCGCTCATTCCGGACGCCGACCCTTGAGGGACAGGCGTACCGGCAAGGTCAGGGAGGCCGGCATGCGCTCTTTCAGGCGCGGCGTGGCCCGCAGCGCCGCCAGCACCTGCTGGTCGGTCTCGGGATTGCCGCTGGAGCCGGCCAGTTCAGCGCGGGTCACTTGCCCGTCGGCGCCCAGCCACAGGTCCACCTGCAGCGCATAAGCCTTCTTGCGCAGCTCCGGGTCCTCGCGCAGCGCGCGCTGGAAGGTTGCCGCCAGGTACTGCTTGTAGGTGCCGGTGCCCAGCCCGCCGCCACCGGCGCCGGCCATGCCGCCGCCCTTGCCGGCACCGACGTTGAAACCGTCGTTGCCGGACTGGGCCTCGCCGTCCATCTGCATCGGATTGGCCAGATCATCCGCCGGCGATGGCGGAGCCTCCTCCTCCGGCTTGACCTCCTCGGGGGTGGGCGTGGGTTCGGGTTCCGGGATCTTTTCTTCCACCGGCTCCGGCTCCTTGGGTTTCTCCGGCGGCGGTGGCGGCGTTTCCGGAGGCGGCGGCAGCGGGATGATGGTTGGCACTTTGGGCGCCTCCCGGCGTACCCCGGCCATGTCATTGGCCCACTGCCACAAGAACCAGGCGGCCACGGCCCCCAGCAGCAGGCCGACGCCCCACTTCAGCAGTTGCACGGCTCGCGGCTTGTTCTGCACCGGGGGCAGCTGGATAGGTTGTTGTGCGGTCATGTCTCAGCCCTGGCTCGGTTTGCCGGTGACCAGGCCGACCTGGGACAACTCCAGGCGGCGCAGCAGGTCGAGGACTTCGATGACCTTCTGGTACTGCACCGTGGCATCGCCACGGACGATGATCGGGAAGTCCGGGTTCTGCGCCTTCTCGATGCGCAGGCGCTCTTCCAGCTCGCCCAGGGTCACCGGGTAGGCGTCGAGGAACACCTGGCCGCCATCGTTCACCGAAATGGCCTTGGTCTTGGCCTCGGACAGCGACACCGAGGCGCTGGCCTTGGGCAGGTGGATCTGGATGCCCGAGACCTGGGCGGTGGCGGTGAGGATGAACATCACCAGCACCACCATCAGCACGTCCACCAGGGGCGTGATGTTGATGCTGTCGACGGCGGCATCGTCTTCGTCGTCATGGGAGGCGTTCACGGAAGCCATGGCAGTTCTCCTCAGGCCGGAACCGACGCGTTGCTGTGACTGACCCGCCAGTGGGCGTTCTCGCTGTGCTGGCTCTCGCCGTGCAGCTCCGCCAGCCGGGTGATGAATTCGTCGACGAACACCCGCATGTCGGCGCCGACTTCCTTGTTGCGGGTGATCAGGCGGTTGTAGCCAAACAGCGCCGGGATCGCGACGAACAGGCCCATGGCGGTGGCCAGCAAGGCCGCGGCCATGCCCGGGGCGATGGCGTTGATGTTGACGTCACCGGCCATGGCGGTGCCGAGGAACACCACCATGATCCCCAGCACCGTGCCCAACAGACCGATGTAGGGGCCGCCGGCGATGGCGTTGGACAGGGTCGAGAGCTTGGCGCTCAGCTGCTGGTTTTCCCGGGTGCGCACGCCGTCCATGGAGCAGCGGATGGCCTCGATGGTGGCCGCCGACACCGACGAGGTATCAGCGCCCTGCTCGCGGCGGGTGCGGATCTCCTTTACCGCCACCAGGTACAGGCGCCACAACGAAGAGTGCTCCAGGCGACTGGCCAGGACCTGGTCGTCGGCGAACATTTCCAGGCGGGTGCCGACCTTGGCGAACTGCTCGCGGAACAGCGCATTGGCAGCGCTGACCCGGCTGACCATGCGGTTCTTGCGCAGCATGATCACCCAGGACTGGATCATCATTCCCACCAGCACCAGGATGATCACCCAGGCATCCACCGGCACCGCCTTGAGCAGGAAACCCAGGCTGCCGAAACCGAAGCCCGACTGCTCTTCATCCACGCCATAGGCCACCAGCTTCGACTCGGCGCCCTGGGCGCTGGCATCGGCCAGGATCAGCGCCGCCGAACGCGCCACCTTGGACAGGCGCAGTTCGTCCAGGGCCCCAGTGAACGGCAGGAAGTGGCTGGCCTCGGCCCCAGCGGCTGCGGGCAAGTCGGCACCGATGGCCAACGGCGAATTGAAGGTGGGAATGGCCTGGGCCAGGCTCGCGGTTTCGCGGCCATTGACGTACAGCGCGAGTCGGCTGCCCTCGCCGCTCAGGGCCAGATGCTGCCATTGCCCCGGGTTCAGCGGCTGGGTGGAGGCGGCGCGCTGGCCGTCCACTTCCACGAAGGGCATGCCCTGGTTGATGCCAACCAGCAGGCTGCCGGCGCCTTCGCGACGGGCCAGCAGCAGCTGTTCGCCACTGGCCTGGTCCAGGCGTACCCAGGCGCTGAAGGTAAAAGCGTCGCCGGCGTTGTGCTGCAACGACGGGCTGGCCGGCAGCAGCAGCGGCTGGCCGCTGAACTGCAAGGCGCGGCCGATGACCCCGTCAATGCTGGCGCCGGTGGCGTTCTGCGCGGTGTTGCCGTAGGCGGTGGTGTCCTTGGCCGGGGTGCCGTTGCTGCCGTCAAAGTGATAGATCGCGGTGTAGCTGGGGTCGAAGGTCAGCTGGCCATTGGCGGTGCTCGGGGCCTTCTGGTTGCCGTAGTACATCCAGATGTCCTGACGCTGGCCGCCTTCGACCTTGGGCACATCGACCCAGATCAGCGCCATGCCCATCAGCGGGTCGAAGCTTTCGATCTGGTGGTTGAGCAGGGTCTTGTCATCGGCGGCGACAAAGCGCAGGTCGGCGCCGTCTTCCTTGACCCCGTCGAAGGTGAAGTTGCCGGTGTGCAGGCGCACCAGCAGCGCGGTGCGGCCCAGGGCTTCATTGATGGCGGCGCCCTGCGGGGTGGTGTCCACGCTGATCTGTTTGCGGTAATGCCAGTCGTCCTGCCACCAGGCATGGGCCGTGGCCGGGAGCACGAAGCCCAGGCAGATCAACAGGCTCAGAAATAAGCGTTGCATGTGAAGGGTCTCCGTAAAAGTCAGAACGTCGCTTGCACACTGAAGTGCAGGCGCGGGTCGTATTTCTGGGTGTTGGGGCCGTCTTTGAGCGGGTAGCCCCAGTCCAGGCTGCCGGACAGCCATTTGCTCAAACTGGCGCGGGTGCCCAGGCCGACGCTGGCCAGGCTGTACTGGTCCTCCTGCTCGGGCAGCGGCTCGTGCAGGGACAGGTGCGCGCCTTCGGCAAAGGCGTAGAAACGCCACTCCTGCACGTAGCTGCCGAGGAACTTGGCCAGGGATGGCGTGCGCAGCTCCTGGGAGAACAGATAGCCCTCATCCCCGGTGCGCTCGGCGGCCAGATAGCCGCGCACCGAGGTGGCGCCGCCGGCCGAATACTGCTCGTTGGACACCAGGGGCCCCGAGGCCAGCTGGAAGGCGGTCTTGGACGCCGACTGCCAATCGTTGGCGAAGGTGTAGGTGAAATTCAGGTCGCCCTTGAGCACCGAGAAACTGGCGCTGGCTTCGTCGCGCTTGTAGTGGAACTCCTGGGCGTCGCTGCCGTAGCCGAAGAAGCGCCGGGTGCCGATGATCAGGTTCAGGCCCAGGCCCAGCTGGGATTTTTCGCTGTAGCGATAGCCGTTGTAGCCAAAGGTCATGGGGGCGTACTTCAGCGGAATCTGGTCGCTGCTGCGGCCAAAGCGCATCTCTTCCTCGAAGTCCTTGAAGTCCACCCCCACCGACAGCGAGTTGGCCCAGCTACCCGCGGCGGGCAAGGTGTAGATCGCCGACACCCCGTAGGAGTGGCCCTTGCCCAGCACGTTGCTGCCACCGATGGTGGCGATGTTGCTGTCGGACTGGTAACCGGAGAACTGCAAGGCCCAGCGCTCGCTCAAAGGCGCGCTGTAGGAACCGGACCAGACCTTGGCGTTGTCGGTGTCCTGGGGCGCGGTGAAATAGGTCAGGGAAATGCTGTGGCCCAGCTGCCAGAGGTTGTCGTAGCCGACATTGACCACACTGCGCAGTTTTTCGGTGTCGGCGCTGTAGTCGTTGTTCAGGCCGACACTGGCGTGCCAGGGGTTCTGGTCTTCCACTTGCAGGTCCACGTCCATGGTCCCCGGGCGCTGGCCTTCACGCACCAACGGCATGACCTGGCGCCCGGCGCCGCGGTTGAGCCCGGCTAGCTGGGTCTGCACCGTGGCAAAGTCAGGCACCTGGCCTTCTTTCAGCGCCGGCACCTGATCGCGGATCTCCACCGGCGAGTAATGCTTGGCGCCCACCACCCGCACCCGACCGACCTTGGTTTCACTGACCTGCAGGTAGACGATGCCGTCCTCGACCTTCTGCTCCGGCAGCTCGACGAACACCGACTGGTAGCCGCGTTCCTGATAGACCTTCTGCAGCGCATCCCGAGCGCCTTCGATATCGGCCAGGGCCTTCTGCGGCCCGAGGAACGGGTACACCGCCTCCTCGATGGCCCGGGCATCGAGCACGGTATTGCCGCGCACGAAGTATTCATTGACGTCCACCAACCGCGCCGCAGCCGTGGCCTCGACCGGGACCGCCTCGCCCTCCTCGGCCTGCACCGCCGGCGCCAGTGCCGCCAGCGTCAACCAGCCGCACAACGGCCACCAGCGCCCGCCACTGCCGGGTCGCCCTGATTTGCCCAGATGCTCCACACCGCCCCCTAGAAGTCTGAAAATTGGCGCGCGCACGCGCAATGCCGTCGCCGTCTGCACAGCGTTTGGCCGATTCAATTGCTGGTGATCGAGGTGTTTTCGTGGCGCGCCAGCCAGGTGTGCAGCAGCGCGAAGTTCAGCGAGAACTCGGGCATTTGCAGCAAGGCACCGCAGAACACCTCACCGATGATTTTCTGGATCAACTGCACCGCCCGCGGGTTGTTCAACAGCGTGGCGATGTCGCGACTGAGGACACTGAAGCTCCAGACCTTCTGGTTCAGATCGAGACCGACGAACCAACGGAACAACAGGTTGTAACTGAGCTGTTCATACAGCTGCTGTTCACTGGGCACCGAATACAGCAACTGCAGCAACAGAATGTGCATCACCGTACGCGGCGCGATCAGCATGCCGGGCTCGGCATTGAGGCCCTGGAGCAGATCGCGGTGCTGATCCAGCAACTCATCGATCTGCGGACGCAGCAGCACCAGCGAATGCCCCGGCGGGATATAGCTGGACACCTCCTTCAAGGCGCCCTGCCAATCATCCTGGGACACGATCCAGACCCACGGCGCGCCATAGCGATAGACCGACACCGGCTTCTTGCGCGCCGCCTCGACAATCTTCGACAGCCGTTGATCCAGCTCCTGCATGCCCACTTTCGAGTAGCGTTCCATAGTCCCCATAGCCTCACTCCCGGCGTCCCGCCTCGGCTTAAAAAAGTGGCCTTGCGGCCCCCTCAAGCGCGTTACATACCCAAGACGTGCGTGGCCATGTGCTACCGAACTTTTGTCATAAAAGCTTCATTCACAAAGGCCAGCGAAAGGTGGAACAACGACATACAGGAACCTCGTAGGAGCTGGCTTGCCGGCGAAAACCGCCGCCAGTGCAACGCTGAACTGTCTTTATTCCGCGCACGACCAGACTGCCCTCTTCGCCGGCAAGCCGGCTCCTACGAGAGGGAATTGTTGTGCTGGAGAAGGCATTAAAAATGCGCCACCCGGACGGGCGCGCCGTTAGCCGTGGCTTTGGCTTTGGCTCTGGCTCTGGCTCTGGCTTTTGATCTTCAAGCCCCTTCCCAGCCGGCCGAGCGTAGGCGTTGCGTAGGGGGCAGCTCGGCAAGGATGCCGAGCTGCCCCCTACGCAACGCCGGAGAGAGGGAACCCCGAGCCTTAGCGAGGGGCCCATGGAGGGGCAAGCCCTTTTGGTTCCTTTTGTGGCGTTTGACAAAAGGGACTCGCCGTAAGGGCGAAACCGCCAGCCGCCGCACCCGCAGCAACGGATATGTACCCACCCCCCCCAGAAAAACTGGCCGGCTCGCAGGCCGCCAAGTCCCCCTCCGCAATCCTACAAAACTTGCAGACGCGTCTGACTTGTCCCCCCAAGACCCAACATCCATAGTCCCCACTCGCCCTAATGGCGACCGGGTTTGGCGACCTGGCAACTCACCCACAGGCACTTCCGCTTGCAAGCTTTGCCGAGGACCCTTTATGTTCACGGCGATCTTTCATGGCGGCTGTACGCGGGAGATCCTCGGATCTGCCGATTATTGTGGGATGAGTCGGCTCGCCAACCCGCGTATAGCTGCCACCTATTCGACTGGCGACGACAGGACAGCTCCCTTACCCACAAGCGGAGGTTCCCATGACTCAGCAATACATCCCCATCACCGGCATCGACTGCCTGATCCCCTGCCTCTTTATCGACAAGACCGCACCATTGGACGTGCTGCATGCCAACGGCACCGCACGTTTACTGGCGGTCACTCAACTGCTGGAAAGCCTCTCCCGCGCAGAGCTGAAGAGTGCTGACGACACCGATCTGCAACATATCTCCAACGCAGCGGCGATTCTGCTGCGTGACAGTTGCGACCTGTTGGGAGTGATGGGCTGGCGTCTGCAAGCATGATGCGTGGCGCTCCGCGCTGCTGAGCAGTGCGGAGTGTTTCAAATGGGGTCTTGGATTTTTCAGGGGGAAAAGTCTTTTAAAAGTGGCTGCAATCGGCCCAGAGTGTGTAAAAACGCCGAATTGGGTTTTCTCTGTCGACGCTAAGAGGCCCTGCTCACGTTTCACTTACTGATCATGGCCATGACGTTTCCTGGAACAGTTAAACGGCTCAGCAACCCCTAAGTCCTTTGGAAGGGATAAAAAATACAGGTTTTTACGCCGTTAACGCGCTCATCAAGCCAGTGGTGCCGATGATTTTCATGACCCGTTTCAGATTGTAGGCGAGCACATTCAGGCTCATCTCTGCACTCACCCCGTTAAACTTTCGGGTCAGGAAGTGTGTCGCGCCCATCCATTGCTTGAGCGTCCCGAAGGGATGCTCAACTGTCCGTTTTCGGATCCGCATCATTTCCGGCGCGTTGCGCAACCGGTTCTGCATTTCCTCCAGTACTGCTTCATGCTCCCAGCGTCGAACCCGCCGCTCAGTGCTCGGTGTGCACTGCGGTTTCATTGCACAGCCCCGGCATTTCGAACTCCAATAACGGTGCAGCTTCAGGCCTTTTTCAACATTGGTGTAGCGCCAAATGAGCGCTTCTCCAGCCGGGCAAATGTATTCGTTTTTCGCTGTGTCATAGATGAAGGCATCGTTATTGAAACGCCCGTCAGCCTTGGCTCCAGAGGTCATCGGCTTGGGCACATAGGCGGTGATGTTGGCCTCGTGACAAGCCAGGATTTCTTCGCTTTTGAAGTAACCTCGGTCAGCCACTACCGACAGCGTTTCTGACGCCATCGCTTCGCGGGCCTGCTTGGCCATCGAGCTGAGTTGATCACGATCGGAACCGACGTTGGTCACCTCATGCGCAACGATCAAATGGTGCTGCGTATCGACCGCTGTCTGGACGCTGTAACCGACGATACCGGTGCCGCGCGTCATCATGGAACGGGCGTCTGGATCGGTCAGTGAAACCTGTTTATCCGGCGATTCGTTGAGCTGGACTTCAATCGCTTGAAGCTCTTTCATTTGCGTTTTCAGCTTGGCGATTTTCTCTTCCAGCCGCACGGCTTTTGGCTCAGAGGATGTGGGTTCTTGCCGATCGGCAGTATCGAGCGCCGTCAGGTAACGGTTGATGCCCGATTCAATTTCTTCCATTCGCCGCTTCAGTTTGGCGCTGGTGAAGTTGCGGTCGCGGTTGTTGACCGCCTTGAACTTGCTGCCGTCGATGGCGACCAGACTCTCTCCAAATAATCCCAACTGCTGACACAGCACAACGAACTGGCGGCAGACGCCCCGGATGGCCTTACTGTTGTCTTTTCGGAAGTTGGCAATGGTCTTGAAATCGGGCATCAAGCGACCAGTCAGCCACATCAACTCGACATTGCGCTGGGCTTCTCGCTCAAGACGCCGGCTCGACTGAATGCGGTTGAGATAGCCGTAGATGTAAATTTTCAGCAGGATCGCAGGGTGGTAAGCAGGCCGGCCTGTGTCAGCTGGAATAACACCGTCAAAACCCAAGGTAACCAGGTCGAGTTCGTCGACGAAGACATCGAGGCTTTCGGGAAGCAAGGTGCTCTGGCCGCGATGTTCACCTTGGATGAAGCGCTTCATAAGTGATTTCGCCCTGATTACGTGACATCTACTAATGACTTCACATGAGTAGCAAAATCATCTTGTATCTGTTGGAACCCGCAGCGAATGTAAAATGCGGCTCCCTCTGGTGTATCCGTGGATAGGCGCACGACAATGAATCGCTGAGCCGCATATTCCAGAAGCTGCTGCACCAGAGCTTTACCCACATTCTGGCCCCTTGATGCACGCGCGACGTAAACCCTCCGTAGTCTCCCGATGTCCGGCCCAGCATATGGATCATATGAAAGACCACCGATGGCGATCAGTTGCCCGTTGCGGAAGGCTCCAAAAAGACATTCACCTGGTTGATCGAATCGATTAGACCCGTTTTTCCAATCTGCAACCAAGCGCGTGAGAAACCTAAAACCATCTGTAACTGCCTCCGCTTCTAGTACTAGGATTTCCGGAGGAAGCGCTGAAATCTGACGTATCGCCAGCTCGCCCGTTGATGTAACCACTAGATATCCCCCCGTGTTTGCTTTGGCACCCTGCCTGACTCATCTGCGCGGACAACACTGCGATCTTCAAGATTAACTCTCGGAAGCGTTTTTACACACTCTGGGCCAGAAGCGGACGTCTTAAGTTCGGAAACCAAACTCTTACCCTATCCGGTAGTAAACATTATCGGACATCGCTTAACGCAGTCGTCACTCAACAGCCCCACTCGTCACCACGGTGAATTTGCGGCTGAAGGCCAAAACCTCACAGATGGCGGTGTGTCCTGCCGGTATCGAAACGCCGTCCCCTGCCTTCATTTCAAAACGCTCGCCGGTATCCATAGTGATGGCGATGTGGCCCTCAATCAGTACGAAAGCTTCGTCATTGTCGAAGCGCCAGTGAAACTTCCCTGGTTGCGAGGTAAAGAACGCCACAGCTTTGTATGGGGTCTTTACGCCTACGGTTCTCAACAACTTCATCTGCGTATCGGGGTTACCCTCAATCAGGTCATCGCCTAGCGGGTAGGCAAGCCATCCCTCAGGCGCATTCAGCGATGCCAACGAGACAGAATCAATCGGGTTCGGCAGTTGGGGACGTGCAGTCATCTTTGTAACCTCGGGGCTTTTTAGGTGGATACGCGACTATGTCAAGTGGCATAGTCGTTCCTGAGGCTACATCAAAATATGACAGGTGGCATAGTTTTTCATGAGCACTTCTACACGTGACCGAATGATTGTCGGTGCCGCAGATCTTTTAAGACGCAAGGGCATGACCGCCACAAGCATGCGAGAAGTGGTGCGCCACTCGAATACGCCTCGCGGCTCCATTGCGCACCACTTTCCTGGTGGTAAGCGGCAGCTACTTGAAGCCGCGATAGAACATGCAGGCCGAGAGGTTAGTGAGCCGTTGGCGCTGTTACTGGCAAAACATGGCCCAGTCAAAGGCATGCAGCACTTCGTAGGATTATGGAGGGCGACGCTGGAAGAAACAAATTTCGAGGCTGGCTGCGCGGTGCTGGCGGTGGCTGTCGAGCACTACGCGTCCGACCAGCGAAGTGAGTCTGAAGGCGAACTGGAGGCGCAAATCCAGTCTCAGCTGTTGGACCAGGCCAATGGCATCTTTATCGAATGGCAGGAGATCGTTGCTCACTCACTTCGGGATGCAGGCTTACCATCAGCACGCTCACGTAGCCTAGCGTTGCTGGCGATTGCCTCGATCGAGGGCTCCGTTGCGCTGTGCCGTGCAGCCCGCAGTGCAGAGCCGCTTGACCTAATCTGGACAGAGCTCAAACACAGTTTTGAGCAGGCGTTGCTCTAAGCAACAACAGCCCTCGCAGGCTGCAGTTGCTGCACTCCCCGCTCAATTACCGCATCGATGTAACTGGGGTCGTTGTAGATGCGCGCGAGCAAGATCGAGCCTTCGAAATCGGCCACCAGTTGTCTGGCCATACGCTGCGCGTTTTCCTGGTCATACGTTGCGCTGTATAGCACCGTAAAGGCTTTGACCCAGTCATCCAGGAATTTGCGAATCGGCTCCATCAGCTCCACTTTGCCGTAGGTCGCGTCGATCGCCACAACCCCCATCAGGCACCCAATCGAGTCGTCCTGAAAAAGCTTCTTGGCCTTGCGCCCCATACTGCTCAGCCGCTCATGCACCTCCAGGCTTTCGTCAAAGGCAATGGAAAACAGTGCCTGCTGAAGACGCTCGTGTGTCCACGCCAACACATCCCTCAGGAGCGATTCCTTGTTCGGGTAGTGATGGTAGAACGACGCCTTGGTAAGCCCACACGCAGACGACAACGCATCCATCGTAGTGCCGTGGTAGCCGAGACGCTTGAAGGTGTTAGCGCAACGTTGCAGTAACTCGTCGCGCGGGATTTTCAGTGGACGCACGGACTACTCCTGAGCTCAATCATGCGCATTGATTCTATGTCATAAGCCATGGCATCTCAATTTGACGGTTACCGAATGTTTGTTTAGTTTCACCAAACCGAACGAACGGTAAGTAACTGCGACCCACCTGGTATTCCAGGCGCAGTCCTAACAACGCCAAGAGAATTTCACTATGAGCGAAGCCAACAGCGGTCCAGGTCGTGTCACCCGTGAGCAGCGTGGTCACCTGTTTCTGATCGGCCTTGATCGTGCCGGAAAACGTAATGCCTTCGACAGCGCCATGCTCACCGACTTTGCATTGGCTGTCGGCGAGTTTGAACGTAACGATGAGGCGCGCTGCGCGGTCGTATTTGCCCATGGTGATCACTTCACCGCTGGCTTGGATTTGATGGAGCTGAGTCCAAAACTGGCCTCAGGTGGTTTCAAGTACCCAGAAGAAGGCATCGACCCCTGGGGCGTATCCAAGCCCCGACGCACCAAGCCAGTAGTCCTTGCCGTGCAAGGAACTTGCTGGACCGCCGGTATCGAGTTGGTACTCAACGCCGACATTGCGATTGCTGCCTGCAACACTCGCTTCGCCCACCTGGAAGTGCTGCGCGGCATTCCGCCGTCCGGTGGTTCCACTGTTCGCTTCACTCAGGCGGCGGGCTGGACCAACGCCATGCGTTACATGCTGACCGGTGAAGAGTTTGGCGCGGAAGAAGCCTTGGCTATGCGCTTGCTAACGGAGGTTGTCGAGCCCGGCCAGGAACTGGCTCGTGCCATCCAGTACGCGGAGCGCATCGCGAAAGCAGCGCCGCTCGCTATCAAGGCCACGCTGCAATCTGCTTTCCAAGCACGCGACGAAGGCGACGACGCTGCCCTCTCGCAACTTAACGAACTGCTGTTCTCACTCATCAAGACTGAAGACGTTCGTGAAGGTGTGATGGCGATGATGCAAAAACGCGAACCTGCTTTTAAAGGCCGTTGATATCGGCGAGGCAGCCCCGGGGATATTGCGAGTACCCAGCCCCGCTGCTGCCTCTCGATAACTGTTGCAGGCAACGAAGCTGCATCCATCTTCAATACGCTGTAGAGGGAACAGGGATGAATGGCTCGAATACCGAGAGCGTCCAGCTGAAGCTGGTCAGTTCCTCTCAGGATGGTACAAAGCTCCCCAATCTCGGAGTAAGCACCCTCGACGAACTGCTGCACCACAGCGCCGCCAGAGTGCCGAATGCCACAGCACTTTCCGCTCTCGGTCAGAACATCAGCTACGCAAAGCTTCAGGACCTAAGCGCGGCAGTAGCAACCTGGTTGATCAACCAAGGGCTGCAACCGGGAGCACGTGTCGCGGTGGCGTTGCCAAATATGCTCGCGCACCCCATTGCCTGCCTGGGGATCATTCGCGCTGGGCTTACGGCCGTTTGTGTCAATCCGCTGTATACCGCGCAAGAGCTGTCTCAAGTCTTTAGAGACAGCGAGATCAAAGCGGTCTTCCTATTTGCCCCCATGAGCGAGAGCGTGCAGCACGCCATGCGCGAGGCTGGTATCAGCCTTGCTGTGTGCGTACAACCGGGCGATCAACTCGGCTGGCGCCGCCTGTTGGTTAACTGGATAGCTCGCCGCCGTACTGGTGTTGTGACGTCGCAGGTCGAAGGCGCGGTTGCCTGGAAAAACCTGGTGAACACGCCCGCTATAGACTTTGCAAAACGTCCTGCGATCACGCCTGAGCAGACTGCCTTGATGATCTATAGCGGCGGTACGACCGGGCAACCGAAGGGTGTCCCGATCAGCCACAGGGCAATGCTGTACAACATTGCCCAACAACAGGTGGCGCTGCGCTCGCACCTTAGTAAGGTGCCCGAGCCAGACTACCAATTGCTGCTTGCCGTGCCCCTTTATCACATCCTCGGGCTTGGCAATTTGCTGTTCACGTTGAGCCGGGGAGGCAAGGCTATTCTGGTGATGAACCCACGCGATACCGTGGCCTTCGTCAAGGAATGGTCCAGGCATCAAGTGAGCAGCTTCCCTGCCGTCAATACGCTGTACAACACCCTACTCGACAGCCCCGCGTTCCGTGATCTGGACTTCCGCAAACTGGTTGTCTGCTTAGGCGCCGGCATGCCTGTAAGCCAGACGACCGCTGAACGCTGGCATCAGACCACGGGCTGTCATCTCACCGAAGCCTACGGAATGACAGAAACCGGTTTGATCAGCTGCAACTTGGTGGGCGAGTCCCGGCCTGGCTCGGTGGGTATTCCTGTCGCCGGAATTGAAATCTCGTTGCGCGATGACGATGGCCGTCCGGTCACCATTGGCGACGGAGAGATCTGCGTACGCAGTCCGGCCATCATGGCTGGCTATTGGCGGCGGCCGGAAGACAACCTCAGCGCGTTTACAGAAGACGGTTTTTTCCGTACCGGTGATATCGGTCTGTTTGACCACGATGGCTATTTGCGCCTGGTCGATCGCAAGAAAGAAATGATCATTTCCTCGGGGTTCAAGGTGTTCCCTTCGGAGATCGAGCGAATCCTCAACGCTCACCCTGGGGTGCTGGAATCAGCAGTGGTCCCAGCCCCTGACGACAAGGCGGGCGAAGTACCTATTGCCTATGTCGTCGCACGCCACGCCCATCTCGATGAAGCACACGTACTCGCTCACTGCGCGGCGCACCTAGTCAGCTATAAACGCCCGCGCCGGGTGATCTTTCGTGCCGCGTTACCCAAAAGCAACGTAGGCAAAATTCTTCGCAAAGAGCTGATAGCCACTGCACAGCTGGAACCCTCTGTATGAACACACGTAAGTCCGCCATGAACCTTTCAAAGATCGCCCCCTTTTTACTGCAGGCCGACGACGGTTTCCGTTTGGCCGCCACCCTTTACGCCGCGCAAGGCACGTTGCAGGGCAACCTGGTCATGGCCGGCGCCACCGGTGTGCAGCAGCGCTTCTACCGGCGTTTTGCCCTTTACGCAGCCACCCAGGGCTTCAATGTATTGACGCTGGATTATCGGGGTGTCGGTGAGTCCGCGCCGAAGACGCTCAAAGGTTTTGAGATGTCTTACCTGGACTGGGGCCTGCGAGACCTCGCCGCAGCGGTCGACTTTATCGACGACGGCACGACTCCGATCTACTGGATGGGGCACTCCTTTGGCGGCCATGCGCTGGGCCTGCTGCCCAACCACCACAAAATCACTGCCGCTTACTGCTTCGGCACTGGCGCTGGTTGGGCTGGCTGGATGCCCAGACTCGAGGCCTTCAAGGTGCGCCTCTTGTGGACGTGCATCCTGCCCCTGATCGTCAGGTGGAAAGGCTACATGGCCTGGAGTGTGTTGGGCATGGGCGATGACCTGCCCCTGGGCGTCTACAAAGATTGGAAACGTTGGTGCGCACACCCCCACTATTTTTTTGATGACCCAACCATGACGGCCATTGCCGGGCGTTACGCGCAGGTACGCGTGCCTTGCGTATTCGCCAACGCAGTGGATGACAGCTGGGCGCCGCCGATATCGCGAGACGCCTTTATCAAGGGTTATAGCGCTGCGCAGCTACAGACCCTCGACCTTGCGCCAGCGTCGCAAAAACACCCCATCGGCCACATGGGCTACTTCCGCGCTTCGGCCACCGCCATGTGGGATGGGGCATTGAACTGGCTGGTCAGCCATCGCAATGCCGCCGCAACAAATCGTCGTTCAGGGACCGAGGGCGGACAATGAGCGTTGGCTCTATTGCCCTACCGATGGCCGAGACCAGCGAGCTGTTTCGCACGCTGGTGGAAAGTCGCCGAGCCGTACGCCGTTTCACTGCCGACGAGGTGCCCGAGGACGTCATTCGGGCGTGCCTGGAGCTTGCCGTATTGGCACCTAGCTCCTGCAATCTGCAGCCCTGGTCATTTCAGGTGGTGCGCGACCCGGCCTTGCTGCAGAAATTGCACCCCGTCTGCTTAGGCCAGAGCGCCGCCAAGGCGCCGCTGATCGTAGTTGTACTGGCTCGAACCGGCACGTGGAAACAGGCCTGCGCCGACGTGCTGCAGTTTTGGCCGGAGCCCGCTGTGCCGCCGGCCGTCGAACGCTTTTACACAGGCCCCGCCCTGTTCCAATACAACCAGGGTTGGCTGGGGTGGCGAGGACTACTAAAGCGCCCACTGCTCTGGCTAATAGGGCTTCGGCGCGCCGTCATGCGTGCTCCAAGCAGTCCTCAACAGATGCGCCTGTGGGCGGTGAAGTCGACGGCATTGGCGGCGCAGAATCTGATGCTGGCTTTCCAAAGCCATGGCTACAGCACGTGCCCCATGGAGGGTTTTGACGAGCAGCGGCTAAAACGCGTGCTGCCCATTCCCAACGATGCAATTCCGATCATGCTCCTGGCGGTTGGCCTGCCGGCTGAGCGCGCCGTCTACAACCCGCGTTTACGCTTTCCCCTGGAACACAGTGTGTCGTGGCACTAAACCGCTGCAAATAACAATAACAAGAGGGTCACCGTCATGCCGTTCACTCAAATCGACTACGAAATACAGGGCCCGATAAGGGTCATTCGCTTCAACCGACCGGACAAGCGCAACTGCATTGGGCCAACCACGCACCTCGAACTGATTGAAGCCTGGACTCGGTTTCGCGATGACCCTGATGCACTCGTTGCGATTATTACCGGGGCAGGTGACAAAGCCTTCTGTGCTGGCGGTGACCTGGAAGCAGGCTTTGATCTGGTGCCCTCCACTGCCGAGGAAATCGCAGCCCACAATCGTGGCGAACACCCTGGCATTCTCGGCCCGAGCCGCTGGACCGACATCTACAAACCGGTGATCGCAGCGGTCAACGGTGCCGCGTATGCCGGAGGGCTGGAATGGGCCTGCTTTGCGGACATGCGTATTGCCGAAGAGCACGCTTCGTTCGGCGTCACCTGTCGGCGCTGGAACATCGGTTTGGCCGATGGTGGCAGTCAGCGTCTGCCACGCATTGTCGGTATGGCGCGGGCCATGGAGCTGATCCTTACCGGCAAAGTCATCTCGGCGTCCGAGGCACTCGCCATCGGCCTGGCAAATGAAGTGGTACCCAAGGGCCGCTCGCTGGCACGTGCCATGGAGCTGGCCCAGTTTCTCTGCACCCTCCCCCAACCGGCCATGCGCTCCGACAAGGAAGCTGCCGTACGCGGTTACGGTCAACCGCTGGCCGAAGGTTTGCGCATCGAAGCGGAGTGTTTCAACCGCTCCATTCATCAGCCGGAAACCCGCGAAGGCCTGCGCCGCTTTCTCGAACGTGATCACCCCGATCGCTCTGCCGACACGCTCGCCAAAACACCTGGCCTGATCAGAGACTGAGGAGAACCACCATGCGCTTTGACCTTTTGCTGCAACTGCATCTTTACGCCGTAGCCTTCTGGCTGGGCGTGGTTTCCGTTGAGTTCCTGCTTGAACAAAGCCGCGCACAGAGCCGCAGCCAAGGCTTCACTGTTGCCAAGTTGCACCGCCAGATCGATCTGTTTTTCGAGACACCCGCGTTCAGCGTGGCCCTAGTAACCGGCCTTCTGCTTATCGAGCCTTCCCGCTTCGACGGTATTTACGCGTTGAAGGTGGTGGCGGGCTGCTTGGCCGTGCTTGGCAACTTCATGTGCCTTGTACCCGTTCTTAGGCGCAGTGCGGCGGCAGACAAGGACGATCTATCCGATGTAATCCGCCAATCCAGACTGATCGACATCATTTCGGTGACAGCCATCCCTGCGGGCCTGCTTGCACTTGGTTGCGGGGTTTATCTAGCGCTACAACGCTAAGTTTTCCCCAGCTCCCCGCCAGCGCTGGGCTGTTCACCCTGGTATGAGCGTGCCCTCATACCTCTTTTTAGCCGCCGCTTAGGCGGCTCTTTTTTGCCGATTCTTTCCTAAAGGCTATGTCTGCTTTTGGCCGCTTCCTGCCCTTCGTGAAGCGCAGCTTTGGGAGACTCTATACGACAACCCAGAACTCCAATCATGCACCCTCGTTGGCTCAGTTTTTGTAGAGCCCCTACTCCTCTACAAGAAGGAACTCTGCAATTGCAAAGCGTTACGAGTTCTCGGATGAGACCTGGTACAGGGTTGCCGATCTCTTCGAACCCCAAAGTGGGCCATGCACGCGCCCGTAGCGCAGGTCGACGACCACTGTCTTGATGCGCCTGTTCGTGGAATCTGTCCTCGCCAGTGGCCCATTCCTACCCTGCCGGCCCCATCTCGACCGCTACACAACGCCCTTTAGTTCGCACCTTCTCCACCAGTCGCGCTCTGTTGACGAACACATTGATTTCGCAACTGCCTGAGTGCTGCACGTCTTCCCAGTATTCTGCGTGCACAAGTTGCCCGTTCTGCGGCCCCGTGTAAGTACCCGCGGCTTCACGTGAAACATAGCTACTGTCACGTACATATCTGAGCACGACCATATCTTCCTCCGGCGCCACCATGATCTGCCTTGGCACGCCGAAGAAGTCGATCAGTTCGCCCACCGGGCGATCTTTCCAGGCACTGCTGGCCGACAATGATGCGCAGCCACTGAGCAAGGTGGCGAGCAGGGCCAACATAAACAATCGGTTCATAAGGTCTTCTCCCTGAAGGCCAGGTTACTTGGCAGACATCTGCGCGAACCCTTCATCTATCTTCTGCATGACGGCCGCCTTGGCCGCCTCGCGATTCAATATCTCGAAGAACTGCGGCCCAGCCTTGCTCATTTGCGACGCGGACATCACACCCAAGTGCTCCATCTTCTTGGCCTGGCGTTCAGTCGGCTTACAGACAAAGTCACGGCTTTGCACCAGCCAGGCGTCAGGTTTGCTCTGCCATTGGCTGGAATACTTCGCATTGCGAAATTCATTGAACACGCTGTGGAAATCCGCCGCATCCATGATGCGCACGCGGTTCTTCGCACAATCGATTTCGACATCGTAAGAGGTGAAGTTGGGTTTACCGGGCTCTTCGTAAAGTTGATAGACACCCAATGATTTCGCGCCACCTGGACGATTGATGATGTGAGTGGGGTCGCCGTCTGCGATGAACACCTGATTCTTGCCCAAGGCACCCTGATAGTGAACGACCCAGAAGTCGCCCTTCAGCACTTCGCTCGCCTGGGCAGCGAGGGCACTACACAGTAATGCGGCAGGCAAGAGATGCCTTGTAAAAGCGATCATGGGGCCGGTCCTTTGCCGTTATTTTTGAAGGCAATAGCTTGGCACCCTGAACATGTAGCAAAGGGCTATCTAGCACATCCGTCCTATGTCTTTGACGAGAACAGCGGTCGCAAGCCCCCCATGGAGCAAGCCAGCGGAACCCTCGCTGCGCCGCCAGGTGGGCCATTGCGTTGGCCATGGTGGCCGAGGAACGTCCGCAAGTGGCCGCGAGCATTTTCGCGGACAAAAACAAGCGAAGTACAATCTGCCAGACCGTCTTACTTTTTAAATTCCACCCTATACATGTTCCAGGTACTCCAAGAGAACCTCTCCGCCGATGTAAGGGCCGTCATCACTGCAATCCATTGCCGGCTCGTCAAAATCAATCCATACACAGGTAATAATCCTGTCTTTTCCAGCCATAGTTCGTTGAGTGCTAGAGAGCTCCACTTCACCACCCAAGGCTTCCTTCACATATTCTGGGGGTAACGAAACCACTCCAACCCCGCCATTCGGCCACCACACGTGGGGCTTAACTTTTACCCTGTCACCGTCATTGAATTTCATTTATTTTCGGCCATGCTACCGACTTCAATTTGCCATTTGACGTTTGGTTAAGGGACGGGCTTTAACCCATCTCGGTGAGCGAAGTGAACAACTTGAACCCGTTGTCAAAGGCTCAACTTCGCCCGGCAAGTACAACACAAAAACCGCCCTCCGACTCGGCTAACCGCGTCGCCGTGCCAACAACACTGCCATCTCATCCCGGCCCGTTCACCCGCCCTCCATCAAGAGATCAAGCCACCCTATGCACTGTCACAACTTCCTCCTGGGCCATATCGAAGTCGAAGTGCAGGGACGCGCCTACGATCTGCATAACTTCTACAACGCCGAGGCTATCCGACACGACGTCCTGAAAGGCTCGCTGACACTGACCTTCAACCGTCTGCAGCAAGACTGGGTGCCCGTCGAAGAGGCACGCCAGATCATTCTCAGCTTCAGTCAACTGAGCTACTTCTGCGCCGATGCCAGGGAGATGAACGCCTTCGAGAGCGACCTGGGCTGCGTGCATGCCATAGGCGTGGTGGAAGCCGGCGCCGCCACCGAGACCTTCTACCTCACGGACCACTTTCCTGCGGATCATCATCTGGTGATTGAATTCACCTCGGGCCTGATCCTGCGTTTGCGGGCGCAAGAGGCGCAGTGCGCCTTATTTTTCTAGCTGATGGGCTGCTTTTGTGGAGCGATAGCAGCCAACCAAATGGATCTTTTTCAGGTGCTTTTGGCCGTGATATGAAGCGGCTCATGTATTAAAAATAAACCTGCGTGCATTTTCGGCTCAGGTTTTTGCCAATGACCGGTGGCGATTCAAAGCGTGAATGGGAGCTCTTTCTCAACTGCTACTGCTGCAGCCAAAGCAACATGCTCGTGCCAAGGTCGCGCGACGATCTGCACCCCCACCGGCAAACCCGTATCGCTAGTACCGGCACGAATTACCACGCTGGGCCAACCTGCCAAACTGTAGGGCAACGTGTGACTGAACAGGGTAGGCCGTGCCTCTCCCACGCACGGCGCCGGTGCGGCGTCGACAGGACAGAGAATGATGTCGTAGCCCTCCATGAACCCCAGCATTGCACTGCGAAATTGATCCCAGTCTGCCAACAACTGTACTAACTCCGCCCCGGAGCCTTTGCTCATGGCCCAATAGCGTTCGGTAATGGCTCTGGAATTGGCCAATGCCTCCGGGAACGCCGAAGAGAGCACGGCACCTGCCTCCTTCAATATCTCGGCCACCGACTGCAGAGTCGTCTGCGTGATGTCGTCAACAGGTGCAATGCCGCCCTCGCCGTACCAAGCCACTCGCAATCCGCGTAGTTCGACAGTACTCATGGCGCAGAGCGGCATCGGTATCACGCCGGCGTCCCGACCGTCCTCACCGGCGATCAATTGCAGCACCAAAGCCAGATCCTCGACATGTCGGGCCATTGGGCCAATCTGGCTGCGGTAGTCGCTGAGCCCGCCAAGATGATCGAATACACCGGTGTTGGGTACACGGCCACTGGTGGGTTTCAACGTACTAATACCGCAAAAATGCGCAGGCACACGCAAGCTACCGCCGGAATCACTGCCTAATCCCAATGGTGAAAGGCCGGCGGCGATCGCCGCAGCTTCGCCACCGCTGCTGCCTCCTGGGCTGTGGGATAGAGAATGCGGATTACGCGTAGCACCATATACGGGGTTATCAGTGACGCCCCCGCCGCCCCCGGGTGGGCAATTGCTTTTGCCAAGCAAGATCGCGCCGGCAGCTTTCATTCGCCTAACCACTACAGCGTCCTGCTCGGGTACGTATCGAGCCCGATCGACCAAGCCGACTGCTGACACCACACCGCGAGTATCCATAACATCTTTAACGGTGAAGGGGACGCCATGCAGCGCTCCCCAATACTCACCTTGGGCAACTGCACGATCGGCCTCCCAGGCGCGTGCCAACGCAGCCTCGCCACATACCTGCACCAAGGCGTTGAGTGATGGGTTAAGCGCTTCGATACGTGCTAGGTAGGTGGACACAATGGATGTGGAAGAGAGCTCGCGCCGTTGAATCAATCTGGCAAGTTCAGAAGCTGAATGACGTAGTAATGAATACGGTAAAGGCAATTGTGTTTGCTCCAATAAATTTACATGCCTATAGCATCATGGCAGCGCGTAATTTCGGGCGAGGGGGGGGCAAAGTCCGCCAATGACCGCTCCTGGCCGAAAGCGATTAGCCCCCAAACGACAAAGCACCGACACAGCTGAATCCAGACGGGTAACTGCCAGGGCCACAGACACTTAGGTAAGGCTCCGACCAGGGATAGAGTATTGGCTCTCTCCGTCTATCTAGAAGCCTCTCAACTGGCATTGGTCGAGCAACGCCCGTTTACGCAGCCAAACGCCCTTTCAGCGAAGATCGCTGGCCTGGCCTCAGCTTTCGATAGCGCCATATCGCCCTACCCCAACTGCAAAAAGAACCGACCAATCCCCGCGCCTGTCCTCTCTGAAAAGTCCTCATCCAGAAACAGATACCCCATGCCATCCGAAAGCACGCCTTTGTGCTCAGGCAGCGCTACATCCAGATCGCCCCCATATATAGAAACCCTTCTACGCCCTGCCCCCGCTAAAACAGGCGACTGCAGCCAAGCGTCCACGCCATCCAACTTCGAGGCCAGGTTCTCATCATCATCGGCGTCGCAGTTCACCTCCAGCCGCACCGTCCCGCGATCTGAAATCGGCTGAACAGCCTCATCCCGCTCGGAACCGGCGCGCACATAGCCCATGACAACCGCTTCCGAGCGTCCCTGGACGGCACGCAACTTTCGATAGTGGCCGACCTCGCCCGGCAAGTACGGCACAAAAACCGAAACCCAATAATTCCTATCGAGCAAGGCCTCTGAAAACCAACGTCCAGGAAAGGCCATCAGATGTGTCAGCGGCACTCCATCAGGCGAACAGGGCCAGGCCAGATCCGTGGGCAGGCAGGCCCCGCCACCAGCATATGCATCATCTTTTGCTGGCGCTTCACCGGTAAATATCAGCTCGTCAAACATCCGTATCTTTCCAATCAGTCATGGGTTGCAGCGTTCGTGAACAGTCTCTGGCCAATACTTGGGTCAAGACTTCACCCCTACATCGCACGTCCACAATCCACCATCAGTTCTTCCAGAAAGGGCCGCAACTGCTCCTCCTCCATCAACCCCAACACTTGCCCGGCAGCCTCCCGCAGCGACTGCCACTGCCCGTGTTCGAAGATCCCCCGGTCGCCACAATGAAGGGCCGCCTCGAACAAGCCATTGCATTGCTCCCAGAGGTTTTGCACTCCAGCCCGGACGTCAGCCGGTAAGGCACTCGCGCAGGTTGCCAGCAGCGCCTGCAACGGCAACATCGCCATGGACCAAGCCTCACAGGCGGCGCAATCGGGAATGCTGGCCTGCTGAGCGCCGGCATCCAATGCCAGGAAGCCTAGGGCATCGATCGCCTCGCCCACCGCCAGCACCCGCTTGTACTCATCCTGCCCGTACCACTCCCAGACAGTGGTGGAAAAACCCATGTTCAAGCTCCAACATTCATCCAGGCGAATATACCGGCATCAAAGTCTTTGCGCGCATCAAGCGCACTCGCACCTTGTATCGCGCCGCAATCTCTGAAATCTTCTGCCCCCTTGATCACGATGCCAATCCCCATGAACCCGCACCTCGCCCATCTTGTTTCCGACTACCAAACCAGCATCCGCACGGCTGTCGAACTGATGCAGCAATCCGCCATTCCCCTCCCTGTCAGCAACGCCGATTGGGTGGGAACCGATATCCCGCAACAAGGAGAGCTGGCAGGCGGCATCCGTTACTTCAAGCACGGCTATGGCTGCGCCGTTCACCTGCCAACGGCAACGGTGAGCTTTGACTTTGGTGAGCAGGGCGAAATCGACGGCGTAACCCTATCGAGGCTGGCCGGCTTTGCCGAGAACAGGCTCGTGGAATACGGTTTTACGGATGAGGATGAACTAAAGCAGTGCTTCGACCATGAAGTGGCAGCAGGCTCGCTGGTGTATTCGGGCTATATCCTCTTCTACGTCGCAACCGTTAAACCCCAAGCGCGCACGCTCGAAGATAACGACAGTCTTTCACCACCCGAATAACCCGGAAGCCCATCATGAAGTTCACCTCAGCCGGCCAAATCATCGACCCACGAACCGTTGGCTATCGCAGCCTGGGCTTCGGCGAGACACCCACGATCCCGGTAACACTCTATGAACTGCGCATCCACCACGGCGATCTGCCGCAACGCTTTCTTGAATGCGCGGACACCTTTGCCGCCGAATGCAAAACCGACGACATCGACCAGGGTTTTGTCGACATCCCGGAACTTGCAGAGCTGGGCTACCCAAGCTTCAGGACGCTGTTGAAGGAGCATCCCGATCTGGCGGCGCGCCTGGTCCAGGACTACCTGTACTTCGAGTTGTTCTTTTCGCTGTTCCCGCATTCCAGCGGCCTTAAAGTCGTTATCAACAGCCTCACCCGCGTCTGCTCCAAAGAAGGCGTCATCCTGCTGACGGGCGAGACCTACGCAGCCAGAAACTCATGAAAATGCCCTGGCGTCAGGATCGAGCCAGGGAATCAAGCCAATGATGTCAAACAACGAATCACTATCGAGTGTGATCCGGGCCTTCTCTCTGGCGGCTTGATGCGCGTTCAGGGCAATGGAATAGCCCACCGCCTCAAACAGTGGAATATCCGACACCGAGTCACCAATGTGAAAAACCTGCGACAGGTCCACCCCTAGCGACTGGCACATTGAACCCACGAATACCGGCTTGTCGTACTCGGTGAAATGCGCTTCAACCTCTCCGGTGAAAACGCCCATGGGGTCGGTTTTCAGTACCGGCCCGCTAGAGCCGATAAACCCGTAGCGCTGGGCAAAATAGTCACCCACACACTGCCAGGCCAGGGTGCAGATCACCGAGGGGATGCCATGGGCTGCAAGCCAATCGGTGGTTTTCCTGATATCGCGTATGACTGGAATATCATTGAGCATGCGGGCGATGTCGGCCTGGCCAAGGCCCCGGTAATACAAGCCATCGACCCGGGCCACTTCGATATTACTGACCTCGCCCGCCTGGTAGCCGTCCTCCAGCGTGCGCATGACATCGCCATGGCCGATTTTTTGCGCCAGATGCAGGCCGGTACTGCTCCGGGCCAAGGTCCCATCCAGATCAAAGCAGGCAAGCTTCCAGGTCAAGGGTTGTGACTCCTTTCAAACAGGGTTGTGGTGTTGCAGAACAACACCCAACTCTATCGACAGCGATGGCCCTGAAGATAGAGTCTGAACAAGGCCTACGCTTCGAGACCAAGGCTCGGTTATCAGCCGCAACACAGGCAACCGCTGATCAGCGGTTGATCGGGGTCGTTTTCAAGAAACGCGACCTTGACCTCCACCCCGGGTCGCAGCGGTGTCACTTCACAGCGCCAGTTGGCAGTGCCGGCCAGCCAACAACTGCTCTTGTCGTCAAACCGACCTTCGCGGTCCCAGGGAAACTTGACCTTGACCCTTTCGACACGCCGATCAGGCGGGTTCGCCTGGTCTTCCAGCGCGATGACCAGCGCCGTCTGGTTGCCCGGCGCCAGAGGTTTCTCATGAGCCAAAGGCGGGCGATAGCAAAGGTCCAACGCAAGCGCGGTGAAACGGTTGCGATACCCCTGACGCAGTTGATCCTGGTTGTCAGTGCTGACATTGGCGACGCTCTGCCCCGAAACCTGTGCTTGCTTGCCTTCATGGATGACCTGAGTCAGTAGCCACAGTTCGCCACTCCGGCCCGAGGTTTCCAGTACATGGCCACTGAGCAACCCGCTCTGCTCCCCTTGCCCTGCAACCGCGCGCTGCTGCAGGGCTCGCAGGCTTGTCTGCTTGTCGTGACGAGTCGGTAACTCGTTGGCGGGCCTAGCGCGCTCTGGTGCAAAAGCCGTGGCTTGCCCAATCGGCGGAAAAGCCGCCCGGTTGTCGCCAAAGACCAACACATGGCCTTGCGCAGAGTGCTGGAAGTGGAAGTGAATACCCTCCTCCTCGCACAAGCGCTGAATAAAGTGCAAGTCCGTTTCATCGTACTGGGTACAACAGTCACGCTCGGGATAGGTCGAAGCCAGCTCGAACCTGTAGGCGTCGCCGAGGATTCCATGCTCTTCGAGGATCAAGGCGACGATGTTCGGCACCGAGAACTGTTGATAGATCCGCTGATTGATGCGGTGACGCAAGTAGGACAAGTGCGGTACCAGGGCCAGATTGTAGTGCGTCAAACCCTGAGCGTTACTGCCTTGAGCCATGTGATAGATGCGTCCATGAACGCCGTTGCCCTTCATGTCGAAAGCCAGAAAAGCCTCCCTGTCGAAGAGGCTTTGCAGGTCCAGATCCGGCCGCTCGCACACACACTCCACATTGAAGAAATAAGGCTTGCTGATCGCCTCTTCTCCAGTAAATGCGAGCACTTGAAAGTCGTGCTCAAAACCGTCGATGGTCAAACTGAAGTGCGTTTGATTGGCTGGGCTGAACATCCACTGTGCTCCTCTTGCATCAGGTGTTGAATGGACGCAGGCGCATACCGCCCTGCGGAAAGAAACGGATTCCGCAAGGCGAGTACATTTCACCGAATGTTTTAAACAATGAGCCCGCACTCACCACAACGACGTGTATGAAGCAGCAGGCGAAAGGTCAAACCCGATCAGATACTGCTCTTGACCTTGGTCCAGACCCGCGTGCGGATACGTTCCAGTTTCAATGGCAGCGGCTCAAGCGGAACCAGTGTCGCGACAGTTGCCTTGTCTGGATAAATCCACGGATTATCGCGCAACTTCTGCTGGACAAACTCAGTGGCATCTTTGTTGGCATTAGGATACAGCGTGTGATTTGACGTCTTGGCAATCACTTCCGGCCGCATCATGTAGTTGATAAACGCCAGGCCTTCCTTTGGGTGGGGGGCGTCTTTTAGCAGCACCAGATTCTCCGACCAGACCAACGCGCCTTCGCGAGGCAGGCTGTAGTTGATCGTGCGTCCGGTATTGGCACTCTCGTTGGCAGCCTGCGCCGCCAGGGCGCCATTAGCCCAGCCCACAACAACACAAATGTTGCCGCCCGCCAGGTCCGTATCGATTTTCGACGAGTCGAAATAAACGATATAAGGCCGGATCTTCAACAGCAGTTCCTGGGCTTTCTGGTAATCATCCGGGTTCTTGCTATTGCTGGGGAGCCCCAGGTAATTCAAGGCAATCGAGATGATCTCGCTGGGCGAGTCGAGCATCGCCACGCCACAGGACTGTAGCTTGCTGATGTTCTCTTCCTTGAAGATCAAGTCCCAACTATTGACCGGCGCATTATCACCCAGTGCCGCTTTGACTTTATCAACGTCATAGCCAATGCCGGTGGTGCCCCACAAGTAGGGCACAGCGTAGCGATTGCCAGGGTCATTGACCGCCAGTTGGGCGAGGATGTCAGGGTCGACGTGGGACAGGTTACTCAGCTGGGCAGGGTCCAACGGCTGCAGCACGCCCGCCTTGATCAGGCTGGGCAACACATTGGAGGTTGCCACCACCACGTCATAGCCCGTGCGCCCGGCCATGACCTTGCTCTGCATGATCTCGGCGCTGTCGAAGGCATCCATGTGAATCCGGGTGCCCGTGGCCTGTTCAAACTCTTTTGGGGTCTCCGGCGCGAGCAGCCCGAACCAGTTGTACAGGTACATCCCAGGCTCTACTGCCACCGCGGATGTACTGATCCCGGCACAGAGCAGCGCGACCGAAAAAACGGTTCGCAAAGGTAATTTTCTCATGCAACATCCTTGTCTAGACGACGTGCCCTCATGGCTGTCGTAAACCCTGAAGGCGAATATACCGAGCCTTGATCAATAGTAAATACCTACGATTACTTACCCTTGACCCACAAATCCCTAACCCTAAAGGGGTAGAAAATGCCACTCGACCTGCATAGCCTGGCTTGGCACCGCTCGATTGGAAAACTGATCATGCAGTTGAACCGCCCAGACTTCTGGAGCTCGCTTATTCGCACACTCAATGAATATGTGCAGATCGATAACTGGGTAGTCCTGATCTTCAGCAATCAACAGGTGCAAGTGGTCAGCCTTCCCGAAGTAGCCGATGTGGAAGAGGTGGATGCGTTCATTCATCTCTATGTAAAGGGGCTTTATCTGCTCGACCCGTTTTATATCGCCAATCGAGAAAAACCGCAGAGCGGTTTCTTCCACTTGCTGGATATTGCACCGGAGTACTTTCTGGAAACCGAGTACTACCACAAGTACTTTGCGCAATATATTTCTGTCGATGAAGTCCAGTACAACATCCAGCTCGATGCCGACAGAACCCTGTGCATCTCCATTGGCAGCGGCGTCCACTTCAATCAGGAACAAATTACGATGCTCGACCTGATCAAGCCATGGGTCACTGCCTTGATGCATCAGCGCATGTGCTTTGAGACGGATGTAGAGAAAAGCCTCAGCGCCCCGCCTCAATGGCCCGAAACGGTCAGCCAGCTTGGCACGCAAATAACAACCCGCGAAAGCGATGTACTCAGGCTGTTGCTCAGTGGTTTTTCCAACAAGGAGATCGCTGGCAAACTTTCACTCTCGGCAGAAACGATAAAGGTTCATCGTCGCAACATTTACGCCAAGCTGAACATCAAGTCCCAATCCGAACTCTTCGCTCGATTCTTCATGCCCAAACAGGACGTTCTCTCTTGACGCTATCGACCTCGATGACGATCCTTCCCGGGAAGCCGTAAACAAACCACTGCTTAGCCTGGATGCCTCACGAACCGCGCATCCAATCAGCAACACCCTCCAAGCCCCTCTCAACACGGATGTCGAACACCCCATGTTTAAAGCCATTCTCTTCGGCCTGCTCTCCTGCGTCCTGGTGCTGCCTGTGTTCGGGCTGGCCATTTCACAGTTTCTCCCTCCTGCGTTCGTTGCCCTTGGCGAACCGGGTTGGAGACAACAGCACGATCAACTGGTCAGCATCAATACCGTTCAGTGGCTGACGGTGCTTGGCTGGACCGTCACGGCGGGCGTTGGGGGATTTGTCAGCACCCGGACCCAGGCGACCCGCACCTTGCGTCCTGCCATCTGGGTCGGGGTCATCATCCTGCTGGTCTGGGGCATTCCCGTGGGGATCTTCTCCTTAAGCCAAATAAGCTGGGTGCATCTCACCTGCTGCCTGGCCATCATGCCGGCGGTGCTAGCGGGAGGTGCGCTGGCGCGCAAAAAAGCTGAATCATTCGTCTGAACATCAACAGTGAACAGGTAGCCCTTCGATGGATATCCAATTTCGCGGTAACGCAATGCCTGGCAACCCCGCTGCCGGCACCTGCGATGAGTACAGCCTGAGCGGCATTTCCAGCCTGGACGAGCTGATCGACGCCTACCGCCAGATCGCCGACAACCACCCAGGCTTCAGGCCCTTGCTCTCGCTGGATGACCTGCCCCAGGCCCGCTACACCTCCGGCCATGCACGCAACAACCTGGGGCTGGACGATGCCTCGGAACAGGACATCGCCCAGTTACCTGCAGAGTGCTTCGAACAGGGCGAATACCTGGGCTATCCCACCACCAAAGCCGAGTTCCCGATCTGCTTGCGCAACTTCACCGATCTGGTGGCCGGTAGCTCGTTCGAAGACGCGTGCGCCCACGGACTGACCCTTGACCAGCCCGCCCTGCAGGAATGGATGGACTATCAGGACAACCCGGTTTCACTGCTCGACCAGCCCCTCTCGGCACTCCTGGTTCCGGTCGAGCATGCCTGCCAGGCCCTGGCTGCCTTTCCCAACGGCTATTTCAGTTGCGACCTGGGCCCTGCGCAGAACTTCGCGGTGGCCCGCCATTTCGCCCAGGCCCACGGTTATGAATTGATGGGGGTTGGCGCGTCTTACCTCGGTTTCCTGCGTGCAGTGCCTGCCGACCTGAGCGTCGCCAACGCAGTGGCGAGCGATTTTTGTGCGCTCTACAACACCCCTGAGGAGAACAAGCAAACGGTGATTTCTGCAGTCGTCCCAGCGATCTGCAACCGGACACATCTGTGGCTGCGTTACGTGGAATGACGCTCGGAGAAAGGGCACTGCCAGCATGAAGAACTCCTCCAGCGGTTGCAGCACATCCCCGGCTGAGTTTTTTTCCGAGGCTATTTCTGCATGCAGCGCAGTGCCGGTGAGCCGAACCAGAACACAGCCCGGCCGGCCGCTTGGGCATGACAGGATGGTCAGCGTCAGCTCATCCTTTTGACTTATTTCTGCGGGCATTGACGCTCCGTTGTCGCCTATCAGAAGCACGATCTTACTTAAGCAAACACTTAAAACTCAGAGGCTGGTTTTAGTCAGTACTTTTTTGTCATAGAGATTTTTTAGCTAAGGAAGGATCCAGGTATGTCAGACATGTGCGGTATATGCGGTCGAAAACTGGGCCTCAAAGACGATCCGCTTTCGGTCGATTGTGGCGGTGACTGCTGGGGTTGCATTGGCCCCATTGAGGCTGATCTTGGAAATGCCGAATCGTCAGTCAAGGTGAAGGAAGAATTTGACACGGGTGTGCGCCCAGGCAGATCCGAGACACGTTTCAATTCATAATTGACGCCGACGTGCGCTCAACGACCGCAAGCGCACAACCCTGGCATGCCCCCCTTTATGCCGGCTTGCCTTTATCAACCGGCAACGACGCAAACATCTCAGCGCGGCACACCTCAAGAATCTCATCCGCCAGCGCTGAATCATCCGGGCAGGCACGCGACAACATAATCGCACCGACCGCTCGCGACAGCAGGTCGATCATTTTCCGTCGGCCCTCCCCCGGAGCGGCATCCGGCCTGGTCGGGTATTTGTCCCCCAGGGTTTGCAGGGTGTGCTCGACCCCTTCGGCAAACGTCGCTTTCACATCCTCCGATTGGCGCGCCGCATCGCCACACAACGCGGCCATGGTGCAACCGCTGCCACGTCCGTCGCGATGTTCTCTGCTCACATAGACGTCGATGAAGCCAGGAACATCCAGCGCTTGCGCGCCCGCCAGCGACTTGGCAAGGCTGCAGGCCGAGGCTTCGGCCATGAGGTCGGCCTTCGAGCCGAAATGCTTGTAGAAACCTCCGTGGGTGAAACCGGCCGCCGCCATCAGATCCGACACACCGACACCGTCGAAGCCGCGCTCACGGAACAATTCAGAGGCCGTTTCAACGATGTGCTCTCGATTGGCCTGCGCCTGGGCCTTGCTCACTCTCACGTGCAATACCTCATGTTGATTGGGAAATCATGGTCCCAATCATACATAGATGTCGACCATAATCAAAACCGTTGACAGTTTAGATTTCGATCATCATCCTAATTGCACGCACCACCGACCTCCACCACCAGGCACGGAAGAGACACCAGATGACCGATCAGAATCTGTTCACCCCTTACACCCTTGGCACCCTCGCGCTGGCGAACCGCATCGTCCTCGCGCCACTGACCCGCAACCGCGCCGGCGCAGGCTTTGTTCCCAGCGAATTCGCCGCCACCTATTACAGCCAACGCGCTAGCGCAGGCTTGCTGATCAGCGAAGCCACGCAGATTTCCCAACAGGGCCAGGGCTATCAGGACACCCCCGGGATCTACACCCAGGCGCAGATTGATGGCTGGCGCACGGTGACCGACGCGGTGCATGCCAAGGGCGGCAAGATCTTTGTGCAACTGTGGCATGTCGGCCGCGTATCCCACGTTGATCTGCAAGAAAACGGCGCCGCCCCCGTGGCTCCTTCCGCGCTGCGCGCGGCCACCAAGGTGTTCGTCAATAACCGCTTTGAGGACGTCTCCGAGCCCCGCGCGCTGGACATCAGCGAACTGCCGGGGATCGTCGCCGATTTCCGCCAGGCCGCGGCAAACGCCATTGCCGCCGGCTTCGACGGCGTGGAAATTCACGGCGCGAACGGCTACTTGCTGGATCAGTTCCTCAAGGACAGCGCCAACGTGCGCACCGATGCTTACGGCGGCTCGATTGAAAACCGTGCGCGGCTGTTGCTCGAAGTCAGCGCAGCCGTGGTCAATGAAATCGGCGCGGCTCGCACCGGGGTGCGCTTGTCACCGGTGTCGCCGGCCAACGGTGTTTCCAGCAGCGACCCGCAGGCGCAATTCGATTACGTCGTCGATCAGCTCGACGCCCTCGGCGTCGTTTACCTGCACATGGTCGAAGGCGCTACCGGTGGCCCGCGCGACGTGGCGCCATTGGATTTCGCCGCCCTGCGCCAGCGCTTCAAAAACACCTACATCGCCAACAACGGCTATGACCTGGAGCTGGCGACCTCGCGGCTCGCCGAAGACCAGGCCGATCTGATCGCCTTCGGTCGCCCGTTCATTGGCAACCCGGATCTGGTGGAGCGCCTGCAAAGCGGCGCGCCGCTGTCCGCCTTCAATCCCGCCACCCTCTACGGCGGCGGTGCGGCGGGCTACATCGACTACCCAACGCTGGTTGAAGCAAGCGCCAGCGCAAGCTGAGCAGTCCGATTCACGCTGTCTGTTCCCCCTCATTCTGAAAGAGAGATGACCCCATGAACCCTCGCCCTACCGTTCTTATCACTGGCGCCTCCACTGGCATCGGCGCCGTCTACGCCGAGCGCTTCGCGCAACGTGGCCACGATCTGGTCCTGGTCGCCCGCGACCGGGCACGCCTGGACGCACTTGCCGCCCGCTTGCACAGCGAACACCGGGTCGCCGTCGATGTCATGAAGGCGGACTTGACCCAACTCAACGACCTGACAACCGTTGAAAGCCGCCTGCGCGATGACGCCCGTATCGGCATTCTCATCAATAACGCCGGCGCCGCGCTATCCGGCAACTTCATCGAGCAAAGCACCGACAGCGTTGCGCAGCTGGTTGCCCTTAACACCACGGCACTGGTGCGGCTCGCCAGCGCCATCGCTCCACGTCTGGCCAAAGCCGGCGATGGCGCGATCATCAACATCGGTTCGGTGGTAGGTCTGGCACCGGAATTCGGCATGTCGGTCTACGGTGCGACCAAGGCCTTTGTGCTGTTTCTGTCCCAGGGCCTGAGCCTGGAGCTTTCACCCCTTGGGGTGTACGTGCAGGCCGTGCTGCCGGCCGCCACCCGCACGGAAATCTGGGATCGCTCCGGCGTCGACATCAACACCCTGGACGAAATCATGGAAGTGGCCGATCTGGTGGACGCCGCGCTACTGGGTTTCGATCGTCGCGAACCGGTGACGATCCCGCCGCTGCAGGAAGCGCAACGCTGGGATGACCTGCAGAGCGCACGTCAGGGCCTGCTGGGGCAAATCCGTCAATCCGAGGTTGCCCAGCGCTACCAGCCCCAACAGTGATCTTTAGGCAGCGAGCGTTCGCGCCGGATTCGCGGCAGGCACTGCGACGAATCCGGCCCGCTGTTCGGAGTAACAATGAATCCAACGCAGACAACCTTCCCCCCGCCTTTGCAGACGTCGTTCATCAACGCGGCGAACCAGTCGATCATGCTCAGGGGCATTCCCTTCGCCTATCGCGATACCGGTCCCGCGGACGGCGTGCCTCTGGTGCTGTTTAACCATTGGGGCGCGGTGCTGGACAACTTCGACCCGGCAATAATCGATGGGCTGGCACAGACCCGGCGGGTCATCACCACCGACTATCGCGGCATCGGCGGCTCGGGTGGAACCGCCCCCCTGACGGTCGGCGAAATGGCGCAAGACGCCATTGAACTGATACAGGCCCTGGGGTTCAAGAGCGTCGATGTACTGGGCTTTTCACTCGGCGGCTTCGTCGCTCAGGACATCGCCCTGAAGGCCCCCGAATTGGTACGCCGCTTGATTCTCACCGGCACCGGACCGGCCGGCGGCACCGCTATCGACAAGGTCGGCTCAGTGACCTGGCCCTTGATGCTCAAAGGCTTGCTGACCTTGCGCGATCCCAAGTTCTACCTGTTCTTTACCTCGACGCCCAATGGTCGTCGAGCCGCCTCGGAGTATCTGCAACGCCTGAAAGCCCGCAGGAAGAATCGCGACAAGGGCCCGACGCCCGGCGCTTTCCTGCGCCAGTTGCAAGCCATCACCGCGTGGGGCAAACAGGCGCCGCAGTATCTCGGGCGCCTGCGGGCGCCGACACTGATCGTCAACGGCGACAACGACATCATGGTGCCCAGCGTCAACTCCCTTGCCCTGGCCAACCGCGTCCCCAACGCACAGCTGGTGATGTATGAGGATGCCGGGCACGGCGGCATTTTTCAGTACCACGCTGACTTCGTGGCCAGGACCCTGGCGTTCCTTGACGACTGAGCCCCATGACAGCCACCCCACCCAAGCACCGCCCACACCTATTCCCACTGACACGAGCCGCACACCGATGAAGGCATTTTCAATTGATCGCTATGGCAAGAACACCGGGCGCATGAGCGAAGTGCCCGTTCCCGAGGTCGGTGCCCACGACGTCTTGATCGAGGTCCACGCCAGCGGCGTCAACGCGCTGGATTCGAAGATCCGCAACGGCGAATTCAAGCTGATCCTGCCCTATGCATTGCCACTGATACTGGGCAATGACCTGGCGGGCGTCGTGGTTGAAGTGGGCTCACAAGTGCAACGTTTCAAGCCCGGAGACGAAGTCTACGCGCGCCCGCCCGAAGCGCGGATCGGGACGTTCGCCCAATGGATCGCCGTGAACGAAAACGCAATTGCCCTGAAACCTGCCAACACCACCATGACGGAGGCCGCGTCGATCCCCTTGGTCGCACTCACCGCCTGGCAAGTGCTGGTGGAAACCGCCCAACTGAAAAAGGGCCAGAAAGTGCTGATCCATGCGGGCGCAGGCGGGGTCGGCACCCTTGCCATCCAGCTTGCCAAACACCTCGGCGCCTTCGTCACGACCACCACCAGCACGGCGAATGTCGAATGGGTCAAAGCCCTGGGCGCCGATCAGGTGATCGACTACAAGCAGCAGAACTTCGAAAGCCTCTTGCATGACTACGACCTGGTGTTGAACAGCCTGGGCACCGACGTACTGGAAAAATCCCTCAAGGTCCTCAAGCCCGGCGGCCAGCTGATTTCCATCTCTGGGCCACCCACTGTGCAGTTCGCCCAGCAGCAAGGGCTGGCCTGGCCGTTGCAGCAGGTCATGCGCCTCTTGAGCTTCGGTATCCGGCGCAAGGCGCGCAAGCTGGACGTCAGCTACGCCTTTGTGTTCATGCGGGCCGATGGCGCCCAGCTGCAACAGATCACCGCGCTGATTGAGGCCGGAATCATCAAGCCCGTGGTTGACCGCACCTTCGCCTTTGAAGCCACGGCACAAGCACTGCAATACGTCGAGCAGGGACGGGCCAAGGGCAAGGTCGTGGTCAGGATCAAATGACGACACCATCTATCGATGACTCAACTAAGGGGGCCGAACCTGAGAACCTTCTGTCGCCTTGGCAGTCATCGCCAGAGCAAAATCCGGCGACGTCAGCTGAGGTGCTGGACAAGCAGGCAAGGCGACCGGAAGTTGTGCCTGTTGAACCGCTAGAGATCGTTTGGCGCAGCTTGATGCTTGAGCAGTAGGGCGAAACAGGGCGAACCCGCCCTCTTTCCCCCAAACATTTGCCTACTGCACGCCGCCAGCTTCTCCAGCACCTACATCCCGCAAAATCCTTTCCAGCTCCGGCCGCGTCCACCGCTCCCAGGGCAGCACATCCTGCACATCACCGCTGTGCCCATACTCCCCCGCATCGAACGCAAGGTAGATGGAAAAGGCCGGCTCAGGCATGTCCGCGTTCAAGGACAGGTCAACGATGTCGCTGAACAAGGTATTCATCACTGCGTCGCAGTCATGAAAGTCGCGACGACCGCTGGTAAAGAGCCGGGCCACGGCAATTGCGAGCTGGTTCAAGAGCTCACGCCGATCGATCTGCAATCCCTCATAAAGAAGATTCAGGTCCTGGCTGGAGCCGTTTTCAATAGTTTCCAACACCTTGTGAAGATCAACCTCACTCAACACTGTGGTCATTGACTCCAATACCTTTTATCCGATTAGCCGACATTAGCATCTGCCAAACGCCCTGTTCACCGGCTCCCGACCGCGGCCCAAGGCCCGTCAGTCCGCCATTGCCAAAAACCGCCCCACTGCCGCGCAAAATCCCGGATAATGCCCGCCATTTTTTGCTTTGTGATGCCGGTGCCCCCCATGGAAATCAAGGTCAACTTTCTCGACAACCTTCGACTTGAAGCCAAGTTCGACGACTTCACGGTGGTGGCCGACCAACCGATCCGCTACAAGGGCGATGGCTCGGCGCCGGGTCCGTTCGACTATTTCCTCGCCTCCTCGGCGCTGTGCGCGGCGTACTTCGTCAAGCTGTACTGCCAGACCCGCAACATCCCCACCGACAATATCCGCCTGTCGCAGAACAACATTGTCGATCCGGAAAACCGCTACAACCAGATCTTCAAGATCCAGGTCGAACTGCCGGCGGACATCTCCGACAAGGACCGCCAAGGCATCCTGCGCTCCATCGACCGCTGCACGGTGAAGAAGGTGGTGCAGACCGGCCCCGAGTTCATCATCGAGGAAGTGGAAAACCTCGACGCCGATGCCCAGGCGCTGTTGATGCCGCAATCGGGCTCCAGCGAAGGCACTTATATTGCTGGCAAGGACCTGCCCCTGGAGCAGACCATCGCCAATATGTCGGCGATCCTCGCGGGCCTGGGGATGAAGATCGAAATCGCTTCGTGGCGCAATATCGTGCCCAACGTCTGGTCGCTGCATATCCGCGATGCGCAGTCGCCGATGTGCTTCACCAACGGCAAGGGCGCCACCAAGGAAGGCGCACTGGCGTCGGCCCTGGGCGAGTTCATCGAGCGCCTGAACTGCAACTTCTTCTACAACGATCAGTTCTGGGGCGAAGAGATCGCCAACGCCGAGTTCGTGCATTACCCGGACGAGCGCTGGTTCCAGCCGGGGCGCAAGGATGAGCTGCCCAAAGAGATCCTCGACGAGAACTGCCTGGCCATCTACAACCCCGATGGCGAGCTGCGCGGCTCCCATCTGTACGATACCAACTCGGGCAATATCGAGCGCGGCATCTGCTGCCTGCCCTATGTGCGCCAGTCCGACGGCGAGGTGGTGTATTTCCCCTCCAACCTGATCGAGAACCTGTACCTGAGCAATGGCATGAGCGCCGGCAACACCCTGGCCGAAGCCCAGGTGCAGTGCCTGTCGGAGATCTTCGAGCGGGCGGTCAAGCGCCAGATTCTCGAAGGCGAACTGGCCCTGCCGGATGTGCCCCAGGAGGTGCTGGCCAAGTACCCGAGCATTCTGGCCGGTATCCAGGGCCTGGAAGAGCAAGGCTTCCCGGTGCTGGTCAAGGATGCGTCCCTGGGCGGTGAATTCCCGGTGATGTGCGTGACCCTGATGAACCCGCGCACCGGTGGCGTGTTTGCTTCGTTCGGTGCTCACCCAAGCTTCGAGGTGGCGCTGGAGCGCAGCCTCACCGAGCTGCTCCAGGGCCGCAGCTTCGAAGGCTTGAACGACCTGCCGCAGCCGACCTTTGAAAGCCAGGCGCTGATGGAGCCGAACAACTTCGTCGAGCACTTCATCGACTCCAGCGGCGTGGTGTCGTGGCGCTTCTTCAGTGCCAAGGCGGACTTCGAATTCGTCGAGTGGGACTTCACCAGCCAAAGCGGCTTCAGCGAAAGGCAACAAGCCAGCGCCGAGGAAGCCGCCACCCTGTTCGGCATCCTCGAAGGCCTGGGCAAGGAAGTCTACATGGCGGTGTACCAGCACCTGGGGGCCACGGCCTGCCGCATCCTGGTGCCGGACTATTCGGAAATCTACCCGGTGGACGACCTGATCTGGGACAACACCAACAAGGCACTGTTCTTCCGTGAAGACATCCTCAACCTGCACAGCCTGGACGAAGATGGTCTGCGCTCACTGCTGGAACGCCTGGAAGAAAGCGAGCTGGACGACTACACCGACATCACCACCCTGATCGGCATCGAGTTCGACGACAACACGGCCTGGGGCCAGTTGACCATCCTCGAACTGAAGCTGCTGCTCCACGTGGCCCTGCAGCAGTTCGATCCGGCCAAGGAGCTGGTGGAGATGTTCCTGCAATACAACGACAACACCGTCGAACGCGGCCTGTTCTATCAGGCCTTGAACGCGGTACTGGAAGTGGAACTGGACGACGAACTGGAGCTGGCGGACTACGAGGGCAACCTGCGGCGCATGTTCGGCAACGAACGGATGGACGCTGTGATCGGCTCGGTGAACGGCAGCGTGCGTTTCTACGGCCTGACCCCGACCAACCTGCAGCTCGAAGGCCTGGACCGCCACCTGCGGCTGATCGACAGCTACAAGAAGCTGCACGCGGCGCGGGCCAAGTGGACCGCAGCCAACCGCTGACACCCCGTCCATGCGCCTCTGGCGGGCGGCCTCGGTAACAGGCGCCCGCCACAATCAACGAGCCAGGCATTGCCTGGCTGTTTTTTGTGCCTCTGCTTGCAGGCTATAGGGACGCTGGTGCGGCAAGTGCCAGCATCAGCGGCGTCAGCGAACCCGCTGCACCAGCAACTGCAACTTGCCGAAGTTGTTGAAGTAGTAGCCCGGCACGTCGTTCGCGCAGCAAAACAGGCGCCCCTGGGTCTCGGCCTCTATCTGGGCATGCCTGCCGATGGCAAACGCCCGTCCCTCGACACTCGCAATCACCCCCACCAGGCAGAACCAAAGTGCCGTAGGTACACGTCGCCGACTCTCGAAATGTCCCTGGGGCCACAGTTTGGTCGGGTAGCCATCGGCATCGGCGTGGATGAACAGGTCCCACCATTTCCCTTCGGCAGTGAGTTGATAGACCCCGCCCTGGATCAGGTCGATCCGGGTGTCATTCCACGGGGCCCGGGCTTGAATGGTTGCACTGGCGGTTTGTCCCACTTCCATGCTGTATCTCCACGGGCCGGTCGGCGAGGTTGCCGCCTTGTCGGCAGTTTCATCGGGGCGCCCGCACAAGCGCCGTGCAGATCAGCCTAGATCAGGCTGCGGGGATTGAAAGACCTCGCGGATCAATTTCCAGGCGCGGCAAATGCCCCCCCGTCAGCCTCATGCCAAGGCCATCCCGACAGCCGGCCACACACTTCGCGTGAGCAGCATCGGCGCTGTGTCTACGCTGAAGAAGCAATCACCAGCTCGCCGGGAAACTGGCCGGCCGAGTGATTGGGCTTGCGGTTTTGGCTGTGCCGCAAAGGATTGTGCTGCAGCGCTAACGGAGCCCCGGCCCATGCCCCAGGTTCAACGTTATCTCGTCAAAATGCTGCCTGTTGCCCAGGGTGCGACGCTGTCCCTGGCCGGTAGCTCACTCACCGCCCTGCCCCTGTCCGCCGAGGTTTCAGCGTTGCCACCCGGGGAGCCGGTCTGGCATCTAGTGGAATCCACCACCCCCCTGGACACGCTCAACCCATGGGACGTGTGCCACGCAATGGTCAGCGATGGCCTGGGCCTGGCGGGAGCGCCGCAGCCGGTATTCGCCGAGCCGGATCTGGCCCAGACCTGGCTCAGCGGCGAGCTAGAGGACCCCGCACTGGCGCTGAGTGCCTCCTGCACCAGCGACCCGCAGAACACCCGCTACCCCACCGCCGACAACGACTTCTGGTATCAGGATGACGCCCACGGCCAATTCGATACGCTGCTGAGCCAACTCGCCGAAGTGCCCTTGGCCCAAGCCGTCAGGGTTGCCCACCTGGACACCGGATACGACCGCAGTCACCTATCCCTACCGCAACGCCTGGAACAATCACTGGAACGCAACTTTGTCGACGAAGACCGCCCCCAGGATGCTTCCGATACCTCATCCGGCCTGGTCAGCAACCCGGGGCACGGCACCGCGACCCTGAGCATCCTCGCCGGCAAGCCCCTGAGCGCAATGAAGCGGCTCGGCGCGGCGCCCTTTGTCAGGGTCGTCCCCATCCGGGTCGCCAACCGGGTCGAGCTGTTCTACAACAGCGCCATCGTCAAAGCCCTGCGCTATGTTCGCGAACTGTGCCGCCACCCCGAAACTGCAGTGCAGGTGGTGACGATGAGCATGGGCGGACTGGCCAGCCAGCTCTGGGCCGAAGAGGTCAACGCCCTCTATGACGAGGGGGTACTGCTGGTTACCGCAGCCGGTAACAACTTCGGCAACGCCCCCACCCATCACATTGTGTTTCCCGCGCGTTTCAACCGGGTGATCGCTGCCTGTGGGGTAATGGAGGATCACCAACCCTATGCAGACCTGCCGATCACCCTGATGGCCGGCAACTACGGGCCAAAGAGCAAGATGCGCACGGCGATGGCGGCCTACACGCCAAACATTCCGCGGGCCAAGTTCGGTTGTCCGAACGTGATCGATCGCGATGGCGGCGGCACCTCATCGGCCACCCCGCAAATCGCGGCAGCGGCGGCCATCTGGATTCAGGCCCATCAGCAAGCCTGGGAGGCCTACCCACACCAGTGGATGCGTGTGGAGGCGGTGCGCGCGGCGCTGTTTTCCAGCGCCAGCCCGAGCGACCAGAACAAGCTGGGACGAGGCCAGCTACGGGCCCTGGACGCCTACCACAAGCCGCCTCCCGCCGCTGAAAGCCTGCACAAGGAAGCTGCGGACTCTGCCGCCTTCCCCTTTTTGCGGGTCCTGACCGGCTTGGGCATGACGGAGTTTGGCGACGCCCAGCAACGCATGTTGGAGCTGGAGGCCTTGCAGCTTTCCCAATCGGCGGCAATCGAGGCGATCCTGCCGGACCCGGATGTGCATCCGGACTCCCTGAGCCCGGACCAGCGCGTGGCCCTGGCCCAGGCCCTGGCTCAACACCCCCGGGCCTCGCAAACCCTGCGCCGGGCCTTGCAACCAGGACAGTCCGAGCCGCCTGGCACAGCAAAGCGCGCCAGCTCCGCCTCGGCGCAACACCCCAGCCAGCCTTTTGCCGGGCTGAACGAGCAGCAATTGCAGCATGCCCTGGTGCCGGCAACGCCCACACCCACTGCCCGCCGGCTACGGGTTTACGCCTACGACCCGTCCCTTGGGCGCGAGCTGGAAACGGTGGCCATCAACGAAACCACGCTGCCGGTTCCCTGGGAGGAAAACCTCTTGCCCGGCCCCATGGGCGAATACCTTGAAGTCGTGGATATCGACCCGGCCAGTAACTGTCGCTACGCCCCGGTGGATCTCAACGACGCACGGCTCCTGGCCACCGATGGCCTGCAACCTTCAGAGGCCAATCCGCAGTTTCACCAGCAGATGGTGTACGCCGTAGCGATGCAGACCATCCGCTATTTCGAAAGAGCCCTGGGGCGCACGGCGCTCTGGGCGCCGCAGATCACCGGCAAACACTCGAAGTACGTGCAGCGCCTGCGCATCTACCCCCATGCATTGAGAAAGGCCAACGCCTACTACAGTCCACAGCACAAGGCCCTGCTGCTGGGCTATTTCAACTCCTCCAAGGCCAACGCCGGCATGGCCGGCGAGGACATTTTCACCGCGCTGTCCCACGATATCGTCGCCCACGAAACCTCCCATGCCCTGCTCGACGGCCTGCATCGGCGCTTCATCGAACCGACCAATCCGGACGTGCTGGCTTTTCACGAGGGCTTCGCCGACATCGTTGCCCTGTTCCAGCACTTCACCTTGCGCGATTCGCTGCGCGAGCTACTGGCACGCTCACGGGGCGACCTGAGCCAACAGTCGATGCTGGCCTGGCTGGCGGTGCAGTTCGGCAGATCCACCGGGCACTACAAGGCCCTGCGGGACGCCATCGGCACCGCAGACATGGACGCCGACAACCAGCCCATCTGGACCCGGCGCCCACCGGCTGCCAGCGACTACCAAAGCCAGACCACGCCCCATGAGCGAGGCTCGGTGCTGGTGTCGGCGGTGTTCGATGCCTTCCTGCAGGTCTACACCCGGCGAGCCCGGGTGCCCATTCGCCTGGCAACCAACGGCTCGGAAGTACTGCCTCAGGGGGCCCTGCAAAGCGACCTGGTGGATGCGCTGACAGACGTGGCCAGCAAAGTGGCCAAGCATATTCTCACCATCTGCATCCGGGCACTGGACTACTGCCCGCCGGTGGACATCACTTTTGGTGACTTCCTCAGAGCCCTGATCACCGCCGACCACGACCTGGTGCCAGACGACCCCTACGGCTATCGCGTGGCCTTTTCTTCCGCGTTCATGGCCCGCGGTATCTACCCCGAAGGTTTGCGCTGCTACTCCGTCGACACCTTGCGCTGGCAGCCGCCCCTGGAGCCCTTTACCGAGCTGTGCCGGGGCCTGCCGGAGCTGAGCCTGAAATGGACTCTCCAGACCCACCGCGAATCGGCCTGGACCACCTCAAGGGACAACGCCAAAAAGTTTCATCATTGGTTGACGGACCCGAAACGGGTCAGCGACGCCGAGCTGGCGGCACTGGGATTATTTCGCCGGGCCAACCCGAACTATCAACTGCAGATTGGCCAGGACAGCCAGACCTGCGACATGCGCGGGATCGAGGTCCACTCGGTGCGGCCACTGCGCCGGGTCGGCCCGGATGGGCAGTTGCTGTCACAGATGGTTGTCGAGCTGACCCAATCGCTGCATGCGCTGGACGGCAGCGCCAATGTGTTCCGCGGCGGTGTCACGCTGATCTTCGACCTGGTCAGTTCCCAGGTGACTTATGTCATACGCAAGCGCCTCGACCAGAGCGCACGCCTGGCTGCCCAGCGACAATTCCAGATGACCCGGGCGCAAGCGCTGCAGGACCCGCATCGCGGGCTTGGGGCTGGAGCCGACGAGCCCTTCGCGCAGCTTCATGAAGACCCGGCAGAAACAACACGACCTGGGGCCAGTTGACCATTCTGGAGCTGAGGCTGCTGCTCCACGTGGCCCTGGGGCAGCTCGACCCGGCCTAGGAGCTGGTGGAGATATTCCTGCAATACAACAACACCGTCGAACGCGGGCTGTTCTAACAGGCGCTGAACGCGGTGCTGGAAGTGCCGCCGGACGACAAACTGGACCTGGCGGACTACGAGGCCAACCTGCGGCTGATCGACAGCTACAAGAAGCTGCACGCAGCGCGGGCCAAGTGGACCGCAGCCAACCGCTGACACCCCGCCCTTCCCTGTACCTGTACCTGTACCTGTACCTGTACCTGTACCTGTACCTGTACCTGTAGGAGCGAGCTTGCTCGCGAAGCACTCAAGAACGCCGCGTTCCCCCAGTGGGCGCGGCGTTTTCGTTGACGATCATCGCGAGCAAGCTCGCTCCTACAGGCAGACGGCCAATAGCTGGGCGATTCTTTCGCGCAACGCCCCATGCTCCGCCTCGACATAGGGCGGCGCGGTTTTCCAGTCGTAGAACCACACCGGCATCCTGCGCTTGCCTTCCGGCTCCGAGGCATAACGGGGAAAGATATGGCAGTGCAACTCAGGCTCGGAGTTGCCGAGGATTTCATAGTTCCAGTTCTACTCGTTGCGAAATCAGCGACATTCATAAGCCTTGATGAGGGGCTCATCGTTTCGAAGCCACAGTGCCCGGCGCTTGCATCCAGCCGTCGAGAAACCTAGGCCACGCCGGCGGGCCAGGGCTTGCTGTCGTCACGATCGGGCGGCCCGTACAGTTCCTGCTCCCATTCCTCGAATGCCGGCAGGGCCGTGTAGCCCGGGTCGCAATACTGACGAATGTATTGGGCGGCGCGGTGCTCGGCGTACTTGGCATTCACCGGAACGCCCTGCTCGTCCAGCTCCAGCACATTGGCAAAGATGGCGTAGACCATTTCCAGCATACTCGGCTCGTCGCCGAGGCAACTGCGATAGTCGACGCCTTCCAGCAACGGGTAGCCGAGGGTGCCGTTGGCGACCCAGAAACTGAAGGTTCTCAGTGCTCCGGAAAACTCCGGGCTTAGCTTTTTCGGGTAAGACATGCAGATCACTTTCCTTGATAGGGGGCCGGAGCGGATTCTCAGGTGGCGGCTTCGGCAAGGCAAGGCTTCAAGCAACACGTATCCGTCAGTTTCCACGGGCACGGCAAACCGGTCACAATGCGCGCCCCTGTCTTTCTACCCGTGCGCTGTGCACTGCATGCAACGCACGGGCCCCGCAAGGATCGCCCGATGAACTTTCTGGAAAAGCTGCTCAGCGTCTTTAAAAAGCCGGCGCCACAAAAAGCCGAGCCCGCCCTGCCCGCCAGCGAGCCAACCGCTGCAGAGGAGCCCTACGCCCAGTACCAGCCCAGCGAAGCGGACCTGGCCAGCATTGCCCTGATGGAAGCCGGCGCCGCCTGCCTCGAGCGCCACTGGCAAGCCGTCGGTACTTGCGAAGCCGACGTCCTGGGCTTTGCCATCAGCCCCAGCTTCATGGGCGGGCCTCATTGGCCTTCCACGCGCCAGGCTTACCGCATCGTGCGCCGCAACAACGGCATCATCCTCGCCACCGAGGGCCTGTCCGACCCGTTCGACGGTGTCCAAGGCGACGATCTGGGCAACGGTTTCGAGATGGAGCTGTTCGTGGAAACCCCGGATATTCCGGCCCACGCCCAGGGCGCGGTCGGCGACGTCTATCCCTTTGCCGACAGCTGGACCTTCGAACTGCTGCGCTGCGTGGCCGGCACCGTGGCCGATGCCGGTGGCTACACCTCGCGCCTGGAACGCTACGGGGTGCTGTCCCTGGAGCTGCCTGGGGTCAGCCAGTCCCGGGCCATGAGTGAGCAGTTGCCCGCGCACTTCGTCAGCGCCGACGACTGCGCCGGGGTGCTGATCGGTGGCCCGGCCCCGGACTTCCCGACCCGTCTGGAAGACATGCCCCTGTCCCCCGTGACCCTGGTGCCGGTGGTGCTGATCACCGCCTCGGAGCTGGAATACGTGCGCAACGGCGGCGCCCAGGCCCGGGAAGACCTGGCGGCGCGCTTGAGCGCCGCCGGCATTGGCCATGTCAGCCACCTGCAGCGCGAGAGCCTGATCTGAAGAAAGGAGCCTTGCCGTCCATGTCAGAAGCCGAGAACTACTTCCCTTTCTACCTGTTCGCCGCCCGCTTCCCGAACCAGGCAGAGGCCGAACTGTTTGCCTTCGAACAGTGGGAGCCCGAACCTGCAGCGGATGTCAGCGCCGCCGAATTCAGCGCCTGGGAAGCACGCAATCCCAGCTGGCGCCTCAAACAGGAGCTGGGCTACTACATGGACGCCGATTTCGTCGAGCTGATCGACAGTGAAGACGGCCCGCAATACCTGGAATCGCTGATCCATAGTGATGCCGAGCAACAGCGGCTGCGTTCGCGGATCAAGGGGCATTACAGCCACTTCATCGTCGTCGGCAGCGAGTCGATTCATGGCGACCAACAATCGGCTGCATCCGGCCCCAATCAGCGCACCCCGCAAAGCACGCCGACGCTGGACTACCTGGGCGAGTTCAACGGTTCCTCTGCCCCGCACTAGATGCTAAAAAGGCCCACAGTTTTCCTTGCCACCCTTGTCGTGCCCAGCCGTACCACGAGAATCACCATGCACAACCATTACCCGAACACCCGCGCTCCGTTGCGCCCTCTTTACCTCATCTCCCACCAGCCAACGGCGGTAGCCCCATGATCGAAGTCACCGAAGTCTCCATCGCCGACCTGCGCGCCGCCCTGGAATCGGGCCGGACCACCTCCGTGGAGCTGGTCCAGGCCTATCTGGCGCGGATCGAGGCCTATGACGGGCCGAACACCGCCACGGCTCTCAATGCCCTGGTGGTGCGCAACCCCGAGGCACTGAAAGAAGCCGAAGCCGCCGATGAGCGTCGCGCCAAGGGCCTGACCCTGGGCCCGCTGGACGGCATTCCCTACACCGCCAAGGACAGCTATCTGGTCAAGGGCTTGACGGCTGCCTCGGGCAGCCCGGCCTTCGCCGAGCTGGTGGCCTATCGCGATGCCTTCACCATCGAGCGTCTGCGGGGCGCCGGGGCCATCTGCCTGGGCAAGACCAATATGCCGCCCATGGCCAACGGCGGCATGCAGCGCGGCGTGTATGGCCGCGCGGAAAGTCCCTACAACGCCGCGTACCTGACCGCGCCCTTTGCTTCGGGCTCCTCCAACGGCGCCGGTACGGCTACCGCCGCCAGCTTCGCCGCCTTCGGCCTGGCCGAGGAAACCTGGTCCAGCGGTCGTGGCCCGGCCTCCAACAACGGCTTGTGCGCCTACACGCCGTCGCGTGGGGTGATTTCGGTGCGCGGTAACTGGCCGCTGACCCCGACCATGGACGTGGTAGTGCCCTTCGCTCGCACCATGGCCGACCTGCTGGAAGTGCTGGACGTGGTGGTGGCCGAGGACCCGGACACCCGCGGCGACCTGTGGCGTCTGCAGCCCTGGGTGCCGATTCCCAGCGTGACCTCGGTGCGCCCCGCGTCCTACCCGCAACTGGCGGCCGATGCCGCGGCGCTCAAGGGCAAGCGCTTTGGCGTGCCGCGCATGTACATCAACGCCGACCCGGAAGCCGGCACCAGTGACAAGCCCGGTATCGGCGGCCCCACCGGCCAGCGCATCCACACCCGACCCTCGGTGATCAGCCTCTGGGAGCAGGCGCGCCGTGCCCTGGAAGCCGCCGGCGCGCAAGTGCTGGAAGTGGACTTCCCCCTGGTGTCCAACTGCGAGGGCGACCGCCCCGGTGCGCCGACGGTGTACAACCGCGGCCTGGTCAGCAAGGAGTTCCTGCATGACGAGCTGTGGGAACTGTCGGGCTGGGCCTTCGATGACTTCCTGCGGGCCAACGACGATCCCAAGCTCAACCGCCTGGCGGATGTCGACGGGCCGCAGATCTTCCCCCACGACCCGGGCACCCTGCCCAACCGTGAAGACGACCTGGCCGCCGGCATGGACCAATACGTGAACATGGCCAAGCGCGGCCTCAAGACCTGGGACCAGATCGCCACCCTGGCCGACGGCCTGCGCGGCCTGGAGCAGACCCGACGCATCGACCTGGAAGAATGGATGGATCGCCTGGGGCTGGACGCCGTGCTGTTCCCCACCGTGGCCTATGTTGGCCCGGCCGATGCCGACATCAACCCCGAGTCGGCGGACATCGCCTGGAGCAACGGCGTGTGGGTGGCCAACGGCAACCTTGCGATCCGCCACCTGGGGGTGCCCACCGTTACCGTGCCCATGGGCGTCATGGCGGACATCGGCATGCCGGTGGGGCTGACCTTCGCCGGGCGTGCCTATGACGATTCGAGCCTGCTGCACCTGGCTTCGGCCTTCGAAGCCACCGGCAGCAAGCGCCTGATTCCACCACGGACTCCGGCATTGCACAGCGGCCACTGACTAACCGGGACCGGGGCCGCAACGGCCCCGATCCTCAACGCCGCCCCGTCGAGTCCCCCACTGCGCATGACCTTTTGCGCTCAACCCGTTGGCAAGAGCCCCATGAACAACCTTCGCGCCGCAATGCATCAATCGAAATACACCAAGGCCCCCCACCCCGTCTTCACCGTCGATGGCGTCCCCCTGGACAGTTGGATCAAGGGCGTTATCTACGATGGCTCGGGGTCAGACAGCACCGAGGGGCTGGTACCGGCCCAGGGCTGGCTGATCGATGACGAGCACGCAGAACTTGCCTGGCAGTTACTGGCTCCCGCGAGCGAGGACTGCTCGAGCATCGTCCCGTTGCTGATCTGCCCCGACGACATGGATCTCAGTTGCACAGTGGCCGTGGTCGAGCAGGTGGTACGGGGAGACAAGCTGATCTGGGAACGTTTTGGACGAGCCGTCACAGTGATCGGCGGACTGGTCACTGCGGTGGCCTGGAACAGCAACGCTCAACGCGCAGAATTCTCCAGGCAACAGTTTGATGAGGCCTGCACTGAATTCAAAAGATTGACTGAGCATGAGTGGGCTTGATTGCAGATGGCTATGGCTGCCACCCCCAACAGGATCGACTATAATTCGCCCACTCACGCCATCGAGGTACAGTCCCATGGGCACCATCAGTCTTGAAACCAAAAGGGCATACGCGGCCAAGACTCGTAAATCCAACTACGCAGCCAGCTTGCGTCTGGAAGGCTTCAAGGTTTCCCCGGCAGACGTTGAGCGCGCGCTGCCTTCCCGTGAAGAACTGTTGAAGGCCTTTGCCAAGACCGACGCCTGATGTCTGACAAATATGGCGTAGGCCAAGACCCCTACTGTTACCCCGGCTCTGCTGTCCTGCGCAACAAACTCGGCATACGCAACGATCCGACCTTTGAGCACAGCCGAACAACTATTCTCTGCCCTTGCTGCGCAAAGCCTCGAATTCAGTCCACCTCCTTATGGGCTCGACTCTCTCAGAACCATCCACCTGACGCTGTTCGCGGATCTGTATGAATGGGCCGGAGAACTTCGAACAGTGGGGATATTCAAGCAAGACACACGATTCTGCCAACCAGCCTATATAGAGAAAGAAGCGGACAAGATCTTCAAGATCATGGCTGCGGCCAACTGGTTCGAAGGTATGGAGCGCGAGGAGTTGATAATCGCTGTTGCAGAAACTTACTCCGAGCTCAACGTAGTGCACCCTTTTCGTGACGGTAATGGCCGCGCACAACGAATCCTTTTTGAGCATCTCATCATGAATGCCGGGGTTGAAATCAGCTGGTGGGAAATCGAAGGCGGCGAATGGATCAAGGCAAACATCGCAGCCTACAACGGCAATCTCAGACCGATGGAACAGGTTTTCCATCGCTGCATTGGTCAGCCGATACAAGCCTGACCAGGCAACTGCCTGGATCACCCCGGAGCCATCACTGCTCATCCTCAGGTCGCAATGGCGCGTGTTCCCAGTCGAACCGGTCGAGTAGCTGTCTGCCAAGGTCGTCCAACTGCGGATGGTAGTGATGCGTATGGGGCACCGGCAGTTGCGGCTCGCCATGGCTGAAGCCAATCGCTCGCAAGGCGCTGGCGTAGTCGTCAAGCGGGCCGTAGGCGTAGATCAGATTGTGTCGGTCCCAGACCACCGTGGCCTGTTGCGCCGGCGAGTGAACCCAAAGATCAAAGCGGCTATCGCCACAAAGGAATGGCTTGAAGTCATGGATGAAATCTTCAACCTCTTCACGCGACAGTTGCGGGCTCCAGTAACGCCCCGCTTGCGACTCGTCCCGCGGCGTGTGCAGCACGAACAGCAGCACCAGCGGTTCGGCCAGGCAGCCCAGCAGGCTGAGCAGGACTTGCGGGTCCGAGCCTGGAACGCCGGCCACCACGCGCTGCCCTTCGCCAATGGGCGCCACCACGAATACAGGCGGATAACTGTGCTCCACCCACTGGTTGTCTATCATGTGCCCAAGTCTGTACATAGCCAGCCGGATCCTCCTGATCAATTCCTGGGTTGAAGTAAAACGGCCGTGCATTATGCCGTACCCTGCAGGGCCGCTCACTGCCTGACTGAGCGATCACCGCGCTGAAGCGCTTCCCATCAAGGATATTCATTGCGTGCTTCATGCCCCGATCCGCACCGGCCCGCATGCCGGCATGACTGACGGGGCGCCACGGCCCCTGCCGTTTCGCGCAGCGGCTGACGTACAATCTCCGACCTTCAGGGACAGCCATCACCAGGACAACGATGACCACACACAGCATTACCCTCGCCAATGGCTGGACCGCCGAGTTTACCGAGCAAGGCGAATTCCGCATGGGCGCCGTCGGCTGGAACCTGCAGCTGCGTGGCCCCGAGCAACAGGCCATCCGCTATTTCGAAACCCAGATCGTGCTGGTCAACGACGAAGATGGCGAGCAGGCACGAAAAGCCATCAGCCTCTCCGAGGACGGGGTTTACGGTTACCTGGGCAGCGACTTGAGTCACGGTTGGGTGATCGACTTTTCCCGCGGCATGATCGCGCCCCATCGGGTGACGGTTTCCCACTACCACTACGCCTATGACGAGTACATTTCGCTGCTGGAGCAACCGGCGTACAAGCGAGTGCGGGAGTACATCAGTGTGATCGGCCGCACCGTCTACCTGACCTTTCCCTTCACCCGGGACGAGGACTTTCCCAAGGTCTGGGAGGAGTACCTGGTGATACGCCGGCGGCAGTTGGACGAGCTGTATTTTCGCAACTGAGTCAGCGCCAGGCCGCGCAATGATGGGAATGGGCCATTAGCACACTCGGGCTAATGGTCCCTGGCTCAGGGCGAGCTTATAGTCCGCACCACCCCCTTCAGGATGGCGCTCACAAGAACGTGCGGATTCATAACAAGGAGTATTCCCATGTCACTCAAGAAAATCGTCTACGCCTCGGCCATCGCTCTGGCGCTCACTGCTTCCAACGCCCACGCCTTCGCCAGCGACTGCGGCGATTCGTTGTGGAAATTCAGCGCCATCGAAGCCCTGACCTGCGTCTTCTCGGGCCAGTGGTAAGCCGCTGCTGCCTGGGCTGACGCGGCCAGGCCTGTACAAGGTGCCCGCAATTGCGGGCACTTGTTCTTGTTGATCTCGGCGCCCCGCTGTCAGCGCAGGCTCCAGGAAACCCCCAGGTACACCCCCAAGCCTTCTCCCGGCGTCGAGCGCGCCAAGTCTTGCCCTTTGTCGTCGTAGCCCGGGGTCACGGTGGCGGCGTAGCGTTTGTCGGTCAGGTTGCGCAGGTCGATCCAGGTCTGCCAGTCGTTCTTCGGTGCGTTGTAGCCCAGTGTGGCGCCGAACAACGCGTAGGGATCGGCGTAGTAGCTGTTGGCATAGTCCACCGCCACCTTGGACACCAGCTGGGTGTTGACGGCGGCGAAGAAACCCAGGGGCCAGTCGTAGCGCAGCTCGCCCTGGTAATAGTGCATCGGCAGGCCCGGCAGACGGTTGTCGCCAAAGCGCGAATCGTCGCGATAGTGGAAATCGCTGAAGGTGTAGGCCTGGCGCAGGCTCAAGCGGCCGACGCCCGGCTGCGACCACAGTTCACTCTGCAGGCTGGCCTCCACGCCCTGGTGCACCGTGGGGCTGGCGTTGAGTTCATAGGGTGTGGTGGCGCTGGGGTCCGGCAATACCGAGAGCAGTTCGTGGCGCACCTGGGCGTAGTACCAGGCCAGGCTCCATTGTCCCAGGGCGCTGTCGCCGCGGCCGCCCAGCTCCAGGGTGGTGGCGGTCTGATTGCGCAGCTCGATCGGATCGCGCTGAGCGCCCGTGGCCACGCCGCTACCCGTTGGGAAACGCCGGTTGGCACTGTAGATCAGCGACCAGGGGTGCGGTGCTTCCACCGAGCGGCTGAGGTTGGCGAACAGTTGCAGATCCGGGTTCAGCTGGTAGCGCAGGCCCAGGCGCGGCGCATAGTCCCAATCGCCGAGGCTGGTCTTGCCGCCCCCTTCGGGGTAGGTCACCGCGCTTTCACGACGGGTGTAGATGGCCGCCAGGCCCGTGGTCAGCCACAGGTCATCGGCGATTTCCAGATCATTGCCAACGTGCAGGACGGTATCCGAGCCCTGGTAGGTGAAATTGCGCATTCGCGTGCCTGGGGCAAAGTTCTTGGTATTGCCGGTAGGAATTCGCACAAACTCGCTGGCGCCGTCATTGGGCAGGTGCTTGGTCACCCGCAGGCCCAGGGTGCTGTGGCTTTCCCGGCCCCAGAGAGTGTCGCGGCGCTTGTAGTCGAAGGTACCGCTGACGTCGCTGTAGGCCACCTTCAGGCGGTTGGGGCCTTCGCGCAAGTCCATGGGGTAGTCGTGGTAGACCAGGCCCGTCTGGATGCTCGAATCGTCGTCGATGTAATAGGTGGTCTTGTTGCCGACAAAGGTGCTGCCCGGCTGCTTGCGACGGTCGTCGCGGCTGACGTAGGCCGGGTTGGCCGCCCGCGGGTCGTGCTCGATGGAATGCTTGCTGACCCGCCCGGCCAGATCGTTGTCGGTCTCGCGGTAGCGCAGGTAGAAACGCGTCTCCAGGTTCGGATTGAAGCGATAGCCGAAGTTGCCAATCACCCCCTTGCTCTGGCTGCGGGTGTGGTCCTGATAGCCGTCGGCGTTGGCATCGGTCAGCGAGACGTAGTAGTCGAAATCCCCCAGCACTTGCCCGGAGCTGACCTGACGCTGCTGATAACCGTGGCTGCCGGTGGCGTAGCGCACCTGCAACAGCGGTGCGTCGTAGCCGGTGTGGCTGACGTAATCGATGGCGCCACCCAGGGCCAGGGCGCCACGGTCGAAACCATTGGCGCCGCGCAGCACCTCTACGTGATCGACCCACAGGGGCTCCAGCAACTCATAGGGGGTGCCGCCGGGGCCGGTCAGGGGCAGACCGTCGAGCATCGTGTACAGCCCAGAAGCATGGGCACCCGGAGCGCGGTTGATGCCCGAACCACGGATCGAGATCTTTACCCCTTCGTTCCCTGCGGACTGGGCGTAGACCCCGGGCTGATAAGCCAGCACATCCTGGTTGCTGGCGACCCGGCCTTGCAGCGGCCGGCGCATGTCCACCACATTGCTGGCGCCCGGCACCTGGGCCAGCCGCGCCTCGGCCTCTGCCAGCCGCTGTCCCTCGCCGCCCTGGTCCTGCCCCAGGACCTGCGCCGGGGCCAGCTCCACGCTCCGGGTCTCGGCGATTGCCGGGCAGGCAAGGGCCAGGCCCAACAGGGCCGTGGGCAAGGATTTTGGCGAAGACATCGAGAAAACTCCGACAGGCAGAAAGGGGGCAATGCAAGTTGCGACGCAGGAAAGAACCAAGAGAACACAGGGGAATTGGGCTTTTTTTCGCCAGGAAAGCGGATGTCGGCAGTCACGCCTTCACTGGCGAAGCCACAGCGTCCAGCACGCAGCGCTAAGGGGGCTTGGCCCCCGCCAGAAAGTGCGCCACCAAGGCATTGGCATGACCATGGCCCATGCCGTGTTCAGACTTGAGCCAGGCCACCAGTTCCATGTGCTTCTTGCCGCTGACGGCGCCAAGCAGCTCCAGCCAGTGGCTGATGGGCTGACCGTAGTTTTTCTCAATGGAAGGAAAGTACGACGCCGGGCCTTTGACCTGGCTGTCTTTGTTTTTGCTGTCTTCGCTCATGCTTCACCCTGTGCTTTTTTACTGCCCTTGATGTTTTCGATCAGATCGACCACGTAATTCTGGTTGAAACCCGCAACAAAGGACCAGAACAGCAACTTGCCATAGGCGGCGTAACCTCCAGCGTGCTGGCAGAAAATCACATAGAAGCTGTTCTCGGGGTAGTTGCAGCTCTTGTCACTGACGATCTCGGGAAACAGCTCCCCTTGCACCACCCCGGAGATAAACAGGATGTACAGCAGGCCCGCCAGGATGCCGCCGATGAACGAAGGCAGCAGCACGTTGAACCAGGAGCTGCACAGGCTGATGATCTCCTCCTCGCTGAGGTGGGACAGTTGCCGGTGAAAGCCCACGTAACCGCCGATGTTGCCAACGATGAACACCACCGAAGGGATGGTGTAGCCATCGGCCAGGGCGACCGCCCCCAGGGACGCCGCCAACAGCAGCACAAAGATGATGAACAGTCGCTTCCATAGGATGTTCAGCGCTTCCTGGCGGTTCATGTTCAGCTCGTCGGTTCAGTTTGTCGGAGAGATCCGTCCACCTTGATGACGATAGATGAGCCTTGCCAGGCAGGCAGTTTTTTTGAACAGGGAATCCTTGCCCCTCCTGGCCGGCGCCCGCCGTGCCTTCAAGCCGGGTACCCGGTGATCTCGCGAATGCTCTGGTACAGCGGCTTGAGCTGGCGGTACATGCGCAGGTACACCTCGCTGTACAGCCGCTGGTACATCTGCTGCGCTTGCGGCTGCGGTTCGAACACCGCGCCCACCCGGGTCATGGCGCTGATGGCCGTGGGAAAGTCCGGGTACAAGCCCAGGCCCACCGCGCAGGCGATCACCGCCCCCAGCCCCGAGGCTTCATAGACATGGGGGCGCTCCACCGGCAGGCCGAAGATATCCGCCGTCAATTGCATCGCCGCATCGCTCTGGGAGCCGCCGCCGGCCACCCGCAGGCGGGTGATCTTCAGCTTGGAGCGTTTCTCCATGCGTTCCATGCCCTGGCGCAGGGCATAGGCCAGGCCTTCAAGGATGGCCCGGTAGATATGAGCCCGGGTGTGCACGTCGCCAAAGCCGATCATTGCGCCCTTGGCTTCCATGCCCGGCTCGCGGATGCCCGGCGACCAGTAGGGTTGCAGGGTCAGGCCCATGGACCCGGGCGGCACCGCCTGGACCAGGGCATCGAACAGCTGTTCCGGCTCCAGCCCCTGCTCGGCCGCCTGCTGCACTTCCCGCAGGCCGAACTGTTGCTTGAACCAGCTGACCATCCAGTAACCGCGGAAGATCATCACCTCGCAGTTGTAGTGGTTCGGCACTGCCGCCGGGTACGGCGGGATCAGCGGCACCACTTCCAGGTAACGGGAACGGGTGGTGGTGATGGTGGCCGTGGTGCCGTAGGACAGGCAGGCCGTGGTGGAATCCTGGACGCCCGAGCCCAGCACTTCGCAGGCCTTGTCGGCACCGGCGGCAATCAGCGGCAGGCCCTCCGGAATACCGGTGTGGCGACTGGCTTCGGCGCTGATCCGGCCCAGGGTTTCACCGGGTTTGAGCAGGGTCGGCAACTGCTCCTGACGCACGGCCAGGGCCTGCCATTTCCAGTCGCTGGGGGCGGCCCAGCGCAGGCGCTTGTAGTCGAACGGCAGGTACGCCACGCAACAGCCAACGGAGTCGACGAAGTTGCCGGTCAGGCGATGGGTGAGAAAGCCCGAGAGCAGCAGGAACTTGTCAGTGGCCGCCCACACCTCGGGTTGCTGCTGGGCCACCCAGTTGGCTTCGGCCTGGGCCCGAAAGTACTCCACCGTGGCCTCGGCGCCGATCAGCTTGAACAGCCAGCCCCAAGGCCCCTTGATGCGGCCCTCGACCTCGGCCTGGCGCTGGTCGAGCCAGAGGATGGCCGGACGCAGGGCTTTACCCTGGGCGTCGACATTGATCAGGGTGCCGCGCTGGGTGGTCAGGGACACGCCGCGGATCTGCGAACGGTCGATGCCGGTCTGCTGCCACAAGCGCTGGCAGGCTTCGCCGAGCTTGGCCCAGTAGTAGTCCGGGTGTTGTTCAGCCCAACCGGGCTGGGTCGAAAAATAGGCCTCCAACTCCACCTTGCCCTTGCCCAGCAGGTTGCCCGACAGGTCGAACAGCAGCGCGCGCACGCTCTGGGTGCCGTTGTCGATCGCCAGCAGGTAGTCCTGCTTATTGTTGTTGTGGTTGTCCATGCGGCTCTCTTGGTTGGGGCATCAAGGGGTGACGGGGGGCAGGCTGTGATGGCGCTGCCACAGGTCGCGATAGCGCTGTTCTTCGGCCAGCCAGCGCGCGTCGTCCCAGCCCAGCCGGGGCTGGCACAGGCGGCGGATGGCCGGCAAGTACTGCGCCGCGCCTTCGGCCAGCAGCAGACCGAGCCGGGTACGGCGCAGCAGCAGGTCGTCCAGGTGCAAAACCATCTCCGCCTCGGCGGCAAAGGCCAGCTCGGCCCACAGGGTGTCGCTGGCGCCAACGCAATCGCCTCCCAGCTCGGCCACCCGCTGCGCTACTCGGGGTAAGTCGCGGCCATGGCGCCCGGCCAGGCGCCGCAACTGAGCCGCGCTGAGCCCGGGAATATCCACCGGCGCCTGGGGGGCGAACACCGGCTCGCCATCGTCCTCCACGCTGCGCCCGAGCATCGCCCCACAGGCTTGCAGCACCTCGATGGCCTGGGGCCGGAAGGTGGTGAGCTTGCCGCCGGCCAGGGTCACGCAGCCCGGCTCCTGCCACAGCACATGCTCGCGGGTTTCATTGGACGGTTTGCCCTGTTGCTCCCCTTCCGCGCCGGCCACCACCGGGCGCACCCCGGCCCAGGTCGAAAGCACATCGGCGGCGCTCACCCGAGCCTGGGGAAACTGCTGGGCACAGGCGGCCAGCAGGTACTTGAGCTCTTCCTGGCTGATGCTGGCGCTCTGGTCCAGATCGTCACGGTGATCAAGATCGGTGGTGCCCACCACCGTGGCCCCTTCCCAGGGGAAGACGAACACCGGCCGGCCGTCCTCGGCATGCATGAAGCTGAAGGCATAGGCCACCGGTAACCGCCAGCCCGGCAGCAACAGGTGGCTGCCGCGCAAGGGCCGCAGCTGGCGGGCACTGCCCGGCGGGCGCAGGCGCTCGGCCCAGGCACCGGTGGCCACCGCCAAAGCGGCGCAACGCAGCTGTTGCGGCGCCCCGCCCTCACTGTCCTCGATCTCGACCCCGCAGACCCGCCCGCCTTCGCGCAGCAGTCCCGTAACCTGCAGGCCGCTGAACACCTGCGCGCCATCGGCCCGGGCCTCGGCCAGCACCCGCATCACCAGGCGCGCATCGTCGGTCAGGGCATCCAGGAAACAGGTGCCCCCCAGCAGGCCCGGCTCCTTCACCCCCGGAGCCAGGAAGCGCAGGTGCGCGGCATCGTGAAAGCAGTGGTTGCGGCGCCCGGCCAGGGCGTCATACAGGGTCAACAGGCCACCGAACACCTTGGGCCCGGGAAACCTGCCGCGGTAGTGGGGCATCAGGAAACTCATGGGTTCCACCAGCCCGGGGGCCTCCTGCAGCAGGCGCTGGCGCTCGCGTACCGAGTCCCGGGTCAGGCGCCACTGGCCCTTGGCGATGTAGCGCAAACCGCCATGGACCATCTTCGATGAGCGGCTGGAGGTGCCCCAGGCAAAGTCCCGCTGCTCCAGCAACAGGCAACGCCAGCCGCGCCGCGCCGCTTCCCGCACAATCCCGGCGCCGCTGATACCGCCGCCGATCACGATCAGGTCCCAGGTTTGTGCCCCGAGGCCGGACAGCGCTTGTTGGCGCCATTGGCCGTTCCAGTCCTGGCTCATGGCTTCACTGCTCCAACAGGGTGCCGGGGTTGAGGCGCCCGGCGGGGTCGAAGTGGCGGCTCAGGGCCTGCAGGGTGTCGATGGCCAGCGCGCCCTTTTCTCGCAACAGGTACGGCGCATGGTCCTTGCCCACCCCGTGCTGGTGGCTGATGGTGCCGTGGTGATTGACGATGGTCTGGCTGGCGGCGTGCTTGAGGGCCTGCCAGCGGGCCAGGGTCGCCGGGTACTGGACGTCCGGGCGGAATACGTAAGTGGTGTAGATGCTCGACCCTTCGCCATAGACATGGGACAGGTGGGTGAACACATGCACCTGCTCGCCCACGGCAGCCAGGCCGTCCCGCAGGCTGCCCTCGATGCGTTGCAACAGGCGGTCGACATTGCTCCAGTCGGTGGCGGTTTCCAGGGTGTCCACCAGGTAGCCGGCATTCCACAGGCTTTCGCGCAGGTAGGGAAAGCGAAAGCGGTTCTGCGCCCATTTCTTGCCCAGCAAAGTCCCGGTAAAGACCCCGCCAAACCCCTTGAGGTGCCGCCGGGCGTGACGCAGGGACAAGGCGTTCTGCTGGCGATTGCCGGTCACGCCGAAGGTCAGCAGGCACTTGCCCGGCCCCGCACCGCGCAGGGCCAGGTATTTTTCCAGCCAGGCGATCTGCGTGGGATGGCCGGCCAGGGCCAGTTGGGTTTCGGTCTCCAGGGCATTGGACAGGCGCAGCATCGACAGCGGCACCCGGGCCTGGGCCAGGGCGCGCACCGCTTGCAGGGCCTGGGTCCAGTCCGGCAGGAACACGCCGTAGAAGCGCTCGTCGTCCGGCAAGCGGCTGACCCTGACCTTGACCTCGGAAATGATTCCGAAGCGCCCTTCGCTGCCCAGCACCACTTCCCGCAGATCCGGTCCGGCCGCAGACGCCGGAAAAGTCGCGATAGGCATCGGCCCGGCAAAGGTTTCCAGGGTGCCCCCGGCGAACAGCTGCTCGATGCGCCCATAGCGCAGCGACTGCTGGCCACTGGAGCGGCTGGCCACCCAGCCACCCAGGGTCGACAGCTCCCAGGACTGGGGGAAGTGCCCCAGGGTGTAGCCGCGAGCCCGCAGTTGGCTCTCCACCTGCGGGCCGCTGGCACCGGGGCCGAAAGTGGCCAGCAGGCTGTCTTCATCAAGGTCCAGGAGGCGGCTCATGCGCGTCAGGGACACCGTCAGCACCGGCCGCTCCGACCCGCTCGGATTGATGTGCCCGGCCACCGAAGTGCCGCCGCCGTAGGGAATCAGGCACAGGTCGCGATCCTCGGCCAGGGCCAGCAACTGACGGATCTGTTCGGCGGTTTCCGGAAAGGCCACGGCATCCGGATAAACCCCCAGCTCGCCTTCGCGCAGGGCCAGCCAGTCCGGCAGGCTCTGGCCGCGTGCATGCAGCAGGCGCTCCTGAGGGTCGATGCAATACAGCGGGTGGGCAGCAAGGCGAGAGGCCGGCACCTTGGCCAGCGCCTGTTCCAGAGTCGCCTCCGGCAAGCGGCGCCCCGGTCCCAGGCGCTCGGCCAGAAACCCCGCGCCCTGGGCCGGCAATTCGACCACCGTGGATGCATCCCCCCAGCCGTTCCAGCGTCGCATACGTGTGTCCTTCTGCTGTTCTTATAGGTCTTGCTTCAGGCTCCCTATACTAGTGCGCGGCTGGACGCTGTCACGGTCGCATCGCGCCAGGGGATGTAGCCGATTGAGTCAGACAGAGGTGACATCCGGCGCCAGTTGCCGAAGAATCCTCCCCCTCCCCCTCCCCATCACAGGCTCGCTCCCATGCCGGCACCTCTGAAAACCTGCGCCCCACTGTTCTGGTCCACCGACCTGGGCATCGACTACGGCGCGCCGACCTTGCACCTGCATGACTTGCTGCCCGTGGTAGGCGAGGAACACTCGGCCTTCTTCCAGCACCGGGACGGCATCCTGATCGGCGAAACCCTGCAACTGATCTGGTGCCCGCCGGTTGCCGACCTCAATGGCTGGAACGAGCAGCCTTCGGAAATTGCCCTGAGCCAGCTGCTGCGGGTCAGGATCACCGGTCTGGCAGCCGAACCTCCTGCTCCACGCAATGCCATCCACCATGGCCGGCCGAGGTACCGCTTCCTGGTCCTGTCCTGTCAGCCCCTGCCGGCGGCCCTGCGCGCCCAACCGCTGGTACAGGACGCCTGGCACATGCCGTTGATTGGGAGCGAACAGGGTAGTTGCCTGACCTGGGAGGCCATCGACAACTGCAGTCGCGCCGAGGTCCAGGGGCTGCTCTACCTCTGCGCCCACGCCCCGTACGAAAGCTATATGGAAATGTTCATCGAAGACGTGGGCGGGCAACTGTTCGGGCTGCTTTCGGTGCACCTTGGCCCCGGGGGTGACGACTATGAATTTGGCCGCCGCGCCCTTGAAGGCGCAGAGTTGCGGGCCATCCGCCGCGCCCTGGACATGGCCCGGCCCTTGACGGATTCACAGGCCGCTTACCTGGCGACCTGAGCCCTACAGACTGCAAAAGAGCACTGAAAAAGACTAAGCAGCTGTTTTCAAACTCATTTTTTTGCTTTTGGGGCTTCACAGCCCGCGCAGAAATTGATAAATTTGCGCCCGTTCTTGCAGCGGCCCTCCCCGGGCCGGCAGTCAAAGCAAGTAACGTCGCAACAGCTACAGGGGCGTCGCCAAGCGGTAAGGCAGCAGGTTTTGATCCTGCCATGCGTTGGTTCGAATCCAGCCGCCCCTGCCATTTTTCTTCATGTTCATCCCCCCAGATTTCGTTCCAGCACCTCCAGCAATGCACTGACCTTGGGCAACCCCTGCCGGCTTTTCAGCCACAGCAGATGAATCGCCTGCCCTTCGCTGGCCCACTGCGGCAGCACTTCGACCAGGGTGCCCTGCGCCAGCTGCTGCTTGACCAGCCACGAAGGCAATTGCGCGATCCCGTAACCTTCCAGCACCGTCATCAACAAGCCCTCGCCATCCCCCACCACGCAACTGGCGGACATCACCCGGCGCTCGCTCTCGCCCGGACGCCCGGTGGCGAAGTTCCAGGGGCTGACTCGGCCGTCCACCCAGCCATAGGCGATGCACTGGTGCCGCTCCAGGTCCTGGTCGGTCAGCGGCGTGCCATGGCGGCGCAAGTAATCGGGGGAGGCACAGAACAGGTGCCACTCACGGCCCAGGCAGCGATGCCCCAGCGCCGCCGGCCACAGGCCCGAACCGCCGAGGCGCACGGCAATGTCCACGCCGGCTTCGAGCGGGTCGATGGCGGAATCGGAAAAGGTGATGTGCGGCTGCAAGCCGGGGTGTTCCCGGGCGAACCGCAAGACGGCGGCCAACACCTGGGAGCGGCCAAAGGTCCCGGGCAGATCGATGCGCACCCGCCCCCGCAGTTCGGTGTTTTCTGCGTTCAGCGCCAGCTCGGCCTCTTCCAGATCGGCCAGCACACCGCTGCAGGTGCGGTAGAAAGCCGTCCCCGCGTCGGTCAACGCCAGGCTGCGGGTGGTGCGCTGGAACAGCCGCGCCTGCAACCGCCCCTCCAGCCGGGCAATGGCCTTGCTGACGGCGGAAGCGGTGAGGTTGAGACGCTCGGCGGCGCCCTTGAAGCTGCCGCAGTCGGCGACGCAGACAAATACATCGATCCCCTTCAAGCGTTCGGAAGAAAACATCGGCGCCTCGCATTCATGAATCTGATTCCATTCATTGGGTAAAAATCATCATAAAACAGAATCAGATTCCCCAGTAAGCTGGCTGCATTCTCCCCAGACCCTGCTACGGACGATGAGGCACGGATGCTGCGCACCCTGAAAGGCTACCCGAAGGCAATCAACCTGCTGCTCACCGGCACCCTGGTGCTGACCCTGGCCCGGGCCATCACCCTGCCCTATCTGGTGATCTACCTGAACAGCGCTTTCGGCCTGCAGGTGAGCGACATCGGCCTGGTGATCGGCAGCAGCCTGATCCTCGGTTCGCTGCTGAGCCTGTATGGCGGTTTCCTGGTGGACAGGACCGCCAGCCACCGCCTGATCCTCGGCTGCTGCGCACTCTTCACCCTGGGCTTTATCGGCACCTTCACGGCCCGCCAGCTGTGGCTGTTCTACCTGTGCCTGGTGCTGATCAACCTGGCCTACGCGGTGATCGACATCGCGATCAAGGCCGGCTTTGCCCAGCGCCTGCCGGTGGAGCAACGCGGCGAAGCCTTCTCGATCAAGTACACCCTGACCAATATCGGCTACGCCGTGGGCCCGTTTCTCGGCGCCGGGCTGGCGCACCTGGAGATCAGCCTGCCGTTTCTGATATCCGCTGCCCTGGGTGCCGGGTTCCTGGCAATCCATCTGATCTGGGGCGATAGACAGTTGGACGGCGCCGGCGCAACGCCAGCGCCGCTCTCCTTCCCGACCCTGGGCAAACAGCTGCTGCGCGATTACCGCCTGGTGTGCTTCACCCTCGGCGGCCTGCTCAGCGCCGTGGTCTTTGGCCAGTTCTCGGCCTATCTCTCGCAGTACCTGGTGATCACCACGTCCCCAGAGGCCACCTACCGCATCATCAGCACCCTGGTGGCGACCAACGCCCTGCTGGTGATTGCCTTGCAGTACAGCATTGGCCGGCGGATTTCCCCGCGCCATCTGAACCGCTGGCTGGCAACCGGGCTGGGGCTGTTTCTGCTGGGGGTCAGCGGGTTTGGCCTGTCCACCAGCCTGCCGCTGTGGGTACTGTCGATGGTGGTGTTCACCCTGGGGGAAATCATCGTGTTTCCCGCCGAGTACATGTTCATCGACCTGATCGCCCCTGAGCCGTTGCGGGGCCTGTACTACGGCGCACAGAACCTCTCCAGCCTCGGCGGCGCCCTGGGTCCGATACTCTGCGGCATGGTCCTGGCCAGCCAACCGGCGCACTGGATCTTCTACATGCTGGGGGCGTTCATTGTCGCCGGCGGGCTGTTCTACTGCCTGGGCGCGGCCAACCTGAGCCAGCCAGGCGCCAGGAAAGCGAATGAGGCTTGATCCTGCTCATGCCGTCAGGGGCATCCCCAGGCGCTCGGCTATCCGCAACAGAGCTGCCCGACAATGCGCTGAAATCACCAGAGGTGGCTCATTGATCATGTACAGCAAATGCTCGAAGGCGACCCCGGCCTCGTTGTGCTCCAGGTAATCGAGCACGATTTCCCGCCCATGCTCCAAGCCCGCCTGGGCCAATGCGTGATCCTGCGGTACGGGTCCGAGTTGCTCATAGGCACGGGCCAGCAAGGGTGACACTTCATCCAGGACGTCAATGAAATCCGCTCGCAGGCGGCGTACTCGCTCAGGCATAAAAGCCACTCCTCATAGGGCAGAAAACCCTCCACTCGCCAATCACCCGTGATCGACCTGTCCCAGCAACTCGCGCCGGACTTGCAGCGCGATGGCCGTGAAGCCCTTGCCTGTACCTCGGTTGCACGTCGAATGATTCAGAGTGGCGGTGATGTCTTTCCAGCACTCCACCGCTTCAACCTGCCGGTGAGTGGGGTCGGTTTCGATTTCAAAATCGATGAAGCGCTCGTCCTGGGTCAACAACAAGCCAAACAGACTGGACATTCCAGGAAAGTCGATATCCAACTTGAGGACGATGGTTGCCGACCAGTCGACACCCTGTGACTCGGCGTAATCCAACAAGGCCTGGGGCATACCCGCGTCCCGCCAGCTCCTTGCGGTGCATTCCAGTTCGTAGGCTCTGAGAGTGTTTTGTTCCTGAACATTGAGCTGACGTTTTTTCAGGAGACGTTCGATGTCCATATCCAACCCGTGTGCTTCGTTGATGACTGCCGGAATCCGCAGGTAGAACCTTCATTTGGCGCCATGGGGTAATGACCGGCCCTGTTCATTGCGGGCCGCGAAGAATAGCCCACCCCACCCATGATCTGGCCAGCAGATTCACACCCGCCACCTTCCGCACGTTCCTCTTTGCACCCCCAACGAAGAGGAATACCCCATGAAAAACACCGACCTCAGCCAACTCATCCTGAGCGACCACGCCCGTATCGAAGCCGCCATCAGTACCGGCGCCGCCTGGGAGGTGTGGTTTCAAGTGGAGTTTCTGATGCTGCTGCGTTCGGCCCATGTGGCCGCCGCCCGCGAAGTGCCCTATCCCGCCCCGAATTCGACCTTGCGCCTGGACGTGCTGGCCCAGCAGAACGGTGAGAACTACGCCATCGAGCTGAAAGTCGAAAGCGCCACCAATGCCGGCAACAAGCTGCTGGCCGAAACCCAGAAAGACATCGAAAAACTCACCAAGTACACCGACCGTGTAGCCGCACGCTGGGCCGTGGCCGTGGGTTACAGCGACGTTGCCAAACGTGGCTTGCGGGCCTTCGCCAACGCTCACAACACCCGGGTCATTTACCAGGAGTCTGGCGCCATAGGGTGCATGATCGCCACGGTTTGACCACCCGCAGCACCACGGCCCCGCCACGGCGGGGCCCTCGACGCCCAGGGCCTTCGGCCCCCTGGGCAGCCCCCTTCATCACACCTTGCGGCTCAGCCAGGCGCCCCAGAACAGGCTGCTGAAGAAGCGCGTTCCCTCGCTGAAACCACCCTCCTCAAGCAACCGCTGCACCGCCGCCTCGGAGTGCGGCGGGTCGGCGCCCTGGAGGATTTTCCCCAGCTTGGCCTGCACCTCATCCGCAGTCGCACCCTGTTGACGCCAGCGTTGGCCCCAGGCCTTGAGCAACAAGGGTTGACTGGCGTAGGCGTAGTGATTGCCCGCAACAACCAGCGGCGCACCGGGCTTGAGACGTCGGCCTATGGCTTGCAGGAGCTGGCGCTTGGCGTCATCGCCGGGCAGATGGTGCAGCACCCCGATCAGGGTGGCCGCCTCGTAGAGCTCCTCCGTCGGCAGATCATCCACCGTGGCCAGTCGCAGCTCTGTTCTGTGCAGCAACCGGTTCGCTTGCAACTGCTGGCGGGCCGCCTCCAGCATCGGCGCCGAAGGGTCCACCGCGGTAAAGCGCCAGCCCGGCTCCAAGGCCGCCATGGCGATGATTTCCTGAGCCGTTCCACCCGCCCCTACGGCCAGTATGTTGGCCGAGCCCGATGGACCCAGGCTGGCCGCCAGCATGCAGGCGGTCAGATCGTGGCAGGCGTCATACCCGGCCAGGGCGATGCGGCTCTGGCGCGCATATTCCTCGGCCCGGGCGGTATCGAACTTTTCAATCGAGTTCACAGAAGATGAGTTCACAGCGTGGCTCCAAAGGTTGTCGAGCCAAGCTAGGTCATGGCGATCAATAATAAAAATTCATTGTTTTTATCCGCTGCATTCCCATAAGGAATAGCCAGTCAACACAACGCCCGCAACGCCGGTACAGCGCATAAAAAAGGGGCGATCAATGATCGCCCCCAAGCCTTGCTACCACGAGAGAACCTTACAGCGTCAGTTGTCCACGCTCCTCATCGGTCAGGCGCGCCCGGGCCTGTTCGCTCAAGGGCCCGGCCCCCAGTACCTGCACCGGGCTGTCGGGGTTGTAGCCCGGGGTGCGGCTGGCTTCTTCACGCTGGCGTTGCACCGGTTCGGAACCAAAGCCCAGCACTTCCACGGTGACGATGGACGCCCGGCCCTGCTTGGCTGCCGCCTGCTGATTGCGCGCCGCGTCCTCCGCGGCCTGGGACGCCGCCGAGCCCGCGGCACTGGCCGAGCTCATGGCCCCGGTGTTGACCGCCGCCGTCACCGGCACCCCGGACGACTTGCCCTGGGTCTGGATGTTCGCCGCGTTGACCACCCGCAGTGCCGCGATATTGACGTTGCCCGAGACCCGGATGCCCGCCTCGCCGGCATCGATGGTGCCCAGGGGGGCGATCAGGTCGATGTCCCCGGCCGCCACTTCGGCAATCGGATTCAGGGTGGCGATCCCCGCCCCGGTGCTGGGCACCGACGGCGACAGGCTGACGTTGCCCCAGTTGTCGTAGACCCGCTTGGGCGGGGTGTAGACCACGGTGGTCTTGGAGCCCCGGCCGGCGTTGATGTCGCCCGCTGCCGACCAGCCCATGATCGAGCCGCCGAAGGTGGTCATGATCCGGCTCTGGCCCAGAAGGATGCTGCCCAGGGAGTACAGCTGGATGTCCCCCGTACCCTGGGTGATGACCCCGGCCGACGCCGGTGGCGCTGTGCCTTCGATGCCGAAGGTCTGGTTGCCGCCCGGGGTCAGCATCTGGATGTTGCCGCCGAAATCGGTGTGCACCCCGGCGCCGCCGAACAGGGTGATATCGCCCTTGTAGGTGATCGGGTTGCCGGCCACATCGGTGCTCGGAAACAGCCCGGCAATCGCCGCCCGGCCCCGGGCGTAGCTGCCCTGGCGTATCCCGCCGTCCTGGGTGTACTCGCGGCCGGCGGCCTTGAGCTCGGCAAAATACACATCCCGGGCAAACACCCGCTGCTGCTCCGCCGGCAAGCTCGCGTAGTAGGCCCGGGCCTGGGTGCTGTCGCCGACAAAACCGAAGCGCTGCGCCAGCCAGTCCACCAGCTCAGCCTCGTAGGTCTTGGCCACCTTGCCCGCCGCCAGGCTTTCACCGGGCTGAGCCAGCCGGCTCGGGTCCAGATAGGCCTCGACGAAGCGCCGATAGTCCGGCCCCGAGGGTCCGACCCCGGCCTGCATCACGATACTGGCCCCGGGACGAGTGTCCCCCGGTGCCACGGCGCCGATGCTGGTGATGCTGACCTTGTCCTCCATGAGGATGTTGCGCCCCGCCGTCAGTTCCAGGGTGCCGGGACCGGCGACGTTGAAGTTGCTGTAGAGGATGTCGCGCCCGGCGCTGACGATGGAAATGTCGCTGGGACTGTTATGGACGAACAGGTTGCCCTGGGCAGACGAAGCATCGCCCGGATCGCCGACGCCGTAGACCCGGCCACTGCTGACGATGTCGCGCCCGGCCATCATCCACACCGCACGACTGCCTTCGTACCAGGTCTGCCCGGCGTGCAACTGCGAGGCCTGGGTGCCGAAGGTAATGATCCGCCCGCTATTGACCCCCAGCAGGTCGCCGTTTACCGCGTAGAAGCGTGCCGGGTCCATGGCGCCCTCGATGATCCCGGAGACGCTGCCGGAATCGAAGGCGAACAGCGGCAAGGTCGACACCGCCGGGTTGCCATTGACTGACAGGTTGCTGGCCACCAGCGTATTGCCGATGCGCCCGACAAAGGCCGGATGCCATGGCGTCGCCAGCGCACTGGCGGCAGCCCCGGACTGGCTGACCGTGAAACCACCGGCATAAATCGAGTCCTCGGCCAGGAACTGCAACTGCCCCTTGGCACCGGGCGCCAGCAGCAAGGGGTAGCGATAGTTGACGTCCTCACGCTGAGGCGCGGCGGCCTTGCCGTAGTAGAGGCTGCCACTGCTGGCCACGGCGCGCAGTATCGACGGGTAGACCACCGCCAGATCGGTCGCGCTGGAAGAGGTGGTGAACGGCGTCAGATTGCCGCCCAGGGACAGCAGGTCGACGGCGGTGCTGTCGGTCCACAGGGTGAACCAGCTCTGGCCAGTGCCTGACTGGGTTCCACGGCTGAAAGGCGCCGGGTTGAACTGCTTGATCCGTCCCGGGTCCTCGACGTTCTGCACCACCAGATCCCCCAGGGTCTGCAGCTGGTAGGTGGCATCGCCCGGCACCAGGGTCATGCCGCCCTGGGCCAGGCCGCGCGTGGCACGCAATGGATCGAAAGCCCGGGTTTCGCTGGGGTTGTGGTCAACGCTGGTGCCGCCATAGAGCAGATTGATGCTGCCCTGGGAGGCACTCTGCAGTTGGGTGTTGCCGCGCAGGTTGACCAGCATGCCGCTGCGATGATCGTTGCTCAGCTCGGCGAGCGGGTTCAGGGCTCCGGCAATACGCACCCGCAGGTCGCCACCGCCGGTCAGTTGCAGGCTGCCATCGCTGGCGAGCCGTCCGGTGCTGCCCACCGCCAACACCAGCCCCTGGCTGCGCGGGCTGATGCCGGCAGCACTGGACAGCCCCTGCAGGACTCCGGCGTCACCGCCGACATTCACCTCCAGGTTGCCGCCCCCCAGGGTGCCGAAGCCGGTGAAACCCACCATCTTGTCGGCAACGCCCGCGGCGTAGGTGCCGAAGTTGATCCACCAGGCCGTGGGTTGGGCCGAGCCGCCGGTGGCGACATCGGCGCTGCCCTGGCGCCACAACCAGTTGCCCACCTCGGCCGAGTCCAGGCCGCTGTCCTTGGGATTGGGCCAACTGTTGCTGTTGCCGGCGACATTGGTGATGTTGCCGGTCAGGTCGCCACCGACGTCGATCCGCAGATTGCCCCCCGCCTCCGGGTACCAGGCACGATACAGGCTGGTGCCGCTGCCATTGACGAACTGCTCGAAGTAGCTGCCCGGATCGTTGAGCACCGTGCTGCCGCTGCCCAGGCCGCGAGGCTGGTTGTAAGGATCGCCGGCGCGAGTGGCCGTGGATGAAGTCCCGGCGGTATAGACCCCATACAGCGAGTCCATGCTCAGGTTGCCGGCGCTGAGCAGTTCCAGGTCGCCGGTACCGGTACGCACCACACTGAAACGGCTGCTGGACGGCCGGGCCTCGTACTCCTTGGCGCTTTGCGCCTGGCAGAAGCTCGGCGTCTCGGCGCACATGGCCGCTACCGAAGGCAGCCCCAGGTCCTGAATGAACTTTTCATCGATCACCTCCCCCACCTTGACCACGATATCGGCCTGGGCCAGTTCGTCCACCGCGGCCTGGGTCCAGACGTAGGTGGCCTTCATTGCGCAGAACTCCGGCGTCTGCGCGCAGAACTCGGCAATGCTGCCCTGCTCCAGGTCATCGAGGACTTTCTGGTCCACCGGGTCGCCTTCCTTGACCACCACGCCGTTTTCCGCCAGGGCCTGGACCGCCGCCAAGGTCCAGGTCATCAAACCCCTGGCCGGCAGTTCCTTGGCAAACATGCCGTAGTGACTGTCCGCCAGATGCAGGTCGCCGCTGCGAGGCGTGGCTTGCAGGATGCGGCTGTCGGCGGCCTCGGTATCGGCCCCGGCCACCAGACGCAGGGACCAGGATTGCGAGCCCTCGGCGAGCATCGGCGCAATGGCCCAGAGCCGGCCCTGGGGCCCGGTCACGTCCGGTCGCAACTGCACCGACTCGACGCCTCCCGGCAGCTTGACGTTGGTTCCGGCAGGAATCAGCGCGCCCTTGGGCAGCGCCTTGCTGCCGTCGAGCAGCACCAGCCCGGCACTGACCTTGGGCAGTGCCACCCCCTTGGGCCAGGTCATCGGCTGCAAGCGCACGTTCTGGGTCAGCAGGCTGCCGGCGTCGAGCCGGGTGCCGGCCACCAGGGTCTGGGCCTCGCTGAGCAGAGTCCCGGCGGCGAACAGCAGATTGCCCGCCGCGTCACGCACCGCGGCCGCAAGTACCGTGCCCGCCGGCAGTACCAGGCTCTGGTCGAGCACTGCGGTGACCGGCAGGCGGGTGCCCGCACTCAGGCTCAAGCCCTTGATCGGCAGGTCGTAGTTGAGGATGGTGCCCGAGGGGAAGCCCGTGCCATCGGCCAGGGTCACTCCGCTGCCCGGCACAAGGGTGGAGCCGCCACTGAAGTCCACTCCCGACAACAGCACCCAGCCCTTGTCGTCTGCGCTCGGGGGCGGTGGGGCGAAACCATCGTTGATGCTGCCGTAGATGTTCAGGTCGCCGCCGGCCCGCAACGTCAGGCTGCCGACCTCGCCGGAGCCGTAGACCGAGGTCTTCTGGCTATGGGGATTGAGGCTGGCATAGCGATAGCCGGACAAGTCCAGGTCACCCTGCACCACCAGATCGCCGTCCGCAGTCTTGCTGACGATCTCGACCCCCGGCCGCAGATGCAAGGCATCGGCGTAGCTGGCGTTGTTCAGCCCGGCCAGTTTGTTCTGCAGCAGGTCGCTGTTTTGCAGGGCCGCGTTGATAAAGGCCGTGCTCTGGGCATGTTTGGCGTTGAGGTAGGCCTGGGTGATCTCCTGGTAAGGGCGACCGCTGGCGGTGGCATCGGACTTCTGCGGTGCATCGTCGTAGCGCAGCATGCCGTTGACCGCGATCGAACGCGCCCCGCGGATATCCAGCGCGCCGCGGGCATCGATATCGATGTCATTGCTGCTCTGGTCCGCCTGGACGATACGCGGCGCATTCAATTCCAGGGTGCCGCGGCTGCGGCCGTCGTTCTGCCCCGCCGCACTGCCCGACGCCACCTCGGTGCCATGGCGCAGGTCAATGCGCACACCCTCGGCCAGGGTCAGCCGGCCCTGGCCGGAATTGAGCACCACGGTGGCACGGTTCGGCGCATCGATGATCTTGCCGTAGCTGTCCACGCGTAGCTGATTGCCATGGGCATCGAGCACCGCGCTGCGGTCCAGCGTCAGACCATTGCTGGCGGCCAGGTTGATGCTGCCGACCTGCTCGCCGCTGGCGTCCACCCGCCCGCTGACCCTCAGGCTGCCGTTGTCCAGCGAGACGTTCACGGTGTTGGCCTTGACCCCGTTGCCGATGTTCAGGTCGCCCTGCTTGAGCTGGAAGCTGCGCGCCCCATGGACCTGCCCCTGATTCAGACGCTGGTTGAGGGCGGCGAACTGCTCGTCCAGGGTGCCGCTGCTGCCCAGGCGCTGGGCCTGGATTTCCACCGCACCGCCCAGGTAAGGCACCCGGGTACCGCCGGCATCATAGGTACCGCTGCTGCTGCCGAGGATCTTGCCGGCCAGGTCCACTGTGCCGGCAGCGCCGTCCAGCGCCACCGCCCGCAGTTTGCCGGCCTGGTTGTTGCTGGCCGAGAGGTCGATGGTCGAGCCCGCCGCCTGCAGCACATTGCCCTCGCGGCTTTGCAGCAGCACTTCACCACCGGCACCGTAGCGGGTCAGGTCATTGAACGCGCTGGCCCGACCGGCCACATCGATCAACGCCGCATCGCTGAGCAGCACATCGCCACGGGCACTCAGGGTCACCTTGCCGCTGGGCAGCACCACGGCGCTGGCCAGACGGAGGCTGTCGCCCTGCAGGGACAGTTCCGCGCCCTGGCCATTGGCCGTGCCACGGGGCCCGGCCGAGGCGCTGATGTCGATGGCGCCACCGGCAGTGATGCGGTTCACCGATCCGGCCTCGCCGGTCATCAGCGGGGTGAGGATATTCAGCTTGCCGCCGCTGTAGGCAAAGCCGCTGACCGGGTCGTAAGCCCCCTGGTGCTGATAGACCCTGAGGCTGCCCTTGTGGTTGGCGGTAATACGCTGGCTGGCATTCAGGTTGACCCCGGCAAAACCCAGGGCCAGGCGGTCCAGGCTCTTGCTGCTGCTGGGCTGAGCAAAGGCGCCATAGCCGAATTCAATGCGCTCGGCATTGATTTCCAGACGTCCGCTGCCAGTACCGGCACCACCGGCCACTACCGCCCCGGCCGGTGCCTCGGCGCCCTGCCAGATCAGGTTGGCGGTGTGGATGCTGGCCACATCGTTGGCACCACCTGCGCCATAGATCGCCGGAGTGGACAGCATCAGGTTGCTCAGCAGCGACTGGCCGGTGAGCGGGTCGTAGGTGTCAAGGCGAGTGCTGCCGTAGAAGTTGAAACTGTCCCGGGCCGAGAGCTGCAGAGTCTCTAGGGCCGGCGCGCCGGACTGGGTATCGCCGCGCAGCAGGCGGTCCAGCACTTGCTGAGTCAGGGTCATGCCGCTGGGCAGGCGATTGCCGGCCGCCGCGGCCGCCAGGGCTTCGGCACTGCCGACATTGATGGTGTTCAACCCCAGGTTCAGATGGCGGGTGCCATAGCGCACCTGATCGCCCAGTTCAAAGGCGTTGTCGGTCAGGGCGACGATGCTGCCGTCGGAGTACAGCGCGGTCTGGCCGCTGCAGGGAGCGCTGCTGCACACCCCGAGCCGGATGCCGCCACTGGATTGCCCGCCCGCTTGCGCCTTGCCGATCACATTGAGCAGGCCGTTGGAGACAGCCAGCATGTTGGCCACCTGATAGGTGAAACCGTCACGGGCGTCATAGCTGGCCTTGCCGCGGCCCAGGCTGTTGATCGACGCGCCCTGCTCCAGGACGATCTGCCCGGTATTGCTCACCAGGAACACTTCCGGCGCCGCCAGGGTCACGCCCTCGCGCAAGGTGATGGAGCCCTTGGGCGCATTGATGCCTTCGGCCAGGGTGATGTAGTTGCCGCCCTGGCCATATTTGACCAGGGTCAGGCCACCGAGCATCAGGCGCGCCGCGCCCATGGCATTGAGGCTGTTGGCGTCCAGGGTGACCCCATTGAAGCCGCCGGTGGCGGACTTGCCGCTGGCCACCACTTCGATACCGCCCTCGCCCATGTTCAATACCGCGACCGTGCCGCCGTAGCCCCCGGCAGCGGCATCGAAGCGCCCGATGCCCTGGAAGGAGAAGGCATCGGCACCGGCGCCCGGCTGCAGGGCCAGTTTCAGGGTCTTGGCATCCACCGGCAGCATCGGTCGTGGCACGCCGAGCTTGGCCGCGTCGGCCAGGGCGAACTGGGCATAGCCGGTTTCGTTGTACTGGGAATAGCGACGCAGGGTATCGGCCGACGTCAGGATCAACTGGCTGGCGACACTGTTGCCGATCCCGGTATGGGCGATCGACAAGCGCCCGGCGGTGGACCAGGAGCCGTTGCGCAGTTGCTGGGTCGCGCCTTCGGTGCCGAGCCCGGCCAGGCCGTTGATCTCCACGCGCAAGGCCCCCGGCATCAGTGCATAGGTGGACGGCATCAGGGTGTAGGTGCCCGCCGCCAACCCCGGCACTCCGGCGCCGATAGTGATCTGCTGGCCGATCAGCGGGTCCACCGCGCCGCCCTCCGGCGCCACCGGTGCATAGCCCGGCTGCACTCCGGGGACGATGGCGTAGATCGGGTTGCTGGCCAGGCCCGGCAGGATGAAGCTGCCATTGGCGCCGATCTGCACCAGCGGGCTGTAGCGCGCATCGGTGGAGCCGCCACGCCCGGAAATGAACCCGGCGCCCAGCAGTTCGCCGCCACCGGACAGGTCCACGGTGGCATTGGACTGCACCTGGACCGCCTTGCCCCCCAGGATCACCCCGACGCTCAGGTCGCTGTTCTCGTTCACCAGGGCGCCCTGGCCGAGGAAGGTCACGGTCTTGCCGTTGTACTTGTAGACCTGGCCATCGACGGTGCCGCCGTAAGGCAATACCAGGCCCTTGCCGCTGACCGAAGTCAGGCTGCCGGGCAGCAACTCGACCTGGCTGGCGCCCAGGTTGCCGATCTCGATCAGGCCCAGGGGCGCCCGAATCACCCCGCCTTGCTTGATGCTGGCCGCGCCCAGTTGCAAGCGGCCGAAGGCCGAGTAAGGCACAGGCGCCTGGTCATTGCCGGTGCGGCCGATGGTCAGGGTGCGCGCGGGGTCGAAGTTGATGCTGGTGCCGGAGATATCGTTGAGGTAACCGGCAATCACCCGGGCCCCGACCTCGGTGGCCGGGTACAGCTGCGCGGCCCGCAGAGTCATGTCGCCCTGGGTCAGCAACTGGGTGCTGATGCCCTTGGCGATCACATCGGCACCGGCCCCGGCAAGAAAGCGCAGGTCGCCCTGGCTGGTCAGTTGCACATGGTCGAAGCCCCGGCGCTCGACGCTGAGCAGGCTGTTGTCGGCCTGGCGCAAGGTACCCTTGCTGCCGAACACCACGTTGCCGCGCACATCGATCAACTGGCCGCTGGCGTTGAACTGCGCCTGTGTGCTGCGTTGCGAAGGCGTGCCAGTGGCGACCGGACGCACGTATTGATCCTTGGCCTCCAGGGGCGCGAGGATGCCCGCCAGCAACAGGTAGGGTGCCGACAGGTTGACCCGGCTATTGGCCGCGGCGCTGTCGCTGAGGTTCAGGGCGCCGCTGTACAGGCGCAGGCTCTGGCCCATGTTCAGCGACACATCGCCGTCGAAGCTCAGCAGACCGTTGCTCAGCAGTGCCAGGTTGTCGAAGCCGCCGGCTGTGACCTGATCCACCCCGAGGCGGCCGTGGCCGTACTCCAGGCTGGCGGCTGCGGCGTCGGCGCTACCGGGCAATGCACTGCCCTGATGGCTCTGGCTGAGCACCAGCTCCCGGGCCTTGAGCACCCGATCGTTGACCGCGTTCTTGATGTAGTACGGGCTTTCCAGGGCCAGGGACAAAGTGCCCCCCGCCGCGCCGGCGCCCCCGGCCCGGGCGACGAAGCTGCCGTCCAGGTACAGGCCGTTGTTGGAGGCGAAACTGATGCTGCCACCGTTGCTGGCCACCTGCACCCGGCCCTGGCCGGGAATGTCCAGGGCCGCCTGGGCCCCGGAAGCGTCGAGACGCGCCCCGTCGCGCACCACCACAAACAGGTCGCTGGCCTTGGCAATGCCGGTGGCCAGGTCAATCTCGCCACCGATAGCGATCTTGCCGCCATTGCGCACCTGACCGTAACGGCGACCGCGGTTGTCCACGGCGCTTACCGCCCGCGCCGCCACGTCGATCAGCGCCTGCTCGCCGACCCAGATCGAACGCCCGTGACCGGCGGCGTTGGCGGCCTCGGAACTGGCCACCGTCAGGCCGCCCAGACTGACGCTGCCGCCCCAGGCATTCAGCGTGCCGTTCATGGTCAACTGGCCAACGCTGCGCAGGTTGATGGCCTGCCCCGGATCGACATTGATCACCGCGCCCTGCCCCACGTTCAGCGCCGTGGTGGCCAACTGGGCAGCCGTGGAGTACTGATTGCCGGCGCTCAGGGTCAACCCGGCGCCACGGCGCTGGGTCAGCACGCCCTTGGCCGCGTCCTGCGGGTAGAGCTCCGGCAGCCATGGCTGCAGAACGCTGGCCGGATCGCTGCCAGTGGCGCTGCTGCCAGCCTGGGCTCCGAAGCGGTAGAGCGGCATCTTGACCTCGACCTGGGCGCCGTCGGCCACCGTCAGGCCTTCGTTGCCGGTGATGTCGTAGGCTCCGAAGCCCTTGTTGAAGAAGTCCCCCGCCAGTTGCAGGGTGCCGGCTTGCGGGGCGACGTCCTTGGCGCCGATCAGTACCTTGTGGGCCTGCAGGGCCAGGGTGCCGCCGCCGTTGACCCCATAGCCGCGCAGCTCGCCATTGAGGTCGAGCTTGCCGTCGGCCGCCAGGGTCACGTCACCGCCCTTGCCGCCGCTGGTCTTGCCGTCATAGCCAATGCCGGCGCCGGAGCCGGCATCCACCAGGGTGCCGTTGCCCAGGTTGAGGTCGCCGCTGCTGCGCAACGACAGCTTGCCACCGTTGATAAAGGCCAGGCCGCTGCTGTCCGACGGGTCCAGGGCCAGGTTGCTCCAGCGCCCACTGACATCCAGCTTGACCCCGCTGGCCACATCGACCCGGGCCTGGGCACCGCCAGCGGGCGCGAGGATCACATCGCCGACCACGAAGTTGCGGTTCACATCCACCTGGTTCAGTACGTTGCCGGCGTTGATGCTGCCGCCATGGGCCGTGAGGTTGGCATTGACCTTGACCTCTGGCCCGAACAGGGTGATGTCGCCGCCGTGCGCCACTTGCAGCGCGCTGTTGACCTGGATCTGCTGCTTGGCGCCGACCTTGATCGCCCCCAGCTGGAAGCCGTTGAGCGTGTCGCTGTCCAGCACCAGTTGGCCCTGACGGTTGGCCGGCAGCGCTGTAGTGAGGTCCAGGCCGTCGGCGATCTTCTGCTGGTTGGCCTCGATCAGCACCTTGTCCACGGTGGGACTCAGGGCATAGCGCAAGGTGCCGCTGGCCTTGTTGTAGATCGGCGTGTAGTTGCCAATGATCAGCTGCGCACGCTGGGCCGCGGCCTTGTGCGATTGCTGATAGCCATCGAGGTTGAGGTTCGGCGCCTGGGTCTGGCGGTCGCCCTTGAACACTTCGCTGACCAGCTGGCCTTCAAGCACCGCGTTGCCGGTACCGATCACCAGCTTGCCGGCATCGCGGCCGACGCTGTAGCCGGCCTCGTAGCGGCGCTGCTGGGCGATCAGCGGGTTGTAGTAGTAATCGGTGCGGCCCCAGCGCGGGCTGCTGTCCACATAGCCCTTGTAGATGCCGGTGTAGAGCAGGTCTCCCGGAGCCCGGGACAGTTCGTACAGACGCCCGTCGGCGCCCTTGAGCCAGGTCTGCTGGATATAGCCGCCCTGCACATCGACGGTGCCGCCGGACAGGTTCAACTGAGCCCCGGATTGGGTCACCACCTCCTTGCCGGTAAAGGTCAGGGTGCCGCCCTGGGCCATCCACTCGCCAATGTTGTGGCCCTGGGTGCCCAGGTAGCCGCCCACTTCCAGCAGGCCGCCGGCGGTGTACCAGCGATCGGTGGCGTAGCCGTTGGTGCCCGCCGGGACGAACACCAGTTCGCGCAGGTCGACCCAGACGTCGTTGTTGATCAACTGGCCGCTGTCGCGGTTGCCCGCCGAGTCGCGCTGCTCGTTGCCCTGGACGTTGATCTTGATGTTGTTGGACTCCATCGCCACCTTGACCCCGACGGCCCCGGCCACATCGATCACCGCGCCATCGCGCACCAGGCTGCGCTGCCCGGCGCTGACCGCCACCTGGCCGCCGGTGGCCAGGGTGATGGAGCCGTTCTGGAAGTCCACGCTGCCGCCGCTAACGATCTCCACCCGGGACTGATCGGTGCGGTCGGCGACGCTGCTCAAGTTATTGAACTGGCCGGTGATCAGGTTGGTCGGGGTACCGTCGAGGTTGATCAGGCCATTGTTGCGCTGGCTGTCCAGGGCGGTGCTGCCGGAGCTGTCCAGCACAATCGCCGTGGTGCTGCCCTGCCCCAGGGTCACGCTGCCGCTGCTGTCGCTGGCGGCGTTGAGCAAGTGGATAGTGCCGCGGGTGTCCACCGAGGTGCTGGCCAGGGCCACGCCGTTCTGTTGCACCTGATGCCCAGTCAGGGTGATGTCGCCGGTGGACGCCATGATCAGCCCGCTGTTGCTGACCTTGCCGGCGCTGCCGGGCTTGAGCGAGGTGGCGACCTCATTGCCCCGTGTCGTCGAGTGCTGGTTGCCGCTGGTGCCGACCCCGCGGCGGATGTAGAAACTGTCGCCGGCAGCCAGAGTGGTCTGGCCCTTGGCGGTGACGAGGGTGCCGGCGTTCTCCACTTCCGCGCCCAGGAGCAAGGCATAACCGCCGGACTCGGTGGAACTGGCCGGAGCGTGGGTCTGGATCAGCGCGCCACGCTGCACCTGGACCTTGCCCAGCGCGTCGCTGAAGGTCGGCTGGGTGCCGTTGGCGTCCACATAGAGCCCGCGCTGGGTGAACTGTTCATCGCTGATGGTGGCCGCGGCCGCCACCAGATTGCGCACGTTGACCTGGCTGGTGCCGGTAAAGATCACCCCATTGCGGTTCATGATCATCACCGTGCCGGCGCCCTTGATCTGGCCCTGGATCTCGCTGGGCCGACCGTTGGGGTCGTTGACCTTGTTCAGCAGCGCCCAGTTGGACTGCTGCTGGAAGTCCACGGTGGTGTTGCGCCCGACGTTGAAGGTCTCCCAGTTGAGGATGGCCTTGTCGGCGGTCTGTTCGATGGTCACCGTGGTCTTGCCGCCGGACTGGCTCTGCACCGGACCCTTGGCGTTGATCCAGCCCTGGGTCAGGCTGTTGTCGACCTTGAGCCCGCCCTGGCCAAGGCCATCGGGAATACTGCTCACCGTGCCGAAGGCCGCCTGACGCGCCGCGGCCTGGGCCGCCTGCTGGGCGGCGATGGCGGCGACGCTGGCATTGAGATTGCTCAAGGAACGCTGCAACTGCTGGTTGGCCCGGGTCTGCTGGGACAACGGCGGAATCCCCGGTACCTGGCCGTTGGTGCGCGCGGCGGTGGCAGCCTGGGAGGCGCCCTTGTCGGCAAACCAGCCGGAACTGAACGCCGTGGCGCCATGGGCACTGCCCGCCATCATCAACAGGGCGATGGCGTGGGCCAGGGGCTTGAGCCGCAGGATCGGCATCTCGCCATCAAGGCGCAGGGCTGGGGATTTGACCGGAGGTTTGCAGCGAACCATTACTACTCATCCTTTGTTATGACGCCCACGGGAGCGCGACGCTTGTAGGGCCCAGGGCGCGCGTCACTGCTTTAGGGAATAGGCCGTTGGCGCAAGGCGCGACCGAACGGATGTCACGGAAAATTCATCTGCCGGGTGTAATGCAGGCCACAACAGGTTGCGGCAACGGCCCGGGCCGTTGCCGCAGCGCCCTCAAAGAGGACGCCCAATACCGTTGCAGACGTTGGGATTGCCGATGCTCAAGGCGCTGGTCGGGGTGAGAAAGGTGCTGCGAATCGCCGTCTTCCAGTTAGCGGGCAGCGGTTGCAGGCGGTTGTTCCTGATGGCCGTGTCGTTGAGCCCAAACGCGCTGTAGTGACGAGAGAAGAACGCCCGGACCTGCGCAGTCTGGGTGGCATCGGCGTAGCACTGGCTGAACACCAGATTGGTGAAGCCCAGAATCGGATACCCGACATGCGGATAAGCCACCACACTGGGATCGTAGGGGCTAGGGTTTGCGGCAAACTGCGGCACCCAAGTGTTGGGGTCGCTCAGGTACGGCATGAGCTCCGGCGACAATGGGGTTCTGATGGCGTTGATCGTATCAACGATGTTGGCCGGTGTCGGGGCGATACCGTCCACCCGCGCCACCTTGCTGCCATCCTCAAGGCCCGCCAGGCTGCTCGCCGCGTACGTCGCGCCGATGAAGGTGATGCTGCCGACCGTGGCATTCACCGTCGCCATGATCTGCGCGTTGCTGACAGCGGTGACGGCATTGGCCGGAGGCCCGGAAGGATGGGCGTAGGCGAAGGATCGGCTAGGCGAAAACGGCCCACTGGATTCGTTGCAACGGGCATTGAGAAAGCGCGTGAACACTTCCGTGGTAGCGCTTGAACCCTGGGGGTAAACCACGGTGATCGGGCCGTTACGCGCCGAACCATAGAGCTGACTCCAGTCAACCAAGCGACCGGAAAAAATGCCGCATAGGTCATTGGTGCTCAGGTTCAAGGCAGCGCCGGGCTTGTTGAACGCAATCGCGATACTGGTCGCCGCTGACGGCACCTGTATCAGTGGCCCCCAGGCCGGCTTGTGCAGCAAGGCATAGTTGTTCAGCTGGGCACTGGTCAACTTGGACTCAGTGGCTATCCAGTGCACATTCTTGCTGTTATCCCCCGGCACCAGAGCGCCGTAGTCGTTGTTCAGAAATGCTTCCCGGTCGCGCTGATCCAGCCCCAGATACGGCGCAAACCCCGCGCTCAGTACACCGGGGGTCTGGTACAGCGGCTGGGGCAAGGTCGAACCGCCACCATTCAAATCCGCCAGCGCTGGCTGGGCGCACACGGCACTGCAAAGCAATGAAGCCATCCACCAATGGACGTTGGGCATGATCAGACTCCTGTCGAATCAGGGCGTGCCAGGGACAGGTCCGCGAACCTGGGCAGCGCCGTGCGGATACCTGCAACGCCGTGGGTGGCAGCTGCAGGACAAAAAAAATCAGCAACGGCGCAAACCGTTGCTGATCGGGTGTTGCGACTCGGTAGCAGCCTGCGTTACAGCGGACGACCGATGGTGTTGCAGACGCTGGTGTTGCCGATGCTCAGCACGTTGGAAGCGTTGACGAAGTTGTCACGAATGGCGGTTTTCCAGGCCGCTGGCAGCGGTACGAAGCGGTTGTTCTTGATGGCGTTGTCGTTGTTGGTCAGCGAGCTGGAACCATAGTGACGGCCGAAGAAAGTCCGCACTTGCGAGGTCTGGGTAGCGTCGGCGTAGCACTGGCTGAAGATCAGGTTGGTGAAGCCCAGGATCGGGTAGCCGGTGGTTGGGTAAGGCACGACGCTTGGATCGGTGGCGCTGGCAGTAGCCGCGAATACCGGTACCCAGTTGTTGGGCTTGGTGCCATCGACGATGGTGCCATCCTTGCGCAGCACGGTCGGAGGCTCGATGGCTTCGATGGCGGCGGAAACGTTGGCAGGCGCTGGCGAAACACCGGCCACCTTGGCCACCTTGGTAGCGTCGTCCAGACCGGCCAGGGTCGTGGCGGCGTAGTCCGGGCTCATGTAGGTGATGCGACCGTCGGCAGCGTTCAGCGCGTCCATCACGCCTTGGCTGGTGACCGCGGCTACAGCACCGGCAGGCAGGCCACCCGAGTAGCTGGAGGCGAAGTTGGTGGTCACGGCGAAGGTGCCGGTTTCAGCGCACTTGGCGTTGAGGAAACGGGTGAACAGCTCGGTGGTGCCGCTGCTTTCGTTGCGGTAGACCACGGTGATGGCACCGGTACGACCCGAACCGGCGATCTGGTTCCAGGTAGAGACACGGCCCGAGAACACGCCGCACAGGTCGTTGACGCTCAGGTCAACGGCAGCAGTGCCGGCCTTGTTGAACGGAATGGCAACCGAAGTGGCGACCGAAGGCACCTGGATCAGCTTGCCCCAGGCGGCTTCGTGACCGCTGGCGTAGGCGCTCAGTTCAGTGGCAGAGAGCTTGGAATCGCTGCCGGCCCAGTGCACGTTCTTGCCAGTAGTGCCGGCCACGAACTTGGTGTAATCGTTGTTCAGGAAGGCAGATTTGCCGTTGCCGCTGCCTACGCCGATGTAGGGAGCGAAGCCGGCAGTCAGTACGCCGGAGGTCTGATACAGCGGTTGTGGCAGGGTAGCGCCACCACCGTTGATGTCAGCCATTGCAGCTTGTGCCGAGCACAGGGCTGCCAGGGTCATGGATGCCGCCAGAACGTTGCGCTTAAACATGAAGAATCTCCTTTCGTCGTGTTCGTACGTTGGGTGAATAGCTCTTGCATGACGCCATGGCGCTCGGGCCAAAAGCCTTGTTCCAGACGGCTTGAGGGGTGAGGCCATGGAAAGAGAAGTTCGCAGTTTCCGGTGACAGATAAAGGAAAAAACCTCGGGAGAAACCGGCTGTTTTTGCAAAAGATTCTCGGGTGTTTGTCGCCGTTTTTCGGGCCTTTCCCGGGAAGGTGACAGCCAGGTTTCCGAGGCTGGCGCCGGCATCGCCCTGCAAGCGCCGAGGGTGGTGCAGACAGCGCTGGAACATGACAGAACGAGGAACCCGAGGTTGGCCCGTTGCCCGGTCGGGAGTGAGGCTGGCGGGATGAAAATTTATGCCTGCCCTGCCCTGTACCTCGGCTGCGCCCCCCTCGTAGGAGCCCGCTTGCCGGCGAAGAGGCCCGCGAGACCTGCATCGCCGGTGCCGACGCCTTCGCTGGCAAGCCAGCTCCTACGGACCGAGCCAGATCGGGCCGGACGGGGCCAGACCGGGGTCAGGTCGGGTCGGGTTGTGCGGTTCAGGTCACCAACTGGTTGATCTCGATGATCGGCAGCATCACCGCCATGACGATCACCAGCACCACACCGCCCATGACCACGATCATCAGCGGTTCGAGCAACGCGGTCATGCCCATGGCCCGACGTTCGATATCCCGGGACAGGGTCAGGGCCGCCCGCTCCAGCATCGGCGGCAAGGCACCGGTCTTTTCGCCACTGGCGATCAGGTGGATCAGCACCGGCGGGAAGACTTTCTCCACCCGCAGCGCAGCCGCCAGGTTGGCCCCTTCGCGCACCTTGGCCGTGGCCTCGCTGACGCTCTGGCTCAGGCGGTCGTTGGACAGGGTCTGGCGCGCCGCGTCCAGGGCCCGCAGCAGCGGCACCCCGGCGCCGCTGAGAATCGCCAGGGTCGAGGCGAAACGCGCGGTGTTCAACCCCAGGACAAAACGCCCGAACAGCGGCAGGCGCAGAATCCGACTGTGCCAGCTCAAGCGTGCCCGGGGGTTGCGCAGGTACAGCCGCCAACCCCAGAACCCCGCCACCATGGCGCCGAAACACTGAATGCCCCAGGCACGAATGAAGTCGCTGGCGTTGAGCATGGCCAGGGTCAGCCCCGGCAGGTCCTGGCGGGCCTGGGAAAAGGCGCTGACCACCTGGGGCACCACATAACTGAGCAGGAAAATCACGATGCCGATGGACACCAGTCCCACCACCCCGGGGTAGATAAAGGCGGTCAGGATCTTGCCCCGCAGGCCGTTGCGCTCCTCGATATAGTCCGCCAGCCGCTCCATGACCTGGGCCAGGTCGCCGGACTCTTCACCCGCGGCAATCAGCGCCCGGTAGATGTCCGGAAAGTCCCGCGGGCGCGCCGCCAGGGCCTCGGCCAGGCGCATGCCGCTGCGCACATCCGCGCGCACCGCGCTCAGGGTCTGGGCGATGTGCTTGCGCTCGGCCTGCTCCACCGTGGCACTCAGCGCCGCCTCCAGGGGCAGGCTGGCCCCCAGCAGGCTGGCTAGCTGGCGCGTGGCCCAGGCCAGGTCGTTGTCGCTGAGCCTGGGGCTGAAGAGTCCCCCTGCTGCGCCGGTGCCTGGGTTGCTGTCCAGTTGCACCTGCAGCGCAGTCAGGCCCCGGCTGCGCAGGCTGGCGAAAGCCGCGCCCTGGCTGTCGGCTTCCAGGTGGCCGGACTCGATCTTGCCGAGCGCGTCGGCGGCTTCGTAGCGATAGCGATTCATCAGGCGTCCCGTGTCACACGTAGGATTTCTTCCGGTGCGGTGGCGCCGCTGCGCACCCAGCGCTCGCCGTCCTCACGCATGCTCAGCATCCCCGCCCGCCGCGCGGCGGCCCGCAGGGCCTGCTCGTCGGCGCCCTGGTGGATCAGGCTGCGGATGTCATCGTCGATGCAGAACAGCTCATGAATCCCGGTGCGGCCGCTGTAGCCGATGTGGTTGCAGGCCGGGCAGCCCACCGGGTGCCAGGTACCGGGATGGGCCGGATCGGCTTGCTTGCACTGGTTGCACAAGCGGCGCACCAGCCGCTGGGCCAGCACCCCGAGCATCGACGAGGCCAGGAGGAAAGGCTCCACCCCCATGTCAATCAGGCGGTTGACCGCCGAGACCGCGTCGTTGGTGTGCAGGGTCGCCAGCACCAAGTGCCCGGTGAGCGAAGCCTGGACTGCGATCTGCGCGGTTTCCAGGTCGCGGATCTCGCCGATCATGATCACGTCCGGGTCCTGGCGCAGAATCGCCCGCAGGGCCAGGGCGAAGGTCATGTCGATCTTGGCGTTGACCTGGATCTGACTGATGCCCGGCAAGTCGTATTCCACCGGGTCCTCGACGGTGAGGATATTGCTGGTGCTGGCATCCAGCCGGGCCAGGGCGGCGTAGAGGCTGGTGGTCTTGCCGCTGCCGGTGGGACCGGTGACCAGGACGATGCCGTGGGGCTGACGGATCAAGCCATCCAGACGCGCCAGGACATCCGGGTCCATGCCCAGGGTTTCCAGTTGCAGGCGCCCGGCCTGCTTGTCCAGCAGACGCATCACCACCCGCTCGCCGTGGCCGGTGGGCACCGTGGACACACGAATGTCGATGGGCCGCCCGGCCACCCGCAAGGCAATGCGCCCGTCCTGGGGCAGGCGTTTTTCGGCGATATCCAACTGGGCCATGATCTTGATCCGCGACACCAGTGCCCCGTGCAGCGCCTTGCGTGGCGAGACCACGTCGCGCAGGGTGCCGTCGACCCGGTAGCGCACCACCGAGTGGGTTTCAAAGGGCTCGATATGGATATCACTGGCCTCATCCCGCGCGGCCTGGGTGAGCAAGGCGTTGATCATGCGGATCACCGGGGCACCGTCCTGGGTGTCCAGCAAGTCGGTGATTTCCGGCATGTCTTGCATCAGGCGGTCCAGGTCCACCTCATTCTCCGCTGCCCCGACCACCGCCGCGGCGCTGCCGGTGTCGGCGTAGGCCGTGGCCAAGAGCCCGTCGAGCTCGTCGTCGCGGATGCGCTCCAGGCGTGCGGGGCCGAACTGGCGGCGGGCTTCGCTGATCGACCAGCCGGGGGTCGAGGGGCAGACCAGCAGGGTGGCGCCCTCCTCGCTGTGACGCAGGAGAATGCGTTGAGATTTGGCCCAGGCGTAGGGGAGCTGGGTGGTCATTGCTTGTGCCTCCTGGTGGGGTGCATATCCGGTGGTGCGGGTGGGGCTGATTACGGTTTTTGTTCTTACCGCGGGGTTGGGTACATATCCGTTCCTGCGGGTGTGGCGGCTTACGGTTCCGCTTTTACAGCGGGGGTTGGGTGCATATCCATTCCTGCGGGTGTGGCGGCTTACGGTTCCGCTTTTACAGCGGGGGTTGGGTGCATATCCGGTGCTGCGGGTGCGGCCACTTATGGTTCCGCTCTTACAGCGGCTCACTTTTGAAAAGCGCAAAAGTAAGCAAAACGCTCTGCCCCTCCACTCGGTGCCTCGCCTAGGCTCGGCATGCCCTCACTCCGGCATTGATCCGTGGGCCGCCGCCACCGGCCATCCCTGGCCGGGTGGCGGCTAACCCGGCGTCCTGCCGGGTTACCCACGG
>NZ_VXCY01000010.1:0-326463 GCF_052850735.1 Pseudomonas sp. 910_21 | reverse complement strand
CGAAGCCTTCGCCGCACAATCCCTGTCCGTGGCCAAGGAGCTGGAATGGGACGCGAGCAAGGTCAACGTCAACGGCGGCGCCATTGCCATCGGCCACCCGATCGGCGCGTCGGGCTGCCGGGTGCTGGTGACCCTGCTGCATGAAATGCTCAAGCGCGATGCCAAGAAAGGTCTGGCGACCCTGTGTATCGGCGGCGGTCAGGGCGTGGCATTGGCCATCGAGCGCTAACCGGCGCGGACCACCCCCGCAACAACCGCCCCCTGTAGGAGCTGGCTTGCCAGCGAAGGCACCCGTGAGGCCGCTTTCGCCAGCAAGCTGGCTCCTACAACTGGCGGGACGCTGGTAAACTGCGGCGCCTTATTCCTCTTCTCCAAGGCGCCCTGCATGTCTTCCTTGAATCAGGCGCTGCGCGCCGCCCTCGATCACCGTCAAGACCTGCTCGCCGAACTGCACCAGCAAGGTACCGACTGCTATCGCCTGTTCCACGGCAGCCAGGAAGGTGCCGGTGGCCTGACCGTCGACCGTTATGGGCCGCAACTGCTGGTACAGAGCTTTCACCAGACGCTGGAACGCGATGCCCTGCTGCAACTGCACGAGACCATCAATCAACAGCTGAACCTGTCGACCCTGCTGGTCTACAACGATCGCTCCCGAGGCAACTCGCGTATCGACCGTGAAGACTCGGTGTACCGCGCCGAGGACAGCGCCCTGGCGGATCTGGTCGGCCACGAATGGGGACTGAATTATCGAGTCCGTGGCCGTCATGCCGGGCAAGACCCGTTGCTGTTTCTCGACCTGCGCAACGCTCGCGGCTGGGTCAAGCAGCACAGTGCCGGGAAAAGCGTGCTCAATCTTTTTGCCTATACCTGTGGCGTCGGCCTCAGCGCTGCAGCCGGAGGCGCCCGGGAGGTCTGCAACCTGGACTTCGCCGAAGGCAATCTGGCGGTAGGTCGGGAAAACGGCCAACTCAACCCGCAGCTACCCGGCATGCAGTTCGTGCAGTCGGACTACTTCCCAGCGATCCGCCAACTGGCGGGCCTGCCCATCAGTCAGCGACGCGGACAGAAGCTCCCCAGCTACCCACGTCTTGAACAACGCCAATACGATCTGGTCCTGCTGGACCCTCCTGCTTGGGCCAAGAGTGCCTTCGGCACCGTCGACCTGCTGCGTGATTACCAGAGCCTGCTGAAGCCGGCACTGCTGGCCACCGCCGAAGAGGGTGTGCTGATCTGCTGTAACAACCTGGCCAAGGTGTCGTTGCAGGACTGGCGAGAGCAAGTGTTGCGCTGTGCCGAGAAAGCCGGGCGGCCTGTGCGCGATTGCCAGGTCCTTGCCCCTGCTGCGGACTTCCCTTCCCAGGACGGACAACCGCCGCTGAAAACACTGATCCTGCAACTTTGATCAAGGGCAAAAAATCTGAACAATCCTGAAGACTGTGATGGTTTCGGAACCGTAAACGCGTGCCATACTCCAAGGCACTTCCGATTCAGATAGATGAAGCCTCGCATGACCAAAGGATTGATTCGCGCTCTCTGCGCCTTGTTGACCGCTCTCGCCCTTTACAGTCTGCTGGGCTTTCTGATTTTGCCGGGCATTGCCTTGCGGGTGGCCAACCAGCAACTGGCCAACTACGCCACGACTCCGGCTCATATTCAGCGTATCGAACTCAACCCCTTCAGCCTGGAACTGACCCTCTGGGGCCTGAGCATCGGCGAACCGGGCAAGGAGCAAATTGCCTTCGAGCGCCTTTACGCCAATCTGCAATTGGACAGTCTGTGGAAACGCGCCCTGCATCTGGCGGACGTCGAACTGGACCAGCCCAAGACCGAGATCCTCTTTGACAAGGAAGGCAAGCTCAACCTCCTGGCCCTGTTCAAGCTGCCTGCCAGCGAACCGACCCCGAGCGATCCCGACGCCAAGCCGTTTCCCGTTCGCATTGAACGCATCAAGCTGGCGGGCGGCTATCTGCACTTCAAGGACCTGCGCCCCAGCGAGCCCATCGAGTTTCTCTACAACAAACTCGACTTTGAATTGAAGAACCTCAGCACCCTGCCGGATGACAGCGCCGACATGACCCTGGTGGCCACCGGCCCGGAAGGCGGACAGATCGACTGGAGCGGCAACTTCAGCGTGACCCCGCTGACTTCCGAAGGCACCTTGAAAGTCACCGACGGCAAGATGAAAGCCTGGTGGCCCTATGTACGTGATGCCGTACCGCTGGTGCTGGAAGACGGCGTGGTAAACCTCAGCACCCACTATAAATTCAGCCTGACCAAGGAAACCGAACTGCTCCTGGACAATACCTCCATCAGCATTGCTCCATTTGCCATCAAGGCCCCGGACGGTCGCCCCCTGGCGCGCCTGGAGCGCCTGGATATCAGCGAAGCAATGGTGGACCTGGCCAAGCAGCACGTAATAGTCGGCAAGATCCGCAGCCAGAAGCTGGAGACCTGGGCCGCCCTTGAAGCCGATGGCCAACTGGACTGGCAAAAGCTCTTCGCCAGCCAACCCGCCAAGCCGGCCGCCAAGCCTCAGCCAGCCACAGCCGACACCCCCAAGGATCCCGCAGCCCCCGGCAAGCCCTGGCAGGTTCTGCTCAAGGACGTGGAGCTGCGCAACTATCAGGTGCACCTGGCCGACCGCCAGGCCAAACCGGCCGTGGCCCTGGATGTGGGCCCGCTGAACCTGGACCTGAAGAACTTCGACAGCCTCAACCAGTCGCCTTTCACCCTAAAGCTCGATACCGGCCTGGGTAAACAAGGCAAGGTCAGCGCCACCGGCGAGGTCAACCTCAACCCCATCACCGCCAAACTCAAGGTGCAGACCAAAGACATCGACCTGCGGGTCGCCCAGTCCTACATCAGCCCGTTCATTCGCCTGGAACTGCGTAGCGGCATGCTCGGCAGTGACCTGGCGGTGGACCTGAAGAAAGTCGAGCCGCTGACTTTCAGCATCACCGGCCGGGCCGAAGTGGATCAGTTGCACACCCTGGACACCCTCAAGACCCGCGACTTCGTAAAGTGGAAACAAGTGGTGGTGGAGGGCCTGAACTATCAGCACGGTGACAGCCTGACCATCAGCCGAGTCAACCTGATGCAGCCTTATGCGCGCTTCATCATCAACGATGACCGCACCACCAATATCGACGACTTGCTGATTCCACAACCCGCAGGTGGCAGCAGCAAATCCTCGGGCAAGCCCGCCCCAAGCTCCAGCAAGCCACTGGGTATTCACATTGGTGAAATCGCCATCAACGATGGTTCGGCCAACTTCGCCGACCTGAGCCTGACACCGAACTTCGCCACCGCAGTCCAGCAACTCAACGGGCATATCGGCACCATCGACAGCCGCCAGGCCAAGCCGGCGGAAGTGGACGTCAAGGGCAAGGTCGACCGTTATGCTCCAGTGACCATCAAGGGCAGCGTCAACCCCTTCGATCCAATGGCCGCACTGGATATCGCCACCAGCTTCAAGCGAGTGGAGCTGACCACCCTGACGCCCTATTCCGGCAAGTTCGCCGGTTTCCGTATTCGCAAGGGCCGACTCAACCTCGACTTGCACTACATGATCACCAAGGGCCAGCTCAAGGCCGAGAACAAACTGGTGGTCGAACAACTGCAACTGGGTGAAAAGGTCGACAGCCCGGACGCCGTGGACCTGCCGATCCGCCTGGCCGTGGCCCTGCTGAAAGACACCGACGGCAAGATTTCCATCGAGTTGCCGATTTCCGGCGACCTCAACAACCCGCAGTTCAGCGTAATGCCAATCGTCTGGCAGACCCTGCGCAATCTGGTGCTGCGAGCAGCCCAGGCACCCTTCAAGTTCATTGGCGGCCTGGTCACTGGCGGCGGTTCCGAAGACCTGAGCAATGTGTCCTTCGCCCCGGGCTCCAGCGAGTTGAGCAAGGAGTCCGAGTCGGCCCTCACCACCCTGGCCAAGGCCCTCAAGGAGCGTCCGACCCTGCGCCTGGAGATCGAAGGCACTAGCGCCCAGAGCAGCGACGGTCCACTGATCGCCGAACAGCGTCTGGAGCGTGAATACCAGTACAACTACTACAAGATCCTGCAACGGCGCGGCGACAAGGTTCCGGCCCAGGCATCCTTGCTGCAGGTTCCCGAGGGCGAGAAATCGCCATTGCTCGAAGGCATCTACCGCACCCGCCTGAAACAGCAACCTCCAGCCGAATGGGCCCAGCTCAGCCGCGACGAGCGCAGTGCCAAACTGCGTGAGGGGCTGATCAAGTTCTGGAGCGGCAGCGACGTGTTGCTGCGCCAACTGGGCCAGGAACGGGCCAGCAGTATCAAGGACTTCCTGGTGGACAAGGGCCAGTTGGCCGATGACCGGGTCTACTTCATTGATGCCAACCTCGGCCAGGCCGAAAGCGACGGCAAGGTGGTCACCCCGCTGCACCTGGACAGCGAGTAAGGCCCGCGCCGCCTTGAGCGGCGTACCCCCGCCTAATAGAACAGGCCCCGACACAATGTGCCGGGGCCTGTAATGATCACATCCTTGTGATCTTCCGCATGAACCCTTGAAAGAAGCGGCAGACGTATCACTTGGCTCGTCTACCGCACCCTCTCCCTGTCCAGGCGAGAAGCTTGGGGTCTTACTCGGCTTTCAGGCCGTCGGCAGAGACCGCTTTAACGCCTTTGATTTTCTTGGTGATTGCCACTGCAGTGGCTTTCTGCGACTCAGTAATGGCCACGGTGGACGACAGCGATACGACGCCCTTGTTGGTTTCAACCTTGATGTCGGTGCCAGGAATGCCTTTCTCGGTTACCAGATCGCTTTTCACTTTGGTGGTGATCCAGGTATCGGAGGTGGCCTCTTTGGCCTTGGTCACTTCACCGGCAGCCACAACCATAGGCGACTGGGTGCTTTGAGTGGTCTGCGCAAATGCTGCGTTGGCCATGGTCAGGGTCAGAGCGGTAGCAGTTGCAGCAGCAATAGCGAACTTCTTCATACGAGTAACTCCTGTTCTTTTAGAAAGCCTGCGCCGTGTCCTGGCAACAGGGTTATGAGGGATATTGCAGGTGCTGTGCCAAGTCTAGACACCATAAAATATCCATAAAAAACAATAACTTATAATAAAGCCGAAAAATCGACATCATGCAAAATGCATGACCGCCCAACAATCTGCATGCAAGTTGCGGCTTTTTCGATGCGGTCCATCAAGCCCGCTGCACAGCAGCCTGCCGAGACTTAGGCGTCGTCCGTAACGCAGCCCTTGGGCGCATAATCGGCCTCCACTGTGGTGGTGCACGTCCATCCGGAAGCTGGCGAACGGCTCAGTACCAGCGTCTTGTTCAACACCGGGCCCGGAGCATTGAGGAGGGTGCAGCCAATACTGCCTTCACCGGTGGCTGCCGTGCCCTCGGCATTCATTCGGCAGTTCGACGTCAGGGGCGTGCCACCGACCAGGGCCAGAGTCGGATCGGTCCCCTGGTTGAGCAGGTCCTCGACATTGACCTTCAGCGCCGACGCCTCGGCCAGCGCGGCAATCATCTTGGCCCGCACCTGGTACTTGGCATACAGCGGCATCGCCACTGTGACGAGAATGCCAATGATGGCTACCACCACCAGCAATTCGATCAGGGTAAAAGCGGATTGATGTTTCATGGGCTGCCTCCTGGCAAGAATGCACCTTGGATAATCAGCAAGGCTTGAAGCATGCCCTGTGCCAGGGTCGCCCCCACGGAATTCAAGGGCTGCAGCGGTGATAGCCCATGGCCTTGAGCGCAAGGAGTCGCACAAACTGACAAATTCCGTCATCTCGTGACCCTATGCGGCAGGTGCCCGGCAGCTAGGCTTCAGGAAGCTCATCCCTGCATCAAGGATCGAACCATGGCGGTAAAAGCACCCGTTGCCAGCGTCTATCTGTGGCAAGGCACCGACGGCCAGGGCCACAAGATGGCCGGCGAGTTGAGCGCTGCAAACCCGGCGCTGATCCGAGCCCAATTGCGCAGGCAGGGCATCACTCCAACTCGGGTACGCCGCAAACCCAGGGTCTGGTTGCGACTGGGTCAGCGGGTCAAGGCCCGGGAGATCGCCCTGTTCACCCGGCAACTGGCAACCCTGATGCAGGCCGGCGTGCCCCTGCTGCAAGCCTTGGAAATCATTGCCGAGAGTTTCGTCCAGCCGTTGATGCGCCAACTGCTGGCCAGCCTCAAGCGCGACATCGAGGCCGGCTCCAGCCTGGCCACGGCGCTGCGCCGGCATCCGCGCCACTTTGACGAGCTGTACTGCAATCTGGTGGATGCCGGCGAACAGGCCGGAGCCCTGGATACCCTGTTGGAAAGGGTCGCCACCTACAGGGAAAAAAGCGAGAACCTCAAGGCCCGGGTAAAAAAGGCCATGGTCTACCCCTTGGCGGTGATCGGCGTAGCCATCCTGGTCAGCAGCATTCTATTGCTCAAGGTGGTTCCCCAATTCCAGAGCCTGTTCGCCGGGTTCAATGCCCAATTGCCGCTACTGACCCAATGGGTCATCGCCCTTTCCCACGTCATCCAGAGCCACGGCGGCTGGTTGCTCAGTGCCGGCCTGCTGATGGGGGGCGGGATCAGGCAGGCCTATCGGCGCTCAGCGCGCCTGCGGGACGCTGTGGATCAGGGACTGCTGCGCCTGCCCTTGGCCGGCCCCCTGCTGCACAAGTCCGCAGTGGCCCGCTACGCCCGCACACTCGCCACCACCTTCGCGGCTGGCGTGCCCCTGGTTCAGGCCCTGGATTCAGTGGCCGGAGCCAGTGGCAACAAGGTCTACAGGCAAGCGGTGGAGCGCATCCGCCAACAGGTGGCCAGTGGCATGCAACTGAACTTTGCCATGCGCGCCAGCGGCGTCTTCCCTACTATGGCGATCCAGATGACCGCCATCGGTGAAGAATCCGGAACGCTGGATCATCTGCTGGAAAAAGTCGCAGCGCATTATGAGGTCGAGGTGGACCACTTGGTCGACAGCCTGACCAGCCTCATGGAGCCGTTGATCATGGTCCTCCTGGGCAGTATCGTCGGCGCCCTGGTGGTAGCCATGTACCTGCCCATCTTTCAACTCGGTACAGCGATCTGAACATGTCCTTGACTGAAGTCATGACCCTTTACCCCATGGCCTTCGTGACTGCCGCCCTGGTGCTGGGGCTACTCGTGGGCAGCTTTCTGAACGTGCTGGTGTGGCGTCTGCCGAAGATGCTTGAACGCGACTGGCGGGCTCAGGCCCACGAAGTGCTGGGACTGGCCCCCGAGCCTGTGACGGCGCCCTACAACCTGCTGCTGCCCCACTCCCAGTGCCCCCATTGCGCACAACCGATCCGGCCCTGGGAGAACATCCCCCTGCTCAGCTATCTGTGGCTGCGGGGCCGTTGTGCTCACTGCAGGACCGCCATCAGCCCGCGCTACCCGCTGACCGAACTGGCTTGCGGGCTGATCTCGGCGTTCGTCGCCTGGCACTTCGGTTTCGGCTGGCCCGCGGGCCTGCTGCTGATCCTCAGCTGGGGGCTGCTGGCCATGAGCCTGATCGACGCCGATCACCAACTGCTGCCGGACGTGCTGGTGTTGCCACTGCTGTGGTTGGGACTGATCGCCAACAGCTTCGGGCTGCTGGCGAGCCTGGAGGATGCCTTGTGGGGCGCAGTGCTCGGCTATCTGTGCCTGTGGTCGGTGTTCTGGCTGTTCAAACTGCTGACCGGCAAGGACGGCATGGGCCACGGCGACTTCAAGCTGTTGGCGATGCTTGGCGCCTGGGGCGGCTGGCAGATCCTGCCGCTGACCTTGCTCCTGTCTTCCCTGGTGGGAGCGATTCTCGGCACTGTCCTGTTGCGCCTGAACCGGGCCAAAACTTCGACGCCCATCCCCTTCGGCCCCTTTCTGGCCATTGCCGGCTGGATTGCCTTGCTCTGGAGTGGTCAAATAACCGACTTCTATTTGCAGTTTGTCGGTTTCCAATGACTCGCTCCGTAAACACACCCTGGACCCTCGGCCTCACCGGCGGCATCGGCAGCGGCAAAAGCGCTGCCGCCCAGCACTTCATCGACCTGGGAGTGCATGTGATCGATGCCGATCACGCCGCTCGCTGGGTGGTGGAGCCCGGGCGCCCGGCCCTGGAACAGATTGCCCGGCACTTTGGTGACGGCGTGTTGCAGGCCGATGGCCAACTGGATCGTGCGGCCCTGCGCAAGCTGATCTTCGAAGTCCCCGAACAGCGACGCTGGCTGGAGGCGCTATTGCACCCGCTGATTGCCGAGGAGATCGTCAGCCATCTGGCCCGTGCCGAATCGCCCTATGCGATTCTGGTGTCGCCACTGCTGATCGAGTCAGGCCAGTCACGGATGACCCAACGGATTCTGGTGATCGATGTGCCGCAACAATTGCAGATCGAACGCACCTTGCAGCGCGACCAGATCAGCGAACAGCAGGTCCAGGCGATTCTTCAGGCCCAGGCCAGCCGCGAGGAGCGCCTGCGTCACGCCGACGATGTGCTGGTCAATGACCGCGATCAGGCCTGGTTGCGCAGTGAGGTCGAACGCCTGCATCACTTTTACCTAACTTTGCGTGGAGGCCAGTCATGAGCCAACCCCTGACCGTTGAATGCCCAACCTGTGGCGCCCCCGTGGAATGGACCGCGGCCAACACCAACCGGCCGTTCTGTTCCGACCGTTGCAAATTGATCGATCTGGGGGCCTGGGCTGCCGAGGAACACAAGATTCCAGTGAGCCCGGATGCCGAGGACGAACTGTTCTCGGAAGAACTGCCGCCCCGCGCTCACTGAGTGCTCGAACCGACGCCGATCAGGGCCGCATGAAGCTGTAGTCCTGATCGTCATCGAGGTTCTCCGCGAGGAACTGCAACTCGTCAGCCAGATCCTCGATGCTACGTACACTCTTGCTCTGCTGCACCACCGCACTGAGCAGCGCCCGCAGGCTCAACCCCGCTTCAAATCCTTCCTGCTGGGCACTGTGCAGACTGTCGCACACTTCCTGCCGAGCCCACTGATAGACACTCATGACCGCACTCCTGAGATTTTTGCCGAGCATGCAGCGCGGCCCCAGGCTCGGAGTTGATATGGATCAAGGGCGCGGGTCCTCATCCTTCCAGGGCGCAGAGAGGTAGCGGGTGCGATTGAAGGTTTCCAGCCATTCCGGGCAGAACACCACCAGGGCACTGATCACCATGCCGTTGATAAATGCCTCCGGAAAGATGATCAGCCAAAGGTAACCGACAAAATCCTCCAGCCATTCGGGCATGACAAAACGCCCGTCGAGCCACAAGAGCCCCAGGCCGCAAAGCAGGCAGAACAGCGCCGACAGGGCCGCCGCGAAGAACCCGGAGCAGAAGATATAGACGAAGGGGTTGCGCGGCTGGGCCCGTTCCACCAGCCAGGCACAGGCCTCGGTTACCGCCACCGGCAACAGGATCAGCAAAACGCCATTGACCCCCAGCGCCGCCAGGTCCTGCCGCCCCAGGGCCAGCAACCCCAGTTGCGCAATCAGGCCACCGACAATCGCCAGAGGCCAGTCCAGCAGTAAGGTCACCGCCGTCATGCCGATGAAGTGATAGGACACTCCTGTGTCGAAATCCCGGCGCACCAACCACAGCAGAAACAGCGCAAACACTGTTCCGAACAGTAAATGCTGACGGCGACTATCGGTGAACAGCTCGACCCAGGGCGCCCTCAGCACCGCCCAGATCACTACCGCCACATACAGCAGCCAACCGATGCTCAGGCTTTCCGGTGACAGCAGCGCCGCGCTGATCATGGCCGGACTTTCTCCAGCGCGGCCTGCAGTTGCTCGACGGTAGCGAATTCCTGCCGAGACACCAATTGGCCATCCTGCAGTTGCAGCCACAGGACCTTGTCCTCGGCGGCAGGGTAACGAGAGGCCACACGCCCTTCGCGGTCGAGCATCACCCGGTAGGGATAGTCACGCATGGCCGGCACCGCGAACAGCTTGGCGATCAGCGCTGGCATGCGCTGGATATCCGCGACAAACACCCCGTGACGCGCCTGCAGATAATCCTTGGGCTTGTCCTTGAGCGCCCCGTTCACCACCTTGGCCGCGTCCATACCTCGCGCCACCAGAAGGATCTGCGCCTGGGAATCGAGGCTGTAGGCTTGATCGAACTGATCCAGCAAGGTCCAGGGTGCCAGACGCTCACCGACTTCAAGGGCCTGGGCCCACAAGGGCAACAGGCCCAGCAACAGAATTGACCAGCGCTTCACTGCACACTCCTTATCGAGGGGTAGGACGGCAAACAGTCTACACCGCCCCTTGGCAGCCTCCAGCAGGCACTGCCGGAGACCGGGTGCAGAGGTTTTTCGAGAAGCGTAGTTTTTAAGGTCATATTTGAGCGCTAAGCTTGGGGATATGGATGACTCAGATTTTTTGCGCCTGCTCACCATTCAGGCCGAACAAGCCAACGCGTTTCTGTCCAATGCCCGCAAATGGGAGCGTGAGCGTTGGGTCTGCCAGCGCCTGCTGCAAGGCCTGAATATTCCCTATCGCAACGACGAATTCAGCGCCGCTGGGCAGGAGCCGCCGGATGTGCTGTTTCGCGATGCCAGCTTCGAGGTGTTCTTCGTCCTTGATGAAGGCCGCCGACTCAATGATGAATGGCGCGACGAGCTGCAACGCCGGCGCAGCGCATTTTCCCTGAGCCAACTGGTACGGCGCGAAGCCAAGCCCAAGCGCATCCCGGCCAACGAACTGTTGCTGCGCCTGGCGCCGACCCTGCGCAAAAAGGCCCACAACTACAAGGAGCGGGGGATGGACCTGGGGGAACTGGACATCATTGCCTTCGCCGCCCTCAAGCGCGAAGTGCTGGACCTGAACAGCCACTTCCCACCGCCCACCGAATACCTGCGCCAGGGCTGGCGGTCGCTGTCGCTGGTGGGACCGACCTTCGCCCGGGTGCTGTTCGCCCACCCGGATGCGCCGGAGTTTCTGCGCAGCAACCTGGGCCGCAGTATCGTTTTCGACGTCGGCATCAGTTTGTAAAGTCCGTCAATCCGCCTCCCGTGGGCATGGCGCAATATCCCGAGCAATGGTAAAAAAGCGCTCTTGCCTGCCAACGCCGGGATCTCGTCATCGAGCCCCCACGCGACAGCGGCTATGCTCGGTAAATGCTCGATTGCATCGCGCTGTAACATTCCCCTGTGTTGCGACGTCTACCTGACGAGGCCCTTTATGAGCAGCCGCCTGAACCCCGACGACCAACGCCATGTCGAAGAATACCTGCAACTGCCCCAGCACCGAGTCGAGCGCCGGCCCTTTCGGCCGTGGATGCTCCTTGTGGTGGTGGTCGTGGTGACGGTCGCCCTGGGCCTGTTGAGCCGTTTTATCAGTTACCTGACGCTATGAGCTGCATCGCGCTCGCTCGGTTGACTGCACCGATTTCTTTTAGCCTTGCGAGATATCCCCATGACTCATCGTATTGTCATCGTTGGCGGCGGCGCCGGCGGCCTGGAGTTGGCGACCCGCCTGGGTAAGACTCTGGGCAAGCGCGGCACCGCCAGTGTGATGCTGGTGGACGCCAACCTGACCCATATCTGGAAACCCCTGCTGCATGAAGTGGCCGCCGGCTCACTGAACTCCTCTGAAGACGAACTCAACTACGTTGCCCAAGCAAAATGGAACCACTTCGAGTTCCAGCTGGGCCGTATGAGCGGGCTCGATCGTCAACAGAAAAAGATCCAACTGGCTGCCACCTATGACGAGGAAGGCACAGAACTGTTGCCGGCCCGTGAATTGGGCTACGACACCTTGGTGATCGCCGTGGGCAGTACCACCAACGACTTCGGCACCCAGGGTGCCGCCCAGCATTGCCTGTTCCTCGACACCCGCAAGCAGGCCGAGCGCTTTCACCAGCAACTGCTCAATCACTACCTGCGAGCCCACGCCGGGCAGACAGATGCCGTGGAACAGATCAGCGTAGCCATCGTCGGCGCCGGTGCCACCGGTGTGGAGTTGGCGGCGGAACTGCACAACGCCGCCCATGAGCTGGCCGCCTACGGTCTGGACCGGATCCTCCCAGAAAACATGCACATCACCCTGATCGAAGCTGGGCCACGGGTGCTGCCGGCCCTGCCCGAGCGCATCAGCGGGCCGGTGCACAAGACCCTGGAGAAACTCGGGGTCAAAGTACTGACCAACGCGTCAGTCAGTGAAGTCACCGCCGACAGTCTGATCACCGCTGATGGCCAAACCATTCCCGCCAGCCTCAAGGTGTGGGCAGCAGGCATTCGCGCGCCGGGTTTCCTCAAGGACATCGACGGCCTGGAAACCAACCGCATCAACCAGCTCCAGGTACTGCCAACCCTGCAGACCACCCGTGACGAGAACATCTTCGCCTTCGGCGACTGCGCCGCCTGCCCGCAACCGGGCAGCGACCGTAATGTGCCGCCACGGGCCCAGGCTGCGCACCAGCAAGCCTCATTGCTGGCCAAGTCGCTGAAACTGCGCATCGAAGGCAAGGATCTGCCGACCTACAAGTACACCGACTACGGCTCGCTGATCTCCCTATCGCGCTTCTCGGCGGTGGGCAACCTGATGGGCAATCTCACCGGCAGTGTGATGCTCGAAGGCTGGCTGGCGAGGATGTTCTACATCTCGCTCTACCGCATGCACCAGATGGCACTGTACGGGGTGTTCCGCACGGCGATGCTGATGCTCGGCAGCCGGATTGGACGAGGCACCGACCCACGCTTGAAGTTGCACTAAGCGCTTGAACGTACGCCCCGCTACGCAAGGTAGCGGGGCGCATGGGCGGGCTACAGGCACTCATCCAGAAAGCTCACCACCGTTCCCATACAGGCAACCCGCTCCTCGATATGAGGCATGTGGCTGGAGTTCTCGAACAGTGCCCAGCGGATGTCCGGAACGTTCTCCAGATAGGGCTTGACCACTGCTGGAGTCGCTTCGTCGTAACGTCCTGAGATCAGCAGACTCGGCACCTTGATCCGTGGCAGGCGCTCGACAATGCTCCAGTCCTGCAGGTTGCTCAGTAGAGGGAAGTTCTCAGCCCGCTGCGGCGCACCTTCCATCGCGGTAGCGCAACATCCCCTGGAAAAGATTCGCACCACCTCTTCCGGCCAAGGCCGAAGCCGGCAAACGTGCCGCTCAAAATATACTTGCGAGGCCTGCACATATTCGGCGCTATGGAGGGTTCCAGCCTGTTCGTGGCCAATCAGCGTCTGCAAGACCCCCTCTGGCAAAGCCTCACGCAAACCCAGGGTTTCAGCCTGCCAGGTCCGCATGTCGGCCGGAGCATTGGCAATGATCAGGGCACGCAGGCCCGCTGGGGCCAACGCGGCATGCTCGCTGGCCAGAGCCCCACCCCAGGAATGCCCGAGCAAGGCGTAATCCTCACTGATGCGCAGGTGATCCAGAAGATTGTTCAGTTCCTCCAGATACAATTCGACGCTCCAGAATGAACAGGGCTTGCCCTCCAGGTGAGTGGAGAATCCACTGCCGAGGTGATCGAACTGAACGATTGCCCGGCCACTGGCAGCTACATCCCTGAAGGCATCCACAGTGTCATAAGTGCAGCCCGGGCCACCGTGCAGTATCACCAGGGGCGTCAGACCATTCCGCAGATCCCCCGTCACCCGATACCAGGTCTGCCAGGAGCCAAAGGAGGCATAACCTTCCTGTGGTGGTTTACTTGCTTTCATTGCGCATCACTCCCTGATGACGATCACCCTGTGTCTTTCAATCTTCGGCCTGCACCCAGCATCAGCGATAAGACAGGGCCACTTGTGCTCGCTTCAGTTTTCCAACAAACGATAGTGAACTGCTCGAACCACGGCCTGAACCCGATTCTTGGCGCCCAACTTGTGCATCGCCGAGGTCAGATGCAGGTTGATGGTGGCCACGGAACGCTGCAGGCGCTCAGCAATTTCGCCGGAGGTCATGCCCTCGGCCGCCCATTTCAGGCACTCGCGCTCACGCCTGGTCAGTTGAACCGGATAGCTGCGAATACTTTTACTGAGCTGCGGATAGAGGTGTTCCTGCAGCGCATGAGAAAGAAGTGTGAAATCCCTCAGGACCTGTTGCAGGTCATGCAAGGCCACCTGGGTACTGCCCGAGCGCAAACCGGTCAGGCTGGCGAAACCACCCCCAGGCAAGTGGATGGGAACGGTCATGCCATGGGACATCTGATGATGCTGCAGGTAACTCGATACCGGCGCGTGCTGCTGACCCATGGCCTGGCGCAAGACGGTTTCCGCCTCGGGCCTGTAGGACCAGATAAAGGGAGAGGTGCTGTCCAGAGCCACCTGCTGGACCGGGTCGATATGGTAATACCCCTCGTCGCACCAGAGTTCCAGCCAGTCCTTTGGGGTATTGCAGACCATTGCACTGGGAATGATCAGCTCGCCTTGCTGATCAAAGGGCACCGGACTGTAGTCGTAAACCAGGGCATCGAACCCCAGCGCCGAGGCCATGTCCATGGTCCCCGCCATTCGCTCATGCAATGAGTTTCCTGGCAAAAGGCGTGTGTTAACTTCCGCGAGCCTGCTTTGCATCCGTTCAGTTTCCTTACTGTCTGATCCTTAACAGCAGGGCCTAGAATGCCACGCTCGATAGGAACCGGCCAGGCAAAACCTATAAGAACTACCAGGTTGTGCTACCCGCCGTCGACGTGCTCTTCATGAACGAGGCCCATGTTGCACCCTCCCCCAGCCCCTTTGAAAAGCAGCGCTGGCGACCACCTCAAGGTCGGTACCACGCATGCCTGCACCGCCCCTATCTGTTGCAATGCCACTTCATGGCCCACCCGAGTGTGGCGCCGCGCATCGCTCATTGCAGACAAGGACCCGTGCCATGCAGATGCCCAAGACCCTTCAGATCCGCAACGGTGAAAAAGTCCCTTCAACCTTCTCCGCGCAGGAGTACGCCCAGCGCCTGAGCACGCTGCGAGCCTACATGGCCCGACAGGATATCGACGCGGCGCTGTTCACCTCGTATCACAACATCAACTACTACGCCGACTTCCTGTATTGCTCTTTCGGCCGCCAGTACGCCCTGGTAGTGACCCGGGAGCGCACAGTGCTGATCAGCGCCAATATCGACGGAGGGCAGCCTGGGCGTCGCGCAGTCTGTGATGCTCAGGTGGTCTACACCGACTGGCAACGGGGCAATTTCTTCGTTGCGGTCAAACAGGCCTTGCCCCAGGCAACACGGCTGGGCCTGGAGTTCGACCAGCTCACCCTGCCCAGCCACCAAGCCTTCGTCGAGCTTTATCCCCGGGCACAACTACTGGATATCGCCGCGCAGTGCATGACCATGCGCATGCTCAAGTCAGCAGAAGAACAGGCGCTGATCCGCCAGGGCGCACGCATCGCCGACATCGGTGGGGCCGCCGCCATCGACGCCCTGCAGGATCAGGTGCCGGAGTACGATGTGGCCCTGCACGCCACACAGGCCATGGTTCGGGAAATCGCCAGGACCTTTCCCGCAGCCGAATTGATGGACACCTGGACCTGGTTTCAATCAGGGATCAATACCGACGGCGCACACAATCCGCTGACCTCGAGGCGAATCAGGCCGGGAGAGATCCTCAGCCTCAACTGCTTCCCGATGATCGCCGGTTACTACACCGCGCTGGAGCGCACACTGTTCCTTGGCCATTGCCCCGACGCTCATCTGCGGGTTTGGGAAATCAACCTCAAGGTGCATGAGGCCGGATTGCGGTTGATCAAACCCGGCGTCCGCTGCAGCGACATTGCCCGAGAGTTGAACGAAATCTACCTGGAACACGACCTGCTGCAATACCGAACCTTCGGCTACGGCCACTCGTTCGGCATCCTCAATCACTACTACGGACGCGAGACCGGGCTGGAGTTTCGTGAGGACGTGGACACAGTGCTGGAGCCCGGCATGGTGGTGTCCATGGAGCCGATGATCAGGTTGCCCGAAGGCAGGCCAGGTGCCGGTGGCTATCGGGAGCACGACATTCTGATCATCAGTTCCCGGGGCGCGGAAAACATCACCCGGCTACCCTATGGACCACAGCACAACATCATCGACCGCTGAAGCGACGATCAGAACCGCCCGGCTCGGATATTCAATGCTCTCTTGATGACTCTGCATCTGCAAAGCAAAAAAACCGTGAAGAGTGCAGCGATTACCGCTGAAATCCAACAAGAAAAATCTTAAGCAACAAGAGCTTTCAGGGCTTATCCAGGATGGGCCCTGAAACCCAATCAAAACATATGCCGTCCATTTCACTTAGGTGCCTGCCCTGGCACTTTTCAAGTCATGCAGAAAGAACAAAATCAGCATGCCCCCATGGTTCAGTTGCGATACAGACACAACTAAGTGAAACCAGACATTACAAGTAGCCGACCCTGTTCACTTCACGGAATCAACGCATTGCGCTTGGCAAACTCCGCCAGGCTTACTTGCGACCCCAACCCCAGCTTCTGCAACAGTCGGGTCTTGTAGGTGCTGACTGTCTTGTTGCTCAAGAACAGTTTTTCTCCAATGGCCTTGTTGGAATAACCCTGTGCCAGGTACTGCAACACAATCATTTCCCGATCGGTCAGCTGGCCTATCTGCTCGGCCTCGGACTGCTGCTCCGCTGCGGGAATGGAAACGTCCAAAGCCAGGGACGGATAAAAGGTGTAACCGGCCAACACTGCATTCAGAGCCACTACCAGATTGCCCAAGTCCTCCTCCTTGTTGACAAAGCCCCGAGCACCAAGCTGAATGCAGCGTCGGCAGAAGCTCTCAATCGACTGCGAGGTCAGCACCAGCACTTCAGTAGGCAGGCCCAGTGCCTTGATGCGCGCAAGCACCTTAAGGCCATCCAGTTTGGGAATACCGATATCGAGGATCACCACATCCGGCCCATGCTCGCGCACCAGCTCCAGCGCATCCAATCCATTGTCTGTTTCGGCCACCACCCGCATGTTGTTCTTTTCCAGCAAAACCTTAACGGCGAGCCGAACAACGGGATGATCGTCAACTATCAATACGCTGTGCATATTGTCACTTCACCTTAAAAACCCGGCCTTCGGGTGAGCCGGACCGCCCGGAAAATATACGTAACCGCACCTCAATCAGCTGCAACTTACGTATCTGTATAAAACGCTGATGTCATATAGGTATTGCGTGTGTAATACCTTGATGCCCCCCAGAAAATTCAGATTCCTGGCAAATAACCAACGATACAAGGGGTTAATGACTTCTCCTTAAGGAATCAGACGGTCTGATTTTTCAATAGGAAATTTCCTACTGTACATGGGGATTTGCCTCATGGCCGCGACTCAAGAGCCTTAAGCACTATGACCGTCAAATAATGACATGAGCCGGCAATGCGACATTTAAATGTTCTGGTTCTGGAAGATGAACCGCTGCAACGCCTGGTTACCGTCACGGCATTGAAAAAAGTGATGCCCGGGCAGGTGCATGAGGCGGCCAGTGGCAGTGAGGCACTCGCGCTGCTGGAGCAGTGCGAAAGGATGGACATTGCCATCTGTGACTTGAAAATGCCCGGAATGGACGGCTTGGCATTTCTGCGCCATGCCAGCCAAAGCGCAAAGCTGCACTCGGTGATCCTGTGCAGCCAGATCGATCCGGTTCTGCGACACACCACCGTCTCGATGATCAAGCGCCTGGGCTTGAACTTCCTCGGTGATCTGGGCAAGCCCTTCAATCTGGAGCGTCTGACCACCTTGCTGACGCGTTATCAGAACCAGCGCCACAGTCTGGTCACAACGCTGAAAAAGTCCGAACTCCCCACCCTGACGGACGTGATTCGCGGCCTGGACAACGGCGAATTCGAACCCTACTACCAACCCAAGGTGACACTCGACAACGCGTCTCTGCAGGGTGCGGAAGCGCTGGCTCGCTGGAATCATCCACAGTTGGGAGTACTGCCGCCTTCACACTTCCTGCACATCATGGAACACCACTGCTTGCTGGACCGCCTGTTCTGGCAGCTGTTCGACCAGGGCCTGGCCCTGCGCCGCAAACTGGCGCAAAAAGGCATCCCCCTGGGTTTCTCGTTCAATCTGCATCCATCACAGCTGGCGTCCCAGACTCTGACCGAATCCATCGCCTCACTGCTCACGCTGTTTCAGGTTCCACCCAGCAGCATCACCTTTGAAATCACCGAAACCAGCCTGATCAGCGCCCCCGCCAGTAGCCTGGAGAACCTGGTACGCCTGCGGGTGATGGGCTGCGGCCTGGCCATGGACGATTTCGGTGCGGGCTACTCCTCCCTGGATCGCCTGTGCGAGCTGCCCTTCAGCCAGATCAAGCTTGACGGCACTTTCGTGCGCAAGATGGGGCATCAACCCAGACGCAGCGCCGTCATCAGCTATACGGTGGCGCTCGCCCGCTCATTGGGCATGTCGTTGATTATCGAAGGAGTGGAAACCCGCGAGCAGCAGGATCGCCTACTGGAGCTGGGATGCGAAGTAGCCCAGGGTTTTCTGTTCGCACGGCCGATGCCGGAAAGTCATTTCATTGCCTACTGCACCCGTTAGTCCCTTGTGACAACAGATCAAAGTGGCGACCCGTCGCACAGGTTCCTGTACCGTCCGCCCCGCGCTCATTGCGTTGTTACTCATTGATAGAGTCATCTGGCCCCCTACTATCTGAAGCGATCATGCATTCACGACTTTTCTGGCTTTTTATCTGCTTGGCGATATTGAGTGCTCAACCGGCAGCGGCCCAGCCTCCGACGTTGCCCAATACGCTGTACAGCACGGTACGCCTCGATCACCACGACCTCGCCCTTGAGGATGAAGACTGGCGCTGGCTGCGCCACAAGTCGGAACTGAAAATCGGCGCCGTGACTACAGAACCGCCCCCCTTCAACGTCAGCTACAACGACAATCACTACGAGGGCATTACCGCTGACGTCAGCGCTCTGATTGGGCAGATGCTCGGGGTTCGCATCAAGATCGTACCCTTCGCCACCCGGGCCGAGGCCATGCAGGCGTTGCAGACTGACAACATCGACCTGCTGGGCAGCTTCAGCTCCGAGCCGCCTGCCGACGCCATCAGGTTCAGCCGACCTTTCGCCGAGGGTCGTTTGGCGCTGTTCAAACGCAATGACGAGTCACGCAAATCTCCCTCCAATCTGGCCGGATTACGAGTTTCTGTGGCCCAGGAACACAGCGCGCAACTGCAGTCACGCTTTCCCTTGGCCCGCTTGATGGTCTATCCCACCCATGACGAGGCCATAGCCGCAGCCGCCTTTGGTCATACCGACATGTACGTGGACGATGTCCTCAGCGCCTACTTCCGTATCAATCGTTCCTACTACGGCTTTCTCAAGTTCGAGCGCTTCGCCGACTTTTCCCGAGGCGGCTACAGCTATGCGCTGCAAGAGGATAACCAGCGCCTGCTGCGGATTCTCAACCAGAGCATCGACGCTATCGGTAAGGAAAAGCTCCTCAGCCTGAGTCGACGCTGGGTAGGTAGCGGCTTCATTCCGTCGGACGAAAAGGTGGCACTGACGCCTGAAGAGTCGCGCTGGATCGCCCGTAATCCGGTGATACGCCTGGTGATCAATGACGACCTGGCGCCCATTGCCTTCTTCGACGCTAACGGCATTTTCTCGGGCGTCACCGCTGAACTGCTGGAAGTAATATCACAGCGCACCGGGCTGTACTTCCAAGTCACCGCTCGCAACGGCGGCTACCCGGAACAGATTGAAGCCTTGCGCAAATCAGAGGCCGACCTGGCCATCATGACCGCCAGTACACAACGTGAGGACAACCTGCGCTTTACCCGTCCCTTTCTGACCAGCCCCTTCGTCCTCGTGACCCAGACCGACAAAGAAGGCAAGGCACAACGGCCAGGGGACCTGACAGACAAGCGCCTGGCCATCCCTAGCGGGCACGTGACACTGCAACATGTGCGCAAGCTCTACCCGAAAGCCGAAGTGATCGAAGTTGGTACCTCGCTGGACGCCATGAACATGGTCTATGCCGGCGGCGCCGATGCCGCAGTGGTGTCATTACCGGCCTCGCGTTACTACATTGTCCGCCTGTTCCAGAATCGCCTGGCGGTTGCCGACCTGATTCACACCAGCCAGGCAACCGCCAGCTTTGCCCTGCGACGAAGCGATTCGGAACTGCAGTCCATCCTCGACAAGGCACTGATCAGCCTCCCGACGGACGACTTGAACGCCATCGCCAACCACTGGCGATCGCCACCGGGCATGAGCAGCGAAACCTGGCGCGACTATGCGTTGATGATCGCCGAGATCATTGCCGGCGCTTCGTTGCTGCTTCTACTGTCGCTGCTCTGGGTCGTCTATCTGCGCCGCAGGGTCAAGGCCGAGAAAACCCTCAATGAACAATTGCGCTTTATCGAGACCCTGGCAGAAAACATGCCTCCGGCCCTCTATATCCGGGACATCGAAGGCAACATGCTGTCCTGCAACCGCAGCTATCTGCAGAGCGTCGGGCTGACTGCCGAAGAAGTCTTGAACAAGACCGTGCAGCAACTGCCCAATGAGCACTTTTCAGCAGAGCCCGACCTGCACCAGAACTACCTGCAAGCGATCAACGACGGCAAGACCATTACCTCCGTGTATGCCGTGCAATTGCAGGGAAAGGACGTCTGGATCGAGCACTGGATTCAGCCATTCCAGGACGCCAACGGTGTCACTAAGGGCGTGATCTGTGGCTGGTTGGACATTACCAAGCACCGTCATCTGGTCCAGGAGCTGAAGGAGGCGAAGAATCTCGCCGACGAGGCCAGCCGGGCCAAGACCACCTTCCTGGCCACCATGAGCCATGAAATACGCACGCCGATGAACGCCATCATCGGCATTCTGGAACTGGCGCTCAAACGCGCCGACAGCGATCGGATCGAGCGCTCCAGCATTGAAATCGCTTACAGCTCGGCCAAAAGCCTGCTGGAGCTCATCGGCGATATCCTCGATATCGCCCGCATCGAGTCCGGACGCCTGAGCCTCTCGCCAAAACGCGCCAACCTGCGCGAACTGGTGGAGTCGGTGGCCCGGGTATTCGAGGGACTCGCCCGGCAGAAATGCCTGAGCCTGATCCTCGAGATCGACTCCAGCATCAACGGCGACGTGCTGGTGGACGGGATGCGCTTCAAGCAGATCCTGTCCAATCTGGTGAGCAATGCCATCAAGTTCACCGAAGCCGGCTTTATCAAGGTGACCATCTCCGGCGATCTGGTGGAAAACTCTTTGCTACGGGTCAGGCTCAGTGTCGAAGACTCGGGAATTGGTATTTCTCCCTGCAGCCAGCAGCATCTGTTCCAACCGTTCGCCCAAGTAGAGCGCAATGTGCAGAACATCGAGGGCACAGGCCTGGGCCTGGTGATTTGCCGTTCCCTGTGCGAAATGATGGGTGGACAGGTGTCGATGAGCAGCGCCCTGGGCCATGGCACCCGGGTGGATGTGGAGCTGCGCCTGCAAGCACTGGAGCGCGTGGCCACCTCTGAGCGTCCGCCTCAGGTCAGGAAGCGCCACATGTACCGTTTGCAGATTCTGGTGGTGGACGATCATCCGGTGAACCGCCAGGTCCTGCAGCAACAACTGTGCTTTCTCGGACATGACGTGTTCGAGGCGGAGAACGGCCTGGAAGCACTGCATCTCTGGCGTGAGCAGGCCTTTGACGTGATCATCACCGACTGTCACATGCCGATCATGAATGGCGCCCAGATGACCCGGGCAATTCGCCAGGAGGAACGGGACAACGCCTGCGAGCCAATGATGATCATCGGCCTGACCGCCGACGCCCAGCAGGAGGAAGTGGAGCGTTGCATCCAGGCGGGAATGAATGATTGCCTGATCAAACCCATCAGCCTGGACGAGCTGGAAGAACGTCTGCTGTCCATGGGACAGGCCGATGAGGGGGAACGCGAGAACCAACAGCCCCCGAAGCCAGCCAGCGCCCGCTCTCCCCGGGTATTCGACCTGGAGTCCTTGCATACCTTGGTGGGCAGCGAACCGACGATGTTGCATCACATTTTGAGTGAGTTGCTCAGCAACAATCGCACGGACATGCAGAGCCTCGACACCTCGCTCCAGAAGCAGGCGACAGCCGAGCTGGCAGAGTTGGCGCACCGCATCAAGGGTGCTGCGCGCGTGGTCAAGGGCGAACAATTGGTAGAGAGCTGTCGCCAGCTAGAAGATGCCTGCCTGAGCCCTGACCTGTCCCTGGACATGGTCACGGAATGCGTGGAACAGGTGAAACAGGCCATCGTCACCCTCGAACAGCGCCTGCTTGAACAACGCAAGGCCTGGGAAGAACTGCCCCTCGGCTGACAACAAGGCGGCTGCCTCCCGGGCGGCCCCTTGATTCAGCGCTTTTTTGCAGACAAACGAAAAAGGGCACCTCTAGAGGTGCCCTTTTTCGTGAATATGGTCGGGGTAAGGGGATTCGAACTCCTGACATCCTGCTCCCAAAGCAGGCGCGCTACCGGACTGCGCTATACCCCGGTAAAAAAAAGGCACCTACAAGAGGCGCCTTCCTCGATCAGCGCTTTTGGCCTCTGATCTTAAGATTCGATTCCAGCGAACTGGTTTCAAAAATGGTGGGTCGTGTGGGATTCGAACCTACGACCAATTGGTTAAAAGCCAACTGCTCTACCAACTGAGCTAACGACCCAAAAATGGTCGGGGTAAGGGGATTCGAACTCCTGACATCCTGCTCCCAAAGCAGGCGCGCTACCGGACTGCGCTATACCCCGGTTTGAAATTGGCTCCGTGACCAGGACTCGAACCTGGGACCCAATGATTAACAGTCATTTGCTCTACCGACTGAGCTATCACGGAACTACATATTTCAAGCTACAACGTTTTTACTTCATCCTCTTCGACTTGCCCGTATCGCTACGTTCATGTCTCTGAGGCGCGCTATTTTACAATCTTAAAAACCCCTGTCAACCCCTTAAATTGCTTTTAAGACAATGATTTGCGACTTCATTGCCGGTTTCTTCCTGATCAGAAAAAACCCTGGGGGTGACTGACTGCGGGGCGCACTTTACAAGCCTTTTCCTTTCAGTTCAACGCCCTAGTGAAAAAAAAGGCCTCGTAATGCGAGGCCTCTTTATCAATACGCCACCGTGCGATCAGGCAAAGACGATTTCATCGTCCTGCACCGACGCAGTGACTGTCGCTCCTGGCAGGAAACCACCAGACAGGATCAACTGGGCCAACGGGTTCTCGATCCAGCGCTGGATCGCCCGCTTCAGCGGCCTCGCGCCATACACCGGGTCGTAACCGACGGCGATCAGCTTGTCCAAGGCCTCGTCACTCAGCTCCAGGCTCAACTCGCGCTCCGCCAGACGGCTACGCAGGCGACCCAGCTGGATCTGCGTGATACCGGCGATCTGATCCCGCGCCAAAGGCTCGAAGATCACCACTTCGTCGACCCGGTTGATGAACTCCGGCCGGAAGTGGGTGGACACCGCGTCCATCACCGCCGCACGTTGCGCCTCGCGATCCCCTACCAGTTCCTGGATCTGTGCCGAGCCCAGGTTGGAGGTCATGACGATCACCGTGTTGCGAAAGTCCACAGTACGCCCGTGACTGTCCGTCAGGCGGCCATCTTCCAGGACCTGCAAGAGGATGTTGAACACATCCGGATGGGCCTTTTCCACTTCGTCCAGAAGGATCACCGAATACGGCTTGCGACGCACGGCTTCGGTCAGGTAGCCGCCCTCTTCATAACCGACATAGCCTGGCGGCGCACCAATCAGGCGAGCCACGGAGTGTTTCTCCATGAACTCGGACATGTCGATTCGCACCATGGCCTCCTCTGTGTCGAAGAGGAATTCCGCCAGGGCCTTGCACAGTTCAGTCTTACCCACCCCAGTCGGGCCGAGGAACATGAACGAGCCACTTGGCCGGTTCGGATCGGACAAGCCGGCCCGGGAGCGACGCACTGCGTTGGCCACTGCCACCACAGCCTCGTTCTGGCCGATCACCCGTTGATGCAATAGGCTTTCCATCTTCAGCAACTTGTCGCGCTCACCTTCGAGCATTTTCGACACTGGAATACCGGTCCACTTGGACACCACCTCGGCGATTTCCTCCTCGGTGACCTTGCTGCGCAGCAACTGGTTCTCGCTGTGGCCGTGCTGGTCGACCATTTGCAGGCTGCGTTCCAGATCCGGGATTACCCCGTACTGCAGCTCAGCCATGCGGTTCAGGTCGCCTTTACGCCGCGCCGCCTCCAGTTCCTGCCGCGACTGCTCGATTTTCTGCTGGATCTGCGCGGAACCCTGCACTTCGGCTTTTTCCGAGGTCCAGACTTCTTCCAGGTCAGCGTACTCGCGCTCCAGTCGGACAATCTCTTCCTGGAGTTTTTCCAGGCGCTTGATCGCCGCCTCGTCGTCTTCCTTCTTCAGCGCCTGGGATTCGACTTTCAGTTGAATCAGGCGCCGCTCCAGACGATCCAGCACTTCCGGCTTGGAATCGATCTCCATGCGGATGCGGCTGGCAGCCTCGTCGATCAGGTCGATGGCCTTGTCCGGTAGTTGCCGGTCAGTGATATAGCGGTGGCTGAGCTTGGCCGCAGCAATGATCGCACCGTCGGTGATCGCCACCTTGTGGTGCACTTCATAGCGCTCCTTCAGGCCGCGGAGGATAGCAATGGTGTCCTCCTCGCTCGGCTCATCCACCAACACTTTCTGGAAGCGTCGCTCGAGGGCTGCATCCTTCTCTATATATTGGCGGTACTCGTTGAGCGTGGTGGCACCCACACAATGCAACTCGCCACGGGCCAGGGCCGGCTTGAGCATGTTGCCCGCATCCATCGAGCCCTCGCCCTTGCCGGCGCCGACCATGGTGTGCAGTTCGTCGATAAACAGGATGATCTGCCCTTCCTGCTTCGACAGCTCGTTAAGCAGGGACTTCAGGCGCTCTTCAAACTCGCCACGGTACTTGGCACCGGCAATCAGCGCGCCCATATCCAGGGACAGCAGACGTTTGCCTTTCAGGCCATCGGGCACTTCGCCATTGATGATTCGCTGGGCCAGGCCCTCGGCGATGGCGGTCTTGCCCACACCGGGCTCACCGATCAATACCGGGTTGTTCTTGGTCCGGCGTTGCAGTACCTGGATGGTCCGGCGAATTTCATCGTCACGGCCGATCACCGGATCGAGCTTGCCGTCTTCGGCACGCTTGGTCAGGTCGACGGTGTATTTATCCAAGGCCTGACGCGACTCCTCGACGTTGGCATCATTCACCGCCTCGCCGCCGCGCAGGTTATTGATGGCGTTTTCCAGGGCTTTCTTGCTCACGCCCTGACCCAGCAACAATTTGCCGAGCTTGCTGTTTTCGTCCATGGCTGCCAGCAGCACCAGCTCACTGGAAATGAACTGGTCACCTTTCTGCTGCGCCAGGCGGTCGGCCTGGTTGAGCAGGCGCGCCAGATCCTGGGACATGTTCACGTCGCCAGTGGGGTTCTGGATTTTCGGCAGTTGGTCGAGCTCTTTGCTCAGTTCCTTGCGCAGGCTGTTGACGTCAAAGCCCACTTGCATCAGCAAGGGCTTGATTGAGCCGCCCTGCTGTTCAAGCAGCGCTTGCATCAGGTGCGCCGGTTCAATGGCTGGATGATCGAGGCCAACCGCCAGGGATTGAGAATCGGATAAAGCCAGCTGCAATTTGCTGGTTAATCGGTCTATACGCATTAGTCACCTTCCTTTTGAGCAGGCCGGAGCGATGGACACACCTAAATAGAGAAACCTGCCAGATGATTCTCTAGATGCGGTCGATTCTGGGAGATTCAAGCGTCAGCTGCTTGACGCAAGTCAGATTAGTCTAGCGCTCAAGCCAGATAAGGGAGGCGAAACGCCCAGTACGCGGGCTGCGTCGATAAGAGAAGAAGCGTGGGTCGGTCACCGTACAGTAGCCACCGCCATAGACCGCCGTCACACCTCGGGCCGCCAGACGCAGGCGCGCCAACTGATAGATATCGGCCATGAAGCGCCCGGCATTGACACTAGGGACAAAGGCTTGCTCCGCTGCCGCCAATTGGGCAACGAACGCTTCACGCACTTCCGCCCCGACCTCAAAGCTCTGTGCGCCTATGGCGGGTCCCAGCCATACCAGTACCTCAGCGGGCGGTACATCCAAGCTGTCGAGAGTGGCTTCCAGCACGCCGGCTGCCAGCCCGCGCCAGCCGGCATGGGCTGCCGCGACCCGGGTTCCGGCACGGTTGCAGAACAACGCAGGCAGGCAGTCGGCGGTCATCACCGTACAGGCAACGCCGGGCGTGGCAGACCAGCTGGCATCGGCGCAGACCACTACGCCAGGATCGGCGTGGGCCACAGCGACCCCATGCACCTGCTGCAACCAGGCCGGGGCTATATCGAAGTGCTCGGTCAGGCGCCGGCGATTCTCGGCCACCGCTTGAGGCTGATCCTCAACGTGGTCGCCCAGATTGAGGCTGTCGAACGGCGCCAGGCTGACGCCGCCATCGCGGGTGGTAACACAGGCTTTGACCCCGGCCGGCGCGGGCCAGTCAGGAATCAGCCAATCACTCATCCGATGAACGCCTCACGGTCCTGCTTGAGCAGCGACAACAGCCAGACGAAGTCATCCGGCAACGGCGACTCCCAGCTCATGCGTTGACCGGTGGTCGGATGCTCCAACTCCAGGAAACGCGCATGCAGGGCCTGGCGCGGGAAGTTTTTCAGCGACTCGACCATGGTCTGGCTGGCCGCCGGCGGAATGCGGAAGCGACCGCCGTAAGCCGGATCGCCCACCAACGGGAAATTGATGTGCGCCATGTGCACCCGGATCTGGTGGGTGCGACCGGTTTCCAACTTGACCCGCACGTGGGTATGGGAACGGAAGCGTTCCAGCACGCGGTAGTGGCTGACAGCCTGCTTGCCACCCTCCATCACCGCCATGCGCTGGCGCTGCTGGCCGTGGCGACCGATGGGCGCATTGATCTTGCCCCCCGCAGTCACTACACCAATCACGATGCATTCATAGATGCGGCTGACGCTGCGGCTCTGCAACTGAGCCACCAACTGGGTCTGCGCTTGAATGGTCTTGGCCACCACCATCAGACCGGTGGTGTCCTTGTCCAGACGGTGGACGATACCCGCCCGCGGCACATTGATAATGTCGGGGATGTGATGCAGCAGGGCATTGAGCAGGGTGCCATCGGCATGGCCGGCAGCCGGGTGCACCACCAGGCCCGCAGGCTTGTTGATCACCAGGATGTCATCGTCTTCATAGACGATGTCCAGCTCGATGTCCTGGGCGATCCACTCACCCTGGGCCTCCTGCTCGGCGGTCAGTTCGAGAACGGCACCGCCGTGCACGATGTCCCGAGGGCGGATCACCGCTCCGTCCACAGTCAGGCGGCCGTCTTTGATCCAGGCGGAAAGGCGCGAGCGCGAATGCTCAGCGAATAGTTGGGCGGCGACTTGATCGAGGCGTTGACCGCCCAGTTCGGACGGCACCTCTGCGCGAAGTTCAATTTTATCGGACATGCTCGGACTGGGCGTCGGCACAGCCTTTGGTTTCGGCTGCGCGCTTGTGGTTAAATACGGCGTCTTTTGCCCCGAGGCTTTCAACGGGGCGCTCATCATAACAGGACGGCCCCGCCCAAGACAGCGGCCGTCATAGGGACGCAAGCCGCCATGCAAGTGAAACACCTGCTGCTGATCGCCATCCTCGCACTGACCGCTGCTTGCTCATCGAAGGAAGTCGTTGACGAAAACCTGAGCGAAGTCGAGTTGTACCAGCAGGCGCAGACCGACCTGGACAACCACAGCTTTACCAGCGCCACCGCCAAGCTCAAGGCCCTGGAATCGCGCTATCCCTTTGGTCGCTACGCCGATCAGGCACAGCTCGAGCTGATCTACGCCAACTACAAGAATGCCGAGCCCGAGGCCGCGAAATCCGCCGCCGAGCGCTTCATTCGCCTGCACCCCCAGCACCCGAACGTGGACTACGCCTACTACCTCAAGGGCCTGACCTCCTTCGACCAGGACGTAGGCCTGCTGGCGCGCTTCCTGCCACTGGACATGACCAAGCGTGACCCGGGTGCCGCCCGCGACTCCTACAACGAGTTCGCCCAACTCACCAGCCGCTTCCCCAACAGCCGCTACGCCCCGGACGCCAAGCAGCGCATGATTTACCTGCGCAACCTGCTGGCTGCCTACGAAATCCACGTGGCCGACTATTACCTGACCCGTCAGGCCTATGTCGCCGCCGCCAACCGTGGCCGCTATGTGGTGGAAAACTTCCAGGAAACCCCTTCCGTGGGTGACGGCCTGGCGGTGATGACCGAGGCCTATCAGCGCCTGCATCTGGACGAACTGGCTGCCACCAGCCTGGAAACCCTGAAGCTCAACTACCCGAACCACCCAAGTCTGGTTGACGGTCAGTTCGTGCCACGAGTGGCCGAAGCCGACAACCGCTCCTGGCTGAGCAAAGCCACCCTGGGCCTGATCGAGTCCCGTCCACCGCTGCCGCCGGGAGAAACCCGCGCCAACCAGGACGTGATGAAGCAGTACCAGGATGCCAAGGACGCGATCCCGTCGGAGCTCAAGCCTAAAGACAGCAATGGCGACGTGGTCGAGGAAGAAGAGCACGAGGCTACTGGCAACAACAGTGACCGCTCCTGGTTCAGCTACATGACCTTCGGCGTGTTCGACTGAACAGTGCCGCAGTAAAAAAAGGGAGACTTTAAGTCTCCCTTTTTCATGCCCGCAGCTTTATGGGCCTGTGCGCCCGCCGGGCGCTTGGATAAACTGCTCGCTCTTTTTCCCATAAAGCTGGTCACCATGGTTCGTCTACTGTTCTGGATCGCTCTGATTGCCGCTGCGGTATGGTTCTGGCGCAAATTCAAGCGCCCCGCTGCAACTCCCCGCACACCCCACGAGCCGGCCAGCACGCCAATGGTGCGCTGCGCCCACTGCGGCGTACATCTGCCTCAGGACCGGGCGCTGAGCCTGTCGCAACAGTGGTACTGCAGCCAGGCGCATCTGGAGCAGGGCCCGGACAACCAGCAACGCTGAGTCCTACCTGATCGCCCGCACAATTGGCGACAAAATAACCCGCCCCCAGCCCCCTGCGCCGCCCATCCTGGCGGCCTAGACTGAACTCTCGCCCCCCAACACGGGCGCTATTGCCCGCTGTTGACTCACCAATGAAAACGGCAGCCGCCATGAGCCCAATGCACAGGGTGCTGGTGGTCGATGAGGCCACGGAAGTCCGCGCCCTGGTGGAAATCACCCTCGGCCGCATGCGCCTGCACACCCAAAGTGCCCGCACCTTGCAGGAAGCCCGGGCTCACCTGGCCCGAGAGCACTTCGACCTGTGCCTGACCGACCTGCATCTGCCGGATGGCAGCGGACTGGATCTGCTGCTGCATATTCGCCAATGCCACCCTCAACTGCCGGTCGCGCTTTTAAGCGATGCCCCTGGCATGCAGGCCAGAGCCCTGGAAGCCGGGGCTTGCGACCTGTTGCACAAGCCTCTTCACCCCGTGCGCCTCCGAGAATGGATAAGCAGCAGGCTGAAACGGCTGTCCACTGCCACAAAAAACCTACCCGAGCATCAGTTGTTGGGGGACTCACTGCCCATGGACAACCTGCGCCGACACATCGACAAGTTGGCCCCCAGCCTGGCGGCGGTCTACATCAGCGGCGAATCCGGCAGTGGCAAAGAGCGAGTGGCACGCCTGATCCACCAGTTGGGCCCCAGGGCCAGGGAGCCCTTCATTCCGGTCAACTGTGGGGCCATTCCTGGCGAATTGATGGAGAGTGAGTTTTTCGGTCACCGCAAAGGCAGCTTCAGCGGCGCCCTGACTGATCAGCCCGGCCTGTTCCAGGCCGCTCAGGGGGGCACCCTGTTCCTCGACGAGGTCGCCGACCTGCCTCTAGCCATGCAGGTGAAGCTCCTGCGTGCGCTACAGGAAAAGTCCGTGCGCCCGCTAGGCAGCCAGGAGGAAAGAGCCGTCGATGTGCGGATTCTCTGCGCCACTCACAAGGACCTGAAGTGCGAGGTAGAGTCCGGCCGCTTTCGCCAGGATCTCTACTACCGCCTGAATGTCATCGAACTGCGAGTCCCCGCCCTGCGCGAGCGCCCGGACGATATCGGGATACTGGCGCGGCACATTCTGCAACGCCTGGCCGACGCCAGCGACAAGCCTGCCACCCAACTACACCGGCAAGCACTGCAAGCCCTGGAGCGCTACGACTTTCCCGGCAACGTACGTGAACTGGAGAACCTACTGGAACGGGCCCAGACCCTTTGCGAGGGCCCGTGGATTGAACTGGCCGACCTGCATCTGCCTGTCAGTGAAAACCAGGCCCCCCCTTCTCCCTCGCGCCTCCCCAACCTGGACCTCGCGCTGCACCTGCAACAGGTGGAGCGCCATCTGCTGCTCCAGGCCCTGGAGGAAAATCGCTGGAACCGTACAGCGGCGGCCCGACGCCTGAGTCTGTCCCTGCGTTCGATGCGTTACCGCATGAAAAAGCTCGGCCTGGATTAAATTCGACCTTCGGGCGCATAGGGTGCCGGATCAATAATCGGTGCCTGTCCCAGCAGCAGGTTGCAGAAGAGTTGGCAGGAAGCGGGCGCCAGCACCAAGCCGTTACGGTAATGCCCGCAGTTGAGCCACAAACCGGCAAATCCTGGAACTGGCCCGATGTAGGGAATGCCCTCTGGTGACCCCGGACGCAGCCCGGCCCAATGCCCCACTACCTCAGCGTCCGCCAGTGCTGGAATCAGCTCGACAGCAGAAGCCTTGAGACTTTCCAGAGCGGATGCAGTCGGCGTCTTGTCGAACCCTTCGTGCTCCAGGGTACTGCCCACCAGGATGTGTCCGTCACGCCGGGGAATCGCATAACGGCCCTTGGCCAGGACCATGCTGGACAGGAAGTCGGCAGCGCATTTGTACAGGATCATCTGCCCTTTGACCGGCTCCACCGGCAGTACAAGCCCCAGACTGCCCAGCAACTCCCCACTCCAGGCCCCCGCGCAGAGCACCACCTGATCGGCGCGAATCTCACCCAGCGAACTGTGCACGCCTACCACCTGCCGGCCTTCACAAATAAAGCCGCTGACGCTGCACTGCTCGTCGATGTGCACGTTGGGCAAAGCCTGCAAAGCGGCCTTGAGGGATTTGACCAGCCGCGGATTACGCACATTGGCCACATCGGCCATGTAGATCGCCCGCTGGTAGCCGCTGCCCAGCACCGGCACCCCATCATGTACCGCCGAGATATCCACAGCACTCAGTGGCCGCCCCTCACGCTGCGCCCATTGCAAGGCCTGAGCCTCATCGTCCAGGTCCAGCCAGTAGAGCCCGGTGGTATGCACCTCGGGGTCGACCCCGGTGGCCCCCAGCAATTGCTCCGCCAGCTGTGGATAAAAGTCCTGGGACCAATGAGCCAGCGCCGTGACTGCCGGGCTGTAGCGCCAAGGGTACAGCGGCGAGACGATGCCTCCGCCGGCCCACGACGACTCGCGTCCCAGGTCCGAACGCTCTACAAGCCGCACCTGCTGACCCTGGGATGCCAGATTGAAAGCAGTGAGCAGGCCGATCACTCCGCCGCCCACCACCAGCACTTGCTGTTGCTTAGCCATAATCCGATCCAATCATGAGAAAGACAGTGGGCGCCGCAGCTCCCCGATACAGGGACTCAGCGTCCCCAGCAATCCTTCGCCGCCAGACCGTCGGCCTGACCGCTGATGCTGGTGGCACCTGTCTGATCGATGCTGAAGTTGCCGCATTTGTCACCCGCCATCACTCCATCGGCTTTTGGCGTCGCGGTCAGCGAGAACCCGCTGTCGCTCAGAGTCGGAGTGATGCTGTAGTAATCATTACCGGCACTCAGATCCGGGGCGTTGCTGTAAGCACCGGTCTTGGAGAAGTGGCGCTCAAGCTGCTGCGCCTGCTCGGTGAGCAGCACGGCAATTTCACTGCGATGGGGCTTCTTCGTGTATTCGGTGATGCTGGGAAGGCTCAAGGTAAGGACCAGACCGATGATCGCAATCACGATCATGATTTCGATCAGGGTGAGCCCTTGGTTGAATCTGCGCATGGTCAAGAATCTCGCTTACTGAATTTGTCGCCACAGGATGCGCCGGCTGCCACCGCCGGTTTTTTCCACCCGAGCGCTGATGCCAGCACTGGAATCGCGGATGCTCTTGCGGGTGCCATGGGTATCCGCAACCGCAGCGTCGAGCATCTTACCGCTGAACGCTTGCAGCTCGATCAATTTCCCGCCGCCAGTGTTTGAGTCGGGGCCACTGGCCTTGAACTTCAGGGGCGTGCAGGCCACCCGCCTAGTGTCACGAACATGCTCCAACCGCCACGGAATCACACCCATGGGCTGGCCGGTACTACCTACTGCTGCACAAGGCCAGACCGGTCTGCGTGCTACGGGCGCAGTTAACTGCCGAACATAAGGAATGCTGGTTACGACTTCAGGCGCCACTGCAACCGCGCCTGGGAGCGGGCTATCGGCGGGGCAGCAAGCCTGAGCAGGTGCCCCCTGCCACAAACTGCCCAGCAACGTAGCGGCAACGGCGAGCAAAAGCCGACGACCTTTCGAGCCGGGTTCAATACTTGGCATAAATGCTCTCCAACACGCTGCGCGAATGACCGGCCAAACCCACTGCAGTCACTCGATACAAGGTGGCGGCGGTATTGATCGGCAAGTTGACCGCATCCGCAGAAGCACCCAGGTTCTGTACCCCATAGAAACCCTCTCCGGTGGCGATCCAGGTCACGGCGGAAACACTGTTGAAGCCTGCGCTGCTGACCGCTGCAGACTCAGCGGGAGGGACACATTGAGAAGGACCGGCGCATACCGGCAAACGATAGTCATCCATGCGCACTGCGTTTTCCCCCAGGCGCAAGGCGGTTTCTGCAGCCTGGAATGCGCGGTTGTTCAAGGTCAGGCTGGCGCTCATCTTTTCCTGGAGGATGGCGTTCTGCAGCGATGACAGGCCGATCATGGTCAGCAGCAGCAAGAACACCAGGCTCACCAACAGCGCCATGCCTCTCTCCCTGGAGCGCCCTGCTCCATTGACGCCAGGCATCAGGGCAACCTGTTACGCAAGGCCGCCACTAGCGTAAAGCGCTGTGGACGCACACGCTTCTGGGGATCAGCCAAGATCAGTTGCAGCCGCACGCTGCGGATACGTGCTGGATCTACCGGGTTGCGGCTGTAGCTGGAGGCGGCATTATCCGTTGCGGTACGGGCCATGCCGAAACTAACATCGAAGGCCTCGACATTATCCAACAGCACCGCCTGCTGCCTGCCCAAGCCGCTGCCCAGCATTAGTTGATGGTCCTGGAAGCTATAGAAAAGCCGACGCAAGGCCAGGACCTGTTGCCCGCTACCCCCTTGATGAGCCCCCGAATAGACCACGGCGCTGCGCCGACAGTCGGTGACCAGGCTCCAGGTCGGCGCCCCACCATCATCACCGATGTCGGCGGTGACCAAGGTCAGCTTGCGCTCGACATTGCTCCACTGAATCGGGGTGGCTGCGTAGCGGGAAAACTCCTTTGCCGTACTGCGATCACTGACGGTGCGCAGGCAACCGAAAAGTCCCGTCATGCGAATTTCCTGGAGCATCTTGCTCAGAACAAAACGCGCATCCTCCTGCAGGTAGGCCGAGGCGTTCTGGCTAAGGTAAGTAGCCTTTGCCGCGATAAATACCTGAGCCACACCCAGCACCAGTACCAGGCTCAAAGCCAGCGCCAGCATTATCTCCACCAGGCCAAAGCCATGGCTGCCCGACCTCATCGAACACCTCCCGAATCCACGGCCACACGGCTGCTGAGCACCAGACTGCGCTCACTCTCCGGATGACCCTCGGCCCGGGAATCGTCCCACGTGATGCGGATGGTGTAGACCTGATGGTTGACACCGATACTGCCCTTGGCGCTCGGGCCACCGAAGTTCGCCACGTTGCCGGTAAAATCATGCAGGTCCTGATCCCGCACATTGCCCGGGCTGCCCACGGTGGGCGTGACAACACCATAGTCGGCCAGCGCATTGGCACGGATCCGGTCAAGCATGTCGTAGGCGATAAAGCTGGCCTGGGTGCTCATCCGTGAACTGTCGGTGTACTGCAGGGCCTTGATCTGGACCGCAGCGGCCCCCAGCAACCCCACCGCGAGAATCAACAGCGCCACCAGCACCTCGATCAGGGTCATGCCATCCTGTGCATGCCGCTCCCTCATCTTTCAATCTCCGTCACGCCCCTCGGTCCATGGAAGCAACCACCGATCGCCGATGAAGGGGGCTCGTGTGAGCCCGCAGAAACGATGGAAGCCAATGCCCTCGACTTCAAAGGTTAGTGCCAGAGTCAGCCCCAGGCTGCCTCGCGGAACAACCCGCAATACATTGCCCCCTGCCCCCTTGCCGACAACCCACGCCCTTGAGACACAGCCGCAACGGCCCAGGCGCCGAGCAGCTTCAACGGCTTGAAACCCTTTGTACGCAAATACACCACCCGCCCTGGAACAGGCATCGGCTATAACGGGCTGCGACTCGATCCATCCCAGAAAGGCGCTTTGATCATGTGCTCAGCGCCTACGCACGGATAGCGTGAAAGCCTCATCTCCAGGGAGGAGACACCATGCATGAAAAGGGCTTCAGCCTGATTGAACTGCTGACCGCGCTGGCCTTGCTGGCACTTTTGCTGCCGCTGTCCACGGCTGCGCTCAGTGAACTATTGCGTACCAATCGACAGCAGGACGCGGCGCAGGTACTCGCCAGCGGCCTGCGCAATGCACGGGCGGCGGCCATCCTGTATCAGCGCACCGCGCTGATACACAGCCTGAACGACGACTGGAGCCAGGGCTGGCGCGTCATTCTGGATGTCAGTGGCAAGGGTTTGGAGGACCCGAAGAATCCGCTGCTGATCGAACGCCAGAGCGGTGGGCAAGTGCTGATTGTGGGCAACCGTCCGGTACAGCACTTCGTGCGTTTCAGTGCCCAGGGCAATCCGTTGCTACCGAGTGGCGCTTTCCAGGCCGGCACCTTGCATATCTGCCAGGCCGACCAGGAACACAGTCGCCATCAAGTGGTGCTGTCGCGCAGCGGGCGGGTCAGCCTGCGCAGCGAAACCGCTGAGCAGGCCCTTTGCGCGGGAGTGGGCTGATCAGAGCAGGGAACGAACCCGCAGCTCTTTGGGCATGGAGAAGGTGATGTTCTCTTCGCGACCGGCCAACTCGTCGGCACCCGTGGCGCCCCAGGCCTGCAACTGCTGGATCACCCCACGCACCAGGACTTCCGGCGCCGAAGCCCCCGCAGTGATACCGATGCGTTCGACACCATCGAACCAGCTGCGCTGCAGGTCCTCGGCACCGTCGATCAGGTAGGCGGGAGTGGCCATGCGCTCGGCCAGCTCGCGCAGGCGGTTGGAGTTCGAACTGTTGGGACTGCCCACCACCAGCACGACATCGCACTCGTCGGCCAGTTGCTTGACCGCATCCTGACGGTTTTGCGTGGCGTAGCAGATATCGTCCTTGCGCGGCCCGCCGATGGCCGGGAAACGCGTGCGCAGGGCATCGATCACCCGGCTGGTGTCGTCCATGGACAAGGTGGTCTGGGTCACGAACGCCAGGCGCTCGGGGTTCTGCACCTGCAGCTCGGCTACATCCTTTTCGTCTTCCACCAGGTAGATGGCGCCGCCGTTGCTGGCGTCGTACTGTCCCATGGTGCCTTCGACTTCAGGGTGGCCGGCGTGTCCGATGAGGATGCACTCACGACCGTCGCGGCTGTAGCGCGCCACCTCGATATGCACCTTGGTTACCAAAGGGCAAGTGGCATCGAACACCTTGAGACCGCGGCCGGCGGCTTCGCTGCGCACCGCCTGGGAGACACCGTGGGCGCTGAAGATGACGATGACGTCGTCCGGCACCTGCTCCAGCTCTTCGACGAAGATCGCGCCACGATTGCGCAGATCCTCCACGACAAATTTGTTGTGCACCACTTCATGCCGGACGTAGATCGGCGGCCCGAAGACTTCCAGGGCGCGATTGACGATTTCAATCGCCCGGTCCACACCGGCGCAGAAGCCACGGGGGTTGGCGAGTTTGATTTGCATGCTGTGCCTCGTGTCTTGCGCGCAAGAAGTTAGATCGTTGTAGACAGCCGATCGCCAGCAAGCCGGCTCCTACAGAATAGGGCACGGCATGCCAGCGATACGGTTAAAGCGCTTTGACGTCGATGATTTCCACGTCGAAGGTCAAGGTCTTGCCGGCCAGCGGGTGGTTGAAGTCGACGGTGACTTGAGCATCATCGAAGGCTTTGACCACACCCGGCAACTCAGTGTTCGCCGCGTCATTGAAGATCACCAGCAAACCTTCCGACAACTCCATGTCCTGGAACTGCGAACGCGGGATGACCTGCACGTTCTGCGGGTTGGGCTGGCCAAAGGCGTTTTCCGGCTCAATCGTCAGGTTGCGCTTGTCACCGGTCTTGAAGCCGAACAGCGCCGCCTCGAAACCAGGGAGCAGGTTGCCATCGCCGACCTTGAAGGTCGCCGGGGCCTTGTCGAAAGTGCTGTCTACGGTATCGCCGTTCTCCAGGCGCAATGCGAAGTGCAAAGTGACTTCCGTGTTCTGACCGATGCGTTGCTCAGTCAATACCTGTTCAGTCATGAACGGCTTCTCCGGTTTTCTTGCTCTTGAACATATCCAGGGCCAGCATCACTGCACCAACAGTGATAGCACTGTCGGCGAAGTTGAATGCCGGGAAGTACCAGCGGTTCTGCCAGTGCACCAGGATGAAATCGATCACATGGCCCAGGGCAATGCGGTCATACAGGTTGCCCAGGGCACCGCCCAGCACCAGGGCCAGGGCGATGGCCAGCCAGGTTTCGTTACGCCCCAGGCGCTTGAGCCAGACCACCAGCACCGCGCTGACCACGATCGCGATCAGGGCGAACAGCCAGCGCTGCCAGCCGGAGCTGTCCGCAAGGAAGCTGAAGGCTGCACCGGTGTTATAGGCCAGGGTCCAGCTGAAGTACTCAGGGATCACCACGATCTGCTGGTACATGGTCAGCGAACTTTCGAAGTGCAGCTTGCTGACCTGGTCAATGACCAGGACCAGCACGCTCAACCACAGCCAGCCCAAACGGCCAAAACGGCCTGCGGCGTTAGGCATAGTGACGAACCTCGCCCGAACCGCTGATGTTATCCACACAACGACCGCAGATTTCCGGGTGCTCAGGGTTCACGCCGACGTCTTCACGGCAGTGCCAGCAACGGGCGCACTTAGGGAAGGCCGACTTGACGACTTTGAGCTTGAGGCCTGGTACTTCGGTAGCCACGGCGTCTGCTGGTGCCTGGGCAAACGGTGCCAGGCTGGCGGTCGAGGTGATCAGTACGAAACGCAGCTCGTTGCTCAGTTTGGCCAAGTCGGCGGTCAGACCATCCTCGGCAAACAGGGTGACTTCGGCTTGCAGGTTGCCACCGACGGCCTTGGCCGCACGCTGAACTTCCAGCTCCTTGTTCACCGCTACCTTGACCGCCATCACGCCTTCCCAATACTCGCGGCCCAGCTCGAAGTCGGCCGGCAGTTCGGTCAGGCCTTCGTACCAGGTGTTGAGCATCACAGACTCGTTGCGCTCGCCCGGCAGGTATTCCCACAGCTCGTCGGCGGTGAAGGCCAGGATCGGAGCGATCCAGCGCACCAGCGCTTCAGAGATGTGATACAGCGCGGTCTGCGCCGAACGACGTGCCTTGCTGTTGGCGCCGGTGGTGTACTGGCGGTCCTTGATGATGTCGAGATAGAAACCACCCAACTCCTGCACGCAGAAGTTGTGGATCTTCGAGTACACGTTCCAGAAGCGGTATTCGCCGTAGTGCTCCTGCAACTCGCGCTGCAGCAACAGGGTACGGTCCACGGCCCAACGGTCCAGAGCAAGCATGTCCTCGGCCGGCAGGATGTCAGTGGCCGGGTTGAAGCCGGTCAGGTTCGACAGCAGGAAGCGTGCGGTATTGCGGATACGGCGGTAGGCGTCGGCGCTACGGGCCAGGATCTGGTCCGACACGGCGATTTCGCCCGAGTAATCGGTCGAAGCTACCCACAGACGCATGATGTCGGCGCCCAAGGTGTCGTTGATCTTTTTCGGCTCGATCACGTTCTTCAGCGACTTGGACATCTTGCGGCCCGTCTCGTCGACGGTGAAACCGTGGGTCAGCAGTTCGCGGTACGGCGCGTGGTTGTCGATGGCACAACCGGTCAGCAGCGAAGAGTGGAACCAGCCGCGGTGTTGGTCAGAGCCTTCCAGGTACAGGTCGGCACGTGGGCCGTTCACGTGGCCCATCGGGTGCGATCCGCGCAGCACGTGCCAGTGAGTGGTGCCGGAATCGAACCACACGTCGAGGGTGTCGCTGATCTTGTCGTACAGCGGCGCTTCGTCGCCCAGCAGCTCGGCGGCATCCAGCTTGAACCAGGCTTCGATGCCTTCCTGCTCAACACGCTGAGCCACTTCTTCCATCAGCTCGACAGTGCGTGGGTGCAGCTCGCCGCTTTCCTTGTTCAGGAAGAACGGGATCGGCACGCCCCAATTGCGCTGGCGGGAAATGCACCAGTCCGGACGGTTGGCGATCATCGAATGCAGGCGCGCCTGCCCCCAGGCCGGGACGAACTTGGTGTCTTCGATCGCTTTGAGCGAGCGCGCACGCAGGGTGTCTCCGCTGACTGGCTCTTTGTCCATGCCGATGAACCACTGCGCGGTGGCACGGTAGATCAACGGACTCTTGTGACGCCAGCAGTGCATGTAGCTGTGCTTGATAGTGTCGGATTGCACCAGTGCACCGACTTCGCGCAGCTTCTCGATGATCGACGGGTCGGCCTTGAAGATGAACTGGCCGCCGAAGAACTCCAGCGAAGGCGCGTAAACACCATTGCTCTGCACCGGGTTGATGATGTCGTCATTCACCATGCCGTACTTCTTGCAGATGACAAAGTCATCCACGCCGTAGGCGGGCGAGCAGTGAACAATGCCGGTGCCCGAACCCAGCTCCACGTAGTCAGCCAGGTACACCGGCGACAGACGGTCATAGAACGGGTGACGGAAGTTGATCAGTTCCAGCGCGGTACCGGTAGTGGTGGCGATCACCGAACCTTGCAGTTCGTAGCGAGCCAGGCACGCCTCGACCATCTCCTCGGCCAGCAACAGCAGGCGATCGCCGACGTCCACCAGGGCGTAGGTGAATTCCGGGTGCACGTTCAGCGCCTGGTTGGCCGGGATGGTCCATGGGGTGGTGGTCCAGATGACGATGGCGGCCGGCTTGGGCAGGCTTGCCAGACCAAAGGCCTCAGCCAGCTTTACGTCGTCAGCGACCGGGAAGGCCACGTCGATGGTCGAGGACTTCTTGTCTTCGTACTCGACTTCCGCTTCGGCCAAGGCCGAACCGCAGTCGAAGCACCAGTTCACAGGCTTGAGGCCCTTGAACACGAAACCGCCCTTGACGATTTCGGCCAAGGCGCGGATTTCACCGGCCTCGTTCTTGAAGTTCATGGTCTTGTAGGGGTTGTCCCACTCGCCCAAAACGCCCAGACGGATGAATTCGGACTTCTGCCCCTCGATCTGTTCGGTGGCGTAGGCACGGCACAGTTCGCGGGTTTTATCCGCGCCCAGGTTCTTGCCGTAGGTCACTTCGACTTTGTGCTCGATCGGCAGCCCGTGGCAGTCCCAGCCCGGAACATAAGGCGCGTCGAAACCCGACAGGGTTTTCGAGCGCAGGATCATGTCCTTGAGAATTTTGTTCAGCGCATGACCGATGTGAATCGTGCCGTTGGCATAAGGAGGGCCGTCGTGCAGGACGAATTTCGGACGATCCTTGCCAATCTCGCGCAACTTTCCGTACAGGCCAATGCTGTCCCAACGCTGCAGAATCTGTGGTTCGCGCTGAGGCAGGCCGGCCTTCATTGGGAAGGCGGTGTCCGGAAGGTTTAACGTGGCTTTATAGTCGGTCATTTAAGGCTCTTCATTAGCGATTGGCGCTATGGATACGTGCCACTTGGGCACGGGCGGCGGCAACATCCGCATTGATCGCCGTCTTCAACGCCTCCAGGGAGGCGAAACGCTGCTCTTCACGCAGCTTGTGGTGGAAAACCACCGTCAAACGCCGGTCATACAGATCGCCGGCAAAATCTAAAAGATGGACTTCCAGGTGGGCCTTGCCATCACCTGCGACCGTGGGCCGCACGCCGATATTGGCGACGCCGGGCCAGGTCTTGCCGTCGATCTCGACACTCACCAGGTACACCCCGGAAAGCGGCACGCGACGGCGTTTCAACTGCACATTGGCCGTGGGCGTTCCCAGCTGGCGCGCCAGTTTCTGGCCGTGCAGTACCCGACCGGCAATCCGGTACGGACGGCCCAGCAGACGCTCGGCCAGATCGAAATCGGCAGCGGCCAGGGCATTGCGAACCTGGGTGCTGCTGACGCGCAGGCCATCGAGTTCGACGGTCTGCGCCGCCTCGACGGTAAAACCGTGGGTCGCGCCGGCCTGCTGCAGGAAGTCGAAATCGCCGACCCGGTCGCAACCGAAGCGGAAGTCATCACCCACTTCCAGGTGCTGTACACCGAGGCCGTCTACCAGGATTCGCTCGACAAATTCGCTGGCGCTGAGCTTGCTCAGGCGCTGGTTGAAGGCCAGGCATAACACCCGGTCGACACCGGCATCAGCCAGCAACTGCAGCTTGTCACGCAGGCGGGCCAGACGCGCCGGGGCCGTCTCGGGGGCAAAGAACTCCCGCGGCTGGGGCTCGAAAATCACCACGCAGCTGGGCACGCCCAACTCGAGCGCACGTTCACGCAGCCGGCCCAGGATAGCCTGGTGACCACGGTGAACACCGTCAAAGTTGCCAATAGTGGCGACGCAGCCCCGATGCTGGGGGCGCAGATTGTGGAGGCCTCGAACCAGCTGCATAACGCGCTTCTTGCTCATAAAGTGGTCGATTATAACCACACCCGGCGGCCGACGACAGGCAGCACCGCACCCAATGTGGTTGAACCGACAAAACCGATGCCTGCCCTGCCCTGGTAGCTAAACAGCCGTCAGTTCAAGGCCTTGCGATTGAAGTCGCGCAAACGGAAGCCCAGCAGTGCCAACATGCCGAAATACGCCACCACCCCAGCCACCACTAGCATGCCCAGGCGCAGAAAACGCTGGAGCATGTGGCCCTGGTCCCAAGCCGGCATGAAGTGCATCAGGCCCAGCAATACCGCGGACATGACGGCTACCGCCAGCAGCAACTTCAAGGTGAATCCCCCCCAGCCGGGTTGCGGCTGGAACATCTGCTGCTTGCGCAACTGATAGAACAGAAGACCGGCATTGATACATGCCCCGGCACTGATGGCCAGAGCCAGGCCCGCATGCTTCAAGGGACCGATAAACGCCAGGTTGAGCAGTTGGGTGACGATCAGCGTAAAGATGGCGATCTTCACCGGCGTGCGAATGTTCTGCTGCGCATAGAACCCCGGCGCCAGCACCTTGATCACAATGATCCCCAGCAAACCTACGGCGTAAGCCACCAGGGCACGCTGGGTCATGGACGCGTCGAAAGCGCTGAATTCACCGTACTGAAACAGTGACACGGTCAGCGGCTCGGCGAGGATGCCCAGCGCCAGGGAGCACGGCAACACCAGGATGAAACACAGGCGCAGGCCCCAATCGAGAATCCGCGAATACTCTTGACGGTCCTTGCTAGCGTAGGTTTTGGCCAGGGTCGGCAGCAGAATGGTGCCCAGCGCCACCCCCAGCACACCGGACGGCAACTCCATCAGGCGGTCGGCGTAATACATCCAGGACACCGAACCGGCCACCAGAAAGGAGGCGAAGATAGTGTTGATAATCAGCGAAATCTGGCTCACCGAGACCCCGAGGATCGCCGGCAACATTTGCTTCAGCACCCGCCAGACGCCGGTATCGCGCAAATTCAGGCGTGGCAGCACCAGCATGCCGATCTTCTTCAGATGCGGCAGTTGATAGAGCAACTGCGCCAGGCCACCGGCCAGCACCGCCCAGCCCAGGGCCATGACCGGCGGATCGAAGTAAGGCGTCAGGAACACCGCAAAGATGATCATGCTGACGTTGAGCAGGGTCGGCACGAACGCCGGCACCGAGAAGCGGTTCCAGGTATTGAGAATCGCCCCAGCCAGGGAAGACAGCGAGATCAGCAATATATAAGGAAAGGTCACCCGGAGCAGATCGGAGGTCAGGGCAAATTTTTCCGGGGAGTCGACAAAACCCGGCGCCGTCGCCCAGATCACCCAGGGTGCAGCGATGATGCCCAGGGCAGTGACCAGGGCCAGGACCAGGGTCAGTAAGCCCGAGACATAGGCAATGAAGGTTCGAGTCGCCTCCTCCCCCTGCTGACTCTTGTACTCCGCCAGAATCGGCACGAAGGCTTGGGAAAAGGCCCCCTCGGCAAAGATTCGCCGCAACAGGTTGGGCAACTTGAAGGCAATGAAGAAGGCATCCGTAGCCATCCCGGCGCCGAACGTGCGCGCGATGATGGTATCGCGGACAAACCCCAGTACCCTGGAAAGCATCGTGATAGAGCTGACCGCGGCCAATGACTTGAGCAGGTTCATGAAAAGGTTGTTTGCCTGTAGATAAACAGCAGGCGAAAAGACGCCCACTTATGCGATACTCCGCGCCGCAACAGCACAGAGCCAAAGCTCGCGAGTTTACAGGTCAAGCGCCGGAAATAAATATCCCGCCTCTTCAGATCGACCACTCAGCGGAACGCATCAGCTGCCCTTGACAAGACTTCAACTCATCGGCATGATTCGCGGCCTATTTTGTTTGCTATTTCCCAAAAAGTCTTTCGAGGAGCTCGACGGTGGCCAACACACCTTCCGCCAAAAAACGTGCAAAACAGGCTGAGAAGCGTCGCAGCCACAACGCCAGCCTGCGTTCCATGGTTCGTACCTACATCAAGAACGTAGTTAAGGCCATCGACGCCAAAGACGCTGCTAAAGCGCAAGCTGCTTATGTTCTGGCAGTGCCAGTTATCGACCGTATGGCCGATAAAGGCATCATCCACAAGAACAAAGCTGCTCGCCATAAAGGTCGTCTGAATGGCCACATCAAGGCTCTGAACCTTGCTGCTGCAGCCTAAGCGACACGCTTGTTAAAAAACCGACCCAAGGGTCGGTTTTTTATTGCCTGCAATTTACCCCACCACAACAAGCCAGCCCCCAACAGGAGCCGGCTCGCCAGCGCTCAACAGATCACTGATGAGGCCAAGGCAGAATCGGGATCGCCGTTACCGCATTCTGCGGACTACCCTCGATCACACGATCGCTATAAACCAGATACACCAGGGTGTTGCGCTTCTTATCGAGGAAGCGCACCACCTGCATGGTCTTGAACACTAGCGAGGTGCGCTCCTTGAAGACCTCATCACCATCCTTGAGCTCACCCTTGAACGCGATCGGCCCCACCTGACGACAGGCAATGGACGCCTCGGCACGATCCTCCGCCAAGCCCAGCCCACCCTTGAGACCACCCGTCTTGGCTCGCGACAGATAACAAGTCACACCATCCACCTTGGGATCATCGAAAGCCTCGACCACGATCCGGTCGTTCGGCCCGACAAATTTGAACACCGTGGACACCTGACCAATTTCCTCGGCCGACACCATGAGCGGCATCGCCAAGAGCAGACCCAACAATCCTTTTGCTATGCGCATTCGCTTTTCCTTAGGTCACTTACACCAGAATCAGGTTATCGCGGTGAACCAATTCCGGCTCAGCCATATAACCCAGGACACCGACAATCGCATCAGAGGGCTGACCGATGATTTTCTGCGCCTCAAGCGCACTGTAGTTGGCCAGGCCACGGGCAATTTCACGCCCATCAGGCGCCACGCACACCACCATTTCGCCGCGACGGAAACCACCCTGGACCTGCTTGACCCCCACCGGCAACAGACTCTTGTTGCCCTGAGACAGGGCCGACACAGCCCCCTCATCCAGCACCAGGGTACCGCGGGTTTGCAGATGCCCGGCAAGCCACTGCTTGCGCGCCGCCAACATGCCACGCTCCGGCGACAGCAGGGTACCAATGCGCTCCCCCGCCTTCAGGCGATCCAGTACCCGCTCCAGACGCCCACCAACAATAATGGTGTGCGCCCCGGAGCGCGCCGCCAGCCGCGCCGCTCGCAGCTTGGTTTGCATACCGCCACGCCCCAACGCCCCACCGGTACCACCAGCCACGGCGTCCAGCGCCGGATCATCGGCCCGCGCCTCGTAAATCAGCCGCGCACCGGGATTGTTGCGCGGATCAGCATCGAACATACCATCGCGATCCGTGAGGATTACCAGCAGGTCAGCCTCCACTAGATTGGCCACCAGCGCCGCCAGGGTGTCGTTATCGCCGAAGCGGATTTCATCGGTCACCACGGTGTCATTTTCATTGATCACCGGAATCACCTTGAGCTCCACCAGCGCCCGCAGGGTACTGCGAGCATTGAGGTAACGCTTACGGTCCGACAGGTCGTCATGGGTCAGGAGAATTTGCGCCGTATGCCGACCATGCTCGGCAAAGCTCGACTCCCAGGCCTGCACCAGACCCATCTGGCCGATAGCCGCAGCCGCCTGCAGCTCATGCATCGCACTCGGTCGTGCGGTCCAGCCAAGGCGACTCATTCCGGCCGCCACGGCGCCCGAAGAGACCAGTACCAATTCGACACCGGCCTCATGCAAGGCCACCATCTGCTCGACCCACACGCCCATTGCCGCGCGATCCAGCCCTTTGCCGTCCGCCGTCAGCAGTGCACTGCCGATCTTAACGACCCAGCGCTGCGCACCCGTCACCTTGCTCCGCATCTTATTCAACCTTTGCCAGCGAGCGGCGCGACCGAGCGCCACTCATGGGGTTATTCGTATTTAAGCCTTGCAGATACCAAAACGCCGCTCGAATGAGCGGCGCCTTGGGAGCTGGCTGGCAGCGATGATAACACCGCGCCCGCCCAGATAAACCGTGTTCGCGGGCGAGCCCGCACCCACAGGATCAGTCGCGGACGTAGATGATTTCCGGGCCGTCCTCGTCATCCACATCTTCTTCATCCCAATCATCGTCGCCGATGTCGTGGACACTCTTGACGCCGCTGCGGCGCAGGGCACGCTGATCATCCAGCGCTTGCAACTGGGCACGCGCCTCATCTTCGATGCGCTGATCCAGCTCAGCCAACTCATCGGCGTAGGCCGGGTCAGCTGCCAGGCGATCAGCACGATCTTCCAGATAACGCATGATGTCGCGACTCAGACGCTCGGTACCATCCTTGGAGATGGCGGAAATCACATACACCGGGCCAGTCCACTCCAGGCGATCAACGATCTCCTTGACGCGCTCCTCGTGCTCCTCCTCAAGGATCTGGTCGCTCTTGTTCAGCACCAGCCAGCGCTCACGCTCAGCCAGAGACGGACTGAACTTGACCAATTCATTGACAATCACTTCAGCCGCATCCGCCGGACTGCTTTCATCCAGCGGCGCCATGTCCACCAGGTGCAGCAGGATGCGTGTACGCGCCAAGTGCTTGAGGAAGCGAATCCCCAGGCCAGCACCATCGGAAGCCCCTTCGATCAGACCAGGAATATCGGCGATCACGAAACTCTTCCAGCGGTCGACACTGACCACGCCCAGGTTTGGCACCAGCGTGGTGAACGGGTAGTCGGCCACTTTCGGCTTGGCGGCGGAAACCGAGCGAATGAAGGTACTTTTACCGGCATTCGGTAAACCCAGCAGACCGACGTCCGCCAACACCTTCAATTCCAGCTTGAGATCACGCTGCTCACCCGGTTTGCCCGGCGTGGTCTGTCGTGGCGCACGGTTGGTACTGGACTTGAACCGGGTGTTACCCAGGCCGTGCCAGCCACCCTGCACCACCATCAGACGCTGACCAGCCTTGGTCAGGTCGCCGATGACTTCCTGAGTACCGGCATCAATGATGGTGGTACCAACCGGAACTCGCAGCTCCAGATCCTCACCCTTCTTGCCGGTGCAGTCGGTGCTGCCACCGTTGGAGCCGCGCTCGGCATCGAAGTGCCGGGTATAACGGTAGTCCACCAGGGTGTTGAGGTTTTCGTCGGCAACCATGTAGATCGAGCCACCGTCACCACCATCACCGCCGTTGGGGCCACCGTTCTCGATGAATTTTTCCCGACGGAAACTCATGCAGCCATTGCCGCCGTCGCCAGCTTTTACTCGAATCGAAACTTCATCAACAAACTTCATGATCAAACGCCTCTCGCCGCACGGGCGAGCTGAAGAAACCAAGACATAAGACTCTTGCAAAAATGAGCGCAGCGACCTCAATCAACGACCGAAACATCCAACGCTGGCAGCTCGTACAAACAGTTTTGCAAGAGACTCATCCCACAAACGAAAAAGCCCCGTCGCGAGACAGGGCTTTTCCAGCGATCGCGCAATTAAGCTGCGACGACGCTCACGTAACGACGACCGAAGGCGCCTTTTACTTCAAACTTGATCACGCCTTCGATTTTCGCGAACAGGGTGTGATCTTTACCCATGCCAACGCCGTAGCCAGCGTGGAATTGGGTGCCGCGCTGACGCACGATGATGTTGCCGGCCTTGATGACCTGGCCGCCATACATCTTCACGCCAAGGCGTTTGGCTTCTGAGTCGCGACCGTTACGAGTACTACCACCAGCTTTTTTGTGTGCCATGAGTTCAATTCTCCTAGTGAGGAATTAGGCTGAAATTAAGCCTGAATACCGGTGATTTTGATCTCGGTGAACCACTGGCGGTGGCCCATACGCTTCATGTGGTGCTTACGGCGACGGAACTTGATGATGCGGACTTTATCGTGACGACCTTGGGAGATCACTTCAGCCTTGACGGTTGCGCCAGCAACAACAGGTGCACCGATGTTCACGTCGTCGCCATTGGCAACCAACAGAACGCGGTCAAAAGTCACGGATTCGCCAGTGGCGATTTCCAGTTTTTCGATCTTCAGGTATTCACCTTCAGCGACCTTGTATTGCTTACCGCCGGTAACGATTACTGCGTACATGGTATTTCTCCGATAATCCTGCTCACCCAGCTCTTTATAAGAAGAGGTATTGGCTGGCATGGCTGCATGGGGCTGGAACGGCCCAAGTGCAATTGCGTAAGGCAGGTGCTGCCCAGGAAGTTCAGGGTGCGCGATTGTACGCAAGGCACAATAGCGATGCAAGTGCCGTTCAGGCGGCGCGGAGTCCCGCCAGGACCGCGCCTTGACACCTGCGGACGCGGGTCCTAGCATGCCGCGCAACCCTTCTGGAGCACCTGTCGCTGATGCAACCCCAAGCTTTCTACCGCGCGGTGGCGGACGATTTTAGCGCCGTCGACGGCATCATCAAGAAACAGCTGACTTCCCGAGTGCCGCTGGTTTCAAAAATCGGCGACTACATCACTTCGGCCGGAGGCAAGCGCCTGCGTCCTTTATTAGTGCTGCTGTGTGGCAAGGCACTGGGGCGCGAAGGCGACGATTTGCGCCTGCTGGCTGCCACCATCGAGTTCCTGCACACCGCCACCCTGCTGCATGACGACGTAGTCGACATGTCCGGCATGCGCCGTGGCCGCTCGACCGCCAACGCCATGTGGGGCAATGCGCCCAGCGTGCTGGTGGGAGACTTCCTGTACTCTCGCTCGTTCGAAATGATGGTCGAACTCGGCTCGATGCCAGTCATGCGCATCCTGTCCCAGGCCACGCGGATCATCGCCGAAGGCGAAGTCCTGCAACTGTCCAAGGTACGCGACGCCAGCACCACCGAAGAAACCTATATGGAAGTCATCCGCGGCAAGACCGCGATGCTCTTCGAAGCCTCAACCCACAGCGCTGCCGCCCTGGCCGGTGCCACAGCGGAACAGGCTGAAGCCCTGCGCACCTTCGGCGATCACCTGGGCGTAGCCTTCCAACTGGTGGACGACCTGCTGGACTACCGTGGCGACGCCGAAACCCTGGGCAAGAACGTGGGTGACGATCTGGCGGAAGGCAAACCCACCCTGCCGCTGATCTACACCATGCGCGAAGGCACCCCAGAGCAAGCAGCTCTGGTTCGCCAGGCCATTCAGAAAGGCGGTATCGAAGACCTGGAAAGCATCCGTGCAGCCGTTGAAGCCTCGGGCTCCCTGGACTACACCGCACAGCTGGCCCGCGACTATGTCGCTCGTGCCATCACTTGCCTGGAAGCCCTGCCTCCCAGCGAATATCGCGATGCCCTGGTGGAGCTCAGTGAATTTGCGGTCGCCCGCACCCACTGACAGCCTCGGCTCCTACTGACCCGTAGGAGCCGGGCCACCGACGAAACTCCCCACGCCCCCCCTCGCCAACAAAACCCTATACAATGTGCGCTTTTTAGCCATCCTGACTTTGAGGAGCTTAAGTGAGCACTTTGCCACCCTGCCCAAAATGCAATTCCGAATACACCTACGAGGACGGCACCCAGCTGATCTGCCCTGAGTGCGCCCACGAGTGGTCCGCCAGTGGCGAAGCCGAGGCCGCATCCGATGAAGCCGTGAAAAAAGATTCAGTGGGCAATGTGCTGCAAGACGGCGACACCATCACCGTCATCAAGGACCTCAAGGTCAAGGGCACGTCCCTGGTGGTCAAGGTCGGCACCAAGGTCAAGAACATCCGCCTGTGCGATGGCGACCACGACATCGACTGCAAGATCGATGGCATCGGCCCGATGAAGCTCAAATCCGAGTTCGTCCGCAAAGTGTGATGCCTACCCCCTCTCGCGCCCGCCGCGAGAGGGTCCCCCCCAATCCCCCCGCCCCACTTGATCCAAGCACTTGCTAGCACAAAGCCAGTCGATTTGATCGAAAACAATTTCTACACAGAAAAAGACAGAAACCGCCAATAGGCACTTGCTATTCATTGAATAAGAATTATTCTCATTGAACCCCATTCAAGGAGATAACGACCATGACTTATTTGATTGATGCCTGGCTGGACCGCCCACACCCTTACCTGCGAATCCTGCATCGGGAAACCGGGGAAGTCTGTGCGGTACTGGAAGAGGAAGCCCTGAGCGAGCTGCAGGACCAGGGAGATCTGGACCTGAACGGCTTGAGCTCCAGCGAACCGCTGGTACTCAAGGAATTGGTGCGCAACCTGTTTTTGTTCTGCTACGCCAGAGCCTTGCGGCCGACCGGAACCGATGGCCACAGCCTGAGCGCAAAGATCCGTCTATGAAACCCAAGCCGATGAAGGGGCAAGCTAACTGGCGATGAACAAAGTGCAATGCGCTACCGTCATCGCCAGCTGGCTGGCTCCTACACAGGTTACAGAACGTCCAGCAGCTCGACGTCGAACACCAGAACGCTGTGCGGCGGGATGCTGCCCACGCCTTGTGCGCCGTAAGCCAGTTCGCTCGGCACGTACAGACGCCACTTGCTACCGGCGTTCATCAGTTGCAGCGCTTCGGTCCAGCCAGCGATCACGCCGCCTACCGGGAATTCAGCAGGTTGGCCGCGCTCGTAGGAGCTGTCGAATACAGTGCCGTCGATCAGGGTGCCGTGGTAGTGAGTACGCACGCTATCTTCACGAGATGGCTTGGCGCCATCGCCCTGGGTCAGCACTTCGAATTGCAGGCCGGAAGCCAGAGTGGTGATGCCTTCACGCTTGGCGTTTTCTGCCAGGAAGGCCAGACCGGCACCTGCAGCAGCTTCGGCTTTGGCAGCGGCTTCAGCCTGCATGATTTCGCGGATGACCTTGAAGCTCGCGGACATCTCTTCCTGACCCACACGGCTTGGCTCACCGGCGAAAGCATCAGTCAGACCCGCGAGGATCGCGTCCAGGCTCACGCCCGGTGGAGGGTTGTCGCGCAGTTGGTCGCCCAACTGACGGCCAATGCCGTAGCTGACGCGGGTTTCGTCGGTGGACAGATTTACTTCGGACATGACACTGCTCCGCTGTGCGGACGGCTCGGGAAAGGCCGCAGGAACACAGCGCCTCCCGGAGCGCCCGGAATCAAAAGGGCGAGCAGACTAGCACAGAAGCCCGGCACGGATCATCGCCGTACAGGGCCTTACCCCCCCGAGTGCAAGGTGATGGGCACTTTCAGGCTTTCCTCGACACCCGCGGACAAACCACACATCTCGTCATGCACTGAGGTGTGAATCAGGTTGAACGGCAACCTGGGAAAGGACTGCAGGACTTCACGGGCATGCTCCACAGAGCGCAGATGAAACATCTGGCCCTGGGCATCACTCAGAGGATAAGCCGCCCCATGCATGCGCGCCTCAAGCAGATAGATCCCGCCCTCCAGGGAGATCAGGTTCAATTCGTCGACCTTTCCGGCAATAGCGTAGGCATTCATTTCCTGCAGGTTCATGAGCGCACCTCGTGCTTTTACAGCCCTGACAGCTACAGGCATATGCCCCAGCCAGGAAAAGCACAAGCCACAAACAACGCCGCCCGTCCGTTTCGCAACGGCCGGGCGGCATTCAATCAAGCAGCGGGACCTGTCAGTGCTTGGTCAGCTTGTCCAGGTAACCCATGGCAAACGCCGAAATCACGAACGTCATGTGAATCACCACGTACCACAACAGGTATTCGGTGGGGGTGTTCTTGGCGTCCATGAACACTCGCAACAGGTGGATCGACGAAATCGCCACGATGGACGCGGCCACCTTCATCTTCAACGACGACGAGTCCATCTTGCCCAGCCAACTGAGCTTCTCCTTGTCTTCGTCGATGTCCAGTTGCGACACGAAGTTCTCATAACCGGAGATCATCACCATCACCAGCAGGCCACCCACCAGCGCCATGTCGATCAACGACAACAGCACCAGGATCAGGTCGGACTCAGCCATGGAAAACACATTGGGAATGACGTGGAAGACTTCCTGGAAGAACTTCAATGCCAGTGCCAGCAGGCCCAGGGACAAACCGAAGTAGATCGGCGCCAGCAGCCAGCGTGAGGCATACATTGCATTTTCGATAAAACGTTCCATTGAATCTCGCACCCGGTGTAAAAACGGCGGCGAGTATATCAGCGCCCGAAAACCCCATAAACCACAGACAATCACCTGACCCACGGGTTTTTCCGGTGTTTTTTTCTGCTAGTGTCGAAGCCATTGCTAACGCTCACCGACATTGGACAGGAAGACTGGAAATGGATGTGCGATTGCCTTTGGCCAGTGTCGGCCTTGGTCTGGCGCTGCTGATCAGCGGCTGTTCCCCCAGCGACGAAAAGAAACAGGCGAGCCTCGAAGAGAAAACCGCACAGTTTGAACAGTCGCTGGATGCCATCCAGGACCCTAAGCTCAAGGACGCCATCGCCGATCTTGGCGGCTCCCTTCTGCTGCTGGAACGGGCACAGCTCAAGCTCGACAGCAAGCCACTGGAAACCGAATACGGCGACGACAGCCTGGCCCTGCTCAAGCACTACCCCACCGCCCAAGCTCTGGTGGACACCTACGTCAACGGTCTGTTCGTACTGCGCAAATCCTCCAGCTCCGACTATTTGACCGATCTGCAGCCAGTCTTCCCCTTCAGCTTCAACATGCCCGCACAGTTCCCGTTTCCCCACGGCCTGGAATGGCAGTCGGTGACCCTCAGCAACAAAAAAGTCATCCCCTTCCAACCCGAATGGTCAGAGACCGATCCGGGTATCCAGCTAAGCCCTTCCAGCTCCAACCTGACCAATCCGGATGACTTGACCATCACCTACCCCTTCATCGAGGGCCTGGAGGTGGACAACAAGAACCAACCGCAGCCGGTTTCCCTGCAAGGCAAGCTGGAGGTGATAGCCCCAGGTCGGGTACTCGATTTTGAACTGACCAGGGCCGACATCGGCAAACCGCGCCAGGACGGCAATATCCGCCTGACCCTGTTGACACTGGACAGGAACGTCGCCGAGATCGAGCTGAGCAATAGCGCCCCCCTTCCCGAAGAAGCCAACGATGCTTCCCTCAATCCCTTGCTGACCCAGGCCCGCGACAGCAGTGGACAGATTCTTTCCCGCGCCGGCTCGATCAACGAAAGTGCCCAGCAGATTGCCTTCTACAGACAGCAGTTGGCCGAGATGCAAAAGCAGAAGGGGTGGAGCGAGGCATTCGAAAAACAACTGGAGGACGAGCAACAGGTCTTCGACCAACAACACACCAATCATTACGCCAAGGTGTATTTCAATGGCCTGGTGGATCGGCTGGAGGTCGCAGTACTGGATTTCTCCCAGGCCAGTATGACGCGCAAGGACCTTGACCTGCCGGTACATCGTTTCGACCGCAATACCACCGACAGGAATATTCAACCGCTGCCAATGCCGGTGGTGGTCTATGACGATCAAGCCACCCACTACCTCAAGGGCGCACAGCTGGACGAAGAGTCACTGAAAAAATCCGTGACCATCAGCCAGTCGGTGGAAGATGCCAGCGCGGCGCGTATCGAGTTCAGCCATCCACGAACCTTCAATGACGAGTTGCTGGGCTCGGAGTTCAGCACCAGCAATACCCCGCTGACCTTCTTCACCCAGAACGAGAAGGGCCAGAGGGGCGAACCGATCGAACTGCCGGACGAAGCCTTCGACATCGATCCATTGCGGAGCGTCATCACCTACGACCTCAACCTTTTTCCGGAAACCCCCGCCTACGCCGTGGGCTCCATTCCTCTGTTCCTGGCCACCATCGAGAAGAGCAGCATCAACGCTCAACAGCTGCCCAAAGGCCTCGAACTCAAGGGCAACGCCTTGATCGTCGATCAGAAACTCTTTCCCGCTGACGCCTGGCGCTTCTATGCCAAGGACGCCAGCGGCCAATACTTGAAGGAGATTCTTGCAAGCAGCCACAGCGCCTCGGCCGACGGTCCGGCCTTGTTCGATGTGCACTACTTCTACGGCCAGCCCAGCCAATTGGAAAGCTACACCCGCAGCGAGCTCGACACTGTGGAATACGGCTTCGAGGTCAAACTCGAAAAAGCCGAGTCGGCGCCTCCGGCCCCCTAGGGATCAGTGTTCGGGATGGAACTGGAAATCACCGGCATTGCGTCCCCGCTCACCATTGATCTGACGTAACTGGGCCTGCAGATGCAGGCACCAGATCTGTGGATCATCGGCCAGCTGATAGCCGTGGGTGGTCAGGCTTTCAACAATCGAATCAAGGATCGACTCCGCCACCACAGGCCCACAGAACGGGCCCTGGGATTTGATCGCTGAGGGTTGTTCACCCGCCATTCCGGCGGCGAAGAGAAGGGTCCACATACCGTTGTCCCCCGCCAGTGGGCGGACGCTGCATTCGATACGGGTGACCAGGCCAAGGCATTGGCGGGTGAGGCAAAGGTTGCGCGACATGGCGGCGACCCTCGGTAGAACCACTGTTCAGCCTTCAGTAGAGGGCTGTTTCGATCCAGCGACGACTGTCGTTCTCCTTGCCCTGAGAATAGAAGAAAAGCCTGATAAACAAAGTTGACCGATCCAACAGGCGCCGAATGGTCTATTTTGAGAAATTGGCGTCAGCCCCCTGACGCCACTGGCGAGGATCAGTGCCCTCGCCAGCAGCCACCGTCACGCCGGCTTGGTCTCTGTCAGAGCCTCTTGCGCCAGTTCCTTTTCCGCTTCTTTCAGGTCTTCTTCGCTGATCATCTCGGCAATGACCCGCAGGCGCTCCACCACCCGCGCGTTGACGCTGCCTTCGGGGAACTGCCCTTCGGCATCCGGTTCACCCGCCGGCTCGCCCACCAGCAGACTCAGGGCCTCATCAGCCTGACGCACCGCGTACACGTGGAACTTTCCGGCACGTACTGCCTGCAGCACCTTCTCGTCGAGCATCAGAGTGGCGACGTTGGCCTGGGGAATGATCGCGCCCTGCTCTCCCGTCAAGCCGCGGGCTTCGCACAGGCGGAAGAAGCCTTCGATCTTCTCGTTGACCCCGCCCACGGCCTGCACCTCACCGAACTGGTTGATCGAGCCGGTGATGGCGAAACACTGTTTGAGCGGAGTTTTCGACAGCGCCGAAATCAACGTGCAGGCCTCCCCCAGGGAAGCGCTGTCGCCGTCCACATAACCGTAGGACTGCTCAAGGGCAATGCTCGCGGAAATCGCCAGGGGGAACTCCTGGGCATAGCGACTGCCCAGGTAACCGGTCAGGATCATCACCCCCTTGGAGTGGATGGGCTGGCCAAGATTGACCTCACGCTCGATGTCGACGATGCCACTGCCACCGGGGTAAACCGTGGCGGAAATCCGCGCCGGCACGCCGAACGCCGAATCCCCCACTTCCAGTACAGTCAGGCCGTTGCACTTGCCCACGGCGGCACCATCGGTGTCGATGAGAATGATGCCGGCCAGCATGTCATCGAGAATCCGCGCCGATACCCGACCGGTACGAGTGGCCTTGGCCTTCAGCGCCCTTTCGATATGCCCGGCGTCAGTCATCTCGTCGGAAGCCAGGTGGCGGATGAAGTCGGCCTCGCTGACCAATTGGAACAGGTCGCCGATCCGCGCCGACAGACGCCCCTGGTGCTCTGCAAGACGCGCACTGTAAGTGGCCAGGCGCGCTACCGCATCAGCGGTCAGCGGGGCCATGCCCTCCTCCGAGGTGCGGGTTTTCAGCAACTGGGCAAATTGCTCCAGGCTTTCATCCACCATCGGGATGTCTTCGTCGAAGTCCACCAGCACCCGAAACATTTCCTGGAAGTCCGGATCCAGGTCCTGCAGCGTGTAATACAGCTGGCGAGCACCAATGATGATGACCTTGACCTGCAGCGGAATCATCTGCGGCGTCAGGGTCACGGTGGCCAGACGACCCATCTCGCCCAGGGGCGACTCCATCTTCAGCTTACGCGACTGCAAGGCGCGCTTGAGGGCGTCCCAGACAAAGGGTTCGCTGAGCATCTTCTCGGCTTCCAGGATCAGGAAGCCGCCATTGGCTCGATGCAGTGCACCGGGACGCAACTGCCGGTACGTGGTGTAGAGCGCGCCCTGGTCGGTGCTGTACTCGATCCGGCCGAACAGGTTGTCGTAGGTCGGATGAGGCTCGAACACCACCGGAGCGCCGCCACTGGCCGGGTGGCCCACCACCAGGCTTGGGCAGTACTGCTCTTCCAACAACTTGCGTGCCACCGCATCGGTCTTGCTGTCGTCAACCAGTTGCTCGACCACAGTCTTCAGCAGATAGACCTGCATGGCTTGCAAGTAACCGCAGACCGCAGCGTTCTCGGCGTACTTCTCGGACAGTGGCGCCAGCAACGGCTGCAGAGCCAGGGTGATGGTTTCTTCATTGAGCTGACGCAGTTGGTTGCTCGACTCGCGCTTCCACTGCGGCAAGCTCGCCAGCTCTTCATTAAGGCGCTCTTCCAGAGCGGAAATATCCTCGTGAAAACGCTCGCGATCAGCCTCCGGCAGTTGGGCGAACTCGGCTTCGTCCAGGGCCTTGCCATCGAGCATCGGGGTAAAGGCGATATTGCTGCTGTCGCGGTACAGCGCCACATCCTTTTCCAGGGCCAGGCGCTCGATCACGTCCAGCGCGCGGTCATAACGCTGGTTGAAGGCGCGGTCGATGGCGCTCTTCTTCTGCTGATAGGACGGATGCTCGAAGACTGCCGGGAACGTCGCCAGCAGGTTATCGATCAAACCGTTGATGTCGCTGATGAAACTGCCCGCGGCACCGGCCGGCAGTTCCAGCGCCCGAGGCTCCCGGGGCTCGTCGAAATTGTTGACATAGACCCAGTCAGACGGGGTCTGCAGGCGCTTGCCTTCAGCCTTCAGATAGCGCTTTACGAAAGAGAAGCGTCCCGTGCCCGGTTCACCCATGACAAACACGTTGTAACCGGGGCGTGGCATGGCGACGCCGAACTGCAAGGCTTCGACCGCACGTTCCTGGCCAAGCACACCGCGAAAGGGCTCCAAATCATTGGTGGTCGAGAAGCTGAACTGTTCAGCAGAAAAAGGGCGGGTCAGCGCTTCAGGCGCAAGACGCAGGCTGGCAGCAACAGGATCAGGCATCGGGCTTCCTTACATCAGGCGGGGCAGATGGCGGCATTCTGGCGCCGGGTATGCCCGGCTGGCAAGGCGCGCCTCAGGGGAAAGCATAGACAAGGCGGATGCAGCTACCCGTCCCATGTAAAACCAGCTGTTTCAGGCATTGTTTTGTAAAATTCTACGGAACCCATGGAACATGCCTAAACTCCAAACTGCGCGGCTGGATAGATAACCGGCCCACTGGCGCCCCTAAGGGCCAGTCTCCCCCGTCCATTGGTATGCACACAAAGAGAACAACGCTATGAAACGGATTCTTCTCGGTACTCTTTTCACCGCTGTATCCCTCAACGCCATGGCACAAGCACCCGGCGGTCCGGATTGCGGTTGGGGCAACATGCTGTTCGAAGGTCAGCGTGGCACTCCAGCGCACTTCCTGGCGTCCACCACCAACGGCACCTCCGGCAACGCGACCTTCGGCATGACTTCCGGCACCAACGGCTGCTCCACCAATGCGTCACTGACTTACGGTGGTAAATCCTGGTTCGCCATGAACGGCATGATGAACGAGCTCTCCGAAGACATGGCCAAGGGGCAAGGCGAAGCCTTGACCACCTACGCCGTGGTACTCGGTGTCGCTCCTGAAGACCGTGCGCACTTTGCTGCGGTCACCCACGAACACTTCCAACAGATCTTCAGCAAGGCTGACGTGACCGCGGAAGATGTGCACACCAATACCCTGGCCGTGTTGAAGAACGATGCGCGCCTGGCGAAATACGCCACTCCGGCTTAAGCTCGACCCGCCCGCTCCCCCCCGGGGAGCGGGTTTTGTCTTCTGGACCTTGCCCATCTTGGGTCTTTGTATTTCCGACTTAAGTTGCCCACCATGCTCAAACGCCTTGCCTACCTGGCGCTCTTTGTCTGCGCCCCGCTGTATGCCGCGCCCCACATCGATCCCCAGCGTTTGCAGCAACTGGCCAATGACCCGTTCTGGATTTCCATCGGACACTATGAAACCTCCAAACTGGGCGGCTGGCGCAGTTATGTCAGTGATCCGAAGTTCTTTCTCGCAGCCGATGGCGCCCACCATCCCGATGCAGAGCTGAGCGCGACTCTGAACGCCCTGTACGCTGCCCCCGATGCCGGTGACCGGCATGCGCAGTGCGTCTATCCGTCCCGCACCCGCTGGCTCAAGACGCAACTGGGGCTGAACGACTTGCCCCAGGTTCAATGCACCGAATTCAAACAATGGTTCAAGGATGTCTCGCCCCACAGCACCGTGATGATTTTCCCCGCGGCCTACCTCAACAGCCCATCCTCGATGTTCGGCCATACCCTGCTACGCATCGACCAGGCCGACGTGCAAAGCAACAACACGGCCCTGCTCAGCTACGCGATCAACTTCGGTGCCTATATCGAAGGTTCGGACAACAGCATCCTCTACGCCTGGAAAGGCCTGATGGGCGGCTACCCCGGACTGTTCGCCCTGGTGCCCTACCAGGAGAAGCTGTCGGAGTACCGCAGCCTGGAAAACCGCGACCTGTGGGAGTACCGCCTGAACCTGACGCAAGTTGAAACCGAGCGCATGGTGGAGCACGTCTGGGAACTCAAGCAGATCAAGTTCGACTACTTCTTCTTCGACGAGAACTGCTCCTACCGCCTGCTGGAGTTGCTACAGGTCGCCAGGCCCAGCCTGCGCCTGACCGGACAATTCCCCTTGACCGCCATTCCCACCGATACGGTGAAGGCGGTCAAGGACGCCGGGCTGGTGGAGCGCATCGACTATCGCCCTTCCCGGGAGCGGGAGCTGCTCAGCCGCGCCCAGCCCCTGAGCCACGACGAACAGCAATGGGTACTCAAGGTCAGCGCCGATCAGAAACAACTGCAGGGCGCCGAGTTCAAGGCCCTGCCTCGGGCTCGCCAGGCCTTGATCGTCGACGCTGCCTACCGTCTTGAGCGTTACCGGGCCAACGGGCTGGAGCGCGATACCGAGCGCTCCCAGCGCAGCTTCGAACTGTTGCGGGCGATCAACCAGAACCCCGCGCCGGAACTGCAGATCGAACGCCCCGGCCTGCCGGAAGACGGTCACCAGTCCCGTACCTGGCAACTGGGGCTAGGGACCCGGGACGACAAGGCCTTTGCCGAATACGGCCTGCGCATGGCGTACCACGACCTCAACGACAACGCCGAGGGCTTCCCACTGGGGGCGCAGATCGAAATCCTGCAGATGAAGCTGCGCCAGTACGAAGGCAACCACTGGCAGTTGCAGCAACTGGACCTGGCGACCATCCGCTCCCTGACTCCACGCAACGAACTGCTGCAACCCTGGTCCTGGCAAGTCACTGGCGGCCTGGAGCGGGTGCCTGGCAAGCATGACGATGAAACCCTGGTCAGCCACGTCAATGGCGGCGCTGGCGGTACCTGGCAGTTGGGCGAGGACACCCTGGGGTTTGTCCTGGGCACCGTTCGGGTAGAACACAACGCCGATTTCGCCGGGTTCATCGCTCCGGCGGCGGGCTTCAACTCAGGGCTGCTGTGGAAGAACCCCCTGGGCAACTTCAGCCTCGAAGCCAAGGGCGACTACTTCACCAACGGCGAAGTCCGCCGCAGCCTGAGCCTCAACCAGCAATGGGAACTGTCCCGCAACCTGGGCCTGCGCCTGAGCGCACAGCGCGAGTTCAGCCAGCTGGCTACCCCCGTCAACGAAGTCATGCTCGAACTCAAGTGGTATCACTATTAAGGGCTGCTGGGAGCTTCAAGCTGCTAGCGACAAGGTTTTCACGCGTCGCTGACACTCGTCCTTCTAGACTTCACTCAGGTGAAACCTGGGAGTTACTCGATGTGGCGTTATGGTTGGGCAGTGCTGGCACTGGCACTCATCGGTGGTTGTGAGTCAAACCACGAGTATTTGCTCAAGCAAGGCTATCCGCCGGCCTTTGTCGACGGGTTCGACGCTGGCTGCGTCAGCGGCCGTCAAGCGGCAGGATCGATGAGCGGGGAGTATCGCAAGGACGTTCCGCGCTACCTCAAGGACCCGCAGTATGCCGAGGGCTGGAACGATGGTTTCCGCCAGTGCCAGGGCATGCTGGAGAACCAGGACCGCAATGAGTACCGGGAACGTCACTGGGACGAACGGGAGCGCGCCTGGCAGCAGGAGAAGGACCGTGACGCGGGTCGAGCCTATCGCTCGCAATAAGTCGTTTTCAGCTAACCGCCCGGGTCAAAAGCCTGCAACCATGGTCCATCCCTCCCTTGAAGGAGAACAACCATGAGCCGCGCTTTCGTCAATGAAGATCTGGCCGCTGCCCAGGTCGAGCAACCCGTGGAACGTCAGATTAGCACCCTGCCCAACTACGTCACCCCCCTGGGTCTTGCCGAATTGCAGGCCAAGGTGGCAGAACTGCACAGCCAGCATTCGACACAAACCGACTTGGGTGACGCCGCAGATCAGCAGCAGGTGGCGGAGCTGGAACGGGACCTGCGCTATTTTTCGTCGCGCCTGCACAGCGCCCAGGTGGTCAATGCGAGCACCTGCGACAAGGTGCAGATCGGCAGTCGGGTGACCTTCGCTGATGAACAGGATCAACAGCAGAGCGTGCAGCTGGTCGGTGAGGATCAAGCCGATGCAGCCAGGGGGCTGATCAATTGGGCCTCGCCCCTGGGCCGTGCCCTGTTGGGGGCGCAACCCGGTGACGAAGTCCTGTGGCAACGGCCGGCAGGGGATCAGTTGATCGAAATCATCCGGATCGAACTGGCCTGAGACGACTCAGACCACGCCCTGGGCCAGCATGGCATCGGCAACCTTGACGAAGCCGGCGATGTTCGCCCCTTTGACGTAGTTGATCCGACCGTTCTCTTCGCCGTAATGCACGCAGGCATGGTGGATCGACTGCATGATGGCGTGCAGCTTGCTGTCCACCTCACCGGCAGTCCATAGCAGGCGCATGGCGTTCTGCGACATCTCCAGCCCGCTCACCGCCACTCCGCCGGCATTGGATGCCTTGCCCGGAGCAAACAGGATGCCGGCGTCGATAAAGATATCCACAGCTTCCAGGGTGGTGGGCATGTTGGCGCCTTCGGCAACACAGATGCAGCCGTTGCGCAGCAAGCTGCGGGCGGCATCGGCATCCAGTTCGTTCTGTGTGGCGCACGGCAGGGCGATGTCGCAGGCCAGGTCCCACGGCGTCTTACCGGCACGGAACTCCAGGCCGAAGCGGCTTGCCAGCTCGCTGATCCGCCCCCGGGTGACGTTCTTCAGCTCCAGCACCGCCAGCCATTGTTCTTCGCTCAAGCCTGACTCGCAGTACAAGGTGCCCTCGGAATCGGACAGGGAAATCACCTTGCCCCCCAGATCCATGACCTTGCGCGCCGCATATTGCGCCACATTGCCGGAGCCGGAGATCGCCACGCGCTTGCCCTCGACCCGGTCGCCACGACGTTTGAGCATCTCCTCGGCGAAGTACACGCAACCGAAACCTGTGGCCTCCGGGCGGATCAGGCTGCCGCCATAGCTGATGCCCTTGCCGGTCAGCACCGAAGTGAACTGGTTGCTCAGGCGCTTGTACTGACCGAAGAGGAAACCGATTTCCCGGGCCCCCACACCAATGTCTCCCGCCGGCACGTCCACGTCGGCACCGATATGCCGATACAGCTCGGTCATGAAGGCCTGGCAGAAGCGCATCACCTCGGCGTCGCTCTTGCCTTTGGGGTTGAAGTCCGAGCCACCCTTGCCGCCGCCCATGGGCAGGGACGTCAGGGAATTCTTGAAGGTCTGCTCGAAGGCGAGGAATTTCAGCACGCCCATGTTGACCGATGGATGGAACCGCAAGCCGCCCTTGTAGGGACCGATGGCGCTGTTCATCTGGATGCGGAAGCCGCGATTGACCCGGACCTTGCCCTGATCGTCGACCCAGGACACGCGAAACACCACTGTGCGCTCCGGTTCGCAGATTCGCTCGAGAATACCGGAGCTCAGATAGTGCGGATTGGCCTCGAGAAATGGCCAGAGGCTGCGCAGAACCTCTTCCACCGCCTGATGAAACTCAGGTTGGTCCGGATCGCGCTTTTTCAGGCGGGCGAGGAAATCTTCGACGGATTCGATCATGGGAAGTCTCGGCAAATTTATTGTCGTTAAGGGGAGATTTGCCCCGGACTTTATCAATTCAAATCGCACCGCGACAGCGCAAAATGTCGCAGATCTGAATTTAAATGGTGCAATAAATATAAATGGCGACGATTTGCAGGGGTTTTGTGCACCGGTTTGGTGGAAAAAAATTCAGGGTTTGCACGTTTTTGGGGAGCAGCAGAAAACTCTTCGCCGGCAAGCCGGCTTCTACAGGAACGGTGCTGTTTTTGCAGGAATCGGCGCGCCGACGAACAAAAAAAACGGAGCCCGAGGGCTCCGTTTCGTTTTCAAGCAGCGACCCGGTCAGGCCAGCTTCTTGTGCCGCACACGGTGCGGTTGCGCAGCCGCTTCGCCCAGGCGTTTCTTGCGATCGGCTTCGTACTCGGTGTAGTTGCCTTCGAAGAACACTGCTTGTGAGTCGTCTTCATACGCCAGGATGTGAGTGGCCACCCGGTCCAGGAACCACCGATCGTGAGAGATCACAATGGCGGCGCCCGGGAAGTCCAGCAGGGCTTCTTCCAGGGAACGCAGGGTTTCAACGTCGAGGTCGTTGGACGGTTCGTCGAGCAGCAGGACGTTGCCGCCCTCTTTCAGGGTCAGGGCCAGATGCAGACGGCCGCGCTCACCACCGGACAGATCCTTGACGAACTTCTGCTGATCGCCGCCCTTGAAGTTGAAACGACCGACGTAAGTGCGCGACGGAATCTCATAGTTGCCGATGCGGATCTGGTCGGAACCGTCGGAAATCTGCTGGAACACGGTCTTGCTGCCGTCCAGGTCCTCACGGCTCTGATCCACGCAGGCAAGCTGCACGGTTTCACCGATTTCGATGCTGCCCGAATCCGGGGTTTCCTTGCCCATGAGCATGCGGAACAGGGTGGATTTACCAGCACCGTTACCGCCGATCACGCCGACGATGGCGCCTTTAGGCATGGAGAACGACAGGTTGTCGATCAGCACGCGATCGCCATAGCCCTTGGTGACGTTCTTGAACTCGATGACCTTGTCACCCAGGCGCGGACCGGCCGGGATGTAAATCTCGTTGGTTTCGCTGCGCTTCTGGAATTCCTGGGACTGCATTTCCTCGAAGCGTTGCAGACGAGCCTTGGATTTCGACTGGCGGGCCTTGGCGCCTTTGCGCACCCACTCCAGCTCTTCCTTCATGGCCTTTTCATGGGCCGACTGCTGCTTGGATTCCTGGGCCAGACGATCGGACTTGGCTTCCAGCCAACCCGAATAGTTGCCCTCGTAAGGAATACCGGCGCCGCGGTCGAGTTCGAGAATCCAGCCGGCGACGTTGTCCAGGAAGTAACGGTCGTGCGTGATCGCGACCACGGTGCCCGGGAAGTCGTGGAGGAAATGCTCCAGCCAGGCCACGGAGTCGGCGTCCAAGTGGTTGGTTGGCTCGTCGAGCAGCAGCATGTCCGGAGCGGACAGCAGCAGGCGGCACAGGGCCACACGACGCTTTTCACCACCGGACAGGTGCTCGACCTTGGCGTCCCAGGCCGGCAGGCGCAGGGCGTCGGCGGCCACTTCCAGCTGGCGCTCCAGGTTATGGCCGTCGCTGGCTTGCAGGATGGCTTCGAGCTTGGCTTGCTCGGCGGCCAGCTTGTCGAAATCGGCATCCGGCTCGGCGTAGGCCGCGTAGACCTCGTCCAGGCGAGCCTGGGCATCCTTGATCACGCTGACCGCTTCCTCGACCACTTCACGCACGGTCTTGGCTGGATCGAGCTGGGGTTCCTGAGGCAGGTAGCCGATGTTCAGGTCCGGCATCGGACGGGCTTCGCCTTCGAACTCGGTATCGACGCCGGCCATGATTTTCAGCAGCGTGGACTTACCCGAACCGTTGAGGCCCAATACGCCAATCTTGGCGCCGGGGAAAAAAGACAGAGAGATGTTTTTCAGGATTTCCCGCTTCGGTGGAACAACTTTGCCCAGCCGATGCATGGTGAAGACGTATTGAGCCATGGTGAACCTAGCGTCAGTGACAGATGAATAGAACGGGCCGGGCCCGGGCCAGGCCATGCGCTGCACCGGCATTGACCATGATCAATACCGGCGGGCGGAAAAAGCCTGATTGTCTGGAGCTGGAACGCTCCCGCGTAACCGGCAAAACTACCTCAATGCACGATCCAGGTCCAGCCAGGCGGGACTGGCACTTTGCCACAACTCAAGGCATGCTAGCCGCCCTTCGGGCGTCCGGCTTATAGTGCACGTCGCGCCAGCCCAGCCAAACCGCAGGATCACAGCTTGTCCAACGTCATTTCGCCACAGCCCGCGCGCGCTAAAGCCTCCGCGTCGGCCTATCCTTTGCGGGGCACACTCAAAGGCGCACTGGCTACCCTGGTGCTATTACTCCTGGCCCTGTTGTTCTGGCAGCTGCTCGATCAACTGCAGCAAACCCGCAAGGACCAGCGCCAGCACGCCATCGACTACAGCGCCGACCTGGCCGACCACCTGAGCCTGAACCTGGCGCTCAATGCCCAGATCGCCCTCAATCTGCTACCGATCGTCGAAGCCCCCCAAGACCGCCAGCAGCAACAGCAATTGCTGCAAAAGCTCCAGCGCTCCCTGCCGGACGTACGCAGTTTCGCCCTGCTGGACAGCCAGGGGCAGATCCTCAGCGACAGCGCCAGCGACAGCCAGGACACTCTCTGGCTCACCGAACTGGTCCAGCGCAGCCGTTCCCAGCGCTATTACTACAGCAATCCTGCCGACGGTTCAGTGGTGCATGTCTTGCTACACCAGGCCAGCGGCTCGACCCGCAGTTTCTGGATACTGCGCATGGCCCCCAGCTTCCTGCAGACCCTGGTGCGGCAAAGCGAGGAAGGTTTCAAACCGACCTGGGTGATCGAGAACCGCCTGAGCCGCCAGGTGATCAAGCGCGACGAACGCAGCACGCCGACCCCGGGCATGCTGGACCCCGACGAGATGGCCAGCAGTGTGCTGCTGGTGCCATTGAACAATAGCGACTGGCAACTGCGCGGGCTGTTCGACCAGCGTGCGGTGATCGAGGAGCTGCTGCCGGCCTTTATCGGCAAGTGCCTGCTGGGCCTGGCGTTCTCCCTGCTGCCGGTGATTGCCCTGCTCAACATGCGTCGGCGCCAACGCCAGCTCCACGAGGGCCGGCGACGCTATCAGGATATTTTCGAGGGCACAGGGGTGGCCCTCTGCGTTATGGATATCTCCGGGCTCCCGGACCTGCTCGGCAAATACCATTTACACAACAGCGACCAGCTCAAGCGCTGGCAGACCAGCCACCCGGACCACCGTCGCCAGTTGCTGGAAGAATTGCGCATCACCGAAGTCAATCAGGTGGCGCTGCGCCTGCTCAACGTCGAATCCAGCGACCAGGCCTGGCAACTGCTGATCGAAGGCTGCCCGAAGAACGGCAACGCCATCGGCGGCCAGTTACTGGAAGCCGTGGTCAACCAGCAGAAACAGCTGGAACTGGAGATCAAGCTCAGCGACGCCCAGGGCAATGACCAGCATCTATGGCTGGTGCTGCGCCTGCCGGAAGCGACAGAAGACTACAGCGCAGTGATCCTCAGCATCAGCGACATCACCAGTCGCAAGCTGATCGAGCTGTCGCTGCTGGAGCGCGAAGGTTTCTGGTCGGACGTAGTGCGCACCGTGCCCGATCACCTGTATGTGCAGGACGTGATCAGCCAACGGATGATCTTCAGCAACCACCACCTGGGCCAGACCCTCGGCTACAACAAGACCGAGCTGCACCAGATGGGCGAATATTTCTGGGAAATCCTCCTGCACCCGGAAGACGCCGACCTCTATCACCGCCTGCGCCAGGAACAGCGTCATTCGGCCTATGCCCAACTCCTGCAATGCCAACTGCGCTTCCGCCACCGCAGCGGCCAGTGGCGGCGCTTCGAGATCCGCGAGCAGGCCCTGGCCCGGGATCGCTACGACCAGGTGACGCGAATCATTGGCGTGGCCAAGGACATCACCGACCAGATTGAGGCCAGCGAATCCCTGCGCGACAGCGAACAGCGCTACCGCATGCTCGCCGAAAGCATCAGCGACGTGATCTTCTCCACTGACAACAAGCTGTCGCTGAACTACGTCAGCCCCTCGGTGCATGCGGTGCTCGGCTACGACGTGGAGTGGATTTTCCAGAATGGCTGGCAGTCCACCATCGCCAATCCACAGCAACTGGCCGGCATCTACACCCTGATGGACCGGGTCAGCAAAGCTCTGGACAAACCCGAGCAACTGGCGCAATTGCGCAGCCAGGTGCAGACCCAGCTGTTTCTGTTCGACTGCCTGCGGGCCGATGGGCGCAAGATTCCCATCGAACTGCGCCTGGTATTGGTGTGGGACGAGCATGGCGCCTTTGAGGGCGTACTCGGGGTCGGCCGCGATATCAGCCAGCAGCGCCGCGCGGAAAAAGACCTGCGCATGGCGGCCACGGTATTCGAACACTCGACCTCGGCGATCCTGATCACCGACCCCGCCGGCTACATCGTCCAGGCCAACGAAGCCTTCAGCCGGGTCAGCGGCTACGCGGTGTCCCAGGTGCTCGATCAGTTGCCGAACATGCTCACCGTCGACGACCAGCAAGAAGCCCACCTGCGTTATGTGCTCAAGCAGTTGAACCAGCACAGCACCTGGGAAGGCGAAGTCTGGCTCAAGCGCCGCAATGGCGAGCACTACCCGGCCTGGGTCGGCATCACTGCGGTGCTCGACGATGAAGGCGACCTGGCCAGCTACGTGTGCTTCTTCAGCGACATCAGCGAGCGCAAGGCCAGCGAACAGCGGATTCACCGCCTGGCCTACTACGACGCCCTGACCCACTTGCCCAACCGCACCCTGTTCCAGGACCGTCTGCACACTGCGCTGCAATCGGCAGAGCGGCAGAAGTCCTGGGTGGTGCTGATGTTCCTCGATCTGGACCGCTTCAAGCCGATCAACGACTCCCTGGGCCACGCCGCGGGCGATCGCATGCTCAAGGAAATGGCCACCCGCCTGCTGGGTTGCGTCGACGATGACGACACCGTGGCGCGCATGGGTGGTGACGAATTCACCCTGCTCTTGCAACCCCGCTCCAGCCGCGAGATTGCCCTGAACCGGGCCATCAATGTGGCCGAGAAGATCCTCGCCAGCCTGGTCAAGCCCTTCGTCCTGGAAGGCCGGGAATTCTTTGTCACCGCCAGTATCGGCATCGCCCTGAGCCCTCAGGACGGCAACGAACTGAGCCAGTTGATGAAGAACGCCGACACCGCGATGTACCACGCCAAGGAGCGCGGCAAGAACAACTTCCAGTTCTACCAGGCCGACATGAACGCCAGTGCCCTGGAGCGCCTGGAGCTGGAAAGCGACCTGCGCCACGCCCTGGAACAGGAAGAGTTCGTGCTTTATTACCAGCCACAGTTCAGCGGCGACGGCAAACGCCTGACCGGTGCCGAGGCGCTGCTGCGCTGGCGTCATCCGCGCCGCGGGCTGGTGCCGCCGGGCGACTTCATTCCGGTCCTGGAAGAACTGGGCCTGGTGGTGGATGTCGGCGACTGGGTGATCAGCGAAGCCTGCCGCCAGCTCAAGTCCTGGCACCAGGCCAAGGTGCGGGTACCGAAGGTCTCGGTGAACATTTCCGCACGGCAGTTCTCCGACGGCCAGTTGGGCATGCGCATCGCCACCATCCTCAAGGACACGGGGCTGCCACCGGCGTGCCTGGAACTGGAGCTCACCGAAAGTATCCTGATGCGCGAAGTCAGCGAGGCGATGCAGATCCTCGACGGCCTGAAAAACCTTGGCCTGAGCATCGCGGTGGACGACTTCGGCACAGGCTATTCATCGCTGAACTACCTCAAGCAGTTCCCCATCGACGTGCTGAAGATCGACCGCACCTTCGTCGACGGCCTGCCGTCCGGCGAGCAGGACGCGCAGATCGCCCGAGCCATTATCGCCATGGCCCACAGCCTGAACCTGGCGGTGATCGCCGAGGGCGTGGAAACTCATGAGCAGCTGGACTTCCTGCGTGAGCACGGCTGCGATGAAGTCCAGGGCTACCTGTTCGGCCGACCGATGCCGGCCAACCGCTTCGAAGCGCAATTCAGCAACGACGCCCTGTTCATGTTCGACTAAATCTCTCCTATGCGTAGGAGCCGGCTTGCCGGCGAAGGCGATTCAGGGGCCTCTTCGCTGGCAAGCCAGCTCCTACGAGAGATCACTTACGACGTGAAGGCCACTTGTCTGCGACATGATGTCCTTTCATATGCCATCTAAAACCCATTGGGTTAGAATGCCTCCCTTTTCTGCCCCCGATCCTTGAGGACCGCCATGTTCAGCCGTGATTTGACTATTGCCAAGTACGACGCCGATCTCTTTGCCGCCATGGAGCAAGAAGCTCAGCGCCAGGAAGAGCACATTGAGCTGATCGCTTCGGAAAACTACACCAGCCCAGCGGTGATGGAAGCTCAAGGCTCGGTATTGACCAACAAATACGCCGAAGGTTACCCAGGCAAGCGCTACTACGGCGGCTGCGAGTACGTCGACGTGGTTGAACAGCTTGCAATTGACAGAGCCAAGGAGCTGTTCGGCGCCGACTACGCCAACGTCCAGCCACACGCCGGCTCCCAAGCCAACGCTGCGGTCTACCTGGCCCTGCTGCAAGGCGGCGACACTATCCTGGGCATGAGCCTGGCCCACGGTGGTCACCTGACCCACGGTGCCGCGGTATCCTCCTCCGGCAAGCTGTACAACGCTGTTCAGTACGGCATCGACGCCAACGGCCTGATCGACTACGACGAAGTCGAGCGCCTGGCCGTTGAGCACAAGCCAAAAATGATCGTGGCCGGTTTCTCCGCCTACTCGCAGATCCTCGACTTCCCGCGCTTCCGCGAAATCGCCGACAAGGTCGGTGCCTACCTGTTCGTCGACATGGCCCACGTGGCCGGTCTGGTCGCCGCTGGCGTCTACCCGAACCCAGTGCCATTCGCCGACGTGGTCACCACCACGACCCACAAGACCCTGCGCGGTCCACGTGGCGGCCTGATCCTGGCTCGCGCCAACGCCGACATCGAGAAGAAGCTGAACTCCGCGGTATTCCCGGGCGCCCAAGGTGGCCCGCTGGAGCACGTGATCGCCGCTAAAGCGATCTGCTTCAAGGAAGCGCTGCAGCCTGAGTTCAAGGCCTACCAGGAACAAGTGGTGAAGAACGCCCAGGCCATGGCCGAAGTGTTCATCGCACGCGGTTTCGACGTGGTTTCCGGCGGTACCAAGAACCACCTGTTCCTGCTGTCGCTGATCAAGCAGGACATCTCCGGTAAAGACGCCGACGCCGCTCTGGGCAAAGCGTTCATCACCGTGAACAAGAACTCCGTGCCAAACGATCCACGCTCTCCGTTCGTCACCTCCGGCCTGCGCTTCGGTACTCCGGCTGTGACCACCCGCGGCTTCAAGGAAGCCGAGTGCAAGGAACTGGCCGGCTGGATCTGCGACATCCTGGCGGACCTTTCCAACGAAGCGGTGATCGACGCCGTACGTGAGAAGGTCAAGGCCATCTGCAAGAAGCTGCCGGTATACGGCGCTTAATCAGCCCGCAGACTGCAGTACAGGAAGCCCGGCCTCAGTGCCGGGCTTTTTTATGCCGGTGAAATACCAGCGAGCCTACCCAAGCGCCTCTTGCAGGCCGTGCCACAAGCGGCGACCAGCAGCGTTCGCAACGCATGATCCATAGAGCAAAACCACTGGTCAGACCGGTCATGCCAATTTGCGCCACCCCTCTTGTAAACCTCTGAAAGCCGAGCGTAGACTGCGCCTGCACTGGACATACCGGTAAGACCACAATAATTAAGTCCTCCATCCGCTGCGCTCCCGGCGCACGGCAGACAGGACACCGACCAGGATTCCTCCCCATGCTCAGATGGTGCTCGCGTTCGATTTTCCTCCAGGTTGTGCTCGGACTGATGCTCGGCATCGTCTGCGGACTCACCCTCCCCGAATACTCCTCACAACTCAAACCACTGGGCGACGGCTTCATCAAGCTGATCAAGATGCTCATCGGCCTGATCGTGTTCTGCGTGGTGGTTAGCGGCATATCCGGCGCCGGCGACCTGAAGAAGGTCGGCCGCATCGGCCTCAAATCAGTGATCTACTTCGAAATACTCACCACCATCGCCCTGGTGATCGGCCTGGTCATGGCCTTCAGCACCGGCATCGGCAGCGGCGCCAATATCCACCTGGAGCAGCTGTCCACCGCCGACATGGGCGATATCGCCCAGCGCGGCCAGCACATGCACACCACCACCCAGTTCCTCATGGACCTGATCCCCACCTCGGTGATCGGTGCCTTTGCCGAGAACAATATCCTCCAGGTGCTGCTGTTCTCAGTACTGTTCGGCAGTGCCCTGAACCTGGTGGGCGAAGCCGCCTCCGGCATCTCCCGGCTGATCAATGAACTGAGCCATGTGATCTTCCGCATCATGGGCATGATCGTGCGCCTGGCGCCCATCGGCGTGTTCGGTGCCATCGCCTTCACCACCAGCAAATACGGCCTGGATTCGCTACAGCACCTGGGCAGCCTGGTGGGCCTGTTTTACCTGACCTGCTTCGCCTTCGTCGCGGTGATCCTCGGCCTGGTCATGCGGCTGTCGGGCCTGCGCATGCTGCCCTTCCTCAAATACCTGCGGGAAGAGTTGCTGATCGTCCTCGGCACCGCCTCCTCCGACGCTGTCCTGCCGCAGATCATGCGCAAGCTGGAGCATCTGGGCATCGGCAGCTCCACCGTGGGTCTGGTGATTCCCACCGGCTACTCCTTCAACCTGGACGGTTTCTCCATCTACCTGACCCTGGCCATCGTCTTTATCGCCAATGCCACCGGCACGCCGTTGTCCATGTCGGACCTTTTGACCATCCTCCTGGTGTCGCTGATCACTTCCAAGGGCGCCCACGGTATTCCCGGTTCGGCCCTGGTGATTCTGGCAGCGACGCTGACCGCGATCCCGGCGATTCCGGTGGTGGGCCTGGTGCTGGTGCTGGCAGTGGACTGGTTCATGGGCATCGGCCGCGCCCTGACTAACCTGATCGGCAACTGCGTGGCCACCGTGGCCATCGCCCGCTGGGAAAAGGACATCGACGTGCAACGGGCCAACAAAGTGCTCAGTGGTCAACAGGGCTATACCTTCCAGGCACGAAAACCGGTGGCCGGTGCCCACCAGCAGGAATTTTGATCCGACCTTGTGCCTGCCGACGGCAGGCACAACAATCAGCGCGGCAACAGCGCGCTACCGATAGCTCATGGAGTCAACAGTGATCAGCTCGTCAACGGTTGTGAATTCAGTGGTAGAAAAGCTCCGGGCCGCCCTTGCCCGAGGCCAGTGGCGCTCCGGCGACATGCTGCCCGGGCAACGTGAATTGGCCGAGCAACTGGGCATCAGCCGCCCCAGCCTGCGTGAAGCAGTGATCGTCCTGGAGACCCTGGGCCTGGTGCGCTCCATGCCCGGCAAGGGCGTGGTGGTGCTGGACGCCCCCCTGGGCGAAGCCCAGGGTGCCGAGAGCAGTGTGGCCGGCGCCAGCCTCGAGGACGTGCTGCAACTGCGCTACACCCTGGAACCCTTCATCGTCGGGCTGGTGGCGCAATCCATCAGCAGCAAGGAAGTCGGCCAACTGCGCCTGACCCTGATGGACATGCGCGAAGCCCTGGAGGCCAATGACAGCGAAGCCGGGGTCAATGCCTACATCGCTTTCCACGAGGAACTGTTCACCCTGACCAGCAACCCGATCTTCCAGAACGTGGTGCAACAGACCAGCAATGCCCTCAAGCAAAGTGCGCAGATCCTGCGCAATTCGCCGGAGCACCTGGCCGAGCGCCTGGAAGAGAATGAAGCGGTAGTGCGGGCGATCCGTAACAAGAACAGCGCCCTGGCCAGCGCCGAGATGCGTCGGCACATCCTCCAGGAGGGCCAGCGCATGGGCATCGAACTGAATATTCCGGACGATCACCTGGGCTCCAACGCCCTGTAATCAACCCCCGAGTCAGCAACTGGACTGGAGACAGGCCATGGTCAGCTACGCCCTGAAAAACAACCCCTTCACCCTGGTGGCCAGCCTGCCTCGGCGTCAGTGCGGCGAAAAAAAACTGCTGGTCGATGATGTCTATCCGCAGATCTTCGACGCTATTCTCGAACAGCGCATCGCCCCCGGCAGCCGCTTCACCGAAGACAGCCTCGGGCAGGCCTTCGGCGTCAGCCGCAGCATCATCCGCCAGGTCCTGGCGCGGTTGTCCCACCAGCAAGTGGTGATCCTGCGGCCCAATTACCGCCCCCAGGTCGCGGCTCCTGACCTGGAGCAGACCCGGCAGATCCTGCACGCCCGGCGCCTGACGGAAATCACCCTGGTGCGCCTGGCCTGCCAGCAACCCCGGCGCCAGTTGCAGTCCCTGCGGCAACTGATCGCCCGGGAACGAGAGGCCATCGAGCGCGACCAACGAGGCCCGGCCATTCGCCTGTCCGGGGAGTTCCACCTGCAACTGGCTGAAGTGGCCGGCAATGCACCACTGGCGCAGTTTCTCGGCAGTCTGGTGCCGCTGACCTCCCTGGCCATCGCTCAGTTTGAAGGCCGCGCCCGCCACTGCTGCGCCTGGCAAGAGCACGCGACGATCATCGACGCGCTACAGGCGGCCGACGTCGAAAAGGCCGAAGCCCTGATGAACCGACACCTGGATCATCTGCAACAACGCCTGCTAGGCACAGCACCCGCCGACCTGTAGGAGCCGGCTTGCCGGCGAAAACCTCAGCCCCCCAGCATTTTCTCGAAGCCCTGCCGGATCTTCTCTTCCGGCAGATCGTCGGCAATGAACACCATCACACTCTCCCGCGCCTCGCCCTCAGCCCATTGGGTATCCCAGTCAAAGCCATAAAGCTTGAGCACGCCCTGGAACACCATGCGCCGTGGCTCGTCGATCACATTCAGCACGCCCTTGTAACGCAGCAATTGCTTGCCATGATCCTCCAGCAGCTCATTCATGAACTCGCTGAGGCGATCCAGATCCAGGGCCTGCTCGGTGCGCAGTACCAGACTGGAAATCCGGTCCACCGAGGGTGCCTGGCTCACCGGTCGCAGACTGATGCCGCCGCCCAGATCAGCATTCAAGTTGAAGCCCCGTACATCCAGCAGCTCCGCCAGATCGATCTGGCCGTGCTCCACCAGACGAATCGGCGCCCGGCGGTTGATCCGCGTCAGGCGCTGGCTGAGGGCGTCGAAGGTCTGTTCATCCACCAGGTCGCGCTTGCTCACCAGCAGCCGGTCGGCAAAGCCGATCTGCGCCTGGGCGATGGTCTGGGTCAGGTGGAACTCGGCGTGCCTGGCATCCACCAGGGTGATGATGCCGTCGAGGATGTAGCGCTCGCGCAACTCTTCATCAATGAAAAAGGTCTGCGCCACCGGCGCCGGATCGGCCAATCCGGTGCACTCGATCACCAGTCGATCAAAGGCGATCTCGCCACTGTCCAGGCGTTCCAGCAGCAAGTACAGGGCCTTGGTCAGGTCGGTGTGGATGGTGCAGCAGACACAGCCATTGGACAGGGTCATGACCTGGACCGGCTCGTCCCCCAGCAGTTGGGTGTCGATACCGGCATCACTGAACTCATTCTCGATCACGGCGATCTTCAAACCATGCTCGGCCTTGAGCAGGTGCCGCAACAAGGTGGTCTTGCCGGCACCGAGGAAACCGCTGAGCACGGTGACGGGAATAGGATTTTGCAAAACAGGATCTCCCACGCATGAAAACGTAGAAGCCGGCTGGTCGGCGATGGCGTCCGAAGAATCGCTATCGCCGGCAAGCCGGCTCCTACATGGGTGTGACTTACACGCTGTACTTCAACAGCACTTCGGACCGCCCTTGCCGCCGTACCGGGCTTCCTGGCGTTCACGGAAGAACGCCTCGTACGACATCACCGGCTTGTCCGGGTGCTTGGTTTGCATATGCTCGACGTAGTTGTCGTAGTCGGGCATGCCGACCATCAGGCGCGCGGCCTGACCGAGGTATTTACCGAGGCGACTCAGGTCATTGAACATCGTTGCAATCCTCGGGTTACGCGTCTGGCACAGCCTGGAAGGGCGATTCTTTATCCGTACGTTCCTTGGTGCCCCAAGCCGCAATACCGACCTTGAGCGCGTAGAACAGGATGCTGAACACCACCAGCAGGAACAATGCCGTCAGGGTCGCGTTGGTGTAGGCGTTGAAGATCACGTGCTGCATCTGCGTGATGTCCTTGGCCGGAGCGAGGATCTGACCATTGGCCATCGCATCGCTGTATTTCTTCGCCAGCGACAGGAAGCCGATCGCCGGGTTGGCGTCGAACAGCTTGATGAAGCCTGCGGTAGTGGTGCAGATCAGCAGCCAGACAGCCGGCAGCAGGGTGACCCAGATGTAGCGCTGACGCTTCATCTTGATCAGGACCACGGTGCCCAGCATCAGGGCGATACCGGCCAGCATCTGGTTGGAGATGCCGAACAGCGGCCACAAGGTGTTGATGCCACCCAGCGGATCGATCACGCCCTGGTACAGCAGGTAACCCCAGAGGGCGACACAGCCGGCCGTGGCGATCAGGTTGGCGGTCCAGGATTCAGTGCGTTTCAGCGCGGGAACGAAAGACCCCAGCAGATCCTGGAGCATGAAACGACCGGCACGGGTACCGGCATCCACAGCGGTAAGAATGAACAGGGCTTCGAACAGGATCGCGAAGTGGTACCAGAACGCCATGGTGTTTTCACCCGGCAGTACATGGTGGAGGATCTGTGCGATACCCACCGCCAGCGTCGGCGCACCGCCGGCACGGGCCAGGATGGTGTTTTCACCGATGTCCTTGGCCACCGCCTGGAGTTGTTCCGGGCTGATGACAAAACCCCAGCTACTGACGGTTTGGGCCACAGCCACCACATCACCGCCAACAATGGCCGCCGGGCTGTTCATGGCGAAGTAAACGCCGGGCTCGATCACCGAGGCCGCGACCATGGCCATGATCGCCACGAAGGACTCCATGAGCATGCCGCCATAGCCGATGTAGCGAGCGTTGGCTTCGTTATCCAGCAGCTTCGGCGTGGTCCCCGAGGAGATCAGCGCGTGGAAGCCGGACACCGCACCACAAGCGATGGTGATGAACAGGAACGGGAACAGGCCGCCCTTCCATACCGGGCCAGTGCCATCGGTGAACTGGGTCAGGGCCGGCATTTTCAGCTCGGGCATGGTGATCAGGATGCCAATCGCCAGGGCGATGATGGTACCGATCTTGAGGAAGGTCGACAGGTAGTCACGGGGCGCCAGGATCAGCCACACCGGCAGCACCGCAGCGACAAAACCGTAGCCGATCAGCATCCAGGTGATCTGGATGCCGGTGAAGGTAAACATCTTGCCCCAGACCGGATCGGCGGCCACCTGGCCCCCCAGCCAGATGGAGCCGAGCAGCAACACCACGCCGATCAACGAAATTTCGCCGATGCGGCCCGGGCGGATGTAGCGCATGTACACGCCCATGAACACCGCGATCGGGATGGTCGCCATCACCGTGAAAATGCCCCACGGGCTCTCGGCCAGGGCCTTGACCACAATCAGCGCCAGCACCGCGAGGATGATGATCATGATCAGGAAGCAGCCGAACAGCGCGATGGTGCCAGGGATACGCCCCATTTCCTCACGGACCATGTCGCCCAGGGAACGACCGTTACGCCGGGTGGACAGGAACAGCACCATGAAGTCCTGTACCGCACCGGCCAGGACCACCCCGGCAATCAGCCACAGGGTGCCGGGCAGGTAGCCCATCTGCGCCGCCAGAACCGGGCCCACCAAGGGGCCTGCGCCGGCAATGGCCGCGAAGTGGTGACCGAAGAGAATGTGTTTGTTGGTCGGCACATAGTCCAGACCATCATTGTTAAGTACAGCGGGAGTGGCCCGACGTGGGTCCAGCTGCATCACATTATTGGCAATGAACAGACTGTAATACCGGTACGCCACCAGATAGATGGCCACCGCGGCCACCACAATCCACAAGGCGTTGATCGCCTCGCCGCGACGCAATGCAACTACGCCGAGGGCGCACGCTCCTACGATTGCCAGCAGCAGCCAAGGGACATGGCGCAGCAGGCTATTATTATTTTTCATTTTTTTATCCCAGCCAGGGTGGACAGAAAGACAGCGTTTCGAGTGTAGCGCTACTGTTCTCAAAGACCACCCCCCACGTTGGTCTAGAGCCTTCTTTTAACTTATGAGCCGCACTTTTCTCGAAACTTTTCAGCTCAAGGCCGCCGACACAAAACCCTGAATCCGCCCGCCTTTCGTCCGGCAAGCTGCGAGCAAGGTGGCAATCCGTGTTTTTTGAGGTCCGATGGCTGTGGTAGCGACAGTGATAAACCGGGGTCTATAGTCAGTGCACCACGCAGAGGGCCAGCCCATGAGCGAGCAACACGCCGAACGCCGACGCTTCAAACGCATCGCCTTCGATGCCACGACCGAACTGAGCCAGGGCACTCACCGCTGGCCGGTGCGGCTGCTGGACCTGTCCCTCAAGGGACTGTTGATCGAACGCCCCGATCCCTGGATTGGAGATCCCAATCGCCCCTTCGAAGCCGATATTCACCTCGGCCTCGATGCCGACGTGCGTATGGATGTGCAACTGGCCCACGACCATCACGGTCAGTTGGGCTTCGTCTGCCTGCACATCGGCCTGGAGTCCATCGAACACCTCAGGAGGTTGATCGAGCTGAACCTGGGAGACCCCGAGGAGTTGGAGCGGGAACTGGGCGCACTGATCAATATTTGATCAGTGACACCGGTATTCAGGGAAACAGCGCGGGTTCGGGAAAATCGCTTTCCATGTCCCAGTAACCCGCTTGCTGCCGTGAGGCGACTGTCCATTGGCCGTCGACATAACGGAAGGTGCGATAAGTGGTGATGAACTCTTCGTTCTCCATCGACGACGCCGATGACACCTGCTGGATGCTTTCGGTGCCCCCTTCACGGGACGGCACGATCTGCCACGCCGCCTTGCCAGTCTGGGCAAACACCAGCGGCTGTCTTTCCCCTCCTTCACCCAGGTAGAGCACCGGGTCCAGCTGACTCTGCTCCGGCGTCAGCACTTCGGTGGCCGGACCGCTGTAGCTGCCCATGGGTGCGGTCTGGTCGACGGTGAGGAAAAACGCCGGCGATGGCAGGCCGTTGAGCGGCGCCTTTTCCACCGTGGCCAGGGGATAGCCCAGGGACTTCTGCGCCAGCACCTCGCCGCTGTCGGAAACCAGGCGCGCCTGAGCGCCCAAGGGAGCGGCCGGGTGATCGTCCTCGGACTGGGCAAAGCTGTCGGCGTCCAAGCCATTGCCCCAACTGTCAGCGTGCAGTTGCGGCGTGATGCGCACATCCTCCAGCACCTCCAAAAGCGAGCCATCTCCCACCAGTACCTGCTGGGCCACACGATAGCCCTCGGGCATCTCGCTCTGCTGCGCCACGGCAAAGCCGCTGCCACACAGCAGGCTGATGCCCAGTAACCAGCCATTCAACCTTGTCATGCCCATTACCTGCTTCCTTCCATGAGAGCCCAGCTGTGTTTATTCGAAGAGCGCATCCAACGCCTGTTCCAGGCGGGTCACGGCAATGATCTTCAAGCCCGGCGGCGACTCTTTCGGCGCATTGCCCTTGGGCACGATGGCCCGTTTGAAGCCGTGCTTGGCTGCCTCTTTCAAGCGCTCCTGGCCGCTGGGTACCGGACGCACTTCACCGGACAGGCCCACTTCACCGAACACCAGCAAGTCATGGGGCAGCGGACGGTTGCGCAAACTCGACATCACCGCCGCCATCAACGCCAGGTCGGAGGCGGTTTCCAGCACCTTGACCCCGCCCACCACGTTGAGGAACACATCCTGGTCATGGGTCGGAATCCCGCCGTGGCGGTGCAGCACTGCCAGCAGCATGGCCAGGCGGTTCTGATCCAGACCCAGGGTGACCCGACGCGGATTGGCCAGGTGGCTGTCATCCACCAGCGCCTGGACTTCCACCAGCATCGGCCGGGTCCCCTCCCAGGTCGCCATTACCACGCTGCCGGGCACTTCTTCTTGAGCCCGAGTGAGGAAAATCGCCGAAGGGTTGGACACCTCCTTCAGACCACGGTCGGTCATGCCGAACACACCCAGCTCGTTGACCGCACCAAAACGGTTCTTCACCGCCCGCAACAACCGCAGGCGACCGTCGGACTCGCCCTCGAAATACAGCACGGTGTCCACCATGTGCTCCAGCACCCGCGGTCCGGCCAGGGCGCCTTCCTTGGTCACGTGGCCCACCAGGAAGATCGCCGTGCCGCTCTGCTTGGCGTAACGCACCAGCAAGGCAGCGCTCTCGCGCACCTGGGACACACCGCCCGGAGCCGATTGCAGCTGTTCGGTGAAGATGGTCTGGATCGAGTCGATCACCATGACCTTGGGTTTTTCCACCCGAGCGGTGGCGATGATGGTTTCAATGCAGGTCTCGGTCATCACCCGCAACTGATCCTGGGGCAGGCCCAGGCGCCGGGCGCGCATCGCCACCTGCTGCTGGGATTCCTCACCGGTGACGTACAGCGCCGGCATGCGCGTGGCGATGTTGCACAGGGTCTGCAGCAGGATGGTCGACTTGCCGATTCCCGGATCACCGCCGATCAGCACCACCGAACCGTCCACCAGGCCACCGCCCAGCACCCGGTCGAGTTCGCCGGACGCGGTAGAGAAACGCGGGATTTCCTCGACGCTGACTTGCGCCAGGGTCTTGATCTGCGCCTGCTGCCCGGCCCAGCCGGTACGCCCGGCAGGCGCCGCGGCGCCGCCGCTTTCGATCATGGTCTCGGTCAGAGTGTTCCAGGCCCCGCACTCGCCGCATTGCCCGGCCCATTTGGGAAAGGTGGAGCCGCACTCGGTGCAGCCGTACATGCGCTTGGCCTTGGCCATCTGAACCCCCGGCAAAAACCGCGATGATAGCTCAGCTGGAGCCGATCAGCGCGGCGCCGTGGTGCGTATCTGCCCGCTGGCCAGACGCGTGGCGCTATTGCCCAGCGGGTCTTCGGCATTCAGGTCGGCGCCCTTGGCGGCCAAGGCGTCCAACAACTCGACCCGCTTGAACAATCCGGCGTACATGGCCGCGGTCTGCCCGGCGCCATTACGCTGATCGGGGCTGCAATCGGTCGCCAGCAGGCGTCGGGCGATCTGCACCTCGCCCTTGAAGATTGCCCCCATCAACGCCGTGTTACCGCGTTTGTCCTGGGTACAGGCGTTGGCACCGGCGGCCAGCAGGCGCTCCACTGCCGGATACTGGCCGTGATAGGCGGCCAGAATCAGTGCCGTGTAACCCTTTTCATCCTGGGTATCGAGGGAATAACCGGCCTCGATAAAGGTGTTGAGCATCTCCACATCGCCCCGGCGGGCGGCATCGAAATAGTAGTTTTCCAGCTGGACCTTGACCGCCACCGGGTCGGTTGGCTGCGCATGGGCAGCCAGGGTCCAGGCCAGGGTCAGCAGCGAAATGAACAGGCGCATGACACACCTCCTTTTTTACCTGAGAAGCGCAGGAGCCGGCTTGCCGGCGAAGGACTACCCCGTACTGTGTGGTGTTCCGTTCGCTGGCAAGCCAGCTCCTACAAGGCGTGAAGCATCAGTCGCTCAGTTTGGCCGCCAGGACCTTGACCCGGGCCAGGTCGCCCTTGGCCACGTTGGTCACGCCGGTGCCGTATTCAGGGTCGGCCTTATAAAGGAACGACAGCATGATGTGCTTGCTCTCGTCATCGGTGGTGGCCAAGGAGCCGCCGAAGCTGTCGATCAGGTCCTGGCGCTCTTTCTTGCTGAAGGAGCGGTACAGATCACCGGCCTGCTTGAAGTTCTGCTCACGCTGGATCTTCGCCTGCTGGGTGCTGCCCGAGAGTGCCATGTGACTGTAACGAGCAGTCTGTGGTTCTTCACGAGGCATCAAGCGGCTCGGCTGATAGTTGACCCCGGTGCTGCTGTGCCCCAGGTTCATCGCGCCGTCCTGGTTGCCGTTGTTCACCGGATTCTTCGGTGCGTTGATCGGCAGTTGCAGGGCGTTGGCGCCGATGCGGTACATCTGGGTATCGGCGTAGGAGAACACCCGGCCTTGCAGCAGGCGGTCTTCCGACGGTTCGATCCCCGGTACCAGATTGGCCGGGGCCATGGCCACCTGCTCGGTCTCCTGGAAAACGTTGGCCGGATTACGGTTCAACACCATTTGTCCCACTTTGCGCTCGGGTACATCGGGCCAGATCTTGGTGGCGTCCAGGGGATCGAAATCAAACTTGGCCAAGTCTTCGGGTTTCAATACCTGGACATACAAGTCCCACTTGGGAAAGTCCCCTTTATTAATGTGGGTTACCAAGTCGTTGGTCATATGGCTGTAATCACGCCCTTGTACCTCGACCACTTGTTTCGGATCGAGATTCTTCAGGCCTTGCAGACTCTTCCAGTGGAACTTCACGTAGTGCACTTCGCCCTTGGCGTTGATCAACTTGTAGGCGTGTACGCCGTTACCGTCCATTTCCCGGTAACTGGCCGGAGTACCGGAGTTGGAATACAACTCGGTCAAAGTACGAGTGGCTTCGGGAACATGGGAGAAGAAGTCGAAACGCCGCGAATCATCGTCAAGGTTGGTGCGCGGGTCAGGTTTGAACGCGTGCACCATATCCGGGAACTTGATGGCGTCACGAATGAAAAAGGTTGGGAAGTTGTTGCCTACCAGGTCCCAGTTTCCGTCTGCGGTATAGAACTTGGTGGCGAAACCCCGGGGATCGCGCAAGGTTTCCGGGGAGTGGTTGCCATGCACCACGGCCGAGAAGCGCACGAATACCGGGGTCACTTCGCCGGCGGCAAACACCTTGGCACGGGTCAGGTCGCTGAGATTGTCGGTGACAGTGAACGTACCGTGGGCACCGGTGCCGCGGGCGTGTACCACGCGCTCTGGAATGCGCTCACGGTCAAAACGCTGGAGCTTCTGGATCAGTTGCACGTCTTGCAGCAACACCGGTCCGGTAGCGCCTGCCGTTTGTGAGTTCTGGTTATCGCCCACTGCCGCGCCATTGTCGCGGGTCAGCGTGGCAGCCTGTACGGAAAGGGAAAGCATACTGGCGGCAAGCACGCCCAGTACGCATCGCTGGGAAAAACTCCCAAGGCCAAGAGAAGCGGTCATGTTGAATTCCTCTAGTTATATAAGGCGCATCTCGGTGCGCCTGCTAGAGGCTAGTGACTAAACATTTGAAAGATAAATAGAAAGGCCATAACCCGTCGATTGACAGAATGTTCTGGTTATCTCGTCAGATGCGGGGTATATCGCGCGCGATTTGATGGCACTTTGAATAAACTATTTGCCTCTTTATCGGTCGATAACCCCGCAAGCTGTAAAAAGTTGTTTCGGCAAAATGCTTTTTGCTGAATTACACTGCCGTAACCAACCTCATCTGCAACAGGGAATAACCTATGGGCGTGCTAAGTGAATTCAAGGCCTTCGCGGTCAAAGGTAATGTGGTCGATATGGCCGTGGGTATCATCATCGGCGCCGCGTTCGGCAAGATCGTCTCTTCCTTTGTGGGTGACGTGGTCATGCCACCCATCGGCGTATTGGTCGGAGGGGTGAACTTCGGGGACCTGGCGGTCACCCTGAAAGCGGCTGCGGGGGACACACCCGCGGTGGTTCTGGCCTATGGCAAGTTCATCCAGAGCATCATCGACTTCATCATCATCGCTTTCGCCATCTTCATGGGCGTCAAGGTGATCAACCGCCTGAAACGCGAAGAAGCCGTGGCCCCTACCCTGCCACCGGTACCGACCAAGGAAGAAGAGCTGCTGGGGGAGATCCGCGATCTGCTCAAGGCACAGAACAACAAGCCCTGAAAAAGGCTTCAGTAACACAAAGACGGCGCCCTCGAGGCGCCGTTTTGGTTACCAGTAGTTCTCCACCGCCACCTGCCCCGGCCGTCGACTCAGGCTCAGGTTCATGCCTCGTTGCTTGAGCAGGGCCCGGGTGTCATCGATCATCTGCGGGTTGCCGCAGAGCATCACCCGAGAGTGCTCGGGGGTCAGTTCCACACCCGCGGCGCGTTCCAGCTCGCCGTTCTCGATCAGGTGGGTGATACGCCCGTTGAGGCTGCCCGGGTGCTGCTCGCGGGTCACGGTACTGATGAACTGCAACTTATGGGCGAACTCCGCCAGGTACTCACGTTGCGGCAACTCGGCAAGCAGTTGCTGATAAGCCAGCTCCCTGGCCTCGCGCACGCTGTAGACCAGGATGATGCGCTCGAATTTCTCCCACACTTCGAAGTCCTGGAGGATCGACAGGAACGGCGCGATCCCGGTGCCTGTGGATAACAGCCAGAGGTCGCGACCGTCGACGAAACGATCCAGGGTCAGGTAACCGAACGCCTGACGATCCACCAGCAGGCTGTCCCCCACTTCCAGGCGGCTCAGCTCGCTGGTGAACTCGCCACCGGGCACCACAATGGAAAAGAATTCGAGAAACTCGTCGAACGGCGACGACACCATGGAATAGGCGCGCCACACCGTGCTGCCATCGGCCTTGGTCACGCCAAGGCGGGCAAACTGCCCGGCCCGAAAGCGGAAACCCGCATCCCGAGTGGTGCGCAAGGTGAACAGGCTCGGGGTCAGCGGCTGGACGTCCAGCAGGGTCTGGCGGCTGTACTTTTCTTCACTGGCAGTCATGAGGGACTCCACAAAAGCGATGCTCTAGTGTCCCGCAAAGCGAGGCGTAGAAACACCGGCGGTTTGTAATGGCATAGATCGCGGGCAATCGCCGGCAAAAAAACGTACCATTTACCCCCATTTTGAATCGCCCTCCTGCGGCCCGCCCCGCGGCTGTTCAAGGGTTCCTGTCCGCTCCATGTTCCCCAGCGACAGGACATTCACCGATTACCTAGAGTCCGCCCATGCCCCTGCTCGCAAGCCCCTTCGCCCAGCTCGACCTGATCCGCCAGCCCGAACAGCAGAACGAGCCGCTGCAAGCTTTCGACGCGGCGGACGAGTACCTGCTCAATCACCTGGCCGAGCAGCAGCCGAGCAGTGACACCCGGGTACTGATCCTCAACGACAGCTTCGGTGCCCTGGCTGCGAGCCTGCTGGGCAAGGTCCAGGTCAGCAGCAGCGGCGATTCCTACCTGGGCGCCCTGGCCCTGGAAAAGAACCTGGCGCGCAACGGCCTGCCCTTCGATGCCCTGCGCGTGGTGCCGGCCAGCGAGACCTTGAGCGGGCCGTTCGACCGGGTGCTGATCCGCGTACCCAAGACCCTGGCCCTGCTGGAGGAACAATTGATCCGTCTGCAAGGGCAACTGGCCCCCGGCGCCCAGGTGGTGGCGGCGGCCATGGTCAAGCACCTGCCCCGCGCCGCCGGTGACTTGCTGGAGCGCTACATCGGCCCGGTGCAGGCATCCCTGGCCGTGAAAAAGGCCCGCTTGCTGATGGCCACTGCAGAAGCCAAACAGCCGGCCCAGTCGCCCTACCCGACCCGCTATCGCCTGGAACAGCCGGCCATCGAGCTGCTCAACCATGCCAACGTGTTCTGCCGCGAAGGCCTGGACATCGGCACCCGCGCCTTCCTCCCGCACCTGCCACAGAACCTGGGCAGCGCCCGGGTCGCGGACCTCGGCTGCGGTAACGGCGTGCTGGCCATCGCCAGCGCCCTGGACAACCCGCAAGCCCACTACACCCTGGTGGACGAATCTTTCATGGCGGTGCAATCGGCCCGGGAAAACTGGCAGGCCGTGCTCGGTGAGCGTGAGGCCCAAATGCGTGCCGGCGACGGCCTGGCTGAGCAAGCGCCACAGTCCCTGGACGTGGTGCTGTGCAACCCGCCCTTCCACCAGCAGCAGGTGGTGGGCGACTTCCTTGCCTGGCGCATGTTCCAACAGGCCCGGGAAGCTCTGGTAGTGGGCGGCGCCCTGTATATCGTCGGCAACCGCCACCTGGGTTATCACAGCAAGCTGGCGCGGCTGTTCCGCGGCGTCGAGCAAGTGGCGGCGACGCCCAAGTTCGTGATCCTCAAGGCACGTAAATAACAGGCAAAAAAAACCCTCCGCTGGCGGAGGGTTGAAACCGTGCCGCAAGGCACGGGATGGGATGATCAGTGGGTGGTCAGGCCTGCGGCATTCATGAACATGCGCATCAGGCTGGCGACCACGAACAGGGCCAGGACACTGCCGCCCCAGATCATGACCAGCCAACCCAGGCGCTGCCACAGCGGCTTCTTTTCCGCCTGTTCGATTTCCTGCAAAGAGTGTTTACCGCTCATAACTGCAACTCCTGCTTAACCCAAACCTTCGTAGGAGCTGGCTGGCCAGCGAAAGCGCCAGCCAGCCGGGCACATGGCTCAAGGGCCTGTTCGCCGGCCAGCCGGCTCCTACCTAGTGGTAACCGTCTTCGTGGGTGACCTTGCCGCGGAACACGTAGTAGCTCCAGAAGGTGTAGCCCAGGATGAACGGAATGATGAACAGCGTGCCCACCAGCATGAAGCCCTGGCTTTGTGGCGGCGCCGCGGCGTCCCAGATGGAGATCGACGGCGGCACGATGTTCGGCCACAGGCTGATGCCTAGACCGCTGTAGCCGAGGAAGATCAGCACCAGGGTCAGCAGGAACGGTGTGTAGTGGGCGTTGCGGGCCACGGCGCGCAGCAGGCCGTACATGGTCACCAGCACCAGGATCGGCACCGGCAGGAACCAGAACAGGTTCGGCAGGGTGAACCAGCGAGCGGCGATCTCGGCATGGGCCAAGGGCGTCCAGATACTGACGATACCAATCACCGCCAGCACCACATAGGCCAGGGGCCGAGCAATGTCATGCATCTGCTGCTGCAGCTTGCCTTCGGTCTTCATGATCAGCCAGGTGCAGCCGAGCAAGGCATAGGCCACCACCAACGCCAGGCCGCAGAACAGGGTGAAGGGCGTCAGCCAGTCCAGTGAACCGCCGGCAAACTGCCGATTGACCACCGGCAAACCGTCAATGAAGGCCCCCAGCGCCACGCCCTGGAAGAAGGTTGCCGCCACGGAACCGCCAATGAAGGCCTTGTCCCAGATGTGGCGCTTGTCTTCCTTGGCCTTGAAGCGGAACTCGAAGGCCACGCCACGGAAGATCAGCCCCACCAGCATCAGGATCAGCGGCAGGTATAGCGCCGAGAGCACCACCGAGTAAGCCAGCGGAAAGGCACCGAACAAGGCCGCGCCCCCCAGCACCAGCCAGGTCTCATTGCCGTCCCAAACCGGGGCGACGGTGTTCATCATTACGTCACGGTCGCGGTCGTCCTTGATGAACGGGAAGAGAATCCCGATCCCCAGGTCGAAGCCGTCCATGACCACGTACATCATGATGCCGAAGATAATAATCACGGCCCAGAGCAGCGGAAGATCGATACCCATGACTCAGTTCCCCTTGTTCAGGCGGGTGCCGTGGTCGGCGTCGTGCTCATCGTCGGCTGCGGACAGCGGACGGGCCGGGGTGCGTTGCTGCCCGGGACCACCGTGGCTGGTTTCGGCACCTTCATTGGTGACCGGGCCTTTGCGCACCAGGCGCATCATGTAGCCGATACCCACGCCGAACAGCGAGAAGTACACCACCACGAACAACGCCAGGGTGATGCTCATCTGCACGAAGCTGTGCCCGGAAGAGGCGTCCGCCGTGCGCATCAGGCCGTAGACCACCCACGGCTGGCGACCGATCTCGGTGGTGAACCAGCCTGCCAGGATCGCGATCAGCCCGGATGGGCCCATCCACAACGCCAGGTAAAGGAACGGGCGCGAGGTGTAGAGGGTGTCACGTTTGCGCAGCCAGACGCTCCACAGACCGGTGAAGATCATCAGCATGCCCAGGCCGACCATGATCCGGAACGACCAGAAGACGATGGTCGAGTTGGGCCGATCCTCAGGCGGGAACTCCTTGAGCGCCGGTACCTGCTTGTCCAGGGAGTGGGTGAGGATCAGGCTGCCCAGGTAGGGGATTTCCACCGCGAACCGGGTTTTCTCAGCCTTCATGTCCGGCCAGCCGAAGAGGATCAGCGGAGTCGGCTCGTTACCGACATTTTCCCAGTGACCTTCGATAGCGGCGATTTTCGCCGGCTGGTGCTTGAGGGTGTTGAGCCCGTGGAAGTCACCGATCACCGCCTGCACCGGCGCCACGATCAGGGCCATCCACATGGCCATGGAGAGCATGCGACGAATGGCCGGGTTGTCCCGTCCCCGCAGCAAGTGCCAGGCTGCCGACGAGCCGACGAAGAACGCCGTGGCGACGAACGCGGCTACGGCCATGTGCGCCAGGCGGTAGGGGAACGACGGATTGAAGATCACCGCCAGCCAATCCACCGGAATTACCTGGCCATTGACGATTTCATAGCCCTGTGGCGTCTGCATCCAGCTGTTGGACGAGAGGATCCAGAAGGTCGAGATCAGTGTGCCGATGGCCACCATCACCGTGGAAAAGAAGTGCAGCTTGCGCCCGACCTTGTTCCAGCCGAACAGCATCACCCCGAGGAAACCGGCCTCCAGGAAGAAGGCCGTGAGCACTTCATAGGTGAGCAGGGGGCCGGTGACAGAGCCGGCAAAATCCGAGAAACGGCTCCAGTTGGTGCCGAACTGGTAAGCCATCACCAGGCCGGAGACCACGCCCATGCCGAAGTTGACGGCAAATATCTTCGACCAGAAGTGGTAGAGATCGCGGTAGGTATCGTCGCGGGTCTTCAGCCAGAGGCCTTCGAGTACCGCCAGGTAGCTCGCCAGGCCGATGGTGATCGCCGGGAACAGGATGTGGAACGAGATGGTGAACGCGAACTGAATTCGGGCGAGATCAAGAGCCTCTAAACCGAACATAAGCTTTCCTCTATCAGGTAATACCGGCTGCCGGCCAGAGGCCTGCACCCACTGCCCCCACGGATATGGAGTGCGGCGAATTCGGATTCGTTCTTTTTTAAACCATCGCTACGCAGGGAGTCTGGCCCTTTGGCCGCCACATCAGCCTTTGCAAAAAAGGTTTTGATCTGGATCAAGCAACGTTGAAAGAGTAGTCCTAAATTTGCTGCGCAACTCTGTGGTTATTTGCCGCGTGGCAGCTTGCCTCACCCTCTCAAGGCCGGGGTTTTCCCGGGAGTTCGCGGCAATGCGGACTATCACCGCCGCCCTGCGCAACCTATCGCAACCGGCCATGGCTGCTGTTGTGAGGCTCCGTGTAAAAAAACAGTGGAAAACCGGGATAGATGCGCAGCTAACGAATTTCCCGGCAGCCGCAACCATTGGTTACATCTTGGTGATAATCTCGTTTCACTCCCCGCTCAGATTGACCGCCCGATGCCCAGCCAAGACCCTCTGCTGCTCCGCCACCACCGTCCGTTCATCGCGTTCTGGCTGGCCCGGATCTTCACCGCCAGCGGTTTCCAGATGCTCACCGTGGCCATCGGCTGGAACCTCTACCAACTGACCGGGAATGTGCTCGACCTGGGCCTGGTAGGCCTGGTGGAGTTTGCTCCACGGGTGCTGTTCATGTTGCACACCGGGCATGTGGCCGACCGTTACGACCGGCGCCGCGTCGCAGCCATCTGCCAGTCGCTGCAGGCCTTGATCGCCCTGGCCCTGGCCATCGGCAGCCTGACTGACAACGTGACCCGGGAAATGATCTTCATCCTGGCCTTCCTCCTGGGTGGCGCTCGCTCGTTCGAGATGCCCACCACCCAGGCGCTGCTGCCGAGCATCGTGCCCAGCGCCCTGTTTCCCCGGGCGGTGGCCGCCGCACAATCGGCGCAACAGTCGGCAACCATCGTCGCGCCAGCCCTGGGCGGGTTGCTGTACGCCTTCGGCAGCGTCTGGGTCTATGGCCCGACCGTGATCCTCTATGTGATCGCCTGCCTGCTGATGCTCAACCTGCCGGCCCGGCAGACGCCACTGAACAAGGGCAAGGCCACCCTGGACTCGCTGCTGGCGGGGATTCGCTTCATCCGCAGCCGCCCGGACATTCTCGGCGCCATTTCCCTGGACCTGTTCGCCGTGCTGCTGGGGGGCGCCACCGCACTGCTGCCGGTATTCGCCAAGGACATTCTGCTCACCGGCCCCTGGGGCCTGGGACTCTTGCGCTCGGCACCGGCGGTGGGCGCTTTGCTGATGTCGCTTTGGCTGGCGCGCTTTAGCGTCGAGCGCAAGGTCGGGCGGGTGATGTTCACCGCCGTCGGAGTATTCGGCGTGGCTACTATCGCCTTCGGCCTCTCGACCTCGTTCTGGTTTTCCCTGGCGGTACTGGTGGTACTGGGGGCGGCGGACATGATCAGCATGGTGATCCGCGCGTCCTTCGTGCAACTGGAGACCCCGGACGAAATGCGCGGCCGGGTCAGCGCGGTGAACGGCCTGTTCATCGGCGCCTCGAATCAGCTGGGGGAATTCGAATCCGGAGTCACCGCCCACTGGTTCGGCACGGTGCCGGCGGTGGTGCTGGGCGGGGTCGGCACGCTGCTGGTGACCGGAGTCTGGATCAAGCTGTTCCCGACCCTGGCCAAGCGCGACCGGATGATCGAGCGAGTGGAAGAGGCCAAGGCCTGAATCCGCGCCAGGGTGGCCCTGTAACAGGTTGTTGATCATTCTCTGCAATACAAAACCGCTACGAAGAGTGTAAGGTATCGCCTTACACTCGTCCCCCATGATCAAGTCCTTTCAGCACAAAGGCCTACGCGCCTTCTATGAAACCGGATCGACTCGTGGAATACGGGCTGAGCATGCACGACGGCTGGCCCGCCAGCTGTCGTTCATGGATCACGCCAGCGAACCGGCAGACCTCAACCTGCCGGGCTGGCGGCTGCACCCGCTCAAGGGCGACCTGCACGGCTATTGGTCCCTGATGGTGTCCGGCAACTGGCGAGTGATCTTTCGTTTCGTAGGTTCGGATATCGAGCTGGTGGATTATCTGGACTACCACTGAACAGGAGGCAGGATCATGCCCATCCACAACCCGCCCCACCCCGGTGACACCCTGCGCCTGGATGTCTTGCCCGAACTGGGCATCAGCGTGACGGAGCTGGCCCGGCATATCGGCTATGCCCGCCCGCACCTGTCCAAGGTGTTGAACGGTCATGCACCGATCCGCGCGGAACTGGCGGTCCGGCTGGAACGCGCCGGAATCGGCAAGGCCAAGGTCTGGCTGGCGGTGCAGGCCGATTACGACATCTGGCACACCGAGCAGGAACTGCAACCAGTGATCGAGCCTATCGCGGCCCATGTCGGCTGATCCCTAAACCAGCAACTCTCCAGCCACCTGGGCACGCTTGCCGCGGCCGCACAGGGCCTCCACCAGGGTCAGGGCAAACGCCAATGCGGCCCCTGAGCTTTGAGCCGTGATGCAATTGCCATCCACCACTACTGGCTGGTCGACAAAGTTGCAGCCCAACAGTTGATGGCTGGCGCTGGGCAGGCAGGTCATGCGCCTTTGGCGCAGCACCCCGAAGGCCTGCAGGGCCAGGGCTGGAGCTTCGGCAATGCCGGCAAACAAGCGCCCAGCCGCGGCCTGATCCTTGACCAACTGCATCAGAGGTTGATGACCCGCCAGATGCTGAGCCCCCACCGCGCCGCCGGGCAGCACGATCAGGTCGAAGCTCTGGGCCAGTACATCCACCAGCATGGCGTCGGCGGTCAGCCGGGTGCCGCGTGCGCAAGTCAGCATGCGCCGGCCTTCGACGCTGGCGGCCAGCACTTCGACTTCAGCGCGGCGCAATACGTCGATCAGGGTCACGCTCTGCAGGTCATCGATGCCTTCGGCAAGGGTGACCAAGGCTCTGAAGGTCATGGGGATGACTCCACAAGGAAGGTCTTTAGAGCTTAGTCAGCTTTACCGAACGCCGTTCGAAGCTACTTGATGTAGATCTGCGCGCTCAGGGTATTGCCCGGTGCGTTGAGTGAGGTGTTGCTGAAACTGAAGGTGCCTTCCTGTTTGCCCGCCAGATCGAACACATAGATGTAGCCGACGGTGATTCCCGAGTTGCCGCAGGGCACATAGGCGGAGCCGTCCTCGCACACCGGTGAGCGAGTGCCGTCGACCTCGAAACCGTCCAGGTTCACATGGGGCTCGCGGCCGTAGCCGATCTCCAGCACGTAGACCTTGATGTTCGGGCCGTTGTGGTCGCACTGGGTGCGTTCACGCCCATCGGAGACATCTTCCAGCCCGCAGGACGGCGACAGCACCTTGAGAATTTCCACCTGACTCAACGGCGGCGCCGAACGCGCCAGGGCCGGAGCCGCCAGCCAGCAGGCCGCTGCCCCCAGCAACGTCAATGCTGTCATTTTCACTGTGCTGCGCATAAATCCCCCCTTAAAAGCAGGGCGCAGTATGCGCTACTTGCCAGCGGGGCAAAACATCGCCGACGATCGCAGCCATTGGCCCACGCTGCTGGTATGATGCGCGGCTTTTTCCGACCCAGAGCAAATCCGCAGGCACCTTATAAAGTCTGTGCTTTGCTGTTGGAGTCGATACATTCACGGCGCCCGGCGGCGCCACGGGGAGCAGACATGCTGGAAAGGCTGTTTCAACTCAAGGCACACAACACCAACGTGCGCACCGAGATTCTTGCGGGCGTTACCACCTTCCTGGCCATGGCCTACATTCTTTTCGTCAACCCGAGCATTCTCGGCGAGACGGGCATGGACAAGGGCGCAGTGTTCGTCGCCACCTGTCTGGCTGCCGCCATCGGCTCCACGGTCATGGGCCTGATCGCCAACTACCCGATCGCCCTGGCACCGGGCATGGGCCTGAACGCCTTCTTCACCTACACCGTGGTCCTGCACATGGGCCACACCTGGCAAGTGGCGCTGGGTGCGGTGTTCATTTCGGCGGTGCTGTTCTTCCTGCTGTCGATCTTCAAGATCCGCGAATGGATCATCAACAGCATCCCCCTGCCGCTGCGCTCGGCGATTGCTGCCGGTATCGGCCTGTTCCTGGCGCTGATCGCCCTGCACAACGCCGGCATCGTGGTCAGCAACCAGGCCACCATGGTCGGCCTGGGTGATCTGAAAAAACCGGCGCCGATCCTCGCCACCCTGGGCTTTGCCCTGATCGTCGCCCTGGAAGCGCTGAAAGTGCGCGGTGCGGTGCTGATCGGCATCCTCGCGGTGACCATTGCTTCGATCATCATGGGCTTCACCCCGTTCGCCGGCGTGACCTCGATGCCACCGTCCCTGGCCCCGACTTTCCTGCAACTGGACATCAAGGGCGCCCTGGACATTGGTCTGGTGAGCGTGATCTTCGCCTTCCTGTTCGTTGATCTGTTCGACAACTCCGGCACCCTGATCGGCGTCGCCAAGCGCGCCGGCCTGATGGGCAAGGACGGCCACATGCCGAAAATGGGCCGCGCGCTGATCGCTGACAGCACCGCCGCCATGGCCGGCTCCCTGCTGGGCACCTCGACCACCACCAGCTACATCGAATCTGCTGCGGGCGTGAGCGCCGGTGGCCGCACGGGCCTGACCGCCATCGTGGTGGCGATCCTGTTCCTGCTGGCACTGTTCTTCTCGCCGCTGGCGGCCAGCGTGCCACCGTTCGCCACCGCGCCTGCACTGCTGTTCGTGGCCGTGCTGATGACCTCGGGCCTGGCGGAAATCGACTGGGACGACATCACCGTCGCCGCTCCAGTGGTGGTCACTGCCCTGGCCATGCCGTTCACCTATTCGATCGCCAACGGCATCGCCTTCGGCTTCATTGCCTGGACCGCGATCAAGCTGCTGTCGGGCCGCGCTCGTGAGCTGAACGCACCGCTGGTGATCCTGTCGATATTGTTCGTGATCAAGCTGGGTTGGTTCGCCGCATGACTTTTGACGCCGCAAGCTACAGCACCCAATTGAACGACAAGGTCACGCGCCTGCGTGACCTGCTGGCGCCTTTCGCTGCCCCCGAGCCCCAGGTCTTCGACTCCCCCCTGCAGAACTTCCGTCTGCGGGCGGAGTTCCGCCTGTGGCGCGAAGCCGGTGAACGCCATTACGCGATGTTCTCCCAGGACGACAAGCGCACGCCGATCCTCATTGAAGAGTTCCCCATCGCCAGCCAGCGCATCAACCAGTTGATGCCCCAGCTCAAGGCCGCCTGGCAAGCCAGCGCGCCCCTGAGCCACAAGCTGTTCCAGGTGGAGTTCCTCACCACCCTGGCGGGCGACGCGATGATCACCCTGTGCTACCACCGTCCCCTGGACGAGCACTGGCACAAGGCGGCGAGCCAATTGGCCGCCGACCTCAAGGTCAGCGTGATCGGTCGCTCCAAGGGCAAGCGCGAAGTCATCGGCCAGGACTATGTGGTGGAAAAGCTCGAAGTCGGCGGGCGTACCTTCAGCTACCGCCAACCCGAAGGCGCCTTCACCCAGCCCAACGGCACGGTGAACCAGAAGATGCTCAACTGGGCCTATGAAGCCCTGGGCGAACGCCAGGACGACCTGCTGGAACTGTACTGCGGCAACGGCAACTTCACCCTGCCCTTGGCCACCCGAGTGCGCAAGGTGCTGGCCACCGAGATCAGCAAGACCTCGGTCAACGCCGCCTTGAGCAACCTCAGCGAAAACGCTGTGGATAACGTCACCCTGGTGCGTCTGTCCGCTGAGGAACTGACTGAAGCCCTGAACGACGTGCGCCCGTTCCGCCGCCTGCAGGGCGTGGATCTGAAGAGCTACGAGTTCGGCAGCGTGTTCGTCGACCCGCCCCGGGCCGGCATGGACCCGGACACCTGCGAACTGACCCGGCGCTTCGACAACATCCTGTACATCTCCTGCAACCCGGAAACCCTGGCGGCCAACATCGCCCAGTTGCACGACACCCACCGCATCACCCGTTGTGCTCTATTCGACCAGTTCCCCTGGACCCACCATATGGAATCCGGGGTCCTGCTGACCCGCCGCTGATACACCCCGCTCCCGCCAACAGCCGTCCTCGTGACGGCTGTTGGCATTCTGCATCCCCCTGTAGGAGCCGGCTCGCCGGCGAAGAGACCCTTGAGACTGGCACCAATCCGGCCAACGCCTTCGCTGGCAAGCCAGCTCCTACGAGACCAAGCCTGACGCCAAGCCCCCTCCGTAGGAGCCGGCTTGCCGGCGAAGGGGCCCTTGAGACTGGCACCAATCCGGCCAACGCCTTCGCTGGCAAGCCAGCTCCTACGAGGGTGGATTTTGGTGTGGACAGCGGGGTTTCAGCCGACGGGACGGAAGTAGTCGGCCAGTTGCTGAAGGTCCTGTTCATTGAGCAGGCCGGCGTAATACTTGAGCTGAATCCGCGCCAGCAGGTAGGCATGCCGGGCATCCGCCAGGTCGCGACGGGCGGTGAATAGCTGTTGTTCGGCATCCAGGACGTCGAGGTTGACCCGCTCGCCGCCATGCACACTTTTCTGGGTCGCGGTCACCAGGGCCTCGGCCGAGCTGACGGCCATTTCATAGGCGCGAACCTTGGCCGCTGCACTGGTGTTGAGGTTGAACTGCTTGCGCAGCTCGTTGAGGGTAGTGGCGGTCTTGGCGTCCAGTTCGAACTGCGCCTGGGACAGCTGACTGGCCGCCTGGCGGGTCGAGGCCGATACCGAACCACCGGCAAACAGCGGCAGGCTGACCTGGATACCCACGGTGTTGGTGTCGTACTTCTGGTTGTAGGAGCTCTCCGAATCAGAGCTGGTCTGGCGGCTGCTGGCGTACAAACTCACCTTGGGCAGGTGCCCGGCGCGCTTGCGCTCCACTTCATACTCCGCCACCCGCAGCGCTTGCTGCTGGGACGCCAGCTCCGGGTTGTTGGCCATGGCCAGGTCGCGCCAGCTGTCGAAGCGGTTGGGCAGCAGCGGCTGGATCTCGAACTGCCGGGTCAGCGGGTCCAGCTCGTCGATCTGCAAGGGCTCACCAACGATGGCTTGCAGTTCGCGCAGGGCCGCATCCTGCTGGTCCTGGGCCTCGATCTCCTGCGCCAGGGCCAGGCTCAGCCGCGCCTGGGTCTCCAGCACATCGGTACGGGTGCCCTCGCCGCCTTTGAGCAGGCGTTCGTTGAGCTGCAAGCGTTCGGCGTAGGCACGCTTCTGCGCCCGGCTCAGCTCGATGCGCTCCTGGGCCAGCAGCGCCTGGCTGTAGGCACCGAGCAAGCGCACCGCCAGTTCCTGGCTCTTGCCGCGAAAGCGTTCATCGGCGAACAGCGCCTGGGCTGAACCCTGGCGGTAGCGCGCATAGGCTTCGTAGTCGAGCAACGGCTGTTGCAGGGTCAGGGTCGAGGCGTAGCTGCGGTAGTCCCGGTCATTGGTGACATCACCGCGGACCGTCTCTTGGGTCACTTCGGACTGGTTGCGCGAATTGTTGTAGTTCCAGGACAGATTCGGCAGCAGCCCGGCACGACCAATCACACGGTTCTCTTCCCCGGCATCGCGCTCCTTGATCGCGGCCTGGAAAGTCGGGTCGTTACGCAAGGCCAGATCGTAGGCATCGAGCAAACCCAGGGCCTGAACCGAAGGGCTGCACAACAGGCACAACACAGGCAGGTACCACCAGACTCGACTCATTCTTCCACCAACGCCATGTGAGTCCGGTCCAGCAGGGGCTTGAACAGGTAATTGAGCATCGAACGCTCGCCGGTACGGACGAAGGCTTCCACCGGCATCCCCGGACGTATCTGCAAGCCCTGCAACTGCTGCATGCCCTGGGCGCTGACCGTGGCCCGCAGGGTGTAGTAAGGCTCCTCGGTGCGCTCATCCACTTGCCGGTCGGCGGACACCAGGGTCACCTCCCCCGGCACCCTCGGCGTGGTGCTCTGGTTAAAGGCCGAGAACATCAACTCCACCGCCAGCCCCGGGTGCACCTTGTCCACCAGTTGCACCGGCACCCGCGCCTCCACCAGCAGGGGTTCGTCCTGGGGCACGATGTCCATCAGCGGCTGGCCCGGCTTGATCACCCCGCCCTCGGTGTACACCTCCAGGCCCACCACCACCCCCGCAGCCGGGGCGCGCACCTGGCTGTTGGCCAGTTCGAATTCGGCGGAGGCCAGGCGATTGCGCAGGTCTTCAGTGCGAATCCGGGTATCGGCCAACTGGCTGCGCAGGTCCTTCTGAAAGTCCTCCGTGGACTGGCGGATGCGCAGTCGCAGTTCGAGGATCTGCCGCTGCAACTGGCCGATGCGGCCGAAGTCCTCGGCGATCGAGCCGTCGATCTGCGCGTACAAGCGCTCACTGTCCAGCAGGCGATTGCGTGGGATGTAGCCGTCCCGGGCCAGCTCCCGCAGCCCCTGCAACTGTTCGTTCAAGGCTTTGCGCTGCGCCAGCTTGCTGGCCTGGGAATCCCGGGTGCCGCGCAACTGCGCTTCGGACCCGGCAATGGTTTCGGCAATCCCCTGTTGCTCCATGCTCAGGGCCTGACGTCGGCTGCTGAATAACTGCCGTTGCAGGGCCAGGCTGGCAGCCACTTCCGGCTCTCCCGCCAGGGCCTGGAGCTGTGGATCGAAGACGATATCGCTGGCACCATCGCGCTCGGCATTGAGCCGTGCTTCGCTGGCCAGGGAACCCAGGTACTGGCTGCGCAAGGACTGCATCTGGGTGCGCAGGGGGGTCTCGTTGAGCCGTAACAGCACCTGCCCGGCACTGACCCGGTCGCCCTCCTTGACCTCGATCCGCTCGACGATACCGCCGCTCTGGTGCTGCACCGTCTTGCGATGGCCCGAGACCATGACCTTGCCCGACACCGCCACGCCCTTGTCCAGCGGCGCCAGGGCGGCCCAGCCGATGAACCCGGCAAAGCCTCCCAGCACCAGGAGCCAGCCGAGCCGTGAATACTTCCGGTCGTCCAGGGACAGTACATTGCTGGCGGCTGGCCCAGCGACCGACGTAACCGAGCCTGTGGATACACTCGCCTTCATGCTTTTTTCCCTTCGCCGCCGGCCACGCCCAGGCGGTAATTCATATTCAGGCTGGTTACCGGATTGCTTACCGGGACCGCGGGTGGCGGCGCAGCCTTGGCCTTCTGGTTCGCCTCCAGCACCCGCGCCGTAGGGCCGAAAGCTTGCAGTTGGCCCTCGCGCAGGATCATCAGTTGGTCGGTCAGGGTCAGCACGTTGGGCTTGTGGGTGATCAGCACCAGGGTCCGCTGCCGTTGCTTGAGTTGGCTGATAGCCTGCAACAGCGCCTGTTCGCCGGCTTCATCGAGGTTGGAATTGGGTTCGTCGAGTACGATCAGCGCCGGCAGGCCGTACAACGCGCGCGCCAGGCCAATGCGCTGGCGCTGCCCACCGGACAGGCCGGCACCGCCCTCACCCAGGCGCGTGTCATACCCCTGGGGCAGTTGCAGGATCAGCTCATGCACCCCGGCCATCTGCGCGGCCTGCAGAACCTGATCCGTGTCTAGCGAGCCGAAACGCGCGATGTTCTCGGCAATGCTGCCGGCGAACAGCTGGATGTCCTGGGGCAGGTAACCGATATGCGGACCCAATTGCTGCTTGTCCCACTGGGCCAGGTCCGCGCCATCCAGGCGCACCTTTCCGGCCAGGGGCGTCCAAGCCCCCACCAGCAACCGGGCCAAGGTCGACTTGCCGCAACCAGAAGGGCCGATCACCCCCAGGACCTGGCCGGCCTCCAGGGTGAAACCGAGGTTGCTCAGGGCCGGGCGCCGGCTGCCGGGGGCACAGGCACTCAACTGCTCGACACTCAACTTGCCCTTGGGCGTCGGCAGGCTCATGCGCGCCGGCCGTGGCGGGTTGGCCTGCAACAGCTGCGACAGGCGCTCGTAGGCCAGACGCGCCGAGCTCCATTGCTTCCAGACCGCGATCAGTTGGTCGATGGGGCTGAGCACCCGGCCCATCAGGATCGAGCCTGCGATCATCATCCCCGGAGTGATCTGCCCCTGCACCGCCAGCCACGCGCCCAGGCCCAGCACCAGGGACTGCAAGGCCATGCGCACGCCCTTGGACCAGGCGCTGATGGTGGCGGTCTTTTCACTGGCCAGGTTCTGCTGGGCAAGAAAGCCCTGGTGGCCGACGAACCAGCGCTCGCGCAGGGCGCCGAGCATACCCATGGCTTCGATGGCGTCGGCGTTGCGCAGGTTGGCTGTGGCCTGCTGGCTGGTGATGATCGACAACTGGCTGGCCTGGGCCAGCGGCGCCTGGCAGATATGCTGGTTGATCCAGGCCAGCGCCACCAGCAACACCGCACCGGCCAGGGCCAGCAGGCCGAGCCAGGGGTGAAAGAGGAAGATCACCAGCAGGTAGACCGGGAACCAGGGCGCATCGAAGAACGCGAACAAGGCATTGCCGGTGGCGAACTGGCGCAGCGCGGTCAGGTCATTCAAGGCCTGGCCGGCGGCCTGGGGGCTTCCCTTGAGCTGGGCCTCGAAGGCGGCGTCATACACCCGCTGGTTCAGGCGCATGTCCATCTGGGTGCCGAGGTGGATCACCACCTGGCTGCGGACCCACTCCAACGCCCCCATCAGACCGAACAGGCCGAGGATCATCAGCGTCAGCATCAACAGGGTCATCTGGTTGCCCGAGGCCAGCACTCGGTCGTAGACCTGCAGCATGTACAGGGCCGGGGCCAGCATCAGCAGATTGATCACCGCCGAGAACAGGCCAATGTTGAAAAAGCCGCCCTTGTAGGCCGTCAGGGCCGCCAGCGTCTCGGAAGCGGCAAGTGGATTCGGCCTGCTCATCAAGGTGTCCTGTGGAGAGTTTAGGGATACAGGGTCTTCCGCTCAGGCAGAGCGGAACGACAAGAGGCGCGCCCCGTGCGTTGACAGGCACCACGGCGCTCCCCAGAATTTGCCACCGCCGCCGCCCTGGCCTTCGAAAACTCGGGCGACGGAGGTGAGTCAAGCCAGCGAATGGAGGAGCGATCCTGCATTCGCTTTTTTATGCCTCAAGCCGGCACTCAGGCGGCCAGTGCCCAGTCCTGGGCCACATCCTGCACACCCACCAGGCCGACATCGGCTGCAGCGGCGGCCGCTGGGGTGACGTGGGCAACACCGGCGGCGGCCAGGTCGTCGAAAGTGGAGTTCACCGACAGGCTTGGGTCGATCGCCTTGAGCAGGGCATCGATCTCGCCGGCCAGTGCCGAGCTGTCGCCGCTCATCAGGCCGTAGACCACCTTGTGCACTTCACCTGCACGGCCTTCATCTTTCAGGCTGTTGAGGCCCAGGTTGGTGAAGCTGACTTCCTGAGTGACCAGGTTGTAGTTGGTGCCCGAACCACCGGCGAGGGTGTCGCCCAGGGAAACGCTGTCCAGCGAGCCCCACAGGGTATGGCTCGGGTTGCTGAACAGGGTGTAGTGCAGGTTGCCGTCGGCCACGAAGGCCGCGTCGCTGGCGGTGCTCTTGATGGCGTACTGGGTGCCGTCGAACGGACCCGGGTTGAAACCACCGGTATTGGTGCCATCAACCACTTGGCCTGGGCGGTGGTTGACATCGCCGAAGTAGGCCGACCAGTCAGTCAGGTATTGCGCAACAGTGTTACCGCCGTAGGTAGCGCTGTAAGAGATCGAAATGCTCATGCAAAACTCCAATACATTAGGTGGGTCATGTCCACAGCACGCCAGTGCCTGCTGCGGTTTTGCCCTTCAGTGGGCAAAAGCGGTCAGAACTGATATTCCACGGTGCCCTGCAAGGTGCGGCCACGGCCGAGGGTGAAGGCCAGGACATCCCCGAGGGGCACCAGATAGGCGCGGTCGGTGACGTTTTCCATGGCCAGGCGCAGGGTCAGTTCTTCAGTGGCGCGGTAGCTGCCATACAGGTCATAGACGGTGTAGGGCTTCCAGTCGGCGGGGTAGACGCCCGTTTGGCTCACGGTCCCGGTCGCCGAGCCGGCGATCGAGTAGCCGGCGCTGTAGCGGGCCCTGGCACCGATATCCAGTTTGCGTTCGAAAAAGCGCGCGCCCAGGGTCAGGGTGCCGCGGTCCATGGGCATGTGTTCGGCCGAGCCGAGGATCGCGGCATTACAGCGGCTGGCATTGTTGGCCGCATCATCGGGACGCATGCCGGTGACGATCGCGCCACGCCCCGTGCCGTTCTTCACCGGCTGGGTCACTCCTCCCAACCAGGCGGTCTTCATGCAGAAATCGTTGTCGCCGATCATGTGGGTGTAATTCAACTGGCCGTAGGCGCGACCGGCGTCATAGTCGAGCTGGTACTCGACGCCCTTGAAACGGGTGCTGCTGAGGTCGTTGACGTAGGCGCTGTTACCGATGCCGGGCGAGCCGTAGCCAGGAGGCTGTACCCCCATGGCCATATAGATGAAGTCATCGACCCGGGTATCGAAATAGGCCACCTTGACCCCCAGGCGGTCATCGTTGAACCAGAGGTTTTCCTTGAAGATGTTGAACCCCGCTTCCCAGGTGGTGGAGCGCTCCGGCTTGAGAAACGGATTGGGGAACGTGCTCTCCGAGCCTCCGCCATGGGGGCGACCGGTGATCATGGTTTCGGTCACCGCCGGTGGCCGCCAGCCCTTCCCATAGCTGGCGAACAGCTGCAACCACTCGACGCCGGGCTTGACCGACAGGCCGAAGGTCGGCGAGAAGCGCCCTTCCTGGTTATCGATGTCATAGGCCACCGGCACCGAGACCTGCTGGGGCGTCTTGCCGATCACGAAGGTGCGGGTGTTGATTCCGGTTTCGCCCCGCAGGCGGTAGCGGTCGTAACGCAAGCCGGCATTGAGATTCAGCCAACCGTCGTAGTCGAAATCCAGCCGCGTGAACAAGCTGCCCAGGGCTCGATCGCCCTCGGGGGTCATGCTCGCCGCAGGCGAGGCGCTGACCGCCGAGCCCTTGGGGACCGGCTGGCTGGAGTCGGGACGAACCTTGTCGTAGAAGAACTCCAGGCCGTAATTGGCCTTCAGCGCGGACAGCTCGCCCAGGGCAAAGGTCGAAGTGTTCTGCGCTTGGGCGCCATAGGTATCGGTCTGGTAGGTGATCGAGTAGCCAGGGCTGCTGCGGCGCGTCAGAGTGCTCTGGTCATTGCTGTTGTCGACGTAGTAGAGCTTGGCCTTGAAGTCGATCAGCGGGTTGTCCGGGGTGTAGCTGTAGTCGAGGCCGAAGTTCTGCGAATGCACATCGCTGCTGCCGAGCTTTTCCCAGAGCTGCTCCTTGTTCTCGACGTTCATCATGTTGGCGTCGTCGTAGGACACCTCAGTGGTCAGGTAGCTCAGTTGCAGACGCTGGTCCTGGGGCAGGTTGAGCCCCAGCTTGACCAGGCGCGAGCGCATCACCGAAGCGGAATAGGCCACCTTGGAATTCTTCACCCGATCATTGATCGACGGGTCCATCCAGCTGCCGGTGCGCAATTCGCCGATGCCGCCCTTGGTCCCCGGTTTGTAGTCCCCCAGATGCCGTTCACTGGCGGCCAGCAGCATGTCCCAGACTTCTGTGCCGATGGCGAAGGCGGAGCTGCCGATGAAGTGAGTGCCGTTGCTGCGGCCGCCCAAGCCGGTGGTCAGGCGAATTCGGCCGCCAATCTCCTGGCCAGGCTTGAGCAGGTCGCGGGCCTCGATGGTGCGAAAGTTGGCGATCCCGCCAATCACTCCGGCCCCGCCCATGGTCGAGGTGGCGCCCTTCTCCACCACCACTTCGGAGAGCAGCTCGGGATCGACATAGAGCGTTCCGTTGCGCTGCTGGTGGCCGCTCTGCTGATAGTTCTGGCGCATGCCGTCCACCGACATGTTGACCCGACCATAGTCCTGGATGCCGCGGATGTTCACCGACACGCCCGGGTCCTGCTGGCTGACCGCCGAATACACGCCGGAAGTTTCCTCCAGCATCTCGGCTGCGTGCCGTGGTGGATTGCGATCAAGCTGCTCGCGACCGACCACGCTCACCGAGCGCGGCGCGTTGTATACCCAATCGCTCTGGCGGCCTTCGAGGCCGCCGGAAATCGTGGTGGGGGCCAAGGCCAGGGCGCCATCACGAACGGTTTCCACCCGGCTCAAGGTCACCTGGCGCTCGCCGGTAAAGCGGTATTCCACTGGCGCATTGCCCAGCAGCCGGGCCAGTCCTTCCTCGGCGCTGTAGCGGCCCTTGAGCGGTGAGCTGTGCAAGCCATGCAGACGCAGGCTGTCGAACAGTACCTGCACTCCGGCCTGCTCGGCAAAAGCCAGCACTGCACTGCCGAGGGCCTGGGCAGGGATATCGAAATCCAGTTCGCGTTGCTGCTGAGCACTCTGCGGGGCTGTGCCCACAGGCTCTGCCGCGTGCAGCAAACCGGCTCCCGCCAACAGCCCTGCTACGCCCAAGTGAATGGCCAGGGCCAAACGACTTGCGGCGTGAATTCCAGTGCGACTGCCTACCCTCATGTTCCGTATTCCTGCGCTGGCTACTTTTGTGCATGCGAATGCATCTCAATTAGCTAGACGTGCCAGGCAGGAAAACTCAGTAAGGTTTTTTCAATTATTTTTCACCGAAGGGGAAAAAAGGCCCACAGGCCTCAATAAATCAGGCTGACGCCGGCCAGGTCGAAACGGCGCACCTGCAACTCCTGAGTCAGGGTGACCAGGGCCGCGTCGAGCATGTCCAGGCGGAATACGCCGCTGACCTGACGCTGGGCCAGGGCACTGTCAGTCAGCACCACCCGCCCGGGTCGATAGCGATTAAGGCGCTCCACCACCACGCCCAGGGGCTGGCGGTCGAACACCAGGACTCCGCGCCGCCAACTGGTGGCCCGCTGCAGGTCAAGCCCATCGAGTGCCACCACCCCCGACTGCGGGTCATAGCGTGCACTCTGCCCCTCCTGCACAACCCGCTCGGAAGTGCCACGCTGCGCTGGGGCATCCAGGCTCACCGCGACACTGTGCTGCAACACACCGACCCAGGCTTGTTGATCGCTCTCGCGCCCGACCACAAAACGAGTGCCCAGGGCTCGGGTCTGGCCGCCGGCACTCTGCACGATAAAAGGTCGCTTCTCCTCACCGACCATGGGCGCCACATCAAACACCGCGGAGCCGGCCAGCAATTGGATCTGACGCTTGTCGCCGCTGTAATCCAGGCGAATGGCGCTGCCCGAGTCCAGTTCCACTTTGCTGCCATCGGCCAGTTGCACGGTGCGCACCTCGCCCTTGCCGGTCAGGTAGTCGGCCTGCAGGTACAGCAGTGCCTGCGGCCCTTGCAGCCAGCCCAGAAAAACCGCCAGAACCAGCATGGCCGCACTGGCTGCCCGCACCAGTCCGCGTCGACGCCGCGGGCGCTGCAGTGCAGGCACGGGTCGCCCCGTCCGGCGCCGTGGCGGGGCCGTGGCCGCCAGCTCGGGGTCCAGGCGCAGCTCTCCCAGGGCATCCCAGGTCTGCCGGGCAAACGCCAGGGCTTGGGGGTGGCGTGGGTCGGCGGCCTGCCACTGGGCAAGTGCTGCCTGCTCGGCGGGGTTCAGCGTTCCCGCCTGCAAACGCACCGCCCAGTCGGCGGCGGCCTCGGTGATACTGCGCTCTTGCGGACCCTGGCTATTCACGTGTGAATCTCGATTTCTCGTTATATATAAGCAGTGACGTCTGACCCCGACTTTTACCGTAACTCACTCGTCGACCGGCCGACCGTCGGTAGCCTGCAGACGTTGCATCACGTACGCCAGCGCCCGGGACAGGTGCTTTTGCACCGAGCTGTCGGAGATATTCAGGTGCCGGGCCACCTCGGCGTGGGTCATGCCTTCGATACGGTTCAGGCGAAAGATTTCCTGGGTGCGCGCAGGCAGTTCCATGATCGCCTGTTTCAGTGCCTTGCGCTGTTGTTGCGCCATCGCCTGAGCCTCCAACCCGGCCGACTCATCCTCGATGTCGGCCAGCACTTCATGGGGCACGGTCTCGGTCTTGCGCCGCGCCTCCTGACGTACATGGTCGATCAGCAGGTTGTTCGCCGTGCGGTAGAGATAGCCCTGGGAGTTGTCGATTCGCTCACCGCGCGTTTGCTCGGCCAGCCGCAGAAAACTCTCCTGCACCAGATCTGCGGCCAACTGCGGGTCCCGTACCTTGCGCGCCAGGTACCCACGCAAGGTCGCGGCATGCTTGAGAAACAGTCCCTTGAGATCCACGTCCGACAAACCGACTCCCTGGAACATGAAGGAAATTGCCGGGCATCTTACGGTCAGTCGAGAATGATTTTCAATTGATATCAGTATTCATTAGCGAACGGTTACGGCAGTTGCGAGCCGCTCTCCAGGACCTAGGCTGGCACCTCGACCTTGCGCGGCCGGCCGCCCTTCTTGCCGTTCAGGCGTGCCGCCCGAGCCTTGGCCGCGCTGCTTTGCCGACCGTTACGGGACGTGACCAACTGGGTCGCCAGTTTCATCAGCGGCTTGCTGGCGGACAGCAGTCCGATAATCGACAGTTGCAGATCCACGGCTTCATGGCACACCGCCGTGGCGGAAAAGCCCAACTGCAGTTGCTGCAATTGGGTATCGCTCAGCGCCGCCAGCTCCGGATAGTTTTCCACAGGCAAATGAATCGAGCTGCCATCGGCAAAGCCCAGGCACAGGCAGCCGGTCCCATAGCTCAAGGTGCTGACTTGCAAACCCGCTTCATGACGAGCCTCACCGCGTTCGATTGCTTGATCCAGCAACGCCTGGGTCAAGGGCACATCGACGGGCACCGCTGCCTTGACGACTTTCATAGTTCGATCTCCACTCCTTGCGCCGCGCCCAGCAGGGTCAGGCGAGTCAGGTTTCGTTGTTCCTCGTAGTGCGCCGACTCAATCAGGTAAACCGTGCAGCCGGTGCTTGAACGTTCAACCACAGCATTCGCTTGCCAATCCCACAACTGATGCTCAAGGCACAAGGTATGCAACTTGCTCCACCAGATACGCCGGGCCAGATGCACCCGTTGCTTCAAGGCCTGGCGCAGTCCCTCAAGAACTGCCAGGGCTGGACGGCGACCATGGGGGACAACATCCCAGAGCTCGACGCCGTTGTGCCAGAAGCTGAATCGAAAACGGGCACTCCAACGACCACCATCCACATGCACATGAGGTGGGCAATGTTCGTCACGCAACATGACGACGACCGCATAGCCCTTGTAAACGAACACTTTCACACTAACCCATCCGTTAGGTTATTGAGTCCAAAGACTCGTGTTTCCATAATTAATCCGACCACCGGCCTGAAAGGGCAGCAGTGAGTTGACCTACTTGAGGTTAGTCACGGTGAAGGCCAGGAAGGCGTCCGGGCGGCCGCAAAGTCGTCAGCATTTATTGCCGGGCAAAGCCTCGCCATGGCCATCGCCAATAACAGCGTTCGATTATCGAACACTTAATTACCCTTCCCGGCCTCCCCTCTCAGCCATCAATTGACCAAATTAACCAGTTAGTACAATTTAACTCACCAGTGCCTCGTACCCTCTCCCGAGGCTGACAATAACAACGGAGATCTACCCCCATGCGTCCTATCGTTCTGGTGCTTAACGGCCCGAACCTGAACCTGCTCGGCACCCGTGAACCCGCCACTTATGGCCACGAAACCCTGGCTGATGTCTCTGCCTTGTGCGGCCGTGCCGCCGAGGAATTCGGCCTGGCCGTGGAGTTTCGCCAGACCAACCACGAAGGCGAATTGCTGGATTGGATTCACGCCGCCCGCGGCCGTTGCTCCGGCATCGTGATCAACCCCGCCGCCTGGACCCACACGTCGGTGGCGATCCGCGATGCGCTGGTGGCCAGTGAACTGCCGGTGATCGAAGTGCATCTGTCCAACGTCCATGCCCGCGAACCGTTCCGCCATCACTCCTTTGTCTCGGGTATTGCCCTGGCGGTGATGTGCGGCTTTGGCAGCCACGGCTATCGCCTGGCCCTTCAACACTTCAGCCTGCGGTTCAAGGAGCAAGGCGCATGACCATCCACACTGGCGTTCTGGCCGGGCTGATTGGCGCCGGCATCCAGGCTTCGCGCACCCCGGCCCTGCATGAACACGAAGGCGACGCGCAGAACCTGCGCTACCTCTATCGACTGATCGACCTGGATCAACTGGGACTCGACAGCAGCGCCCTGCCCGATCTGCTCAAGGCCGCCGAGCGGATGAACTTCACCGGCCTGAACATCACCTTTCCCTGCAAGCAGAGCATTCTGCCGCTGCTGGACGAACTGTCCCCCGAGGCTCGCGGCATTGGCGCGGTCAACACGGTAGTACTCAAGGACGGCAAGCGGGTCGGCCACAACACCGACTGCCTGGGGTTTGCCGAAGGATTCCGGCGCGGCCTGCAAGGTGTGGCCAGGCGGCACGTGGTGCAGATGGGGGCAGGCGGCGCCGGAGCGGCAGTGGCCCACGCCCTGCTCAGCGAAGGCGTGGAACAACTGAGTATTTTCGATGTGGAGCAGCAGCGGGCGCAAAGCCTGGCGGACAACCTCAACCAGCATTTCGGCGCTGCTCGGGCCAAGGCCGGGGGCGACCTGCCCAGCACCCTGGCGAGCGCCGACGGCCTGGTCAACACCACGCCCATGGGCATGGCGAAGTTGCCGGGCATGCCGGTGCCAGTGGAACTGCTGCGAGCGGATCTGTGGGTGGCCGAAATCGTCTACTTCCCGCTGGAAACCGAGCTGCTGCGCAATGCCCGTGCCCTGGGTTGCCGGACCCTGGATGGCGGCACCATGGCCGTGTTCCAGGCGGTCAAGGCGTTCGAGCTGTTCAGCGGACGCAGCGCCGACCCGCAACGCATGCTGGCGCATTTCCAGAACATGAATGGCTGACGCGCCAGTGCCTGTAGCCGCTCGCCCTGGCAGCGGCTACAGGCACTGCGTTTATTCGGACTTGAGCTGCAAGCGTGAGAGCAAGCCAATCAGCAGCACGTTGAAGAGGATCATCAGCAGGCTGCCAAGGATGCCCACCAGATTGATCACCGAGCTCGGCAACCAGTCGAATACGCTGAACCCGGTCAGGGACAGCAGGCGCTCACCGAACCAGAACGTGTCGACGACGATCATCAGAATCAGAATGATTTTAAGCGTTGGGACGGGGTTACCCATGGTGCTTTCCTTGTCGTGTGGGGTGGATCAGGAACGGGGTTGGTGGCGATCTTACGGGCGCTTTCGCTGGCAAGCCAGCTCCTACGACAGTGGGGGTCAGGCCTGCAGGTAGCGCAGCACCGACTCGCAGATCATTTCCCGGTGCCGCTGCTTGATGCTTTCGTCCGGCAGATCGATCTGGAAGATCTCGCCAAAGGTGTGGCGGTTCGACACCCGATAGAAGCAGAACGAGCTGATCAGCAAATGCACATCCAGCGGGTCCAGACCGCTACGGAACACACCTTCACGTGCACCACGCTCAAGGATCTCGCCCAGGGCATGGAGGATGGTGTTGTTCATCGCCTTGATCACGCCGGACTGCTTCACGTACTCGGCCTTGTGGATATTCTCGATGCTGACGATGCGCACGAAATCGACATTGCGGTCGTGGTGATCGAAGGTGAACTCCACCAACCGGCGAATCGCTTCCCGCGGCGCCAGCTCGGCAAGATGCAGGCGGCTCTCGGTGCTGCGGATATCGCCGTAGAGTTTTTCCAGGACTTCGACGTACAGCTGCTCCTTGCTGCCGAAGTAGTAATAGATCATGCGCTTGGAGGTATGGATGCGCTCGGCGATCGCATCCACCCGCGCACCGGAAAGTCCCTGCTGGACGAACTCGACAATGGCTTCTTGAAGGATGTTCTCGCGGGTCTTTTCCGGGTTGTTCTTGCGACTCTTGCGCGGTTCGAGAGTTGGCTCATCGGGCGCAATCGAGCGTTCACTGGTCATTGTCATTCTGGGCTCACGGCCATCACTGCACACGCGGGCGATTATGGGCCGCGTCCTGTCGCGAAAGAAAGTACAGAGGCGGTGGATTGCCGCCTCCGGTTACCAATCCGCTACAACTTGGCCTGACGCACCGCGCCACTGCGCGACTTGGCCATGGCCGCCAGGCGCACCGCGACGTTGGCCGCACCATAGCCGGCGTAGCCGTTCTTGCGCTGAATGATCTCGAAGAAGAACCGCCCTTCGAACGGTTCGGTGTAGACGTGAAACAGCTCGCCGCCCTGGACGTCGCGGTCATACAAAACGTTGTAGTACGCCAGCTCGCTGAGGAACTCATCATCGAAATCAAAACGCGCCGCCAGGTCGTCGTAGTAGTTGAGGGGGATATCCAGCAGCGGCACCCCGGCCTCTTTGGCGCGACTGACCTCGGCGAAGATGTCGTCGCAGTCGAAGGCGATGTGATGCACCCCCGAGCCACGATAGCTGGACAGTGCATGGGAGATCGCAGTGTTGCGGTTCTCCGAGATGTTCAGCGGCAAGCGGATCGAACTGCAACGACTGCGCAAGGCGCGGCTTTTCACCAGGCCATAGGGATCGGGCAGCACCACCTCATCATCGGCCTCGAAGTCCAGCAGGCTCTTGTAGAACAGCGCCCAACTGTCGAGGCTGTCCGCCGGCAGGGCCATGGCCATGTGGTCGATCCGCTTGAGGCCACCCTTGGCCTGCACATCGTCACGCATGTTGAAGTCGGTGTCGTACAGGTGCTGGCCGCCCTGCTGCTGGTCCACCAGATAGATCAGGCTACCGTCGGGTTCACGCACCGCCGCCAGTTCCAGCTCGTTGGGGCCTACAAGCCCGCGATAAGGCTGGCCCTTGTAGGCCACCGCCCGCTCCAGGGCCTTGGCGCTGTCCTTGACCCGGATGGCCGTGGCGCACACCGACGGGCCGTGGGCCTCGAAGAAGCTGTGGGCAAAGGAATAAGGCTCGGAGTTGAGGATCAGGTTGATATCCCCCTGGCGCATCAGGCTGACACTTTTGGAACGGTGCTGGCCGGCCTTGGCAAACCCCAGGCGCTCCAGCCAGCTACCCAGCTTGGCTCCCAGGGCTTCGTCCACGGCGAACTCGAGGAATTCGGTGCCGCCATAGGCTTCCACCGCCGGCGGAGCAAACAGGATGTCGAGGTTGGCCACCGGCTGCGCCTCCTGCAGCAGGCGCTCGCGGGTCATCTCCTCCAGGTACAGCAAGGAGCGCAGGCCGTCAGCGGCATTGGCCCGCGGCGGAGCGGCGCGAAAGCCGTCGTTGAAGATTTCCAGGGACAGCGGCCCGGTGTAGCCGCTCTTGATGATCGGTGCCAAAAAGCCCGGCAGGTCGAATTCGCCCTGGCCCGGGAAGCAGCGGAAATGCCGGCTCCACTCCAGCACATCCATGGCCAGGATCGGCGCGTCGGCCATCTGCACGAAGAAGATCTTGTCCCCCGGAATCTCGGCAATCGCCGCCGGGTCGCCCTTGAGCGACAGGGTATGGAAGCTGTCCAGCAACACCCCGAGGCTTGGGTGATCGGCGCTACGCACGATGTCCCAGACCTGTTGATAAGTGTTCACGTGGCGGCCCCAGGCCAGGGCTTCATAGCCGATGCGCAAACCGCGTACTGCAGCCCGTTCGGCCAACAGGTGCAAATCGTCGATGAGGATCTGCCGGTCTCCCAGGCTGTACGCCTGGGCATTGCTGCACACCAGCACCAGGTCGGTACCCAGTTCCTGCATCAGGTCGAACTTGCGCTCGGCACGTTCCAGGTTGCGCGACAGGCGTTCGCGGCGGCAGCCCTCGAAGTCCCGGAATGGCTGAAACAGGGTGATGGCAATCCCCAGGTCGGCGCACATCTGTCTAATTTCCCGGGGGCTGCCGTCGTAGTAGAGGAGGTCGTTCTCGAAAATCTCCACCCCATCGAATCCGGCGGCGGCAATGGCTTCGAGTTTTTCCGGCAGGGTACCGCTCAAGGAAACGGTGGCAATGGAACGCTGCATGATTCAACTCCCGGGGAATGACGGCCGGTTGCGCCCGAGCCTTTTATTCGATGTTGCGGATTATTCCACAGCGTGATTTAAAGTGTACGAACCAGTTAGTTTTGTGTTCGATTATCGAACACAAAGCCGCTTGGCGAATTGACGATTTTTCAGCCACTGCGCACCATCGACAGCACATTGAGCCGCCCCAAAAAACCGTGGCTTCAATCACCCAGACCCAGAACACACCATAAAAATTTCAAAAATCGGGTACATCCTCATGCTTGCACTCAACGCCCCGCACTGCTGCACATCCCTTTGGCTCGCGCCTGGAACGGCCTCAATCGGCACCCTGGATCACGACCCGCTACAACCCTGAGCGGATCGTCGTACCTGTAGTGTTCGCCGGCCCGGCATCAACGGCACGACGAACCTAACCAGCCGATCAATCACCCAGTCCCAGGCGCTCATGCCTTCGCTGACGATTGATCACGCGCCCTTGAGTTCCAACGAGCCCTGGCTCGTCAGTCACTGAACGGATGGCCTACATGATTCCTTCCCAAAGCTCTCGCATCGCCCCGAGCCTCAGCGTTGCCGGCGGCATCGGCGACAAGATCCGCGGCGCCATGGCCGTCGGCAAGACCCGCTGGGGCATGCTTGCCCTGGTGTTCTTCGCCACCACCTTGAACTACATCGATCGCGCCGCACTGGGCGTGATGCAGCCGATCCTGGCCAAGGAAATGAACTGGACGGCGATGGACTACGCCAACATCAACTTCTGGTTCCAGGTCGGTTATGCCGTGGGCTTCGTGCTGCAAGGGCGACTGATCGACCGAGTCGGCGTGAAACGGGTGTTCTTCTTCGCCGTGCTGCTGTGGAGCCTGGCTACCGGCGCCCATGGCCTGGCCACTTCGGCGGCAGGCTTCATGGTTTGCCGCTTCATTCTCGGGCTCACTGAAGCCGCCAACTACCCGGCCTGCGTGAAGACCACGCGCCTGTGGTTCCCGGCCGGCGAACGCGCGGTGGCCACCGGCATCTTCAACGCCGGGACCAACGTCGGCGCGATGTTCACCCCCATGCTGCTGCCCTTGATCCTTCACGCCTGGGGCTGGCAAGCGGCGTTCCTGTGCATGGCGGCACTGGGCGGTGTGTGGCTGCTGTTCTGGGGCCTGAAGTACTTCAACCCGGAAGATCACCCCAGCGTCAAAGCCTCGGAGCTGGCCTACATCCAGCAACAGGTGGAGCCCGAGCCGACCCGCGTGCCCTTCAGCCGCATCCTGCGCATGCGCGGCACCTGGGCCTTCGCCCTGGCCTACTCGCTGACCGCGCCGGTGTTCTGGTTCTACCTGTACTGGCTGCCACCGTTCCTCAACCAGCAGTACAACCTGGGGATCAACGTCACCCAGATGGGCATCCCGCTGATCATCATCTACCTGACCGCCGACTTCGGCAGCGTCGGTGGCGGCATCCTCTCCTCGTTCCTGATCGGACGTGGCATGAACCCGATCAAGGCGCGGCTGCTGTCGATGTTCCTGTTCGCCTGCTGCATCATCGGCGTGATCATGGCCGCCGGCACCGCCAACCTGTGGCTGGCCGTGTTCGCCATCTCCCTGGGGATCGGTGCCCACCAGGCCTGGACCGCCAACATCTGGAGCCTGGTGATGGACTACACGCCCAAGCACATGATGAGCACCGTGTTCGGCTTTGGCGGGATGTGCGCGGCCATCGGCGGCATGTTCATGACCCAGATCGTCGGCCACATACTCACCGTCACCAACAACAACTACACCCTGTTGTTCACCCTGATCCCGGCCATGTACTTCATCGCCCTGACCTGGATGTACTTCATGGCCCCCCGCAAGATTCCGCACGTAGAAGACTGATGCTCCTTTCACGCAGGCCCGCTCCGGGCCTGCGTTTTTTTATCTGTTCCCCCTCCCCTCTTTGGTTTTTCCACACTCGGAGATCGTCCCATGACGCTGGGTAACCTGAGCATCGCCAGACGCGCCGTGATCAGCTTCGGCGTGATTGCCCTGCTGGTTCTGCTGCAGGGGCTGTTCGCCCTCAAGCAAGTGGCCGAGGTCCGCGCCACCGGCCAGCACACCGAAAACATTTCCCTGCCCAGCACCCGCTACCTGGGGGAAGTGCGCGACTATGTGTTGAGCATCCGCGTGCTGAGCCTGCGCATGGCCCTCAACCGTGAACCGAAAGTGCTGGAAAGCACCATCGCCCGCCTGCACCAAGTGCAAGCCTGGCTCGACCAGGCCCTGGCCAAGTTCGCGCCGCTGGTGGGCGATCACAACCGAGTGCAATACGAGACATTCCTCGCCACGGTAAAGAGCTACCAACAGGCCCTGGCCCAGTATGAAGCCCTGTCCCAGGACAACCGCAGCGCCGAGATGACCGCCCTGCTCAACGGCAAGATCCAGGATTACTCGACCCAGACCGGCGATCAGTTCGCCGAACTGATGAACCTGACTGCCGAGGAAGTCAGCCAGTCGGCGCAGCATGCCGACGCGCTGTACACCCAGGTCAAAGTCACGGTAATCGGCGCCCTGCTGGCCGTCGCCCTGCTGACCCTGTGCCTGGCCTGGCTGTTGATTCGCAGCATCGTCGTGCCCATCCGCCAAGCCGTGGGCGTGGCCGAGCAAGTGGCCGCCGGCGATCTCAGCCGGCCGATCCACAGCGAGGGCAGCGATGAAACCGCGCGCCTGCTCAAGGCCCTGGCCAGCATGCAAGCCAGCCTGCGTGAAACCCTGCAACTGATCAGCAGCACCTCGACCCAACTGGCCGCTGCCGCGCAACAGATGAGCCAGAGCACTCATCAGGACTCCAGCCGCCTGCAGCAGCAACACAACGAAATCGAGCAAGCAGCCACAGCCGTCAACGAGATGACCGTGGCCGTCGAGGAAGTGGCGCGCAACGCGGTGTCTACCTCCGACACCACCCGCCAGTCCACCGCCCAGGCCACCCAGGGGCAGACCCGGGTGATCGAGACCCTGGATTCGATCCAGGCCATGAGCAGCGATGTCGGCACCGCTCTGCAGCAAGTGCAGACCCTGGCCGAGCAGTCACGGGAAATCGGCAAGGTGCTGGACGTGATCCGCGCCATTGCCGAACAGACCAACCTGCTGGCCCTGAACGCCGCCATCGAGGCCGCGCGGGCTGGGGAAGCCGGCCGTGGTTTTGCCGTGGTGGCCGATGAAGTGCGGGCCCTGGCCCATAGCACCCAGCAGTCGACCCAGGAAATCGAACAGATGATCGGCCGGGTCCAGGGCGACACCGACAGCGTGGTGCAGTCCATGCACGGCAACAGTCAGCGGGTGGCCCAGACCCTGTCCATCGCCGAACAGGCCGGGCTGGCCCTGGGGCAAATCACCCGGGCCATGGAGCAGATCCACGAGCGCAACCTGGTGATCGCCAGTGCCTCGGAAGAACAGGCCCAGGTAGCCCGGGAAGTGGACCGCAACCTGCTGAACATCCGCGACCTGTCCCTGGAAAGCGCCGACGCCGCCACCCGCACCAACGCCACCAGCCAGGAGCTGTCGCACTTGGCGGCAGGCCTGCAGAACCTGGTGGTGCGCTTCCGTTTCTGAGTCGTCTCAGCGGCGGCGCTGCTGCCAGGCCGCCGCCAGTCCGCTGAAGCAGATCACGGCGATGCCCAACTGGGTGATCAGCGGCGGCGTATGGCCGAACAGCAGCCAGCCCAGCAGCCCGGCAAAGACGATCTGGCAGTAACCAAAGGGCGCCAACAGAGCCGGCGCCGCATGGCGAAAGGCCTGGGTCAGGAACAGGTGGGCACTCATGCCGCAAGCCCCCAGCGCCAGCATCAACAGGCCATGGACCAAGCCCGGAGTCTGCCAGAAGAACGGCACCAGCGCGCTCATTACCAGGGTGTTGCACAGCCCGGCGAAGAAGTTGCTAGTGGTGGGGCTGTCATGTTCGGCGAGCTTGCGGGTCAACAGTTGATAGAAACAGAAGAACAGCGCCGAGCAGAACGGCAGCAACACCGCCGGCGTGAAAAGCTCGCCCCCCGGATGCACGATGATCAGCACCCCGATGAAACCGCAGATCACCGCCAGCCATTGGCCGCGCGTCACCTGCTCGCCCAGCAAGGGCACCGACAACGCGGTGACCAGCACCGGCGCCAGGAAGTTGACCGCCGTGGCCTCGGCCAGGGGGATGAACAGCAGCGCCGAGGTGAACAGCAGGCTGGTGCTCAACAGGCACAAGGCCCGGGCCAACTGCAGTAGCGGGCGCTTGCTGCGCAGCACGCGCAAGCCCGATTGCGGCAGGAAGATCCCGGCCATCAGCAAGGTATGGATCAGGTAACGGGCCCAGACCACCATGATCACCGGGAAGAACCCCGAGAGGTATTTGGACAGGGCATCGTGGCTGGCGAACAGAAAGGTCGCCAAGACGATCAGCAGGATGCCCTTGAAGGGGTGATTGGTCCCGGAAAGGGGCGTGCTGAGAGTCATGGGCATTCCTTGGGGGTGATTGAAGACACAGCTTCGCCGGCAAGCCGGCTCCCAGCGGATATTTGTAGGAGCCGGCTTGCCGGCGAAAAGGCCAGCGCCGCTTCAGATCCGAGCCAGCAACTCCCGGGTTCTATCCAGTGCCATCTGCGCTCGCTGCAAGGCACTCACACCTTGCTCCAGCAACTGCACCGTGGGAATTTCCAGACTCAGGGGCAGGTTCTCCGGCAGGCACCTGAGCAGCCCCACCAGATCACAATCGCCCTCCCCCGGAAAGCGCCGCTCGTTACGGGCCTGGCGCAGGATCTCTTGCATATCGGCAGGACAGGGCCCGGCGACATCGCACAACTGTGCATAACGCAGGCGCGCCGGATCAACCTTGGCCAGGTCCTCCAGGCGCGATCCCGAGCGATCGAAGTGGAAGGCATCCACCAGCACACAGCCATTGTCACAGCCGGCGTTTTCCACCACCCGCACCGCCTGTTCCAGGTTGCGCGCATCGGTCCAGGGCATGAACTCCAGATGGGGATGCAGTCCGTACTGCTGCGCCAGATCGCACAAGGCAGCAAAGTTGTCGGTCATGCGCGCCTCATCGGGATCATTGCCCGCCACCAGCAATTCGCTGGCGGCAAACTCGGCGCCCACCGCCAGCACCGCCTCGAAGTCGCTGATCCGGGTCTGCGGCTTGAGCCGCAGGATCTCCACATCCAGCACCCGAACGCCGGTATCGTGCAGGCGATCCCGGGTTTGCCGGCGCAAGCCGGCATCGGCCACCAGCGGGAAATGATGTTCCTCCGGGGTCGCCGGCACCAGCCGCAAGCCCACATGGCTGTAGCCGGCACGGGCCGCCACTTCCACCATCTCGGGCGGAGACAGCTCCAGCACGGTCAGGCTGGCCAGGGAAAAAATCCGCTCACTCATCAGTCGTTCACTCAATGGGGGTTGGGGTGCAGGCGCGACCCGTGGCGGCGGCCTGGCGAATCGCTTCGATCAGGGCCAGGGTTCGCGCAGCATCGGCGGCGCTGACCAGGGGCGCGACTTCGCCCCGGGCGACCTTGACGAAATGCTGCAGTTGCAAGCGCAGCGCCTCATCCGGCACGAAGCTTTCCTGCTGCATCAACAAGGGCTGGTGCCAACCGGCGCCCGCCTCGGCGTAGTGCCAGCGCTTGAGCTGGGGAATGCTCAAGGCCCCCTGAGTGCCGGCCAGCAGGTAACAAGGCTGATCGGCCTGGCGCGGATACACCGGGTTCTCCCCGGAATCCAGCTCCCAGCTCCAGGGTGCGGCCACCGCATCGGACCCGGTGAGGCTGCCCAGGGCGCCATTGTCGAATTGCAGTAGCACCGCCGCACAATCCTCATTGGCGTAGCCACGCACGTGATTGCTGGTGATGGCCTGCACCTGCTGCACTTCTCCGCACAGGTGACGCAGCAGATCGAGGTCGTGAATCAGGTTGGTCAGCAACATGCCGGCGCCGGGCTCTCGGCGCCAGGGCACATCGAAGTAACTCTCGGGCTTGTGCAACTGCCAGAGCGCGGTGACTGTGGTCAGCCGGCCCAGGGCGCCGCTATGTACCAGTTCATGGGCACGGGCGATCAGCGGATTGTGTCGTCGATGGTGCCCCACCAGCACCGGCACGCCGCTAGTGCGCGACGCCGCCACCAGCTCGCGCACTTCATCCAGATGCACACCCACGGGTTTTTCCAGCAGCACCGGGACACCCGCCGCCAGACAATCCAGGGCAGTACTGACGTGAAGGTTATTGGGGTTGGCGACGATCACGGCATCCGGGCGTACTTCCTTGAGCAAGGTCCGGTGATCGCTGAAATGCGGCACCTGCCATTGCCCGGCGATGACTTGCGCCTGGGGCCCGGGATCGGCCACGGCGCACAGACTGGCCTCGGCCAGAGTCTTGAGATGTTGATAGTGCTGCTGCCCCATATTGCCGACGCCGATCAGGGCAATGCGCAGTGGCGGGTTCAATGGCGAATCCTCTTGTGATTGTTATCAGGACGCTGACATTCAATTATTTAGAACTCAGTTCCAATTTCACACAAGAGCGATAAAAAATACTGTCCGATTACCGAACAGCTTTGTAAGGATTCGCGCAAACCCTGCGCCTTCATGCTCCGTCCGTAGCCGTCAGGGCAAGCAACGGCTACGGGCAGAGCGCGTGGCGTCAGTTGAACAGTTCGGAAGCCTGGCTGGCGGCCGACAGCTCTTGGGCAAATTGCAGCAGCAATGGCGCCAGTTCATGCAGCCGCGCCAGGGGCAGGCGCGCGCTGGGGCCGGCGACGCTGAGCACGCCCACGACCCGGCCATCGATGGGATGGCGCACCACTGCGGCAATCGCCGAGGTGCCTACCGCCGAGCTTTCCTCGACCCAGGCGTAGCCCTGCTCGCGGGCCAGGCGCAGGCGCTCCAGCAACTCGATGTTCGAGCGCGGTGCATTGGGCCCCAGGTCCGCCGGGGCCTCCACACCCTGGCGTTCCACCAGGGACAACGCCTCGGCGTCACTCAGAGTGGCCAACCAGGCATGCCCGGAAGCGGTGTAGAACAGCGGCGCCTCGCGGCCCATGTCCGGGTCGTAACGCAGCCCGGAACGGGCGCCCTGGGACTTGGCGATCCAGGTCTGGCGCTCGCCTTCGATCACCCCCAGGCGTACCAGCTCGCCGGACTCCTGGGCCAGGCGATCGAGTACCGGCTGGACGATGTCCGCGCCGCTGGCCGACAGGTAACGAAAGCCCATGGCCACCAACCGGGTGGACAGCTGGTAGCGCAGGTTGTCCGGGTTCTGCCGTACATAGCCCAGGCGAATCAGCTCAGCCAACAGGCGATGGGTTGCACTTTTGGGGATCTCCAGCTGCTCCGCCAGGCTCTGCAACGGCAGGCCGCGGGGATCACCGGTAAGACGTTCGAGAACGCTGAAGACGCGTTCGATTTGACTGCCAGCCATGGTCGGGTCCCGACAAAATTTGGCCGATTCTAGTGACAACGGGCCGGTTGGGGAACTGCAGGGCGTGGTTCGATTACCGCCCGGAATCGACGAAAGCGGGCTTTGCACCCGGCACAACGCCTTGTGCGCAGGTTAGCCGAGCTCGTATATTTTTTGGAATCACTTTCCATAAACACAATGGCCGCGACGGGCCTCCACACTCGATTCGCCGGGCATTTTCTGAGCCGCTGCGCTGTCCAAACCCCAGCGACCCTCTTCAACCCCCACCGCCACGGCCGAGTTCTTTTATCCACAGGGAGATTGCCCATGCCTCACTCCGTAGATTGCCCAGTCCTGACCCACAGCGGCCTGCACATGCCCAAGCTTGGCCTCGGCACTTGGCCGATGCTCGATGACGAATGCACCCGCGCCGTGGAACAGGCCCTGGACCTGGGTTACCGGCACATCGATACCGCCCAGGCCTACAACAACGAAGACGCCGTGGGCCAGGCCCTGATCAACACTGGGGTGCCCCGGGAGCAGATCCACGTCACCACCAAGGTCTGGTGGGATCAACTGCGCCCCGACGCCATGCGCCACTCCCTGGAGCGCAGCCTCAAAGCCCTGCGTTGCGACTATGTGGACCTGTTTCATATCCACTGGCCCACCAGCGACTGGGAACTGGAACGCAGCATCGAAACCCTGGTGTCGTTCAAGGAACAGGGACTGGTGAAGCACATTGGCGTGGCCAATTTCCCCCTGGCGCTGCTGCGTCGGGTGATCGAAGGGCTGGGCGCACCGCTGTCGGCGATCCAGGTGGAATACCACGTGCTGCTGGGGCAAAGCGGCCTGCTGGACTATGCCCGCAGTCGCGACATGGTGCTGACCGCCTATACGCCGCTGGCACGCAACAAGGTGTCCGAGGTGGCCGAGATCCGGCAGATCGCCGCCAAGCACGGCGTGCTACCGACCCAGGTGGCGCTCAAGTGGTTGCTGGATCAGGACAATGTCGCGGCCATTCCCAAAGCCAGCAGTCGGGCCAACCAATTGGCCAACCTGGAGTCCCTCAGGTTGCAACTGGACGACGAAGACCGGGCGCTGATCGCCGGCCTGCCCAAGGATCAGCGTCAGGTCAGCCCGGACTTCGCCCCGGTCTGGGATCATTTCGATCATTGACCCAGCGCGGCCATGCGTGACCCACAACGGGTGCCATGCATGGCCTCAGGCTTTTTTCAGAAGTCGAAGAACACCGTCTCGCCTTCACCCTGGATGCGAATGTCGAAGCGATAGGCGCGCTGGCCATTCACCTCGCAAGGATGGGCCAGCAGGGTTTCCCGACGTTGCGGCTGCTCAATCAGGTTCAACACCGGACACTGGGCGTTGGCCTCCAGCTCGTCGGCGAAGTACAGCCGGGTATGCAGGTGGATATTGATCCCCCGGGCAAACAGCGACAGGTTGATGTGCGGCGCCATGGGCACGCCGGCGGCGTTGTTCACCACCCCGGGCTTGACGGTATTGAGGGTCCACTCCCCGGCATCGAAGGTGGTGGCGGTGCGGCCAAAGCAGTTGAAGGGTTTTTCCGTATCGAACACCGGGTCGTAGACCCCGGCAGAATCGGCCTGCCAGAACTCCAGGAAGGAATCGCGCACCAGGTGGCCATTGCCATCGTAGACGTGGCCGATCAACAGGATCTGCTCGCCCGGTGCATCGGGCTTGGCCATCTGGTTCCAGATCTCCTCGGGACGGGTGGGGTTTCCCGCCGCCGCCAGGGCCAGGCCGATATGCACATAGGGGCCGGCCGTTTGCGAGGGGGTTTCAGGCAGCAATTGAACAGGCATGGCAGGCTCCTCAGCAGTTCTCGAAGTGGGTCTTGCGCTGGCCGCGCAGCACGATGTCGAAGCGGTAGGCCAGGCAATCCATGGGATTGGCACTGCCCATGTCCAAGCGCGCGATCAGGCTCTGCACCGCCTCCGGGTTGGCAATGGACTTGACGATCGGGCACAGCGGAATCAACGGATCGCCTTCAAAGTACAGCTGGGTGATCAGCCGAGTGGCAATCGACGGGCCGCTGATGGAGAAGTGGATATGCGCCGGGCGCCAGTCGTTGGGACCGTTGCGCCATGGGTAAGGCCCCGGCTTGATGGTGCGGAAGCTGTAGTAGCCGTCACGGTCGGTGAGGGCTCGGCCGACGCCGCCGAAGTTCGGGTCCAGGGGCGCCAGGTAGCGGTCGTTCTTGTGCCGGTAGCGACCACCGGCGTTGGCCTGCCACATCTCCACCAGGGTGTGGGGGATCGGCTTGCCGTATTGATCGCAGACTCGCCCGGAAACGATGATCCGCTCACCTACCGGCAAGCCGCCGTGGTTGAAGTTGAGCAAAAGGTCGTTATCGAAACGCCCGGTGCGCAGGTGGGAAAAGTCCGGGCCGCTGGTTTCACTGGCCGATTGTGGAATGCTCACCAGTGCCTGGCGCGGCGAGCGGGCGACGGAGGTCTTGTAGTCGGGGGTCAGGGCCTTGGGGTGCCAATTACGGTCGCGAATCACGAAGCGACTGCTGTCTGCATCAGACATGTCGATCTCCTGTTGTTTGATTTATGGAGCGCAGCCGACGCAGTTTCAAACAAATCAGGAGGGTGGAAAATTGAAAAGCCACCACTCAACCATAACCAAATAGTTATGGATAACTACCCTCGCGATAGGCCAGCCCCACTTCTCTGAGCACCTCCACCGCCCACTGCGCCGCCAGAGACAGCGGCAGGCTGGCATTACTGGAGATCCCTACCGAACCGCCCGGCTCGCGCAGGCCCAGGTCCAGCTCCTGCAACTCGCCATTGGCCAGATCCAGGCGCACCGCATCCAGCGGCGCGATCCACAGTGCATCGCTGGACAGGGTGTAACGCCGGCTCAGGGCCACCGACAGGGTTTCCAGGCGTTGTTGCGACTGGGCGATACCACACTGAATGAACAGGCTGTCGGCATGCTTGCGGATACTGGTACCGCCCAGAGGCAGTACCAGCGGATAGGCGCTGACCGCGTCGCGGTCCAGGGGCCCGGTCGCCAGTGGATGCTCGGGGCGGGCCACAAGGGTCATGGATTCGCTGTACAGGTGCTCGAAGCTCAGGCCCTGGATCTCTGGGCTCTCGGTCATGCGCCCCACCACCAGGTCCAGATCGCCGACCCGCAACTGCGAGAGCAGGTAGGCGCTGGGCCCGGTCACCACGCTGACCGTCAATGCCGAATGCCGCTGGTGCAGGCGCCGCATCACCTCCGGCAGCAGCAGGCTTTCCACGGTGGACAACACGCCGATACGCACCAGCCCGGCAGCGTATTCGCCACCGCGCAAACTGCTGACGCCTTCGCGCAGGGCCTGCACCGAAGGCCCGGCATAACGCAGGAAGGCTCGCCCGGCTTCGGTCAGGCTGAGCCCGGCCTTGCTCCTGACAAACAGCCGGGTTTCCAGCAGTTCCTCCAGTTCCTTGAGGGTTTTCGACATTGCCGGCTGGCTCACCGACAGTACGTCGGCGGCCCGAGCCAGGCTGCCTTGGCGGGCCATTTCAAGAAAACACACCAAGTGACGGAATTTGATGCGGGTATCGATGTTCAATAGGGAGCCCCGAATGCGCCTGGAGCGGAGAGATCCGCAGTCGGACCATGGTAGCGTGCGCAAAAATCCCTGACGACCGGACTGGCGCCGGTTCAAGCCAGCAGCAACACTGACCAGCAGAAAAAACGAGGACTCCCCCATGCTTTGGAAAAAAGGCCGGCGTAGCGACAACGTCGTGGATGCGCGAGATGACAGCAGTGGCGGCGGCGGTGGCGGCCTGCGTTTTGGCGGTGGCAAGGGGCTGAGCCTGACGGCGATCATCCTGATCGTCGGTATCGGCTGGGCCACCGGCCAGGACCCGTTGCAGATCCTCGGCCAGCTGGTGGGCCAGAGCGGCCAGACGTCGGCCCCGGCCACCACCCAGGCGCGCAAGAATCCACCGGCCAATGACGAGCAGGCGGAGTTCGTCCGCGCCATCCTTGGCGACACCGAAGACACCTGGGGCCAGATCTTCCAGCAGGCCGGCCGCCAGTATCAGGCGCCCAAGCTGATTCTGTTCCGTGGCCGGGTCAACTCCGCCTGCGGCGCCGCCACCTCTGCCAGCGGCCCTTTCTATTGCCCTGCCGATCAGCAGGTGTACTTGGACATGGACTTCTTCCGCGAGATGGCCCAGCGCTTTTCCGCTGCCGGCGACTTCGCCCAGGCCTACGTGATTGCCCACGAAGTCGGGCACCACGTCCAGACCCTGCTGGGGGTCTCGGCGAAAATGCAGGCCGCACGTCAGCAAGGCCGGCAAATGGAAGGTGATGGCGGTCTTCTGGTGCGCCAGGAACTGCAGGCCGACTGTCTGGCCGGAGTCTGGGCCTACCATGCGCAGAAGCGCCTGAACTGGCTGGAGCCCGGTGATGTGGAAGAAGCACTGAACGCCGCCAATGCCATTGGTGATGACCGTCTGCAGCAACAGGGCCAGGGCCGGGTCGTACCGGACTCCTTCACCCACGGCACTTCGGCGCAACGGGTGCGCTGGTTCAAGACCGGCTTCAACCAGGGCCAGGTTGGCCAGTGCGACACCTTCGCCGCCAAGAGCCTGTAGATGGGCCGACTGCTGGCGACTTTGCTGTGCCTGGGCTGCCTGTGCGCCCAGGCCGCGGAACACGGGGTCAAGGTCATCAGCCCTGAACGCCTGCCCCTGGAGGGCGGGCAACTGGCCCTGGGTCTGAGTCTGGATTGGCGTCAGCCACTGCCCGGCGTACAGCGCGCACTGATCATCGTTCACGGTCGGCTGCGCAACGCCCAGACTTACCTGAAGAGCGGCGAAAGTGCGGCAGGACAGGCCGGGCAAAGCGCCGCAACCCTGATGATCGCCCCCCAGTTTCTCAACCAGAGCGATATCGCCCGCCATCAGCTACCGGACGCGCTACTGCGTTGGAAAGGTAATGACTGGATGGCCGGCGAGCCCGCTACCGGTCCCGTTGCCATCAGCTCCTATGCGGTGCTGGATGCCATCCTCCAGCGTCTGCAGGACCGCCAGTTCTTTCCTGCACTCAAGGAAGTAGTGATTGCCGGCCACTCCGGCGGCGCCCAGGTGGTGCAGCGCTATGCCCTGACCACCGGCAACCATCCGGAGCTGGAAAAAGCCGGGATCGCCCTGCGCTACGTGATCGCCAATCCGTCGTCCTACGCCTATTTCGATGCAACGCGCCCGGTGGCTTTCGAGCCGGCCAGTTGCCCAGGTTTCAATGACTGGAAATACGGCCTGCAGCACCTGCCGGCCTATGCGCTCGGCAAATCTGCGGCGCAGCTGGAACAGGGCTATGTGCAGCGCCACATCACCTACCTGCTGGGCCAGCAGGACATAGACCCCAACCACCCGGCCCTGGACAAGAGCTGCGCGGCCGAGACCCAGGGTGCCTACCGGCTGATTCGCGGGCACAACTACTTCGACTACCTGATGCGGCGTCATCCGCAAGGCTTGCCACAACGGCTGGTGGAAGTGCCCGGGGTCGGGCATGACGGCGACCGGATGTTCACCTCGCCCGCGGGGCAGGCGGCGCTGTTCCAGTAGGAGCCGGCTTGCCGGTGAAGGCCCTCAGGCCGACAGCAACTCGCGCAACTGTGCGCAATCGCGCGCATGCCAGTCGGTCAGCTCCGGCCAGGGGTTGTCCGGCAGGTTCACCAGCACCGTGCGCGTCCCCGCTGCCCGCCCACAGTCCAGGTCGAAGCGGTAATCACCGACCATGACCATGCGCTGCGGCGCCACATCCCAGGCCTCGGCCAGTTTCAGCAAACCACCGGGATGGGGTTTGGGCGGGGCCTCGTCGCGCCCCAGCACATCCGCCTCGGCAAAGCAGTCCGCCAAGCCGATGGCCTCCAGGGTCACGTGAGCCAGCTCCCGGGCATTGCGCGTGAGGATGCCCAGGCGATAACCGCGCCCGGCCAATTCCCGCACCAGTTCCACCGCACCCGGCGCCGGGCGCGAACCCAGGGCCAGGTCGCGCTCGTGCTCCAGCAGCCAGGCGTGCTTGGCCGCGGATTCAGCCGCCGGCAAGGCCGCCAGGTGAGTAAGGATGTCGTCCTCCGGAGGAATCGACAGCGCCTGGCGGATCGCCGCGAAATCATGCACGGCGATGGTCAGGGTGCCGTCCATGTCGAACACCCAATGTTTTATGTCTGAAAGACTCATGCCCAATCCTTGCGATGACGGATCAACCCTTCCTGAGTCACCGAGGCTACCAGTTGACCGGCACGGTTGAACACGCTGCCCCGGGAGAAACCACGGGAGTTACCGGCCCAGGGGCTGTCCATGGCGTACAGCAGCCAGTCGTCGGCCCGCAGGTCGGCATGGAACCACAGGGCGTGATCGAGGCTGGCCACCTGCATGTCCTTCTGCCATACCGACTTGCCGTGGGGCAGCATCGAGGTGGTCAGCAGGCCGAAGTCCGAGGCGTAGGCCAGCAGGTACTTGTGCAGCGCCGGGCTGTCCGCCAGGGCGCCGTCGGCGCGAAACCAGACGTACTTCACCGGGTCCATGGGCTGCGGGTTGTAGGGGTCCTTCTCGGTTACCGGGCGCACTTCGATGGGCTTGGGGCACAGCAGTTTCTCGCGCATATGCTCGGGAATCAGGTGCGCACGCTGGGTGGTGATTTCCAGTTCCGACGGCAGGTTCTCCGGACCGACCACCTGGGGCATGCTGTTCTGGTGCTCGAAGCCTTCTTCGTCGTACTGGAAGGAAGCACTGCAGGTGAAGATCGGGTTGCCCTTCTGAATCGCCGTCACCCGACGGGTGCTGAAACTGCCGCCATCACGCACCCGATCCACCTGGTAGACCACTGGCAAGGCGGCGTCCCCCGGACGCAGGAAATAACCGTGCATGGAGTGCACGTGGCGCGCCTCCTCGACTGTCTGGCTGGCTGCGGACAACGACTGGCCAAGCACCTGGCCGCCAAACAGTTGGCGAAAACCGAGGTCCTGGCTGCGACCGCGAAACAGGTTTTCTTCAATGGCTTCCAGGGTCAACAGATCGACCAGATCATCCAGCACATGACTCATTCAGACTCTCCTCACACAGGGCAACACCGCGCAATCTCGGCTGCGGCGGTGATATCAATTGGGGCCAGGTATCTCATCGGCACATTCTAAACGTGCGCGCCTGCTATCCATGCAAGGTTTCCAGCCATTGTTCGCGGGTAATGCGGTACAGCACATGCTCGCGCAGCGGGTGATCGCCGGCGAGGTTCGGATGTTCGAAGTCGTCCTCGACAGCGTGATGCATGCCAATGGCTTGCATGACCTTCTGCGACGGCAGATTGGCCCGGGTGGTAAAGGCCACTACCTCGTCCAGGGCCAGGCGGTCGAAGCCGCAACGCAAGGCAGTCCAGGCCGCCTCGCTGGCATAACCCAGGCCCCAGTGCTCGCGAGCCAGGCGCCAGGCGATTTCCACTGCCGGGGTGAACGACGCCTCGAAACCGACGACGCCCAGGCCGGTAAAACCGATGAACGCACCAGTGTCCTTACGCTCCAGGGCCCAGACCCCGAAGCCGTGCTCGGCAAAATGCCCGCGTATCCGCCCGATCAGCGCGGCACTTTCCAGACGACTCAAGGGCGCGGGAAAGTAGCGCATCACCTGTGGATCGGCACACATTGCCGCAAATGCCGGCAAATCGTCGTCGCGCCATTGGCGCAGCAACAGGCGCGCGCTCTCGAGTTGCAATATCGGCTCCATCGGTGCCCTCCGTTTTCATGGGTGCAAGTCTACATCGCTGGTAGGATCCTTCACGGGTTCCTCTAAGAAAATGCCATGTCATTGCCACTGATCTATCACGACGATTACAGCCCCGAGTTCCCGGCGGAGCACCGCTTCCCCATGGACAAGTTCCGCCTGCTGCGCGATCACCTGGTGGACAGTGGCCTGACCCGGGACGCCGACCTGCTGCGCCCACAACTGTGCCCCGCGGAGGTCCTGGCCCTGGCCCACGATCCTGGCTATATCGAACGCTACATGAGTGGCGAGTTGTCCCGGGAAGACCAGCGGCGCCTCGGGCTGCCCTGGAGCGAAGCCCTGGCCCGGCGCACGGTACGCGCCGTCGGCGGCTCCTTGCTGGCCGCCGAACAGGCACTGAAGCATGGCCTGGCGTGCCATCTGGCGGGCGGCACCCACCACGCCCACTACGACTATCCGGCGGGGTTCTGCATCTTCAACGACCTGGCGGTGATCAGCCATTACCTGCTGGAAAGCGGGCGCGTGGGACGGGTATTGATCTTCGACTGTGATGTGCATCAGGGCGATGGCACCGCACGGATCCTGCAACATACTTGCGATGCGGTGACCGTCTCGTTGCACTGTGAAAAGAACTTCCCCGCACGCAAGGCCCAGAGCGACTGGGACATCCCGCTGCCCATGGGCATGGGCGACGCCGACTACCTCAACGTGGTGGACGATACCCTCAACTACCTGCTGCCCCTGTATCAGCCTGATCTGGTGCTCTACGACGCCGGGGTCGACGTGCACCAGGACGATGCCCTGGGCTACCTCAAGCTCACCGATACCGGCCTGGCCGAGCGTGACGAGCGGGTCATGCGCCATTGCCTGGGCCGGGATATCCCCGTGGTCGGCGTGATCGGCGGTGGCTACAGCAAGGATCGTCAGGCCCTGGCCCGTCGCCACGGCATCCTCCACCACAGCGCACAACGAGTCTGGGAATCGTCAGGCTGCTACTGAGCCCTTGCGCCCTTACCCACATCCGCTGTGGAGCCGCTTGTGGATAACCTGGGAGAAAGCCTCTACAGCCCTTGCTCCACGCGGCCTCAAGGCTATCGTCTGTTTTTTGATCAATGTCACCAGACGGTCATGTTGTTGTGGATCGCTTACCCCCAATACCTGTGGAGCTGCCTGTGGATAACCTGAGTGAAAGGCGCTAGATCCCTTGCGCTGCAAGGCTTGCAGAGCGGTGTCTGTTTTTTGATCAGGGTGGCGACACACCTCCCTGGGGTTTTCGACGCCCACACTCGTTGCCAGATAACGACTTGCTCGATAAGCCAGGTGGAGCCGTAAACCTTTTCTGCCCTTTGAAGCTGCGCGTCGCGTCCTTGCGCAAGTCACTCAACTGCGCACCGGTAAACCTCGATGGAGCTGCCGAAGCATGATGCGGTCGCACGATTATGTGCGTCATGGCACCGCCACGCTGTTGATGGCCCTGAACTAACTTCAGGGGCATTCGACCAGGAGTATTGGATATAAACATCGGCATCAGCAGTGACTGGAGTTTCTCAAGAAGATCAATCGAGAAACACCCAGGCAACTCCAACCGCATTTGATCGCCGATAACTATTTTTAAAAATCCACCATCAGATCCAGATAATATTGCGGCCGGACTGTCAGCACTCACTTGAAACAGGCTCATTACTATGCGGTTCTTAATCACTGGCGGTGCAGGGTATATCGGTTCACACACATTGCTGGAATTGCTTCAGGCAGGCCACGAGGCGGTGGTTCTGGATAACCTGTGCAATAGTTCCATGCGCTCACTACAGCGCGTGCAACAAATAACCGGCAGCACCCCTGTATTTGTGCAAGGTGATGTTTGCGACCGCGCCGTCCTTGACCGTATTTTTACCCAGTACGAGATTGATGTGGTATTGCACTTCGCTGGCCTGAAAGCCGTCGGAGAGAGCGTAAAACAACCCTTGTCCTACTATCAGAACAACGTGAGTGGCAGCATCACCTTGTGCCAGGCCATGGCCACCGCAGGCGTCTACCGTCTGGTGTTCAGCTCCTCCGCCACAGTGTACGGCGACCCGGTGCAGATGCCGATTGTCGAGAGCTGCCCACTGGGAACACCTACCAACCCCTATGGCACCTCCAAGTTAATGGTAGAGAAGATGCTGCAGGATATGGCAACTGCCGATCCACGCTGGTCAGTTGCCCTGCTGCGCTACTTCAATCCGGTGGGTGCACATCAGAGTGGACTGCTGGGCGAAGACCCCAACGGCCTGCCGGAAAATCTATTGCCCTACATAAGCCGTGTCGCAGTGGGAAAACTCGAAAAACTTTCCATCTATGGCAACGACTATCCGACCCCCGATGGCACCGGCGTTCGCGACTACATTCATGTAGTTGATCTTGCCAAAGGGCACGTAGCGGCCGTGGACTACATTTGCCAGCACAGCGGTATAAATGCCTGGAACCTCGGAACGGGGGTGGGTTACTCGGTACTGGAGATGATCCGGGCATTCGAGGACGCCTCTGGCTGCAGCATTCCCCACACTCTCTCCCCACGTCGCCAGGGCGACATTGCGCAATGCTGGTCAGACCCGTCCAAGGCACTTCACGATCTGGGCTGGAAGGCAGAACTCGGGTTGAAGGAGATGATGGAGGATACCTGGCGTTGGCAGTCGAATAACCCAGATGGGTACCGGTAGTTTTAAATGAAGACTGCACTGGCCGGCAACTCATCCAATAGGTGCTGTTCCCGAGCCTTGCTTACAATAACCACCCCTCCCATTTTCTAGGTTTTTTGATGTCCCCCTCCCCTACTTCCCACGTCGCGATTATCGGTGGCGGTCCCGCCGGCCTGATGGCCGCCGAGGTACTGAGCCAGGCCGGAGTTCGGGTCGACCTGTACGACGGCATGCCATCGGTGGGCCGAAAATTCCTCCTGGCCGGGGTGGGTGGCATGAACATCACCCACTCCGAAGCCTATCCGGCCTTTCTCTCCCGCTACGCCGAACGGGCGCCACACGTCGCCCCGCTGCTGCGGGAGTTCGGCGCCGAAGCACTGTGCCAGTGGATTCATGGCCTAGGCATCGAAACCTTTGTCGGCAGCTCGGGACGGGTGTTCCCCACCGACATGAAAGCCGCGCCGCTGCTGCGCGCCTGGCTCAAGCGCCTGCGCGACGCCGGGGTGGTTATCCACACCCGGCACCGCTGGCTGGGCTGGAATGCTGACGGCAGCCTGCGCATCCAGCACCCCGAAGGCGAAAGCGCGGTAAAGGCGGATGCCGTCCTCCTGGCATTGGGCGGTGGCAGTTGGTCGCGACTGGGTTCCGATGGTGCGTGGCTACCCCTGCTGGAGCAGCGTGGTGTGCAGGTTGCGCCGTTGCAACCAAGCAATTGCGGTTTTGAGGTCAGTGCCTGGAGCGAGTTGCTGCGCGACAAATTCGCCGGCGCCCCGTTGAAGAACGTCGCCATCGGCCTCAATGACGACCGCCCACGCCTGGGGGAATGCGTGATCACCGCCAGCGGCATCGAGGGCAGCCTGATCTATGCGCTGTCGGCATCGATTCGCGAAGCGATCAATCAAGGCGGCCGGGCAACCCTTCATATCGATCTGCTACCGGGCAAGCCCCTGGACAAGATCCAGACTGCCCTGACCAAGCCTCGCGGTTCGCGCTCCATGGCCAAGCACTTGCAGAGCCAACTGGGGATCGAAGGCGTGAAAGCGGCGTTGCTACGGGAGCTGACACCCGCCGAGGCGTTCAATGAGCCAGCGCTCCTGGCGGCAGCAATCAAGGCACTGCCCTTGACGCTGGTGAAGACCCGCCCATTGGACGAGGCCATCAGTAGCGCCGGCGGCGTAGTCTTCGAAGCCCTGGATGAGCGGCTGATGCTGGAGCCATTGCCTGGAGTGTTCTGCGCCGGGGAAATGCTCGACTGGGAGGCGCCCACCGGTGGTTACCTGCTGACCGCCTGCTTTGCCAGCGGCCGTCGGGCCGGGCTGGGAATGCTGGAGTGGCTGCAGCACAGGCCGTAAACAGCTTCGCCGGCAAGCCGGCTCCTACGGGGGGGTGCAGGAGCCGGCTTGCCGGCGAAGAGATCAGCGCAATTCAGATCAAGGCTTGCGCTTGCGCGGCCCAGTGTTGAACGCCGGGACCTTGCGTACAGGTTTCACCGCCGGCGCTTCGGCCACTTCACCACTGTCTACCCACTTGCCCAGGTTGCGCTTGCCGCCACCGCCAGAAGTTTTCGGTTTCTTGGGCTTCTTCGGCTTCTTCACCACCTGACCACTGGCGTCGGTTTCCGGCACCCGGTGCTCGGGCTCGAAATCCTGTTCTTCATGACGTTTCAAGGTCTGGCGAGTCAGCATCTCGATCGCCGACAGCAGGTTGACCTCGTCGGCACACACCAGGGAAATCGCCTCACCGGTAGAACCGGCACGCCCGGTGCGACCAATGCGGTGGATATAGTCCTCGGCCACGATCGGCAGGTCGAAGTTGACCACCAGCGGCAGATCTTCGATGTCCAGGCCTCGGGCCGCTACATCGGTAGCCACCAGGATCTGGATCTCGCTGGCCTTGAAACGGTCCAGGGCGCGTTGGCGCGTGGCCTGGGGTTTGTCGCCATGGATACCGTCGGCATTCACGCCCTGGCCCTGGAGTTTTTCCACCAGGGCGTCCACACCGTTGCGGGTCTTGGCAAACACCAGCACCTGCTTCCAGCGGTTCTTGCGCAGCAGGTGACTGAACAACTCCGGCTTGCGCTTCTTGTCCACCGGCACCACCCACTGCTTGACCGTATTGGCGGCCACGTTGCGCGGGCTGACTTCGATGCTCAGCGGGTCGTTGAGCATTTGCCCGGCCAACTCACGGATGGCGTCGGAGAAAGTGGCGGAGAACAGCAGGGTCTGGCGCTTCTTCGGCAGCGCGGCATAGATGCTCTTGAGCTCTTCGGAGAAGCCCAGGTCAAGCATACGGTCGGCCTCATCCAGCACCAGGGTCTGCAACTGGCTGAACTTCACCGCGTTCTGGCGGAACAGGTCCAGCAGACGCCCCGGGGTGGCCACCAGCAAGTCCACGCCTTTGCGCAGCTTCATCATCTGCGGGTTGATGCTGACCCCGCCGTACACCGCATAGGTGCGCAGCGGCAGGTGCTCGGCGTACTGGCGCACGCTTTCGTGGACCTGCTCGGCCAGCTCCCGGGTCGGCACCAGGATCAGCGCGCGCACCGAGTTGCTGTCCACCTTCGGCCCTTCCATGGTCAGCAACTGCAGCAGCGGCAAGGCGAAACCGGCGGTCTTGCCCGTGCCGGTCTGAGCAGCGGCCATCAGGTCACGACCGGCCAACACCGCCGGAATGGCTTGCGCCTGCACCGGGGTCGGGGTCTGGTAGCCGAGGGTTTCAAGGGCGCGCAGCAAGGGTTCGATCAGGCCAAGAGTGGCGAATGTCATGGGGGTACCGTAGGAAAAAGTCAGCACAGAGAGGCAATGGGCGGCAGTTTACCCTAATTCCGGGACATGCTCCTGAGCCGTCCCAGGCCTGCGCAGCACGCCCCGGTGAGTGTATCCTCGCCGCACTGATTGCCACGGGTTGCCAGACAGAACGACGGGACAGCCCACCTGGCACCTACCTGTTCCCTTTGTTTTACCCCTCAGGAGCCCCACCTCGCATGGATAACCAAAACCCTTTCCAGGCCCCCACTGCCGAACTTCTCGCCAACAAGCCAGCCGATCAGAACCTGAGCCTCTACAGCATCGCCGCCATTGGTCTGAGCACCTTTATCGGCACCTCGGTGGCGGGCGCCTATTTCATCAGCCAGAACCTCAAGGCACTGGGGCGCGAAAGTGAAGTGAACAAAGTCTGGGCCATGGGCATCGGCCTCTTCATCGCCATGAGCCTGGCAGGCTTTTTCCTTCCGGAGAGCATTCCCGCCGTGGTCTTCATCCTGCCGCCGATCTACGGGATGAATGCCTACGCACGCCAACTCTTTGGTCCGCAGGTGGTGGAACACAAGGCCAGCAACGGGCGCTTTGTTTCGCTATGGCGAGTGGCAGGAATCAGCCTGCTGTTTTGCCTGGCCATGGCAGCAGTGGTCTTCACACTGGTGCTGCTGATCGGGTTCGAGTGAGCCTTTGATACTGAAACCATAACGCCGGGCATTGCCCGGCGTTGTTTATTGCGACCGCGCTGCTCCCTGGGCCGTTGTGGCCGACTCGCCGGTCCTTCTCCTCTGCCCCCCAACAGCCCCCAACATTGGGCCAACAACCATTGCGCAACGGGCCTTGCCCCAGGGCCGGCAAACTCCCTAGGACCGGTACTAAAAGCCTCCCTCTCGATATACGGCGACGGTTCCCCTGCCTATGATGCCGACCGCCGGCACAACTCCTTATCCACATCATCAGCGCGGACGCTTTAGCGGTCCTGTTCGCCAGGTTTTGCGCCGCGCTGTGACTTTCCAGGAATGGTTATGTCGAGCTTCAGATTAAACGCCCTGTCCCGTGCCACCCGTCTTTGGGTCGCCAGTCTCGGGACTGCCGTAATGTTGCCACTGAGTGGCTTGGCCCTTGCTGCACAAGCACCTGCCACACCTGCACAGCCGCTTGGCGAGCAAGTCATCAGCGGTCACTTCATCAATCTCCAGGCGCTGACCGCCAATCCGATGCAGCGCAGTGCTGTCGAAGCCGGGACCGACCTGCTGTTGCAGGAAACCGGGATGCGCATCCGCAGCCTGATCCCGCAGCAGAACGAGACGTTCAAGGACCTCAAGGTCATGACCGGTCAGTTGGAAGGCCGCGCCCGTTCGCTGAGCGCACCCGGGGAGATGACCCTGGTTGCCCGTGACGACGGCAGCTTTATCGCCCTGCTGCCCGACGTTGGCGCGATCATTCGCGGCAACGCCAATGGTGAACAGTCGATGATCCGTCTTGAGGCCAATCCGGCGCAGACACGGAACAGCATCGACTACGTGGAAAGCGATGTCGTCGAGTCCTCCCAGGTGCTGGAAACACTCAGTGGCCAGCGCAGCCTGCAACTCAACCGCAACGCCCAGGGCGAAACCGTCATCGACGTGCTGGCCGGTTTCTCCCAGGTAGCGGCCGACTACATCGGCGACCACGAAGCGTATGCCGTGGGCCAGATCGCCGCCGTCAACCGCGCACTGAAACAGTCCCTGGTCCAGGGCGTGCGCCTGCGCCTGGTGGGCACCCAGGTGATCCCCGGTGACTATCCGATTACCGCCTCTGCCAGCACCGGTACCCTGGGCAAGGTGAGCACCCTGTTCGCCGAAGGCATGAAGCAATACAGCCCTGACATGGTGGCGGCATTCGTCAAAGGCACCCCCGGCGAGGACACCGCCGCGGGCTGGGGTTATGTCGGTGGCCGCTACACCCTCAACTACATTGGCTCGGCCGCAGTCTTCCGTCATGAAATCGGTCACAACGCCGGCGGCCACCACTGCTCCGATGGTTCCAGCTACAAGTTCGGTCATAACAACGGCTCGGTCGGCAGCATCATGTGTGGCAACAACATCGGCTACTTCTCCAACCCCGACGTGAAAGACATCCGCGGAGTACCGATAGGGGATGCACGCACCGCCAACATGGCTCGGGTGTGGCGTGAAAACGCGGCAAGAATGTCCGCTTTCGCCCCCGCCGTGGTGCCCCTGGCCGAGGAGCAAGCAAGCCGGGTCCTCGAAGAGCGGATCAACCTGGACAAGAATCAATGGCGCTACCTCCCCATTGACGTGGCCCCCGGTACAGAGCGCCTGGTGTTCATGATCACCAGCGGTGAGCGTACCGAACACCCCGCGGCCACCCAGTTGCTGATCAAGCGCGGCGCCCAACCAAGCCTCAGCGATTACGACTATCGCTCCCTGGAAAGTGCCGGGCCATCGCTGGGGGTGAACAACCCGCAAGCCGGCCGTTGGTACCTGGCCGTGCGTGGCAACAAGAGCAAGGCCGTCTCCGATCTGGTGCTCGATGGATTCAGCTACGCCAACCGGAATGAAAGCGTCCAGGCTCGCTACCTGAAGCTGGTGGCCACCTCCGCGGTGGACGGCAAGGACGGCGCCAGCGTGGCCGAATTGCTGCTGGCCGATGCCAAGGGCCAATCACTGCCACGCAGCAGTTGGCGTGTCCTGTCAACCAGCAGTGCCGTGGCCGGCTCCGGGGCTCACGCCATCGACGGCAACCCCAAGTCCTACTGGAACTCCGCCGCCGGTGCGCGTTACCCCCATGAGATCGTCATTGACCTGGGCGCGGACAGCCGCTTCTCGCAACTGCATTACCTGCCCCGCCAGGATGGCGGCCAGGCCGGTAACATCAAGGGCTACCAGGTGTATGGCAGCAACAGTCCAAGCGGCGTCTGGAGCTTGCTCGCCGATGGCGAGTTCAGTGCCGACAACCAAGTCAAGGCAGCGTCCCTGAAGTCTTTGGATCCGGGTAAAGCCCCAGTGCCGGTGATCAGCGGCAAGGCCGAAGCCAATGCCGGAGACACGATCGTGCTGGATGCTTCAGAGTCCAGCGATCCGCAAGGCAATGCCTTGAGTTTCGCCTGGCAAGCCTCGCCCAAGCTGGATTTCAGCTTCGACGGTGCTCGTATCAGCTTTACCGCTCCAGAACTGCAGGAGGACACCCGTTACTACTTCACCCTGACCTTGAGCAACGGCAAACAGAGCAGCACCCGGATCCACGAAGTGCTGATCAAGGGCAAGGCCGTCACCACCAGTTGCAAGCCGGAGTGGAAAGTCGGCAACACCTACGTCACCAATGATGTAGTGCAGTGGAAAGGTCGTCAGTACCAGGCTCGTTGGTGGACATCGGGCAGCGAGCCGGGCAATCCGTCCTTCACAGGGCCTGATGGCGCTGGCAAAGTCTGGCGTGACCTCGGCCCCTGCCAGAGCGGTGGCGAGAAACCGACCGAACCGCCAGTGGAGGAGATCAAGCCGCCGGTCGCCATCATCGGCGGTGCCTCTGAGGCCAAGCCGGGTGAGATGGTTTACCTCAATGCCACGGCGTCCAGTGACCCGGCCGGCCTCAAGTTGAGCTACAGCTGGACAATCAGCCCCAGCGTCGGTTTCGACGCAGCAGGCACGCTGATGAAGTTCGTCGCCCCCAAAGCCGATCAGGACGTCATCTACAACGTCAGCCTGACAGTGAACAACGGCAAGCACAGTGCAACCCGTGAGCATCAGGTCAAGGTCTTGGCCGAGACTCCGGCAGTGGTCAAGCCGCCGGTGGCCCACATCGCCGGTGCCGCCCAGGCCAAAGCCGGCGAGTCGGTCACCCTCGACGCCGCAGGCTCCAGTGATCCGGCCGGCCTCGCCCTGAGCTACAAGTGGAGCGTGACGCCCAGCGTGGCCTTCCAGGCCTCAGGGTCGAAACTGACCTTTGTCGCCCCCAATAGCGATAAGGACGTCAGCTACCGTTTCACCCTGGACCTGGGCAACGGCAGCCATACCGTCAGCCGCGACCACAGCGTGACAGTGCAGGCGGACAAGGTTGAAACCCCAACCGGCTGCCAGGGCGCCTGGAGTCCCAAAGGCACCTACTGGGCCAATGACAAGGTCAGTCACAAGGGGCGTTTCTATATCGCCCGCTGGTGGACCAGCGGCAATGAACCTAGCGCCGCCACTGTCGGCGGAGAAGGCAGCGGCAAGGTCTGGCGTGACGCCGGCACCTGCAACTGAGGCAACAAGGTTGACCGGTAGCGCTGCGATCCGGTCGACTTTACCCGGCATTCTCAGGTAAAAGAGTCGGCGGCGGCCATCAGTCGTCGCCAACTCTCTGCCGCTGATCGCCGCTTGCTCCCCCATTGCGCGCGCCCCCACTGGCAGAACACCGATGCTTTGCCTATGGAGACGTTGATGCGCAACCTTGTCCTGTCCGCATGGATGCTAGCGGGCCTTGCACTTTCCCTGCCCCAGGCGCAGGCCGCCGAACTCATCGGTTTTCGTGAAGTGACGCTGGCGGACGCAAGCCAGCAGCGCCCCCTGCATGTCGCCCTCTGGTACCCCACCGCCAACACCGCCCCGCTGCTGACATCTGCTGACAACCCGGTCTTCCAGGGCCTGACGAGCATCAAGGATGCCGCTCCTACCGGCTCCGCACATCCGTTGGTGGTGCTATCCCATGGCTATCGCGGCAATTGGCGCAATCTGAGTTGGCTGGTATCCAGCCTGGTCGACCAGGGCTATATAGTCGCGGCCCCCGATCATCCGGGCACCACCTCTTTCGACCAGCGCCCCGCAGAAGCCGCCAAACTCTGGGAACGCCCGCACGACTTGAGCCGGGTCATCGACCGGCTCACCAGCGACAACACCTTGGCCGGCACCGTCGACCCGCAACGCATTGCCGCCATCGGCCATTCCCTGGGCGGCTGGACAGTCACCGCGCTGGCCGGCTCCCGCTATAGCGCGCAACGCTACCTTGAAGAATGTCGGCTGCATCCCAACCCGCGCCTGTGCGGGCTGGCACCGGAACTGGGAATTACCCCGCAGAATCAAGGCCCCCTGGGCGCCGATCTGCGCGACCCGCGAGTCAAGGCGGTCGTTTCCCTGGACCCGGGGCTGGTCCGCGGGTTTACCCCCGAAAGCCTGTCAGCGGTGCAAACGCCGACCCTGATCCTGGGGGCCGGGGTCGATATTGCTGGAATGCCGGTGGCGCTGGAATCGGGCTATCTGCAGGCCAACCGGGCGCCAGCCACTTCAAGCCTGCTGGTGATCGACGATGCCAGCCACTTCAGCTTCATGCAGATCTGCAAGCCAGGCGCCACGGCTCTGCTCAAGGAGCACGCCCCCGAGGATGAAATTATCTGCCGGGACGGCAACGGCCGCAGCCGCGAAGCGATTCACCAGCAAGTGACCCAGGTCATCGGCGGTTTTCTCGATCGGAGTCTTGCCGGCCAGTCGCTTGAACAGTGATCAGGCCGTCTCTTCCTGGGACACGGCCTTGGGCTTGCGCCATTGCGGCAAGCCGATCAGCACCACGGCGCTGATGATCACCAGCATGGCCATGGCTTCCTCGATGCCGATGGTTTCACCCACGAAGACAATGCCCAGCAGCACCGCTACCGCCGGGTTGACATAGGCGTAGCTGGTGGCCGCTGCCGGGCGTACGTGCTTGAGCAGGTACATGTAGGCGTTGAAGGCGATGATCGAACCGAAACCAGCCAGGTAGGCCAGGGCCAGCCAGCCTTCCAGCGGCGGCATGGCGTCCAGATGCTCGCCGCTCAAGACACTGCCGATCATCAACACCACGCCACCGACGAGCATTTCTGCAGCGCTGGCCATGGCCCCCTGAGGCAGCGGGAGGTGCCTGCTCAACACCGAACCGAAGGCCCAGGCTGCGGCGGCGAACAGCAGCAAGGCGGCGCCCAGCGGACTCGATTGCAGGTTGGAACCGAGGTTGAGCATGCCGATACCGATCATCCCGAGGATGATCCCGGCCCACTCCAGACGCGTGTTGCGTGCGCCCCAGAAATAGCCGCAGAGCAAGGTGAACAAAGGCACCGTGGCCACCGCTAGCGCCGCCACTCCGGAGGTCACCCCGGAATGTTCGGCCAGCGTTACCGCACCGTTGCCGCAGCTCAGCAGCAACACGCCGATAATCCCCGCGGCCTTCCACTGCGCCCAGGTCGGTGCCGGGACGCCGCGCCAGCGCAGGAAGGCATACATCAGGCTGCCGGCGATGATGAAACGCACACCGCCGAGCATCAGCGGTGGCCAGTATTCGACGCCGATACGGATCACCAGATAGGTCGAACCCCAGATCACGTACAGAGCAAAAAAGGCGGCGATCAACGGCAACGGAAAACGGCTTTGGCCAGGCATGGGAGGCAGCTCGGAGACAGGCAGGGGGAGCACTATTCTAAAAAGCCGCTGCAGGGAATTTAAGTTACAAAACCTGTTTATAACGGCAGTACACTTTCCAAAACATGGAGTTCAGGGCTATATGCCGTGCTTTCGAAAGTCGTACCTAACAGAGGCCTTCCATGGACAAATATGATCGTATGCTCCTGGCCAGCTTGCTGGAAAACGGCCGAGCGAGTTATGCCGATCTGGCGCGCAAGGTCAACCTATCGGCGCCGGCGGTGGCCGAGCGCGTGGCCAAGCTCGAAGCCAGCGGGGTGATTACCGGCTATCAGGCCAAGGTCGACATGGCCAAGGTGGGGCTACCGATCCAGTGCGTGATCGAGTTGCGTCTGGCCCAGCACGGCAACCAGAAGAACTATGACGAACTGATCAAGATCCCCCAGCTCACCGAGTGTCATCGGGTGACGGGGGACCCTTGCGTGATCATGCAAGCTGCCGTGGGCTCGATGCCGGAGCTGGAGGAACTGATCAACCGCGTGGCCCAGTTCGGTTTCAGCAAGACCTCCATCGTGCTTTCCAGCGCCATCGAACGGCGTGTCCCCCTGGGGCAACTGGAAAACAATGGCAAGTGAGCCGGACCGGCCCCTCAGAAACCGCGCTGGCGCTTGAGGTGCTCGGGAATCTTGGCGGCTGGGACCTTCTGCAACTTGCAGAGGAAGTCGTGGGACAGTTCACGCAAGCCATGCTTGTGGCGTAGCTCGCCGGCCAGGTGCGCCACCAGGTTGGCGGCCATTTCCGCATCGGCCATGGCTCGGTGAGCCTGACCGGTGTGGGGCAAGCCGGCAAACGAGGTCAGGGTGCCCAGCTTGTGGTTCGGAGCCGCGGGCATCAGGCGCCGGGCCAGCAACAAGGAACAGGCAAAATTCTGCAGACGGGTACGCTTGATCCGCCCTAGCTCAAAATCCCAGAACTTCTGGTCGAACGCCGCGTTGTGCGCCAGCAACGGCGTGGTGCCGACGAACTCGTTGACCTCGTTCATCACCTGCTCCGCCGGCGGGGCGCTGCGCAGCATGGCATTGCTGATGCCCGTCAGTTGTTCGATAAAGCCCGGCACCCGCACGCCAGCGTTCATCAGGCTCTGGTAACGCTCGACGATGCGCCCCTGTTCTAGGATCACCACGGCGATTTCCGTGGCCCGGCAACTGCTGCTCGGGGAGATCCCGGTGGTTTCAAAGTCGATGACGGCAATACGTTCCAAACCTGTGCAGCTCCGTATAAAAATTGATCAGCTTTTCAGCAGCAAGGCGCCTTCGATCGGCACATAGCGCGTGGCCGCGCGAATCAGCGAATTGGCAGTCAGGCCCGGCACGCCATAGGCCACCGCGCTGACCCCGTGCTTGTGGATGATGCGCTCGAGCAGCAGGTCGAAGTCGCCGTCGCCGGAGGCCAGCACCACTTCGTCGACCTGGGCGGCGGCATCCATGATGTCGATGGTGATGCCCACGTCCCAGTCGCCCTTGGCCGAGCCGTCGCTGCGCTGAATGTAGGGTTTGAGTTTTACCGTGAAGCCCAGGTTGCGCAGGATCTGCTGAAACTGCTGCTGCTTGCTGTCACCGCGATCGATGGCATAGGCATAGGCTTCGACGATCTGCCCCTCCTTACTGATATCCGCCCACAGCGCCGCGTAGTTGAAGTGACAACCATAGGCTTGGCGGACGGTGTAATAGAGGTTCTGGACGTCGGCGAACACAGCGATTTTCTTCACCGCTAATCCTCATGGCGCAGCAGCGCAAGGGCTGGAACGGGGCTCAAGACCCGAAAAGTCGCCCAGTATGCCAGTCACAAGGAATGTTCCGCGAATAATCGGTCCGGGGCAGGCGCCTGCCCCGGACCGACGGAGCGTCAGACGAAGGAATCGTCGTCGGAGAAGAACGAGCTGTCGTCGTTGTCGTAGTCGGCGTTGCTGAAGCCGCCCTGGTCGTTGTTGCCCCAGGAGTCGTTGTTGGCCATCCGCTGATCGTCATTGCCCCAGCCGCTGTTGTCGCTCGCCGGCGCCGGTTCTTCCTTGATGACTTCGACGACTTCCTGAGGCTGCTGGTTGCTGTGGAACAGGCTGCTGATGCCCTGGGCCAGCATCACCCCGCCCGCCACGCCGGCTGCGGTTTTCAAGGCCCCACCGAGGAAGCTGCTGCCGGCCGCCGCCGGTGCCCGTTGCGGCGCATAGTTCTGCTGCGGGGCGCCGAAATTCTGCTGCGGGGGCGCGCCGAAGGACGAGCGGGATGGCTCACGCCAGCCACCGCCCGAGGACGGCGCCACACTCGGGGCCTGCGCGGGAGCCGGTTGCGGCTCGCGGGCCCCCCCGAAGATGCTCGACAGGAAGCCGCCACTCGCCGCCGGAGCTGTAGCCGCAGCGGCGGCCTGGGAACGGGCCTGTTGCAGTTCGGCCTGCAACTGCTGCACTTGCTGGCTCAGTTGTTTGTTCTGCTCGTCGAGGCTCTTGAGGGCAGCCTCCTGCACCAGGATCGCCTGGGTCATGAAATACCCGGCCGCAGGCTGGCGGATCAGATGTTCCTTGATCCGCGCTTCGGCCTGGGCGTCACGTGGAGCTGAGTCCGTCTCGGCTTGTTGCAACCGTGAAAACAGTCCATCGATCAGGGTTTGCTCTTCGCTGTTCATGGCGACCTCTTTAGATTGCCGGTAAAAATCTGGTCCGTGCCCCCATAGGGCCGCGGTACGCACCAGTTATGGGGCTGGGGCGACGAGTTTCAATGGTCTTTACTCAAGGTTTACGTTTGCTCCCGGGGGGCCTGCTTCGGTTAAAGTGTTCAACCGCTTCGTCAACTGCGATCCCCATCGATGAATCCGTTAGATGTTCTCCGCGACTCCCTGTATTTCTTCCAGCGCAACCTCGGCCGGATCGCACAGCTGTGCCTGCCCCTGGTGATTCTCGAAGCGCTGCTGCAACAGGGCGTCAGCAGCGCCCTGGGCGAGAATGCCTTTCCTGGCTCCAGCGTGGTGGTGGGACTGTTGCTGTATCCGTTGTATACCGGCGCACTGATCCTGTTTCTCGACGCCCGCACCCGGGGGGAATCGCCCCGCAACCGTGATCTTTGGGCCATTGCCCTGAGCCTGTGGCCGCGCTTCGCCCTGCTGACCGCGGTCAGCACGCTGTTGATTCTGCTGGGGCTGTCGCTGTATTTCCTGCCTGGGCTGTGGCTGATGGTGGTGCTGGCATTCGCCGAATACCTGCTGGTGCTCAAAGGCCAGGCGCCCCTGGCGGCCATCAAGGAAAGCCTGCGCCTGAGCCGCGGACACTTCCTGCGCATCCTGTTGTGCATCCTGGCGGTCATGGCACCTTTGTGGCTGCTCAAGGGGGCGAGCGAAGCCGCGTATCCCGAACCGCACAACCCGATCCTGTCCCTGGCCATCGACAGCGCCTACAGCTTCCTGCAGCTGTTCACCAGCGTGGTGCTGTTCCGCCTGTTCATGCTGATCAGCGAGCAGCCGGACAAACGCTGATTCACCTTGCGGCCGCTCTACCCCTTGGGTGACGGCCGCGCACTCGGTTATGCTCCGGCCCATCCTGCAACGCCATAAGCCGAGCCGATGACCCGTCTACTGCGCATCACCCTGTTGAGCCTGCTACTGATCGGCCTGGTGCTGACCGGCCTGATCTACAGCCTGACCTGGCGCCCACAGCCCAAGGAAACCCTGACGGTCAGTTGCAGTGCCCAGGCTACGCCGCTGGTGCCGGGCCAGGCACTCAAGGTCATGACCTGGAACCTGCAGTACCTGGCGGGCAAGCGTTACGTGTTCTGGAACGACCAGGCCCGGGGCGAAGACGAACGTCCGACCCTGGAAGACATGGCCTTCAGCCTCGACGAAGTGGCCCGAGTCATCCGCGACGAACAGCCGGATCTGGTGCTGCTGCAGGAAGTGGACAATGGCGCCAAGGCCAGCGCCTACCAGGATCAACTCAAACTGCTGCAGGAGCGGGTCGCCGATCTCTACCCCTGCAGCACCCAGGCTTACGACTGGAAGGCGGATTTCGTGCCCTCCCTGCACATCTTCGGCAGCGTCGGCCGGCAACTGGTGACCCTCAGCCGCTACCGCATCGATCACGCCGAACGCTTGCAACTGCCGGTTGCCCCGCGCCCGCTCATCAGCCGGCAGTTCCAGCCCAAGGACGCTCTGCTGCTGAGCTACCTGCCCCTGAGCGATGGCGGCCAGTTGGTGGTGCTGAACACCCATCTGGAACGTGCGCAGCGCGCCGATGACACTCAGCAGAAGCAGATGGTGGCCATTGCCAAGGTGCTGGACAAACTGGAGAGCCGCGGCACCCCGTGGCTGATTGGCGGCGATTTCAACCTGCTGCCCCTGGGCCAGTACCAACGCCTGAGCGAAGAACAGCGCGCGCCCTACAACGCTGACAGCCCACTGCACCTGCTGTGGGACAAGTACCCGATGATCCCCAGCAACACACAGGCCAGTGGCGTCGATCGTGCTCGCTGGCTGACCCACTACCCCAACGACCCGAGCCTCGACGGCCCGGATCGCACGGTGGACTACCTGTTCTACAGCCCACGGCTGAAACGGGTTGAATCCCGAGTACGTCAAGACGACACCCAACGCATCTCCGACCACCTGCCGGTGCTTGCACGCTTCCTGTTGCCGGCGTTGTAACCCCGCTCTACTTGCGGGGTTTGATCCGCGCCGTGGCCTCGGCGATCAGCGGATCGTCCGGCCAGTAATGCTTGGGGTAGCGGCCCTTGAGATCCTTCTTCACCTCGGCGTAAGTGCTGCGCCAGAAGTTCGCCAGATCCTGGGTGACCTGCACCGGACGCCGCGCCGGCGACAGCAAGTGCAGCTTGACCGCTTGGCGGCCACCGGCAATCCGCGGGGTGTCCGACAGACCAAACAGCTCCTGCAGGCGCACCGCCAGAATCGGCGGCTGCTCGCTGTAGTCCAGTCGGATCGAGGAACCCGAGGGCACTGTCAGATGATGCGGAGCCAGCTCGTCCAGACGCTGGGGCAGCGGCCAGGGCAACAGGTTGTGGACGATGCCGGCCAGCTCCAGGTTGGCAAAGTGGCTGAGTCGCGACACCTTGCCCAAGTAGGGCTGTAGCCACTGCTCCAGCCCTGCGAGCAAGGCGCCATCGCTGACATCCGGCCATTGGCTCTCGCCCTTGTCCGCCAGATCCAGCTGCCGCAGCAGGGTCACCCGAGCCTGCCACTGGCGCAGCTCCGGGGTCCAGGGCAGCAGTTCCAGGCCCTTGCGCCGCACCAGGTTGACCAGGGCCCGGCTACGGGCCGACTCGTCCAGGCCGGTGAGCGGTTCACGGCTGAGTACCAGCTCGCCGACCTTGCGTTGACGCTCGGCCCGCAGCACGCCTTCGCGCTCGTCCCAATCCAGCTGGTCGACGTTGCGCACCTGCTCTGCCAGCACCGTATCGAACAGGCTCGGATCAAAATCCGCTGCCAGGTAGATGCGCTCCTCACGCTGGCCCTGGCGGCTGCCCAGGTCGGCGATCACCAGCCAGGGCTGTTTCATCAGGTTGTCGGTTTCGCTGAACAGCGCCGCACGACCGTTGGCCAGTCGGTACTCGGCGCCACCGGGACGGCGCTGCTGGGCTACCCGGTCGGGATAGGCCAGGGCCAGCAAGGCACCCAGCCAGCGCGGATGCTCGGGATCGGCGACGGCTGCCTCGGACTGCCCTCGCAGGTAGCCACGGTACTGCCGCGCCAGTTGCCGCGCACGCTGGACGCCACCCTGTGCACCACGGGCTGCGCGCTCCTCCCCGGAAAGCAGCACCAGGCGGCTGTGCAGGTCGGCGCCGGCCCCGCGCAAAATATCCCGTTCCCCCAGCAGGGCCGCGACGTCGCAGGCCATCTGCGCCAGCCCCAGGGACTGGCCGCGCAACAGCAAGTGGGCAATGCGCGGATGGGCCGGCAACTCGGCCATGGCCTGGCCATGGCGGGTCAGCGTGCCGTCGTCGTTGAGCGCTCCCAGGCGCAGTAACAGGTCCTGAGCCTGTGCATAAGCGGCGCTGGGAGGCGGGTCCAGCCAGGCCAGCTGATTCGGGGTCACGCCCCAGCGCGCCAGTTGCAGGGCCAGGCCGGCCAGGTCAGCCTGAAGGATCTCCGCGCCGGCATAGGCGGCCAGTTGTTCCTGCTGATCCGCCGACCACAAGCGATAGCACACGCCGGGCTCCAGGCGCCCTGCCCGCCCGGCGCGCTGGGTGGCACTGGCCCGGGAAATGCGCTGAGTGTCGAGACGGGTCATGCCGCTGCCGGGATCGAAGCGCGGCACTCTGGCCAGCCCGGCGTCCACCACCACCCGCACGCCATTGATGGTCAGGCTGGTTTCGGCAATGTTGGTGGCCAGCACCACTTTGCGCTGGCCCGCCGGTGCCGGGTCGATGGCGGCGCGCTGAGCGGCCAGGTCCAGCTCGCCGTGCAGTGGGCAGAGCAGGATCTCGCTGCGTTGCCCCAAGGACTCGGCCAACTGCTGATGCACTCGACGAATCTCGGCCTGCCCAGGGAGGAACACCAGCAGGCTGCCGCTTTCATCGTTGATGGCTTCAAGAATGGTCTGTACCACCCGCGGCTCGATGAACTCACCGGGCTGGAAAGGCCGGCCCCAGCGCTGGGTCACCGGGAACATGCGCCCCTCACTGCGCAGGATCGGCGCGTCGTCCAGCAACGCGGACAAGCGCTCGCCCTCCAGGGTCGCCGACATCAACAGAATCTTCAGGGGCTGTTCGTCACGAAACAGTTCCCGGCCATTGAGGCTCAGGGCCAGGGCCAGATCGGCATCCAGGCTGCGCTCGTGAAACTCGTCGAATATCAGCAGGCCAACCCCTTCCAGGGCTGGGTCGTCCTGCAGGCGTCGGGTGAGGATGCCTTCGGTGACCACTTCGATACGGGTACGCGGGCCGACCTTACTGTCCAGGCGGATGCGGTAACCCACGGTTTCACCGACTTTCTCCCCCAGTTCGCTGGCCAGGCGCTCTGCCGCAGCCCGGGCCGCCAAGCGCCGGGGCTCGAGCATGAGGATGGTCTGTCCGGCCAGCCAGTCCTGATCCAGAAGCGCCAGAGGCACGCGGGTGGTCTTGCCGGCACCGGGCGGGGCTTCGAGCACCGCTTCATGGCGCGCCGCCAAGGCTTCGCGCAGTGCAGGCAAAACTTCATCAATTGGCAAAGAATTCATGCTGGCTCCAAAACAGAGGCGCGAGTATAACGGCGAACTGCCTGGGGTTAATCATGGTCTGAGTGCTGATCGACAAGACTCAATGCCCCGCTCCATTTCGCTTTGTCTGCATATTTACCAGGAGATATCCATGCGTATTCCCCACCGAGTCATTGGCGGCGTTCTGGTGACCACCCTGCTGACCCAACTCACCGCCTGCGGCTCGATCTTCTTTCCCGACCGCCGCGGCCAGATCGACGGCAAGATCGATCCAGTGGTGGTGGTGCTCGATGCCGTGGGCCTGCTGTTCTATGTGATCCCTGGGCTGATCGCCTTTGGCGTCGACTTCGCCACCGGGGCGATTTACCTGGAGCCGGGCAAGACCGCACAAATCGCGCCGGAAAAACTCCAGCAGGCCATTGGCGCCGACGGTAAAGTCGACAACCGCAAACTGCAGGCCATTCTGGAAAGCGAACTGGGGGGCAGCTTCCCTCTGGATGACCCGCGCCTGATCCAGCACAAGGGCAGCGTGCAGCAATTGGCCTTGTACGGCCTGCAACCTGCGGCCTGATCCCCACACTCAAGGAACCCGCCGTCGATGATTGGCAACCCGGAACACGCTCGCCTCCTGCGCCTGGCCACCCGCGCCTCGGTCACGGTGGCAGGCATCCTGATTGTGACCAAGGCCATCGCCTGGTGGCTCAGCGGCTCGGTGAGCATGCTGGCGGGGCTGACCGACTCCGTGCTCGACGGCTTCACCTCGCTGCTCAACCTGCTGGCGGTGCACTACGCCCTGCGCCCGGCCGATGACGATCACCGCTACGGCCACGGCAAGGCGGAGTCTCTCGCGGGCATGGCCCAGGCGCTGTTCATCGCCGGCAGTGCGGTGCTGATTGCGTTTCAGGCATTCGAGCGGCTGCAGAACCCTGAACCTGTGGGCGCGCCCTGGCTGAGCATCGGGGTGATCGGGTTGTCATTGGTGCTGACCGTGGCGCTGCTGAGCCTGCAGCATCGGGTGATCCGCGAAACCGGTTCCAACGCGGTACGGGCCGATTCACTGCACTACCGCTCCGACCTGTTGCTCAACGGCAGCATCCTCCTGGCCCTGGTATTGGCGGCCCTCGGCTGGCATCAGGTGGACGCCTGGTTCGGCCTGGGGATCGCTGTCTACATTCTCTGGAGCGCGATCCAGATCGCCCGGGAAAGCTTCTCGGTGCTGATGGACGAGGAACTGCCCGCCGATGTCAGCCAGCACATGCTGGAACTGGCCTGCAGTGTGCCCGGCGTGCTGGGTGCCCACGACCTGCGCACGCGAATTTCCGGCAGCCACTGGTTCGTCCAACTGCATCTGGAACTGCCTGGCGACCTGACCCTCTCGGTAGCCCATGGCATCAGCGATCAGGCTGCCGAGGCGATCCAGCAGGCGTACCCGCGGGCCGAAGTGCTGGTACACGCCGACCCACAGGAAGTGGTCGAGGCCGCCAGGGCTCAGTAAGTGACCTGGTAGCCCCGCGAGCTCAGGCAGTTGCCCTGGGCCTGCCGGTAGGTCTGCACCACTTCCGGGGCCGGCTGATAGGTCGCGCTGGCCGGATCGAAACCACTCTGCTGCACCGCCCAGCGATAGCAGTCGTAGCGATCCTGATCGATCTGCTGCGGCGACTGGCCGTTGACCGGGTACGCCAGCACATCATAGCCATTGCCACTGGGCTGACTGGGCGGCGCCGCTACCGGCGGCTCCACCACGACATACTGCTGGGTGTTGGCTTCATAGGTGTAATAGGCCCCGGCGGCGAGGAAGAATAGCGCGCTGCCGATCCACACTTCCCGGGCATAGTCGGGCAGATAGGCCACTCGAATCCCATAAGGCGGGCGCACCACCACATACCGCGGACCTTGTGGGCGATACCAGTAGCCCCCCGAGAAAAAGTAATCCTGACCACGGTATGGCACCCGGTAGTTGCGCTCGGGGAAACGATCAATCACGTAGCCTGGGCGATATTGCGGACCAGGCCCCCAGCCGTTGCCATGCCCGTCGGGACGACCCGGCCAGCGATAGTCGTTGGGGCGACCATTGTCGGGGCGCGAGCCTGGACCACCGGCCTGCCAATGCTGGTTGTAATCGTTGCGCCGGGGAATGTCCTGGTAATAGCCGCGCTGGGGCTCCTGGGTCTGGCGCACGGTATCGGGCCGGCTCTGGATGGGCAGTCCTGGGGCAGGCTGCTGAGGAGCCGGTCGCCCCTGCTGATTGGGATCATGCTGGGGGCGGTTTTGCCACTGCCCACCCGGATTCTGGCCGTTGTGTTCGAACTGCCGGCTGTTATCGCCACGAATGATTTCATTCTGCCCACGCGGCTGCTGCGGGGCAGGTTGCGCACGTTCGGGCGAGTTCGCCGGACGGCCCTGATTACCCTCGCCACGCCCTTCGGGGGCATGCTCACGCTGCCCGCCCGAAGGCGCTCCCTGCTGGGGTGGGCGTCTCTCGTCTCGCTCATCGGCGAGCACTTGCGCGCTGACGCTCACGCACAACACACCAACACCTGCCAAACGCCAGATGCGCGACTTCATGCTATTCCTCACTGCGGATTGGGGCCTGTACATCAGACTGAAAAAGCCTGGAGCGGTTCTGCAGCAGATTATCAGTCACGAGACTTATTTCGCAGGCAATAAAAAAGGGCGGCCCGTCGGCCACCCTTTGAGATTTTGTCCGTGCTCGACGCTTTTGGCGCCGGCTCACCTCACTCCGTCTTCTGGACAGGGTGTAGCCCGGGGGCCGGATCAACCCTGTGGGGTTGGCGGCCGCGGCAGGCCTGATTCGGCGGGCCGCAGTGGACTCTATGTCCGGGCAGTGATTCTGGTGATAAGAATAGGCCTGGGCCGGCGACAGAGGATTGCGAAGATTGCTTGCAAAAACACCTCTTGCGCAATTTTTAACTCAAGATAGATAATTAAACGCAATACTTATGACAAAGGCCTGATTGATGAGCAAACTCGACCGCTATGACCTGAGTATTTTGGCCGAATTGCAACGCGATGCCCGCATCTCCAACCAGGAACTGGCCGAGCGCATCGGACTGTCGCCCTCGCCCTGCTCGCGCCGGGTCAAGCAACTGGAAGACGACGGTTATATTTCCCGCCAGGTCGCCCTGCTGGACCGCAAGATGCTCGGCCTGAGCCTCACCGCCTACGTACTGATCGGCATGGACCGGCACACACCGGAACGCTTCGAGAATTTCGAAGCGGCCATCCGCAGCCTGCCCCAGGTACTGGAGTGCAGCCTGGTGACCGGCGTGGACGCCGACTACCAGCTCAAGGTGGTGGTGCCGGACATGGATCACTACCAGAAGCTGCTACTTGGCCACCTGACCCGCATCGACGGCGTGACCAGTGTGCGCTCCAGTTTCGTGCTCAATCAGGTGCTCAACAGCACCGAACTGCCCCTGACCCATCTGCGCAGCTGAAAAGCGGCTGTGGCGACGTAACGCAGGCAGATCAATGCTCGGCCAGTATCCCTTGGCGTATACTCGCCCGGCATTTTTTGCCCTGTCTGCAATGGAGATGATCGATGGACCCAGCAGTATTCGAAGAGTGGATGATGACCGGTCTGGTCAGCATCCTGATCATATTCATGGGTTTCATCGTCTGGGACCTGGCCAAGAAGTCCAAAGCCGGACGCTTCGGCTCCTTTATCCTGTTCTTCGTGCTGGGCCTGGGCGTAGCCGCCTTCATCATCAAGAGTGTGGTGATCGGCCTGATCGAGTCCGGCGCTCTATAAGCGCGCCGGCACCTCCTTCCACTGGCCCTGATCCAGGCCATCCAGGGTCCAGTCGCCAATCCTGACCCGCACCAGCCGCAAGGTCGGCAGGCCGACGGCCGCGGTCATGCGCCGCACCTGGCGATTGCGCCCTTCTCGAATCACCAACTCCAGCCAACTGGTGGGCACGCTCTTGCGAAAGCGCACTGGCGGATTGCGCGGCCACAGCTCTGGTTCTTCCAGCTGCCGTGCCTCGGCCGGCAGGGTCATGCCGTCGTTCAACTCCACCCCGTCACGCAGGCGCTGTAACTGCTCAGCGCAGGGTTCGCCTTCAACCTGCACCCAATACGTCTTGGCCAACTTGTGCTTGGGATCGGCGATTCGCGCCTGCAACTGCCCGTCATTGGTCAACAGCAGCAACCCTTCGCTATCGCGGTCCAGGCGCCCGGCCGGGTAGACCCCGGGAATGGCGATGAAATCCTTGAGCGTCGCTCGTCCCTCGCCATCACTGAACTGGGTCAGCACGTCGAAAGGCTTGTTGAACAGGATCAGCTTCGGCTCGGCCGGTGGCGCCTTGGCCACGCGCTTGGAGGGGGAAACGGAAAACGGCTTCGCGCCAGGGCGACGGGAAGCAGGACGGGACGGACGGGACATGGGATCAGGAACATTCAGCGATCAGGACCGACAATGCTAGTGGCCTGATCGCCAAATGGCCATGGATTAAACGCTTAGCGGAAAGGCGGCTCGTCGAAGCTGCGCAGTTTGCGCGAGTGCAGGGAGTTGAGCTCACTGCGCATCAGGTCCACGGCTTCGATACCGATCTTCAAATGCTGGCTGACCGCCCGCTCGTAGAAGGCATTGGCCGCCCCCGGCAACTTGATCTCGCTGTGCAGGGGTTTGTCCGAGACACACAGCAAGGTGCCGTAGGGCACCCGCAGGCGATAACCCTGGGCCGCGATAGTGCCGCTTTCCATGTCCACCGCCACGGCCCGGGACAGGTTGATCAACGGACGCTCCTCGGCCCAGCGCAACTCCCAGTTGCGATCGTCGTAAGTCAGGACCGTGCCGGTGCGCAGGCGCTTCTTCAGTTGCTCGCCCTTCTCCCCGGTGACATTGGCCGCCGCTTGCTGCAACGCCAGCTGGACCTCGGCCAGGGCCGGGATCGGAATGTTCGGCGGCACTACGCGATCAAGAATGCCGTCGCGACGCATGTAGGCGTGAGCAAGGACGTAATCGCCGATGGTCTGGGACTGTCGCAGCCCGCCGCAGTGGCCAATCATCAGCCAGCAATGAGGGCGCAGCACCGCCAAGTGGTCGGTGATGTTCTTCGCATTGGACGGGCCGACGCCGATATTCACCAGGGTCACACCGTGGCCATCGCTGGCCTGCAGGTGATACGCCGGCATCTGGTAACGATGCCAGACCACACCGGCGGCGATTGCCGAAGCCTCGCCGTGATCCATGCTCTTTTCAATGATCACGTTGCCCGGCAGGACCATGCGCACAAAACGCGGATCGCTGCGCAGTTGCTCCAGGCCATGGACGATGAACTGGTCGACATAACGGTGATAGTTGGTCAACAGGATCCACGGCTGCACATGACGCCAGTCGCTGCCGGTGTAATGCACCAGGCGCCGCAGAGAGAAATCGACCCGCGCCGCATCGAACAGCGCCAACGGCAGCGGGTGAGTGTTTTCCCAGTCGTAGAGGCCATCGGCGATACCGTCGGTGGCAGCCGACAGGTCGGTGCTGGGGAACACCCGGGCCAGCGCCGCAGCCGTCACACCGGAACCGGCCAGCTCGTCGCCTTGCTCCACCACGTAGGGATAGGGGATGTTCTGTTCGCTGACGCCCACTTCCACCGTGACGGTGAAGTCGTGCATCAGGGGGACCAACTGCTCGAGCAGGTAGTTACGGAAGGCGGCGGGATGAGTGACGGTAATACTGTAGGTGCCCGGCAGCTGAACCTTGGCATAGGCTCGGGTGGTCTGCGGGACTTCGCCGTGGCACTGGTAGGTCAGGCGCAGTTCGGGGTAGCGAAACAGCGCTCTTTGCGCGGCATCCGGCTCGACCCGGTCCTTGAGGTAACGCTTGAGCGCCTGGCTCAGCGCCGTGGTGGCCCGCTCATGCAAAGCGGCAAGCCGATCCACGGCTTGCTCGGCGGTTTGAACGACAATAAAAGCTTCGGTCACGATAAGCATCCTGTGTTCTGATCTTGCAGGCGTTCATCTTGCCTGCAACACCGTCCCACGGGAACAGCGGAGTTGTAGGAGCCGGCGTGCCGACGATCGCGGCGGCAAGGCCTCTTCGCCGGCAAGCCGGCTCCTACAAAAGGTCAGAAGCCTTGAGGCGTGGAGCGGGCAACAATGGCGGCCACGTCCAACCCGCGAGGCAAGGTACCGTAGACCCGACCGCTCTGCCCCCCAAGACGGCTGGCGATAAAGGCGTCGCTGACCACCTCGTTACCAGCCTCCAGCAACAGCTTGGCCTGCAGACCCAGGGCAATGTCCTCGGTCAGTTGGCGGGCCCGGTACTGGATGTCGCCGGTGTCCTTGAAGCTGTCCTTGAGCGCCGCAATATGCGCCGCCAGACGCCGCTCGCCATGCCCATCCCCCAGCTCGGCAAACAACACATCCAGCACCCCGGGTTCTTTCGACAGGGCTCGCAACACATCCAGACATTGCACGTTACCGGAGCCCTCCCAGGTGGAGTTCACCGGCGCCTCGCGGTACAGCCGCGGCAGGATGCTGTCTTCGACATATCCGGCGCCACCCATGCATTCGGCGGCCTCGTTGATCATGGCCGGGGCGCGCTTGCAGATCCAATACTTGCCCACTGCCGTCACTAGCCGAGAGAACTTCGCTTCCTGGGCATCGTCCTGATGATCCAAGGCTCGTCCCATGCGCATGCTCAAGGCCAGGGCCGCTTCACTTTCCAAGGCCAGGTCGGCCAGCACGTTCTGCATCAGCGGCTGCTCACTAAGCACCCGCCCGCCGACGCTGCGATGGGCACAATGATGGCTGGCTTGGGTCAAGGCCTGGCGCATCAGCGAACTGGAGCCGACCATGCAGTCGAAGCGCGTCATGGCGACCATTTCGATAATGGTGGGTACGCCGCGCCCTTCTTCACCGATCATCCAGGCCAGAGCGCCACGGAACTCCACTTCGCTGGAAGCATTGGAGTGGTTGCCCAGCTTGTTCTTCAAGCGCTGGATATAGAACTGGTTGCGGCTGTCATCCGGGCGATGACGGGGCAGGAGGAAACAGGTCAGGCCCTTGTCGGTCTGAGCCAGGGTCAGGAAGGCATCGCACATTGGCGCCGAGCAGAACCACTTGTGTCCCACCAGTTCATAAGCCTGCCCCGGCCCCGGAGCCCCCACCGGATAGGCTCGGGTGGTGTTGGCGCGAACGTCGGTCCCGCCCTGCTTCTCGGTCATGGCCATGCCAATCGTCAGCCCGGTCTTGTGCTGCATGCCAACATTACGCGGGTCGTACTGGGTGGCGAGGATCTTCGGCAGCCACTGCTCGGCGATGTCCGGCTGCAGTTTCAGCGCCGGCACGCAGGCAAACGTCATGGTCAACGGGCAACCGCTGCCAGCCTCGGCCTGACTGTGCAGATAGGTCATGGCGGCGCGGGCTACATGAGCGCCCGCTTGTGCTTCGGTCCAGGGCAGCGAGGTCAGCCCGCCCTCGATGGCCGCCTGCATCAACTGGTGATACGCCGGGTGAAACTCCACCAGATCGATCCGGTGACCAAAGCGGTCGTGACTGGAAAATACCGGCTTGTTCTGATTGGCCAGGAACCCCGCCTCCATCAACGGACCACCCGCCAGGGCGCCATAGGCGTCGACCCGGGATTCGGCCCAGCCGGCATCGAAGCGCCGCATCCATTGCTGCAGCGGCAGGTCGATCCGATAGAGGTTGGCGCCGTCCAGGGCGGGCGGCTGGTTGGTGACTTCGTGGGTTTCAGCGAACTGGTGGAGGTTCATTGCAGGACTCCTTCAGGGTGTGCCAAGACCCCAGTTAAGCACCCGCTCCACCCCGAACAAAGTGGCATATCCGCCTAAATGTCGGCACTTTCGCCCTGCTCAACACAAAGTACCCACTTCAACAGCGCCGCTTGCAGTGCCTCGAATTTCACCGGTTTGCCAAGACAGTCGGCCCCTGCTGTCGCCGCACAACCTTCAGTACCAGGAACGCAGGCCAGCAAGATGGGCAGGTGGGCGTATCCTGGCATTGCCTGGGCCTGAAGACGAAATGCCCCCAGTTGCGCTGCAGTGATCTGGCCATCGATCAGCACCGCGCTGACGAGTTCACGCCCCAGCAGTTGCAGCGCATCCGTGGGGCTGCCAACGGTGCGCACTCGGTATCCCAGCTTGAGCAGCATGCCTCGTACCACAAGTTGATCAACGTCGTTATCGTCCATCAACAGCACGGTACAGTCCTGGGGCGCACGCCGATGAAGGGTTACCGGCGCCCGAGGAATCGGCTCCTGGGCATCGAACTCCACCAGCAAGCGGAAACAACTGCCCTGGCCAGGCGTGGACTCATGGGTCAACTGCCCGCCCAGCAAGTCCACCAATTGCCGGCAGATCGCCAGGCCGATGCCCAATCCGCCGTATTCACGCGTCATGGAGCCGTCAAGCTGGAAGAAACGCTGATACAGCGTTGCCTCGTCCAGATTGACGAAACCTATCCCGCTGTCGATCACCTCAAAGCTCAGACTCACCCGCTCGGTCGAAACAGACCGGGTGACCACCCGTAACACCACGCCACCGGAATGGGTGAACTTGACGGCGTTTTCCAGCAGGCACTCCAGGCAATGGCTGAGCTTGCAGCGATCCCCCTGCAAGCGGTCGGGCAACCCGGCGCTGAGGTCGACCTGAAAGGACAGGGACTTGGCCGCAGCGCTGGCGCCGAACTGGGTTTGCAGTGCACTCAGCAACGAACGCAGGCTGAACGGCTGGCGCTGGGCGCTGAGCTTGCCGGCTTGCAGTTCGGTCAGGGTGAGGATGCCGTTGACCATGCGCATCATGTCCCGCGCCGAGCCAGCGGCGGTCTGCTGGTACTGCTCCATCTCTGGGTCCAGTTCCAGGGTCTGCATCAGTTCAAGCGAGCCAATGACACCGTTCATCGGCGTGCGCAGCTCGTGGGTCAAGGTGGCCAGGAACTCGTCCTTGAGACGGTTGCTGTGAGCCAATTGCTGGTTCAGCACTTCAAGCTTCTGCCCGGCCTCAAGCAGAGTCTGGGCCTGTTGCTCGCGCATCGAATTGATCCGGTCGGCCAGAGCCAGGGACAGCAGCGCCACCTCGATCGCCGAGCCGATCTGGCTGGCGTACATGGTCAGGAATACGTTCGGCAGGTAACCCAGCACCATCAACGTGTTGATCACCCCTCCAAACAAAAAAGCCGACCAGGCAATGATGAAGTAACGCGCCACCCGCAATCCGCGACACCAGGCGACGATCCCCGCCACATAGATCACCACGGTAAACAGCAGCGCCAGAGTGGTGGCCAGGCGCAAGGCCAGGGCGTAGCTGGTCATCAGTGACAAGGCCATGACCAGCGCCCCAAAAGCCATCAGCGCCAGCAACACGCGATCAACCCAGGGACTGTGCCGGGAGGTCTGCAGGAAACTGCGAGCAAACTGACTGCCGAACAGTCCTGCGGCGCCGATGAAGAAGGGTGTCGCCGCATTGGCCCACCATGGACTGTTGGGCCAGAAGTACTCCACTGCGGCACCGTTGACCGACAGTTGATAGAGACCGAACGAAGCGATGTAGACGATGTAGTAGAGGTAGCTGGTGTCGCGCACGCTGAGGTAGATGAACAGGTTGTACACCAGCATGCCCAGCAACACCCCGTAGATCAGCCCCAGCACGTAGAGGCGCACTGGCTGCGCCTCGAGGTAGGCCGTGTTGGACCAGAGGCTCAGCGGTGCCTGGATCGAACCTTCACTGGCCAGGCGCAGATACAGGGTCTTGTGTTCATGGGGGGAGAAACTCAGGTTGAACAGGTAGTTGTTCTGGCGGATCTGCCGACTGTCGAACGGCAAGGCATCGCCGGTGCGCTCCGCCAGACGAAAACCACCGGTTTCATCGGGGACGTACAGGTCCAGGTGGTCCAGGGGCGGATAGGCCAGCTCCAGCAACCAGTTGCGCTGCGCCGTGGGATTGCCGGGGTGATATTGGAGGTCGATCTTCAGCCAGAAGGCCGAACGTGAATAGCCGGCATTGAGGGTATCTTTATCGTGGGGTTTGAAGTGCTCAGCCAGAGGCCCCGAACTGACATCGGCAATTGTCGCTTCGCCACCCACGTCTTCGAGTACTTGCATCACTCGGCCCAAGGGCAGGCGTTGAGTGAACTCGTCGAACTCGACGGCGCCAGCCAGCATCGGCAAGCTCAACAGCAACATCAGCAAATAGCGCATAAAGCCCCAGCGTGGCTTGTCCGGTGGTGTCAGGAAGTCCCCCATTTCCCTTGAGCAGACGCAAGACCGGCATGACCTGTTATTGGTTTGAATGCACTCTAGCATAGCCGCTGATGGCCAATGAACACCATTGAAAATTTTAGTCTAAAGGCTCTAGAACGGGCCTTTCAGCGCAATCCAGCGAGCTAGAGCTGTTGCATCGGTCAAGAAGATCGAACACGGCAAAGCGACAACTTGCATTGCGCGCCAGCCGCCGCGAAAAAAAGCGTTTGGTGGTAAGCTCGCCGCCCATGAATATCTACAGCTCTCGCCCCGTTGTCCTCTGTCTCTCCGGCCACGACCCTAGTGGTGGCGCCGGCTTGCAGGCAGATATCGAAGCCCTGCTGGCTCAGGGTTGTCACGCAGCTCCGGCTGTCACCGCCCTGACCGTGCAAGACACGGTCAACGTCAGCGATTTCCGCGTTCTGGATCGCGAGTGGGTATTGGCCCAAGCCAATGCCGTGCTCAACGACTCCACTGTCGCCGCGGTCAAGCTGGGCATGCTGGGCTCCCTGGAGATGGTCGACACCGTGGTCGAACTGCTCCAGGCGCACCCGCACCTGCCCCTGGTGTGCGATCCGGTGCTGCGCGCCGGCGGCGGCGGCCGACTGGGCAAGGATGAAGTGGGCTACGCCATGCGCGAACGCCTACTGCCCCTGGCCACCATTGCCACTCCCAACCTTCCCGAAGCCCGAATTCTTGCGGAACTGCCCGAAGGCAGCGCCGACCAATGCGCCGAAAAACTCCTGCCGTTCGTCAAGCACCTGCTGATTACCGGCGGCCATGGCGATGAACACGAAGTGCACAATCGTCTGTACAGCCGCGACGGCCTGCGCGAGACGTACACCTGCCAGCGCCTGCCCGGCAGCTACCACGGCTCCGGTTGTACCCTGGCCAGTGCCCTGGCCGGGCGCCTGGCACAAGGCGAACACTTGGCCAGTGCGGTGAAGTCTGCCCTGGATTACACCTGGCGCACCCTGCGCGACGCCGAGCAACTGGGCCGTGGCCAGTTCGTGCCGCGCCGCTTGCCGTTGGATTTCTGCTCGTAATGTCATGAGGCCCGCTCAATGAAACTACGTGGTCTGTACGCCATCACCGACAGCCAGCTGTTGGCCGGCAAGTTCCTGAAGTACGTGGAGGCGGCGCTGGAAGGCGGCGTCACCCTGTTGCAGTACCGCGATAAAAGCGACGACCAGGCCCGCCGCCTGCGGGAAGCTGAAACCCTGCTGACCCTGTGCGAACGCTACAAGACCCGCCTGATCATCAACGATGACGCCGAGCTGGCGGCACGCATCGGTGCCGGCGTGCACCTGGGCCAGACCGACGGCCCCCTGACGCCGGCCCGCGCCCTGCTGGGGCGCCAGGCAATCATCGGCTCCACCTGCCATGACCAGTTGCCGCTGGCCGAGCAAGCGGCCAAGGAAGGCGCCAGTTATGTCGCCTTCGGCCGCTTCTTCAACTCAACCACCAAACCCGGCGCGCCCACTGCCAGCCTGGAGTTGCTGGATCAGGCCCGGGCCAGCCTGCATCTGCCGATTTGCGTGATTGGCGGCATCACCCTGGAAAACGCCGCCCCCCTGGTGAGCCACGGCGCTGATCTGCTGGCGGTGGTCCACGGCCTGTTCGGCGCCGAGAGCGCTGCAGAAGTGACACGCCGCGCCCGCGCCTTTAACGCCCTGTTTAATCTTTGAATAGCCCACTGCCGATTTTTGAGAGCCCGATCATGTCCCGTTCCGAAACCCTGTTTGCCAACGCCCAGAAACACATCCCTGGTGGCGTCAACTCGCCGGTCCGCGCCTTCAAGAGCGTGGGCGGCACCCCGCTGTTCTTCAAGCACGCCGAAGGTGCCTACGTCACTGACGAAGACGACAAGCGCTATGTCGACTATGTCGGCTCCTGGGGCCCGATGATTCTCGGCCACAGTCACCCGGACGTGCTGGACGCGGTACGTAAGCAACTGGAGCATGGCCTGTCCTACGGCGCCCCCACCGCCATGGAAACCGAAATGGCCGATCTGGTGTGCTCCATCGTTCCCTCCATGGAAATGGTGCGCATGGTCAGCTCCGGCACCGAAGCCACCATGAGCGCAATTCGCCTGGCCCGGGGCTTTACCGGCCGCGATAGCATCATCAAGTTCGAAGGCTGCTACCACGGCCACTCCGACAGCCTGCTGGTCAAGGCCGGTTCCGGCGCTCTGACTCAAGGCGTCCCCAGCTCTGCCGGTGTACCTGCGGCTTTCGCCAAACACACCCTGACCCTGCCCTTCAACGACATCGCAGCAGTGCAAAAGATGCTGGCTGAAGTAGGCCAGGAAGTGGCCTGCATTATCGTCGAGCCAGTGGCCGGCAACATGAACTGTGTGCCACCGGCGCCAGGCTTCCTCGAGGGGCTGCGCACCCTCTGCGACCAACACGGCGTAGTGCTGATCTTCGACGAAGTGATGACGGGGTTCCGTGTCGCTCTCGGCGGCGCCCAGGCCCATTACGGTGTGACTCCAGACTTGTCCACCTTCGGCAAGATCATCGGCGGCGGCATGCCGGTGGGCTGCTTCGGCGGCAAGCGCAAGATCATGGAACATATCGCGCCCCTGGGTCCGGTCTACCAGGCAGGCACCCTGTCCGGCAACCCGCTGGCCATGGCTGCCGGCCTGACCACCCTGCGTCTGATCAGCCGCCCGGGCTTCCACGCCGAACTGAGCGACTACACCAGCCGCTTGCTCGAAGGCTTGCAGCAACGCGCCGATGCCGCGGGCATTCCGTTCGTCACCACTCAGGCCGGCGGCATGTTCGGCCTGTACTTCAGTGGCGCCGACGACATCGTCACCTTCGACGACGTGATGGCCAGCGATGCCAACCTGTTCAAGCGCTTCTTCCACCTGATGCTGGAAGGCGGTGTTTACCTGGCGCCAAGTGCCTTCGAAGCCGGTTTCACCTCGATCGCCCACGGCGAGGCCGAGCTGCAACTGACTTTGGATGCAGCAGAACGCGCATTTGCCGCCTTGAAGTAAGCGCTGTAAGGCTGGCGTGGTGATCAACCATGCCAGCTTCGTGCTTTACTCGAACTTTCCCTTGGCAAAGGGGGAAATACTCAGCAAACCGGCGGATATCGCGGCCACGCAGCAGAAAAACGAGTAAAGACTTTGTAAGGTTGGCCCTGCTTATTTCATAATGCGCGCTTATTGGACCCCTCGCCGGGTCCGCGCGCCCCTCAGAGGTAAGTCGATTCCCATGAACCGCACCGGCCGCGCCCTGACATTGGGCTGCCTGTTGCTCCTTCAGCCCCTGCTCGCGCACGCACAAGCAGGCGGCAACTCGTTGTTGATCCCAGCGATGGGTCGCTGCACCCTCGATCCCCAGGCACAGGAACAGGCCGAGGCGCTAGCCGCGTGCCAGAAAGCCGCCGATGAAGGGGATGCACAGGCGCAATACGAGTTGGGTGAGTTCTACTACGAGGGCAAAGGCGCGCCGCGAGACCTCAATCAAGCCCTGAGCTATTTCGAAAAGGCCTCCTTGCAAGGCCACGCTCAGGCGCAGTTCAAGCTCGGCACCATGTTCTTCCACGGCGAAGGCGTGCCGGCCAACAACGTTCAAGCCTACATCGTGCTGAAGATGGCTGCGGTCAACGGTGCCGAAGACGCCCTGGACACCGCCGACGAAGTCGCCGAGCACATGCAGCGTGACGAACTGGAAGTCGCGACCCAGGTGCTGGGACAGATTTTCCGCAAGTACCTGATGGAACTGCAGAGCGCCGATGGGCGTTCGCCTTTCTCGCCACTGCCGTAACACCTTCGTGCCATTCGCCGGCAAGCCGGCTCCTACGCAAACCAGGCTTATTTTTCGGGCATTGGCATTGGGAACGGCATGACGTTGCTCACGCCACGGGCTTCGCTGATCTTCGGCGTGCCCAGGCGCTCCACTTCGTCGATACGCACAATCGAATGCATCGGCACAAAACTGCGCACAACGCCTTCGAACTGAGCCTTGAGCTTTTCTTCACTCGGATCGACGACCACTTGCGTGCGCTCGCCAAAGACGAACTCTTCCACTTCCAGGAAACCCCACAGATCACTTTGATAGATCTGCTTGGCGTACATTTCGAACACCTGGCCCTGGTTGAGGAAAATCACCTTATAGATTGGGGCTTCACGTTTGGTCATGGTGGGCGGGCAACACATCGGGGGACAAAAATAGGGCGCGAACTATAGCATAGCTACCCGATGCGCAACGCTAGGAACCTGTGGGCATGGACCCTATAATGCGCGGTTCTTTGAATCACGTGAGACCGAGGTCCATGGCCAAGAAGCTTTACATCGAAACCCACGGCTGCCAGATGAACGAGTACGACAGCTCGCGCATGGTGGATCTGCTGGGTGAACATCAGGCCCTGGAAGTCACCGCTCGTGCCGAAGACGCTGACGTCATCCTGCTCAATACCTGCTCCATTCGTGAACGCGCCCAGGACCGGGTGTACTCCCAACTGGGGCGCTGGCGCGAGCTTAAGCTGGCCAACCCGGACATGGTGATCGCCGTCGGGGGTTGCGTGGCCAGTCAGGAAGGCGCGGCCATCCGTGATCGGGCGCCCTATGTGGACGTGGTCTTCGGCCCGCAGACGCTGCACCGCCTGCCAGAAATGATCGACGTCGCCCGCGCCACCAAGCTGCCGCAAGTGGATGTCTCGTTCCCGGAAATCGAAAAATTCGACCACCTGCCCGAGCCGCGCATCGACGGCCCCAGCGCCTATGTTTCGGTGATGGAAGGCTGCAGCAAGTACTGCACCTTCTGCGTGGTGCCCTATACCCGCGGCGAAGAAGTCAGCCGCCCATTTGACGACGTGATCGCCGAGATCATCCACCTGGCGGAAAACGGTGTTCGTGAAGTCACCTTGCTGGGCCAGAACGTCAACGGCTACCGGGGTCAGACCCACGACGGACGTATGGCGGACCTGGCCGAGCTGATCCGCGTAGTCGCCGCGGTCGATGGTATCGAACGAATTCGCTACACCACATCGCACCCTCTGGAATTCTCCGACAGCCTGATCCAGGCTCATGCCGAAGTACCAGAGCTGGTGAAACACCTGCACCTGCCGGTGCAATCGGGCTCGGACCGCATTCTGGCGGCGATGAAACGCAACCACACGGCTCTGGAATACAAATCCAAACTGCGCAAGCTACGGGCGGCAGTTCCGGGCATCTGCATCAGTTCGGACTTCATCGTCGGCTTCCCGGGCGAGACAGAGAAAGACTTCCAGCAGACCATGAAGCTGATCGAGGACGTAGGTTTCGACTTCTCCTACTCCTTTGTCTACAGCCAGCGCCCAGGCACCCCCGCCGCCGACCTGGCCGACGACACACCGGAAGCGCTGAAGAAGGAGCGCCTGAATGCGCTGCAGCATCGCCTGAACCAGCAAGGGTTCGAGATCAGCCGACAAATGGTCGGCTCGACCCAACGTATTCTGGTCACCGATTACTCCAAGAAAGACCCTGGCGAATTGCAGGGCCGTACCGAGAACAACCGGATCGTCAACTTCCGTTGCGACAATCCCACACTGATCGGCCAGTTCGCCGACGTGCACATTGACTCGGCGCAGCCCCATTCGCTGCGCGGCTCGCTGTTATCGTAAGAACTGAACTTGTGTAGGCACTGGCTTGTGTAGGAGCCGGCTTGCCAGCGAAGAGCCCCTCAAGAGCACCTTCGCCGACAAGTCGGCTCCCACGAAGAAAGCACCACCGGCCATTGCTCCGTATAAGAGCTTTCGCACCCAGGCCGCTGGCGTTATCCTTGAATTCATCTTAATTGCCGTTGGGCGGCTAAAAAACGACCTTGAACGCACCCATAGAACCTCATCGTTTCATCCTCGAGCCCTTCGAGGCTCGCCGCTTCGCCAATCTGTGCGGGCAATTCGACGAGCATTTGCGCTTGATCGAGCAGCGCCTGACGATCGAGATCCGCAACCGCGGCAATCAGTTCGAACTGATCGGCGAACCCAAGCACACCACCTCCGCGGAAAATCTTCTGCGCCGTCTCTACCGGGAAACCAAGGGCACCGAGCTATCGCCGGACCTGGTGCACCTGTTCCTCCAGGAATCCGCCGTGGAAGAGTTGGACAACCCATCGGTGGCCGATGCCGCCGTAGCCCTGCGCACCAAGAAGGGCATGATTCGCCCTCGCGGCCTGAATCAGCAGCGCTATGTGAAAGAAATTCTCGGCAATGACATCAACTTCGGCATTGGCCCGGCCGGTACCGGCAAGACCTACCTCGCCGTGGCCTGCGCCGTAGATGCCCTGGAGCGTGAGCAAGTGAGGCGCATCCTGTTGGTGCGGCCAGCCGTGGAAGCGGGCGAGAAGCTCGGCTTCCTGCCCGGCGATCTGGCACAAAAAATCGACCCGTACCTGCGCCCGCTATATGACGCGCTGTATGAAATGCTCGGTTTCGAACAAGTGGCCAAGTTGATCGAGCGCCAGGTCATCGAGATCGCGCCCCTGGCCTACATGCGCGGCCGGACCCTGAACAACAGTTTCATCATCCTCGACGAAAGTCAGAACACCACCGTGGAACAGATGAAAATGTTCCTCACCCGGATCGGTTTCGGCTCCACCGCAGTGATCACCGGCGACATCACCCAGGTCGACCTGCCCAAGGGCACCAAATCGGGCTTGGCCCAAGTGATCAACGTGCTCAAGGATGTACCCGGCATCAGCTTCACTCACTTCATGCCCAAGGACGTGGTGCGCCATCCACTGGTGCAACGCATTGTCGAAGCCTATGAGCGCTTCGAGCTGCGAGCCGACGATGAGGCCGCCAAGGCTTCCGCCGACAGGGGCAACCGCCGCGATGCTTGAGCTTGACCTGCAACGCGCCAGCCAGCAGCCGGCCCCCAGCGATGAAGAGTTCCGCCAGTGGTGCGAGCTGGCTCTGCGCCAGCGCACGGCCGACTCGGAACTGACCATCCGCCTGGTGGACGAAGACGAAGGCCGTGAGCTGAATCACACCTGGCGTCACAAAGATTACGCAACCAATGTGTTGTCATTTCCTGCCGACGTGCCAGATGAGCTGCTGGATATCCCTTTGCTGGGGGATTTAGTGATCTGCATTTCGGTGGTCGAACGCGAGGCCGCCGAACAAGGCAAGGAACTTAAGGCCCATTGGGCCCATCTGGTCATTCACGGCTGCTTGCATCTGTTGGGTTACGACCATATAGATGATGACGAAGCCGAAGAAATGGAAGCGCTGGAACGAACGTTGCTTGCTGAACTGGGTCATCCCGACCCTTATGCAGACGACGAAAGCTGATCAACAACATCCACCTGTAATAACCAAGGATTCAGAGCAATCGCTATGAGCGAAGATCGATCGAGCAACGGGCAAAAGTCATGGCTGGGCAAACTGACCCAGGCTTTTGCCCATGAGCCGAAAAACCGCCAGGAGCTGCTGGAGCTGCTGCGCGAAGCCCATCAGAACAAATTGCTGGACAGCGAAGCGCTGGCCATCGTCGAAGGCGCCATCCAGGTAGCTGACCTGCAAGTCCGGGACATCATGGTTCCGCGCTCGCAGATGATCAGCATCAAGGCGACCCAGACACCACGGGAGTTCCTGCCTGCGGTCATCGATTCGGCGCACTCGCGCTACCCGGTGATCGGTGAAAGCCATGACGACGTGATGGGCGTCCTGCTGGCCAAGGACCTGCTGCCGCTGATCCTCAAGGAGAACGGCGACAGCTTCAACATCAAGGATCTGCTGCGCCCGGCGACCTTCGTCCCCGAGTCCAAGCGCCTGAACGTGCTGCTGCGCGAGTTCCGCGCCAACCACAACCACATGGCCATCGTCATCGACGAATACGGCGGAGTGGCAGGCCTGGTGACCATCGAAGACGTGCTGGAACAGATCGTCGGCGACATCGAGGACGAGCACGACGTCGAGGAAGACAGTTACATCAAACCGCTTCCCAGCGGCGACTTCCTGATCAAGGCGCTGACGCCGATCGAGAACTTCAACGAGTTTTTCGACAGCGACTTCTCCGATGACGAATTCGATACCGTCGGCGGCCTGGTGATGAGTGCTTTCGGCCACTTGCCAAAACGCAACGAAATCACTGAAATCGGCGCCTATCGCTTCCGCGTGCTCAACGCCGACAGCCGGCGGATTCATCTGCTGCGCCTGACCCCCATCTCCCGCTAGGGACAAGGGTCATCAGCCCTCCCCCGCACAGAATCATCGTCCCAAGGCCAACCACCAGGCCCCGGGACGACAGATCTCGGGGGCGGACTGTCAAACAGCGCCGCAGGGTTCGCCACTCATCTGAATCCACCCACCCCATCTCCTCGCGCCCCGCCCGGTGCGAAACAGGAAAGAGCTGATGAAACGCCTCTTGCAGCGCTCAACCCGACCCGGCTGGCCCGGCAACCTGCTGGCCGTTGCAGCCGGCGCCATCACCACCCTGGCCTTGGCGCCCTACGACATCTGGCCCCTGGCGCTGCTGGCAGTGGGACTGTTCTATGCCGGTCTGCGGGAGCTCACGCCCCGCCAGGCTCTGGGCCGTGGCTGGTGCTTCGGTTTCGGCCTGTTCGGCGCCGGCACCAGCTGGATCTACGTCAGCATCCACACCTACGGCGGTGCGTCCGCGCTGCTTGCCGGCCTGCTGATGCTGGCCTTCATCGCCGCCATTGCCTGGTTTTTCGCCCTGCCCGCCTGGCTTTGGGCCCGCTGGCTACGGCGCAACGAAGCCCCTCTGGCGGACGCTCTGGCATTCGCCGCCCTGTGGCTGGGACAGGAAGCGTTTCGCGGCTGGTTCCTCACCGGCTTCCCCTGGCTCTACTCCGGCTACAGCCAGCTCGACGGTCCCCTGGCAGGACTCGCACCTGTGGGCGGCATCTGGCTGATTTCCTTCTCCCTGGCGTTGACCGCTGCGTTGCTCTACAACCTGCCGCGCCTGATCAAGGCCGGACGCAAGGGGTTTATCGTCGCCGGCCTGTTGCTGCTGGCTGCGCCCTGGGTAGTTGGCCTGGCACTCAAAGGTCACGCCTGGACCAGCCCTTCGGGTGATCCGCTTTCGGTCGCCGCCATCCAGGGCAATATCGAACAAAGCATGAAATGGGACCCGGCCGAGCTCAATGCCCAGTTGGCCCTGTACCGCGACATGAGTTTCAGCAGCAAGCGCGTGGACTTGCTGGTCTGGCCGGAAACCGCCGTCCCGTTGCTCAAGGAGTCAGCCGAGGGCTACCTGACGATGATGGGCAACTTTGCCGCCGATCGTCATTCAGCGCTGATTACCGGAGTTCCGGTGCGCCAGTTGGTGCACCATGAAAAACGCTACTTCAACGGCATCACCGTAACCGGCGAAGGCGACGGCACCTACCTGAAACAGAAACTGGTGCCCTTTGGCGAGTACGTGCCCCTGCAAGAGCTGCTGCGCGGCCTGATCGACTTCTTCAACCTGCCGATGTCGGACTTTGCCCGCGGTCCGGCCGACCAGCCACTGCTGCAAGCCAAGGGGTATCGGATTGCGCCGTTCATTTGCTACGAAGTGGTCTACCCTGAGTTCGCCGCCGGCCTCTCGGCCCGCAGCGACCTACTGCTGACCATCAGCAACGACACCTGGTTCGGCACCTCCATCGGCCCTCTGCAGCATTTGCAGATGGCTCAGATGCGCGCCCTGGAAGCCGGGCGCTGGATGATCCGCGCCACCAATAACGGAGTCACCGGGCTGATCGATCCGTTCGGCAAGATCACCGTGCAGATTCCACAGTTCGAGCGTGGCATTCTCTATGGCGAAGTGGTGCCCATGCACAACCTGACGCCGTACTTGCAGTGGCGCTCATGGCCGCTGGCAGTGCTCTGCGCCCTGCTGTTTGGCTGGGCCTTGCTGGCCAGCCGTATTGCCAAGACCGTCTAGAAACCGTCGCCCGCAAGCCGGCTCCTGTTGGAGTCGGCGCGGTGATCAGCGATAAAAGAGGCGATAGCCTAACTGGCCCACCGCCTCGTTCAGCAACTGGCCGCTCTGCCAGATCGACTTGAACTCCGGCATCCAGCCTCCCAACGGGCGGGCGTTGTCCACCCCCAGAAAACCTACCGGTGCCGGCACTACGACAAATCCTGCGCGCTCAAAACTCCAGACGGAACGGGGCATGTGCCAGGCCTGGGTCACTACCACCACGCGCTTGATACCCAATGGCTGCAAGACTTCGGCGCTGAACTGGGCGTTTTCCCATGTGGTGCGGCTGCGACCTTCCTGCCAACGCACGTGCACACCAAAGTCATTGAGCAGTGATTCGGCCATCAGTGCAGCCTCGGTGGGCGGCGTGCCGTAATGCAGGCCGCCACTGGTCAACAGGGGCAATCCGGAAGCCTTGGCCAGCCGAGCAGCATAACGCTCGCGCTCCAAACCCACGCCGGTGGGCTGGTCAGAACCCCAAGCCGGGTCACCCCGCTCACGGCCGGAACCCAGGACTACGATCGCATCCGCCTGCTCTGCCAGGCTGGCCCATTGACTCTGTGGCAAGGGCGGTAACCGTTCAAGCCCACGAGCTCCCCACTCCACCATTACCGGCAGGCTCATCAACCAGAAGCCACCCAACCCCAGAACAAAGCACCCTCGCGCCAATCGAGGCCTGGAACGACGCAGGCTCCAGGCGAGCAGAAGCAACAGCAAGAGAATGCCGGGCGGCAGCAGTAACTGTTTGATGAAATAGCGAAAAGGCATCGAGCATCTCCAAAAGATGCTCGAAGCCTAATGGGGATACCCATGCGGCAACAACCGCTGCCAGGCACTTTTGCTTTCGAGGTCCTCGGACACGACCTCGCTCAACCCAATAAAGGGCTCGGGACCTACTTGAACTGCTGGGACCGGACGTTTACCGAATCCCTGTGGGGCGCCTGATCCTTCAACCAAATGACCTTGGCCGAACGGGGCATTTCCTGATGTTGCAGACTGCTCGATACATTGACCTGCATTTCATGCTGACTGCGGGCCAGGTAGACCCTGATCAATTCGAACTCAGCAGGGCTCAACCCCCGCAACTCCAACTCGGCCGGCCGTTCATTGCGCAATCGATCCGCAGTTTTTGCCGCATCCAGGGCCAGAGCCAGTCGATTCAGCAGCCTTTCATACACCTGCGGTTCTGTTACTTTTCGCTGCGATTCAAGCATCCGTTCACCTCATCGAAGATAAGAATCACTCCCCTTTTTGAGCTTAGTCGGACAGCTGAAAGCGACGCGCCGCCGCGACCAACGGCCCGCGCGAACAATCAGGGTTTCCCTCCGCAGAGTGCGGTCATGTATGCTACGGCGCTTCCTGTAACTCCACTTCCAGCTCCACCGGGCACTGAAAAACGCCGTATTGGGCGCCATCACCACCCGAGGTTGCGTTGAAGAGGATTAGGCCACCCCTATTCAGTACAAAAGTAGCCATGCACGAACACTATCAGCCCCGTGAAATCGAAGCCGCCGCCCAGTCGTTCTGGGATGAGCAAAAGTCCTTTGAAGTCAGTGAACAGCCAGGCAAGGAAACTTACTACTGCCTATCGATGTTCCCTTACCCCAGCGGCAAGCTACACATGGGGCACGTGCGCAACTACACCATCGGCGACGTGATTTCCCGCTACCAGCGCATGCAAGGCAAGAACGTCCTGCAACCCATGGGTTGGGACGCCTTCGGCATGCCGGCGGAAAACGCTGCGATGAAGAACAACGTCGCACCAGCCAAATGGACCTACGAAAACATCGCCTACATGAAGACCCAGCTGCGCAGCCTGGGCCTGGCGGTGGATTGGTCTCGTGAGGTCACCACCTGCAAGCCGGACTACTACCGCTGGGAACAGTGGCTGTTCACCCGCCTGTTCGAAAAAGGCGTGATCTACCGTAAGAACGGCACCGTGAACTGGGACCCGGTCGACCAGACCGTCCTGGCCAACGAACAGGTAATCGATGGCCGCGGCTGGCGCTCCGGCGCGCTGATCGAGAAGCGCGAAATTCCGATGTACTACTTCAAGATCACTGCTTACGCGGATGAGCTGCTGGAGAGTCTCGACGAGCTGCCGGGCTGGCCCGAGCAGGTCAAGACCATGCAACGCAACTGGATCGGCAAGTCCCGTGGCATGGAAGTGCAGTTCCCCTACGACCAGGCGTCGATCGGTGAAACCGGCACCCTGAAAGTCTTTACCACCCGTCCGGACACCCTGATGGGCGCGACTTACGTCGCCGTCGCGGCCGAACACCCGCTGGCCACCCTGGCCGCCCGGAACAACCCCGAGCTGCAAGCATTCATTGCCGAATGCAAAGGCGGCAGCGTTGCCGAAGCCGACATGGCGACCCAGGAGAAAAAAGGTCTGCCGACCTCGCTGTTCGTCGAGCACCCACTGACTGGCGAGAAGCTCCCGGTCTGGGTCGCCAACTACGTGCTGATGCACTATGGCGATGGCGCAGTAATGGCGGTGCCGGCCCACGATGAGCGCGACTTCGAATTCGCCAGCAAGTACAGCCTGCCGATCAAGGCCGTGGTGCGCACCAGTGCCGGCGATGAGACCCCTGCTCCATGGCAGGATGCTTACGGCGAACACGGTGAACTGATCAATTCCGGCGAATTCAACGGCCTGGACTTCCCTGGCGCGTTCGACGCAATCGAAGTGGCCCTGTTGAAGAAGAACCTCGGCCAATCGCGCACCCAGTTCCGCCTGCGGGACTGGGGCATCAGCCGTCAGCGTTACTGGGGCTGCCCGATCCCGATCATCCACTGCAACAGCTGCGGCGATGTGCCGGTGCCGGAAGACCAATTGCCGGTCGTGTTGCCGGAAGATGTGGTGCCGGACGGCGCCGGTTCGCCCCTGGCACGCATGCCCGAGTTCTACGAGTGCAGTTGCCCGAAATGCGGCGCACCGGCCAAGCGTGAAACCGACACCATGGACACCTTCGTCGAATCGTCGTGGTACTACGCCCGCTACGCCTCGCCGCACTATGAAGGCGGCCTGGTGGAAAAATCAGCTGCCGACCATTGGCTGCCAGTGGACCAGTACATCGGCGGTATCGAACACGCCATCCTGCACCTGCTCTACGCGCGCTTCTTCCACAAACTGATGCGTGACGAAGGCCTGGTGAGCTCCAACGAGCCATTCAAGAACCTGCTGACCCAAGGCATGGTGATCGCCGAGACCTACTACCGTCGCGAAGCCAACGGTGCCTACACCTGGTTCAACCCGGCGGACGTCGAACTCGAACGCGACAGCAAGGCCAAGGTCATCAGCGCCAAGCTGATCGCGGACGGCCTGCCGGTGGAAATCGGCGGCACCGAGAAGATGGCCAAGTCGAAGAACAACGGCGTCGACCCACAGTCGATGATTGACCAGTTCGGCGCAGACACCTGCCGCCTGTTCATGATGTTCGCTTCGCCACCTGACATGAGTGCCGAATGGTCGGACTCCGGCGTTGAAGGCTCGCACCGTTTCCTCAAGCGCGTCTGGCGTCTGGCTCAAGCCCACGTCACCCAGGGCCTGCCGGGCACACTGGATATCGCCAGCCTGAACGACGAGCAGAAAGCCATTCGCCGCTCGATCCACCAAGCCATCAAGCAGGCCAGCCACGACGTGGGCCAGAACCACAAATTCAACACCGCCATCGCCCAGGTGATGACGCTGATGAACGTGTTGGAAAAAGCCCCACAAGGTACCGAGCAGGATCGCGCACTGGTTCAGGAAGGTCTGGAAACCGTGACCTTGCTGCTGGCGCCGATCACTCCGCACATCAGCCACGAACTGTGGAATCGCCTGGGTCACGCCGACCCGGTGATCGACGCCGGCTGGCCGGTATTGGACGAAAGCGCACTGGTTCAGGACAGCCTGCAACTGGTCATCCAGGTCAACGGCAAGCTGCGCGGCCAGATCGACATGCCGGCCAGCGCCAGCCGTGAAGAAGTCGAGGCCGCGGCGCGCAGCAACGAGAACGTGCTGCGCTTCACCGAAGGTCTGACCATCCGCAAGGTCATCGTGGTGCCTGGCAAACTGGTCAACATCGTCGCCAGCTAATTGGATCAGGCGCCCGGTCCGGGACCGGGCGCCGAACAAAACCTTCAGGGCCACAAGGTTGGCCCATATGGTTTCAAGGGGAGCAATACATGATCAAACGTAACCTGCTGGTGATGGGCCTGGCTGTACTGCTGAGCGCCTGTGGCTTCCAGTTGCGCGGCACGGGAACCCAGGAGCTGACCATCAAGGAGCTCGACCTGAGTGCTCGTGACGCCTACGGCACCACCGTGAAAATGCTCCAGCAGCAACTGGAAAACAGTGGCGTACGGGTCCATGCCGGCGCGCCCTACAAGCTGGTGCTGCTGAATGAGGAAAACTCCCAGCGCACGCTCAGCTACACCGGCGGTGGCAGCTCGGCCGAATACGAGATCAGCACAACGCTCAGGTACGAGATCCTGACTCATGACAACCTGCGCCTGCTCAATGACAAGCTGGAAGTGCAGAAAGTCTTCCTGCACGACGGCAACAACATCACTGGCTCGGATCAGGAATCGTCTGAAACCCGCAAGGAAATGCGTCGCGACCTGATTCAGCGGATGCTGATCCGTCTGCAACTGCTGACCCCGGAACAGCTTGCTCAACTGCAGGCTACCGCCGAGGCCAAAGCCAAGGCAGAAGCCGAGGCCCTGGAAGCTGCACGCAAGGCTGAGGCGGAAACTCCGCAACAGTCTCCCTTGGAACTGCCGAACCAGTAAGCCTTGCGGGGCGCTCAGGCGCCCCTCTGGCCCCCGCCTATGAAACTCGCTCCCGCCCAACTCGGCAAACACCTGCAAGGCACTCTAGCGCCGGTCTACGTGATCAGCGGCGACGATCCCTTGCTGTGCCAGGAAGCCGCCGACGCCATTCGCTCTGCCGTACGCCAGCAGGGGTTCGACGAGCGCCAGGTCTTCAGCGCCGATGCCAGCTTCGACTGGGGCACCCTGCTGCAAGCAGGGGCCAGCATGTCGCTGTTCGCAGAAAAGCGCCTGCTGGAGTTGCGCTTGCCTTCGGGCAAGCCTGGGGACAAGGGCGCGGCAGCACTGATCGAATACTGCTCGCGTCCGGCCGAAGACACGGTGCTGTTGATCAGCCTGCCCAAGCTCGATGGCAGCGCGCAGAAGACCAAGTGGGGCAAGGCCCTGGTCGAAGGTGCCCAGACTCAGTTCGTGCAGATCTGGCCAGTGGACGCCAACCAGCTTCCACAGTGGATTCGCCAGCGCCTGTCCCAGGCCGGCCTGTCCGCCAGCCAGGACGCCGTGGAACTGATCGCCGCCCGGGTAGAAGGCAACCTGCTGGCGGCCGCCCAGGAAATCGAAAAGCTCAAGCTGATGGCCGAAGGCGGGCAGATCACCGTCGAAACGGTACAGGCCGCCGTGGCCGATAGTGCTCGCTTCGACGTGTTTGGGCTGGTGGATGCGATTCTCAACGGCGAGGCCGCTCATGCTTTACGCATGCTTGAAGGACTGCGAGGCGAAGGCGTCGAACCACCGGTCATTCTCTGGGCCCTGTCCCGGGAACTGCGACTGCTGGCCAACCTGGCACTGCAATTCAGTCAGGGCGTACCGCTGGACAAGGTCTTCAGTCAGGCTCGCCCTCCTGTCTGGGACAAGCGCAAACCCTTGATGAGCAAAGCCTTGCAGCGCTATTCGGCGCAACGTTGGGGCCAATTGCTCCTGGATGCCCAGCGTATCGATGCACAGATCAAGGGCCAAGCCAGCGGCTCGCCCTGGAGCAGCCTGAGCCGTCTGTCGCTGCTGATGGCCGGCCAACGCCTGGCATTGCCTGCCGAATAATCGCGCCACTAATCTTTTGCTTGCACTAGACAGCAGAGCCACTCTGGCCGATGATTCGCGCCGCAACACTTTTCCTCCTGAAAAAGCGAGCATTCACCATGAGCAAGCCATCCAAGCATGGCCCCAACAAGGCCAAGTCCATCATCGCCCAGCCACTGTTCCGCAGCCGTCAGGAACGCCCGGCCAAGGGCAAAGGCAGCTACCGCCGCGAAGCCTTCCAGTCTAAAAGCTGGGAGGCTTCTTACTTTCTGGCCGCCTGAAGCCCTGAACCCCGTTGGCATGATAAGGTCTGCACCTGATTGTTATTCTCTCTGGACCTGTGCATGCCCTTTTGTCTTTTTCGTCGTTGGCACATGCGCCAACTGATCGCTGCCTCCAGCCTTGTTCTGCTAGTCGCCTGCGCGGAGAAACCCACTGCCGCCGACGCCCAGCCGCTACCCAACCTCCAGGCAGCCCCCCTTGCCGCACCTGCTACTGTCGCGCCACTCGCCATCGACAATCTGGACATCCAGCCCACTCAGACCTTCGATGAATGGTTGAACGCCTTCCGCGCCGAAGCCTTGGGCGCCGGAGTCCGCGCGGATGTATTCGACCGCGCCTTCGCTGGGGTCACCCCGGACATGAGCGTGATCAAGGCCGACCGCAGCCAGCCGGAGTTCACCCGCCCCGTCTGGGAATACCTGGATGGCGCACTGTCGCCGGTACGGGTACGCAAGGGCCAGGCACTGCTGGTCCAATACAGCGACATCCTGCAACGAATCGAACAGCGCTATGGCGTTGATCGCCAGGCCTTGGTGGCCGTCTGGGGCATGGAGAGTAATTTCGGCGACTTCCAGGGCAACAAGTCGGTGATCCGCTCCCTGGCCACTCTGGCGTATGAAGGACGACGCCCGGCCTTTGCCAACAGTCAGCTGATTGCTGCCTTGCAGATCATTCAACACGGCGACATCCAGCCAGAGAAGATGCTGGGCTCCTGGGCCGGCGCCATGGGCCAGACCCAGTTCATTCCGACCACCTACAACACTCACGCCGTGGACTTCGACGGCGATGGTCGTCGCGACATCTGGAACAGCCCGGCTGACGCCCTGGCTTCCACCGCTCACTATCTGCAGAGCTCAGGATGGCAAAAAGGCCAGCCCTGGGGTGTTGAAGTCCAGCTCAACAGCGGCTTCGACTATGCCCTGGCCGATGCTTCCACTCGCAAGACCGTGACCGAGTGGATGCGCCTGGGGATGACAACCGCCAATGGCAAGGCGCTGCCTTACGGCTCTGAGCAATTGTCCGCATCCTTACTGCTGCCTGCGGGTTATCGGGGGCCGGCGTTCCTGATCCTGGATAACTTCCGAGCGGTGCTCAAGTACAACAACTCATCGTCCTACGCCCTGGCAGTCAACCTGCTGTCCGAACGCTTCGGCGGCGCCGGTCTGATCAGTGGCAACTGGCCCAAGGACGACCTGCCTCTGAGCCGCTCCGAGCGCATCGAACTGCAGACCCTGCTCAGCACCAACAACTACGACGCCGGCAACCCCGACGGCATCATCGGAGCCAACACCCGCAAAGCCATTCGTAGCGCCCAGCAAGCACTGGGCTGGCCCGCAGACGGCTACCCGACTCACAAGTTGCTGGACAGCCTGCGCAACCGCTAAGCCCAGAACTGGCGAAGTGGGTCTTCCTTCGCCAGGACCAGCCCTACTTGAACACCACGTCCTGCGCCAGGGTCAGCTCCCTGGCCCCTGCATCCAACCTGACCAGAGCGCCCATGGGCAAAGTCAGGTTGGGGTCACAATGGCCACTGCGCCATCCCGCCAGCACCGGAATCCGCAGCGGCTCGAAAGTCTGCTTGAGCAGGCGGCACAAGGCGCTGAAGTCCACACCGGCCACATCCCCGACCAAGACGCCACGCAGGCTGTCCAACTTGCCGGCCAGCCGCAGGTGATTGAGCAGGCGATCTATGCGATACAGCGGTTCGTTGACGTCCTCAATGAACAGGATGATGCCGTCGGTATTGATCTCATACGGGGTGCCGAGGGTACTGGCGATCATCGACAGGTTCCCGCCCAGCAAAGAGCCTAAGGCGATACCCGGCTCGATGGTGGTCAAAGGGAACGCCACCGGATGGGGCAGCAGACTGCCCGCCTTCACCTGGCCCCGGAGCAGATTGAAAAAGCACGCCTCGGTTGGCGGTTGCTTGTCACCTAGCAGGTCGGCATTGAGCATCGGCCCGTGAAAGCTCACAAATCCTGCATAGCGGTTGATCGCCAGGTGCAGGGCAGTGATATCGCTGTAGCCGACAAAGGGTTTTGGATTGCGCCGCAGCAACTCAAAGTCGATTTTGTCCAGCAAACGCGGGCTGCCGTAACCCCCGCGCAGGCACAGAATGGCATCGATGTCGCTATCGGCAAACGCGCTGTGCAAGTCATCGAGACGCACCTCGTCGCTGCCGGCCAGGTATCCCTCTTGCTGCCCTACACCGGGAAAAATCCGCAGCGTATAACCCCGGGAACGCATCCATTGAAAGGCTTTTTCGGTATCCAGCGCTGCGGGACCGGCAGGGGCGATAAGGCCGATGACGCCTTCCGCAGCCAGTGCCGGCACCGGCAGGTGAGCATGAAGGGCAGCAGTCGGTTGGATGGGCATGCAGATTCTCCCTGTGTGAGTTCACTCAAGCACAGTAGCCATGAATCTCGTTAAACAGAAGAGGAGGAGGCGACCGGGTGGACGAAAAAACAACTGAGACGGAAGAGGTGCTCGAAAGAGCCGGGAAACTGCCCGCAAGACCCAAGCCTTGCGGGCAGCAAATCAGGAAACCAGGCCTTCTCGGGCCAGTTTCGCTTGTTCGTCGGCGTGATACGAGGAACGTACCAGCGGGCCCGAAGCGACATTCTTGAAGCCCATCTTGTAGCCTTCCTCGGCGAACCAGGCGAAGGTATCCGGGTGCACGAAGCGCTGAACCGGCAAGTGGTTGCGGGACGGCTGCAGGTACTGGCCAAGGGTCAGCATATCGATGTCGTGCTCACGCATGCGCTTCATGACTTCGATGACTTCGTCGTCGGTTTCGCCCAGGCCCAGCATCAAGCCAGACTTGGTCGGTACATGGGGCACCAGTTGCTTGAACTTCTGCAGCAAAGTCAGCGACCACTGGTAGTCCGAGCCCGGACGCGCAGCCTTGTACAGGCGCGGCACGGTTTCCAGGTTGTGGTTGAACACATCCGGAGGCGTGGCAGCGGTGATTTCCAGGGCTACATCCATGCGACCGCGGTAGTCGGGCACCAGGGTTTCCAACTGTACGTTCGGCGACAGCTTGCGGATCTCGCGAATGCAGTCGGCAAAGTGCTGAGCACCGCCGTCACGCAGGTCGTCGCGGTCCACCGAAGTGATCACCACATACTTCAGGCGCAGGTCGGCGATGGCCACTGCCAGATTCATCGGCTCGTCAACATCCAGAGGTTTCGGACGGCCGTGGCCAACGTCACAGAACGGGCAGCGACGGGTGCAGATGTCGCCCATGATCATGAAGGTCGCGGTACCGCCGGAGAAACATTCGCCCAGGTTCGGGCAGGATGCTTCTTCGCAGACGCTGTGCAGTTTGTGCTTGCGCAGCAGTTGCTTGATCCGGTCGACTTCCGGGGATACCGGAATCCGCACCCGGATCCAGTCCGGTTTCTTCGGCAGTTCGGTGGTCGGAATGATCTTCACCGGAATGCGCGCAACCTTTTCCGCACCGCGCAATTTGACGCCGGCTTCAACTTTCGGACGTGGCGCCCGCTCGGAGACATCCACCGTCGGGATCAGGGTTTGAACAGCGTCTTGCGCAGTAGTCATATCAGTCGATTCCGCCCGTTAGGGTCGTCTGCTCAGCATAGTCGAGGTGTTTGACGAGCTGCGCACGCAGCCGGGCACTTACCTCGGCAAATTCAATCGGCCCTGCATGGTCGCTTAGCTGGGTCATCGCCAACCCGGCATAACCACAGGGGTTAATCCGTCGAAACGGCTGCAAATCCATATCCACGTTCAAGGCCAGACCGTGAAAGGAGCATCCGTGACGGATACGCAGGCCCAGGGAAGCGATTTTCGCCCCATTGACGTAGACACCCGGTGCATCGGGCTTGGCCGCTGCCGCTACGCCATAACTGGCCAGCAGCTCCACCAGGCACTGTTCCATGCGACTGACCAGATCTCGTACACCGAATCCCAGCCTGCGCACGTCCAGCAACAGATAGGCGACCAATTGGCCCGGCCCGTGATAGGTCACCTGACCGCCACGATCCACCTGCACCACCGGGATATCCCCCGGAAGCAAAAGGTGCTCGGCCTTGCCCGCCTGGCCCTGAGTGAATACCTGTGGATGCTGCACCAGCCAGACCTCGTCCGGTGCACTGGTGCCGCGTTCATTGGTAAAACGCTGCATGGCATGCCAGACCGGCTCGTAAGCCATCAGGCCAAGCTCACGAAAGCCCAGCGTTTGCGGCATCACAGCACCATGTGGACGACACCGGTAGCACGCAGGGCACTATTGATATCACGCAGTTGGTCTTCACCGGTGGCGGTGATGTGCAGTTGTACCGTGGTGTACTTGCCGTTGCTACTCTGACGCTCGGCCAGGGACTTGATGTCCAGGGTGGCGTACTTGGCAAGGATCTCGATCACGGTGTCCTTGAAGCCGACAACCGTGTCACCGATCACCTTGATCGGATAGTCATCGACGGGGAATTCAATCTTGTGCGACTTAACGTCAGTGTCTGTCATGGCAGTAACGGCCTCGTAAGCCGTGGCGACGGACATGACCCCCACTCTACTTAAGAGCGAGGGCCACGCGGGTCGACAATATCAGTTGAACAAGCCGTAGAAGAATAGACGGATGCTATCCCACATGCGGCGGAAGATACCACCTTCGTCGACCGCTTCCAGGGCGATCAGGTCAGCGCTGTGCACCACCTTGTCGTCCAGTTTCACTTCGACTTTACCAATCACGTCGCCCTTGGCGATCGGCGCAACCAGTTGCGGGTTCATGGTCATGCTGGCGGCGAGCTTTTTCAACTGGCCTTTAGGCATGGTCATGGTCAGATCTTCAGCCAGACCGGCCTTGACCTGATGAGTGGTGCCCTTCCACACCGGCGCCTGAGCCAGCTCGGTGCCTTTCTGGTAGAAGGTCTGGGTTTCGAAGAAACGGAAACCGTAGGTCAGCAGCTTCTGGGTTTCGGCGGCACGAGCCTGTTCGCTGTTGGTGCCGAACACCACGGCGATCAGACGCATGCCATCACGTACTGCCGAAGACACCATGCAATAGCCGGCTTCATCGGTGTGACCGGTTTTCAGACCATCGACAGTCTTGTCGCGCCACAGCAGCAGGTTACGGTTAGGTTGCTTGATGCCGTTCCAGAAGAACTCCTTCTGCGAGTAGATCGCATAGTGGGCAGGGTCTTCGTGGATGATCGCGCGAGCCAGCACGGCCATGTCGTGGGCCGACGAGTAGTGCTCAGGGTTCGGCAGACCGGTCGGGTTCATGAAGTGGCTGTTGCTCATGCCCAGATCGGTAGCCGTCTTGTTCATCATGTCGGCAAACGCGTCTTCGCTGCCGGCAATGTGCTCGGAAACCGCAACGCTGGCGTCGTTACCGGACTGAATGATGATGCCGTGCAGCAAGTCGCTGACGGTGACTTGCGAACCCACCTTGATGAACATCCGCGACCCGCCGGTACGCCAGGCGTTCTCGCTGACGGTCACCGGATCGTTCTCGCCGATCTGGCCGCGACGGATTTCCAGGGTCGCGATGTAGGCTGTCATCAGCTTGGTCAGACTGGCCGGCGGCAGGCGCTGGTCACCATTGTTCTCCACCAGCACGTTACCGCTGCTGGCGTCCATGAGCACATAGGATTTGGCGGCCAGTTGCGGTGGCGACGGCATCGCTTCGACCGCCCAGGCGGCGGGCGTGATGATCAGCGGGACAAGCAGGCACAGGCGTTTGGCAAAGGTGGTGATGTTCATCCGTCTCTCGAAGTTGCTAATGGAAACTTGCCCGAGGGCAAAACTAATTCAGACAGCCTTCTAAAGGGCTGTCGCGTATTCAGTTGTTCACTCACTGACCCTTGCCGGGCTTTTGTTGTTCGACGAGCCAACAACCAGGGTCCGCCCCCCAAAACCGCAAGCGGACCTTCAATCTTCTTACTCGGCAGTGACCACGCTGGGCTGGCCAAGGTTAGCCAGCCGCACACTGTTCTGCGCTTGCTGAGCCTCACCCGGCGTGCCGAATGGCCCCAGTCGCACTCGATGCAGCGTCTGCTGATTACGTACGATCGAGCTGATGAACACCGGGGCGCTCACCATTCCGCTCAATTTCGACCGCAGCAACTCGGCAGCGTCCGGGTTGGCGAAAGCGCCCACCTGCAGATACTGGCCAGAGGCCGCTGCAGCAGTGTTTTTCACTTGTACGGGAACCACTGCGGCAGCGTGTTGCTGGGGCGGCGGCGTCCATTGTTCGACAGTACCGGCCGAAGCCGTGATCACCGGCGCGCTATTCTGCGCCACTTGCGGCTCATTGAGCATCAACGGCGCCGGACGGCCACGCTGGGCCCACCATTGCTGCGGATCGATGCCTTCGACCTTGACCCGAGCGGTGCCTGTCTCGGCGTAGCCGAGCTTCTTTGCCGCAGCGTAGGACAGGTCGATGATGCGGTCAGAGTAGAACGGACCGCGATCGTTGACCCGCAGGATCACGCTACGATTGTTGTCCAGGTTGGTGACCTTCACGTAACTGGGCAACGGCAGGGTCTTGTGTGCAGCGCTCATGCCGTAAAGGTCATAGACCTCGCCATTGGCGGTATTCTGACCATGGAACTTGGTGCCGTACCAAGACGCCGTGCCAGAGGCCACGTAGTTCTTGGATTCCTGGATGGGGAAATAGGTCTTGCCCAGCACCGTATAGGGATTGGCCTTGTACGGGCCGGTGTGCAGGGTCGGGGTCGCATCGGGAATGCGCGAGACGTCGACGTCCCACCAGGGTGCGCCATCCTTGTGGGCGCGATTGACGTCCAGGCCAGGCATGGAACGCACGCCACTCGAGGACTTCTGTTGCGGCGAGCGACTCGTCGAGCAACTGACCAACAACAAGGACAACGCGGCAAAAGCCACCAGCTTCAGGGGTTTGCGGATTGGCATTGCCAGCATTACTTGACGCCCCGTGCTTGGACCAGCTGTTCAGACAACTGATGTACGGCCATGGCATACATCACGCTGCGGTTATAGCGAGTGATCGCATAAAAGTTCTTCAGGCCCATCCAGTATTCCGGGCCACTGTCACCTTCCAGACGGAAAGCGGTGACCGGCATATCATCGCGCAGCGCATCATGACTCGACCAACCCAGGGCCCGCAACTCCCCGACCGTCTTGGTCGGCTCGATCCCTGTGGTCAATCCTTCGTCCACGCGATCGCCACGCACATCGGCACGACTCACCACCGGTTCACCGGCCACCCAGCCATGACGCTTGAAGTAACTGGCGACACTGCCAATGGCATCGTCCGGATTGGTCCAGATATTGATGTGGCCATCACCGTCGAAATCCACCGCATAGGCGCGGAAACTGCTCGGCATGAACTGCGGCAGGCCCATGGCTCCTGCGTAGGAGCCCTTGAGGCTCAGCGGATCGAGCTGCTCTTCACGGGCCAGCAGCAGGAACTCGCGCAGCTCCTTGCGGAAGAATTCGGCACGGGGCGGATAATCGAAACCCAGGGTAGATAAAGCATCGATCACCCGGTAATTACCGGTATTACGCCCAAAAAAGGTCTCAACGCCGATAATCGACACGATGACCTGGGCCGGCACGCCATATTCCTGCTCGGCGCGAGCCAGAACCGCTTCATGCTGGCGCCAGAAATCCACACCGCGAGCAATGCGCGCGTCGGTAATGAACATCGGCCGGTATTCTTTCCACTGCTTGACCCGCTCGGCAGGCCGGGAGATGGCATCAAGAATCGATTGCTTGCGCTCGGCCTCGCGGAACACGCCCATCAGCTGTTCCCCGGCGAAACCATAGTCCCGAGTCATTTCGCCAACGAATTCGGCCACTTGCGGCGAACCTTCGTAATCACCGGCGAACGCGGGTTGCGCTGCACCAAGGATGCTTACCAGACCGACCCACGGCGCATGCCGAGCAGCCCAGCCACGCATTACTTGCATTGAATTCTTCACCTTAATCAAACCTGCGCGATCCACTTGCGATGGGTATGGATCGACATCAAAACCCCAAACGCTGACAGTAGCGTCACCAGCGAAGTTCCTCCGTAGCTAATGAACGGCAACGGAACCCCCACTACCGGCAACAAGCCACTGACCATACCGATGTTGACGAAAACGTAAACAAAAAACGTCATGGTCAGGCTGCCGGCGAGCAACTTGCCGAACAAGGTCTGCGCCTGGGCAGTGATCACCAACCCGCGCCCGATCAGCAGCAGGTAGATCAGCAACAGCGCGCAGATGCCCACCAGACCGAACTCCTCGCCCATGACCGCAATAATGAAGTCAGTGTGGCTCTCCGGCAAAAAGTCCAGGTGCGACTGCGTACCCAGCAGCCAGCCCTTGCCGAAAACCCCGCCGGAACCGATGGCCGCCTTGGACTGGATAATGTTCCAGCCCGTGCCCAGAGGATCGCTCTCGGGGTCGAGAAAAGTCAGGATTCGCTGTTTCTGGTAGTCATGCATGATGAAGAACCACATGGCGATCGCCACCGGTACTGCGGCTGCCAGCACACTCAGAATCCAGCGCCAGCGCAACCCGCCCATGAACAGCACGAAGGTGCCACCGGCCAGGATCAGCAGAGCGGTGCCCAGGTCCGGCTGGCGTACGATCAGGATGAATGGAATACCGATCAATACCAGGCTGATCCCCACATGCTTGAGATGGGGCGGCAAGGTGCGCTTGGACAGGTACCAGGCGATGGTCGCCGGCATGATGATCTTCATGAACTCCGACGGCTGGAAGCGAATCACCCCAGGAATGTTGATCCAGCGGGTCGCGCCCATGGCGTTGTGACCCATGACGTCCACCACCACCAGCAACACCACACCGAACACGTAGCCCAGGGGCACCCAGCGCGCCATGAAACGCGGTTCGAATTGAGCGATGACAATCATCGACACCAAGCCGATGCCGAAGGACGTGGCCTGCTTGGCCAGCAGGTCCCAACTCTTGCCACTGGCCGAATACAGCACGAACAGGCTGCCGGCGGCCAGGGTCAGCAATAGCACCAATAGCGGGCCGTCGATATGCAGGCGCTGCAACAGCGTCGCGCGACGGCGCATCACATCCTCACTGGAGAGGATGCGGTCAAAATTACTCTTCACGGGCCGTAGCCTCCGCGCTGATAGGGCTGGCGAACTCAGGCTTGAGCTGGCCGTCCTGGCCGAGAAGCCAGGCATCCATCACCTGACGCACCACGGGAGCCGCGACACCGGAGCCCGACTCACCGTTCTCGACCATGACCGAGACCACGATCTTCGGATTTTCCGCCGGGGCGAAGCCGACAAACAGGGCGTGGTCGCGATGCCGCTCTTGAACCTTGGAGCGGTCGTATTTCTCGCCCTGCTTGATCGCCACCACCTGGGCGGTACCGCTCTTGCCGGCGATCCGGTACTGCGAACCGACCGCGGCCTTGCGCGCAGTGCCTCGGGCGCCGTGCATCACCTGCTGCATGCCGTGATTGACCTTCATCCAGTCCGACGGGTCGCGCAGGACGATGTCCGGCATCGGGTTGTGATCCACCGGTTTCTCGCCTTCGATGCTCTTGGCCAAGTGCGGCCGGTTCCACTTACCTTTACTGGCAACCAGGGCGGTAGCCTGGGCCAGCTGCAACGGCGTCGACTGCATGTAACCCTGGCCGATCCCGAGAATCAGGGTTTCTCCAGGGAACCAGGCCTGACGCCGGGTGGCGCGCTTCCACTCGCGGGTCGGCATCAACCCGGGGGACTCCTCGAACATGTCCAGTGAGACCTTCTGGCCGATGCCGAACTTGGTCATGTAGGCCGAGAGCCGATCGATCCCCAGCTTGTGGGCCAGGTCATAGAAATAGGTGTCGTTGGACCGCATGATCGCGGTGTCCAGGTCGACATAACCGTCACCGGTACGGTTCCAGTTGCGGTACTTGTGATCGTAGTTGGGCAGTTGGTAGTAGCCCGGGTCGTAGACGCGAGACGAGGCCGTCACCACCCCGGCGTCCAACCCGGCAATCGCCACCGCCGGCTTGATGGTCGAACCCGGCGGATACAGGCCGCGCAGCACCCGGTTGAACAGCGGCCGATCAATGGAATCACGCAATTCGGCGTAAGCCTTGAAGCTGATACCGGTGACGAACAGGTTCGGATCGAAACTCGGCTGGCTGACCATCGCCAGGACTTCACCGGTGCTCGGGTCCAGCGCCACCACCGCACCGCGGCGGCCGCCCAGAGCCAGCTCCGCGGCCTCCTGCAACTTGATATCCAGGCTCAGGACAATGTCCTTGCCGGGAATCGGGTCGGTGCGCTTGAGCACCCGCAGCACTCGACCACGTGCGTTGGTTTCAACTTCTTCGTAACCCACCTGCCCATGCAGTTCCGGCTCATAGAAGCGTTCGATGCCAGTCTTGCCGATATGGTGGGTACCGCTGTAGTTCACCGGATCAAGGGACTTCAGCTCTTTCTCGTTGATCCGTCCCATATAGCCCACGGAGTGCGCAAAATGCGCTCCCTGAGGGTAATGCCGGACCAGTTGAGCAACCACCTCCACCCCGGGCAAACGGAACTGGTTCACCGCAATGCGGGCAATCTGCTCTTCCGTCAACTCGAAGAGGATCGGCACCGGCTCGAAGGGACGCCGCCCCTGCTTCATGCGCTTTTCGAACAGCACCCGGTCTTCAGGGGTCAGTTCCAGCACCTCGACAATCACATCGAGGACCTGCTGCCAGTCACCGGAACGTTCGCGGGTCATGCTCAGGCTGAAGCTGGGCCGGTTATCAGCCACTACCACGCCATTACGGTCGAAAATAAGTCCGCGAGTCGGGGGAATCGGCTGCACATGCACCCGATTGTTCTCCGACAGCGTGGAGTGATAGTCGTACTGGATCACCTGCAGGTAATACAGCCGGGCAATCAGCACGCCAATCAGGCAGACCACCATGATGGCGCCGAACACGACCCGGCCACGCACCAGACGGGCGTCTTTTTCGTGGTCCTTGATACGGATCGGCTGGGACATTAGGGGCGCGGGCTACTTGTGGTAAGGGTGCCCGGACAACACGGTCCAGGCGCGATACAGCTGTTCACCGATGAGAATCCGCACCAGCGGGTGCGGCAAGGTCAGCGGCGACAGCGACCAGCGCTGATCCGCTCGCGCGCAGACTTCCGGCGCCAGCCCTTCCGGGCCGCCGACCATGAAATTCACGGTGCGCGAATCGAGGCGCCAGCGATCCAGTTCCACCGCCAACTGCTCGGTGCTCCAGGGTTTGCCGTGCACCTCAAGAGTGACGATGCGCTCGTTATGCCCGACCTTGGCCAGCATGGCTTCGCCTTCCTGACGGATGAAGCGAGCCACGTCGGCGTTCTTGCCTCGGGTATTGAGCGGAATTTCCACCAGTTCCAGCGCCAGCTCGGATGGCAGACGCTTGGCATATTCGTGCCAACCCTCTTCCACCCACTTGGGCATGCGTGAACCGACAGCGATCAGACGCAGGCGCACAGCCGTCCCTTATTGCTGGTCTTTGTTGAGCTTGGTGAAGTGCTCGTGACCATGCTCCGGGCTGTGGTGCTTGCCGTCAGCCGCGCGGCTCTGCTCGGCGCCCTGCCACAGACGCTCCAGGTCGTAGAACTGGCGGGCCGAGGCGGTCATCATGTGCACGATCACGTCGTCCAGGTCCAGCAGCACCCAGTCGCTGTCGCCCTTGCCTTCTTCACCCAACGGGCGCACGCCCTGGGCCTTGACCATTTCGCGGACCTTTTCCAGCATCGCGCTGATCTGGCGATTGGAGGTACCGGTGGCGATGATCATGTAGTCAGTGATGCTCTGCTTGTCGCGAACATCGATCACCAGGATGTCCTGGGCTTTGACGTCTTCCAGCGCGGCAACAGCCACCTTGACCAGATCTTCGCCTTTCATTACTTGGTTAGTCATATAAAACTCGTTCAGCTCGTATGTTTGGAGCGCCGCTCAGCACAGGCCGGCAGCGTTCCTTCAGTTCGGCGCACGGTAAAGTCCGTGAGCATCGATATAGGCCAGGACCGCGTCAGGCACCAGGAAACGTACCGACTTACCGCTGGCCAGCAGTTGACGGATCTGGGTGGCGGACACCGCAAGCGGCGTCTGCCAGACGAATGCAATGTGTCCCCCCGGCCCTTGCAGGGCCAGTGGGTCGCTCACCGAGCGCGCCGCCAACAGGTTGCGCAAGGCATCCGGTGGCTCGCTGTCGGCATCCGGGCGTTGCAGCACCAGGATGTGGCAATGCTGGAGTAATTCTTCCCAACGATGCCAGGTGGGCAGGCCGCAAAACGCGTCCCAGCCCAGTAACAGAAACAACTGGTCATCCGCGGCCAGCTCGGCCCGCATCTGTTCCAGGGTGTCGATGGTGTAGGACGGCTTGTCCCGCTTCAGCTCACGGTCGTCCACCACCAGGGGGGAAACGCCCGCCACCGCACATTCGACCATTGCCAGGCGATCAAGCGCCGACACTTGCGGTGTATCCCGATGAGGCGGCCTGGCACTGGGTGTCAGGCGCAACTCATCGAGTTGCATGGATTCCGCCACCTCCAGCGCACCACGCAAGTGGCCGATATGCACTGGATCGAAGGTGCCGCCCAGCAGACCGATACGTTTGCCCATCAAGTGCGCACGTGACCGTCGCCGAAAACCACATACTTCTCGCTGGTCAAGCCTTCCAGCCCAACCGGGCCACGGGCGTGCAGCTTGTCGGTGGAAATGCCGATCTCCGCCCCCAGGCCATATTCAAAACCGTCGGCAAAGCGCGTAGAGGCGTTGACCATGACCGAACTGGAATCCACTTCGTTGAGGAAGCGCCGAGCGTCACTGAAGTTCTCGGTGACGATGGAGTCGGTGTGGTGCGAACCGTAGGTATTGATGTGCTCGATCGCCTGCTCCAGGCTGTCCAGCACCCGGATCGAGAGGATCGGCGCGGTGTACTCGGTGCGCCAGTCTTCTTCAGTCGCTTGCAGCACATCGGCGCCGAGAATTCCTCGGGTTTGCTCGCAGCCACGCAGCTCGACGCCCTTGTCGCGATAGATCGCAGCCAATGGCGGCAGCACACGGTCAGCGATGGCGGCATGAACCAGCAGGGTTTCCATGGTGTTGCACGGCGCGTAGCGCTGGGTCTTGGCGTTATCGGCAATACGAATCGCCTTGTCCAGGTCCGCCGCCACGTCGATGAACACATGACAGACGCCGTCCAGGTGCTTGATCACCGGCACTTTGGCATCGCGGCTGACCCGCTCGATCAGGCTCTTGCCGCCACGAGGCACGATCACGTCGACAAACTCGGGCATGGTGATCAGCGCGCCCACCGCAGCACGATCGGTGGTTTCCACCACTTGCACCACATGAGGCGGCAGATCGGCAGCCGCCAATCCCTGCTGAATGCAGGTGGCAATGGCACGGTTGGAATGAATGGCCTCGGAACCGCCCCGCAGGATAGTGGCGTTGCCGGACTTCAGGCACAGGCTGGCAGCATCGATGGTCACGTTCGGACGGGACTCGTAGATGATGCCGATCACGCCCAGGGGCACGCGCATCTTGCCCACCTGAATGCCCGAAGGCAGGTAGCGCATATCGCGGATTTCACCGATGGGGTCAGGCAGTTTGGCCACCTGACGCAGGCCTTCGATCATTTCGTCGATGCGTGCGGGAGTCAGCGCCAGACGATCCAGCAGAGCGGGTTCCAGACCATTGGCCCGGCCGTTTGCCAGGTCCTGCTCGTTGGCTGCGGTCAGTTCCGGTCGCGCAGCGTCCAGGGCATCGGCAGCCGCCAGCAGCGCACGGTTCTTCTGCGCAGTGGTGGCACGGGCGATCACCCGGGAAGCTTGGCGGGCAGCGCGACCCAAACGGGTCATGTAGTCAAGAACGGACTCAGTCATGGTCTGGTGTGGTCTTGGCAAAGAGGAAAGCGGCTGATTATAGCTGTCGCGCCCGTTCACGGACAGCGGTCACAGGCGGATGGTCGAAATGGAGTGTAAATACTCGTGCTTCAGCCTGAATTAAGCCTGGAGTTGTTACCATTACGTCACTTTTTCCGCCATAACCCTCGCCACCATGTCCATCCTGACCTCTGCGAACCTGCCCAAAGCCTTGCCTGACGGCTTTTTCGACCGTGACGCTCAGCTCTTGGCCCGTGAGCTGCTGGGCAAAGTCATTCGCCATAAAGTCGGCGAGCTGTGGTTGTCCGCGCGCATTATCGAAACCGAAGCCTATTACTGCGAGGAAAAAGGCAGCCACGCCTCCCTCGGCTACACAGAAAAACGTAAGGCTTTGTTTCTCGATGGCGGGCACATCTATATGTACTACGCCCGCGGCGGCGACTCGCTTAACTTCAGCGCCCAGGGCCCTGGCAATGCGGTACTGATCAAGTCCGCCTATCCCTGGGTCGACGCCGTCTCCGGCCCGGCCAGCCTGGCGCAAATGCTGCTGAACAACCCGGACGCCCGTGGCCGCCCGCGCCCCTCGCAGAAGCTCTGCGCTGGCCAGACCCTGCTGTGCAAGGCCATGGGCTTGAAAGTCCCGATCTGGGATGCAAAACGCTTCGATCACGAAACCCTCTTCGTCGAGGACGTCGGCAGCGCCGTGCCGCACATCATCCAGACCACGCGCCTGGGCATCCCCCACGGTCGTGACGAACACCTGATGTACCGCTTCGTCGATGCCGCCTATGCACCCCACTGCACAAGGAACCCGCTGCGCCGTGGCCAAGTCGAAGGTCGCGACTACCTGATCCTCGACTGATTACCGCAGCCCGTACCCGCCAGACACTGACAATGGAGTTGAATTTATGGGCCCATGGCTCGACAGCGTGACCGCCTGGCTGACCAGCAACCCGCAATGGCTGGCCGCCGCCGTATTTATTGTGGCCTGCGTGGAGTGCCTGGCCATTGCCGGCCTGATCGTTCCGGGAACGGTGCTGCTGTTCGCGATTGCCGTGCTGGCCGGCAACGGCGCGCTGTCACTGGGAGAAACCCTGCTCCTGGGGTTGTTCGGCGGTTTGCTCGGGGACGTGGCGTCCTACCTGCTGGGGCGACACTTTCACCAGAGCATCCGTCGCCTGCCAGGACTGCGCCATCATCCGGAATGGATCAACGGCGCCGAAGCCTATTTCCAGCGTTACGGCATCGCCAGTCTGTTGGTAGGGCGCTTCATCGGCCCGTTGCGGCCGATGCTGCCAATGGTTGCCGGCATGTTCGACATGCCATTTGCACGATTTTTCGCCGTCAGCCTCTTGGCTGCAGCAGGCTGGTCAGTGGCTTACCTGCTGCCAGGCTGGGCCACTGGCGCGGCGATTCGCCTGCCGCTGCCCGAAGGCTTCTGGCCACAAGCCGGTGTCGTAGTCGGCAGCCTCGCGGTACTGATCGGCTTGAGCGTCGCCAGCAGCCTGCGTCGTCATCGCCGGGCGACCCTGCTGATGTCCGGCCTGAGCCTGTTGATCCTGGCAGGGCTGTTCATCGGCTACCCCTATCTCACGCAGTTCGACCAGGGCCTGATCGCCCTGGTACAGGAACACCGGAACCCGACCCTGGACAAGATCATGGTGATGGTCACCCAGATCGGCGAATTTCGCGCCATGTTCATCATCAGCGCGGTACTGACCCTGCTACTCCTGGCCCTGCGCCAATGGCGCCAAGCCGTATTCGCCGGCGCGACCCTGATGTGCACTGCACTGGCCAACACCGGCAGCAAATGGTTTTTCGCACGGGTACGTCCCGAGGTTCTGACCGAGCCCCTCACCAGTTTCAGTATGCCTAGCGGCCACTCTTCTGGCTCCTTCGCCCTGTTCCTGACCCTGGCGGTACTGGCAGGCCGTGGCCAGCCACCACGAATGCGCCTGACCTGGCTGTTGCTGGGCTGCCTGCCGGCGGCGTCCATTGCCTTGTCCCGGGTCTACCTGGGTGCCCATTGGCCAACCGACATTCTCGCCGGCGCCATGCTCGCAACCTGTGTCTGTGCCGCCAGCCTGACCCTGATTCAATGGCAAGGCCCGCTCAAGCCGATGTCGGCCAAGGTCTGGTGGCTGCTACTGCCGGTCATGCTGTTGATGTGCGGGTTCATGGCGACACGGCATCTGCCTCACGCCCTGCTGCGATATGCCTATTAAGAGTGCAAGCGGCAAGCTGTAGCCGCCGCTAGAGGTTCAGGGCTCAGGCGAAGAGTTCGCCTTGCAGCTCATCCAGCAGTTGCTGGATGGCATCGAGACGCTGCTGCGGGTCATCCAGTTGCAGCAGGTCGATCTTGTCCTGTTCGGAAAAAGGCAGCAGGTAGGCCAGTTGATTGGCCAGGGACAACTGCCCCGCCGCCTCGCTGCCCATGTCCAGGGCCTCCACCATCGGATGCTCGGCCAGGGCCTTGAGCAGCGCGATCAGGTCTGCGTCCTCATCCTGCAGTGGTTGCTCCGCAGCCTCCGGCAGCCACTGGACCTGGGCCACCGTCAGTTGGTCTTTCTGAACTTCGCTCTCGAGCACGCGGAAACGCCGACCACCCTTGACCCTGATTCCCAGGAGCCCATTGTCCTGCTGGTGGAAGTCGGTAATCAGTGCCTCGCAGCCCACCAGGGCATAGCCCGACGCGGCACTACCGACCTCCTCCCCCTCCAGGATGCACACCACCCCGAAGCCGCAGCCCTGCTTCATGCAGCGGCCAATCATGTCCAGGTAGCGCGCCTCGAAAATCTGCAGATCGAGGATGCAGTCAGGGAACAGCACGGTATTCAGGGGAAACAGCGCTAGGCTCATACATCAATCCTTAAACCAGCAAAGACACCGCCAACGGCAGCAGTACCGCCGTGGCCACGCCCATCAGACTCATGGCCAGCGCCGCGAAGGCGCCGCACTCCTCACTCTCCTGCAAGGCCACCGAAGTGCCCACCGCATGAGCGGTCATGCCCAAGGCCATGCCTCGCGCCTCAGGCCCATGAACGCCCAGGCGGTTGAGGATGCTCGGGCCGAAAATCGCCCCGATCACTCCGGTAATCAGCACGAACACCGCAGCCAGGGCCGCGACGCCACCAATCTGCTCGGCCACCAGCATGGCGATCGGCGAGGTCACCGACTTGGGCGCCATGGTCATGAGGATCATGTGCTCAGCACCGAACCACCATCCCAACAGCACCCCCAGACTGGTGGCCAGCACCCCGCCCACCACCAGCGTAGTCAATATCGGCCAGAACAATTGGCGGATGCGCCGCAGGTTGAGGTACAAGGGCACTGCCAGGGCCACAGTGGCCGGGCCCAGCAGAATGCTCAGAATCTCGGTGCTCTTGCGATACTCGGCATAACTCAAGCCACAGCCAAGCAACACACCAATCACCAGCAGCATGGACACCAGTACCGGCTGCAGGAACATCCAGCGAGTTTTCTCAAAAGCTGCCAACACCAGTTGATAGGCACCCAGGGTGATGCCGATACCGAACAGCGGATGGTGAATCACCGCCGCCCAGGCGCCCTGCCAATCGACATTCATTGGCTGTCCTCCCGGCGGGACTGGCGCTTGACCAGGCGCTGCATCAGCACGCCGACAAAAGCCATGGAGATCACCAGCGACAGCACCAGCGCTCCGGTGATTGCCCAGAAGTCCGCGGCGATATCCCGGGCATAGACCATCACCCCGACGGCAGGCGGCACCAACAGCAGTGGCAGGTAACGCAACAGACTGCTGGCCGCCAGGTTCAGCGGCTCGCCCACTTCGCCATGCACCACCAGAAAAACCAGCAGCAGCAACAGGCCGATGATCGGCCCTGGCAGTACGGGTAACAGCAGATGATTGAGCGCCGTGCCGAGCAATTGGAACAGCACCAACCATGTCAAACCGCGTAACAACATACCGCCTCTCCAGCCAGATCCCGTGGCGCATTATAAGCACGCAGGCGCTATGAACCGGCATTCGCCAAAAGCATGGATGTTTACCGGGAAGGATCGCCATGATGATCTAAAGTGGATACTTCAGACCACAAAGCACTGGGTCTAACACTAAAAAAATCGTTGAACCAAGGAGAGTCTCAATGCCCTATGTTCCTGTTGCAGAGCTCAAAGATTATGTCGGGAAGGAACTCGGACGTTCCGCGTGGCTCACCATTGACCAGGAGCGTATCAACCTGTTTGCCGAAGCCACTGGCGACTTCCAGTTCATTCACGTGGACCCGGCCAAGGCCGCGAAAACCCCGTTCGGCACCACCATCGCCCACGGGTTCCTGACCCTTTCGCTGATCCCCAAACTGATGGAAGACATCCTCGTGCTGCCCGAAGGCCTGAAGATGGTGGTCAACTATGGCCTGGACAGCGTGCGCTTCATCCAGCCGGTGAAAGTCGACTCCAAGGTGCGTCTCAAGGTCGAGCTGACCGACGTCACCGAGAAGAAACCCGGCCAGTGGCTGCTCAAGGCCACTGCCACCCTGGAGATCGACGGCGAGGAAAAACCTGCCTATATCGCTGAACCGCTGTCGCTCTGCTTCGTCTGAAATGCCCCTGATGCGAAACAGCTCACGCTGTTTCGCTCAACCTCTCTATATATAAGTCACACCGCTGCGGCATACTCGGTCCCCTAATTATCCGGAACCCGTTATGCGCCCACTTGTACCCCTGGTCTTGACCCTCTTGCTCAGCGCTTGCGGAGACGGCGAATCGCTGTTGCCGCCCGATGCCCGACTGCCCGACGGCGGGCGCTATCGCGGTGATCTGGTCAATGGCCTGCTCCAGGGACAGGGGCGCATCGATTACCCCAACGGCAGCTGGTACGCCGGCCAGTTCGACAAGGGCCAATGGCATGGCCAGGGCGAATGGCACGGCAGCAATGGCGAGGTCTACCGCGGCGAGTTCCAGCAAGGGCTGTTCCATGGCCAAGGCATCCTGACCACCAAGGACAGCAGCTACAGCGGCGGCTTCAAACTCGGGCGCCGGGACGGCGAAGGCACCCTCAAAGAAGACGGCATGACCTATCGCGGCGAGTTCAAGGCCGACCTGTACTCGGGTCTGGGCCGCCTGGAACTGGAGGACGGCAGCCAGTATCAGGGGCAATTCGCCAAGGGCAAGCCCAATGGCGAAGGCCAGCGCAGCGATGGCAGCGGCAACCAGTTCAGCGGTAACTTCGTCAACGGCCAACTGGAAGGCAACGGCACCTTCAACAGCGCCGAAGGCGACATCTATGTCGGTGGTTTCAAACACAACCAGCTCAATGGCAAGGGCCGCTACGAAAACTCCGACGGCGACGTCTGGATCGGCCAGTTCAAGGAAGGTGCCCTGGGTGGCAAGGGCGAGCTGATCGGCGCCGATGGCAGCCATTATGTCGGCACCTTCAGCGACTGGCGCTTCAGCGGCGAAGGACGACTGAACCTCAGTGACGGCAGCTTCTACATCGGCGGCTTCGACAGCGACAACTACCAGGGCCACGGTGTGCTGGTGCTGCGCGATGGCAGTGTGCAAAGCGGTGTCTGGAACAATGGCATGCGGGTTCGCGACGCCGACGGCAAACTACTGCCGGACCCATTGGAGACTGCCCTGCTGGTCCAGGGCCGCCTGCTCAAGGAGGCCCTCGATGCGGTGCCTGTCTCCACTCCGACCATCGAACTCTATAGCCTGACCCTGGCCGGCGACGGCAAGCAGAGCGTCTTCCTGCGCGAAGCCGACTACGTCAGCAACATGCTCGCGAGCCGCTTCGGCGCCTACGGTCAGATCCGTCTGGTCAACCACCGCGACCACCTGATGAATCGGCCGATGGCCACCCGGGAAAACCTGCGCCGCGCCGCACAGACCCTGGCCGAACGCAGCGGCCCCGAGGACCTGGTGTTCATCTACCTCACCAGCCATGGCACCAGCGAGCACGAACTGGTGCTGGATCAGCCGCGCCTGGAGTTGGCCGACCTGCCGGCCGATGAACTGGCCATCGCCTTGGCGCCCTTGAAAAACCGCGACAAGATCATCGTTATCTCGTCCTGCTACTCGGGTGGTTTCATCCCTGCGCTCAAGGACGAACGAACCCTGATCATGACCGCCTCCCAAGCCGACCGGGTGTCTTTCGGCTGCTCCGAAGAGGCCGACTTCACCTACTTCGGCGATGCTTTGTTCGCCCAGGCACTGAACCAGACCGACGACCTGGAACATGCCTTCAAACTGGCCAGGGCCACGGTGGCCGAGCGTGAACAGGCAGATGGCTTCGAAGCCTCAGAACCACAGATCTGGGCCCCCAAAGGCGTCATCGCGCATTGGCAACAATTGCGCAAACAGCAGGCACGAAAAGCGCTGCAAAGTGTCTCTATAGGCAGCAAGGAAGCACAGAGCAACTAAGCTGAAACAGTATCAAGGGGGAATGACTATGTACTTGACGCCTCAGCACATCCTGCTCGCCGGCGCCTCCGGACTGACCGGAGAGCAACTGCTCGATCGCCTGCTCAACGAGCCCACCATCATTCGTGTTCTGGCACCCAGCAGACGCCCGCTCAGCAAGCACCCACGCCTGGAAAACCCCGTCGGCGATCCAGCGGTGTTCCTGCCGCAACTGAGCGGCAAGGTGGAGATCGCCTTCTGCTGCCTGGGCACCACGATCAAACAGGCCGGCTCCGAAGCGGCCTTTCGCGCCGTGGACCTGGACATGGTGGTGGCCTTCGGCAAACGTGCCCTGGAAATGGGCGCGCGGCACCTGATAGTGATCAGCGCCCTGGGCGCTGATCCCAAGTCGTCGATTTTCTACAACCGGGTCAAAGGTGAAATGGAAGAGGCCCTGAAACAGCAGGGCTGGCCACAGTTGACCATTTGCCGGCCGTCACTGCTGCTGGGAGATCGGATCGAACCGCGTCTGACCGAACAACTGGCCGGCCCGTTGTCGCGACTGATCCCGGGCAAGTACCACGGTATCGAAGCCTGCCAGTTGGCTCGTGCAATGTGGCGGCTGGCCCTGGAAGAGCAAAGCGGCACCCGGGTCGTCGAGTCCGACGAACTACGCAAACTGGGTAAATGAAAAATTCGCCAACAAGCCGGTTCTTGCATACACCTGCAGGAGCCGGCTTGCCGGCGAAGTGCTACAACCCACCCGTAGCCTGAAACCCCACACCCAATACCGTCAGCACCGACAACGGCAGCAGCAGGGTATCGAGCAGGGCACTGGCCGGCAGATCCACCCCTGGGTAGCTCGGTGCCTCGGCGCCAAAGCGGTCCATGGCGCAGCACCCACCCTGCATCGCATACAAGTCCAGGCGCGTTCCCGAATACACCACCGGAGCCCCGGGCTGGGCGGCATTCAAGGTGCGGACCGTGGCGCAGCCGCCCAGTTGCAGGGCGGCCAGCATAATCAGCAGCAGCTTATTCATCGCTGCTCAAATGGTGCTCGCCCCAGCGCGGCAACATGTCCTGCGGGATATTCAACAGATTGAGAATCCGCGCCACGACGAAATCCACCAGGTCATCGATGGTTTGCGGCTGATGATAGAAGCCCGGCGACGCCGGCAGGATAGTCACGCCCATATTCGACAACTTGAGCATGTGTTCCAGATGAATGCTGGAATAGGGTGCCTCGCGAGGCACCAGAATCAACTGCCGGCGCTCCTTGAGGGTTACGTCCGCCGCCCGCTCGATCAGGTTGTTGCAGGCACCGGTGGCGATGGCCGACAAGGTGCCAGTGGAACACGGCACCACCACCATCGCCGCCGGCGAGCCGGAACCCGAGGCCACCGGCGACATCCAGTCTTCCTTGCCATAGACACGGATCTGCCCCGCCGCCGCGCCGGTGTACTCGGTGAGGAAGGCCTGCATCATCTGCGGTTTGGGCGGCAGGGTCACATCGGTTTCCGTGGCCATGACCAACTGCGCGGCCTTGGAGATCAGGAAGTGCACTTCCCGATCCTCACGCACCAGGCAATCCAGCAGGCGCAAACCGTACTGGGCGCCCGAGGCACCGGTCATGGCCAGGGTGATGCGTTCCGGGCCGTTGCTCATTGCAGTGCCTCGGCCAGTTTGCCGTGCAGGCCGCCGAAGCCGCCGTTGCTCATGATCACCACCTGGGTACCGGGCTTGGCCTGGCTTTTCACCCGTTCGATGATGCCCTCAAGGGAGTCGCTGACAATCGACGGCACCGTACACAAGGCTGCCGTGGCCGCCAGGTCCCAGCCCAGGTTGGCCGGTGCATACCAGATCACCTGATCGGCCTGATTGACGCTTTCCGGCAGCCCATCACGGTGGGCGCCAAGCTTCATGGAATTGGAGCGCGGCTCGATGATGGCGATCACCGGTGCGTCGCCGACCCGCTTGCGCAGACCGTCCAGGGTGGTGGCAATGGCCGTTGGGTGGTGGGCGAAGTCATCGTAGATGGTCACGCCATGCACTTCGGCGACCTTCTCCATGCGGCGCTTCACGCTCTTGAACGCACTCAGGCCGGCAATGCCCATGGACGGCACCACGCCGACATGACGAGCAGCAGCCAGAGTCGCCAGGGCATTGGCCACGTTGTGCTGCCCGGTCAGCTCCCACTCCACCACGCCCTGGCTCACACCCTCGAACATCACTTCAAAAGCCGAACCGTCGGCACTGAGCAACTTGACCTGCCACTGGCCACCGGCACCGGTGGTCTGCACCGGCGTCCAGCAGCCCATCTCGATGACCCGCTGCAAGGCGGGCTCGGTGGTGGGATGAATCACCAGGCCTTCACTGGGGATGGTCCGCACCAGGTGGTGGAACTGCCGCTCGATGGCTGCCAGGTCAGGGAAGATATCCGCATGATCGAACTCAAGGTTATTGAGGATCGCCGTCCGTGGGCGGTAATGGACGAACTTCGAACGCTTGTCGAAGAACGCACTGTCGTACTCATCGGCCTCGATCACGAAGAACGGGGTGCCGCCCAGGCGCGCGGAGACGGCGAAATTCTGCGGCACCCCACCGATCAGGAAGCCCGGGCTCATACCCGCATGCTCCAGCACCCAGGCCAGCATGCTGCTGGTGGTGGTCTTGCCGTGGGTGCCGGCTACCGCCAGGACCCAGCGCCCTTGCAGTACATGGTCCGCCAGCCACTGCGGGCCGGAAACATAGGGCAGGCCTTTGTTCAGCACATACTCCACGGCCGGATTGCCCCGGGACATGGCATTGCCGATCACCACCAGATCCGGAGCCGGGTCCAACTGGGCCGGGTCGTAGCCTTGGGTCAGCTCGATGCCCTGGGCTTGCAGCTGGGTGCTCATGGGGGGATAGACGTTAGCGTCGGAGCCGGTGACGTGATGGCCCAGTTCTTTAGCCAGAACCGCCATCGAGCCCATGAAAGTGCCGCAGATACCGAGAATATGGATGTGCATAGTCGACCTCATAAAACATCGGCGCAGGTTAGCCTAGAGGGCTGCAAATCGCACCCATTAGCTGACCGGGAGGCTGTTGCGTTTGCCACCGCTGGCACCAGGCGCGTGGCCCTGCACCAGCGACTACAGAGGCGGCTTAACGCGCGATACCGTGTTTGCGCAGCTTTCTATAGAGGGTGTTGCGGCTGACGCCCAACTGTTCGGCGGTATGGGTCATGTGCCAGCGCTGTTGCTCCAGGGCTGCCAGTAGCGCAACCCGCTCGGCGTCCTCCAGGGGGCGCTCCGGCGCCTCGGCAACGGGCTCGCTAACCGGCGCCGGGCGGTTATTGCGGATCAACGGCGGCAGATCTTCCAGACCAATGCGACCGTTTTCACACAAGGCCGCCAGGGTCCGCAGCACATTGCGCAATTGCCGCACGTTACCCGGCCAGGAATAACTCAACAGGCTTTGACGCACCGCTTCGTCCAGCACCACCGGTTGCCCACCCGCTTCTTCGGCCAGGAGAAAGTCCAGCAACTGGGATTTGTCGCTGCGATCGCGCAGGGCCGGCAGCGCGATCTCCAGACCATTGAGCCGGTAGTACAAGTCCTCGCGAAAACTGCCGTCGCGTACCCGTTCCATCAGATCCCGGTGGGTCGCACTGATGATCCGCACGTTGACCGATTGCGGCTCACCGCCAATCGGCACCACCAGGCGATCCTCCAGCACCCGCAGCAAACGCGTCTGCAGGGCCAGGGGCATATCGCCGATTTCATCGAGGAACAAGGTGCCGCCATCGGCCTGTTGCAACTTGCCGCGCATCCCCTCCTTGCGTGCCCCGGTAAAGCTGCCGCCGCGATAACCGAAGAGTTCGCTCTCGATCAGGCTCTCCGGGATCGCCGCGCAATTGAGGGCGACAAAGGTTTTATCCGAGCGGGCACTGCCCTGGTGCACAGCCTTGGCAAAAGCCTCCTTGCCGGAGCCGGTCTCGCCATTGATCAGCAGCGGCACATCACGCTCGAACACCCGAGAAGCCCGGCGAAAATCATTCTGCAGCCCTTCGTCCCCAAGGCAGATGCTTGAAGTGCGCGGCAGCGCAATACCAGCAGGAACACGCGGTGCTGGTTGCGATACCGGATGGGGCTGGCCGCGCAACAAGGCGAACAGGCGACGCCCATCCCGGGTGCGCAAGGGCCAACTGGCGCTGGCATTGATGCTGGCGCGACTGAGCAATTCATCCAGGGAACAGTCGAAAAAGCTTTCCACCGGCTTGCCCAGCAAGCCACCGCGTATATGCCCCAGCAGATTCAGGGCACTCTGGTTCACCGCACAGATCCGCCCCTCGCCGTCAAACGCCAGCAACCCCTCACTGAACAGCCCCACAGACTCCGCCTGCAGATGAAAGCGCAGCAGCCACTGGTTCTCGAAATAACGCAGGAAATAGCAGCTCTCGATCATTTTCGCCGAGAGATTGACCAAAGCCATGGTGTGGAACTGACTCTGCCGGGAAACGTCCTGACGCGCCGAGGACACATCCAGCACCGCCAGCAATTCGCCATGGGGATCGAACACCGGGCTCGCCGAGCAGGTCAGGCCGGTGTGCCGGCCACGGAAGTGCTCGCCCTGGTGAATGGTCAGCGACTGGCGCTCCACCAGGCAGGTGCCGATGCCGTTGGTGCCTTCCCGAGCCTCGCTCCAGTCGGCGCCCAGCCACAGACCCGCATGCTCGAAAATCTTGCGCTCGCTGGGGGCGGTGATGCAGTTGAGGATCACCCCCCGGGCATCGGTCAGCAGCACGGCATGACCCGCGCCGGACAATTGCTGATGCAGGTTGGCCATCTCGGTGCCGGCTATTTGCAGCACATCCTGCAGGCGCTCGCGGCTTTCCAGCAGACGACCATGCTCCAGCACTGTGGGGGCCATGGCCTGGGCCGGATCCAGATGATAGTCCTCAAGGCAACGCAGCCAGGAGCGAGCGATGGAAGGATCGCTGCCGGGCCCCTGCAAATGGGCTTTACCCTGGGCCACCGTCAGCACCTGCTGGGCATGTCGACTCAAATGATTACTACTGTGCATTTCTTATTATTCTCCTGATGCGCTGTCACGCTCAGACGGAACACTGGCGCCGCTGCCGGCTGCAATCGGCCATGTAAAGCATGTAAAGAAGGACAGGCCATCAGATCTGTCCGACAAAATTCGACACGCGAACCAGCATCCTCCAGCCGCAGTTTCATTGCAATGCCGGCTTGACCCATGAGTCACAGCCTGTGCCATCCAGGTTACAAACTGTCACTCGGCGTCGTACCAGATTCGTCACACCCTGCCGTCAGTTCCGCGTCGCAACATCCTCAAACCCTTGATTCATATGCCCCGCACCCCACTGGCCCGACCTTTGCTCTACGCTTGGTATGCGCTATAGCGCGTCCTCCCCCATAAGCATAAAAGCCAGGAGATACCCACCATGCGTTACGCACACCCCGGTACTGAAGGCGCTATCGTTTCGTTCAAGAGCAAGTACGGTAACTACATCGGCGGCGAATTCGTTGCGCCAGTCAAAGGCCAGTACTTCACCAACACCTCGCCGGTCAACGGCCAGCCTATTGCAGAATTCCCCCGCTCCACCGCCGAAGACATCGACAAGGCGCTGGACGCTGCCCATGCCGCCGCCGACGCCTGGGGCGCCACCTCGGTGCAGGCCCGTTCGCTGATCCTGCTGAAGATCGCCGACCGCATCGAACAGAACCTCGAACTGCTGGCCATCACCGAAACCTGGGACAACGGCAAGGCCGTTCGCGAAACCCTGAACGCCGACATTCCCCTGGCCGCCGACCACTTCCGCTACTTCGCCGGTTGCCTGCGGGCCCAGGAAGGCAGCGCCGCGGAAATCGACGGCAACACCGTGGCCTACCACATCCATGAACCCCTGGGCGTGGTCGGGCAGATCATCCCGTGGAACTTCCCGATCCTGATGGCCGCCTGGAAACTCGCCCCAGCCCTGGCCGCTGGCAACTGCGTGGTACTCAAGCCGGCCGAGCAGACCCCGCTGGGCATCACCGTGCTCATGGAAGTGATCGGCGACCTGCTGCCACCGGGCGTGCTCAACGTGGTGCAAGGTTTCGGCCGCGAAGCCGGCGAAGCCCTGGCCACCAGCAAGCGCATCGCCAAGATCGCCTTCACCGGCTCGACCCCGGTGGGCTCGCACATCATGAAATGCGCCGCCGAGAACATCATTCCGTCCACCGTGGAACTGGGCGGCAAGTCGCCGAACATCTTCTTCGAAGACATCATGCAGGCCGAGCCAAAATTCATCGAAAAGGCCGCCGAAGGCCTGGTGCTGGCGTTCTTCAACCAGGGTGAGGTCTGCACCTGCCCATCCCGAGCCCTGGTACAGGAATCGATCTACGACGAATTCATGCAAGTCGTGATGAAGAAGATCGAGCAGATCAAGCGCGGCGACCCACTGGACACCGACACCATGGTCGGCGCCCAGGCTTCCGAGCAGCAGTTCGACAAGATCCTCTCCTACCTCGACATCGCCAAGAACGAAGGCGCGCAGCTGCTCACCGGCGGCAAGGTGGAGAAACTCGAAGGCGACCTGTCCAGCGGCTACTACATCCAGCCGACCCTGCTCAAGGGCACCAACAAGATGCGCGTGTTCCAGGAAGAAATCTTTGGCCCGGTGGTCAGCGTCACCACCTTCAAGGACGAAGCCGAAGCCCTGGCCATCGCCAACGACACCGAGTTCGGCCTGGGTGCCGGGGTCTGGACCCGCGACATCAACCGCGCCTATCGCATGGGCCGCGGGATCAAGGCCGGCCGCGTCTGGACCAACTGCTACCACCTGTACCCGGCTCACGCCGCGTTCGGTGGCTACAAGAAATCCGGCGTCGGCCGCGAGACCCACAAGATGATGCTCGACCACTACCAGCAGACCAAGAACCTGCTGGTGAGCTACGACATCAACCCTCTGGGCTTCTTCTGATCGACCCTCCCGGCGACCCAGGTCGCCGGGAGACCTTTTCGCGGCCTCGCCGCGCCCGTTCACCTGCTCTGATCCGGTGCCGAAGGCTTGCCGGACGGGACACTGCTGTCGGAAGTTCTGCGCCAAACCAGTCGTGCACAGACCCTGCTTGAAAAACAATAACAAGGGACAAACGCAATGGATCAGATCGGCAACTACGTGCTCTACCTCATCATGCTCTGCGCCGTACTCGGTGCCTTCGCCGCCATCTATGACAGCGAGCGAGGATTGGGCAAAGAATTCATGGAAGGCATCCATGCCACCGGTTACATCTTCGTGCCGGCCGCGGGGATCATGGCTTCCATCCCCTACCTGACCGTGGTCATCGAGACGGTCTTCGGCCCGTTCTTCAACTCCCTCGGAGCCGACCCGGCCCTGGCGGCGACCATGATCATTGCCTCGGACATGGGCGGCTATCAGCTGGCCTCGGCCCTGGCCGCCAGCAAGGAAGCCCTGGTGATGGCCCTGATCACCGGCTTCATGGGCGGTGCGACCATCGTCTTCTCGATTCCCATGGGCCTGGCAATGCTCGACAAGCGCGACCACAAGTACATGGCCCTGGGGATCATGTCCGGCATCCTGACCATCCCCGTCGGGGTGATGATCGCCAGCCTGATCCTGGCTTTCAGCAACCCGGTGGTACGCGAACTGGTCAGCACCAACGGTGAAGCCAGCTACCAACTGGCCCTGGGCCTGGGCAGCATCTTCGCCAACCTGCTGCCGATCCTGATCTTCGTCGTGGCCCTGGCCCTGGGCCTGCGCTTTTTGCCGGACATGATGATCAAGGGCTTCATCATCTTCGGCCGCGCCATGGACGCAGCCATCAAACTGGTGCTGGTGTTCTCCATCGTCGAATACTTCACCGGGGTCTTCTCCGCGGTATTTGGCGGCTGGGGCTTCCACCCGATCATCGCCGACGCCCAGGACCAGACCCGCGCCCTGGAAACCGCCGGCTACATCGGCATCATGCTGGCCGGCGCCTTCCCCATGGTCTATCTGCTGCGCAAATACCTGGGCAAGCCTCTGGAAAACCTCGGCGGCAAGATCGGCCTGAGTGCGGTAGGCAGCGCCGGCATGCTGGCAACCATCGCCAACATCCTCGCCATGTTCCGCCTGGTACGCCTCATGCCGCCCAAGGACAAAGTGGTCAATATCGCCTTTGGTGTCTGCGCCGCGTTCCTGCTGGGGGATCACCTGTCCTTCACCGCCAACTTCCAGCCCACCATCATCCTGCCGGTACTGATCGGCAAGATCAGCGCCGGCTTCGTCGCCGTCGGCCTGGCCTACTGGCTGTCGGTGCCCAAGGCGCTGCAACTGGAAGCCCAGGATCGGGCAGCGGGGATCATCGCCCCGGGCGAGTACCTGGGCGGCACCGCGCTGGACACTCCGGAACCTGCAGGCCAGAAGGCCACCGCCTGACCCCGGCGCGGCGAGGAACGCCTGCATGCAAGCCATCACGGGCGGCGCATCGGTACTGTTGCTGGGGCTGGACTTCGGGTCCACCACCAGCAGCGCGCTGATCGCCCAGGCCAGCCTGAGCAGCCACTGCATCACTGGGCGCATGGCCCTCAACGAGCCCCGGGTGCTGTTTCGTGGCGAACCGGTGTTCACCCCGTTCAAGGACCAGGTCATCGATGAAGCCGCGATCCGGACCCTGATCCAAACCTGGCTCGAACAGGCCGGGGTGAACCCGGAACAGCTGTTCTCCGGTGGCGTGATCATCACCGGCCTGGCGGCGCGGCGGCACAACGCCCAGGCCCTGGCGCAACTGGTCGGCCAATTGATCGGTAACGCCCTGATCACTCGCGCCGACGACGGTGGACTGGAGTCCTGGCTGGCGTTCATGGGCAGTTGTTCGGCGCTGAGCCGCTTCCACGCTCGGCAACCGATACTCAACCTGGATATCGGCGGGGGCACCACCAACGCCGCCTGGGGCCTGGATGGCAATGTCCTGGCCAGCGGCTGCCATTTCATCGGTGCCCGGCACGTTCAGTTCGAACCGGGCAGTTATCGTCTCAGCGGCGTATCGGAGTTCGGCCAGGCACTGTTCGATCACCTGGCAATCCGCAAGAGTTCCGGACAGGTCCTCGACCGTTCCGAGCTGGACGCGGTGGTCAATTGGTACATCGATGCCCTGGTCGCCATTGCCGAAGGTGATCGCAACTTCTTTGCCAGCCGGCTGGGCCAACTGACCGAGCAACTGCCGCTGATCCTCCCTCACCACAATGCCGACCCGGCCCTGACTTTTTCCGGTGGCGTGGGCGAACTGCTCTATCGCCACCTGCAAGGCGAACCCATGCCCGGCACCACCTACTACGGCGATCTGGGCATCGATCTGGCCCTGGCCATTGCCCGCCACCCGCGACTGGTGCGGGCGGCCACCCGGCTGGTGCCGGAAAACCGCGGCCGAGCCACGGTCTACGGCCTGACCCTGCACAACACCGAGATTTCCGGCAGCACCCTGTTTCTGCCCCAGCCCGAGGTGCTGCCCCTCAAGGACCTGCCCATCGTCGCCCGGTTGCCCATGGGTGCCACCCAGCAGCAACTGGACGACGCCCTGGCCCTGGCACTGAGCAGCTGCGACGGCGCTTGCCTGCAATTGCTCGACAACGGCCAGGCGCCACGACTGGAAGACCTCCGCCAGCTGGGCGCACGCCTGGCCCGGGCCCTGGACCAGGCGCGCCCCGCCCCGCAGTGGCCGCTGGTGCTGCTGCTGGAAAGCAACGTCGGCAAGGTCCTGGGCAACTACGCCACGGATTGGGGGCGCAGTTCTTGCAACCTGATCGTCATCGATGAAGTACGCGAGCGTTCGGCACACTTCATCAACCTGGGAAAACCCCACCAGCACATCGTGCCCGTCGCCTTCTACGGCGTGCACTGAGCCGATGCCGGCCAAGGAGAGTCTTGCCATGTCACTCACCGCACTGCAGCACATCCGCCTTCCCGAAGTGCTTGCCGAACAGGCCTACAGCACCCGGGTGCTGGACCGCGAAATAGGCTTCGCCAGCCTCAAGGCGGTGCTCGGCGCCGCCGACATCAGCAAGGCCGGGGACCGGGTGGCGGGGCTCGCGGCTGCAGATGAAATCACCCGCGAGGCGGCGCGCAAGGTGCTCTCCGAGCTGACCCTGGATCACTATTTCCAGCATCCGCTGACAGACCGCCACGGCCGCATCGACAGTGTCATGCAGGTCAACTACGACATCGACCCCAGCGTCTTTGGCGAGATCGCCGACCTGACCCTGGGCGCCCTGAAAGATCGCCTGTTGCGCAGCCATGGCACCGAAATACGCCGCATCGGCACGGCCCTGACCGGGGTCATGGTGGCTGCCCTGGCCAAGCTGCTGGATGTCCACGAACTGATCCTGCTGTCGAAAAAGCTCAAGAGCGGCGCGGCGGCCAAGGCCAGGACCCTGGTGGGCCTGCCCGGTACTCTGTCGTCGCGGCTGCAGCCCAACCATCCCACCGACAACCTCAGCGGCATCACCCTACTGGTCTACACCGGCCTGAGCATGGGCTCGGGGGACGCGTTGATCGGCCTCAACCCGGCCATCGACACCGTGGACAACATCAGCGCCACCCTGCACCACCTGGACAAGTTACGCCGGGAAACCGGAGCACCGACGCAGATCTGCGTGCTCTCCCACATCAAGACCCAGTTGGCCTGCCTCGACCAGGGCGCCCCGGTGGAAATCATGTTCCAGAGCCTGGCCGGGACCGAGCGCACCCTGACCGACGAGTTCGACGTCACCGTGCAGCTGCTGGATCAGGCCTGGCAGACCATGACCGAACGTGGCCCGCTGCGCGATGTTGCGGAAAACTTCATGTACTTCGAGACCGGCCAGGGCAGCGAGCTGACCTACGGCAAGCACGAAGGCATCGACATGACCACGTGCGAAGCCCTGTGCTACGGGCTGGCCCGGCGCTATCGGCCATACATGGTGAATAACGTCACCGGTTTCATCGGCCCGGAAACCCACCTCGACAACTTCGAGATGACCTATTCCTGCCTGCAGGACCAGTTCATGGGCAAGCTGCTGGGCCTGCCCATGGGCATGGCGCCCTGCTACACCCTGCATTCCCAGGTGACCCTGGAAGGCCAGCAGATGGCCACTGAATTGCTGACTGCCGCAGGCGCCAACTTCTTCATGGACGTGTACCTGAGCACCGACCGCATGCTCGCCTACTTCGACACCAGCGCCCACGACAACCAGACCCTGCGAGAAGTCCACGACCTGGCGCCGGCCCCGGAATACTTGCGCTGGGCCCTGGGCAAGGGGATTTTCCAGGAGGACGCCCACGGCAACGTGGAGCGCGGGCCGAACTGGGGCAATCCGCGGATCTTCTGCGCATCGGACATCGACTTCCAGCGCCTGCTGGAATCCACCCCGGCCACCTACGGCTTCGACAATGCCGGCCCACGCCCGGCCAACACGGTGTCGCGGACCGTGCGCGCCAACCTCGCGGTGGCCCGAGAGGCGATCTACGTCGACCTGCGCCCCAGCGAAATCGGCGCCATTGCCCTGCGCGAGCTGCGTACCGCTGCCCCGGACAAGCTGGCTCACCTGCAAGACCCGGAGCTGGGCGCGCGACTGACCGAGGAAGTGCTGCGGCGCCTTAAACCGGAATACAACGACGTGCAGATCGTGATTTCCGACGGCCTCAGTGCCGAGGCCATCCACCACAACATTCCCGAGTTGCTGCCGGTGCTGATGGACGGCCTGCAGAGTCGCGAACTGCGCATCGGCCAGCCGATCCTCGCGCCCTATGGCCGGGTCAAGCTGGCGGAGTCGGTGGGCGAAGCCCTGCAACCGCAACTGATCATCGTGCTGATCGGCGAGCGTCCCGGCGGCGATGCCCTGGCCTCGCGCAGCATGTCCGCCTACCTGGGCTACCGCCTGCCGGACGACCAGGCCCGCCGCGCCGCCGCCCAGTTCAGCGGCAACCCGGACATTCGCTATGAATACACCGTGATCTCGAACATCTACAGCGGTGGCCTGCCACCGCTGGAAGGCGGCAGTCTGGTGGCGGAAAAGGCCTTTGCCATCCTCCACCACCGGGCTGCCGGAAACCGTCTGGAAAACCTGCTGAAGAAGGTGGCATCCTGATGATCCGCCAGCACTCGGCAACGCCCCTACATCGTTGAAACGGAGACTGAGATGGCCCAATTTTCCCACAGCGTAGGTTCTCAGACCTATCGCTTCGACAGCCTCAAGGAAGTCATGGCCAAGGCCAGCCCGGCCCGTTCCGGAGATTTTCTGGCCGGGGTCGCCGCCCTCAACGACGGCGAACGGGTCGCTGCCCAGATGACCCTGGCGGATATCCCCCTCAAGCACTTTCTCGAAGAAGTGCTGATTCCCTATGAGTCCGACGAAGTCACCCGACTGATCATCGACAGCCATGACAAGCAGGCTTTCGCCACCGTCAGCCACCTCACCGTTGGCGGTTTTCGCGACTGGCTGCTCAGTGACGCCGCCGACGAGCAGAGCCTGCGGGCACTGGCGCCGGGCCTGACCCCGGAAATGGCCGCCGCGGTGTCGAAGATCATGCGCGTGCAGGACCTGATCCTGGTGGCGCAGAAGATTCGCGTGGTGACAAAGTTTCGCGGCACCCTGGGCCTGCGCGGGCGACTGTCCACCCGCCTGCAACCCAACCACCCCACCGACGAGCCGGCCGGCATCGCCGCGAGCATTCTCGACGGCCTGCTGTACGGCAACGGCGATGCGATGATCGGCATCAACCCGGCCACCGACAGCATCGCCTCGATCTGCGCCATGCTGGAAATGCTCGACGCCATCATCCAGCGCTACGAGATCCCAACCCAGGCCTGCGTGCTGACCCACGTCACCACCTCCATCGAAGCGATCAATCGCGGTGTCCCCCTGGATCTGGTGTTCCAGTCGATTGCCGGCACCGAAGCCGCCAACGCCAGCTTCGGTATCAACCTCAACGTGCTCCAGGAGGGCTATGAGGCAGGCCTGAGCCTGAACCGCGGCACCCTCGGGCAGAACCTGATGTACTTCGAGACCGGCCAGGGCAGCGCCTTGTCGGCCAACGCCCACTTCGGCATCGACCAGCAGACCTGTGAAACCCGCGCCTATGCCGTGGCCCGGCACTTCAAGCCGTTCCTGGTGAATACCGTGGTGGGGTTCATCGGTCCCGAGTACCTGTACAACGGCAAGCAGATCATCCGCGCCGGCCTTGAGGACCACTTCTGCGGCAAGTTGCTGGGCGTGCCCATGGGTTGCGACATCTGCTACACCAACCACGCCGAAGCCGATCAGGACGACATGGATAACCTGCTGACCCTGCTGGGCGTGGCCGGAATCAACTTCATCATGGGCATCCCCGGCTCCGACGACATCATGCTCAACTACCAGACCACGTCCTTCCACGACGCGCTCTATGCTCGCCAGACCCTGGGCCTGAAACCTGCACCCGAGTTCGAGCAATGGCTGGCCAGGACCGGCATCTTCACCCAGGCCGACGGCAAGGTGCATTTCGGCAACAACCTGCCACCGGCTTTCCGCCAGGCACTGGCCCAGTTGGGATAAGGAACAGGCTCATGCAAAAACATCCGACCGACTCGCAAAACCCCTGGCTGGAATTGCGTCGCCTGACCCCCGCGCGCATTGCCCTGGGCCGCACCGGCACCAGCCTGCCGACCGGCGCCCAGCTGGACTTCCAGTTCGCCCACGCTCAGGCCCGGGATGCCGTGCACCTGCCCTTCGACCACGCCGGCCTGAGCACCCAGTTGGCCGAGCGTGGACGTGACAGCCTGCTGGTCCACAGCGCCGCCACCGATCGCCACAGCTACCTGCAACGGCCCGACCTGGGACGTCGGCTCAGCGATGACTCGGCCCAGGCCCTGCGGGACTATGCCAGCGCTCATCCCGGCGGAGTCGACCTGGCGGTGGTGGTGGCCGATGGCCTGTCGGCCCTGGCGGTGCATCGCCACACCCTGCCCTTTCTGGCGCGCATGGAAGAACAGACCGCAGCCGAAGGCTGGTCGCTGTCGCCGGTAATCCTGGTGGAACAGGGTCGCGTAGCGGTAGCCGACGAGATTGGCGAGCTGCTGGGGGCGAAAATGACCGTGATCCTGATCGGTGAGCGTCCTGGGCTCAGTTCTCCCGACAGCCTGGGGCTGTACTTCACCTACCAGCCGAAAGTCGGGCTCACCGACGCCTATCGCAACTGCATCTCCAACGTGCGCCTGGAAGGCCTGAGTTATGGCATGGCCGCCCACCGCCTGCTGTACTTGATGCGTGAAGCCTGCCGCCGGCAATTGTCGGGGGTGAACCTCAAAGACGAAGCGCAAGTGCAGACCCTGGACAGCGACTCAACGGCAGACATGAAGGGCAACTTCCTTCTGGGACCACCCCAAGCGTGATTTTGCAAGACGATTGCGCTTTTTCGCCGCTTTGGGCAGCATCGGAACACGGCTGCCCGAGTCATCCAACCTGTGCCGTCACATCCACTTGAAGTTGAGAGCCACCATGCGGATTACTCAAGCAACCCTCGAGCACCTGGATCTGTTGACCCCGTTATTCGTCAAGTACCGCGAATTCTATGGCGCCCTGCCTTACCCGGACTCGTCCCGGGCCTTTCTGGAAAAGCGCCTGCGACGCAAGGAATCGGTGATCTACCTGGCCCTGGCCGATGATGACAGCAGCAAATTGCTGGGTTTTTGCCAGCTGTACCCGAGCTTTTCTTCCCTGTCTCTGAAGCGTGTATGGATTCTCAACGACATCTACGTCGCTGAAGATGCTCGGCGTCAGCTGGTGGCCGACAACCTGATGCGTACCGCGAAGAAGATGGCCAAGGAAACCAACGCTGTTCGCCTGCGAGTGTCCACCAGTAGCAACAACGCCGTGGCGCAGAAAACCTACGAGTCCATGGGCTTTCGCGAAGACAGCGAGTTCAAGAACTACATCCTGCCCCTCAGCGATAGCTGATCTCACTGACGGCGGCCCAAGGGCCGCCTTATCCCCTCAGGCCAGGGAATATCCCAGGCAGCCTGCCACGCTGAGCACACCGAAACGCCCCGCTACAATCTGAACACGCATTTCACCTATCAGCCTTTATAATGCCGACCTTTTCGAGTCGTAAGAAAATCTACACATCCTTGTAGTCCCTTTCTCCGAGTCATCGCACAGGCCTGCCGAGCCAGGCTGTCACCACAGGTGCCCCAATGGATTTCAACCCGATCGACCTAATCCTTCATCTCGACGTTTATCTCGACATGCTGGTGACCAACTACGGGCCCTGGATCTACGCCATCCTGTTTCTGGTGATTTTCTGTGAAACCGGCCTGGTGGTGACCCCGTTCCTGCCCGGTGACTCCCTGCTGTTCATCGCCGGCGCAGTGGCCGCAGGCGGCGGCATGGACCCGGTGCTGCTGGGCGGCCTGCTGATGCTGGCGGCGATCCTCGGTGACAGCACCAACTACGTGATCGGGCGAACAGCGGGAGAACGGCTGTTCAGCAACCCCAATTCGAAGATCTTCCGCCGCGACTACCTGCAAAAAACCCACGATTTCTATGAAAAGCACGGTGGCAAGACCGTAACCCTGGCGCGCTTCCTGCCGATCATCCGCACCTTCGCGCCTTTCGTCGCCGGCGTGGCCCGCATGCCCTACCCGCGCTTTTTCGCCTTCAGCGTGGCCGGCACCATCCTCTGGGTCGGCGGCCTGGTGACCCTGGGCTACTTCTTCGGCAACGTGCCGTTCATCAAGAAGAACCTGTCGTTGCTGGTGGTGGCCATCATCCTCCTGTCCCTGGTGCCGATGATCATTGGCCTGCTGCGCAGCCGCTTCAGCCGCAGCGCTGAAAAAGCCGAAACCCGCTAACCAGCATGTGGTCCCTCAGCGCCTGGCGCCGCAAGCGCCGGCTGGCCAAGCACCCGGTCAGCGATGAAACCTGGCAGCGGGTGCGCCAGCACCTGCCCTTCCTCGACGGCATCAGCGTCGCCGAGGACCAGTGGCTACGGGAAGCCAGTGTGCTGTTTCTCGACGACAAGCACCTTACCGCCCTGCCCGGCGTGGAGCTGCATCAGGAGCAACGCCTGCTGCTGGCGGCCCAGGCGCAACTGCCGCTGCTGCACCTGGGCGACCTGAACTGGTACCAGGGCTTCCATGAAATCATTCTTTATCCCGACGATTTCCTCAGCCCCCAGCGCCACCGCGATGCCAGCGGTATCGAACATGAATGGGACGGCGAGCACAGCGGCGAAGCCTGGCAGCAGGGCCCGATCATCCTCGCCTGGCCCGGGGTGCTGGCCAGTGGCGGTTGGGAAGCCTACAACCTGGTGATCCACGAACTCGCCCACAAGCTGGACATGCTCAACGGCGACGCCAATGGCCTGCCGCCGCTGCACAGCGACATGCGAGTCAGCGACTGGGCGCAGGTGATGCAAAGTGCCTACGACGATCTCAACCGTCAGCTCGACCATGACCCAGACACAGAAACCGCCATCGATCCCTACGCGGCGGAAAACCCTGCGGAGTTCTTCGCCGTCACCAGCGAATACTTCTTCAGCGCCCCGGATTTGCTCGTGGCGGCCTATCCGAAAGTCTATGAACAGTTGCAGTTGTTTTATCGGCAGAATCCATTGGCCCGGCTGCAGCAACTTCAAGCTGAAGATCCGGTCTATCAAACGCACCACTAATGTCCTGTCGCGCTGATACGTTGTTCATCTGAAGGCCAGTTGAAAGACCACTGCCATGCCTGCCGACCGATGGCAAAACCGCCGGTCGCACGGCCCGTCCGAACACGTCTGCGAGACAGTACAACCAAGGTTCTACGACCCTTGGCACGTAGCAACGGTTGCGGAGTGTGTCTATAATCGCCGCCACTTTTTGGTCAATCCGGCCAAGTCATTTGGTCAACTAACGGGGGCAACGCCCAATGAGCTACAGCAAGATTCCGGCGGGCAAAGACCTGCCGAACGACATCTACGTCGCGATCGAAATCCCGGCCAACCATGCGCCGATCAAGTACGAAATCGACAAAGACAGCGACTGCCTGTTCGTTGACCGTTTCATGGCCACCCCAATGTTCTACCCGGCCAACTACGGCTTCATCCCCAACACCCTGGCTGACGACGGCGACCCCCTCGACGTGCTGGTCGTGACCCCGTACCCAGTAGCGCCAGGCTCGGTGATCCGTGCCCGTCCAGTGGGCATCCTGAACATGACCGACGACGGCGGCGGCGACGCCAAGGTCATCGCAGTACCACACGACAAGCTGTCCCAGCTGTACGTCGACGTGAAGGAATACACCGACCTGCCAGCCCTGCTGCTGGAACAGATCAAGCACTTCTTCGAGAACTACAAAGACCTCGAAAAAGGCAAGTGGGTGAAGATCGACGGTTGGGGCAATGCCGATGCAGCCCGCGCCGAGATCCTGAAGTCGGTTGCCGCCTATAAGGGCTAAGAAGCCGCTGCAAGCTTCGAGCAACACGCCTCAAGAAAGAACCCCGGTTATCCGGGGTTTTTTTATGCCCGCACACCGCAGCATCGCCTGCAGGAGCCGGCTTGCCGGTGAAAAGCCTCTTCCGGCAACCACGCATCCAGCAACACATTCCCCACACTTTTTACCGCCTCAAGGCCTCTGGATAGCGCTTCGCACTGGGAATTGCCGACGAATATGCGTATGCTGCGCCCCACATTTGCGCATCGACCCCTCAGGCGGTCAGATCGCCCGACGAAGCGGATGACTTTCCTGCCCAGTCCCACAGCCAGCCGCAAGAGCTGGGTGTACGTTTTGAAGGCTGGTGCGGTTTACCAAAAATGAACCAAGCCAGTCCCCGAGAAGCCGGCCACAAGCCGGCTTTTTAATGCCTGAAACCCGGGGACGGGAAGGCTCGGCCACTTCGACAACAGGTGCAGGATGCACGACCTACGCAGCTTTGCCGCCCCCCTGGAATCCAAGCCCGAAGCACCGGCCATGAACCCCAGCCTGGTCCTCCAGCAGCCCGTGCGGCGGACCATGAAAAGCGCAATGGTTGCCACGTTTGCAGCCCTTGGCCTCAGCGGCTGCGTGGGCGCCTGGGTGGATATGCCCTACATGCAAGTTTCGAAAACCGAGGCTCACCAAAGGCTCATCGGCAACTCCATGAAGCCGGTTGTCACCCACACGGAAAAGAGCACGCCCGAACGCCAGTGGTGTGGCACCACCCTCTTGGTCGTGATCCTGCCAATTCCACTCAAGCTGCCAGTCTGCGAGTCCTACAGCGCCACCGCCTATGGCGACGATATCAATGGCGTCGAAGTGCCGCTGCTGTACACAAATCGGAAAATCAGTTCGGATTTCTACGCTTGTGGTCCGTTCATGTTTCTCGGACCGATCGCGCACGGCTACCAGGGCAACGCGGTCTGCGGCGTATTTCGCTAGACCGGGCACTTCCTGCAGCAACATCCACCAAGGCCCGGAAGTTCTCGCTACAATCGCGCCCACTGATGGCAATTCGCCCGCTTCCGGCCGCGGCTTTGCTTCCCCGCCCTTGAACGCGACATCACGAGAACCCCGGACATGGCCCTGCATATCCCCACCCTGCTGGTCGTCTCGGTGTTCATTTTCTTCCTCATGAGCCTGCTGACCTTCCACGCCTGGCGGCAGGAACCCCGCGAGCGCCCGCTGGCCTACCTCGGCGGCATGATGCTGCTGGCCGCGGCGGGGATGGTGCTGGTGAGCCTGCGCGACATGGGCATGGACTGCGTACCGAAAGTGCTCGGCAACGTGGTCCTGCTGCTGAGCGCCGGTCTCAACTGGACGGCGATGCGAGTGTTCGCCGGGCGTTCGCCCCATGCTCCGGGCATGCTCGCCGGGGCCGGCATCTGGCTGGTCCTGTGCATGGTGCCTGCGTTCTATCAGTCGATGACGGTTCGGGTGTCGGTGTATTCGCTGCTGACGGCCGGTTATGGCCTGCTGACCATGCTGGAGTTCTGGCGCAGCCGCCGGCAGTTGGAAGTCGCCTATATGCCTGCCCTGGCCCTGACCCTGCTGCACACCACGTTCTACAGCGTGCGTGCCGTCATTGACCAGGGCCTGGCGATGGATCAGGCGCTGAAAGGCTACGGCGCCGGAGTGCCACTGTTCTCGTTCATGTTGTTCGAGTCGATGCTGTATGTGATCGGCATTGCCTACGTCACCCTGTGCATGGTCAAGGAGCGGGTGGAGTTGCGCTTCAAGGCGGCGGCCTTCAGCGACGCCCTGACGGGCATTGGTAACCGCCGGGCGTTCATGGTCCATGGCGAGCAGATGCTGCTCGAATGCCAGCGCCGAGGCGCGCCAATGGCCCTGTTGCTGTGCGACCTTGATCATTTCAAGCGCCTGAACGACGCCTTCGGCCATCAGACCGGGGACCAGGCGCTGATCGCCTTCAGCCGGGTGCTCTCAGAAACCCTGCGCGAGAAAGACGTGTTTGCCCGCATCGGCGGTGAAGAGTTCGCTTGCCTCCTGGAGTCGACCGATGAGCAGTCCGCCGTGCTGGTGGCCGAACGGATTCGCCAAGCATTTGCACGATTGCCTCTGCTGAAGCCAGGGCTGCTCAGTGTCAGCATCGGCGTGGTGACCAGCGAAACCCAGGGCTACGACCTGCCGCGCTTGCTATCCCTGGCCGATGAAGCGCTGTATGGCGCCAAAGACCGAGGGCGCAACCGGGTGCAAACGGCATCGCGCAGCGCCCTTGAGTTACAGCCCGGCTGAAGGGTTGAGGCCTCCTTTGCCGGCTTTGACTCAGCGCGGTTTTACCGGTCAGAACGATAACTGTGATGCGCCCCCCAAAGCCCGAAAATAAGGCACTTAGCCAGTATTCCCGGCATCCCTGCGCAAGCATAAACTCGCCGCTCTCCAGGACTCTCGGATGACAAGGAATGTGGAATAAACAAGCCGCTATCAGTCACTTGAACGCGCACGCTCACGCCGGCAGTACCGGACGCTGCGCGGCCTACACCCGCCAGGCGATCGAAGCCGGTGGCGGTGGGGTGATTTTGCACAGGAAGCACTCGGCCAAGGATTTCGGCTCATCATTGACCTCCGCCGGGTTTATCGAGCAACCGGCCGGCCAGACGCCTGCAGCAGGCGACGTGGTCATCATCCAGCCCATTGCCGGGCATCCCCACGGCCACATGGCGATGTTCAACGGCAAGCTCTGGGTGTCAGACTTCAAGCAACTGCACGGTTTTTACCCGGGACATTCCTATCGGGTGCACAAGCCTGCCTACAAAATCTATCGCCATCCGTAAGGGGTTCCCCATGAGAATGCTGTTCTGCTCGCTGCTGGCAGCGGTCGCCATGCATCAGTCGGTCGCCCTGGCCGACTGCGCCAGCTCGCCAAAACCCGCCACTCAGGCGTTCTACAGCTGGTACCTGCAAACCTTCAGCGAAGACAAGGACCCTCTGACCGACAACGTCCCAGAAATGAAGAAGTACGTCTCTGACTCGCTGATCGCCAAGATCAAGAAACAGATGGCCAGCCCCGACGGCCTGGAAGAGGACTACTTCCTCAAGGCCCAGGACTACATGGACGAGTGGCTGACCCAGATCAAGGTCAGCGAACCGCAGATCCAGGGCTCCAGCGCCAAGGAGCAGGTAACGCTGGGCAGTACCCCGGATACCACCCAGATCGTCGATGTACGGATGATCAAGGACAAGGGTTGCTGGAAGATTGATGAAGTGATTTCCACGACTGACCAGAGCGACTGATTCTGGTGAACGTACAGGCCGTGGAATTTCACGGCCTGGTATCCTAAACGGGCGAGTGCTTCAGGCAGCTAGTCATCATCCATCTATCACTCCACCGAGCAACTCAATTATCAGGGTTAATGGGCTACTCAGTATCACTTACAAAATAAATGCTCAGAACACCAACCCCCTTGGCCAGCTCATAGCATCTCAGTGTGTAGCGTCCCTGAAAACACTGGCATAAGCAGCCACCATCTCATTAAAAGTTGTCATCTGCGATATGATCTGCAAGGAGTTTTCGGCCATTCGCAAACGTTGCTTGTCATCATCTACTAACAGTTCGATTTGCTTTGCCAACAAACTCGTATCGCCCGGTGAATAGAACAGCGCATTTAGGCCCTCAACTACTTGTTCCAACACCCCGAATACGGGGGTAGTGATAATTGGCAACCCAAAAAGCATGGCTTCAAGCACCACACGAGGAAAACTTTCAACCCTTGAACTAAGAACAAAAATATCAGCCGCCGCGTAGAAAGAGTCTATCGACTCAGTCGCAGGAATAGTCAGAATACAACTACGAAGTCCGCTGGGAAGTGCATTGCAAGCGCTTTTAATAGCATCGGCATAGCCACCACGATCATCTCCGACTAACACTATCTTAACCCGGTTAGAAACTGTATCTGATAACTGGGAAAGAGCCTCGACCAAATCCATCTGGCCCTTCCTTTCGCACAATGTGCCCACACACAAAATCACTATAGAGTTGGCACTCAAACCTAAAGCATCACGGCAACGCGCTTTCTCAGCAAGATCCCTGCAACGATCAAAACGATTGGGATTTATTCCATTATGAATGACTGTAAAACTATTCTGCTCATCAAAATCCGACCAGACCTTTCGCGTGGCATGCGCAACAAATACGACGCGTCTAGGCAGTCCGATCGCAGCAATCGCACGCTGCGCAACCGGGTCAGGCAAAAAGCGGAAATAACTGTTCCAAGGTTCACTCTCGCGAGGGTTCCATACTGAAGGTACGCCAGCATGTTCTGCGGCCAGAATCGCCGGAAAGTTTAAAAGAGTATTTACAAAAACCAAGTCAGTCTCGCGCTCACTGATAAGTAAAGCTAGGCGCTCGACTTCAACGTTCAACTTTTTAAACGTTGAAATTTTATGCAGTATTCCTGGAAGCACTGTTACCTTAATCCCGTGCGAAATATATTCAGCACGCAGCGGGCCGTCCTCGAAGGCAAAAACCTCTGGAATGATTTCTTGGCAATGAAACAAACCAATAACAAGTTCCTTTAAACTTATTGACGCTCCCTCATAGCAAAGATTATGAGAAAACACTATGACTTTTATTGGTACGTTTTGACCCGAAAACCTACTATATCGCTGGCTAACTGGCCGAACCTTCGTCACTAACATACTGGGGCGAGGGACTACTCCACGCCACCCTAGCGACAACTTTAAACGATGAATCAACCAAGTTACATCAGCGGAAATCAAACGCAGCATTAACCGAACTATCCGTGACTCGCTCAAGCGCAATACCTCAAAACGCCTATTTAGGGTGAACTACATAAATCACACAGGCGCTACCAAGAAATTTGGAAAGCACTTGCCGCAGGCTTAATGATAGCTTTGTCCCTAACACCATATGCCCAGTATAGAAAAGTCCCGCAGAAGTAGCCTCTTGAATTGAGAAACCTTGGCTCAGGAAATGCTTAACCCAGTGACTTGAACTAAAAGTTACTATTTCGCTAACAGCATTACCGGTCTCACCGTGACGCGGAACGATTGCATAGTGTTTCACTGTCCCGGCCATCAATCGTGCCACACTCATTGCATCAGAAAGTGCACGCTTTGAAAGGCCTCTGGGAAACAAACGAGGAGCCAAACAGCATAGCCGCTGAAAAAGCTCTATGTAGTGTGCAATATTAGTCCAAAAACGCCATGCGCCCGTTGGCATGAGATGCACACAAATACCATTAGGCTTCAAAACCCTCTTAATCTCTGCTTGGAGATATGGCAAATCAAGAACATGCTCTAGAACATTTGAAGAGAACACCACATCAAAGTTATTCTCTGGAAAAGGAATATTCCGACCATCGTAAGGCTGAACCGGAAACTCACCTTGGCCCGCATAGTTCGAGTCAGGTATATCAATTGAGTCAACGATAAAGCCATCCTCAGCCAAACGTTTTGCCTGATATCCCGTACCCCCGCCAATCTCGAGCACTCGACTCCCCGGAGGGAGTCGGGCGACAATCTTGTTATACTCGTATTCGCGTATTACATGTAAAAATTCAATGCTAAACATTAGCTAACAGCCTTTAAGTTATAGTTCAGCAGTATGTACTGCTACCTCAGCATATACACCAATACCAGAGCCCAACCAAGGCGACGACTTGAAAACACTGAAAAGCCCGATTCTCATATTTTTCGACCTACATAAACAATGGTCGTCTCTCGCCCAATACGCAAATTGATACCGTCTGGCGCATCAACCAATGGAGATTCGTCATTGTTCTCCAGTACCGTCCCGAGCACTCTAAGTGTATCTGTAGATACTTCATTAAGACGATAGGACATGGCGTGTGCGATTGAATGTAATTCGGAAACTTTTTTTCGAAACTGAAACAATAGCTTTATACGAATTTTTATTTTCTGCCAAACACTTAGATTGACACGACTGCCCAAGAAATCATCAATCTTATCAAGCTCTTGCCGTTGTAGGTCGCACTCTTTAACAGCTAATTTAACAGCCTCATTCAATTGCGCTAATTGCGCCTTGGATACCACGCCAGCCTTTTGTAATTTTAAAGCTTCTGCGTCAGCTGAAAAATCTGCCAAAGCAATAAACTCCGAGGTAAACCCAAAACCAGCGAGGCATCCAGAAAGTTTATCCGGAGTAAAACTACGAACATGTTGCCAAGGATGAAAAAAAGTATCTGAGACAGGGCAATAGACACTTGCAGTCTCTAAATTTTCATTATTAGGAGTTGATACAATTAAACTCCCTCCTGGCTTGACAAACATTGCAACTCGCTCTAGCACCTGTTGAAAGTCATCGTCCAATATATGCTCAATAACTTCCATCAAGAGAACGACATCATATTGCTCGTTAGAGTCGGCACCTTGAACACCCAAAAAGTTCTGGTGCCCACCTATTTTATCTAACAACAGTGCTTGACGATCTGGTGATGGATCAAATCCAGCGGCATTTAGCCCACGATCCAAAAGAATTTGAAGTACATGACCACTACCTGCCCCAAAATCCAGGTGACGACCGCCTGGAACAAGAAACTTACTAATGAGCTCAATAAAGTCTGGTCCTGCAACTTTACCGAAAGACAGGTTATCAAGTTCTGTTTGCGCCACCCCATCCCAAAATGTGCTGACTAATTGGGGAGTCCAGTGAATTCTTTTAACCATACCCACCTCCTCAAAATTCGTTGAAACTGGTTCTGCATGCTCGCTTGATGAAATAGGCTCCAAAATTGTAGGGTAGCGATTTTATTCGATAAGGTAGATCATTACTTGATAGATAGTCGTGTGTGGCCCGCGCGCATCCATCCCAAGCATAATAATCATCAACAACGACAACACCCTGCTCAACTGTAATAGGGCAAAGATATCTCAATGCAACATCTGTGGAGGAATACCAATCTCCATCAAGCCTAAGAACAGCAAGACCTTGAGCTGAAAGCTCCGATGCAACAACTGGAATAGTATTATCAAACCAGCCTCTAACCACCTTATAATCAGCAGAAGAAAAATTATGCAATTGCAATAAGCTTTCAAGATCATTCTGTGCTGCTTTACAATTATCGAAGAATTTTTCCTTATCTGCACCTGCTTGCCATTCCGCCGCGAGAGGACCATCTCTATGATCAACACTAGGCAAACCTTCGAAACTGTCCAACATGTAGACAGGCTTTACTACTTTCCCGAACAGTTCACGCTGAATCAACAACATAGCAACCGAACATCCTCCCCTCCAAGTTCCGCATTCTAGAATCGCTCCTGGGAGCTTATTCTTTATTGCATAGACGACAGCACCCATACTAAATACGATACCTGTCTCATGAACCATGCTATAGGGAGAAACAGCATCGAGAATTTTCTTTACAGCCGGATTAGTCATCTCATCAGCTATGCCAAGCTGCTGAAAAGTTATAAGATTATCCATTTTTAGAGCTCGCTATATTTGGTATCGTGCGGACCAGATCAAACCGAAACTTCGGGTTCAGGTTAACAATTGATGTGGTAAACAATACAGGTGTATTAATGACTACAAAATGCAGAGCGTCGATCCTACAGTCATATTGAACTCCGTCATCGCCAGCATTTGCCGCCTGCAAGAAATAATCACCCGCAGCCAACCATGTATCAATCTCAATGCTGACCAGTAAAGTCTGACCGGTTTCTATTGGGGAAAAATCCACACCCGCTGTTTTATTGGTCACTCCAAAAATATCAATCCCTCTTTTGTTTCTGATTATAAAACCGGAAGACAGATCAACAATGGGAGCATGAGCTATGATTGTTTGAGTAATTGTATAACGAGCACCAGAAACAAGGACTTCAGTCTGATTGCCATCCTGATCAAAAATAGCAATTTTTAGTATTTCAACCTTACGATTCCCGAAACGGTAATCATCCGGTTGCTTTATTTTCCCATCCTCATCTTCAATAGCAGTTTGATCAGATGATTCGAAATCCAGAGTATTCTCGACGGATAGGTTTTCACTCACCTCATCTACACGGTTGGCTGGAGAGTCGCTGTATAAGGTTTCGATAAAAGCCTTTGAAACGTCGACAGGCTTGCCAGAACTAATCAATCGTCCAGACTCGAATAGTAGAGCACGGTCACAAAAACTGGTTACCGCGTTAATGTCATGGGAAACAAAAAGAATACTCGTACCATCATCTCTAAGGCTTCTGAGCTTACGAAAACACTTTTCCTGAAACTTTACGTCGCCAACAGATAAGGCCTCATCGACAATTAAAACATCTGGATCCAAAACTGTCTGGACAGCAAAAGCAAGCCGCATCATCATTCCGGAACTATACGTCTTTACCGGCTGCTCAATAAAACTGCCTATGTCTGCGAAGCTGGCTATATCATCAAAGCGAGTAACAACGTCTTCATTCGACATACCCAAGATTTGCGCATTAAGAAAGACATTCTCTCGCCCCGTAAACTCAGGATTGAAGCCACTACCCAATTCCAACAAAGCAGTTATCCGTCCCCTCGACTGCACCACACCCGAGGTAGGCTCCAAGGTCCCTGCTATGATCTGTAACAGAGTGCTCTTACCTGCACCATTACGACCAAGAATACCAACAGCCTCTCCCGCTTGAAGCTCAAAACTAACATCGCGTAATGCCCAGTGCTCACGATAAAGATAAGATGGGTTCTTTCTACCTAGCCCCCTCTGAAATCGATCGAGCAAAGCTTGTTTAAGTCTGTCTTTCGGATTCTTATAAATTCGATAACATTTACTGATAGAGTCAAGTTGAATCGGCCGTTCCATTGATGTGCTCATATCAAATTACATCCGCAAATACAGGGCGAACTTTCTGAAACACCCAAAGACCGGCTATAGCCACTAAAACAGAAACAGAAGAATACGCCACCCAAGAAATCCAGTCTGGTTGCTCTCCCAAAATCAACACTGCTCGAAATTGCTCGATCGGAAAAGTCAGTGGATTAAGATAGATTATTTTTTGTGCCAACGGTGGTGCGGCAGAGGATGCATAAAACACCGGACTTAGAAATAAAAGTACCGACATCATCACTCCAATCATTTGCCCAACATCACGAAAAAAGACACCTATCGCGGCGAGAAACCAGGCGAGACCCGCCGTGAGTAACAACAAAGGAAGAAACACCAACGGCACATATAAAGCCGTTAGCGAAATCGTTTTATGCTCGATAAGCAAGAACACGCCTAGCAATCCAATACCAATCAACGCATTGAACGCCGCCGATGCTAGATGGCAGACAGGTAATAATTCAAGAGGGAAAACCACCTTCTTAACATAACTAGGATTGGCGACAATTGCTGAAGGCGACCGCGTTAGGGTTTCGGAAAACACAGCATGTATGATTAAGCCGCAGTACAACATCAGCACAAAATCCTTCATGCCCCCACCGCTTGCCCATCGTGCATTAAATACTCCACCAAAAACAAAGGTGTAGACAGCAAGCATCATCAGTGGATAAACCACAGCCCACAGGAAACCAAGCATCGTACCGCGATATCGCGATGCGACATCGCGAGTAACGAGTGAGTGAAGCAAGCTACGGTTTGTATAGAGGCCTTTAATAGCTGAAGTAATGCTGTACCTACTCAAGTAATCACCTTTTTTCTGCAGGTGACCCTGTCACCGAGTTCAATACCAGCTCGCTTGGTAGAAAGCCATAGAGCTTGATAGTTTCTTCAATCATCCGCGCGACACCAAACTTTCGCTCAACAAAGATCGGTCCTTGTTTTTTTGAGTCGGCTCGCATAATCGGGCTTGTTAGATACTTTGCGACCAATGCTGCAATATCCTCTGCTGTTGCGTTAGTAGCTAATAATCCAGTCACACCATGTTCAAATGATTCACGAGCGCCACCTGCATCAGTTGAAACAATCGGAAGTCCCAACCACTGAGCCTCAAGAACTACATTAGGGGTTCCTTCGAACTCCGATGCCAAGACAAAAAAGTTCATGGCGGACAGCGGGGTCGAGACCTCCGGACGAGCTCCCGGAAGGTGTACACGGCCACGTAATCCATTGCTATTGATGTATGACTCCATTTCTTGACGCATCGGACCTTCTCCGATAACTAAGAAATGCACATCGGGATAACGTCCTGCTAGTAACGCTGCCGCTTGCAACCAGAGCATCGGTCGCTTTTCCGCCCAAAACCGAAAAATAGAACCCACTACTAGAGCACTTTCAGGAATACCAAGAGATTGTCGATACTCCTGAACTGCTTCTGCTTCCGATTTCTTTAAGTAACCAAGATCCACGCCGTTACGAACAACTACAAATCGATCTTTAGGAAGCTCAAGCCATTTCGTATAGTCGACTGCACCGGCCTCACTATTATTTAGAAACGTTACACACTCCAGTGAGGCCAGAGCCCGATATGCTGGATGCATGTAATCTTGATAGTAACTAAAATTTACTGGCGTTATATTTCGACTGGCCAAAATAATACGCGGTACACCAGCAATGACTGCGGCAATACCTGCCTTGATACTGCTCGAGTCTTGCCAAGCATGGACAACTTCTGGTCGTCTAGAGCGAAACTCTTCGACGAGATTCAGTATTTCTTCGATCAATGCAGGTGCAATATCTGCTAGTAGCTCGGCCACCTCTGGGGTTACTGAGGAGAGGCCATCGTCACTTAATGATATGGCATGTCGTACCTGACTCACTTCAATTTTCGCTATTTGTAACTCATGCAAGAAGAAATCAAGGTTTGGTGCATATTCAATATATTCGGCGAGCAACGCAATCGATTCACATTGCCCTGAAGCCTTTAGACCAATTAGCGTATTTACAATCTGACGCTCGGCTCCTCCAGCAGCCAGCCCGGCATTAACGAGAATTACCCGCCGTGGAATGGCGGTGTAATCCATACGAGAAACGGACTCAACAGCGCGTTGTAGCAACTCCTGATAAAGCACATCTGAAGTAAGGCCACTATTATTCGATTGCTCATTACCCGACTTTGTCAACAGTAAGTCTTCACGCTTGAACGTTCTTCGCCAAACCGTTCGAAGCCCGGGAATTTTTTTCGCGACGGCTACAATCTTTCTCAATATATTATTTTCTGAGCTCTTATTAATACTCAGAATAAGTTTTTCTCCAGCGCGCCATATAAAAAATCGGCAAATAGATAGCCTATGATACACACCACTATTTTTGCATATAATGCTTACTCTGTGACTCTTAACAATTTGCATTGCCATCTGCCGAGTCAGCATAAGCTGAGAACCGATAAAAATAACTGGCGCCCGCACAGTAGGTAACTGCCAACTGTTATTTTCAAAAAAACCCAACTTTTCGCTAGTAACGCCTGCTGTTATTTCCGGCAAAGGTGTGCGTAGGACCACCCCTTTACACAGTGGATGATCGCACAACGCAAGTACATCTTTACTCTCGATAGTAAATGGTATCGCAAATATTGCACCGTTCGGCTCAAGCTCCTTAATATACTCAAGAGCCTCTACTACTTTCTTATTCATGCAGGCTTACTCGCCAAGACAAAAATGCCGGCTGTTTGAAAGTCACTCTCGGAAATAAGCCGAAAACGACTTGCTAACTGCTCACGGGCAATACCAAAATTTCCGGGTTGTTTTATTTCTGCACGCAGGCTAAATCCTGTCTGCTTAACCAGACCAAGGTGAGCCGAGCACGGTTGCCGGTTAATGAACCAAGGCCGACCGCCACGCATCAAACGCCACGTAAGATCGGAATACTTCCAATGGCCATTCCATTCAGGTGCAGTATCGTGACAACGGAGGTCTATCTGGTGCGACATGAACCCACTGTGTTTCAAGCAACGAAAGCATTCGGAATAAGTATCTTGGAGTTGATCAACATGCTCCATTACAGCTTGCGAGATGATCATATCCACACTGTTATCCCGAAGTTCATTTGTTCGCCCCATTGGTGCCAGGTAGCGAATAGGTCCTTCGGTTAGCTCGCTTTCCAGGGCCAGGCGAAGTCTGCTCAAACGCTCGGGAGCAAGTGTTTGTGCAAGTTTGAATTCGTTGAGTATTTTATTTGGGAAACTATAGTCGTCCAGAGTCGGTAACACTTCTGCAAACTCACCACCCGATGGAATCGGCGATCGACTTTTAAGCAGCTTCACTAGCTCATCAAAAACTCGAATATTTTCCTCTCTTTTTGCATGACGAACTGCATCAAGGGCGTAATATTGTTCCGCTCCCGTGAGCATACCCATAAGACCAATCCCGAGGGAGTCGCCTGGGCCAAGCTCAACAATGGTCTTAGGGCTCGTTGCTAGACCATGCTGATCTGCAATTACCATGTGGCGCAGATAGACTGAGTAGCAATACTCGGCTGAAACAGTCCCTCCTGTACCGACAGGCGGAGCAATAATTGATGATTTAATTCCGCGCAGAATGTGGCGCCAGACAGAAGTTGTCATATTGATATATTTGCGTTCACATTAATGTTGGTGTAGTGGGCGGCGATAACGGAACTATGGCAGGGTCAATCCACATCTGAAACCAAAGTTCTAACATTAGTAGTGCCCATAGACGAGTGTGATGCAGACGCTTGCCAGTACAGTGCTCATTTAGCATAGTTTCGACATACGCTGTTGAGATCAGACCTCTCTGGCGGGCTCGCGTACTCAGTAATGTGTCATAAGCGAACTCCTTCAGTTCGCCTTTAAGCCACTCATCAATCGGTACGCCAAAACCCATTTTGGGACGATAGAGTATCTCGTTAGGTAGAAAGGGTTCCAATGCTGACTTAAGAATGGATTTAGTCACCCCCCCTTTCATCTTTTGTGCAGGAGGGATACGCGCAGCCCACTCCATGAGTTTATGATCTAACAACGGTGACCTAGCCTCTAGACCATGCGCCATGCTGGCAACATCGACCTTTACCAGAAGGTCGTCCGGTAGATAAGTGTGAATATCAGCCCAAGCTGCGCCGCCGACATAAGACTTGGATTGCTGAAAATACGGCTCGAGCAAATCGAGCGTCGACCCCCCGAGAAATGGTCGAAGCTGATCGTCATAACTGGCGATCTTGTCATGCTCGTAAAAATACGCCATGGATGGAGCATAACGGCGAGAGTCTTTTTCACTGACGTAAGATAACCATCGACGCGCCACCCGTAAGGCCCGATAACGATCTACATGTGGCGGAATAGATTGAACTATACGTGAGGCCAATTGCCGCAATGACCGTGGCAAACTGCCAATCCACTCGGTCTGCAAACATTGTGAATAGCGACTGTATCCCAGAAAACTTTCGTCTCCCCCATCACCATTTAGCGCAACAGTGACATGTTGCCGTGCAATCTGTGCAACATAATAAGTCGGGATAGCTGATGGGTCAGCAAATGGCTCGTTATAATGCCATGCAAGTAGCGGTAGAATTGCTGTAGCGTTGGGACGGATAACCAACTCATGATGATCCGTATCGTAACGCTCTGCGACCATACGCGCATATGCACGCTCATCGTAGTTAGCTTCATCAAAACCAATGCAAAACGTTTTGACCCGCCCACTGGAGTGTCGCGCCATCATGGCTACTATGGCTGATGAATCGACGCCTCCCGAAAGAAATGCGCCGAGCGGAACATCGGAAATCATTCGTATTCGTACAGTTTCGTCAAGCAAACTGATAAGCTCTTCCTTCAACTCTATCAGCGGACGACTGCGTGTTTGTGACGGCTCGGGGAGGGCCCAATATTTTTGGATATCAGCCTTTCCATCGCGGCTAATGATCATATAACAGGCTTGCGGGAGTTTCTTCACACCTTTAAAAGCTGACCACGGCGCCGGGATGTATTGCAATGTCAAATAGTGATGAATAGCCTCATAATTGGGCTCTCGTTTGAATCCAGGCCAAGCAAGAATGGCTTTAATTTCTGATCCAAATAAAAACACATCATTGTGCCAGGCATAATATAAAGGCTTCTTCCCAACTCGATCTCGAGCAATGATCAAACTTTCACTGCGCTGGTCCCACAATGCAATGGCAAACATTCCTCGCAATCGTTGGAATATTTTTTCACCCCAGCAATGATACCCATTCAATACAACTTCAGTATCAGTGTTACTTTTAAATCTGTAACCCAATTCTTCGAGCTCAGAGCGCAACTCTAAAAAATTGTAAACCTCTCCATTGAAGGCTATTTGAATACAACCATCTTCACTGGACATGGGTTGATGTCCTGCAGCGCTTAGGTCGATGATTGACAGTCGCGCATGCCCCAACGCAACACCTGAACCTACCCAAGTACCTTGATCATCCGGCCCACGATGCTCTATGGCCCGTACCATCTTGCCAATCGTGACCGCAACATTCGTCGACGTCGATGCTCTAGTAGAAAATATGCCCGCTATTCCACACATATTAACCGACTCGCTTATTCAAAATGGTAGGTTCGTACCTGGAGCGATACCAAGCCACAAACTTTTCGATACCCTCTTGCAATGGCGTACTTGGTGTAAAACCCACCCACTCTTTAAGTTTCGTCGTGTCAGCATGAGTGGAGTGAACATCACCCGGCTGCATAGGAATAAAGTTTTTTATTGCTTCACGCCCCAGCGCCTTTTCCAGGGTTTCAATAAATTGCAAAAGTTCTATTGGCTCATGATTACCAATATTGAATATACAATGCGGGGGTTTATCCCCTCGTGCAACAGGCTTATCTAAAATACGAATAACACCTTCAACAATATCGTCAATATACGTAAAGTCACGCTGCAGTCGACCGTGATTGAACACATCAATCGGGCGCCCCTCGAGAATAGCTTTAGTAAAGCTAAAATAAGCCATGTCCGGCCTTCCCCAAGGGCCATAAACCGTGAAAAAACGAAGGCCTGTTGCAGGGAAGTCATAGAGATGACTATAGGCGTGCGCCATCAACTCGTTGGCTTTTTTAGTTGCTGCATAAAGACTGACCGGCTGATCGACATTATCATTTTCAGAGAACGGTGCCTTAGTAAGGCTGCCATAAACACTGGAACTCGAAGCGTAAACTAGGTGTTTAATCTTTGAACTACGACAGCCCTCAAGGATATTCACAAATCCAATCAGGTTACTGTCCGCATACGCATGGGGGTTCGTCAGCGAATATCGAACACCTGCTTGAGCAGCAAGGTGTACAACGCGCTCAAAGCGTTCTTCCTCAAACAAATCTGCCACTGCAACTCGATCAGCAATATCAATGCGAGCAAAACGAAAGCGTGCATGAGACCTGAGCTGAGCCAGCCGAGCCTCCTTCAAAGACACGTCGTAATAATTGTTGAGGTTATCGACGCCCAAGACATCTTCACCGCGAGCGAGCAGTCGCTGACACACACTCATCCCTATAAATCCCGCCGCACCGGTCACCAGAACCGTCATAAATCATCCCCAAACAGATCCCGACTGAAAACTTTAGCATCAACGTCGACCAAAGCTTCAGTGCGACGATTGGCGATAATGATGTCCGATTCCCGCTTAAAAGCAGCTAAATCCGTCACCACGCGTGAGTTATAGAACTCATCCCCCTTAAAGGTTGGCTCGTACACAATCACCTGAATACCTTTGGCCTTGATGCGCTTCATGATGCCTTGAATACTGGATGCTCGAAAATTATCTGATCCTGCCTTCATGATGAGTCGATAGATTCCCACTACCTTGGGTGCTTGACGAACGATACTGTCCGCAATGAAGTCCTTTCTCGTCGTATTCGACTCAACAATGGCATGGATTAGATTCTGTGGCACATCACGATAATTAGCGAGAAGCTGCTTAGTATCCTTAGGCAGGCAGTATCCTCCGTATCCAAAACTGGGATTGTTGTAGTGCGTTCCAATGCGTGGATCTAGACAGACACCATCAATTACTTGACGCGAATCGAGCCCATGTGTGGCTCCATAGGTATCCAGTTCATTAAAAAAAGCGACACGCATTGCCAAATACGTATTAGCGAAAAGCTTGATGGCCTCTGCTTCGGTAGAGTCAGTAAACAGAATGGAAACGTCTTGCTTTAATGCCCCCTGCTTCAGCAGATTGGCGAAGACATCTGCCCGCGCTGAGCGCTCACCAATAACGATACGCGAGGGATAGAGACTATCGTGAAGAGCTCTCCCCTCCCTAAGGAACTCAGGAGAAAAAATAAGATTTTCTGTACCGATCTCCGCCTTAATCCTTGATGTATAACCTACTGGCACCGTGGATTTTATTACCATCACAGCATCAGGCTGAATTGCTATAACCTCACGCACCACCGCTTCAATTGACTCGGTATTGAAGTGATTGGTTTCCGGATCATAATCGGTAGGTGTTGCAATAATGACAAAATCAGCTCCTAAATAAGCCTCATTCTTGTCAAGAGTAGCGCAAAAATTGAGAGACCTATTTTTTAGATAGTCTTCAATTTCGCTATCTTCAATTGGGGATTCCTTACGGCGAAGCATCGCCACTTTTTCCGGAACGATGTCGAGCGCAACGACTTCGTTATGCTGTGCCAGAAGAATGGCATTGGCAAGACCAACATAGCCAGTACCTACAACGGCAATTTTCATAAAAAAGTCCCAATAATATGTATTTTGATCACCAACTTCCTAATGGACGAATCATTGAAATCGACCCCCCATTCAACGTAAAGCTGACCGACTACATAACACATCGAAAACAGTATAATCGACCACTAAAAACCCAGATACTCAGATCTTTTTCAGGACAACTGCAACAACCAGCCCAAGATTCCCAAGCAAGGTCTGCCTATATATACCAGCACGCAATATGTTTATCGCCCGAAAAAGCAACGTCTGATTTCGAGCACCTTTAAAACGCTCTAACGTAATTTTATGCTCTGGACTCAGCCTGTGGTGCATCGACTCAAGCGCAATAATTGTACGCTGATTCCATTCAGCAAATCGCCCACGGAAGACCATGCGCATACGACTCCATCGGGCGGCCCAACCTGTGTTAGTTCCGACCAAATTACCTCCATGCTGGCGATACAGAACCTTTGGGCAAGGATCATAGTAAACAACTCCACCTGCGCCGGAAATTAATTGATAGGCCCACCAATCATGCGAAGGGACATCTACATCACCGCCCGCCTCCTTGAGTAGCGCCCTTGCAGCCTGGTTAAAAACCATGGTGTTTCCACCGCCAATATTTTGTACCAAGGCATTAGCGAAGTGTGGTGCACGGGAGAAGAGGGGGGAGTTTCCAGCATACGAGCCAGATTCACAGATCAACTCAGTCCGGCCACAATAAAGCGCTGGTATATGTTCAGGTATTGTATTCAACCAAGCTATTGCGACCTCAAGCTTATCGACACACCATATGTCATCTTGATCAGACCAGGCATAGAAATTTGCATTAATTTCAGAATTACACGCCAGCGACAAGAAGTTCGCAACGAACCCTCGCCCCGGACCATGCACCCATTTAACGCGCCCCCCTCCCCAACTATTCTGTGCTTCGCTCACTATAGCCAGAGTATCATCTTGCGAACCATCATCAGAAACAAATAAAGTCCATTGCCCATACTGTTGTCGCGCAATAGAATTCAGTTGCTCACCTAAGAAACAAGCGCCATTATAGGTAGCCATCAAAATAGCCACGTGCTGAAGCTTCTTGACTACCTCCGTATCGGATGTAGGAGCTACCAGCTTCTCTACACATCCATCCAATTCAAAAACCTCAAGTAAAATTCAAAGACGCCATTCTTGAAACTGCAAAAACCAATACAACCTTAGACAGTACTTCTCAAAAAAGCACGAAAGCCATATACAAAAACATCAAATAAAAGTCTTAACCCTGCAGGCTGCAACCCAATTTTCAACATCTATCAAAATCGAGTGCCCTCGCAACCATATCACCCCCTCTTACGATCGCACAACAAAACATCTTCCCCCTCCCGAAACGCAGCCCCCATGGCCCCAAACATATGAAGAACAGCAACACAGCAAGGTTAAACCCCATTCGTAGCTGATCAGACTCAGTGAACCCGCTCTTGCTCGGTAAATCCCAGTCAGCCCAGCCAACGATATCGAAAGAGAAGCTCGCACCCCTGCAAACCACGAGGCACATCACAAGCCAACTACCACGAAAAACTTCGAATCAGATAGAACTCCGCCAGTTTGATAAGACCCAATGTACGATTCCCCTCTGAGCTGAAATAAAACGCCCTACTCGCAAAAGATAGTTAACCATTATTAATACACACTACTTAACGACCAATTCAATCCATCAACAAATCAACCTATAAAAATGCGACATCCAGAAACCAAGCCAAATGCCGTACCTATTATTCTCCCGGCCAACCGAAGGCCAAGCGAATAAAGAAATCTAGCATCCATCCATAAAACGCACCACAAGACAGATCCGTACTCAAACAAGGATAGGTCCTCCTCCCAAGGGGATAACGTCTTAACATGGCAACCGAATTACAACCGGAAAATAAAAATCATGCATTAAAAGCGCCATGTCACTTGCAAAGAGCTTGTAAAAACCGACGCCACAATTCGAATAGAAACGATCAGACCAATCCATCTCCACAAGACTAGCGTTCGGCAGAACGATCTTCCTCACAGCAAGTGCAACGGCAGCCAGATCAAATGCCCCGCCATGCTAAGCTGCGGCGCCGTTTCGGGCAGCAGCCCGGGACTTTCTTCACTGAAAAAGGACGTTCAGTCATGTCGTTGCCGGCTGCAGTACGCCTGTCCCTGTTATCCCTCTCTTTGTTCAGCGCTCTGAGCCTCAGCAGTTCCTGGGTCCATGCCGATGCGCAACAGGACGTCGCCAAAGGGCGCTGGCAAGGCCTGGCCGGTATGGCCAACCTGTACCTGGACGAGGCCACGCCAGCAGATTTCATCGAGGCTGGGGACAACGAAAAGAGCCAGCATGACAACTACGCTGGTGCTCTCGCCTACTACCTGACCGCCGCCCGTCTCGACCCGAAGAATGCCTACGCCTCTTACCAGGCCGCCGGTAGCCTGGCCGCCATGGACAAGAACAAGCGCGCCGCCGAGTTCCTCGATCAGGCCCGCGAGCGTGGCTTCTGGCAGTTGGTGATCCTCAAGGAGGACAACGAACTGCAATCCCTGCAGCAGACCCCGGCCTACAAGAAGCTGCTGCAAGCCGCGGAAAAGAACTACCCGGCCAAGGCCAAGGATGCCGGCCTTGCGGCCTTCAGTATTCCCCAGGGCAAGGCCCCGGCCGACGGCTGGCCGGTGGTGGTCTGGCTATCGGGATTCGGCACCGAGGGCAGCGACGGCGTCGATATGCGCACCGACCTTGTGGGCGAGCAGGCCGTGCTGGTGGGCATCAACGGCACCCTCAAGCGCGACGAGCATCAGTTCATGTGGCAGCAGCATTCGGTGGACACCACCCAGGAGGCGGTCAACGCCGCCCTGAAGAAGCTGGAAAAACAGACTCGCATCGATCGCTCGCGCATTGCCCTGATGGGCTTCTCCCAGGGTGCCGAGCACGCCTCGCACCTGATCGCCGAGTACCCGCAGCAATACAGCGGTGCGTTGCTGCTGTCCCCCGGCGGCTACCGGATTCCGTTCGGCGAAACCAAGGCCCGGGACAAGCGCATCGTCATCGTTCATGGCGCCAAGGAACACGAGAGCAACCAGAAGCTCACCACCACCACGCAACAGGCCCTGGAGCCCGGCAACCAGGTCCAGAGCCATGAACATGCCGAAGGCCATACCTTCCAGGACGACTGGCGCCAGGTGTATCCGGGCTACCTGAAGTTCGCCCTGAACCTCTGATGCCAGGCAATGGCGCCGGGGCCTGAGCCCCGGCCGCTATCACTTGGCCGGAGTAATGGGCCCGGGGGCCTTTACCTGGGTCATCAGGTCGTCATCCCACTGGCCCTCGACCTTGACCTGAGCCAGGGCCCCCAGCTCCATAGCCTCGATCAGGTTGTGATTGAGGTACACGTAGGTGCCCGGCTGCTTGAAGGTGTAGAGCGCCGCCAGCGCCGAACCGCCAGGAATGAACCAGGTCTCCAGGTTGCGTTGCGCAGCGTTGGCGAACTTGCCGGTGGTCCAGACCCAATCGCCATGACCGCCGATCAGGTGCGGACGGCTGTCGCGGTTGGCCTGGGAATGGATGAACAGCACGCTTTCGCCAACCTTGGCAGTCAGCGCGTTGGCCCCGGTCAGAGCGCCAACCCGACCGTTGAACACCACATGGCTCGGCGTCAGCGTACGCATCACTTCACGGGTGTCCTGATAGCTGGAGGCCAGGTCCGGGTAGCTCTTGTAATGCCCGTCCTTGTCCTTGGGGATATACAGGTCGAACTCGCCGATGGTGTAGGCACGGTCATAGCGCAGGGGGTTGCCGGCGGGGTCTTTCAAACCCTCTCGAGGCAGCACCATCAGGGTCCCGCTCATGCCCGAGACCACGTGCCAGGGCACCATGCCCGGCGGCGCACAGTGGTAGACAAAGGTGCCGCTGCGGTCAGCCTTGAAGCGCAGCACCACTTCCTGCCCCGGCAGTACCTGGGTCAGGGCCGCGCCGCCCAAGGCGCCGGTGGCTGCATGGAAGTCGATGTTGTGGGGCATGCTGTTGCTGGCCGGATTGCTCAAGGTCAACTCGACGTAGTCGCCCTCATGCACCACCAGAGTCGGGCCAGGCATGGAGCCGTTGAAGGTCATGGCCTGCAAGGTGGTGCCCTGGTCATCCACCTGCATCTTTTTCTCTTCCACATTCATGCGGAACTGCACGACCTTCGGCGGCCCGTTGACGGCCTGCTCATGGGCATGCACCTGGGGCGGAGCCACCAAGTCAACCTTGACCCGCTGCAACCCGTCGGCACCGGCGGCCAACACCAGGCCGGAGGCACAGCTTCCGGCCACTACACAGCACTTCAACCACGATTGAAACCTACCCATGCTCTGCATTTCCCTGCCAATGAATGGTGATTCATTGCAAGGCAAACGCCGGGCAATCGTATTGTCTCAGCGCAATGAACGAATGCCCGGGCAAGCGGATAGATTGAGCTCGATCATGGATAGCTGAAACTACGTACCAGGGTCAGCTCCCCGGGGGCCCGCATCGGCACGATGAAGGACTCGCTCTTCTCATCCGGCGTGCCTTCCTCGGTGATCACCGTGACCTGGGCCGTGGTCAGCGGCTGCACGGCGTTTTCCTGGCCGCCGTCTTCATCGTCATCACTGCGATAACCGCCGCCGTAGTAGTTCACATAAACCAGGTACTGGCCCTTGAGCGGCGCCGGCATGGAGAAGATCTCCGGACCGTAGCCGGTGGTCACGTCCACATCCAGGGCGGCGCCGTTGGGAGCCACGCGGTCGCCGTACCAGATGTGCGCGCCGTCGGGGGTCACCAGATGCAGATCAAGGTCGGTGTTGTCGCTGTCCCAGGACAGCAGCACCCGCAACTTGGGCGGAGTCACGCCACCACCAGTATTGAGGAACTGCACGCGCTTGCGCTGCTGGCCGTCCGGGCTGCGCACTTCGACGCTGTTGCTGCCATTGGGGAAGGAATACGGCCGATCGAAACCGCCTTGTTCATCGAGCTTGAGCGGCATGCTGACGCCATTGACGATCAGCTTGCCGGGCTCTTTGTTCGCCTTGGGCGCGCCTTTGATCTGCCCGCTGATACGCGCGGTATTGGCCTGGCCCTGGGGCGTGTTCACCGAGGAGGCCGGGTAGTTGACCTCCTGAATGTATTGCTCGCCATCGACGGCGCGGGTACGCCAGCCGCCTTTGGGGGTGTCGAGCTGGATGCCGCTGTCGGCCAGGGCCATGGGCAGGCTGAACATTCCACAAAGGAACAGGAGGACCGGGGGAGCAGGAAGTTTCATGGCCTATTCCAATAAAAGATGACGGGCGAGCCCTTCGATGTAGGTTTCATCCTGGCCGTTGGGATGAGCTTCAAAGGCCAGGTGCAGGTATTCGTGAGTCAGGTCGAGGCGGTCTTGCAGCGAGAGCACGCCACGGACGTAGATGCGTTGCCGTTCGCGGTCAACGTAGGGCCGGCCGAAACTCAGACGGCACACGGCGAACTGACTGATTTCGTTGTAGCCGATCTCTTGCTCCAGCGGCTGGCGCCAGCGTCGACGCTGGTTCAACAGCCACTCCTGAGCTGCCGGCAAGGGCTCGCAGGACGCTACCGGGTTGTCCCAGCGGCTGAGGCTGGCCCTGGGGTAGGCATGCAGCAGAATGGCGTCATAGCGCTGGCCGGAGCGCGCCTGCTCCACGGCCTGCTGCCAAGACAGTTTGTCCGGCGCAATCAGGTCCGAGTGGTAGGTGACTTGCGTGCCGGCCAGCACCAGATCGCTGGTCCAGGCGGCAATGGCCCGGGCCTCGGCTGTCGCCGGGCGCGGCGCGACCCGCTGGCGATTGCTGCTGTCATCGATACTCAGGCATTCGCCGCTGCGCCCGGCGTTCTGCAACAGGTAGGTGCGGATTGCCACGGCCAGGGCCTTGGCGGCTTCCACCGGCTCACTGCTGGCTTCGCGCTGCAGCACACGGGCCACATATTCTTCACGGTCCAGGCGCGCTACCAGTCGCTGGGCCGCCGGGTCTTGCTGCAGGAACAATTCGCCGGCGCTGTGGATGTCCAGCCGGTTGCCGTTGGCAAATTCCACCCGGTAATCCCCTTGCAGAGCGCCCGGCCTGGCTAGCTGACCCTTCTGGCTGACGCTTTTCAGCGGGTAGCGGGAAAACAGACTGACTTCGACACAGCGGCCTTTATCCACAGGCAGATTGTCCGGCAGCACCTGATTCAGGGCCTGGGCATAGTCCTTCAACACCCGCTGGCTGGTTCCGCGCCCGCCCACCCACAGCGGCGTGCCATCCACCAGCCAACCGGCAAAGCCGCCCTGGCGCGACTGCGGGTCCTGATCCGCGAGCCAGCTCCAGGTCTTGACCCGCAGGCGCCCACCGACATCCCCCACCACAGTACCGTCACCGGCATTGAGCACCACATCCAGCAGCACGCGTCGCGCCGTATCCTGGGCCGGCAGCAGCGCCAGCACCTGCAACAGCTGCGCCACCGGCACCCGGGTCTGGGGTTGCAACTGGTCCAGGTCCTGCAGCCAGCTCGGAGCATTGCGCTCTTGCCAATAGGCGCGCCAGTCAGCGCTGGACAGTTGCAAGCGCTGAGGTTCGAAGTACAGACCACAGGAGCGAATCAGGGCCTGATCCCGGGCAATGCTGCCGCCTGCCGTGCAGCAATAGACCTCGTCCCTGGATTTGCCCTGGCAGGCATAGGCCGGTTCTTGCGCACCGGTATCCACCAGCCAGGCGTAGACAAAGAGTTTCCAGACACTGCCCAGGGGCGCTTGCAGATCCTGCGGCAACGGCTCGCGAGCCAGCACCTGAGTCTTGCTCAAGCTCACCAGCTCGCTGTCCGGGGCGGTTTTCCAGGCCAGACGCAGAGGCTCATCCTGGGCTGTCACCAACCCAGGGAGTAGACACAGGCACAACCAGGCCCAACACCGCGTCATGTTATTTGACCGTGACCTGACCCAGTGCCGGCGTACGTTCCTGAGCCTGATGCTCTGGCGCATACACCTGGTAGAAACGTGCCGCAGGCAAGTTGAACTGGCCCTTCTGGGAGAAGCGGATCAAATGCCGCAGACGCACTTCGCTGCTGTCGTTCAACGCATCCAGCGGCACCGCGTAACTCATCTGCCCGGGTTCGAAACGAGCTTTTTCCAGAGACGCCGCTTCAGTGCCCGCAGGACCGGCCAGCTTGATACCCCAGGTGGTGCGCTCGACATCGGCGCCCGGCGGCAACGGTACTTCCAGCATGCCGTACAGCAGCGGCCGGTTGCCCTCGTTGGCGATGATCACTTCGTCCAGGTACAGGCCGTCACTGGCGATCGGCTTGTTGCCCACCGGCTCCAGCTTGAAGGTGAAGGCCTCGTCGCCCGGAACCAGGCGCAACAGGCGACGGGTAATGTTCACCGGCGACGGCGCGCCCATGTCCAGCTTGCTCAGGTAGCTGACCGAGGCCCGCAGCGGACGCTCCGGCACCTTGTCCAGGGTCAGCACGGCAGGCACCTGCGGCCCTTGCCACTGCCAGTAGTTTTCGCCGCTGGCGCCCTGCTGCTGTTGCCAGCCCTGCCCCGGATTCAGGGCCACGGCCGGTGCCGCCTGGGCCACGCTGCGTTGCAGCCAGGTCAGGGCCAGGGCACGGTCCAGGGTCGGTTGCGATGGCAGCAGACGTTGCAGCAATGCGCGCGCCGTCGCTTGATCGAAAGGCTTCAAGGACAGATTGATTGCCTGAGCGAAAGGCTGCGAACTGATGTCGACCTGCTGCTGTGCAGCCTCCAGCTGCGCCACGAAAGCGGGTGGCGGCGTGACCTTGGCGTCCCGCGCCAGGGCGGCTGTCAGCACCCGGGCGCTGGCCAGGCCGAGGGCCGAATCCGGGTCCACCATCACCAGGCTGTCGCTGCTGTCGTCATCCATGCTGGCGGCCGGGCCGGTGCCCACCTTGGCCAGGTCGTCCATCAGCCCCCGGACCAAGGTGTTGATCGGCAGGTTCATCTCACGGGCGAAGGACAGGATCAGCGCCCGTTGCAGCAAAGGCGTGTTGCCGGCCTGTTTGGCGTAGACCTCCAGCACCCGCTGCCAGTGCTCCGGTGGCAGGTTCAGGTCCATGACCTTGCTGGCATGCCAATCGGCGTAGTAGGCGTAGGCGGTGAGGAAGGCGTCTGCATCGGCCTCTTCGCCCCACCAGGTGAATGCCGCTTCCGGCCCGGCCATGTGCACTAGGCGCAGGCGGCTGTTCTGCATGATCAGGCGCAACCGATCACGGATCTGCGGGTTGCTGGCCAGCGCCGGGTAGGCAACGCTCAACGGCAGCAACTGGCTGGCAGTCTGCTCGACGCCGCCATAGGGGTACTCCAGCAAGCTATCCAGGGCCGAACGGAACAGCGCTTGCGGGCTGTCGTCCAGGTGCAGGCGGATCTCTGCGGCATCGGCCGGCAGACCCAACGGCGTGCTGGTGCTGACCACGTCCAGGCTCTGGGTTTGCACCGTCTGCCAGCCGGCCGCACTGCTCACCAGGCGCACGGCCAGGGCATCCACGGTCTTGCCGCCCTGCACCAGCTCGGCACTCCACTCGCCGTTGCCCGGGGCAATGGCCGGCAGCGCCACATAGTTGATGCCGCTGTTGAGGGTCAGCGGCAAGCGCAGGGACTCACCGGCGTAATGGATAACCAGCTCGGCCTTGGCCGGTTGCTCGGACTGGCTGAAGGCAAACACCCCAAGATCCGGCTTGTCGCCACTGCGGAAGCGGGTCGGGCCACTCCACTTCAGGTACAGGGCCTTGTCGGAACGGACGAACTGTTTCTTCTGCCCCACTTGGCCGTCATCGGCGATGGCCCGAGCGGTAATGCGCCAGCGGGTCAGGGAATCCGGCATGCGGAAGGTGAAACGCGCCTTGCCGCTGCCATCGGTCACCAGCTCCGGCTGCCAGGCGGCGGTGTCGACGTCTTCACGACGTGGTCGCTCCAGCACCTTGACCCCACGCTCGCTGCGATTGGCCTTGCCCGGGGCCGTCGGGCTACCCGGCAGCGCCACGTCGTAGCTGATGAACGACAGGCTGGCGCTGGTACGCACGTTATTGCGCCGTGGGTGGTAGAAGAACTGATCGATGCTCGGCGCCACTTCCGGCTGCAGCGCATAGACCATCTCGTCCACCACGCTGACGGTCAGGTGCGCCGGTACCGGCTTGCCAGCGAACTGCGTGGACAGGTCCACGGTGACCATGTCGCCCGGCTGGTACTTTTCCTTGTCGGTGTGGATGGCCACATCGATCTGCGGCGTCAGCACCTTGATCCCGGCATTCTGGAAGCTGTACTCGCCGCCCTTGGTGTAGAGCACCGAGAAGGTCAGGTTCGGCGCGAAGTTGTCCTTGACCGGCACCCGGGCGCGGTATTGGGTCGGGCTGAGTTTTTCCACTTTCAACCAGTCGCCGCCCTTGGACAGCAGCGCGGTGGCCTCAACCTTGTCGCGCTCCAGGGACAGCAGCGCGTCGTTGACCGGCTCAGGGAAGGTAATCAGTGCCAGAGCTTCGTCACCGGTCTTGTATTCGGGCTTGTCGAGGACGATTTCCACCGTACCCGGCACGGCCTTCACGCCTTCACCGGTGACCGCATGGCTGGTGCCGCCCAACACTCGGTCGTGCTCGTCCTTCAGCGTCAGGTTGTAAGTGCCGGGACGCTCGAAGGCCAGGGCGAAGCCGTTGTCGGCGGCGGCCAGCTTGCCATTGCCGGTGGACTGGTCCTCCAGACGCACCCAGCTGTAGCCGCTGGGCTTGAGGTTCTTGCTTTGCTCGCTGGTGTTCTGGTTGGCGTAGCTGAACTGCACCTTGTCGCCGGCCGCACTGAAACGCTGCGGGGCGCTGAGACTGAAGCTCGCGGCGCCACGCTCGATGAGGATTTCCTTGGTGGTCTTGACCCGGTACGCCGCACCGTCGCTGGCGAACACGGTGAGCATGTAGCGGCTCGGCTTGCTGGCCGCCGGCAGATCGAGGGTGGCACTGCCCTTGGAGTCAGTGGTCAGCTCGGCACTGGTCAGTTCCACCGGGAACTGCCCCATGTATTGCAGCTCGTTGTCCACCATGGACAGCTGCTGGGCCCGCAGGCTCAGTTGCAGGCGCGCATTGGCCACCGGCTTGCCGTCCGGATACAGCAGCACCAGGTTGCCCTTCACCGGCTCGCCAGTCTTGAAGTCCGGCTTGGCCAGGCTCAGGGCAATCTCGAAGTGCGGCTTGATGTATTCAGCCACGCGGAAGGCGCTGCTGTAGACCTGGTCCTTGTAGCCAAAACGCAGCTCATAACCACCGGCCACGGCGTTTTCCGGCAGTTGGAAGCGCCCCTGGGTACCGGACTTGGAATCCAGGTTCAGGGTCAGGTTCTGCAGCGCGGTGCCTGCGGCATCCAGCACGCTGACATTCACCGTGCCGGCTCCTGGCTGCACCGAATCCCGGGCATTCTTGAACTCGCGGCCGACGATTTTCAGCGACACCCAGTCCCCCGGGCGATACAGCGGCCGGTCGGTGAACGCATAGAGTTTGGTGTCGTAGATCTCACTGTCGTAATAGAAGTTCTCGGAGACGAATACCCCGCCCTCCTGGTCCTCGCCAATCACGTAAGAACGCTCGGGACTGACGTGTTTCAGGCGCACCAGGCCCTGCTCGTCGGTGGCGCCGCTGTTCATCACACCGAGGCCATCGGTCCACAGCACGTTGACCTTGGGCACAGAGTTGCCTTCGTGTTTGCCCGCAGCCCAGACCAGCAGCTCGTCGCCGGCAATCTTGCTCACCGCCACAGTGTTGGAGACGAAGACCATGGTGGTGGCGCGGTACTTGCCCACCAGGGCTTCCACCAGGTACAGGCCCGGTTTGAGCTGCCCCAACGGGATATAGACGTTGCCCGGAGCAACGTTGATGAACTGGCTGGAGGAACCGGACAGATCAACCCCTGCCGGCGGCTGGATCGGCTTGGCCTGCCACAGCGGATAGCGGAACTGGGTCACCAGCGGCAGCCCCGGGATCAGGGCGAACTGCGGCTGGGCCTCGTACGGCGTCGGCGCCAGCATCGAGTTGCCCATCCTCAGTTCCGGCACCTCTTCGATGACCTGCTTGCGCGACTCGTAGGAGAACGCGCGCTGCATGACTCGACGGGATTTGCGATACCAGTTGTCCCACAGGTAGGCCAGGGTGTTGGACAGCCCCTCGCCCTTGAACTGACCGTCACTGACGACCCGGTGCAGGTTTTTCTGGCGCTTGAGAAAGTCCAGCGGCTGGTCGATCCGGTACACCCGGATGTCCGCGCCGCCGTAGGGCTCCATGCGGAAGCGCCGGTAGTCACGCCCTGGGGCTTCGAGGCGCACCATGGCCTGTTCATCGCTGGCGAAGCTGCTGTCGGCCAGAAGGAAGAAACTCTCGCCGGAGACCGCCGCGTAATCGCTGGACGGCACCGAATCTTCGGCGTTGACCAGGGCCACGGGGGCCAGCAGGGTCAAGGCCAGGGTCAGGCGAAACAGAAAACGGGACATACGCGATTCGCTCATTGGGTGAGGAAGTTCAGTCGATAGATGCCGATGAAGTTGGGGTTGGCGGGGTCGGGTATCCATCGGGTGTCCTTCCATGTCATCAGTTGCTGCACGCTAGCCGAGCGCATGCCGTTGTCGGTGGGAGTGGTGGTGCCGGTGTGATAGGCGATGTTGCGGCCCATCCAGATCATCAGATGCTGGTCGTCGCCCTGATCGAAGAACAGCAGGTCGCCGGGACGCGCCTGACCCAGGTCACGGCTGACCAGGTGACTGTTGAACTGGATCAGCTTGATGGCGTTGACGTATGGCCCAGTCTGACCACCGCCCTGCTGCCACTGCTGGGCCAGACCGCGCTGGCCTTCGCTCAGTTGCAGCTCCGGTGGCAGATAGCGATTGGACATGCCGTTGGCCCGCAGCCATTTGTTGTCGTGGGCCTTGAGCGCTTCGTTGGCGGCAAAGCGCACCAGTCCGGCGCAATCCTGCTGGTACCAGCGCGGACTCGGCCCCTGACTCAGTTGCTCCTGGGCGATGCGCACGAACCAGGCGCGAAACACCTGGGACTGCTGCACGTCCAGCGGCGGAGCCTGGGTCGCGCCCACGGCATTGCTCAGCAACAGGGCCAACAGGCCGAGGCTGCCCAGGCTTTTGCGCCATGCACTCACAGCGCGCGCCATTGCAGGGGCAGCCATTGCCAGTGACCGTTGGGCTCGCTGCCTTCGGGCAGGGTCAGGGCGTATTTGCCATAACCGCCCAGGGTGCGAAGCTTGGGCACCAGGTAGGTTTGCGCGGCGTTGTTGAACACTGGTTCCATGTCCTGGGGCAGGCTGTCGAAGGTTTCCTGCTGGATCAGCTGTGCCAGGGATTGCGGGCCCAGGTAGACCGGCATCAGCGCGTCCGCAGGCACCACGTCGGCCAAGGGCGGGAAGCGCTTGTCCAGGGTGCCGAGGGCCTTGTTCACCAGTTTGTCATCCAGCGAGAACACCAGGGTCGAGCCATGGCGGGCCAGGCTGACCTGCATGAAGGCGCGGCCGGTGATGGTTTGCGGGGCCTTGGCGTCCTTGGCCGGGTACTGGCCGAAGTTGGAGCTGACCTGGCGCTGCCACAGGTGCATGTCACCGCTCTGTTGCTCCTCCACCGGGAAGATCCGCTCGGCCACCTTGCTCTCCCGGGAACCGACCATGGAGCCGAACAGCTTGCCCAGGTCGGCATCGAGTTTGGCGCTGTCCTGATCCTTGAGTCTGGCCACCAGCAGCGGCGTATACAGCCGCGAATCGGCGTACCAGCACAGGCCTGCGGTGCCGGCCATGTGCTCGGTCAGGGCCTGGGCCACCGACTCTTCGGCGCCCAGCTTGACCAGTAGCGGCTTCTGCTGCTCCGCCGCCAAAGGCAGCGCCACACAGGCGCTGGCGCCCATGGGCATGGCCTGCCAGATCGGTTTGAAGTCGAAGTCCGGCTGGTTGTCCTGCTCCTCCATGGCCAGGTAACTGTGCCAGCCCTTGGCGTCCATATCGAAGCGCAAGCCGGCGAAGTTGGGGATGAAACGCTGATACCCCATGGCCAGGACACTGGCGTTGACCGCCAGCCGCTGCTGCACTTCAGGCTTGCGCGCCTCCAGACCAAAAGCCTCGGGGAACAGCTTGTCACCGTTGAGCAGAGCCTCCAGGGCCGCGGTGGAGACCGCGCCGTGTTCATCATTGGCACCGGTGCCGAGGTCATACAGCTTGGCCGCGTTGGACAGCACCACCAGCTTGTCGCCATGGGAAGCGAACGCCAGAGATTTGCCGGCGTTGTAATTCAACTGATAGAGGGCCACCGCATCGCCGCCGACCTTGAGGTCCGCCAGCTTGCTCAGTTGGGTGTCATCCAGGGCGACCTTGGCCAAAGGCTCCAGCAGCTTGGCCAGGCCGCCACGGTCCATCACCAGCAAAAAGTCCTTGAGGCGCCCGTCGGCGCCACGCCACAGCGCCACATCCGCCGGCTGATCGAAGAGTTGCTCGATCAGGTTGTCCTGCAATTTCAGGTCATGCTCGTAGATGATCCGGCGCAGGCTGCCGATCAGGCCCAGGCGATCGACGTGGGCCTGGTAATAGAAGACGAAGTCCTCGGTCAGTGTTTCCTTGAGGAAAGGCACCGCCAGCAGGTCCTTGGGCAATTGGGTCAGGGAGTGGGTCTCCAGCAGCCCGTCGGGGCGGCTCAGGCCCAGCTTGTCGCCGGCCAGCTCAGCCACCGGAGTCTTGGGCTTGCAGCCCACCCCCGTGATGGCGGCCGCCACCAGGCACAGGCCCACGACCAGGGCCGGCCAGCGCCGCTTGCTGCCGGGTTGTTCAGTACCGGGGACGCCGGCCGCCGGGGATGCTGTGTTTTCGCTCATGATTCACAAAGCCCAATTCATCCGTGGTGCGGGATGTTCAATAGTTGAAAGACTTGACCAGCAACAGGTCGCCGATGGCCCGCATGGGCACGATAAAGGTCTCGCGTTTCTCATCGACGGTGTTTTCGTTAAGGATCAGGTTGATCTGCGAGGTGATCACCTCGTTCTGATTGCTGCCTTCGTCGAAGTTGTACCCGCCACTGCCGAAGTTGCCCCAGTAGTTGACGTAGATCAGATAGGTGCCCCGCAGCGGCGCGGTCATGGTGAACATTTCCGGGCCCGGCCCGTCGACCCCATCCGGGTCCAGGCCGCCGCCGTTGGTCAGGCCGGGATGACCGAAGAACGCGTGCTGACCGTCCGGGGTGATGATGTGCATGTCCAGCTCGGCCTTGGGATCGTCCCAGCCCAACACCACGCGAATGCGCGGGGGCGTCTTGTTCTGATTGGCCTCATAGAACTGCACGCGCTTGAGGGACTTGCCCTCGGAGCTGCGCACTTCGACGCTGTTGGAGCCGGCGCCAAAGGCATAAGGGCGAGCGAAGCGGCCCTGTTCGTCGGTGTAGAGGTTCAGCGGATTGCCGTTGACCGACAGACTGTGGGGCTGGCGCAGATGACCTATGGCCTTGAGCTGGCCCTCGATCAGGGTGCGATTGCGTTGAATGCCGCGGTCGATGGGCGGAGTCGGATAGGCCACTCGGTCCTGCTCGGTACGGTCCAGCAGTCCGGAATAGCGCCAGCCGCCCAGGGGTTCCTGAAGTTCGGCGGAAGGTCCGGCGAACGCCGCCCCGGCCACCAGCAAGGTCAGCAGAAGGGAGGATAAAACGCGCATGTAGTGCGTCCTGCCATGCATGGGAAAACCCTGGCGCCAGATCCTCGGCGCGGCTGCAAATATTCAGAAAGAATGCCCGGCGACAAAGGGCGTTGGAAAGGCCGCAGATTAGCGACTTGGCGCCTGTTGCACAATTGGCGAAAAGGGATTTTGCGAGGGAATTGGCAATGCCCTGAAACCCGCGCCACAAGTGCCATTACGGCGACATCACCGTGCTCAGTCCTGTGAGCTGCAAGTCTTGCCGGCGCCCCTCAATCCATCCTTGCGCAGCCCCCGTCAACAGCACGCCAGCGAGCGCTTCTCATTTGCCCGAAACCCCGGTGTCTGCTAGTGTCGCGCCGGTTTAACGTCAACCGGGATAGCCGCCATGGCCCGCAAAAAAGCTGCCTTAGATTTCGAACAATCCCTCGCCGACCTGCAAACCCTGGTCGAGCGTCTGGAGAACGGCGAGCTGTCGCTGGAAGACTCGTTGACCGCCTTTGAACAAGGCATTGGCCTGACCCGTGACTGCCAGGCTGCCCTGGCCCAGGCCGAGCAGAAGGTACAGATCCTCCTCGAGCGCGACGGCGAACTGGCGGAACAACCCTTCGATGCGGAACAAGCAGAATGATTACCGCCTATCAGGCCAGCAGTCAGGCCCGCGTCGACGCTGCAATGCATACCCTGTTCACCGCCCCAAGCCCCGAACTTGCCCGCCTTTATGAAGCCATGCGCTACAGCGTGATGAATGGCGGCAAGCGTGTGCGCCCGCTGCTGGCCTATGCCGCCTGCGAGGCCCTGGGCGGCCAGCCCGAGCAAGCCAACGGCGCCGCCTGCGCGGTGGAACTGATTCATGCCTACTCCCTGGTCCACGACGACCTGCCGGCCATGGACGATGACGATCTGCGTCGCGGCCAGCCCACCACCCACAAGGCCTTCGATGAAGCCTGCGCGATCCTCGCCGGTGACGGCCTGCAAAGTCTGGCCTTCAGCGCCCTGCTGGACCCGGGCCTGAGCGACGCCAGCGCCGAGATCCGCCTGCGCATGGTCACCACCCTGGCCCAGGCGGCGGGCCCGGCGGGCATGGTGGGCGGCCAGGCCATCGACCTGGGCTCGGTAGGACTCAAGCTCGACCAGCAAGCCCTGGAATACATGCACCGGCACAAGACCGGCGCGCTGATCGAGGCCAGTGTCATCCTCGGCGCACTGGCCAGTGGCCGGGCCGAGAAAGACGAACTGAAATCCTTGCAGACCTACGCCCAGGCCATCGGCCTGGCATTCCAGGTGCAGGACGACATCCTCGACGTCGAAAGTGATACCGCGACCCTGGGCAAACGCCAGGGCGCCGACATCGCTCGGGACAAACCGACCTACCCGGCACTGCTGGGCCTGGCCGCAGCCAAGGAGTACGCCCTGGAATTGCGGGACCAGGCGCTACACGCGCTGCGTCCGTTTGACGCAGCGGCCGAGCCTTTGCGCGAGCTGGCGCGGTATATCGTCGAGCGCCGCAGCTGATCGGCCCCCGATAGCCGGACCGCATATCGGCCAAGTTCGGCGCTCTGCGTGGGCAGCTTGCGATGCATAAGGTAAACTGCCGCCTCTTTCTATACCTATAACGATTCGCCTGATGCCCACGACGTTTCATGAGATTCCCCGCAAACGCCCGACCACGCCGCTGCTCGACCGTGCCCAGACGCCGGACGGCCTGCGCCGGTTAGGTGAAGCCGAGCTGGAAACCCTGGCCGATGAGTTGCGCCTGGAATTGCTCTACACGGTCGGCCAGACCGGCGGGCATTTCGGTGCCGGTCTTGGGGTCATCGAGCTGACCATCGCGTTGCATTACGTGTTCGACACCCCGGACGACCGGCTGGTGTGGGACGTGGGTCACCAGGCGTATCCGCACAAGATCCTCACCGGGCGCCGCGAGCAGATGGCCAGCCTGCGCCAGAAAGACGGCCTGGCCGCTTTCCCCCGGCGCTCCGAGAGCGAGTACGACACCTTCGGCGTCGGCCACTCCAGCACCTCCATCAGCGCTGCCCTGGGCATGGCCATCGCCGCCCGCCTGCAGAACAGCGAGCGCAAGGCCATTGCGGTGATCGGCGACGGCGCCCTGACTGCGGGCATGGCCTTCGAGGCCCTGAACCACGCGCCGGAAGTGGACGCCAATATGCTGGTGATCCTCAACGACAACGACATGTCGATCTCGCGCAATGTCGGCGGGCTGTCCAACTACCTGGCCAAGATCCTCTCCAGCCGCACCTACGCCAGCATGCGCGAAGGCAGCAAGAAAGTGCTGTCGCGCCTGCCCGGTGCCTGGGAAATCGCTCGCCGCACCGAAGAATATGCCAAGGGCATGCTGGTTCCCGGCACCCTGTTCGAAGAGCTGGGCTGGAACTACATCGGCCCTATCGATGGCCACGACCTGCCGACCCTGATCGCCACCCTGCGCAACATGCGTGACCTCAAGGGTCCGCAGTTCCTGCATGTGGTGACCAAGAAGGGCAAGGGCTTCGCCCCGGCGGAAGTCGATCCCATCGGCTACCACGCCATCACCAAGCTGGAGCCGCTGGACGCTCCGGCCGCTGCGCCGAAGAAGACCGGCGGGCCCAAGTATTCCGCTGTATTCGGCGAATGGCTGTGCGACATGGCCGCTGCCGACCCACGCCTGGTGGGCATCACCCCGGCGATGAAGGAAGGTTCCGACCTGGTAGCCTTCAGCGAGCGATTCCCACTGCGCTACTTCGACGTGGCGATTGCCGAGCAGCACGCGGTGACCCTGGCGGCCGGCATGGCCTGCGAAGGCGCCAAGCCGGTGGTGGCGATCTATTCGACCTTCCTCCAGCGCGGTTATGACCAACTGATCCATGACGTGGCGGTACAGAACCTCGATGTGCTGTTCGCCATCGACCGCGCCGGCCTGGTGGGCGAAGACGGCCCGACTCACGCCGGCAGCTTCGACCTGTCCTACCTGCGCTGCATCCCCGGCATGTTGGTGATGACCCCAAGCGACGAGAACGAGCTGCGCAAGATGCTCAGCACCGGCCACCTGTACAACGGCCCGGCAGCGGTGCGTTATCCACGGGGCAGCGGCCCCAATGCGCCGATCGACAAGGACCTGGAACCGATCGAGATCGGCAAGGGTGTAATCCGTCGCCAAGGCAAACAGGTTGCGCTGCTGGTGTTTGGCGTACAACTGGCCGAAGCCCTGCAAGTGGCCGAGAAGCTCGATGCCAGCGTGATCGACATGCGCTTCGTCAAACCCTTGGACGAAGCCCTGGTCCGCGAAATTTCCGGCAGTCACGAACTGCTGGTGACCATCGAAGAGAACGCCATCATGGGCGGCGCCGGTGGTGCAGTCAGCGAGTTCCTGGCTCGTGAGAACATCCTCAAGCCGATCCTGCACCTGGGCCTGCCGGATGCCTACGTCGAGCACGCCAAACCGGCGCAGATGCTCGCCGAATGCGGCCTCGACGAAGCCGGCATCGAAGCTTCGGTACGCCAGCGCCTGGAACTGCTGGGCCTGGCTTGATCCACAGCGGCTACCTGTAGCCGCTGCTGCACGCCCGCCATGCGGGCGGCGCTTTTGCTCCCTTCCTTATCCGGCTTCACACACTGCGGCGAAGGCCGAGCCGCGCTAACGGAATAGCCATGAAACTTTCTCGCCTGGCCCTGCCGCTTTTCCTGCTGCCCTGTGCCGAACTCTTTGCCGACACCCCCGACCGCGATCAAGCGCTGAAACTGCCCGAGATGCTGATCAGCGCCAACCGCCAGGTGGAGGCGCGCAACGACAGCAGCGCCGCCAACACCGTGTTCACCCGGGAAGACATCGACCGCCTGCAGCCCAGTAGCCTGACCGACCTGCTGCAACGGGTGCCCGGTGTGCAGGTCGCGCGCAGCGGTGGTCGCGGCAGCCTGCCGGGCATCTATCTGCGCGGCACCGGATCGGCCCAGAGCCTGGTGCTGGTGGATGGCCAGCGCATCAGCAGCTCATCTTCCGGCGACAGCAATCTGCAGTACCTGAATGTCCAGCAGATCGAACGAGTGGAAGTGCTGCGCGGCTCACGCTCAGTGATCTATGGCAGCGACGCGATTGGTGGAGTGATCCAGATCTTCACCCGGCGTGGCGCCCAGCAAGGTCTGCAAGGACGCATGCATGTGGGATTCGGCAGCAACCAGACCTGGGAACGCAGCCTCGGCCTTTCCGGCGGCGATGAGCGTACCCGCTTCAGCCTCGGCGCCAGCCTGGATGAAACGGCGGGGATCGACTGGACCCATGAGTCGTTCCCCAGCGATACCGACCATGACGGCTACCGCAACAAGTCGTTGAGCTTCACCCTCAGCCACGCGCTGAACGATGATTTGGAGGTAGGCTTCAACCTGCTGGATAACCGCGGCCGCGCTCGCTACGACAACCCTTTCGGACGCTACGACTCAAGCTACAACGTCTTCGCCCAGGATCCTTACACCGACTTCAGTGTCAGCAGCGTCAGCGGCTATCTCGACGCGAACCTCAATGACTACTGGAAATCGCGGCTAGAGCTCGGACATAGCGAAAACCGCGACCTCAAACGCGACAAGCTCAGCGACGAACGTAGCGTATTCAATACCTACCGGGACTCGCTGAACTGGCAGAACGATATGCGCCTGGACGAGGACAACAGTCTGATCCTCGGCGCAGACTGGTACGAAGACCGGCTCAATACCAGCCCGGCACAATTTGCCGAAGACAGCCGCTGGAACCGGGCAGCCTTCATCCAGCATCGTTTTCACAGTGAAAGCTTCTCCACCGAACTGGGTTTGCGCCGTGACCAAAACCAGCAATATGGCAGCCAGAACACTTGGAGCGGCACCTTCACCCTGCCGCTTAACCCGGACAATGACCTGCTGCTGTCCTACAGCGAAGGCTTCCGGGCGCCCAATTTCAGCGACCTGTATTACCCCGGTTTCAGCAATCCCGATCTCAAGCCTGAGCACTCCAAGAGCTATGAACTGCAATGGCGTAGCCAGCTGACGCAAAGCAGCCGCCTGGAAGCCTCGATCTACCGAACCGATATCAAAGACGCGATTATTTATGACCGTGTTGCGCAGCGCCCGGAAAACGTTGGCGCAGCAAGGATCAATGGTTTCGAGGCGGCCCTGAAACAGGAGCTGCTCGGCTGGCAAACCAGCATCGGTACCGCAATCATCGATCCACGCAACCGCAAGAATGGCCATCAACTGCCGCGCCGTGCCCGCCGCACCTTGAGCCTGGACCTGGACCGACAGTTCGACCCATTGGCGTTCGGTGCCAGCTGGCAACTGGTAAGCAAGAGTTATGAAGACCTGAGCGTAAAAAAGCAGGTGCCTGTGGGCGGCTACGGCCTGTTCGGTCTGCGCAGCAGCTGGGCACTCAAACGGGAGCTAAAGCTGGACCTGAAACTCGACAATGTCTTCAACAAGTCCTATACCCGCGAGCTCTACGAATACAACGGCAACGGTTACGGCTACCGCGAAGAAGGCCGCACCTGGATGCTCGGCGTGACCTGGACGCCTGAGCTGTAAGGTCCGCCGCCTTCGCTGGCAAGCCAGCTCCTACACCGACCCCGTAGGAGCCGGCTCGCCGGCGAAGGGGCTCAGCGCTCGGGCGCGATCAAGGCACAGAGCTTGGCAGTCGCTGCAATCATCTGCCCACTGGGCCGCTCCAGGCCCTTGTCCCGCACCAGCAACAACCGCCCCTGCTGCACCGCCGTGATCTGCGGCCAGGCCATCCAGGCATCCAGCTGCCCCTGGACGGTGGCCAGGATCGCCTGCGGATTGCGCTGCAACACCGACTCGATACTGACCTGGGGCGCCGGCAGCGGCTGGTCGGCAAACACATTGCGCGCCCCGCAGACGCTCAAGGCTTCGCTGATGATCTGCCCACCGCCCACGGTGTACAGCGGCGAGTCCCAGACCTGATGGAACACCGGCAACGGCGGTTCACGGTGATAGCGGGCGCGTAATCCGGCCAGTTGCCGGTTCAACTCGGCGGCCAGTTCGCGGCCAGCCACCGGGCGACCCAGACGCTCGCCGATCTCGGCGATCTGCGCGGTCAGCTGCTGAAAGTCATGAGGTTCGGCGACAAAGGTAGGGATTCCCAGGCGCGCCAGTTGGTCGCGCTGAGCCGGACCAACACTGCCCGGCCAGAGCAACAGCAGGTCAGGTTTGAGGCTCAGTAAGCGCTCGATATCCAGTTGGCCGTAACGCCCCACCGAAGGCAGGTCCTTGAGCGACGCTGGCCGTTCACCAGCGTCCAGTACGCCCACCAGCAACTCGGCAGCCCCCAGCTCCACGACGATTTCCGAGAGCGACGGCGCCAGGCTGACCACTCGCTGCGCAGCCTGCACCGGAGCGCTGGCCAACAGGCAGAAGACCGCCAGCCAGCGCAGCATCAGCCCAGTTGACGCGGAATACGGTAGAGGTAGAACAGCACCGCAGTGGACAAAGCCAGGAGCATCAAGGGCACCGCTTCAAGGCCGACGAATACCGCCAGGGCACCGACCCAGGCCGGCAGCGAAGCCGCCAGAAAGGCCACCCGCCGGCTGGCCGCCAAGTGAATCCAGGCTGCCGGTTCCTCAGGCGTATCCAGGGCTTTCTGAGTAGCAATCAGCGCGTGCTTGTAGCCGCCGAAGAAACGCAGGCTGACGAACATCGACGCCACCCCGGCAATGAAGAACGGCATCGCCAGCACCGGCAGGATGGGTTCGCCCTGGCCGAACAGCGCGTTGATCACAAACAACGGCACCAGGCCCAGGGCCAGGTACTGCCACCAGCTTACGGTCAGACGCCGCTTGACTTGACCCCGAGTCACGCGCGGTCGACCTCGCCCTGATGCTCATTGCCCATCATGTGGTCAAGCTTGCTGGCCTTGGTCGCCAGGTACAGTTTGTTATGGGGGTTGTGGCCCGTGTGCAGCGGAACCCGCTCGGCGACCTGGATCCCCATGTCGGTCAGTGCCTTGACCTTGCGCGGGTTGTTGGTCATCAGCCGCAGGGACTTGACCCCCAGATGCTCGAGCATCGGCAGGCACATGGCGTAGTCACGCTGATCCGCAGCGAACCCCAGGCGCTCATTGGCTTCCACAGTATCGGCGCCACCATCTTGCAGCTCATAGGCACGGATCTTGTTCAGCAAGCCAATACCGCGACCTTCCTGGCGCAGGTACAGCAGCACCCCGCGACCTTCCCGGGCGATGGCCCGCAGGGCAGCTTCCAGTTGCGAACCGCAGTCGCAACGCTGGCTGAACAGGGCGTCGCCGGTCAGGCATTCGGAGTGCAGGCGACCGAGAACCGGCGCGCCATCGGCGATGTCCCCCAGGCTGAGCACGACGTGCTCGCGACCGGTGGCTTCATCGAGAAAACCATGCATGGTGAATTGCGCAAAAGGCGTAGGCAGCTTGGAAGCGGCAACAAAAACGACGGGCACTGTTGTGCTCCTGATCTGTATGAGGACTGGAGATTCGCAGAGGCGGCATTGTAACAGCAGCCTCCACTGCACGCTTAGGCTGAATTATCGGAGATAAAGATCGATAAGTTTGATCAACGGACCGCCGGTTGCAGCCCACTATCAAAGGGATAAGGCTGCTTCCAGCGCAGGAAGATCGGCCGCAGGACACCGTCTTTCACCAATTGCTCCATGCGCCGGTCGTACAAGGAAAGCAGGGCCCGGCCACGAGGATTGTCGGCAAAACCCAGGTACAGCGGCAGCTCGGCGAGGTGGGTACGCTTGAACCGGCTCGGCTCCGCAGCTTGTCCGAGTACGTAGTCGATCTCGGTCTGGGCATCGATGTAATAGTCGGCACGGCTGTACAGCAACATCGGCAGGATGCCGATGCGGCGACGAATTTCGTTGTAGCGGCGAACATTGGGCAGGTAGTCCTGGTACTTGTAACCACGAACCCAGACCAACCGATAGCTGCCCAGGTTCGCCAGGGTCAGCTCGGGATTGCTGGCCAGGCCCAAGGCGTAGATATGGTCGGTGTCGTAGTTCCAGCGCGGATACAGCACACCCGCGGATTCACCACGATAGGCTCCTACCTGCGCATCCACTTCACCGCGCTGCACCAGCCCCACTGAACGGGTGTAGGGCACGCTGCTGCGTTCGACGAGGATGCCCTGGGGTTCGAATACCTCCCGCAGGATGTCCCAGGCCAAGCCCTTGCCATCGGCTTCGGTGTAGTCGTTCCATTCCTCGCTGGCGATGCGCACTTGTTGGGGCTGCGCCTGCAACTCGCCGGCCCGAACGCCAGAGCAGCTCCAGACCACCAGCAACACCAGCAGCGCGCGGCAGAACCCCATGCCTAACCCCTCAGCTGAAACACCACACCAGCCCTTGCATCGCCAACCAGGCAAACACCCCGGCCAGCACATCATCGAGCATGATGCCGACACCGCCATGGACATGCCGGTCGACCCAGCGAATCGGCCACGGTTTGAGAATGTCGAAGAAGCGAAATACCAGGAACCCCGCCAACAGCCAGTACCAACCCTCGGGCACCAGCCACAGGGTGATCCACATGCCGACCATCTCGTCCCAGACGATGCCTTCGTGGTCATGGACCCGCAGATCGTCGGCGACCTTGCCGCACAGCCAGAAGCCAAACAGCATGGTGACGCCGAGCATCAGCCAGTAGCCCCAGTCCGGCAACATCTGCCACAGCGGGATAAAGGGTAGCGCAACCAGCGAGCCCCAGGTGCCCGGCGCCTTGGGCAAAGTGCCGGAGCCAAAACCGAAGGCCAGGAAATGCCAGGGATTACGCCAGACCGACGGCGGCACGAACTCCGCCGGGACCTGCTTGGGATGATCTGTCACGGTGTCTCCGGAAAGTGTTGATAACCCCGGGTGCCGGGGGTGATGTCCTGGCCGCCGGCGTCCAGCAGGGTCACACCCTGCCCGGCCACCACTCGCCCCACCACCTGCACCGACCAACCGGCCGCCAACAGCGGCGCTAGTTCGGCAGGCGGCAAGGTAAAGGCCAGTACATAGTCGTCGCCGCCACTCAAGGCCGCCGCGCGGGCACCCTGTTCGCCAAGAAAGCTCAACAATGCCGGGGACAGTGGCAGTTTCTCCACCTCCACCTGCAAGGCGACCTTCGAAGCGGTCGCGATATGCCCGCAATCGGCCAGCAGGCCATCGGAGATATCCAGGGCCGAAGTGGCCTTGCCCCGCAGTGCCTGGCCCAGAGCCAATTGCGGCTGCGGTGACCAGTAGTGGGCCAACAAGGGGGTGGCGATGGTCGCATCAGCACTGCGCTGGCCCAGTACCAGTGGCAAGGCCCCGGCGGCATTGCCCAACTCACCGCCGACACACAGCAAATCGCCGGCTCGGGCACCACTGCGGGTCAGGGCAAGACCGGCAGGCACCCGCCCGAATACCGTCAGGGTCAAGGTCAGCGGGCCGCGAGTGGTGTCACCACCAATCAGGCGCACGCCGCAATTCTGGGCCATGGCGTTCAGACCGCAGGCATAGGCCTGCAGCCAATCGGTGCTTACCGTCGGCAGGGTCAGGGCAAGGGTAAAGGCCAGCGGGGTGGCGCCCATGGCAGCCAGATCGCTGACAGCCACCGCCAGTGAGCGTTGGCCTAAAAGATAGGGGTCGCAGGGATCGGCGAAATGCACACCGGCCACCAGGGTGTCGGTGGAAATCGCCAACTGCTCGCCAGGAGCAACCGCCAGCAAGGCGCAGTCGTCGCCGATCCCCAGGGCAACACCTTCGCCGCCTTGCGCACAAGGCGCGGCAGCGAAGAAGTTACGGATCAGCTCAAACTCGCCCATGGCAGCTGCAAGCGCGGTTCAGCGCTTGAACGCCTTCACTTCAGCTTCACGCAGGCGCGGGGCCAGCTTGTCGAGAACACCGTTGACGAACTTGTGGCCGTCGGTGGAACCGAAGACCTTGGCCAGTTCGATACCCTCGTTGATCACAACGCGGTACGGCACGTCGACGCGCTTGAGCAGCTCCCAGGTGGACAGCCGCAGGACCGCCAGTTCAACCGGGTCCAGCTCATCGATGGCCAGGTCCAGGCAAGGCACGAGCGCGGTGTCGATCTCGTTCTTGTTGGCCGGAACCCCGTGCAGGATTTCACGGAAGTAGGCGCCGTCGATGTCAGTGAAATCGTTGTCGACCCGAAACTGCGCTTCGATCTCGTTCAGCGAATGCTTGGCCATGTGCCACTGGTACAGCGCCTGGGTCGCGAGCTGACGGGCTTCGCGACGCTTGGCGCTCTTGGATGGCTTGCCGGCGTTTGCAGGCTTGGGATCGCGCGGGTTGAAACGATCGCTATCGTCGCTAATCACTTGGCCTCCAACTGCGCCAGCAGGCTGACCATTTCCAGGGCGGACAAGGCAGCTTCGGCCCCTTTGTTACCGGCCTTGGTGCCGGAACGTTCGATGGCTTGCTCGATCGAGTCAACGGTCAGTACGCCGAAGGCCACTGGCACGCCGAACTCCATGGACACCTGGGCCAGGCCCTTGGTGCACTCGCCGGCCACGTATTCGAAGTGCGGAGTACCGCCACGAATGACCGCGCCCAGGGCGATGATCGCCGCGAACTCACCTTTCTGTGCGACTTTCTGTGCAACCAACGGAATTTCGAAGGCGCCAGGAGCACGGATGATGGTGATGTCGCTTTCGCTCACGCCATGGCGAACCAGCGCGTCAACCGCGCCGCTGACCAGGCTTTCGACGACGAAGCTGTTGAAACGGCCGACCACCAGGGCATAGCGGCCTTTAGGGGCGATGAAGGTACCTTCGATGGTCTTCAGGGTCATTCGACAAATCTCTTAAAGAGCCAGAGCGTGTCTAGCACACGCTCTTCAGTGATATTTGAACCGCGAATTTCAAGCCAGAAACGACCGGCTTTTATTCGGAGGGCACGTATTCTACAACTTCCAGGTCGAAACCGGATATCGCATTAAACTTCATCGGCGCACTCATCAGACGCATTTTGCGTACGCCCAGGTCCCGGAGGATCTGCGAACCGGCACCGACGATGCTGTAGGTGGTCGGTTTCTTCACCGGCTGGTGATCGGCCGTTTCACGAATGTGTGCCAGCAGCACGTCGCCATCCAGCGGGTGACCGAGCAACAGCACCACGCCGCTGCCGGCCTCGGCCACGGTGGCCATGGCCGCCCGCAGGCTCCAGCGACCCGGTTGCTTGACCATCAGCAGGTCCCGCAGTGGGTCCATGTTGTGCACTCGCACCAGGGTCGGCTCTTCAGCGCAGATCTCGCCCAGAGTCAGGGCCATGTGCACATCGCCTTCAACCGAATCACGATAGGTCACCAGGTTGAACTGGCCCAGTTCGCTGTCCAGGGGCTGCTCGGCAATCCGCTGAACGGTACGTTCGTGGATCATCCGATAGTGAATCAGGTCGGCAATGGTGCCGATCTTGATGTTGTGTTCGGCGGCGAAAGCTTCCAGTTCGGTGCGACGGGACATGGTGCCGTCGTCGTTCATCACTTCGCAGATCACCCCGCTTGGCTCGAACCCGGCCATGCGCGCCAGGTCGCAGGCGGCTTCGGTGTGGCCGGCACGGGCCAGGGTACCGCCGGGCTGGGCCATCAGCGGGAAGATGTGACCCGGGCTGACGATGTCCTCGGCCTTGGCATCCTTGGCCGCTGCCGCTTGTACGGTACGCGCACGGTCAGCGGCAGAGATGCCGGTGGTCACGCCTTCGGTGGCCTCGATGGAGACGGTGAACTTGGTGCCGAAGCCAGAACCGTTGCGCGGTGCCATCAGCGGCAGCTTGAGCAGCTCGCAGCGCTCGCGGCTCATGGGCATGCAGATCAGGCCACGGGCGTGCTTGGCCATGAAGTTGATGTGTTCGGCCTTGCAGCACTCGGCGGCCATGATCAGGTCGCCTTCGTTCTCGCGGTCTTCGTCATCCATGAGGATGACCATCTTGCCTTGGCGGATGTCTTCAACCAGTTCTTCGATGCTGTTGAGCGCCACGCGGCACCCCCTTGAGTCAGGATTTGAGATAGCCGTTAGCGGCCAGAAAACTTTCGGTAATGGTGCCGCCGGTGGTGGCTTGCGCCGCCTTGTCACCCAACAGCAGGCGCTCCAGGTAGCGCGCCAGCAGGTCGACCTCGAGATTGACCTGCCGACCCGGCCGGTAGTCGGCCATGATGGTTTCCGCCAAGGTGTGGGGCACGATGGTCAGCTCGAACTCGGCGCCATTCACCGCGTTGACCGTCAGGCTGGTGCCATCGACGGTGATCGAGCCTTTATGGGCGATGTACTTGGCCAGTTCTTTCGGTGCGCGGATACGGAACTGGATGGCCCGAGCATTTTCCTCCCGCGCCACCACTTCGCCGACACCGTCGACATGGCCGCTGACCAGATGACCACCCAGGCGGGTGGTCGGGGTCAGGGCTTTCTCCAGGTTGACCCGGCTACCGGCTTTCAATTGGTGAAAAGCGGTGCAATCGAGGGTCTCGCGGCTGACATCGGCCCAGAAACCATCGCCCGGCAACTCGACTGCGGTCAGGCAGACGCCGTTCACCGCAATGCTGTCGCCCAGTTTGACGTCGGCCAGATCAAGCTTGCCGGTTTCTACATAGACCCGCACATCTCCGCCTTTTGGGGTCAATGCGCGAATGCTGCCGATGGATTCGATGATGCCGGTGAACATGGAGTCCTCCTCGAGAACAGGGCCGCCGGGTAGGCGAAAGTCGGGAATTATACGCTCGCTGGCGGGGCCGGGATGGCAGTGACTCGCCAGTCATCGCCCACCGCACGCATTTCAATGATCTTGAGCAATGGCGCCTCGTGCATGTGCGCCAGCGGCCAGTCCAGCAACGGCCGGGCGGAGGAGCCGAGGAACTTGCCGGCGACGAATATCTGGTACTCGTCCACCAAGCCCTGTTGGGCAAAGGCTCCCGCCAGCCGCGGGCCGGCTTCCACCAGCACCTCGTTGACGCCACGGGCGGCCAGTTCCAACAGCAGGCGGCGCAGGTCGACCTGGCCATCGGGGCCGGGAACGATCAGGCACTCCGGACCGTTGGCGTACTGTTCTTCAACCGCTGCGCAAGTGGCAACCAACGCCGGGCCGGCCTTGAAGAACGGCGCATCCAGAGGCACTCGCAGGCGCCCATCGATCAACACCCGCAGCGGTGGACGGCTCATGGCCAGGGCAGTCTGCTCGGGGTCCAGGCCCAGTTCGGCGGCGCGTACGGTCAGCCGGGCGTCATCGGCCAGTACCGTGTCGGCACCGGTCAGCACCACCGAAGATTCGGCCCGCAAGCGCTGCACCGCGGAGCGGGCGGCAGGCCCGGTAATCCATTGGCTCTCGCCACTGGCCATGGCGGTGCGGCCATCGAGACTCATGGCCAGCTTGACCCGCACATAAGGCAGGCCGTGCTCCATGCGCTTCAGGAAGCCCTTGTTGATCGACCGGGCCTCGGCTTCCAGCACACCGCTGTAGGTGTCGATGCCGGCCTGGGCCAGACGCTGCAAGCCGCGACCGGCCACTTCCGGATTCGGGTCCTGCATCGCCGCGACCACCCGCGCCACCCCGGCATTGACCAGGGCATCGGCGCAAGGCGGTGTGCGGCCGTGATGGCTGCAAGGCTCAAGCGTCACATAGGCAGTGGCGCCACGGGCCAGCTCCCCGGCGGCACGCAGGGCATGGACTTCGGCGTGGGGTTCACCGGCCCGCACATGCCAGCCTTCGCCGACCACCTGGCCATCGCGAACGACGACGCAGCCGACGCGGGGGTTGGGATGAGTGGAATACCGGCCCTTGCGCGCCAGTTCCAGGGCACGGGCCATGTAGTGGGCGTCAAGTACCGCTTGCTCCGGGGACAGGCTCATTGCTTGGCCGGCTCGCGGGCGAGACGGTCGATCTCTTCGCGGAATTCGTTGAGGTCCTGGAAACGTCGATAGACCGAAGCGAAACGGATATAGGCGACTTCATCGAGCTTCTGCAGCTCGGTCATCACCAGTTCACCCACGACCAGGGATTTGACTTCGCGCTCGCCGGTGGCCCGCAGCTTGTGCTTGATATGCACCAGCGCCGCCTCCAGACGCTCGACACTCACCGGGCGCTTTTCCAGGGCGCGCTGCATACCGGCGCGCAGTTTTTCTTCGTCGAAGGGCTGACGGCTGCCGTCAGTCTTGATCAGGCGCGGCATCACCAGTTCGGCAGTTTCGAAGGTGGTGAAACGTTCACCACAGGCCAGGCATTCACGCCGGCGGCGCACCTGTTCGCCCTCGGCGACCAGACGCGAGTCGATGACCTTGGTGTCGTTGGCACCGCAGAAGGGACAGTGCATGGTGGCAGGCAACAAAAAAAGGGAGGGCCATGGTAGCGCATCCCACTGGCAAGACAAGCCATAGCCTTTACGGTATACAGACCGACTATTATGTTTCGCACATGGACATTCGCCTTGTTGGAGCTTCAGATGCCGCTCAGACCGCTCGTTTTGCTCAGTCTTGTCAGCCTGCTGGTCGCTTGCAGCAGCGATGCCCCGAAACCTGCGGCACCCTCTTCTTCACAGCAACAGACCACGAAAAAAAATCAGCAGCCTGCCGATCTTGGGCCCTTGCCGGCCTACCAGCGCGAACTGAGCGGCACCCTCGACGGGGTGCCGGCCGGCGCCGACGTCGAGCTGGCGCTGCTGGTGATCGATGAGCGCGGCCGTCCGCAACGCTTGCTGGCCAGCAACAACCTGACCGGTACCAACCAGGCCCTGCCATTTCGCCTGCGTTTCGCTCCCGAGGCCTTCCCCGCTGGCGCCCGGGTCGAACTGCGCGGCCGCGCCAGCCAGTCCGGCCAGTTGATCCTGCACCTGCCGGCACAACGTATCGACCAACCCACCACCCAGGCCCTGGGACAACTGCAGTTCGTCAAAGCCCCATGAATGTACCGCTCGACCTGCAAGACGCCCTCAGCGAGCTGCTGGGAGACGCGCAATTGGTGGCCTGCGAGCTGCCCGACACTCGCCTGAAACTCTGGCTCATCGACGCCCAGAACATGGACCGCGCCTTCACCCCGGAAGAAACCCGGCGCATTCTCCACGAGCCGCCTTACTGGAGTTTCTGCTGGGCCAGCGGCCTGGCCCTGGCCCGTTACCTGGCCGAACACCCGCACTGGGTACAAGGCAAGCGGGTGCTGGATTTCGGCGCCGGTTCCGGTGTGGCGGCGATTGCCGCGGCCAAGGCCGGCGCCCTGGAAGTGGTGGCCTGCGACCTCGACCCGTTGGCCATTGCCGCCTGCCGGGCCAACGCCGAACTCAACGACGTCGCGCTGAACTATTCCACGGATTTTTTCGCCGAGGCCGATCGCTTCGACCTGATCCTGGTGGCAGACGTACTCTATGACCGAGCCAACCTGCCGCTGCTGGATGAATTCCTCAGCCGCGGCCGTGAAGCCTTGGTGGCGGATTCCCGGGTCAGGGACTTCCAGCACCCGCTGTATCAGCGCTTGGAAATGCTCAACGCCCTGACCATGCCGGACCTGGCCGAACCTTGGGAGTTTCGCAACGTGAGCCTGTATCACGCGCAGCGGCCATTTGCCGGCGAGCCGGCTGCCACGGGCGATAGCGATCTACCCCGCGCAACTTTATAGTGGTTCCATTCCCGCTTATTCGAGATACCCCATGAGTCAGGACACGCCGTATATCTTCGACGCCCGCACCGCTGATTTCGACCAGTCGGTAATCGAGAACTCCTTCCACAAACCGGTCCTGGTGGACTTCTGGGCAGAATGGTGTGCGCCCTGCAAAGCGCTGATGCCGATGCTGCAACAGATTGCCGAGAGCTATCAGGGCGAGCTGCTGCTGGCCAAGGTCAACTGCGATGTCGAGCAGGACATCGTCGCCCGCTTCGGCATCCGCAGCCTGCCGACCGTGGTGCTGTTCAAGGACGGCCAGCCGGTAGACGGCTTTGCCGGCGCACAACCGGAATCCGCAGTACGAGCCATGCTCGAACCCCATGTGCAGATGCCGCCTCCCCCTGCCGCCGACCCGCTGGAGCAGGCCGAAGCCTTGTTCAACGACGGTCGTATCGGCGACGCCGAGGCCATCCTCAAAGTGTTGCTGGGGGAAGACAACAGCAACGCCAAGGCGCTCATCCTTTATGCCCGCTGCCTGGCCGAGCGCGGCGAACTGGGCGAAGCCCAGACCGTGCTCGACGCGGTCAAGAGCGATGAGCACAAAGCCGCCCTGGCCGGAGCCAAGGCGCAGATCACCTTCCTCAAGCAGGCGGCGGACCTGCCGGATGCCGCCGACCTCAAAGCGCGCCTGGCCAAGGACCCGCTGGATGATGAGGCGGCGTACCAGCTGTCGATCCAGCAACTGGCCCGTCAGCAATACGAAGCGGCGCTGGAGGCCTTGCTCAAACTCTTCATGCGCAACCGCAGCTACAACGAAGGCATTGCCCACAAGACCCTGCTGCAAGTCTTCGACCTGTTGGGCAACGATCACCCATTGGTGACCGCGTATCGCCGCAAACTGTTCGCCGCGCTGTACTGAGACTGATCTGCCGTCTTGTGTAGGAGCTGGCTTGCCAGCGAAAGGGTTCTGACAGACAGAACCCTTTGGCCAGCAAGCTGGCTCCTACAGGATCATTGCACCCAGCTGTAGATCGGCGTATCGGCGCCGCTGATCACCTTGACCTCGGTGCAGTGGCGCAAGCGCACCAGCAAACGCTTGCCCGCTGCGGCGCTGCCGGTCAGCCCCTCCAACTGTTCCAGCAACTCGGGCCCGCTAATCTGGCCCGCCTTACGCAACAGATCCTTGGCGGTCTGCCACAAGGCATCGTCCTGGTTCACCGGCCGGGCTGTTACCGCACCACTTTCCGGCTTGGCCGCCTGCAACTGCGCGCCCAGTTGCGCCCAGTCGCCCTCGTCCAGCTCCAGGGTCAAATCCACCGGCCAATCGCCGATGCTTCCACGAATCCGCAACATCGCTGTGCTCCCGAATATTTCTGACGAGCATGCTCCCACGCGTCTTGCGCAACGCCAAGCGGGCGGTCAAACTCTGCAGTCAATTGTTATAAGATCACATAACATTTATTTCATCTTCGCCCTGGAGACTTGCTATGCGCCGTCTGCTACTCGCCCTGCCCTTCGCCCTGTTGCCGCTGGCCGTTGCCCAGGCCGCGCAAGCCCATGATCACGAGCATGAACACGGCAGCCTCGGCGCCCACGAACATGGCGTCGCCCGCTTGAATGCGGTGCTCGACGGCCAGGCCCTGGAGCTGGAACTGGAAAGCCCGGCCATGAATCTGGTGGGTTTCGAACACGTGCCCAGCACCGACGCCGACAAGGCCAAGGTCGCAGCTGCCCGTACCCAACTGGAACAACCACTGGTGCTGTTCAGCCTGCCCAAGGCCGCCGCTTGCACGGTGGCCAAGCAGGAACTGGAAAGCCCGCTGTTCGGCGACAAGCCCGATGCCGATGACCACGATGACGACGACAAGGACGCCGCGGGTCATGAACATCACCACGAACACAGCGAGATCCACGCTCACTACCAGTTCACCTGCGCCAAGCCGGACGCCCTGAAGAACCTCGACCTGGGGCAAATCTTCAAGACCTTCCCCGCCACCCAGAAAATTCAGGTACAACTCATTTCGCCAAGTGGCCAGCAAGGTGTCGAGGCCACAGCCAAGGCTGCCACCCTGAAGTTCTAAGCGCTGCGCCTGTAGCCGCGGCCTCAGGCAGCGGCTACACCACTCTCTGCATGATCGGCCCAACATGACCCAAGCACTTATCGAACTGTCCGACCTGGGCTTCAGCTGGCCCGGTCACCCACAGTTGCTGGATATCCCGAGCTTCCGCCTGGAAGCCGGTGAAACACTGTTCCTCAAGGGCCCCAGCGGCAGCGGCAAGACCACGCTGCTGGGCTTGCTGGGCGGGGTGCAGAAACCCAACCAGGGCAGCATCCGCCTGCTGGGCCAGGAGCTGACCGAGCTGGCCGCCGGGGCCCGTGATCGCTTTCGCGTCGATCACACCGGTTACATCTTCCAGCAGTTCAACCTGCTGCCGTTTCTCTCGGTGCGCGAAAACGTCGAGCTGCCCTGCCACTTCTCCAAACTGCGGGCCAGCCGCGCCATCCAGCGCCACGGCAGCGTCGATCAAGCGGCCGCCACCTTGCTGGCCCATCTGGGTCTGAAAGACCCCGACCTGCTCGGCCGTCGGGCCGACTCGCTGTCCATCGGCCAGCAGCAACGGGTCGCCGCCGCCAGGGCATTGATCGGCCAGCCGGAGCTGGTGATCGCCGACGAACCCACCTCGGCGCTGGACTACGACGCCCGGGAAGCCTTCATCCAACTGCTCTTCGCCGAGTGCCGCGAGGCTGGAGCCAGCCTGCTGTTCGTCAGCCATGACCAGAGCCTGGCGCCGCTGTTCGATCGCAACCTGTCGTTGGCCGAACTCAATCGCGCCGCCACGCCCGCAGAGGTCTGAGATGTATCTGTTCCGTCTAGCCATGGCCAGCTTGGCTAACCGCCGCTTCACCGCGATCCTCACCGCCTTCGCCATTGCCCTTTCGGTCTGCCTGCTACTGGCGGTGGAACGGGTACGTACCGAAGCCCGGGCCAGTTTCGCCAGCACCATCAGCGGCACCGACCTGATCGTCGGCGCCCGCTCCGGCTCGGTGAACCTGCTGCTGTACTCGGTGTTCCGCATTGGCAATGCCACCAACAACATCCGCTGGGACAGCTTCGAGCACTTCGCCAACAACCCTAAGGTGAAATGGGCGATCCCGATTTCCCTCGGTGACTCCCATCGCGGCTACCGGGTCATGGGCACCACCGACGCCTACTTCCAGCATTACCAGTACGGTCATCAACAGAACCTGCAACTGGCGGTGGGCCGGGCCTTCGCCAGTGATCCTTTTGAGGTGGTACTGGGGGCCGAAGTCGCCGATGCCCTGCACTACAAACTTGGCGACAAGCTGGTGCTGGCCCATGGCGTGGCAGCCATCAGTCTGGTCAAACATGACGACAAGCCCTTCACCGTGGTGGGCGTCCTCAAGCGCACCGGCACGCCGGTAGACCGCACGCTGCACATCAGCCTGGGCGGTATGGAGGCGATCCACATCGATTGGCACAACGGCGTTCCGGCCCGAGGCGAGGGGCGCATCAGTGCCGAGCAGGCGCGCAACATGGACCTGACACCCCAGGCGATCACCGCCTTCATGCTGGGCCTCAACAGCAAGATTTCGACCTTCGCCCTGCAACGGGAGATCAACGAGTTCCGTGGCGAGCCGATGCTGGCGATCCTCCCCGGCGTGGCCTTGCAGGAGCTCTGGAGCCTGATGGGCACCGCCGAGAAAGCCTTGTTCGTGGTGTCCTTGTTCGTGGTCCTCACCGGCCTGATCGGCATGCTCACGGCAATCCTCACCAGCCTCAATGAACGTCGCCGGGAGATGGCTATCCTGCGCTCGGTAGGCGCCCGTCCCTGGCACATCGCAACCCTGCTGGTGCTGGAAGCCTTTGCCCTGGCACTGTTCGGGGTCCTGGCCGGGCTAGGCCTGCTGTACCTGGGCATCGCCCTGGCCCAGGGCTACGTGCAATCGAACTACGGCCTGTACCTGCCACTGTCCTGGCCCAGCCAGTATGAGTGGACGTTGCTGGGCGGTATCCTGATCGCCGCGCTGCTGATGGGCAGCGTGCCGGCCTGGCGCGCCTACCGGCAATCCCTGGCCGATGGCCTGTCGATTCGTTTATGAGCACCGGTTTATGAAAGCCCAACGCCTGCTGCGCCCCCTGCTTGCCCTGTCGCTTCTGATCGCCTCGCCGTTGTGGGCGGCTGGAGCACCGCGGGACCTGACCTGGTCGGAAATGATCCCGGCGGATGCACCGCCGGAAGTGCCGAACATGAAGCCCTTGCACGACCTGTCGCAGATGAGCGATGCACTGTCCGCCGAATCGGCGCCCGCCGCCAAGCAGGATCTGCCCAATGCGCCGGTGGTCAAGAGCCTCGATGGCCAGTCGGTGCGCCTGCCCGGCTACATCGTGCCCCTGGAAGTGAGCGAGGAAGGACGCACTACGGAGTTTCTCCTGGTGCCCTACTTCGGCGCCTGTATCCACGTGCCGCCACCGCCGTCGAACCAGATCGTCCACGTCACCAGCGAAGTCGGGGTGAAACTCGATGAGCTGTACCAGCCCTACTGGATCGAGGGCGCCATGCAGGTCAAGGCGTCCACCAGTGAGCTGGCGGATGCCGGATATCAGATGGCAGCGCAGAAGATCTACGTCTACGAATTGCAGGAGTAAGGCAGGTCGTGGTGCCTGCTTCACCGGCAAGCCGGCTCCTACAGAGCCATGGGGGCGAGGGCCAAAAGAGTGCAGAACAAAAGAATAGTTCAGCCCTGCCACCGGGGTTCGTCATTTCATTGAGCTGAGTCAAGGCAGTCAACTTGACGATCCTTACCATTGGACATAGCCAATTTGAATCGTCCTTTGGAGCTCCCATGCACAAGTCTCTGCTTAGCGCCTCCCTGATCGCGCTCGCACTCGCCGCCCCGATTGCCAACGCCCACGAAGCCGGTGACATCATCGTTCGTGCCGGTGCGATTACCGTCAATCCAAAAGCCAACAGCTCCGACGTCAAAGTCGATCGCGGCCCTCTGGCCGGCACCAACCTCGGCGGCAAGGCGACCATGAGCAGCGACACTCAGCTGGGCTTGAACTTCGCCTACATGCTGACCAACAACATCGGTATCGAACTGCTGGCCGCAACCCCGTTCGAACACGATGTGAAGATCAAGAACACCGCCCTGGCTCCGGCCAACGGCAAGCTGGGTACCCTCAAGCACCTGCCGCCAACCCTGAGCGTGGTGTACTACCCGCTGGACAACAAATCGGCGTTCCAGCCCTATGTCGGTGCCGGTATCAACTACACCTGGATCTACGACGAGCACGTCGGCAGCCGCGCCCAAGCCGCCGGTTTCGACAACTTCCGCGCCAAGAACTCCTGGGGTCTGGCTTGGCAGGTCGGTGCTGACTACATGCTGACCGACAACATCATGATCAACGCCCAAGTGCGTTACATCGATATCGACACCCGCGCCTATGTGGACAACAACGGCGTGGCTCCAGGCACCCGTGCCAAGGTCAATGTCGACGTCGACCCGATGGTCTACATGGTTGGCCTGGGCTACAAGTTCTAAGCCCGCCAGACATGAAAAAGGCGCCTGCAAGGCGCCTTTTTCATGTCTGCAATTTCGTTCAGCGGCCCATCAAGCGGGCCAGACCGACACTCATCGGCGTAGGCTTGGGGAAGCTAAAGCGCTGCAGCAGTCGCTGATTGCCGGCCCGGGAGTGACGGATGTCCCCGGCACGGGCAGGACCGTAGCTGATGGCAGGCAACTCACCGACCACCTCGGCCAGGGCCGCAAGCATCTGCTTGAGGGTCGTGGCCTGATTCAAGCCAACGTTGACCGCCCCCACTTCCAGCTGCGGCGCCTCGATGGCCTGCACCAGCACCTCCACTAGATCACCGACGTAAACAAAGTCCCGAGTCTGCTCGCCATCGCCGAACACGGTAATGGGCAGCCCCTGTTGGGCCCGCTCGCTGAATATGCTGATGACCCCGGAATAGGGCGAGGACGGATCCTGGCGCGGGCCGAAGATATTGAAGAAACGAAAGATCGCCGGTTCCAGGCCATGCTGGCGCCGATAGAAATCAAAATAATGCTCGCTGGCCAGCTTGTCGGACGCATAAGGGGTCAACGGCGCCTTGGCCGTGTCCTCGTCGATGGACTGGCCTTCGCCGTTGTTGCCATAAACCGCCGCGCTAGAGGCGAACAACACCCGCTTGACGCCGCACTGGCGCATGGCCTCGCAAACATTCAGGGTGCCGATGAAATTGCTCTGGTGAGTCTGCACTGGATCGTCCACCGAGGCCTGCACCGAGGCCACCGCTGCCAGATGCGCCACGGCGCAGCAGCCTTGCATGGCACGGCTCACCAGACCCGCGTCGGCAACGTCGCCCTCGATCAGCTCCACCCGCGGGTTGTCCAGCGGCAGGTTGCTCGGTTTGCCGGTGGACAAATCGTCCAGCACCCGCACCGAGTAGCCCTTGGCGAGCAAGGCATCGGTCAAGTGCGAACCAATGAAACCGGCACCGCCGGTGATCAATACAGGGCCATCAGCCATGACGATAAAACCTATCCAGTAAAGCTGGGAGCGCCGCACGCCAGGCACGCGGCTTGATCCCGAAGGTATGAAGAATCTTCTTGCAGGCCAGCACCGCGTGCTGCGGTTCTTCGGCAGCATCGGCACAGGCGGCATGGGCCTGGGCAGTGGGCGCCTCGATGGCCAGTGGGTGCAGTTGCCGTGCTTCCGTCAGCACCGCCTGGCCCAGGGCCAGGGGCGTGGTCGCTTCCTGACCGGCATAGTGATAGGTGCCCCACAGCGGCGCGGCACAATCGAGTTGTTTGAGCACCGAGATGATCACCCGTGCGGCGTCGTCCACCGGGGTCGGATTGCCCCGACGGTCGTCCGCCATCAACAGCTCTTCCGGGGACTCGGCCCGGGCCAGGAAACGCCCGAGAATGCCGTCGGCGCTGTCATCCAGCAACCAGCCGAAACGCAGCAACACGTGCTGCGGACAGGTGGCGCGAACGCTCTGCTCGATCCGCCACAGCGCCTGACCGCGCAGCCCCAGGGGCACCGGCTCGTCTTTCTCGCTGTAGGCAGTGGCCCGGGAACCGTCGAACACTCGATAGCTCGAAGGCTGCACAAGAATGATGTTGTGATGCTGGCAAAGCTCCGCCAGCCGTTCGACCGAGCGTTCCTGACCGCTCAGGCGCGCCTCGCTCACCGTCTCCGCCTGAAACCAGTCGAAGTAGTAAGCCAGGTTGATCAAGGCATCCGGGCGGGTGTCGTCGAGCAGTTGCGTAAGGCTCGCGGCATCCCAGCCCTCTTGCGGCGGACGGGGGGCGAGGAAACCGATGTCCTCCTCCGCACCCAGGCGAATCAGCGCCTGCCCAAGGGCATTTCCGCCGCCCAGTAACATAAGGCGCATTCGCATAGAGTCAGCAGGCCCAGTCTGTTCAGAACGATGGTTTGGATCGGCCAATCCCGTGGGTTCGACCGTCGAGAATTGCCGGAATCGTTGCATTTTGCGGGTTTGTGGCGCAAGCGTCACTGAGAAAGTGTCGAAGCGGCAGTGGAATCAACGGTGCTTGCAAGTTGCCGGAGGCGGCCGCATAAATCCATCCATGAACCTTGCCCAATCCGTGAACTCGGTGCTGGACGACTTCCATCCCGCCGTCAGCGCCTGGTTCAAGCGTACCTTCGCCGCCGTGACCACGGCCCAGGCCTGCGCCTGGCCGTTGATCGCCCAGCGCCGCTCGACCCTGATCGCCGCGCCCACCGGTTCAGGCAAGACCTTGACCGCTTTTCTCGCGGTGATCGATGACCTGGTGCGCCAGGGGCTTGCGGCCGGCGGCCAACTGCCGGACGCCACCCTGGTGGTGTATATCTCGCCGCTCAAGGCCCTGAGCAACGATATCCAGATCAATCTGCAGGAGCCGCTGGCCGGCATCACCGAGCAGTTACGCCGGATGGGCTTGCCGGAACTGTCGATCAGCACCGCGGTGCGCACCGGCGACACCCCGCAAAAAGAACGCAACGCCATGCGCAAGAGCGCGCCGCAGATCCTCGTCACCACTCCGGAATCCCTCTACGTGCTGCTGGGTTCGAACTCCGGACGCAAGATGCTGGCCAGTACCCGCAGCGTGATCGTCGACGAGATCCACGCCCTGGCCGGCAGCAAGCGCGGCAGCCACCTGAGCCTGAGCCTGGAGCGCTTGCAAGCCCTGTGCAGCGAGCCCCTGCTGCGCATCGGTCTGTCCGCCACGCAGAAACCCATCGAGGCCGTTTCGCGTTTTCTGGTGGGGCATGAGCGCCCCTGCGAAATCGTCGACATCGGCCATGCCCGCCCCCGGGACCTGGACATCGAAGTGCCGCCGGTGCCGCTGTCGGCGGTCATGGCCAATGACGTCTGGGAGCTGGTGTACGAACGCCTCGCCGCCCTGGCCCGGGAACACCGCACCACGCTGATTTTCGTCAACACCCGACGTCTGGCCGAGCGGCTGGCCCGGCACCTGAGCGAACGCCTGGGCAAACAGGCGGTGGCTGCGCACCACGGCAGCCTGGCCAAGGAGCAGCGCCTGGAGGCCGAGCAGCGGCTCAAGGCCGGGGACCTGCAAGTGTTGATCGCCACCGCCTCCCTGGAGCTGGGCATCGATATCGGCGATGTCGACCTGGTGTGCCAGATCGGCTCACCCCGTTCTATCTCGGCCTTCCTGCAACGAGTCGGGCGCTCCGGCCACCAAATAGGCGGCACCCCGAAGGGCCGGTTGTTTGCCCTGACCCGGGACGACCTGATCGAATGCACCGCCCTGCTGGACTGCGTGCGCCGGGGCGAGCTGGACAGCTTGCTGATCCCCCATGCACCGCTCGACGTGCTGGCCCAGCAGATCGTTGCCGAAGTCAGCTGCCAAGAATGGTCGGAAGAGGCCTTGCTGGTCCTGCTGCGCCGGGCCACGCCTTACGCCGACCTGGATCAGGCCCACTACCAGGCCCTGCTACAGATGCTTGCCGAAGGCTTCAACGGGCGCCAGGGCCTGCGCAGCGCCTATCTGCATCGCGACGCCCTGACCCGCACCCTGCGCGGCCGTCGTGGGGCCAAGCTGACGGCAGTCACCAGCGGCGGCACCATTCCCGACAACGCCGACTACAGCGTGCTGCTGGAACCCCAGGGCCTGAACATCGGCAGCGTCAACGAAGACTTCGCCGTGGAAAGCATTGCCGGCGACGTGTTCCAGCTGGGCAACACGTCCTATCGCATCCTGCGGGTGGAAACCGGCAAGGTGCGGGTCGAGGATGCCCAGGGCCAGCCGCCGAACATTCCCTTCTGGCTTGGCGAAGCCCCAGGACGTAGCGCCGAGCTGTCCAGCGCCGTGGCGCGCCTGTTGGCCCAGCTGGACGAATTGCTCGGCGCCACGCCCGGGCAACTGCAACCGGCCATCCACTGGCTGCACCGCGAACTGGGCCTGAACCTGGCCAGCGCCGAGCAACTGGTGGATTACCTGGCACCCGCGCGCCTGGCCCTGGGCGCCCTGCCGTCCCAGGACACACTGATCATGGAGCGTTTCTTCGACGAATCCGGCGGCACCCAACTGGTGATCCACAGCCCCTTCGGCAGCCGCATCAACCGCGCCTGGGGCCTGGCCCTGCGCAAGCGCTTCTGTCGCACCTTCAACTTCGAACTGCAGGCTGCTGCCAGCGAGGACGCCATTGTCCTCTCGCTGTCCACCAGCCACAGCTTCGCCCTGGATGAAGTCTGGCGGTACCTGCACAGCAACAGCGCCGAACACATCCTGGTCCAGGCGCTGCTGGACGCCCCGCTGTTCGGCGTGCGCTGGCGCTGGAACGCCGGGGTGGCCCTGGCGCTGCCGCGCTACAGCGGCGGACGCAAAGTGGCGCCGCAGATCCAGCGAATGAAAAGCGAAGACTTGATCGCCAGTGTGTTTCCCGATCAGATCGCCTGCCTGGAAAACCTTGCCGGCGAACGGGAAATTCCCGATCACCCGCTGGTGGAACAAACCCTCGACGACTGCCTGCACGACGCCATGGACAGCGAAGGCTGGCTGCAGCTGTTGCGGCGCATGGAACAGGGCCAGGTGCGCCTGCTGAGCCGCGAGCTGCCCGCGCCCTCCCCCCTGGCGGCGGAAATTCTCAGCGCCAAGCCCTACACCTTTCTCGATGACGCGCCCCTTGAAGAACGCCGCACCCAGGCGGTATTGGCGCGACGCTGGAGTGACCCGCAAGCCACCGACGACCTCGGCGCACTGGATGCGGACGCCATAACCGCCGTAGCTCAAGAGGCGTGGCCAAACCCGGCCACGGCCGATGAAATGCACGAAGCCCTGATGAGCCTCGCCGCCATCAGCGAGACGGAAGCCCAAGCCAACCCCCAATGGCCGCAATGGCTGGCAACCCTGGCTGCCCAGGGTCGCGCCTGCCGCTTGCCGGCGGGCCCCAGTGAACATCTGTGGCTGGCACTGGAGCGCATCACCTGCCTGCAAGCCCTGTATCCCCACACCCCCTTGCAGCCGACCCTGAACCCCATTCCCGGCTTCGATCAGGCCTGGGACCCGGAGCTTGCGCGGGTGGAGCTGATTCGCGCGCGCCTCAGCGGTTTTGCCCCACAGACCCTGGCCCAGATCGCCGCCCCCCTGGGGTTGCCTCCCAGGCAAATCAACCAGGCCCTGGTCCAGCTGGAAAGCGAAGGCTATGTACTGCGGGGTCGCTTCAGCCCCGGCAGCCACGAAGAACAGTGGTGCGAACGCCACCTGCTGGCACGGATTCATCGCTACACGGTGAAGCGCCTGCGCAGGGAGATCGAACCGGTGGCCCTGCAGGACTTCATGCGTTTCCTGTTCGACTGGCAGCACCTGTCCCCAGGCACTCAGGGTCAGGGCAGCGCCATGCTCGCCGAGGTAGTCAGTCAGTTCGCAGGCTATCCGGCGGCGGCCTCAGCCTGGGACAGCGACCTGCTGCCGGCGCGGATCAAGGATTACTCCCCCAGTTGGCTGGATGAGCTGTGCCGCAGCGGCAAGGTGGTCTGGAGCCGGATCAACAGCACGGGCAAGACCGCCAGCAGCGCTCTGCGCAGCACACCGATCGTACTGCTGCCACGCTCCCAGGCCGCACTCTGGAGCGCATTGACCAGCCCGGCCGACAGCCAGGAACTGTCGCCCAGGGCACAGAAAGTCCACAGCGTACTGAGCCAGCAAGGCGCACTGTTTTTCGATGAACTGCTGCATGAAGCCCACCTGCTGCGCAGCGAACTGGAAAGCGTGCTCCAGGAACTGGTGGGCGCCGGCCTGGTGAACGCCGACAGTTTCGCCGGGCTGCGCGCCCTGATCACACCAGCGAGCAAACGCCAGAACCGCAGCAGCCGACGAGGTCGCGGGGCCTTTGTCGGCGGCATGGACGATGCCGGACGCTGGGCCTTGCTGCGTCGTTCAGCGACTCAGGACTCGACGGCCACCCTGGAACAGGTGGCCATGACCTTGTTACGCCGTTACGGCGTGGTGTTCTGGCGACTGCTGGAACGCGAGGCGGACTGGCTGCCCAGCTGGCGCGAACTGCTGCGCACCTTCCATCGGCTGGAAGCCCGCGGAGAAATCCGTGGCGGACGTTTTGTCAGCGGCCTGGCCGGCGAGCAATTCGCCTTGCCGGAGGCCATCCCACTGCTGCGGGAAGTACGCCGCCGGCCCCATGACGGCAGCCTGATCGCCGTCTGCGGCGTGGACCCGCTGAACCTTGCCGGCACCCTGCTGCCCGGGCCCAAGGTGGCGGCCCTGAGCGGCAACCGCCTGGTGTATCGCGACGGCCTGCCAGCCGCTGCCGCCATCGCCGGCACCCAGCACCTGTGGCTGGAACTGGAGCCCCAGGCCGCCCAGGCCCTGCGCAACAAACTCATCCAGCACTGACCCGTAGGAACCGGCCTGCCGGCGAAAGGGCCCGAAAGCCCTGCACCAGATCCGGCGGCCTCTTCGCTGGAAAGCCCGCTCCTACACAGGCAGCAGGCCCCCCTTCCTGGCAAACCAACCAAATCCCGTAGGAGCCGGCTTGCCGGCGAAGGGGGTGACCATTGCACCAGATCCATCGGCCCCTTCGCTGGCAAGCCAGCTCCTACAGCTCAGTAGAATCACTGCGGGCGCGGGGACTCGGGGAGCAGCAGGGCCGAAGCATCTTGCTCGGGCTCGTCTTCGTGCATACGTCGCTCCGGCAGCACCACCGGCTGTGGATAAGTCTGGGCGAAGTGCACCCAGGGGCAGTTATCCACAAGCTTCTTCAGACGCTGGTTGAAGGCTCGGCTCACCGCGTACTGGCCACCGGAAACGGTGCGGAACTGCGCTGTCAGGACCACGCCGTTGAGGTCCATCTTGTCCACCCCGAAGACGTCCAGGCCACCTTGCAGGTTGTACTTGAGGAAGCTGTCTTCACTGATGGAGCGCCCGGTCTCGCGGATCAGCTCGATGGCTCGATCGACGTCTGTGTCGTAGGTGAACTGCACCGAGAAGAAGGCATAGGCGAACTGTCGCGACTGGTTGGTGACGGCCTTGATCTGGCCGAACGGCACCGAGTGCACGAAGCCCTTGCCGTCCCGCAGGCGCAGGGTGCGGATGGTCAGGCCTTCGACAGTGCCAGCGTGGCCGGAGTCGAGCACCACCCAATCGCCAATGGACAGCGTGTCTTCGATGATGATGAACAGGCCGGTGATCACGTCCTGCACCAGTTGCTGGGAGCCGAAGCCGATGGCCAGTCCCACCACGCCGGCACCGGCCAGCAGCGGCGCAACGTTGATCCCCAGGTTGGCCATGGTGGTGATTGCGCAGATCACCACCAGGATGATTTTGATCGCGTTGCGCAGCAGCGGCAGGATGGTCTTGACCCGGGTGCTGGGCTGACGCGCCGAGCGTTTGCTGAGAGACGGTTTCAGTGCCTCCTGGATCGCCGTATCCAGTACTACCCAGAGCAGCCAGGTCACCAGGAAGATCAGGCCGATGCTGCTCAGGGAGTCGCTAATGGCCCGGCCCACGGTATTGCGCTGGGCGAACTCCAGCAACGAGAGTCCCCAGATGCGGCCAAGGATCTCGATGAAGGCAATGGCCATGACGATCCGCAGCAAGGCGTGCAGCAGACTGAGAAAACGCTCCTTATAGGCACTGCTGCGCTGGATCGACTGGGGGCTACGGGACTTGAACAGGTGCTGCAGCACCGTGCTGAGGAACACCGTGGCGATCAGCAGCACGGTGGTCAGCAAGGCGCAGCGCAAGGCTTTCTGGCTGTCCTCGCCGGCACCGATCAGGTTGACCGCCGAGACCAGCACCATCAGCAGGATCGGCCAGTTCCAAAGCCCGGAAAAGATCCGCAGCGACTCCTGCAACGCCGGTTGTTTGAGGCGCTGGGCCAGGGGACGGTTGCGGATCAGATGCGCCACTGGCCGGCGCAGGCGGATTACCAGCACGGCGAAGACCACCGAGGCCAGCAGACCGGTAAGCACCGCCACACTGCTGGTGATGTTGCCTCCCAGTTGACGGGCGATCTGCGGGCTGGTCAGAGCATCGCTGAGGGCAGCGAGAAAGCCGATCAGGAACAGCGGTTTGGGGCAGTAGTCACGGATGATGCGTACCGCCGGGCGCTTGTGCCCGAGGTTGAACATCACGATCAGGCACAGCAGCACCGAGGTGGAGACGATGCCGCTGCTGGTGGCATAGGCCAGGCACAGGGCCAGCGCCCGCCCCACCGAGCCAGGCAGCGAATGGCTGACATACAGGGTCAGCGGCAGGCAGATCAGCGCGGGCACGGTGTAGGGCAGCAAGTACTCCAGCAGCCCCTGGCCACGGGGCCGAGCCTGCAGCCAGGGTTGCCGGCTCAGGCGCCGCGCCAGCCATCCGCCCAGCAGAGTGAACAAGGCAAAGCTGGCGAGCCAGGTGCCGGACAGGGTGAGGAAATCCCCGGCGATGCTCCAGCCCGAGCGGTCCGAGGGCTGATTGACCAGACGCCCCACTTCGTCCGCTGCACGGTCGGCCCGCAAGCGCCAGGCATCGATCAGGCTTTCATTGAGGTCGAGTTTTTCCTGAACCTCATCGATGCTCGAACTGATAGCCCCAAGCAGGCCCCCCTCCACCAGCAGTTCCGGTTTCGCCGGTGCCGCAGCGGGGACGGACAAAGTGGCGGCATCCAGCTCGCGGCTGCCCAGGACGAGCAGCACCCCGAGCAAAATCGCGGTCTTGAAATTCAACACAACGCGGGGCTCCTTCAGCAGGGTCTGTAAGGAACTGATCAGCAAATGCCCGGCAAGTTCGCTGCAACTTCCGCCCTTGCCGGCGAAGGCGGCCCCGTCAATCCCTGCCCATTGCCCGGCCTGCGCAACAGCTAGGGGACCAGACTTAACCGGCGCCGGGCCTATTGCCCCCGATGGGTGGCACTGGGAGAAACACCGAAGCGGTTGCGGTATTCGCTGGGGGCCAGGCCGGTGATTTTCTTGAACAGGCTGCGAAAGGTCGCCGGATCCTGGTAACCCACGGTCCAGGCGATGTGATCGATGGTGCCGTTGGTGAACTCGAGCATTTCCCGCGCCTTGCCCACCCGCAGATGCTGGCAGTACTGGGTCGGTTTGAGGCCGGTGGCGGCACGGAAACGTCGCAGCAAGGTGCGCTCTTCAAGACCCGCCTGTTGCGCCATCGTCGGCAGCGACACATCCACCGCGCCATTGGCCTGCAGCCAGTGCTGCAACTTGAGGATCGCCCCATCGCCATGGTTGAGGATCGGCGCGAAATTGCTACCGCACTGGCTGGCGCTGTCGCTGTGCTCCATCACCAGAAAACGCGCAGTGGCACTGGCAATGCTCGGGCCCAGCAGGCGGTCCACCAGGCGCAGTCCCAGTTCGGCCCAGGCCATCAACCCAGCCGTGGTGATCAGGTCGCCATCGTCGACTATGGGTTGGTCGGCCTCCAGGCGCACCTGTGGATAACGGGCGGCGAACGTCTTGGCCGACGTCCAGTGAGTGGTGGCGCTGCGGCCATCGAGCAGGCCACTCTCGGCCAGCAGGATCGAGCCCACACAGACACCGCCAAGCGTGGCGCCGGCCGCATGCTGCTGGCGCAACCAGCTCACCAGAGCCGAGGACGACTGGCTCGCGGAAAAACCTGCCAGCGAAGGCGGTATCACCACTGCCAGCAGGCGGGCGCTCTCTCCCTCCAGGCTGTCGTAGACCCGCCTCGGGCCTTGCGCCTCAAGCGCTTGCCAATGGCTGACCCGCAACCGCGGCAGTTGCGCCTGTGACTGTTCACTGGCAATTCGATTGGCCACTTCGAACAGATCGGTCAGACCATGCACCGCCGCCATCTGCACCCCGGGATAAAGCAGTACGCCCAGTTCGGCGACCGAGCCTTGAATGCCCACTGTCAGTTTTCCCCCTGTTAATGTCGATGCGGCCAATCCTCCAGGGAACAAGAGCCGCCGATACTGGGCCCCAGGTTATCCACTCACTTGGAGGCAACACCCATGGCCAAACAGGCGCTCATCGTAATCGATATCCAGAACGACTACTTCGCCCACGGCAAATGGCCCCTGGTCGGAGTCGACGCGGCGGCGGACAACGCGGCAAGGCTGATCCAGGCCTTTCGCCAAAAGGCGCAACCGGTGGTGCACATCCGCCACGAATTCACCTCCGACAGCGCACCCTTCTTCACCCCAGGCTCCGAGGGTGCGCACTTGCACCCCAAGGTGCTGAACCGCGCCGACGAACCCGTGGTGCTCAAGCACTTCGTCAACTCGTTCCGGGAAACCGAGCTACAGGCGATCCTCCAGCAACAAGGCATCAATGAACTGGTGATAGTGGGCAACATGAGCCACATGTGCGTAGAGGGCACCGCACGAGCCGCTGCCGACCTGGGCTATCCGGTACAGGTGATACACGACGCCTGCGCCACCCTCGACCTGGAGTTCAATGGCCAGCGAGTGCCGGCGGCGCAGGTCCAAAGCACGGTGATGTCGGCCCTGGCATTCGCCTACGCCAATGTCCTATCCACCGAAGAGTTCCTCGCGGCCTGACAGCCCGTACTCTGCGTCGATGACCGCGGTGAGCTCAGCCTCACCGCCGTTTGTGTCGGGGCTGGCCCCCATGCCCTCGGACAGATATCCACAGGGCAAGGACGCCACACCGCGTGTTGTCGCAAGCAAGACAACTTTCCGGGTTACATACGAATGATTCTTGTTATTCAAACTAACTGTTAGTTGCGACCAAACTCGCGACCCAACAACTCGCCGCGGTCAAATAAATGGCGCCACTAACAAAAACGACATTCAATAGCTGACTAATGGAAATTATTTAACCCCCCCATTATTTCAAATCCTGCCTTGAGTTTTACCAAGAGCCGATTCGGCCTAATAACATCAACACTTATAAAGGCCAGCGCTTACTTCTTACGGTTACCTTTAATTCAATATAACCAAAGAAAATAACCCATATAGCAAAATCTTAAAAACTCCCTCCCGCAGGATTACGCCCCCGATTTCATTGCCCTGAAAGCCAAGCAACGAGATTGCAACACGCCCCTCGGAAAGCTGTTTTCAACAGTATCAATAGCCGAATTCGATACTTTCCCAACAGGCCAAAAAAGAGCCTTGCAAGCCACTTCACTCACCTTACTTGCAAATCCAGCGGCCTTGGCTAAGTTGATAGCTACTCGCCACTGAAGTGCTCTTCAGCCGCCAGAAAACCAATAAAAACTGTCGAGGAACTCAATAACCGGACGCCCCCGCCTGCCCCAGCTGACACTGACACGGAATTAGTCATATTAATCAAGAGGGATGCTTGATGAAGCGCAGTTCATTGCCTCGAGTTTTTTCATTCAAGGGTGCGGCCGAAAATTACTGGCTCTCGTTAGTGCTGTTCTCGATCCTGGTGGTCGCCAGCTTCCTGCTGTTTGAACAACAGATCCAACAGTTGCTGAATCACCTGGGCAGCTTCCTCCCTTCCGATCCCGTGCAACGCACCAGCCTCGCTCTGCTGCTGGTAACCCTGCTGGCCCTCGATGTGCTCTTGCCAGTGCCTTCCAGCCTGGTGGCGCTGTTGGCCGTCGCGGTCCTGGGCGCCGTCGGCGGCTACTTAGTGATCTTTATCGGCCTGTGCCTGGGAGCCTGCCTGGGCTATTGGCTGGGGGCCGGCTACTTTCGCCTGCTATCCAACTGGCTGGGGCTCAGGAGCTGGCAGCCGGGACAACTGGCCTATCGCCTCAGCACCCTGTCGCTGATCTGCCTGCGTGGCGTCCCGGTGCTGGCAGAGACCTCGGTACTGGCCGCCGGCATGCAGCGCTATCCGTTGCGCCAGTTCCTGCTGGTCACCACCCTGGCCAATGCCGGGCTGGCCCTGGCCTATGCCGCCATCGGCAGTTTGCTGGTGGAGCAGAACGCGCTGTTGGCGACCATTCTCGCCAGCATGGTGCTGCCGGGATTGGTCCTAGGGGCCCGCAGCCTGCTCAAGCCTCGTGTTACGCAATCGCCGATGGAGCAAAGCCAGCCTCTGGAAGGGCGCTTCGAGGTGAGCTACCACTACCCGGTGCTGTTCACCGATCACATTTTCCAGGCCGACAATCCCTGCCTGCACCGACAACTGGCCCAAGCGCAACAGGGACGGACCACCGTGCTGGTGTTCATCGATGAACAATTGCTGCAGTGCTCCCCACAACTGCCGCAACAGATCGACGCCTATTTCAGCGCCCACGCCGCCGACCTGCATCTGCAGGCAGCACCGATTCCGGTACCGGCGGGCGAACTGAGCAAGACCCCGGACGTCCTCCAGCAGTTGTATGCCCACATGCTTGAGCACGGCCTGGACCGCCACTGCTATGTGCTGGCCTTGGGCGGTGGCGCGGTACTGGACGCCGTCGGCTATGCCTGCGCCACCTTCCACCGGGGCATGCGGCTGATCCGCATCCCGAGCACGGTGCTGGCCCAGAACGACGCCGGCATCGGGGTCAAGAACGGCATCAACGCTTTCGCCCAGAAGAACCTGTTGGGAGCCTTCTACCCGGCCACGGCGGTGATTAACGACTTCCAGCTGCTGCTCAGCCTGTCGCCCAGGGACCAGATCGCCGGGCTGGCCGAAGCGGTGAAAGTGGCAGTGATCAAGGACGCTGCATTCTTCCAGTGGATGGAGCAGCAGGCCGAGGCCCTGGCGAGCTTTGAACACAGCGCCAGCCGCTACGCCATCTTCCGCTGCGCGCAATTGCATCTGGGCCATATCACCGGGGCCGGCGACCCCTTCGAACGGGGCAATGGCCGCCCCCTGGACTATGGACACTGGGCCGCCCACAAGCTGGAGAACCTCAGCCAGCATCGTTTGCGCCATGGTGAGGCGGTGGCGGTGGGCATGGCCCTGGACGCGCTCTATGCCAATGCCACCGGCTTGCTGAGCAATGCTGAAACCCAGCGCCTGTTGCAACTGCTGGACAAGCTCGGCTTCAACCTGTGCCCGCCGGAGTTGCGGTTGCAGGATGCCCAGGGCCGCTCCCTGGTGCTGCTGGGGCTGGAGGAGTTTCGCCAGCACCTGGGGGGCCAGTTGTCGATCCCGATGCTCAACCGCCTCGGCCAGTCCACCGATGTGCACCACATCGAACTGCCGGTGATGGAGCAGGCCCTGCTGCGCCTGAGCAGCTTCGGTGGGCCGGACTTCGCCTGGACCGAGGGCTGCGCCCAATGAGCCACTCCTCCCTGACCACCTGGCTGACCCTGGGCCGGGTATCCAACCTGCCGACGGTGTGGACCAACGCCCTGGCCGCCGCGCTGCTGGCCAGCAGCGCCACCACCCTGGCACCGCCCTCGCCGCTGGTCTGGACCCTGCTACTGGTGGCGCTCTCGGCGCTGTACCTGGCCGGGATGCTGCTCAACGACCTGCTGGATGCCGATTGGGACCAGCAGCATCAAAACCCGCGGCCGATTGTCCTCGGTCTGGTCAGCCGCACCCAGGTCAGTCTGGCCACCGCCGCCCTGTTGTTGCTGGCGACCCTATCGGTCCTGGGCCTGAGCCACCTGATCGCGCAGCCCCATTGGCTGCTGGCCAGTGCCGGCTTGCTGCTGCTGTTCATCCTGGCCTACAACCTGCTGCACAAGAAATACCCCCACAGCGTCTGGCTCATGGGCGGCTGCCGCTCAGCCCTGTACCTGACCGCCGCCGCCAGCCTGGCCATGCCACCGCAACCGCTGTGGCTGTGCGCCGCGCTGCTGGGCACCTACATCGCCGGCCTGACCTACCTGGCCCGGTTGGAGCATCGCAACCAGCTGCTCAGCCGCCTGCCGCTGCTGCTGATGCTCAGCCCCCTGGCCCTCGCCGCTTACGCAGACAACGGGGTGTTCTGGCTGGTCCTGCTGCTGTGGCTGGGCTGGTTGGGCTGGCATTACCGGCGGCACCTGGCCAACCCGCGCCAGCGGCAGATTCGTGCCTTTATCGGTGCCGGCCTCGCCGCCCTGCCGCTGTTCGATGCCCTGGTGCTGGCTCTGGCCAATCAACCCCTGGGCAGCCTGCTGTGCGTGCTGGTGTTCTTCCTGCTGCCCCACCTTCAACGCTGGATCAAGCCGACATGACCATGGACGTCATTTTCCCCACCTCGCTCCCGCTCGCCATGCGCCATGAGGCCTTTGCCGAGCGCCGCCGCCAACTCGACAACCAGCTCGACGACGAGAACCGCCGCTGGTGGCACGCAGCCCTGGAGCAACTGGCCAGCCAACCGTCGGCCAACACCCTGGTGCTGCTCAGCAGCCAGTGCAAGCGGCGCCTTGGCAACACAGGGGTGAGCGCCAGCCCGGGCTGGAACCGGACCCAACTGGCCCGGGCCTTGCTCCTGGAGCAACTGCTGAAACAGCAGGCCGACGGCGATCAACTGGCACTGCTGCGCCAGCTGTTTCTCTGGGGCGACGACCAGGAAAAAAGCGTGCTGCTCAGGGTCCTCGATGACCTCGACACAGAGGGTCGCAGCGTCGAACTGGCGCTCCAGGCCGGACGTACCAACAACCGTGAAGTGTTCGCCGCCATCGCCCTGGACAACCCCTTTCCCGCTCGCCACTACCACGACCGGGCCTTCCACCAGTTGGTGCTCAAGACCCTGGGCATGGGCCTGGACAGTGGGCGCATCGAAGGCCTGGCCCAGCGCCACAGCGTCGACCTCAACCAACTGGCCCTGGAGCATATGGAAGAGCAGTTGGCGGCGTTCCGCAGTGTCAGCGACGGACTGCCCCATGCGATCGCCTTCGAGTTGTTGAGCCAGGCCCAGCGCCAACGCTTGCGCAACCTGTGCCAGCAGCGACGACTGCCACCGCACTGGCTCCAGCACTTGCCACCCGACGCCTGAATCGACACCGGCGCACCCACCCAGGTTTCTCTACCACTACATCAGGGACTCACCATGCCGAAGTACTTCGACCCACACATTCATATGGTCAGCCGCACCACCGACGACTATCAGAACATGGCCGCCGCCGGTATCACCGGGGTGATCGAGCCGGCCTTCTGGCAAGGCCAGGCGCGCACCAGCGTCGGCAGTTTCATTGACTACTTCGACACCCTTCTGGGCTGGGAGCGCTTTCGCGCCAGCATGTTCGGCATTCACCACTTCTGCACCATCGGCCTCAATCCCAAGGAAGCCAATGACCTGTCGGTAGCCAACGAGGTACTGGAGATCCTGCCGCGCTATCTGGTCAAGGACGGCGTGGTGGCAGTCGGCGAGATTGGCTATGACGACATCACCCCCGAGGAGGACCGTTTTCTCGCCGCGCAACTGGAGCTGGCCAAGCAGTTCAACCTGCCGGTGCTGGTGCACACCCCGCATCGGGACAAGATCGGCGGCACCAAGCGCACCCTGGCCGTCATCCGGGAAGTGGCTATCGCCGAGCATCTGGTGATCATCGACCACCTCAACGAACTGACCCTGCCCCTGGTGCTGGACAGCGACTGCTGGCGTGGGCACTCCATCTACCCCAACACCAAGATGTCGGAGCAGCGCATGGTGGCCCTGCTCAAGGAGTACGGCACCGAGAAGATGGTGGTCAACAGCGCCGCCGACTGGGGCATCAGCGATCCGCTCAAGGTGCCCAAGACCGGCCAGGCCATGCTCGCGGCCGGATTCAGCGAAGCCCAGGTGGAACAGGTGCTGTTCCATAACCCGGTGGATTTCTTCGCCCAGAGCGGGCAGCTCGACAAGCAACTGGTGAGTACCCCGCTGCCCATCGACCAGCGTCGCCAGTGGCAGGACAACTCGGCCCTGAGGGGCCAGGAACCGGTGGTCAAATGAGTGCCCGGGCCGGCTGGAGCGCCGCGCAGATCGGTTACTGCAGCAACGTGCATCCGGCACGGGACGTGGCCGGCCTGGAGAGTTCGATCCGCCAGCACTTCCAGGGGGTGCGCCGCCAGCGTGGCCTGGCGGTGCAGGACAGCGGCCTGTGGATCAGTGCCCAGGCGGCCGCCGAACTGCAGCAGCCCGCGGTGCGCGAAGCCTTCCTCGGGCTGTTGCACGACAGCGGGCTGCGCCTGACGTCCCTCAACGGTTTTCCCTATGGCCAGTTTCATCTGGGTGCGGTGAAGGCCGAAGTCTACCGACCGACCTGGGCCGAACCGCAACGCCTGGAATACAGCCTGCAACTGGCGGAGTTGCTCGCCGCCGCCCTGCCCCTGGACTGCCAGCAGGGCGTGATTTCCAGCGTGCCTCTAGGTTATGCGGCCCTTTGGGACGACGCCCAGCAACAACAGGCCGAGGCCCAGCTGTTGCAGTTGACCGCCGGGCTGGCCAGCCTGCATCGGCGCAGCGGCAAGAAGATCCTGCTGTGCCTGGAGATGGAGCCGGACTGCGTACTGGAAAACACCGATCAGGCCATCGCCTTCTTTCAGCGTTGGAAAGCCACCGATCCCCACCATCAATACCTGGCGCTGTGCTTCGACGTCTGCCACCAGGCGGTGGTCTTCGAGGACTGCTACCAATCGCTGCAACGGCTGCTGCAGGCGCGCATACCGGTGGGCAAGATCCAACTGTCCAACGCACTGATCTGTCACTTGCCCGCGACTGACCCGCAACGCCGCGAGCAGGTGCTGCAGGCCCTGGGCACCTTCGCCGAAGCCACCTACCTGCATCAGGTAAAGGCCCGTGACCTCAAAGGCCAACTGCTGGCCTGGGCCGACCTGCCCAAGGCATTGCAGGCGGTGGAAGCGGTGCAAGGCCACTGCCCCGAGTTGCGCATTCACTTTCACGTGCCCTTGTTCAGTGAGCAGTTCCTGCTGCCGGAGCTCAATGGCAGCCAGCAGGCCCTGATGCGCACCTTCGACTTTCTCGCCGCCCATCCGCAGTGCCAGCCGGTGCTGGAAGTCGAGACCTACAGCTGGAACGTACTGCCCGGCACCCTGCGCCCGGACACCGAACAAGCCCTGCTCCACGGCATTGCCGCAGAACTGCAATGGGTCGAAGAACAGTTGCGCCAGCGGCACTTGCTACGTGGGCAATCGTCTCCCATGGAGGCGCCGGCCCATGCCCTCTGAAGCGCTGCGCCAGCCCCTGCTGCTGGTCAACGTGGTCGGCCTGACCCCCAGCTTGCTGGGCCCGGCCACGCCGCGGATCAACGCCCTGCTGCAACGGGCCAAAATGGCTCGGCTGCGCCCGGTGTTCCCGGCCGTGACCTCGACGGTACAGGCCTCGATCCTTACCGGATTGCCGCCCTCGCAACACGGCATTGTCGGCAACGGCTGGTATTTCCGCGATCAGGCCGAAGTGCGCTTCTGGCTGCAGCCCAATGCGCTGATCCAGGGTGAAAAGGTCTGGCAGACCTTGCAACGTGAGATCCCCGGCCTGCGCTGCAGCCAGCTGTTCTGGTGGTTCAACATGTACGCCGAGGTGGATGCCGCGATTACGCCACGCCCCCACTACCCGGCCGACGGGCGCAAGATGTTCGGCCTCTATTCGTCACCGCCCGGGCTACACGAGCGCATCGAACGGCAGATCGGCGAGTTTCCCTTTCCGGGCTTCTGGGGCCCGGCGGCGGGCATCGCCTCCAGTCGCTGGATCGTCGATTGCGCCATCGCCGAGTTCCAGATCAGCCGCCCCGACCTGCAACTGATTTACCTGCCGCACCTGGACTACAGCCTGCAACGCCTGGGGCCCGAGCATCCGTCCATCAGCGATGAAGTGCAGGCCATCGACCATGAAGTCGGGCGCCTGCTGGACTTTGCCCAGCAACAAGGCGCGGCGGTGATGCTGGTTTCCGAATACGGCATCGAAGCGGTGCAGCAATCGATCTCCATCAACCGCGTGCTACGGGAACAGGGCCTGCTGCAAGTACGCCGGTCCCTGAGCTGGGAGTTGCTCGACCCCGGTGCCAGTGCCGCCTTTGCCGTGGCCGACCATCAGATCGCCCACGTCTACGTGCGCCAGCCCAGGGACATTGCTCGGGTCAAGGCCCTGCTGCAGCGCCAGCCGGGCATCGAACAGGTGCTGGATAAAACCGAACAGCGGGCCTGGCAGCTGGATCACCCGCGCAGCGGCGAGTTGGTGGCGGTGGCCGCCCCGGGCTTCTGGTTCGATTACTACTACTGGTTCGACGACCGCCTGGCCCCGGACTTCGCCCGCACCGTGGATATCCACCGCAAGCCGGGCTATGACCCGCTGGAGCTGTTCATCGATCCGGCGATTCGCTTTCCCAAGCTGCGGGTCGCCCGCCGCCTGCTGCAGAAGAAGCTCGGCTTTCGCTACTACATGGACCTGATTCCCCTGGATACCCGACTGATTCGCGGCAGCCACGGACGCTTGCCGAGCAACGATGAGGTGGGGCCGCTACTGATCACCGATTGCGATTTACCACTGCCGGAGCACCTGCCGGCCACTGCGGTAAAGCAACTGCTCCTAGAGCATTTCCTAGGGCGCCCCTATGACGACACGGCTCAGGCCAAGGAGATTCCATGCGGCGAACCATCCCTATAGCGGTGCTCAGTGTGTTGAGCGGCCTCGCTCAAGCACAGGGCCCGAGCACCTTCGATTGCGGCAAGTTCCTCACATTCGCAGACGACCCCACGACCACCCTGGCCACGTTCAAGCAGAGCCCGGAAACCATGGCGTGGAACTGGTTTGTCTGCCTCAACCAGCCAGATGCCAGCCACAACAACAATCTGGTCTGGGAGACGTTCAAGCCTTCCGATCAGGTCTACCTGTTGAAGGGTGCCACCCCCCTGCCCTATTCCGACCACGAGAACCTGCCGAGCGAAGTGCCAGATCTGGCACAAAAGCAGGGCATGGACCCCAAAGGTCTGTTTCAGTTTCTCGGCAACGACATGGCTGGCAGCCCGCAGAACGGCATCCAGCAGGTGGATGGCCTGGCCTTGAAAATGCGCAGTGGCCCGCCGGTCCCGCCGTCGAAAAACGAACAGTTGGTGCGCTTTCACCTGTTGATGGGCGAGGACACCTTCAACTACATCGTCACCAACAAGATCTACAACCGCGATGGCCTGGCCAAGCTCACCAGCAACCTGGACTTCCCAGACACGGCCTGGGAGCTGAAAACCTCCTGGTTCTGGATCGGCACCGACCAGGACTTCAAGGCCCTGTTGACCCAGGACGGGTACTACATCTCCCAGGCCTATTACGTGGACAGCACGGGCCAGTATCAGGTGGGCTATGCCGCCCTGAGCGGCATGCACGTGATCAACAAGCTGACCCCGGACTGGGTCTGGACCACCTTCGAGAACCGCAACAATCCCAAGTACACCGTCACCAACGACCCCAAGCCCCAGCCCATGACCAATACCACCGGCCCCACCGAGGCGGCCAAGCCGGTGAACAGCAGCTACCAGCAGCAGTACCCGAACCTGGCGCAGTACGAACTGATCGGCGTGCAGTTCGACCGCAACCAGGCCGAGCCCAAGTTGCTGGCCAACTCCCAGCTGGAGTCGGCGTTCCAAGGCACCTCATCGTGCCTGGCCTGCCACAGCACGGCGGCCTATTCGACGAAGAAGAACACCTTCTTCTCGTTCAACATCGACCACACAGGCGGAATCCTCTACCCCACCAGCGTACTGCCGGACAAAGACTTCATCGGTTATCAAAAACTGGATTACGTCTGGTCGCTCAAACGCGCCCAGTGGAAACGCTAAGGAGAGCAGCTCATGAGCGTCTTGAACTTTCCACGGATCTACCTCAACGGTTTCATGTTCTGGAACCCGCCGACCTTCAACAACAACGATGTACTGCCGCTGTATGACGCGGTGAAGATGCAGATCAACTGGCCCTTTCTGAACTACTACGGGATCAACGACCGCAATGCTCCCGAGCGGCTGATGCCCTGGGCCATCACGCCCCTGGCCTACAGTAACGTCCCGGACTATGTGCTGCAGGTGCCCACCAACGGCAACGCAGGCGCTTACCCGATGATCCCGGCGGAGTGGGACCTGTTCGGCGACAACGCCTGCGGCACCGTGGATTACCAGCAACTGCGCTCGGTGATCATCGGCGGGGAATCCAAGGTCGACAGCTACATCGACAACGATCCACTGATCAACAAATCCTACCAACTGCAGGGCAACCCGTTCGGTAACCCAACCCCGACCGCCGCACGATTTGTCGACGTCAGCCCCTGGCAGAACACCTTCACCGCCTTGTACTTCGAGAAGCTGGTGCTGGGGGATACCACCTGTGGCCTGACCCTGAATCACAAGTACCGCATGCTCAACCGCTTTCTCGACTTCAACTGGGGAGCCTTTGGCGGCCTGGTCTACGTCACCACCACCTGGCAGACCTGTTTTCCCAAGGACCATCTGGAATGGTTCATCGGCGACTCGCAGTTGCTGAAGAACCTGCAGCAGGAAATGACCAACCAGAACGCCCTCGGGCTGATGCTCAGGTTCACCACCTACCTGACCGTCTACGACATGAATGGCATCTTCAACGACTTCAAGATCGTCGACAGCCATTCCCAGGCCCCCTGGGACATGTCCCGGCTGCAGATGCTGTATCAGATCGGCCTGGACAACCCGACCGAGACCTTCTTCAACCCGGCCTACAGCCGCACCTCCGGCACCCTGGGCCTGTGGTTCGCCAACGAGTTCCCCACCGCACCGGCCGGCCAGCGCCTCGTGCCCAATAGTTCGGTGCCTTTCTACAAAAAGGTTCCGGGAGATGCGCTGATCCATGCGGATGAACAGTTGGTCAATCTGGGCGTGATCAGCGCCGAGCTCAATGGCAACACGCTGTCTCTGGACCTGGGCAATACCTTTCCGATCTACCCGGACGTCCATGACGGCCCGGCCGCTCCCGATCTCGACGGGCGCAATAACGGTATTCCGGTCGCGGCCAAGTTCCACGTCGGCAACTATGAGCTAGGGGTCCAGCAGGGCAGCAACTTCGAGCCCCTGACCAGCGTGAGCTACGAGCAATATCAGCAGACCGCCTTTGACAAGCGCTCCGGCCTGCTGGACCTGCCCCTCGACGCCAGTGCCCAGGCCCTGTTGAAAAACGGCAACCTGGCACTGCGGCTGCAGGGCACGCAAACCATCGCCGCCCAACAGCAGATGTGGACCGCGGAAGTCATCGAGAGCGGCAGCTTCATCGACGTCGGTGACAGCCGGACGCTGAACATCATGGTGCAATACAACGGCAAGCCCGCTAAGGCCGGCGTCACCTTGTGGGTTGCCGAATACAACAACGCCTACATGCTGACCACCAGCAACTACTACCTGGCTTTCAGCAACCCCGCGGATTTCGTGTTGATCACTGACCATCCGGATGCGCGAGAGTTGAACAAGCCGGGAATGCCCCAGTTCGTCGACGGCTCGGAGCATCCCAGCCTGTTCAGGGAGGGCAGCGGCAGACGCCTGAAAGCAATGACCGTTGAGGATACCGATCCGCCGCCAGGCACTGCCATCACCTATCAGCAGTTCCTGAAGACCCCGTCCGCTATCGATCTGAGGCCATGCCTGAGGTTCGAAAACCCGCAAGCGATGAGCGGGAAACTGGACAATACCGCTGGCATGGGCTCCACCGTGACCTACAGCCTGACCCGCATCCAGACCAATGCCGACGGCATTGCCCAGTTGACGGTGCATGCCGTGGCGCCGGGCTTCCCCACTGTACGGTTTTTCATCCAGGACGATCCGACGGGCATCCCGTTCAGCTTCTCCTACACCGCCGCCTTCACCGACTTCCTTTCGCCGCTGCGGGTGCTGCCGCAAGAACCGCAGATGCTCAAGGACTTCATCAACTACTGGAACGGCGTGTACAAGTTCGACGACGCCAACGTGCGGATCTGGAACGGCTTCATCTTTCCGCAAATCCTCCAGCCCTTCTATTACCTCTACCCGATCATGAACAAGTACATGCCGCTCAACTCCCTGCAACGCATCGAGGGCGCGATCGATCAGTTCATCAAACTGATCAGCAAGGACTATCAGGAGGCCAGCACCCTGGCCATGCCCATCACCCGAGACCTGCCCCAGAGCCGACGCCAGGTGCTGGAAATCTGGGCCAATGACCTGGTAAGCACCGGCTACCCGCCGACCCCGCTGAACCTCGACGACTATCAGCAAGGCTGAGCCGCAACGGCCACGCACTGGAACACCGGGCGACCTGGGTCGCCCGGCTTTGCAAAGGAGAGTCAGATGAACGCCAGTTTCTTCAAGCGCCTGCTGTTGGCCGCCACCCTGCTGTGCGCCAGCCAGACACTGTGGGCCCAGAAGTACCCCGACAACGTCTACTTCAACATGGGCGTGCACAACACCAAGGGCTGCGACGCCCTGAACAACAACTGCGTGATCAAGCGCAAGGCCGGCGAGCCGGCCGATCCGCTCTATCCGGCAACCTGGGTCAGTGACTGGACCATGTACCGGGTCACCGCCAACTACGAGAAGAACCCGCCGCCCTACAGCAGCCCGCCCAGCACCCTGCAACCTGCCGACTACACCGTGTCCCAGGGCAGCAGCTATTACGACAACGACTATGTCCCGGCCGACGGCGACGGCTCCGGGGCGATGATGGAGCACTACGAGAAATACTGCCTGCCGATCTTCCCGATCAAGGACAACAACTACACCTGCTCTTTCGTCTCCCTGGGCAACAAGGCCTACTTCCTTACCTACCCCGAGGACCGGCCCAAGGACATGCCGGCCTGCTGCATGTTCTCGCCCATGAACCATCCGCCTCGCCGGGACTTCATCAAGCACCTGCCCTACAGCGCCGCCCGCAGCCAGCACCTGGACGCCAGCGTGCAGGCCTACGCCTTGGAACTCAAACCCGGCAAAGGCAGCCCACCCATCCTGTTCGGCTATGCCTTCTACAAGCAGGCCACCAGCGACGGGCCGGGCCAACCGGCCTACCAACATCCGCAGTCGTTCTATTTCTCCGGTGATGCCAGCGTCGCCAACGCGCCCATCGTCAGCCAGAACTATCGCAACTGGAGCAATGCAAAGCCGGACCCGGCCAAGACCTGGGACCAGGTGGCGAAAATGTGCCCGGCCAACCCGCCTGACTGCCAGCTTTTCACGCCACCGCCATCGCTGAAGAACGGTGCGCGGCCGCAGTGGAACCAACTTTCACCCACCCCGCAGTGACAGGAGCAGCCTCATGAACCATTGGAGCCGTTTCACCGCCCTGTTGTTGCTTGGCCTGGGCAGCCAGCAAGCCAGCGCCCTGCAACCCAGCGCAGCGGCGCCGCAGACCAGCTGCCCGCCCACTGCCGCGGTGCCGGCTGCGGGCGCGTCGCAGCAGGCTTTCGATCAATACAGCTGGCAGATGTTCATCAACCTGAACTGGCCGGCCCAGGCGGGACAGCGCGGAGTGGCCGACTGCAGCAAGCCCCTGGGCAGCCCTGGCGATACCGTGTGGCAGACCTACAAGAGCGTCAGCGAGACCTTCCTCCCCGGGGCCAAGAACCCGGGCCTCTGGAACTCGCAACTGCCCCGCAGAAATCTCAGCCTGATCAACATCGCCGCGGTCAAGAACACTCAGGTGGTGCAAGCCGACAACCAGGCGGTGGGCGGCTGGCTGATTGACCAGCGCGGCAACCCGACCTACTACGACATCGCCGCCAACGAGGTCTCCTACAACTACATCGTCGATAACAACTTCTACAACGCGGTGGTCGTCGACGCCGCGAAGAACATCAGCTTTCCCAACAACGCCGGCGAGATCAAGAGCAGCTGGCGCATCCTCAGCAGCGCCGACGACAGCAGCCGCTATCTGACCATGAAGGCCCTGGTCACCCAGTTCGACAGTCAGGGACAGCCCAACGGCACCACCGAGGCCACTTTGGGATTGGTGGGGTTGCATATCATCAGCAAGGTGGAGGGGTTCCCGCAGTGGATCTGGTCGACCTTCGAGCAGGTCGACAACGTGCCTCCCAAGACCCAGCTGGGGGGCCGTTGGGTGGACCAACCGGTCTCGGGGATTTTCTACTCCTACTTCAACGCCAAGGCGCCCGCCGAAAGCCTCAACCAATCCCCCTGCCTGTGGCAGCAACAAGCTGGACAAATGGTCTGTACCCCAAAACCCGGTAACAGCTTCAGCACCCCGGACCCACTCAACCGGGTCACCCCGATCACGGACGCCACCCAGCAGATCAATACCCAATACCAGGGCGATCCGCAGGTACAGCAAAGCGTGTTCAAGTACTACCAGTTGATCACCACCCAACGCCCACAGTCGCCGGACAACCCCGGCAACCCGTTGGGGCAACCAACGCCATCACTGTCGGCCAACGTCACCATGGAAAGTTACATCCAGACCAACAGTAGCTGCATGAACTGCCACTCCATGGCGGCACCGCTCAACAGTCAGTACAAGAGCGACTTCTCCTTCCTGTTCAGATTCGCCCAAGCCCCGGTCAGCAGCGTCACCAAGGATAAGGAATAGATCATGAGCATATTGAATGGACCCCGACTGAACTTCTGGGGCGGCATCTCTACCGACGTCAGCGTGCCGAACAACTCACCGACCTTGCCCAATGGCATCACCACGTCCCTTGAGCTGTTCGACCTGACCACCTCGACCGTGGCGGACCAGGCCAAGACCTATAGCGATGAGCACCTGTACCAGCTGATCAACGCCCCGGACCCGAGAATTGGCCCCAACAGCCGGTACACGGCCGGCGGCTGGAACCACTATGGCGAACACGTGGTGACGCTGCACAACGCGTTGATCAGTTCCCAAGGCACCCCGGGCAACATTGCGCTGGAAGGGGATATGGTCGGCCAGCCGGTTTACCTGCTCGGCTCCGTGACCCCAGGCACCGGACAAGGTCCCTACTCCGGCCCGATGATGGTCGACCTGGACCCCACAGCCAGCACCACGACCCAGATCTTTGTCGGAGGCCTGCAGATCGGCAACGGCAACACGCCTGAACTACTGATTCGCTGGGATACCGTGTGCAGCAGTTTCGACCTCAACACCCGGGTGCTGGAGCCGGCAACCATGGACTCGCCGGGCTCCTTCCACGCCAGCGGCACCTTTCAACTGACCTTTCCGCTGAGCAGCATCGTCAGCTACAACAAGGAAAGTGCCGGCCTCAGGGCCCTGATCGAAGCGCCCAACGCTACCGGGATCGTGCTGCGTTTCGTGATGTTCGAAATGTGTCCGACCCTGACCACCGAGCAACTGAATGCCGACTACGCTGCCAACCAGTTCAGCCCGAACCCGAGCATCGGCCGGGTCATCGGTACCCTGGCCACGGCGTTTACCGATGAGCCGCAGATCTGCCCGCCGGGCCGCCAAATCATCAATGCCGACAAAGACCTGAACATCAACAGCGTGGCCTATGCCGAAGTTGCCAACGGGCAACTGAGCATCGACATGGTCAACCTGATCCCCAAGCAGACGTTCAGGGCTGTACGCGACGACATCACCAGCCCCATCGGCCCCAACGCCGACTTCGGGACCGTGACCATTGCGGCCGGAACGACGCCCCTGGCGAGCTTTGAGCCCAGCGATCCGCTGCTGCAGGACTACTACCGGTACGGTGGCATCATCGACGTGCCGCTCAACTCGACCCAGATACAGTTGGTGCAGAACACGCCCTTGTGCATCAGCGCCCCAGGGAATGCCCGCAACCCGGCGCTGTCGGCCCCCGAATGCCCGTATCGGGTCTACAGCGATCAGCGCAACAACTATCTCGACCCCGACAGCACAGGCGTGCAGGTCACCTTGCAAGTCCGTTACCTGGGAGCGCCGGTGCAGAAGGCTACACCAATCAGCATCGATGCCTCGGCGACCGCCGTCTATCAAGCCAACCGCTACTGGAACTTCCTGGAGCTTCCAAATTCGCTAACGGTAGCGGCCGGTCAACCTTCGGTGAGTTTCAACGTCGTCCCCGTCGCCGGTTCCAATACCCAGGCAGGCTTCACCACACTGACCTACACCATCGACGGCAACCTGCTGACCCAGAGCTTCAGCAACTTCCGCAAGTACGCCTGGAGCGACTTCGGCGTTCCAACAGGCAGCATCGTCACCTGGGAACAGGCATTTCAAAACGTGCTGCGCTTTCATTACCTGGCCTTTCCCGCCATGTCGCGCTACATCCAGCTCAATCAGCCCGACGCGGTGATGGGTTACAAACAGGCAATCCTGGCCCGGATATCCCCCGAGTACCAGAACACCACCTTGTACATGTCCGTGGTGCGCTCGATGTCGCCGAGCCAACGCTCCCTGCTGACCGCCTATCTCAACGGCACGCCCTGGCAGCCTTGAACAAGGAGAAGACCATGCCCGTTGCTTTACACATTCCCGCCCAGCCGGAACAGTTGCTGCGCTCAGGCAGCATCATCGCCCAGGGGCTGCTCAACCCGCGTGGCGTCTGCGTGGAAAACGATGGCAGCCTGTTGCTGGTGGAGGCCGGCTCAGGCCTGCCGGACCAAGCGTTCAGCGGTCGCATCAGTCGCCTGCGACCAGACCCCCTCGCCCCCGGCACCTACCTGCCGCCAGAGGTTCTGGCCAAGGGTTTTCGCTCGATGAACATGCAGTCGCGGATGCTGCGCGACGAAATCATGGGGCTGTCGGACATTGCCTTCGGTGCCGGGCTCTACCTCGCCAGCCAGACCGATTACGTCGCCGGTTCCAAGCTTCTGGACCTGCAATACAGTCCACCCGAGCCACTGTTCCACAGCCGCGGCAACCTCAACTCGCTGTGCTATCACCCCTCGCGCCAGAGCTGGCTGGCGGTCAAGCCCGATACCAACCAGTTGGTGGAGTTCACCCAGGATGGGGAGCAGATCCTGGCCCAACTGCCCGATCTGGACCAAGGCCAGGAAGCCGTGCCCGTGACCCTGGTTCATGAGCCACAGACCGACGCGGTGCTGATCAGCCTGTTCTCTGGCGAACTGCACCGTGATCCGTCGCGAAAGGGCATCGACTTCGCCGACAAGGCCGGCCAGGTGATCCGGGTCTGGCCCGAGAGCGGCAGGATCGAGGTGCTGATTCGCGGGTTGCAACTGCCCACCGGGCTGGCGCTGGACCCGCAAGAGCGGATTCTGGTGCTGGAACTGTGCGACCGGTTGTTGCAGCCCCTGCAGCCCGATTGGTCCGGCGAGGCCTTGCACGGCGGCTTTGCCCGCTTCAGTGGACGGCTGCTGCGCTGCGACCTGCAGCAACGCAGTGTGCAGGTGCTCGCCAACAACCTGGATACGCCGTCCAACCTGTGCTGCGTCGAGGGAGCGGTGCTGGTGAGCGAAGGCATGGGCCTCAGCGGACGGCCAATTCCCACGCCGGATCGCCAGGTGGTGGCACTGAGCGGTCGATTGCGCAGGCTGCAACTTTGAGCCCAATCCCAACGCCTGCAAGGAAACAACCCGGCATAAAAAAGGGGCCCTGTACGGGGCCCCTTTCTCATTGATGCTGAACGCTCGAGGGAGCGATCAGAACGGAATATCGTCATCGAAGCTGTCGAAATCCGGTGCCGGCTGCGGAGCGGCCTGCTGTGGCGCTGGGCGCGACTCACGCTGTGGCTGCGGAGCAGGACGGGACTGCTGAGGACGCGGTGCCGAGTTGGACATGCCGCCCTGGCCTTGCTGGTCACCCTGAGGACGGCCGCCCAGCAGCTGCATGGTGCCTTGCATGTCGACAATGATCTCGGTGGTATAGCGCTTGATGCCGTCTTTTTCCCACTCGCGGGTCTGCAATTTGCCCTCGATGTAGACCTGGGAACCCTTGCGCAGGTATTCACCCGCAATCTCCGCGACCTTGCCGAACATCGAAACACGGTGCCACTCGGTGCGCTCGACCTTCTGACCGGTCTGCTTGTCGGTCCACTGTTCGCTGGTGGCCAGACTCAGGTTGGTCACGGCGTTACCGTTAGGCAGATAGCGAACTTCGGGATCCTGGCCGCAAGTACCGACCAATATGACTTTGTTAACCCCACGGGCCATAACGTTCTCCTAGGCTTCGCGCGGCGACGGCGCTGAGTTGACCAGCTGCTCGAGCGTCGCGCGATCCAATAATTCGGTGTCCAATTTGATGTAAATGGCAGCCTCTTCGGCCACCACCACGGCATCTGTTACTCCAGCGACGGCTTTCAGGCGCTCGACCAGACCGGCTTCGCGGATCGCTTCAGGCGATAACGGCAAGCGCAGGCTCGTCACATATGGAGGCTCGCGCATGGTAACAGCAAAGCCCAGCCAGAGTGCAGCCAGACCTGCGCATCCAAGGAACACAACCGACAAACCGCCATGCTGGAACAACCAGCCGCCGAGGATGCCGCCCAGTGCCGAGCCGAGGAACTGGCTGGTGGAATACACCCCCATCGCCGTGCCCTTGCCGCCTGCCGGCGAGACCTTGCTGATCAGCGACGGCAACGACGCCTCCAGCAGGTTGAATGCGGTAAAGAACACCACGGTGCCGATCACCAGCGCCCGCAAACTGTCGCCGAACTCCCAGAAGAATAGCTCGGTGAGCAGCAACGTACTGACCGCGCCGAGCAGAACTCGTTTCATCTTGCGTTTTTTCTCGCCATAGATGATGAACGGGATCATGGCAAAGAAGGAAATCAGCAACGCGGTGAGGTAGACCCACCAGTGCTGTTCCTTGGGCAGGCCGGCCTTTTCCACCAGCGCCAGGGGCAAGGCAACGAAGCTCGACATCAGCATCGCGTGCAACACGAAGATACCAAGATCCAGGCGCAGCAAATCAGGATGCTTGAGGGTCGGGATCAGTGCCTGGCGCGCCACGCCGGACTCGCGGTGCTGCAACGGCCCGGTGGAGCGCGGCACCATGAAGGCGATGATCAGGATGCCCACCAGCGCCATGGCACCCGTGGCCAGGAACAGCCCGGACAGCCCAAAGCTGCGGGTCAGCAGCGGGCCCACCACCATGGCCACGGCGAAGGACAGGCCGATGGTCATGCCGATCATGGCCATGGCCTTGGTCCGGTGCTGCTCGCGGGTCAGGTCTGAAAGCAGCGCCATCACGGCGGCGGAAATCGCCCCGGCACCTTGCAGGATACGTCCGGCGATCACGCCCCAGATCGAATCGGCATTGGCCGCCAGCACACTGCCCACGGCGAACACGATCAACCCCAGGTAAATCACTGGGCGACGACCGATACGGTCGGAAATGATGCCGAAGGGAATCTGGAAAACCGCCTGGGTCAGACCATAGGCACCAATCGCCAGGCCGATCAGAGTCGGGGTCGCTCCTGCGAGATCCATTCCATAGGTCGCCAGGACCGGCAGTACCATAAACATGCCAAGCATACGGAAGGCGAACACCAGGGCCAGACCGCTCGCTGCTCGGGTCTCGCTGCCACTCATGCGTTCGCTGTGGGGATCGTGCATGGATAAACCTCATGTGAACCGGCGGCGATTCTACCAGTCCGATCGATTGAGGGGGTATATGGCGACGCTTTGCCGCGCAGCCCCCACCAGCGAGCAAAAAAGCACCGCATGATAGTGTGCATCCATCCAGTGTTTGGTTTTATACTCCTGCCTTTACGCCCGCCGATCGAGGCCACTTTTGGACAAGATTCTGATTCGTGGGGCCCGCACCCACAACCTGAAGAACATCGACCTGACCCTGCCACGGGACAAGTTGATCGTCATCACCGGGCTGTCTGGGTCCGGCAAGTCGTCCCTGGCTTTCGACACGCTTTATGCCGAAGGCCAGCGCCGCTATGTCGAATCGTTGTCGGCTTACGCCCGACAGTTTCTGTCGATGATGGAAAAGCCCGATGTCGACACCATCGAAGGGCTGTCGCCGGCGATATCCATCGAACAGAAATCCACCTCTCACAACCCGCGCTCCACCGTCGGCACCATCACCGAAATCTACGATTACCTGCGCCTGCTCTACGCCCGCGTCGGCACCCCGCGCTGTCCGGATCACGACATTCCGCTGGAAGCCCAGACCGTCAGCCAGATGGTCGACCTGGTGCTGGCTCAGCCCGAAGGCAGCAAGCTGATGCTGCTGGCTCCGGTCATTCGTGAGCGCAAGGGCGAACACCTATCGGTCTTTGAAGAGCTGCGGGCCCAGGGCTTCGTGCGGGCTCGGGTCAACGGCAAGCTGTTCGAACTGGACGAACTGCCGAAGCTGGATAAACAGAAGAAGCATTCCATCGATGTGGTGGTCGACCGCTTCAAGGTACGTGGCGATCTGCAACAGCGTCTGGCGGAGTCCTTTGAAACCGCGCTGAAACTGGCGGACGGGATTGCCCTGGTGGCGCCGATGGACGACGAGCCGGGGGAAGAGATGATCTTCTCCGCGCGCTTCGCCTGCCCGATTTGCGGTCATGCCATCAGCGAGCTGGAACCCAAGCTGTTCTCCTTCAACAACCCGGCGGGTGCCTGCCCTACCTGCGACGGTCTGGGGGTCAAGCAGTTCTTCGACATCAAGCGCCTGGTCAATGGCGAGCTGACCCTGGCCGAGGGGGCGATTCGCGGCTGGGACCGGCGCAACGTCTACTACTTCCAGATGCTCGGCTCACTGGCGGCACACTACGGATTCAGCCTGGAGGTCCCGTTCAATCAACTGCCCGCAGATCAGCAGAAGGTCATTCTGCATGGCAGCGGCAACCAGAACGTCGACTTCAAGTACCTCAACGACCGGGGCGACATCGTCAAGCGCTCCCACCCCTTCGAAGGCATAGTGCCAAACCTCGAGCGGCGCTACCGGGAGACCGAATCGGCCACTGTCCGTGAAGAGCTGGCCAAGTTCCTCAGCACCCAGCCCTGCCCGGATTGCCGTGGCACGCGCCTGCGTCGCGAGGCTCGCCACGTCTGGGTCGGCGAAAAGACCCTGCCGGCAGTCACCAGCCTGCCCATCGGCGATGCCACGAACTACTTCGGTACGCTGAAACTCACCGGACGCCGCGGTGAAATTGCCGACAAGATCCTCAAGGAGATCCGCGAACGCCTGCAGTTCCTGGTGAACGTCGGGCTCGACTACCTCACCCTGGATCGCAGCGCCGATACCCTGTCCGGCGGCGAGGCCCAGCGTATTCGCCTGGCCAGCCAGATCGGTGCTGGTCTGGTGGGGGTCATGTACATCCTCGACGAGCCGTCCATTGGCCTGCACCAACGGGACAACGATCGGCTGCTGGGGACCCTGAAACACCTGCGGGATATCGGCAACACCGTAATCGTGGTTGAACACGACGAAGACGCCATCCGCCTGGCCGACTATGTAGTGGATATCGGCCCGGGCGCCGGTGTGCATGGTGGCCGTATCGTCGCCGAAGGCACGGCTGCGGAAGTCATGGCACATCCGGACTCGTTGACCGGCAAGTACTTGTCGGGGCGGGTGAAGATCGTGGTGCCGGCCAAACGTACGCCGCGCAACAAGAAACTGTCCCTGACACTCAAGGGCGCTCGCGGCAACAACCTACGCAATGTCGACCTGGAAATTCCCATCGGCCTGCTGACCTGCGTGACCGGGGTTTCCGGCTCGGGCAAGTCGACGCTGATCAACAACACCCTGTTCCCCTTGAGTGCCACGGCGTTGAACGGCGCCACGACCCTGGAGGCGGCGCCTCACGACAGCATCAATGGTCTGCAGCACCTGGATAAAGTCGTGGATATCGATCAGAGCCCGATCGGTCGTACTCCGCGCTCCAACCCGGCCACTTACACCGGGCTGTTCACACCGATCCGTGAGCTGTTCGCCGGGGTTCCAGAGTCCCGCTCCCGGGGCTACGGGCCTGGACGCTTCTCTTTCAACGTCAAGGGTGGACGCTGTGAAGCCTGCCAGGGCGATGGCTTGATCAAGGTCGAGATGCACTTCCTGCCGGACATCTACGTGCCCTGCGATGTGTGCAAGAGCAAGCGCTACAACCGCGAAACTCTGGAGATCAAGTACAAGGGCAAGAGCATCCACGAGGTGCTGGAAATGACCATTGAGGAGGCGCGCGAGTTCTTCGCTCCCGTACCGGCCCTGGCGCGTAAGCTGCAGACCCTGATGGATGTCGGCCTGTCCTACATCAAGCTCGGCCAGTCGGCCACTACGCTGTCTGGCGGCGAGGCACAACGGGTCAAGCTGTCACGCGAGCTGTCCAAGCGCGACACTGGCAAGACCTTGTATATCCTCGATGAGCCGACTACTGGGCTGCATTTCGCGGATATCCAGCAATTGCTGGACGTTCTGCATCGCCTGCGCGATCACGGCAATACCGTGGTAGTAATCGAGCACAACCTGGATGTGATCAAAACTGCCGACTGGCTGGTGGACCTGGGGCCGGAAGGCGGCTCCAAAGGCGGCCAGATCATCGCCGTCGGCACCCCGGAACAGGTAGCAGAAATGCCGCAGTCCCACACCGGGCACTACCTCAAGCCGCTACTAACCCGCGATCGCGCCTGAGGCCCATGAAAAAGCCCCTGTCACCTCGCGGTGACAGGGGCTTTTTTACATCTCGGGCTTGACGCATCTACCGTAGGAGCGAGTTTGCTCGCGAACCGGCATCCACGCCTTGCGCAGTCAGAACTGCGACTGCAGGTAGTTCTCCAACCCGATGGATTTGATCAGGCCCAACTGCTTCTCCAGCCAGTAGGTGTGATCTTCCTCGGTGTCTGCCAACTGGATACGCAGAATATCGCGGCTGACGTAGTCCTTGTGCAGTTCGCACAGCTCGATGCCTTTGCACAGCGCAGCGCGGACCTTGTATTCAAGCCGCAAGTCGCTGGCCAGCATGTCCGGAACCGTGGTCCCGGTGTCGAGATCGTCAGGACGCATGCGCGGCGTGCCTTCCAGCATCAGAATGCGGCGCATCAGGGCATCGGCGTGTTGCGCCTCTTCTTCCATCTCGTGGTTGATACGCTCGTAGAGCTTGGTAAAGCCCCAGTCTTCGTACATCCGCGAGTGGATGAAATATTGGTCGCGTGCTGCCAGTTCGCCCGTCAGCAACGTGTTGAGGTAATCGATTACGTCCGGGTGACCTTGCATCGCCCTACATCTCCCTACTTGAAAGTCGATAGTGTGAACCAAGCTGACTTGCAGGTCACTTAGAAATAACTGAAAAAGTGAAGATTATCTGAGAAAAATAGTATAAATAACGCAAAAACCGCCCAAATGAGGGCGGTTCTGCTTCTTATTTAGACTTACTTGAGCGATACGCCCAAAGCCTTGGCAATGCCTTCGCCATAAGCCGGATCGGCTTTGAAGAAGTGCTGCAACTGACGATCGACCACATCCTCTGACACTCCAGCCATGGCACCGGCGATGTTGTTGATCAGCAACGCCTTCTGCTCATTGCTCATCAGGCGGAACAGGGCACCGGCGTGGCTGTAATAGTCCGTGTCCTCGCGGTGATCGTAGCGATCTGCCGCTCCCTTGAGCGCCAATGGTGGTTCCGCGTAGCGTGGTGCCTGCTTTGGCGCGTCGCTGTAGCTATTGGGCTCGTAGTTCGGTGCAGCACCGCCGTTAGGACCAAAAGCCATGGAGCCGTCGCGCTGATAGCTGTTCACCGGGCTCAAAGGCGCATTCACTGGCAGTTGCTGGTGATTGGTACCGACGCGATAGCGGTGAGCATCAGCGTAAGCAAACACCCGGCCCTGCAGCATACGGTCTGGAGAAAGCCCGACCCCTGGCACCATGTTGCTGGGTCCGAAAGCGGCCTGTTCGACCTCGGCGAAGTAATTCAGCGGATTACGGTTCAATTCCAACTCGCCAACTTCAATCAGCGGGAACTCTTTCTGCGACCAGGTCTTGGTCACATCAAATGGATTCTCGTAGTGCGCTGCGGCTTGAGCCTCGCTCATGATCTGGATGCACACACTCCATTTCGGGAAATCCCCTCGCTCAATCGCAGTGAACAGATCGCGCTGAGCGTAATCCGGGTCGGTGCCCGCCAGACGAGCAGCCTCTGCTGGCGCCAGGTTCTTGATCCCCTGCTTGGTCTTGTAGTGCCACTTGACCCAGTGACGCTCGCCTTTGGCGTTGATCAGGCTGTAGGTGTGGCTGCCGAAGCCGTGCATGTGACGGTAGCCATCAGGAATGCCTCGGTCAGAGAACAGAATAGTGACCTGGTGCAGCGCCTCAGGCGAGTGCGACCAGAAATCCCACATCATCTGTGCACTCTTCAGATTGCTTTGCGGCAGACGCTTCTGAGTGTGGATAAAGTCAGGGAACTTCAGTGGATCGCGGATGAAGAAAACCGGGGTGTTATTACCCACGATGTCCCAGTTGCCTTCTTCGGTGTAGAACTTGAGGGCAAAACCACGCGGATCGCGCTCGGTGTCTGCCGAACCACGCTCGCCACCTACCGTAGAGAAACGCAGGAAGGTTGGTGTTTGCTTGCCTACCGACTCAAACAGCTTGGCACTGGTGTATTGCGTAATGTCGCGAGAGACGGTGAAGGTGCCATAGGCGCCCGATCCCTTGGCGTGCACGCGGCGCTCAGGAATATTCTCGCGGTTGAAATGAGCGAGCTTTTCGATCAGGTGAAAGTCATCGAGAAGCAACGGGCCACGAGGGCCGGCAGAACGAGAGTTCTGGTTATCAGCGACAGGAGCGCCACTTGCGGTAGTAAGAGTTTTAGTTTGGCTCATGCTCAATCTTCCTCTGTCAGTCTGTGAAACTGCCGGCTAATCGGCTGACAAAGAGTATTGACCACCAGTGTTACAACATCCAATGCATTACACATTAGCTAACGATAGAAATATCTAATACATGCAGACACAAAAAACCGGGCACTAGGCCCGGTTCTTTGTTTCAGACTGACGTCTTACTCAGCGGATACAGCTTCACCGCCGACAGCACGATCAACCAGTTCAACGTACGCCATAGGAGCGTTGTCGCCAGCGCGGAAACCGCACTTGAGGATGCGCAGGTAGCCACCCTCACGGGTAGCGTAACGCTTGCCCAGGTCGTTGAAGAGCTTACCAACGATAGCTTTCGAACGAGTACGGTCGAAAGCCAGACGGCGGTTAGCCAGGCTGTCTGTCTTGGCCAAAGTGATCAGCGGCTCGGCAACGCGGCGCAGTTCTTTAGCTTTCGGCAGTGTAGTTTTGATCAGCTCGTGCTCGAACAGCGACACCGCCATGTTCTGGAACATGGCCTTGCGGTGCGAGCTGGTGCGGCTCAGGTGACGCCCACTTTTACGATGACGCATGGTTCATTCCTTACCAAACACAACGTTCGGTGATTACGACGATCAGGCAGTCGCCTTGTCGTCCTTCTTAAGACTTGCAGGCGGCCAGTTGTCGAGGCGCATGCCGAGGGACAGACCGCGGGAGGCCAGAACGTCCTTGATTTCAGTCAAGGATTTCTTGCCCAGGTTCGGAGTCTTCAACAGTTCTACTTCGGTACGCTGAATCAGGTCGCCGATGTAGTAAATGTTTTCCGCCTTAAGGCAGTTAGCCGAACGTACAGTCAGTTCCAGATCGTCAACCGGGCGAAGCAGGATCGGATCGATCTCGTCTTCCTGCTCGACTACCACTGGCTCACTGTCACCTTTGAGGTCGACGAACGCAGCCAACTGCTGTTGCAGAATGGTTGCAGCACGACGGATAGCCTCTTCAGGATCCAGAGTACCGTTGGTTTCCAGATCAATAACCAGCTTGTCCAGGTTAGTACGCTGCTCGACACGGGCGTTTTCCACCACGTATGCGATACGGCGAACCGGGCTGAACGAAGAGTCAAGCTGCAAGCGACCAATGCTGCGGCTTTCGTCTTCATCGCTCTGACGCGAGTCGGCCGGTTCATAACCACGACCACGAGCTACTACGAGCTTCATGTTCAGGGCGCCGTTAGACGCCAGGTTAGCGATTACGTGATCGGGGTTAACGATCTCGACATCATGATCCAGCTGAATATCGGCAGCGGTAACCACCCCCGAACCCTTCTTCGACAAGGTCAGCGTAACTTCGTCACGGCCGTGCAGCTTGATAGCCAGACCTTTAAGGTTCAACAGGATTTCAATTACGTCTTCCTGTACACCTTCGATGGCGCTGTACTCGTGGAGCACACCGTCAATCTCGGCCTCGACTACTGCACAGCCGGGCATTGAGGACAACAGGATGCGGCGCAGCGCGTTGCCCAGGGTGTGGCCAAAACCACGCTCGAGAGGCTCGAGGGTGATCTTGGCGCGGGTTGGACTGACAACCTGCACATCAATGTGGCGGGGTGTCAGGAACTCATTTACCGAAATCTGCATGGATGCACCTATTTTCTAGCCCTTACTTGGAGTAGAGCTCGACAATCAGGCTTTCGTTGATGTCGGCGGACAGATCACTGCGAGCTGGAACGTTCTTGAAAACGCCCGACTTCTTCTCAGTGTCTACTTCTACCCATTCTACGCGGCCACGTTGAGCACACAGATCGAGAGCTTGGACAATGCGAAGTTGATTTTTTGCTTTCTCGCGAACAGCAACCACGTCACCAGCACGAACCTGGTAGGACGGAACGTTAACGGTCTGACCGTTTACGCTGATCGACTTGTGCGATACCAGCTGACGGGATTCGGCACGAGTAGAACCGAAGCCCATGCGGTATACAACGTTGTCCAGACGGCATTCGAGCAGTTGCAACAGGTTTTCGCCGGTTGCGCCCTTCTTGCCAGCTGCTTGTTTGTAGTAGCCGCTGAATTGACGCTCGAGTACGCCGTAGATACGACGAACTTTTTGCTTTTCACGCAGCTGAGTACCGTAGTCGGATTGACGACCACGACGCTGGCCGTGGATGCCAGGAGCTGCTTCGATGTTGCACTTGGATTCGATAGCGCGCACGCCGCTCTTCAGGAAGAGATCGGTGCCTTCGCGACGAGCCAGTTTGCATTTTGGACCAATGTAACGAGCCATTCTTTACAATCTCCTGGATTACACGCGGCGCTTCTTCGGCGGACGGCACCCGTTGTGCGGGATTGGCGTCACGTCGGTGATGCTGGCGATCTTGTAGCCACAGCCGTTCAAAGCGCGGACTGCGGATTCACGACCTGGACCTGGGCCCTTGACGTTAACGTCTAGGTTCTTCAGGCCATATTCCAGCGCAGCTTGACCAGCACGCTCAGCAGCTACTTGAGCAGCGAACGGGGTGGACTTGCGAGAACCGCGGAAACCCGAACCACCGGAGGTTGCCCAGGAAAGAGCGTTACCTTGACGGTCGGTAATGGTCACGATGGTGTTGTTGAAAGACGCGTGGATGTGGGCGATGCCATCAACCACTGTCTTTTTAATCTTTTTACGAGGACGAGCAGCAGGTTTTGCCATGACTAAATTCCTGTCGATTCGCTGGTGCGATTACTTGCGGATCGGCTTACGCGGACCTTTGCGAGTACGCGCGTTGGTCTTGGTACGCTGACCGCGCACTGGAAGACCACGACGATGGCGCAGACCGCGGTAGCAGCCCAGATCCATCAAGCGTTTGATTTTCATGTTGATTTCGCGACGCAGGTCACCTTCAGTGGTGAACTTCGCCACTTCGCCACGCAGCTGTTCAATTTGCTCGTCGCTCAGATCCTTGATCTTCGCAGCTGGGTTGACCCCAGTCACTGCACAGATTTTCTGCGCAGTAGTGCGACCAACACCATAGATGTAGGTCAGCGAGATAACAGTATGCTTGTTATCTGGAATGTTAACGCCTGCAATACGGGCCATTCAGTGGGACTCCAATTGACAGCTACCTACGCCCCGGAAGCCAAGAAATAGGGCGCGAGATAATATCGCTGTAATAACAAATAATCAACCCGGCAGCGCACTAGCTGCCGGGCTTGAAGCACAATCACACTCAGCCTTGGCGCTGTTTGTGACGCGGTTCCGCGCTGCAAATTACTCGAACAACACCTTCGCGGCGAATAATCTTGCAGTTACGGCACAGCTTTTTCACCGATGCACGAACTTTCATCACCAACTCCTCGAACCTTATGGATTAACGCAGCATGCCGCTGCCGTAACCCTTCAGGTTGGCTTTCTTCATCAGGGATTCGTACTGGTGGGAAACGAGGTGCGATTGTACTTGCGACATAAAGTCCATAACAACCACGACCACGATCAGCAACGAGGTCCCGCCAAGGTAGAACGGAACGTTTGCAGCAACCACCAGGAACTGGGGCAACAGACACACGGCCGTCATATATAGAGCACCGAACATGGTCAAGCGGGTCAGAACGCCATCAATGTAGCGCGCCGACTGCTCACCTGGACGGATGCCCGGAATAAAGGCACCGGACTTCTTCAGGTTTTCCGCTACGTCTTTCGGATTGAACATCAACGCCGTATAGAAGAAGCAGAAGAAAATAATCCCTGCACTAAACAGCAGAATATTCAACGGCTGACCAGGAGCGATCGACTGCGAGATGTCCTGCAACCAGCCCATACCTTCAGACTGACCGAACCAGGCACCCAACGAAGCCGGAAACAGCAAAATGCTGCTCGCGAAGATAGCAGGAATTACACCGGCCATATTCACTTTCAGCGGCAAGTGGCTGGTCTGCGCAGCAAACACCTTACGGCCCTGCTGACGCTTGGCGTAGTGAACAGCAATACGACGCTGACCACGCTCAATGAACACCACAAAACCGATAATCGCTACTGCCAGCAAACCGATCGCAACCAAGGCGAAAATATTGATATCACCCTGACGCGCAGACTCGAAAGACTGCCCGATCGCTCTCGGAAGACCGGCGACGATACCTGCGAAAATCAACATCGAGATACCGTTGCCAACACCACGCTCAGTAATCTGCTCACCCAGCCACATCATGAACATCGCACCAGCCACAAACGTGGATACTGCGACGAAATGGAAGCCAAAGTCACCAGTGAACGCAACGCCCTGCCCCGCCAGACCAACGGACATACCGATGGCCTGAACCAGAGCTAGGACGACAGTGCCGTAGCGGGTGTACTGGCTGATCTTGCGACGGCCAGCTTCACCTTCCTTCTTCAACTGCTCCAGCTGCGGACTGACGGCTGTCATCAACTGCATGATGATCGAAGCCGAGATGTACGGCATGATCCCCAGTGCAAAGATGCTCATCCGCTCCAGCGCGCCGCCGGAAAACATGTTGAACAAGCTAAGAATGGTCCCCTCATTCTGTCGAAACAGGTCTGCGAGTCGGTCCGGGTTGATACCTGGAACCGGGATGTGTGCGCCTATTCGGTAGACGATAATCGCCAGGAACAGAAAACGCAGACGAGCCCAGAGTTCAGACATACCGCCTTTGCCGAGCGCAGAGAGAGCACCTTGCTTAGCCATTTATTCCTCGAACTTGCCGCCAGCTGCTTCGATAGCCGCACGCGCACCTTTGGTGGCTGCGATGCCCTTGATAGTCACAGCGCGAGTAACTTCGCCGGACAGCATGATTTTCACACGCTGAACGTTTTGGTTAATCACGTTGGCATCTTTCAGGGACTGCACGGAGACGATGTCGCCTTCCACTTTGGCCAGTTCGGACAGACGCACTTCTGCGCGATCCATAGCCTTCAGGGAAACGAAACCGAACTTCGGCAGGCGACGATGCAGCGGCTGTTGACCGCCTTCAAAGCCTGGAGCAATGGTGCCACCGGAGCGGGAAGTCTGACCTTTGTGACCACGGCCACCAGTCTTACCCAAACCACTACCGATACCACGGCCCGGACGATGCTTTTCGCGACGGGAACCCGGCGCTGGACTCAGATCATTGAGTTTCATCGATTAACCCTCGACACGCAGCATGTAGTAAGCCTTGTTGATCATCCCGCGGTTCTCGGGAGTATCTTGGACTTCTACAGTGTGACCGATGCGACGCAGACCCAGACCCTTAACGCACAGTTTGTGGTTAGGGATACGGCCGGTCATGCTTTTGATCAGCGTTACTTTAACGGTAGCCATGATCAGATGATCTCCTGGACGCTTTTGCCACGCTTGGCGGCAATGGATTCAGGGGACTGCATAGCTTTCAAACCTTTGAAAGTGGCGTGAACCACGTTTACCGGGTTAGTCGAGCCGTAGCACTTGGCCAGAACGTTCTGAACGCCAGCAACTTCGAGAACGGCACGCATAGCGCCGCCAGCGATGATACCGGTACCTTCAGAAGCAGGCTGCATGTACACCTTGGAAGCGCCGTGAGCGGACTTCATAGCGTACTGCAGAGTGGTACCGTTCAGATCAACTTGGATCATGTTGCGGCGAGCAGCTTCCATTGCCTTCTGGATCGCAGCAGGCACTTCACGCGACTTGCCACGGCCGAAGCCAACACGGCCTTTACCATCACCAACCACGGTCAACGCGGTGAAGGTGAAGATACGGCCGCCTTTTACGGTTTTGGCTACGCGGTTAACTTGAACCAGCTTCTCAATGTAGCCTTCGTCGCGCTTTTGGTCGTTATTTGACATAACTTAGAACTCCAGCCCAGCTTCACGAGCAGCATCAGCCAGCGCCTTGACGCGGCCGTGGTACTTGAAGCCAGAGCGGTCGAAAGCCACCTGCGAGACGCCAGCGGCTTTTGCACGCGTAGCGACCAGCTGGCCAACCTTAGTGGCCGCGTCGATGTTGCCAGTGGCGCCATCACGCAGTTCTTTATCCAAAGTCGAAGCACTTGCCAGGACTTTGTTGCCGTCGGCCGAAATGACCTGGGCGTAGATGTGCTGCGAAGAGCGGAACACGCAGAGACGCACGACTTCGAGTTCGTGCATTTTCAGGCGTGCTTTGCGAGCGCGACGCAGTCGAGTAACTTTTTTGTCGGTCATTTGCTATGCCCTACTTCTTCTTGGCTTCTTTACGACGGACGACTTCGTCCGCGTAGCGCACACCTTTACCTTTGTAAGGCTCTGGTGGACGGAAGTCGCGGATCTCAGCGGCCACTTGACCTACCAGCTGCTTATCGATGCCCTTGATCAGGATATCGGTCTGGCTAGGAGTCTCAGCGGTGATGCCTTCCGGCAGTTCGTAATCCACTGGATGCGAGAAGCCGAGGGCCAGGTTCAGCACTGTGCCTTTTGCTTGTGCCTTGTAACCAACACCGACCAGCTGGAGCTTGCGCTCGAAGCCTTGGCTTACGCCTTGGACCATGTTGTTTACCAGAGCACGAGTGGTACCGGCCATTGCGCGAGTTTGTTGGTCGCCATTGCGAGCAGCAAAACGCAGCTCACCAGCTTCCTCAACAATTTCAACGGACGAGTGTACGTTCAGTTCGAGAGTGCCCTTGGCACCCTTCACCGAAAGCTGTTGGCCGGCGAATTTAACTTCGACACCAGCTGGCAGCTTAACGGGGTTCTTAGCGACGCGAGACATGCTTATCCCCCCTTAGAACACAGTGCAAAGAACTTCGCCGCCGACACCGGCAGCGCGCGCAGCACGATCAGTCATCACACCTTTGTTGGTGGAGACGATAGACACGCCAAGACCGCCACGTACTTTCGGCAGTTCTTCAACGGACTTGTACTGACGCAGGCCTGGACGGCTAACGCGCTTCACTTCTTCGATGACCGGACGGCCTTCGAAGTACTTCAGCTCGATGGACAGCAGAGGTTTGATTTCGCTGCTGATCTGATAACCCGCGATGTAACCTTCGTCCTTCAGGACTTTTGCTACAGCCACCTTCAGCGTGGAAGACGGCATGCTTACGACGGACTTTTCAGCCATCTGGGCATTACGGATTCGAGTTAGCATGTCCGCTAACGGGTCCTGCATACTCATGGGCTAGATGCTCCTGATACAAAAAGAATTAGCCTTGCGGCTACAACTGTCGCCGAGAAATTCCGGGCAAAAAACACGGGCTCAGGCGAGCCGGTCATTCTAGACACACCCCAGAAATGAATCAAGCCCCAAAAGGGGCTTGATTCACGTTCAAGGCCACCGGTGATCGGGATCTTGTGAGCCCGAACACCGCGACTTTGATAGCTATTACCAGCTGGCCTTAACCAGACCTGGTACGTCACCACGCATTGCAGCTTCACGCAGCTTGTTACGGCCAAGGCCGAACTTGCGGTAAACGCCGTGCGGACGACCAGTCAGGCGGCAGCGGTTACGCATGCGCGAGGCGCTTGCGTCACGTGGCTGCTTCTGCAGAGCTACGGTAGCTTCCCAACGAGCTTCTGGACTTGCGTTCAGATCCACGATGATAGCTTTCAGCGCTGCACGCTTGGTGGCGTACTTGGCAACGGTGAGCTGACGCTTCAGCTCACGGTTCTTCATGCTCTTCTTGGCCATTTTCCTACTCCAATCAGTTGCGGAACGGGAATTTGAAAGCACGCAGCAGAGCGCGGCCTTCATCATCGTTCTTGGCAGTGGTGGTCAGGGTAATGTCCAGACCGCGGAGAGCATCGATCTTGTCGTAATCGATTTCCGGGAAAATGATCTGCTCTTTCACGCCCATGCTGTAGTTACCACGACCATCGAAGGACTTGGCATTCAGGCCGCGGAAGTCGCGAACCCGAGGCAGGGAGATCGACAGCAGACGATCCAGGAACTCGTACATACGCTCACGGCGCAGGGTCACTTTGACGCCGATCGGCCATCCTTCGCGGACTTTGAAGCCAGCAATGGATTTACGAGCGTAGGTCACAACGACTTTCTGGCCGGTGATCTTTTCCAGGTCAGCAACAGCATGCTCGATGACTTTCTTGTCGCCGATAGCTTCGCCCAGACCCATGTTCAGGGTGATTTTGGTAACGCGCGGAACTTCCATCACGTTCGAAAGCTTAAGTTCTTCCTTAAGTTTCGGAGCGATTTCCTTCCGGTAAATCTCTTTTAGTCGTGCCATGGTCTTCTACCTAGCAGTGTTCAAGCATCAACCGCTTTTTGGGTCGACTTGAAGACACGAATTTTTTTGCCGTCTTCTACTTTGAAACCAACGCGGTCAGCCTTGTTGGTTTCGCCGTTGAAAATGGCGACGTTGGAAGCGTGCAGTGGCGCTTCTTTCTCGACGATACCGCCCTGTACGCCCGACATCGGGTTAGGCTTGGTATGACGCTTGACCAGGTTCAGGCCACCGACAACCAGACGGTCATCAGCCAGAACCTTAAGCACCTTACCGCGCTTACCTTTGTCTTTGCCGGCGATCACGATGATCTCGTCGTCACGACGAATCTTTTGCATGTCGGATCTCCTTACAGCACTTCTGGGGCGAGCGAGACGATCTTCATGAACTTCTCAGTACGAAGTTCACGGGTCACTGGCCCAAAGATACGGGTGCCGATCGGCTCTTGCTTGTTGTTCAACAGAACAGCAGCGTTGCCATCAAAGCGGATGATGGAGCCGTCTGCACGACGAACACCATGGCGAGTGCGGACTACAACAGCAGTCATCACTTGGCCTTTTTTCACCTTACCGCGAGGAATTGCTTCCTTGACGGTAACTTTGATGATGTCACCGATACCAGCGTAACGACGATGGGAGCCACCCAGCACCTTGATGCACATAACGCGGCGAGCGCCGCTGTTATCGGCCACATCGAGCATGGATTGAGTCTGAATCATATAATTTCTCCGACCCCTAGCCCTTAGACTTCCACAGCGCGTTCGAGAACATCAACCAGAGCCCAAGACTTGGTCTTGGCCATCGGACGAGTTTCACGAATAGTGACTTTGTCGCCGATGTGGCACTGATTGGTTTCGTCGTGCGCGTGCAGCTTAGTCGAACGCTTAACGTATTTACCGTAGATAGGGTGCTTAACGCGACGCTCAATCAGAACGGTGATGGTCTTGTCCATCTTGTCGCTGACAACACGGCCAGTCAGCGTACGGACAGTTTTTTCGGCTTCAGCCATGATTACTTACCTGCCTGCTGGTTGAGCACAGTCTTCACGCGAGCGATGTCACGCTTAACTTGCGAGAGCAGATGAGACTGCCCCAACTGGCCAGTTGCTTTCTGCATACGCAGATTGAACTGGTCGCGCAGCAGGCCGAGCAGTTGCTCGTTCAGCTGCTGTGCGGATTTTTCACGAAGTTCATTCGCTTTCATCACATCACCGTCCGTTTAACAAAGGAGGTGGCGAGCGGCAGCTTTGCAGCAGCCAGGGCGAAAGCCTCACGCGCCAGCTCTTCAGAAACACCCTCGATTTCATACAGGACTTTGCCTGGCTGAATCTGGGCAACCCAGTATTCGACGTTACCCTTACCTTTACCCATCCGAACTTCGAGTGGCTTCTTGGAAATAGGCTTGTCCGGGAATACACGGATCCAGATCTTGCCACCACGTTTTACGTGACGGGTCAGAGCACGACGCGCTGACTCGATCTGACGAGCGGTGAGACGACCACGAGCAACAGACTTCAGCGCGAACTCGCCGAAGCTGACTTTGCTACCGCGCAATGCCAGACCACGGTTGTGGCCGGTCATTTGCTTGCGGAACTTCGTACGCTTTGGTTGCAACATTTGGCGTACCCCTTACTTAGCAGCTTTTTTACGAGGCGCAGGTGCTTGCGGCTTCAGCTCTTCTTGGCGACCACCAATTACTTCGCCTTTGAAGATCCAAACCTTCACACCGATCACACCGTAAGTGGTGTGAGCTTCGTAGGTGGCATAGTCGATATCGGCACGCAGGGTGTGCAGTGGCACACGACCTTCGCGATACCATTCAGTACGTGCGATTTCAGCACCGCCGAGACGACCGCTCACTTGGATTTTGATGCCTTTGGCACCAATGCGCATGGCGTTCTGTACAGCGCGCTTCATAGCACGACGGAACATTACGCGACGCTCCAGCTGCTGAGCTACGCTCTGCGCAACCAGCATACCGTCGAGCTCCGGCTTGCGGATCTCTTCGATATTGATGTGCACAGGCACACCCATTTGCTTGGTCAGGTCCTGACGCAGTTTCTCAACATCTTCACCTTTCTTGCCGATCACGATGCCGGGACGAGCGGTGTGGATGGTGATGCGTGCAGTTTGGGCCGGACGATGGATATCGATACGGCTCACGGACGCGCTTTTTAGTTTGTCTTGGAGATACTCACGCACATTCAGATCTGCGAGCAAATAGTCCGCATAAGTCCGACCGTCTGCGTACCAGACGGAGGTGTGCTCCTTGACGATTCCCAGGCGAATGCCAATGGGATGTACTTTCTGACCCATCTCTTCGACTCCGTTACTTGTCAGCAACCTTGACAGTGATATGGCAAGACCGCTTGACGATGCGATCAGCACGGCCTTTGGCACGTGGCATGATGCGCTTCAGCGAACGCCCTTCGTTGACGAAAACGGTGGAGACCTTCAGGTCATCAACGTCTGCGCCTTCGTTATGCTCGGCGTTGGCTACGGCCGACTCCAGCACTTTCTTCATGATCTCGGCGGCTTTCTTACTGCTGAAAGCCAACAGGTTGAGCGCTTCGCCCACCTTCTTCCCGCGGATCTGGTCGGCGACCAAGCGGGCTTTCTGGGCGGAGATTCGAGCGCCCGACAACTTAGCGGCTACTTCCATCGTTCCTTACCCCTTAACGCTTGGCTTTCTTGTCAGCCACGTGCCCGCGATATGTACGGGTACCGGCGAACTCGCCCAGTTTGTGGCCGACCATGTCTTCGTTCACGAGAACTGGAACATGTTGACGACCGTTATGCACAGCAATGGTCAGACCGACCATTTGTGGCAGGATCATGGAACGGCGCGACCAGGTCTTAACTGGTTTGCGATCGTTCTTTTCCGCCGCCACTTCGATCTTCTTCAGTAGGTGAAGATCAATAAAAGGACCTTTTTTCAGAGAACGTGGCACTGTCGTATCCCTCTATTTACTTGCGACGACGGACGATCATTTTGTCGGTACGCTTATTACCACGAGTCTTCGCGCCCTTAGTCGGGAAGCCCCATGGCGATACCGGATGACGACCACCAGAGGTACGACCTTCACCACCACCATGTGGGTGGTCAACCGGGTTCATGGCAACACCACGAACGGTTGGGCGAACGCCACGCCAGCGTTTGGCACCAGCTTTACCCAGCGAACGCAGGCTGTGCTCGGAGTTCGAGACTTCGCCCAGGGTCGCACGGCACTCAGCCAGCACTTTACGCATCTCACCAGAACGCAGACGCAGGGTCACGTAGACACCTTCACGAGCGACCAGCTGAGCCGAAGCACCAGCCGAACGAGCGATTTGCGCGCCTTTACCTGGCTTCAGTTCGATGCCGTGTACGGTGCTACCAACTGGAATGTTGCGCAGTTGCAGAGCGTTGCCCGGCTTGATCGGTGCCAGAGCACCTGCGATCAGCTGGTCGCCAGCGCTCACGCCTTTAGGGGCGATGATGTAGCGACGCTCGCCATCTGCGTACAGCAGCAGAGCGATGTGAGCAGTACGGTTTGGATCGTATTCGATACGCTCGACAGTGGCAGCGATGCCATCTTTATCGTTGCGACGGAAGTCGACCAGACGGTAATGCTGCTTATGACCACCACCAACGTGACGAGTAGTGATGCGGCCATTGTTGTTACGACCACCAGACTTCGACTTCTTCTCGAGCAGCGGTGCGTGAGGAGCGCCTTTATGCAGCTCCTGGTTGACCACCTTGACCACAAAACGGCGGCCAGGGGAAGTCGGTTTGCATTTAACGATTGCCATGATGCACCCCTTCCTTACTCAGCACTGCTGCTGAAATCGAGATCTTGGCCTGGCTGAAGGGAGATAACTGCCTTCTTCCAGTCATTACGCTTGCCCAGACCGCGAGCGGTACGTTTGCTCTTACCCAGAACATTCAGGGTAGTAACACGTTCCACTTTCACGCTGAACAGGCTTTCGACGGCCTTCTTGATTTCCAGCTTGGTTGCATCAGTAGCAACCTTGAAAACGAACTGGCCTTTCTTGTCTGCCAGAACCGTAGCCTTCTCGGAAACGTGCGGGCCAAGCAGAACTTTAAATACGCGTTCCTGGTTCATCCCAGCAGCTCCTCGAATTTCTTCACGGCCGACACAGTGATCAACACTTTGTCGTATGCGATCAGACTAACTGGATCGGAACCTTGCACGTCACGAACATCAACGTGTGGCAGGTTACGAGCAGCCAGGTACAGGTTCTGATCAACAGCGTCCGACACGATCAGAACGTCGGTCAGGCTCATGTTGTTCAGTTTGCCCAGCAGATCTTTGGTCTTCGGAGTTTCAACAGCGAAATCCTGAACCACGACCAGACGATCAGTACGCACCAGCTCAGCAAGGATGGAACGCATTGCTGCGCGATACATCTTCTTGTTCAGCTTCTGGGAGTGATCCTGAGGACGAGCTGCAAAAGTGGTACCGCCGCCACGCCAGATTGGGCTACGGATGGTACCAGCACGAGCGCGGCCAGTACCTTTCTGACGCCATGGGCGCTTGCCGCCACCAGAAACGTCGGAACGGGTCTTTTGCTGCTTGCTACCTTGACGGCCGCCAGCCATGTAGGCCACGACTGCTTGGTGAACCAGCGTCTCGTTGAATTCGCCGCCAAATGTCAGTTCGGAAACTTCGATCGCTTGAGCGTCATTTACATTTAATTGCATGTCAGCTTCCCCTTAACCGCGAGCCTTGGCCGCCGGACGTACAACCAGGTTGCCGCCAGTAGCGCCAGGAACAGCACCCTTGACCAACAACAGATTGCGTTCAGCGTCGACGCGCACTACTTCCAGGGACTGCACGGTCACGCGCTCAGCGCCCATATGACCGGACATTTTTTTGCCCTTGAATACACGACCAGGAGTCTGGCACTGGCCAATAGAGCCCGGGACGCGGTGGGAAACGGAGTTACCGTGGGTGTTATCTTGACCGCGGAAATTCCAACGCTTGATGGTACCGGCGAAGCCTTTACCTTTCGACTGACCGGTAACATCTACCAGTTGGCCAGCTGCGAAGATTTCTGCATTGATCAGATCGCCAGCTTGGTACTCGCCTTCTTCAAGACGGAATTCCCAAACGCCACGACCGGCAGCAACGTTCGCTTTAGCGAAGTGACCTGCCTGAGCAGCAGTCACGCGCGAAGCACGACGCTCACCTACAGTGACTTGCACTGCACGATAGCCATCGGTTTCTTCAGTTTTGAACTGGGTGACGCGATTCGGTTCGATCTCAATGACCGTGACCGGAATGGAGACACCTTCTTCGGTGAAAATACGGGTCATACCGCATTTACGACCGACTACACCAATAGTCATGTTGTAAACCTCATGAGTGTACGGGGCTTTCACCCGCTATGGCCGCCCATTTCAGAGCGTTACACGACTAAGACCGAGTCTTAGCCGAGGCTGATCTGCACTTCCACACCTGCCGCAAGATCAAGCTTCATAAGAGCATCAACGGTTTTATCCGTTGGCTGGACGATGTCCAGTACGCGCTTATGAGTACGGATCTCGTACTGGTCACGCGCGTCTTTGTTGACGTGCGGGGAGACCAGAACGGTGAACCGCTCTTTACGGGTAGGCAGTGGAATTGGACCACGCACTTGAGCACCAGTACGTTTCGCGGTTTCCACGATTTCCTGGGTGGATTGGTCGATCAGGCGATGGTCGAAAGCCTTCAACCTGATACGGATTTGCTGATTTTGCATTGGATTTCAGACTCCAGGCTGCTATTCCCACCGGGCGCAATACGCCCGTTAAAAGGAGGCGCAATTCTATAGACGGCCCCACAGAGTGTCAACCCAATAAAAAAGCCCCCGCAAGCGGGGGCTTCTTCATGAGTCGTCGATTACTCGATAACTTTGGCTACGACGCCAGCGCCGACGGTACGACCGCCTTCACGGATAGCGAAACGCAGACCATCTTCCATCGCGATGGTTTTGATCAGAGTGACAGTCATCTGGATGTTGTCACCTGGCATTACCATTTCAACGCCTTCTGGCAGCTCGCAGTTACCAGTCACGTCAGTAGTACGGAAGTAGAACTGTGGACGGTAGCCTTTGAAGAACGGAGTATGACGGCCGCCTTCTTCTTTGCTCAGAACGTAAACTTCAGCAGTGAACTTGGTGTGCGGCTTAACAGTGCCTGGCTTAACCAGAACCTGACCACGCTCAACGTCGTCACGCTTGGTACCACGCAGCAGAACGCCGCAGTTCTCGCCAGCACGACCTTCGTCGAGCAGTTTGCGGAACATTTCAACGCCGGTGCAGGTGGTCTTCTGAGTGTCGCGCAGACCAACGATCTCAACTTCTTCCTGGATGCGAACGATACCACGCTCAACACGGCCAGTTACCACGGTGCCACGACCGGAGATCGAGAATACGTCTTCGATTGGCATCAGGAACGGCTTGTCGATTGCACGCTCTGGCTCTGGGATGTAGGTGTCCAGAGTTTCTACCAGACGCTTAACAGCGGTGGTACCCATTTCGTTGTCGTCTTGGCCGTTCAGAGCCATCAGAGCCGAACCGATGATGATCGGAGTGTCGTCACCTGGGAAATCGTAAGTGCTCAGCAGATCGCGCACTTCCATTTCAACCAGTTCCAGCAGCTCAGCATCGTCAACCATGTCAGCCTTGTTCAGGAAGACAACGATGTACGGAACGCCTACCTGACGGGACAGCAGGATGTGCTCACGAGTTTGTGGCATCGGACCATCGGCAGCCGAGCAAACCAGGATCGCGCCGTCCATCTGGGCAGCACCAGTGATCATGTTCTTGACGTAGTCGGCGTGACCCGGGCAGTCAACGTGCGCGTAGTGACGAATGTGCGAATCGTACTCTACGTGCGCAGTGTTGATGGTGATACCACGAGCTTTTTCTTCTGGGGCGCTGTCGATCTTGTCGAAGTCAACACGAGCCGAACCGAAAACTTCGGAGCAAACGCGAGTCAGAGCAGCGGTCAGAGTGGTTTTACCGTGGTCAACGTGACCGATGGTGCCAACGTTGACGTGCGGTTTGTTACGTTCAAATTTTTCTTTAGCCACGACAATTAACTCCTAGCCTAAAGGGGAGACTGAATCAGCCTTGTTTTTTAACGAGAGCTTCGACGATGTTCGACGGAGCTTCGGCGTATTTGGAGAATTCCATGGAGTAGCTCGCGCGACCCTGAGACATGGAACGAACGTCAGTTGCATAACCGAACATTTCACCCAGTGGCACTTCGGCACGGATAACCTTGCCGGACACCGAGTCATCCATACCCTGAATCAGACCACGACGACGGTTCAGGTCACCCATCACGTCACCCATGTAGTCCTCTGGGGTTACAACTTCAACCTTCATGATCGGCTCGAGCACAACACCGCCGCCCTTCTGGGCCAGCTGCTTGGTCGCCATGGAGGCCGCCACCTTGAACGCCATCTCGTTGGAGTCGACGTCGTGGTAGGAACCATCGAACACGGTAGCCTTCAGGCCGATCAGCGGATAACCGGCAACGACGCCGTTCTTCATCTGCTCTTCGATACCCTTCTGGATAGCCGGGATGTATTCCTTAGGAACCACACCACCAACAACTTCGTTGGTGAAGACCAGACCTTCGGTGATGTTGCCGTTCGCATCAACGTCCGGCTCCGAGAAACGGATCCAGCAGTGACCGAACTGACCGCGACCGCCGGATTGACGAACGAATTTGCCTTCGATCTCGACGTTGCTCTTGCTGATCTTCTCGCGGTACGAAACCTGCGGCTTGCCGATGTTGGCTTCGACGTTGAACTCGCGCTTCATGCGGTCAACGAGGATGTCCAGGTGCAGCTCACCCATACCGGAGATAATGGTCTGACCAGTCTCTTCGTCGGTCTTGACGCGGAACGACGGGTCTTCCTGAGCCAGCTTGCCCAGTGCAATACCCATCTTTTCCTGGTCCTGCTTGGTTTTCGGCTCTACCGCTACCGAAATCACAGGCTCAGGGAAGTCCATACGCTCAAGGATGATCTGCTTGTCGAGATCGCACAGAGTGTCACCAGTGGTGACGTCCTTCATGCCGATCAGGGCAGCGATGTCGCCTGCACGTACTTCTTTGATCTCTTCACGCTGGTTGGCATGCATCTGCACCATACGACCAACGCGCTCTTTCTTGCCCTTGACCGAGTTGATCACGGAGTCGCCCGAGCTCAGGAAGCCCGAGTAAACGCGCACGAAAGTCAGAGTACCAACGAACGGGTCAGTAGCGATCTTGAATGCCAGAGCCGAGAACGGTTCCGAATCGTCAGCATGACGCTCGTCGTAATCCGCTTCTACCAACTCTTCCTTCGGCTTCTCGATGAGATCCGGGTGGATACCTTTGATCGCAGGGATCTCGGTAGGAGCAGGCAGGAAGTCGATAACGGCGTCGAGAACCAGGGGAACACCCTTGTTCTTAAACGAAGAACCGCAGACAGCCGGAACGATCTCACTAGCCAGGGTGCGCGCACGCAGGCCAGCCTTGATTTCTTCGACGGTCAGGTCACCTTCTTCAAGGTACTTGTTCATCAGCTCTTCGTTGGCTTCAGCAGCAGCTTCAACCATGTTGGAGCGCCACTCGTTAGCCAGGTCCAGCATATCGGCAGGAATTTCTTCCTCGCGATAGGTAGTACCCTTGTCGTCGTCGTTCCAGTAGATAGCCTTCATCTTGATCAGATCAACCTGACCTTCGAAGTTATCTTCAGCGCCGATAGCCAGCTGAACCGGAACCGGGGTGTGACCCAGGCGGTTTTTGATCTGGCCAACAACGCGCAGGAAGTTAGCGCCTGCACGGTCCATCTTGTTCACGTAAACAACACGTGGAACGCCGTACTTGTTGGCTTGACGCCATACGGTTTCAGACTGAGGCTCAACACCGGAAGTACCGCAGAACACAACGACCGCGCCGTCGAGTACACGCAGAGAACGCTCTACTTCAATGGTGAAGTCAACGTGGCCTGGGGTATCGATAACGTTTACACGATAGTTATCGTATTGGCCGCGCGAACCTTTCCAGAAGGTAGTTACAGCAGCGGAGGTAATGGTGATACCACGCTCCTGCTCCTGCACCATCCAGTCGGTGGTAGCAGCGCCGTCATGCACCTCACCCATCTTGTGGCTGAGACCTGTGTAAAACAGGATCCGCTCGGTAGTGGTAGTCTTGCCCGCGTCAACGTGGGCACAGATACCAATGTTACGGTAGCGGTTGATTGCTGTAGTACGAGCCATAAAGCCCTCGCAAAATGAATGATGCTGAGATTAGAAGCGGTAGTGCGAGAAAGCCTTGTTGGCTTCAGCCATACGGTGAACGTCTTCACGCTTCTTAACTGCAGCACCTTTGCCTTCGGCAGCGTCCAGCAGTTCGCCAGCCAAACGCAGAGCCATAGACTTCTCGCCGCGCTTGCGAGCGAAGTCTACCAACCAGCGCATTGCCAGAGCGTTACGACGGGACGGACGAACTTCGACCGGAACCTGGTAAGTAGCACCGCCTACACGGCGCGACTTCACTTCGACCAGCGGAGCGATGGCGTCGAGAGCTTTCTCGAAGATTTCCAGGGGATCGCTGTTCTTGCGCTCTTTAACTTTTTCCAGCGCACCATAAACGATACGTTCGGCAACGGCTTTCTTGCCGCTCTCCATTACGTGGTTCATGAACTTGGCGAGGATCTGGCTTCCGTATTTCGGATCGTCCAGAATCTCACGTTTGGCTGCTACGCGACGTCTTGGCATTGATAAGCCCTCAAACGGTCTTCAGGTTAGCTCGGGACAGTTGATCCAATGGACGCGTGCCCGACCTTACTCTTATCGACTCAATATAATTAAAAACTGCAAAACGACCGATTACTTCGGACGCTTGGTACCGTACTTCGAACGACCTTGGTTACGACCTTTAACGCCGGAGGTATCCAGGGAGCCGCGAACGGTGTGGTAACGAACACCTGGCAAGTCTTTTACACGGCCGCCGCGAATCAGTACGACGCTGTGCTCTTGCAGGTTGTGGCCTTCACCGCCGATGTACGAGGAAACCTCGAAACCGTTGGTCAGACGCACACGGCATACTTTACGCAGTGCCGAGTTAGGTTTTTTCGGCGTAGTGGTATACACGCGAGTGCACACGCCACGACGTTGCGGGCAGTTCTGCAGCGCAGGCACGTCGGATTTCTCGACGATACGCTTACGCGGCTGACGTACCAGCTGGTTGATAGTTGCCATCTACTAGCTCCACTGTTGTCTTTCGACATAAACAAAATGGCAGAGCAGAAGCTCCACCAAATTTAGGGGTACAAGAGTCTAAAGAGGATCTTGTCCCCAGTCAAGGCAAGGCCCCGGCCTCTCCGATCAGCGAACCTCGACAAAAAGTGTCTCGATTCTCAGTCGGAAAAACCGGGGCCCCATCTCAATCTACTACAGACCTCAGTTACCGCTGGAGTTCAGCGCTTCTGTCAGTGCTGCTTCGACTTCGCTCGCGCTCACGCGCAGTGGCTTGTCTGCATCACGACGACGCTTGCGCTCGCTGTGGTAAGCCAGGCCGGTACCGGCCGGGATCAGACGACCCACAACCACGTTTTCCTTCAGGCCACGCAAGTAGTCGCGCTTGCCGGTCACTGCTGCCTCGGTCAGTACACGAGTGGTCTCTTGGAAAGAGGCCGCCGAGATGAACGACTCAGTGGACAAGGACGCCTTAGTAATACCCAGCAATACGCGGGTGAACTTGGAGATGAACTTGTCTTCAGCGCTCAGACGCTCGTTTTCTACCAGTACGTGAGTCAGTTCCATCTGGTCGCCCTTGATGAAGCTGGAGTCGCCAGACTCGGCAATCTCAACCTTACGCAGCATCTGACGCAGAATGGTCTCGATGTGCTTATCGTTGATCTTCACGCCCTGCAGACGGTAAACGTCCTGAATCTCGTTAACGATGTACTTAGCCAACGCACTCACACCCAGCAAACGCAGGATGTCGTGCGGATCGCTCGGACCGTCGGAGATAACTTCGCCGCGGTTCACTTGTTCGCCTTCGAAGACGTTCAGGTGACGCCACTTAGGAATCAGCTCCTCATACGGATCACTACCGTCGTTCGGGGTAATGACCAGACGGCGCTTGCCCTTGGTCTCTTTACCGAACGCGATGGTGCCGCTGACTTCAGCCAGAATCGACGCTTCTTTCGGACGACGAGCTTCGAACAAGTCGGCAACACGCGGCAGACCACCGGTGATGTCACGGGTCTTCGAAGTTTCTTGCGGAATACGAGCGATAACATCACCGATCGCAATCTGCGCACCGTCGGCAACACCTACAAGGGCGTTAGCCGGCAGGAAGTACTGTGCCGGTACGTCGGTACCTGGCAGCAGCAGATCCTTGCCATCCATACCAACCATCTTCACCGCAGGACGGATGTCCTTACCGGCAGCTGGACGGTCTTTGACGTCAAGCACTTCAATATTGGTCATACCGGTCAATTCGTCAGTCTGACGCTTGATCGTGATGCCTTCTTCCATGCCCACGTAGGTCACGGTACCTTTCATTTCGGTAACGATTGGGTGAGTGTGCGGATCCCACTTGGCCACGATGGCACCAGCGTCGACCTTATCGCCTTCCTTCACCGAAATCACAGCACCGTACGGCAGCTTGTAGCGCTCGCGCTCGCGACCGAAGTCATCGGCAATTGCCAGTTCGCCAGAACGGGATACGGCTACCAGGTGACCATCAACACGCTCAACGTGCTTCAGGTTATGCAGACGGACAGTACCGCCATTCTTCACCTGTACGCTGTCTGCTGCCGAGGTCCGGCTTGCCGCACCACCGATGTGGAACGTACGCATGGTCAGCTGGGTACCCGGCTCACCGATGGACTGGGCAGCAATTACGCCGACCGCTTCACCGATGTTCACCAGATGACCACGAGCCAGGTCACGGCCGTAGCACTTGGCGCAGATGCCATAACGAGTTTCGCAGCTGATCGGCGAACGCACGATCACTTCGTCGATGCTGTTCAGCTCGATGAACTCGACCCACTTCTCGTCTACCAGAGTGCCAGCAGGAACGATGACGTCCTCGGTACCCGGCTTGAATACGTCACGGGCGATAACACGACCCAATACGCGCTCACCCAGCGGCTCTACAACGTCACCGCCTTCAATGTGCGGAGTCATCAGCAGACCATGCTCGGTGCCGCAATCGATCTCGGTCACAACCAGATCCTGCGCCACGTCTACCAGACGACGAGTCAGGTAACCGGAGTTCGCTGTTTTCAACGCGGTATCCGCCAGACCTTTACGAGCACCGTGAGTCGAGATGAAGTACTGGAGTACGCTCAGACCTTCACGGAAGTTCGCAGTAATCGGCGTTTCGATGATGGAGCCGTCCGGCTTGGCCATCAGACCACGCATACCGGCCAGCTGACGGATCTGTGCAGCGGAACCCCGCGCACCCGAGTCAGCCATCATGTACATCGAGTTGAACGACTCTTGCTCAACTTCGTCGCCATGACGGTCGATTACCTTCTCTTTCGAGAGGTTAGCCATCATCGCCTTGGACACTTCGTCGTTGGCTTTCGACCAAAGGTCGATCACCTTGTTGTACTTCTCGCCCTGGGTTACCAGGCCGGAGGCGTACTGGCTCTCGATTTCCTTAACTTCATCGGTGGCAGCACCGATGATGCGGGCTTTTTCATCCGGGATAACGAAGTCGTTAACACCGATGGAAACGCCGGAAATGGTCGAATAAGCGAAACCGGTGTACATCAACTGGTCAGCGAAGATCACGGTCTCTTTCAGACCAACCACGCGGTAGCACTGGTTGATCAGCTTGGAGATCGCCTTCTTCTTCATCGGTAAGTTGACGACGTCGAACGACAGACCTTTTGGCACGACCTGGAACAGCAGCGCACGACCAACAGTGGTGTCGACGATACGGGTAGCGCTCACGCTGCCGCCATCACGATCGTTAACGGTTTCGTTGATACGAACCTTGATCTTGGCATGCAGAGCCGCTTCGCCGGCGCGGAATACGCGATCGACTTCCTGCAGGTCCGCGAACACACGACCTTCGCCCTTGGCGTTGATCGCTTCACGAGTCATGTAGTACAGACCCAATACAACGTCCTGCGACGGAACGATGATTGGCTCACCGTTGGCTGGCGACAGAATGTTGTTGGTCGACATCATCAACGCACGCGCTTCCAGCTGGGCTTCCAGCGTGAGCGGTACGTGCACGGCCATTTGGTCGCCGTCGAAGTCGGCGTTGTACGCGGCACAGACCAGAGGGTGCAGCTGGATAGCCTTACCTTCGATCAATACTGGCTCAAACGCCTGGATGCCCAGACGGTGAAGGGTCGGTGCACGGTTGAGCAGTACGGGGTGTTCGCGAATCACTTCAGCGAGAACGTCCCAAACTTCCGGCAGCTCGCGCTCAACCATCTTCTTGGCGGCTTTGATGGTGGTAGCCAGGCCACGCATTTCCAACTTGCCGAAAATGAACGGTTTGAACAGCTCGAGAGCCATCTTCTTCGGCAGGCCGCACTGGTGCAGACGCAGGGTCGGACCTACGGTAATTACCGAACGACCGGAGTAGTCAACACGCTTACCGAGCAAGTTCTGACGGAAACGACCTTGCTTACCCTTGATCATGTCGGCCAGGGATTTCAGAGGACGTTTGTTGGAACCGGTGATAGCGCGGCCACGACGGCCGTTGTCGAGCAGTGCGTCGACAGCTTCCTGCAACATACGCTTTTCGTTGCGCACGATGATGTCCGGAGCGGACAGATCCAGCAGGCGCTTCAAACGGTTGTTACGGTTGATCACTCGACGATACAGGTCGTTGAGGTCAGAAGTCGCGAAGCGACCGCCATCCAGCGGGACCAGTGGACGCAGATCTGGCGGCAGAACCGGCAGAACGGTCAGCACCATCCACTCTGGAAGGTTGCCGGAACCCTGGAAGGCCTCCATCAACTTCAGACGCTTGGACAGCTTCTTGATCTTGGTTTCCGAGTTGGTTTGCGGAATCTCTTCGCGCAGACGGCCAATCTCGTGCTCCAGGTCGATAGCGTGCAGCAGTTCGCGGACAGCCTCGGCACCCATACGGGCGTCGAAGTCATCACCAAACTCTTCCAGCGCTTCGAAGTACTGCTCATCGTTCAGCAGTTGACCTTTTTCAAGGGTGGTCATGCCTGGATCGATAACGACATAGCTCTCAAAGTAGAGAACGCGCTCGATATCACGCAGGGTCATGTCCATCAGCAGGCCGATACGGGACGGCAGCGATTTCAGGAACCAGATGTGGGCAACCGGCGAAGCCAGTTCGATGTGCGCCATGCGCTCACGACGAACCTTGGCCAGTGCAACTTCAACGCCGCACTTCTCGCAGATCACGCCGCGATGCTTCAAGCGCTTGTACTTACCGCACAGGCACTCGTAATCCTTTACCGGGCCAAAGATCTTGGCGCAGAACAGGCCGTCACGCTCAGGTTTGAACGTACGGTAGTTGATGGTTTCCGGCTTTTTAACTTCACCGAACGACCACGAACGGATCATCTCAGGCGATGCCAATCCGATACGGATGGCGTCGAACTCTTCGACTTGACCCTGGTTTTTCAGCAAATTCAGTAGGTCTTTCAAGGCCTTTCCTCCTGGCGGAGCAGAGAGCGGGCAATCCTGCCCCGCTCTCGATTCGCGTCACGTGTTATTCGGTTTCCAGATCGATATCGATGCCGAGGGAACGAATTTCTTTGATCAACACGTTGAAGGACTCGGGCATGCCCGGCTCCATACGGTGATCGCCGTCCACGATGTTTTTGTACATCTTGGTACGACCGTTCACATCGTCCGACTTCACTGTGAGCATTTCTTGCAGAGTGTATGCAGCACCGTATGCTTCCAGTGCCCAGACCTCCATCTCCCCGAAACGCTGACCACCGAACTGCGCCTTACCACCCAGCGGCTGCTGGGTAACCAGGCTGTACGAACCGGTAGAACGAGCGTGCATCTTGTCGTCTACCAAGTGGTTCAGTTTCAGCATGTACATGTAGCCAACGGTAACTGGACGCTCGAACTTGTTGCCGGTACGGCCGTCGGTCAGTTGCATCTGGCCGCTTTCTGGCAGGTCAGCCAGTTTCAGCATGGCCTTGATTTCACTTTCCTTGGCGCCGTCGAACACCGGAGTGGCCATAGGCACACCGCCACGCAGGTTGTTCGCCAGATCCAGGATCTCCTGATCGGAGAAGCTGTCCAGGTCTTCGTTGCGACCACCGATCTGGTTATAGATCTCGTCCAGGAAGGTACGCAGCTCTGCAACCTTACGCTGCTCTTCGACCATCCGGTTGATCTTCTCGCCCAGACCTTTGGCCGCGAGGCCCAGGTGAGTTTCGAGAATCTGACCAACGTTCATACGCGAAGGTACGCCCAACGGGTTGAGGACTACGTCAACCGGGGTGCCATTGGCATCGTGCGGCATGTCTTCAACCGGCATGATCACGGAGACCACACCCTTGTTACCGTGACGACCGGCCATCTTGTCGCCCGGTTGGATGCGACGACGGATTGCCAGGTAGACCTTGACGATTTTCAGCACGCCTGGAGCCAGGTCATCGCCCTGCTGCAGTTTGCGCTTCTTGTCTTCGAACTTGTCGTCCAGCAGACGGCGGCGATCAACGATGTAGGCCTGAGCCTTCTCGAGCTGCTCGTTCAGAGCATCTTCAGCCATGCGCAGCTTGAACCACTGACCATGCTCAAGACCGTCGAGAACTTCGTCGGTGATCTCCTGCCCCTTCTTCAGACCGGCGCCGCCTTCGGCTTTGTGGCCGACCAGAGCGGAACGCAGACGTTCGAAAGTCGCGCCTTCAACGATACGGAACTCTTCGTTCAGATCCTTACGAATCTCGTCGAGCTGGCTCTTCTCGATGGACAGAGCACGAGCATCGCGCTCTACGCCATCACGAGTGAAGACCTGCACGTCGATGACAGTACCCTTGGTACCGGTAGGTACGCGCAGGGAAGTGTCTTTAACGTCGCTGGCTTTTTCACCGAAGATTGCACGCAGCAGTTTTTCTTCCGGAGTCAGCTGGGTCTCGCCTTTCGGAGTGACCTTGCCCACCAGAATGTCGCCTGCGCCAACTTCAGCACCCACATAAACAATACCGGCTTCGTCCAGCTTGTTCAGTGCAGCCTCACCCACGTTCGGGATGTCCGCAGTGATTTCCTCTGGACCAAGCTTGGTGTCACGGGCCACACAGGTCAGTTCCTGGATGTGGATCGTAGTGAAGCGGTCTTCCTGAACCACACGCTCGGACAGGCAGATGGAGTCTTCGAAGTTGAAGCCGTTCCATGCCATGAACGCGATACGCATGTTCTGACCCAGAGCTAGTTCACCCATGTCGGTGGACGGGCCGTCGGCCATAATATCGCTGCGCTGAACCCGATCACCCTTGCTCACCAGCGGACGCTGGTTGATGCAAGTGTTCTGGTTGGAGCGGGTGTATTTGGTCAGGTTGTAGATGTCGACACCGGCTTCGCCAGTTTCAACTTCGTCATCGGCAACACGAACCACAATACGGCTGGCATCAACAGAGTCGATCACGCCGCCACGACGAGCCACGACGCAAACGCCGGAGTCACGGGCAACGTTGCGCTCCATGCCGGTACCTACCAGCGGCTTATCAGCACGCAGGGTCGGTACAGCCTGACGCTGCATGTTGGAACCCATCAACGCACGGTTGGCGTCGTCGTGCTCGAGGAACGGAATCAACGACGCAGCAACCGAAACTACCTGCTTCGGCGAAACGTCCATCAAGGTGACATCTTCTGGCGCCTTGACGGTGAATTCGTTCAAGTGACGAACAGCTACCAGCTCATCGATCAGATGACCTTTGTCGTTCATGGTCGCCGAAGCCTGGGCGATCACGTGATCGGCCTCTTCGATAGCGGACAGGAACACGATCTCATCGGTTACCAGCGCATCTTTCACCACACGGTACGGGCTTTCGAGGAAGCCGTACTGGTTGGTGCGGGCATAGGCAGCCAAGGAGTTGATCAGACCAATGTTCGGACCTTCCGGCGTTTCAATCGGACATACACGACCGTAGTGAGTCGGGTGCACGTCACGAACTTCAAAGCCTGCACGCTCACGAGTCAGACCACCCGGGCCGAGTGCAGACACACGACGCTTGTGGGTAATCTCGGACAGCGGGTTGTTCTGGTCCATGAACTGCGACAGCTGGCTGGAACCGAAGAACTCTTTCACTGCCGCAGCTACTGGCTTGGCATTGATCAGGTCTTGCGGCATCAGGCCTTCGCTTTCAGCCATCGACAGACGCTCTTTGACCGCGCGTTCTACACGCACCAGGCCAACGCGGAACTGGTTCTCGGCCATTTCGCCTACGCAGCGAACACGACGGTTACCCAGGTGGTCGATGTCGTCGACGATGCCTTTACCGTTACGGATGTCGACCAGAGTCTTCAGTACAGCAACGATGTCTTCCTTGCACAGCACGCCCGAACCTTCGATCTCGGTACGACCGATACGACGGTTGAACTTCATCCGGCCAACGGCGGACAAGTCATAGCGCTCTGGACTGAAGAACAGGTTATTGAACAGAGTCTCGGCAGCATCTTTGGTCGGCGGCTCGCCTGGACGCATCATGCGATAGATCTCGACCAGCGCTTCCAATTGGTTGCTGGTGGAGTCGATCTTCAGAGTGTCGGAAACGAACGGACCGCAATCGATGTCGTTGGTGTACAGAGTTTCGATGCGAACAACCTGCGACTTGGCGATTTTTGCCAGGATCTCGGTGTTCAGCTCGGTGTTGCACTCTGCCAGGATCTCGCCGGTAGCCGGGTGCACAATGGCCTTGGCAGTGGTACGGCCCAGGACGTAGTCCAGAGGCACATCCAGTTCCTTGATGCCGGCTTTTTCCAGCTGGTTGATATGGCGAGCGGTAATACGACGACCTTGCTCGACAATAACCTTGCCCTTGTCGTCCTGGATATCCAGAACAGCGATTTCACCACGCAGACGCTGAGGCACCAACTCCAGGCTCAGGCTCTCGCCTTTCACATGGAATACGTTGGTGGTGTAGAACGCGTCCAGCACTTCTTCAGTGGTGTAACCCAGCGCGCGCAGCAGAACCGACGCTGGCAGCTTGCGACGACGGTCGATACGGACGAACACGCAGTCTTTCGGATCGAACTCGAAGTCCAGCCACGAGCCGCGGTAAGGAATGATCCGCGCCGAGTACAGCAGCTTACCGGAGCTGTGCGTCTTGCCACGGTCGTGGTCGAAGAATACGCCAGGGGAACGGTGCAGCTGGGAAACGATTACACGCTCGGTACCGTTGATTACGAAGGTACCGTTCTCAGTCATCAGGGGAATTTCCCCCATATAGACTTCTTGCTCTTTGATGTCCTTGATCGCTTTGTTCGACGATTCTTTGTCGAAAATGATCAGACGAACTTTTACCCGCAAAGGTACGGCGTAAGTCACACCACGCAACACGCATTCTTTAACATCAAACGCCGGTTCGCCCAGGCGATAACCGACATACTCCAACGCAGCATTGCCGGAGTAGCTGATGATCGGGAAAACGGATTTGAAGGCCGCATGCAGGCCCACGTCGCGGAACTGATCTTTAGTCGCTCCCGCTTGCAAGAATTCACGATACGAATCCAGCTGGATGGCCAGGAGGTAAGGCACATCCATGACGTCCGGCAACTTGCTAAAGTCCTTGCGGATACGTTTTTTCTCAGTATATGAGTAAGCCATCAGCGTTCCCCAGCTTGGTCACCTGCTTATTCGGCTCCTCCCGACGGGAGCAGCCAGAAAATCGTGCAAACCCTTTGGTTTGCGCCACCGCACAGGGTGGGTTACAGCACGTTAAAGGCACCGACCCAGTCGGCCGCCAATAACGGAAAAAGGCCGGTGGCAAAAGCCACCAGCCATCAGCCGCTCGCTTAACGCTTGGGCTGGAGACACAAAGTCGATGCTTACTTGAGCTCGACTTTAGCGCCTGCTTCTTCCAGAGCTGCTTTGGCTTTTTCAGCTGCTTCTTTAGCAACAGCTTCCAGAACCATGGCAGGAGCGCCGTCAACTACAGCCTTGGCTTCTTTCAGGCCCAGACCGGTCAGTTCACGTACAGCCTTGATCACGTTAACTTTCTTCTCGCCAGCTTCGGTCAGCATGACGTTGAATTCAGTTTGCTCTTCAACAACAGCGGCAGCAGCAGCTGGGCCAGCAGCGGCAACAGCAGCGGTAACGCCGAAGGTTTCTTCCATTGCTTTGATCAGCTCAACAACTTCCAGAACGGTTTTCTGGCCGATTGCTTCGATGATTTGCTCGTTAGTCAGAGACATGACTATAAATTCCTGTATTGGGGTGACAGCCTACGCAGCCATCAAATTAAACATATGATTTTGAAAGGGCTTGCAGTGCCTTAGGCAGCAGCAGCTTCTTTCTGGTCGCGAATAGCCGCCAGAGTACGAGCCAGCTTGCTGGTAGCGCCTTGGATCACGCTCATCAGCTTCGCAATAGCTTCGTCGCGAGTTGGCAGCGAAGCCAACACGTCGATCTCGTTTGCTGCGAGGTACTTGCCCTCGAACGCAGCTGCCTTGATCTCGAACTTGTCCTGACCCTTTGCGAACTCTTTGAAAATACGGGCAGCAGCGCCCGGATGTTCCTTGGAGAATGCAATCAGGGTAGGGCCGACGAACGCGTCGTTGAGCACGTCATATTGAGTGCCTTCAACAGCGCGCTTGAGCAGGGTGTTACGTACGACACGTACATAAACACCAGCTTCGCGGGCCTCTTTACGGAGTCCGGTCATAGCGCCTACTGTCACACCACGGGCATCAGCCACGACAGCGGACAGAGCGGCTTTGGCAGCCTCGTTGACTTCAGCGACGATGGCCTTCTTGTCTTCGAGTTTAATTGCCACGGGTTTAACTCCTGCTTGTTACCGTTTCATCCAACCGGAGCTGGATGTCGTTTTGGTGTCTGATTCGGTAAGGAACCGGGAGCACCATCTGCGTAGGCTTGTGGTTTAAGACTTGCGCCGCCTACGGTCTTGGATAGCCCCCGCCAGGCAGGGACCCCAATTTTTCAACTGACGCAATCGCTTGCGCTAGTTTATGTCTTATACGTCCAGCGAACCCTGGTCGATAACCAGACCTGGGCCCATAGTGGTGCTCAGGGTAACGCGCTTGACGTAGATACCTTTCGAAGAAGCTGGCTTGATACGCTTCAGGTCGGCGATCAGGGCTTCAACGTTTTCCTTCAGCTTGACGGCGTCGAAGCCGACCTTGCCAACGGAGGTGTGGATAATGCCGTTTTTGTCGGTACGGTAGCGAACCTGACCAGCCTTGGCGTTCTTAACTGCCGAAGCTACGTCTGGAGTTACGGTACCAACTTTCGGGTTAGGCATCAGGCCACGAGGACCCAGAACCTGACCCAACTGACCTACAACGCGCATTGCATCCGGGGAAGCAATAACTACGTCATAGTTCAGGTCGCCAGCTTTCATTTCGGCAGCCAGATCATCCATACCTACGCGGTCTGCACCGGCAGCCAGGGCTGCTTCAGCAGCTGGACCTTGGGTGAAAACAGCAACACGTACAGTCTTGCCAGTGCCGTGTGGCAGCACGGTAGCGCTACGAACAACCTGGTCAGATTTACGTGGGTCTACGCCCAGGTTCACAGCTACGTCTACAGACTCGCTGAACTTAACGGTCGACAGCTCGGTCAGGAGAGCGGCGGCTTCTACGAAGTTGTAGGCCTTGCCTGCTTCAATCTTGCCGGCGATAGCCTTTTGGCGCTTGGTCAGCTTAGCCATTACACACCCTCCACGTTAAGGCCCATGCTACGAGCAGAACCGGCGATAGTACGCACGGCTGCATCCATATCAGCTGCAGTCAGATCGGCGTTTTTGGTTTTCGCGATCTCTTCCAGCTGAGCACGGGTAACAGTGCCAACCTTAACGGTGTTTGGACGAGCAGAACCGCTGGTCAAACCAGCAGCTTTCTTCAGCAGAACCGAAGCAGGGGTGCTCTTAGTTTCGAAAGTGAAGCTGCGGTCACTGTAAACAGTGATGATCACAGGAGTCGGCAGACCTGGTTCAAGACCCTGAGTACGGGCGTTGAAAGCCTTGCAGAATTCCATGATGTTCACGCCGTGCTGACCCAGAGCTGGACCAACGGGCGGGCTTGGGTTGGCCTGAGCGGCCTTAACTTGCAGCTTGATGTAAGCAGTAATCTTCTTAGCCATGAGGCACTCCAATTACGGGTTCAGACGCCTAGAAAGGCTCCCCGGTTACTTGCGCGTTTATCCCAGTGACGAAAAAACCCCACAGCCTAAGGCTGCGGGGTATGGGATTCTCGTTCAGTTATGCCTTCTCGACCTGACTGAACTCTAGCTCTACCGGAGTAGAGCGACCGAAAATGAGCACCGCCACTTGGATCCGGCTCTTTTCGTAGTTAACTTCTTCGACCGTACCATTAAAGTCAGCGAATGGACCGTCAGTAACACGGACCACCTCACCCGGCTCGAATAGGGTCTTCGGTTTGGGTTTGTCGCTACCATCGGCGACACGACGCAGAATAGCTTCTGCCTCTTTATCAGTGATAGGCGCAGGCTTATCAGCGGTACCACCAATGAAACCCATGACACGAGGAGTATCCTTGACCAAGTGCCAAGTCCCCTCATTCATGTCCATCTGAACCAGCACATAGCCTGGAAAAAACTTACGCTCGCTCTTGCGCTTCTGGCCATTACGCATCTCAACCACTTCTTCAGTGGGGACCAGAATTTCGCCGAAGCCATCTTCCATGCCAGCCAGCTTTACACGCTCGATCAACGAACGCATTACATGCTTCTCGTAACCCGAGTAAGCATGCACAACGTACCAACGCTTAGCCACGGGACACCCTTAGCCAACAATCAAGGAAACAAGCCAGCCGAGCAGGGAATCTAGCCCCCACAACAGCAACGCCATAACCAGAACCACAGCCACTACAATCAGAGTGGTCTGCGTGGTCTCTTGGCGAGTTGGCCACACGACTTTACGAATCTCAGTGCGCGCTTCCTTAACCAGTACAAAGAACGACTTGCCCTTCGCAGTTTGCAGACCAACAAAGGCAGCAACAGCGGCAATGACAAGCAGCGCAAGGACGCGGTACAGGATCGGCGAAGCAGAATAGTACTGATTGCCAACAACACCAACAATCACCAAAGCAACCACAACGAGCCACTTTAGCAGATCGAAGCGAGAGCCTTGAGCTTCAGCCTTAGGAGTCATCTATGAAGATCCTGTGAAAAGAAAGCCAGACACATTGAGTGAATCTGGCAGGTCAGGAGGGAATCGAACCCCCAACCTACGGTTTTGGAGACCGTCGCTCTGCCAATTGAGCTACTGACCTAAAAACAAAATCAGGCCGACCATTATGTCGGCCCGATGGAGATATTTCAAGAACTTATTCGATGACTTTGGCTACGACACCAGCGCCGACGGTACGACCGCCTTCACGGATAGCGAAACGCAGACCATCTTCCATCGCGATGGTTTTGATCAGAGTGACAGTCATCTGGATGTTGTCACCTGGCATTACCATTTCAACGCCTTCTGGCAGCTCGCAGTTACCAGTCACGTCAGTAGTACGGAAGTAGAACTGTGGACGATAGCCTTTGAAGAACGGAGTATGACGGCCGCCTTCTTCTTTGCTCAGAACGTAAACTTCAGCAGTGAACTTGGTGTGCGGCTTAACAGTGCCTGGCTTAACCAGAACCTGACCACGCTCAACGTCGTCACGCTTGGTACCACGCAGCAGAACGCCGCAGTTCTCGCCAGCACGACCTTCGTCGAGCAGTTTGCGGAACATTTCAACGCCGGTGCAGGTGGTCTTCTGAGTGTCGCGCAGACCAACGATCTCAACTTCTTCCTGGATGCGAACGATACCACGCTCAACACGGCCAGTTACCACGGTGCCACGACCGGAGATCGAGAATACGTCTTCGATTGGCATCAGGAACGGCTTGTCGATTGCACGCTCTGGCTCTGGGATGTAGGTGTCCAGAGTTTCTACCAGACGCTTAACAGCGGTGGTACCCATTTCGTTGTCATCTTGGCCGTTCAGAGCCATCAGAGCCGAACCGATGATGATCGGAGTGTCGTCACCTGGGAAATCGTAAGTGCTCAGCAGATCGCGCACTTCCATTTCAACCAGCTCCAGCAGCTCAGCATCGTCAACCATGTCAGCCTTGTTCAGGAAGACAACGATGTACGGAACGCCTACCTGACGGGACAGCAGGATGTGCTCACGAGTTTGTGGCATCGGACCATCGGCAGCCGAGCAAACCAGGATCGCGCCGTCCATCTGGGCAGCACCAGTGATCATGTTCTTGACGTAGTCGGCGTGACCCGGACAGTCAACGTGCGCGTAGTGACGAATGTGCGAATCGTACTCTACGTGTGCAGTGTTGATGGTGATACCACGAGCTTTTTCTTCTGGGGCGCTGTCGATCTTGTCGAAGTCAACACGAGCCGAACCGAAAACTTCGGAGCAAACGCGAGTCAGAGCAGCAGTCAGAGTGGTTTTACCGTGGTCAACGTGACCGATAGTACCCACGTTAACGTGCGGCTTATTACGTTCGAACTTTTCCTTAGCCATCGAAATCACCCCTAGGAGAAGAATTGAGCAAGTCACACAAGCCATTAAAACAAAGGCAGATATTTTCATATCTGCCTTGTTATATGGAGCTCTTGAGCGGATTTGAACCGCTGACCTCACCCTTACCAAGGGTGTGCTCTACCAACTGAGCTACAAGAGCGTAACACTTTGCAAAACCTGCAAACTTGGAGCGGGTAGCGGGAATCGAACCCGCATCATCAGCTTGGAAGGCTGAGGTTCTACCACTAAACTATACCCGCGGAGCCTGCAGCTCTCGCTAAATCTGGTGGAGGGGGAAGGATTCGAACCTTCGAAGTCGTAGACGTCAGATTTACAGTCTGATCCCTTTGGCCGCTCGGGAACCCCTCCTAAGCGAGGCAGCATTTTATACCATGCCACCCTTCTGTCAAGCATTTTCTCAATAAAATCTTGAGGTTAGCTGCGTTGACCTAGCCCTGCTGCTCTAACCTCAAGAGGTCTTCACTGCGGAGCGGGCGCCATTCTATGCAACCTATTCGACAGTTGCAACCCCCTCACAAGGCATTATTTTATGTTTTAACTCATTGAATTCCTTAGCAAGGTTCTGCAGCTGCAGATCATCCAACAAATGCTTGCTCTCAGGAGTCACACGCAACCAGAAACCAGAAGAACCAGCAACACTCAAGGACAGTAGCCTGACATCTACCCCCAGGCCCACCAGGCGCTGCTCAAGCATCTGAGCCATATCTCGACGAGCAAAGCCCCCCAGATAGAGACAGCTTGCATCAACCTCCCCCATCTTGCCCTTATCCCGCCGCTCGACCGAATCTGCAGACTCACTCAACAAGCGGATATCTTGCTGAGATCCTCGATAGAGCGATAGAGGCATAACCTCTTTCGCACGAAGAGGTGCTTCCTGCTGATGCCAGATGTAATAGAAACCATTGAGGACCAATAACAACAGAAACAGCCAGCGCATAAAAACCTCGAGACGGAGGACAAGCCTTAGTCAACTCGAAAAAACAGATCACGAACAAACTGATCTTGCGGAACCAACACAACACCCAGAACTTCCACCCCCACCTCCTCGCCCAAGGTCGCGCGGGCGCATTTCATGGAGCTATTTCGCGGTCAAACTCAAGGCTCATCACGCAACCTTAGACTGAGCTCCCCACCACTATACGTTTTCTCCTCACCTTCAACGCTCAACCGCAAAGCCCCTTGGCGATCAATACCCAGCACGACACCATCAACCTTATTTACGCCCGCTATCAGAGACACTGCACGCCCCTGCCAGAGATGGCCTTGCTCCCACTCGCCCTGGATCGCGGAGAAACCATTCAGTCGATGACGCTCAAGATAGGCCACAAGGATCTCACTCAATCGAGCGACCAGCTGATTGCGATCAATAACCTTGCCGGACTCCAACCTTACCGAAGTCCACTCCTGATCGACCTCCTCAGCGCTCCGCATATTCACATTGATCCCAATCCCCAGGACCACATGACACACATCCGCAGGATCGCCCACCAACTCCAAAAGTATTCCCGCGACCTTCTTCTGACCAACCAAAACATCATTTGGCCACTTCAAACCTGCACCAGGAATTCCATACTCACGAAGGGTGTGCATAACCGCCAGCCCTACGACCAGACTGAGCCCCTCCAATTGCCGGAGACCTCCGTCTATGCGCAAGACCAGGCTGTAATAGATATTCTCGGCAAAAGGGCTTACCCACTTGCGACCACGCCGCCCCCGACCGGCGGTCTGACGCTCAGCCAGCACAAGAAAAGGAGCCACCACCCCCCCCTCAATGGATCGCAGCGCCTCCGCATTCGTGGAGTCAATAGAGTCAAAAATTCGGACATCCCATGCATCACTGGAAGAAGAGCGCCGACTTATCTCAGCACTGTCCAGCAAAGTGATTGGCGTGGCCAACTGGTACCCACGACCTCGTACTTTATGGATGACCAGCCCCAATTCCGCTTCAAGAAGCTGTAACTGCTTCCATATAGCACTACGGCTAACACCCAGCGCCTCCCCGAGCGCCTGCCCCGAGTGAAAGTGCCCATCCTTCAGAAGCTCTAACAACGTCGACATGCAGTTTCCGCCTTACAATGAACCAAGCATGATAGCCACGCCCAAAGCCATTGCATAGGAAGCACCACCCGACGAGCAAGTCGATCGGGACAGCTAAAAAATATAAACC